>NZ_JAFMSW010000001.1:2181578-3151795 GCF_017916385.1 Nocardioides xinjiangensis
GCCCGGCGGGAGGCCGTTGCGTCATGCGGAGGCGTACGTATGGGTGCGGGTTGGTATGACGCTGCCCGGCGGGGGGCCGTTGCGTCATGCGAAGGCGTACGTATAGGCGCCGGTTCGTATGACGCAGGCGCCGCCGGCGGGCGGCCCATAGAACTACAAGCGTGTAGTTCTCAAGCCGACACGCCGTCGATGCGTGAGAAAGTTGGGAAAAGTGTTCACAGTGTGACAAAAGTTCACTAACGTGCTTCGCGTTGCCCGTGCGATGGGGAAGTCGCGCGGTCCCGAGTTCACGTAGGGGAGCCACTGTGCCCGTCGCCCGCCCGCACCACCCGTCACCGACCCGGCGGCGTACGACGTCGCGCTGGGTGGGTGCCGTCGTCCTGGTCGCCGGACTCGGGGCCGGGGGTGGCCACGGGGTGGCGTTCGCGGACGAGACCGTCCCCAGCGAGGCGGACGTCTCCGCCGCGCGCGAGAGCGTCGAGCAGAAGGGCCGCGACGTCGCCGCCGTCCAGGCCGACCTGATCCGGGCCGGCCTCGAGCTCGAGTCCGCCGGGGACCGCGCCGCGCGGGCCGCCGAGGCCTGGAACGGGGCTCGCTGGCGCGCTGCCGAGGCTCGCCGCGACGCCAGGGAGGCCGAGGCCGCTGCGGCCGCAGCACGCGAGGACGTGCAGCGCCAGCGCGACCTCTACGCCGCAACGGTCGTGCAGTCCTACGAGGACGGGAGCCAGGTGCAGGGCCTCTCGGCCATCGTCGAGGCCGACGGGGTCGAGGCGCTCATCGACCGCACCGTGACGATGGGCAACACCTCCGACGCGCTCGACCACCAGTACGACTCATTCATCGCCGCGTCGGCCGTCGCCGAGGTCACCGCCAGCACGGCCGAGCAGGCGTCCGAGCGTGCCGCCGGCGCGGCTGCGGAGGCCGAGGAGGCCCGGGACGCGGCCGCCGCCGCCGAGGCCGCCGCCGGCGTCCGGGCGGAGTCGATCGCGACGACGAGGGCGGACCTCATCGCCGAGCTCGCCGAGCTCGAGGGCATCAGCGTCCGGCTCGCGGAGCGGCGCCAGCGCGCGCTCGAGCAGGCCGCCGCCGAGGCCGCCGCTGCCGCGGCCCAGGCCGAGGCGGAGGCGCAGGCGCAGGCCGAGCTCGAGCAGCAAGCGTCCACGCAGACGCCGACGTCCACGCCGACCCAGACGCCCACGCCGACCCAGACGCCCACGCCCACGCCGACCCCGACTCCGACCGGCACGCCCACCCCCACGCCCACCCCGACCCCGACCGGCACGCCCACCCCCACGCCCACCCCGACCCCGACAACGCCGCCCAGCCCAACCCCGACAACGCCGCCCACCCCGCCGCCCACCCCGACCCCCACCCCGCCGCCCACCCCGCCGGCCCCGGCGACCGGCGCGACCGCCGCGATCGCCTTCGCGACCTCGCAGCTGGGCAAGCCCTACAGGTGGGGCGCCGCCGGCCCGGACGCCTGGGACTGCTCGGGGCTCACGTCGGCCGCCTGGGCGAGGGGCGGCCGGTCGCTGCCGCACTACTCGGTGGCGCAGTACACCCAGTCCACCAAGCTCACCGCAGGCCAGCTGGCTCCGGGCGACCTGGTGTTCTGGGGGTCCTCCAGCAGCCCGAGCTCGATCTACCACGTCGCGCTCTACGTCGGCGACGGCCAGATCATCCACGCCCCCCGCACCGGCCGGCCGGTGACGCGGGAGTCGATGTACTCCTGGCGCGCGCCGAACTTCTTCGCCCGGCCCTGACGACCGGGGACGCGGTCTACCGCACCTTGCGCGCGAACCGGTCGGCGAGCTCGCCGGGGTCCAGGTCCCCGTCGAGCACGAGCCGGGTCGGCCACGCCGAGGTGTCGATCCCCGAGAGCTCCTCGAAGAGGGCCAGGTCCTTGGCGTAGACCTCCGCCACGCGGGACAGGTCGTCGGCGGTCGGTGGCGTGCCGGGCACCTGCTCCGCGCCGGCATGCCAGTTCCGCAGCGGCGGCACCTGCTCGAAGCGCGGCAGGCCCAGGAAGTCGGTCGTGCGGTGCACGGTCCCCTCGAAGTCGCCCAGCATCGCGCGCAGCTCGAGCAGCAGCCACTGCTGCCGGTCGAAGAGCTCGAACCCCCGCTGGAGCTGCTCGCCGTAGAACCCGCGCGCGAGTCCCGTCATGTGCCGCCACCGCATGGTGCGTACGTCGTCAGGCACCGCGTCGGGCAGCGACGTGTGCGGCCACTCCGTCAGGAAGTCGGGCCAGTCCGGCCACGCGAGGTTGCGCGAGCGCAGCATCACCCAGTGGGAGAACAGGCGCTCCAGCGGGTCGCGGAAGACCGCGATCAGCGGCATGTCGGGCTTGTAGGCCCGCATCCGCTCCAGCGCGCGCGGCCAGTACAGGTAGGTGGGCGACGCGTCGCCGAGCAGCCTGTGGACGGCCGCGCGCCGCGGCGCGGTGTAGTCGCGCTCGTAGTCCGGGGCCGACCAGTCGACGGTCTCGTCGTCGAAGTAGTGCCGCTCCTTGTCGGGCGCCTGGCACACCAGCCGGTGCTGGTTCAGCGTCACCGCCAGCGTCGACGTGCCGCCCTTCTGCACGCCGACGACGGCGAAGTTGTAGGGCATGGTCCCCAGCGGACCGCCCGAGGAGGTGGCATCCGACACGTTCATCGCGGTGAACCTACCCCCACGGCTACGTTGTCGGCATGGCCACCGACCAGGTCCCGCCCATCGCGGACGAGATCCCCACCGTGCAGCCCGAGTCGCCCGCCGTCGAGCGGGTCGAGGACGACGGCGTGCACGCCGACGACAGTGGCTACCGCCAGCCGTCCGTCGACGTCTCGGCCCTCCGGGCGCTGCTCGACGGCCGCTACCGCGAGGTGCGCGACCTCGTCCGCGCCAACCTCGCCGAGCACGCGCAGGTCCTCCTCGACCAGGAGCAGATGACCACCGCCGACTTCCGCGAGCGGGTCAGGGACGTCGTGGTGCTCATGGCCCGGACCGGGCAGACCGGCATGGGGTTCCCCGAGGAGTACGGCGGCGGGGGCGACATCGGGGCCTCCATCGCCGCCTTCGAGACGCTCGCCTTCGGCGACCTGTCGGTGCTGGTCAAGGTGGGGGTCCAGTTCGGGTTGTTCGGTGGCGCGATCCTCCAGCTCGGCACGAGGTCGCACCACGACGCGTACCTCGCCGACCTCGTCAGCGGCCGCACCATGGGCTGCTTCGCGATGACCGAGAGCGGCCACGGCTCCAACGTGCAGGCCCTCGGCACGGTCGCCACGTACGACGCGGAGACGCAGGAGTTCGTCATCACCACTCCTGACGAGGCGAGCCGCAAGGACTACATCGGCAACGCGGCGGCCCACGCCGAGCTCGCAGTGGTGTTCGCGCAGCTCGAGGTCGGCGGCGAGCGCCACGGGGTGCACGCCTTCGTCGTCCCGGTCCGCGACGGCGGGCGGGTCGTCGACGGCGTGCGGATCGAGGACTGCGGCCCCAAGATGGGTCTCAACGGCGTCGACAACGGCCGGATCTGGTTCGACGCGGTCCGGGTGCCGCGCACCGCGCTGCTCAACCAGTTCGCCGAGGTGACGCCGGAGGGCCGCTACCTCTCGCCGATCGACAACCCCCACAAGCGCTTCTTCACCATGCTCGGCACGCTCGTGCAGGGCCGCGTCTGCGTCGGCGGCGCCGGCATCAACGCCGCCAAGGTCGCGTTGACGATCGCGACGCGCTACGCCGAGCGGCGCCGGCAGTTCGAAGCGACCTCGCCCGACGAGGAGCAGGTGCTCCTCGACTACGGCATGCACCAGCGACGGCTGCTGCCGCTGCTCGCCCGGACGTACGCGCTCCACTTCGCGCAGGACGTGGTGTCCGGGCAGCTGCACGAGGTGTTCTCCGGCCCCGGACCGACCGAGCCCGGCAGCGACGAGCACGCCCGGCGCGTGCTGGAGTCCCGCGCCGCCGGCACCAAGGCGCTGGGGACGTGGCACGCCACCCGCACCATCCAGGAGTGCCGCGAGGCCTGCGGCGGTGCGGGCTACCTGAGCGAGAACCGGTTCGCGGCCCTCAAGGCCGACACCGACGTCTTCACCACCTTCGAGGGTGACAACCACGTCCTGCTCCAGCTCGTCGCCAAGGGGCTGCTGACCGACTACGCCGGCGAGTTCGAGGACATGGACCAGCTCGGCATGGCCCGCTTCGTCGCGGGCCTCGCGGTCGAGACCGTCGTCGAGCGCACCGCGGTGCACAAGCTCGTCCAGTCGGTCCGCGACCTCCTCCCCAGCGGCGACACCTGGGACCAGGAGACGGGGCTGCTCGACCCCAACTACCAGCTCGCGATGCTGCGCTTCCGCGAGGAGCACATGATCGGCAGCGTCGCCCGGCGGCTCAAGCGCGGCATCGACCAGGGGATGAACCCCGGTGCGGTCTTCTCCCGCGTGCAGGACCACGTCATCGCCGCCGCCCGCGCCCACACCGAGCGGCTCGTGCTGGAGGCGTTCGTGGCCAAGGCCGCCGAGCTCCCCGACGGAGACCTCAAGGTCACGCTCAACCTGCTCTGCGACCTCCACGCCCTCACCACCATCGAGGCCGACCGCGCCTGGTTCATGGAGCACGGCCGCCTCTCCAGCACTCGCTCGAAGGCCATCAGCCGCGAGGTCAACGCGCTGTGCCGCAAGATCCGGCCCCTGGCGGTCGACCTCGTGGACGCGTTCGGCGTGCCGGAGGAGATGCTGCGCAGCCCGGAGCTCCTGTCGTGGCCGGTCGGGTCGGACGGCTGAGATGGGCGCCCCCGGCCCCGGCGACAGCCTGTCGCCGCTGCCCGGAGCGCTGAGCTGCTGCCGAGGCACGAAGGGGGCCCCGGCCATGACCTTCGGCGGCCTGCCGACCCGTTGGGAGCCGCCCGGCGCGAGCCGCGGCGTGGCGCTCGTCGCCCCCGGCCGGGCGTACTCACCGAGCGCGCCCCTGCTCGAGTTCGCGCGCCGCGCGCTGCTGCAGCACGGGTTCACCGTCCAGCAGCTGTGGTGGGACTCCACCACCCGCGGCGAGGAGGACCCCGGGACGTGGGTACGCCGGCACGTGGCCGCGGCGCACGCCGCCGAGGGCGCCGACCGCGTGCTCGTCGTCGGCAAGTCGCTCGGCACCCGCGCCGCTTCGTACGCCGCCGAGCACGGGCTTGACGCCGTCTGGCTGACCCCGCTGCTCGTCGAGCCGGTCGTCGCCGACGCGATCGGCGCCCATCCGGGCCGGCAGCTCCTCGTCGGCGGGCTGGCCGACGAGCTGTGGGAGCCCGGCGTGGCCCGAGCGCTGGCCCGCGGCGGCTGCGAGGTCCTCGAGGTGCCGGATGCCGACCACTCCATGGGCACGTCGGACGCGGTCCGCACCGTCGAGATCCACCTGGAGGTCGCCCGGGCCGTGGACGCCTTCCTGGCACGGACCTGACCCCTCAGCGCCCAGGAGTGGGGCCGGGGGTGGGGTCCGGGGGGTGGGGGTCAGGCCGCGAGCACGAGCCTGCCCACCGGGCCGGCCTGGGGGCTCAGGCGTCCTCGCCGAGGCTGTCGTCGGCCATGTTGTCGAGGTCGTTGCCGTGGCCCTCGGTCTCGAACCGCTCGAACGACGCGCGGACCTCCGCCTCGGCCTCGGTGCGGCCGACCCAGTCGGCGCCCTCGACGGACTTGCCCGGCTCGAGGTCCTTGTAGACCTCGAAGAAGTGCTGGATCTCCAGGCGGTCGTACTTGGAGACGTGGTTGATGTCGCGCAGGTGCTCCAGGCGCGGGTCGTGGCTCGGGACGCAGAGCACCTTGTCGTCGCCGCCGGCCTCGTCGGTCATCCGGAACATGCCGATCGCGCGGCACTCGATGATGCACCCGGGGAAGGTCGGCTGCTGGAGGATCACCAGCGCGTCGAGCGGGTCGCCGTCCTGGCCGAGGGTGTTCTCGATGAAGCCGTAGTCGGCGGGGTAGGCCGTCGAGGTGAAGAGCATGCGGTCCAGCCGGATGCGTCCGGTCTCGTGGTCGACCTCGTACTTGTTGCGCTCACCCTTGGGGATCTCCACCACCACGTCGAACGTCAGCACGTCTTCCTCCACTCTCCGGCACGTCGTCGGGCCGCTCGCCGCGACCGGGCGGCAGCCCGACGCGTTGTCCTCGGGGCAGTCTCGCGCACAATGGCCCCGATGCGCGAAGCGAAGAGGCCCGAACGGCGGCGACGTGACGTACGCCACCCCGTGACGGTGTGGCTGCCGACGGTGCTGGTCCTGGCGCTGCTGGCCACGGGGGTCGGCGCCCACCGGTTCGAGTGGGGACAGCGCTACCTGCCGTGGCTCGCCGCGGACCCGGTGACCGAGCCGGAGCAGATGCTTCCGCCGGCGGGCCTCGAGCTGCCCGCGTGGTCCCCGCCCGCCGCCCCCGCGCACCCGATCGACGCGTCGGCCCCGATCGTGCCGGCGCGGGTGGCGGCCGCGGTCTCCGACGAGCTCGCGGACCCCGACCTCGGCCGCCACGTCGTCGGCGCCGTCTCCTCGCTGGCGCCGGGACCACCGGTGTGGACCTCCGGCGACGGGCGCTACCTGCCGGCCTCGACGACCAAGCTGCTCACCCTCGGCGCGGCGCTCGAGGTCCTCGGCCCCGACCACACCTTCACCACGAGGGTCGTGCGCGGTGCCTCGCGGCGCGAGGTCGTCCTCGTCGGCGGGGGCGACCCGCTCCTGGCCAGCGAGCCGGTGACCCTCGCGGAGGCGGGCTCGGCGTACCCGCCGCGCGCGGACGTGACGACGCTGGCGCTGGCCGTGGCCGACGCCCTCGGCGGTCGCGGCCGGGTGGAGGTCCGCTTCGACGACACCCTCTTCAGCGGCCCGACCGACAACCCGGCCTGGCGTCGTGACTACGTCCCCGACGACATCGTCAGCCCGATCACCTCGCTCATGGTCGACGGCGGGCGCGAGGCCGACGGGCAGTCCCGCTCGGACGACCCGTCATTAGCCGCGGCCCGGGTCCTCGCCGACGGCCTGCGGTCCGCGGGACTCCGGGTCGTCGGCGCGCCGCGGCGCGGCGCGGCCCCTCCCGGGGCCGAGCAGCTCGCCGCCGTCGAGAGCGCCCCGCTGTCGCAGGTCGCCGAACGGATCATCGACGTCAGCGACAACGAGGGCGCGGAGGTCGTCGCCCACCACGTCGGCATCGCCACGTCGGGCACCGGATCCTTCGAGGCGGGCGCCGCGGGCGTGACCGGGACGCTCCGCGCGATGGGCATCGACGTCGCTCGCGACCGGGTCCGCGACGGCTCCGGGCTCTCGCGGCGCAACCGGGTCTCGACCGCGACCCTCCTCGGCCTCGTCCAGCGTGCGGCCGGCCCGGACGGCGAGCGCCTGCGCAGCCTGGTCACCGGGCTCCCCGTCGCCGGCTTCACGGGGTCGCTGACCTACCGGTTCGCCGAGGGGCCTGCCGTGGCACGCGGCCTGGTCCGGGCCAAGACCGGCACGCTCACCGGGGTGCACGCGCTGGCCGGGATCGCGGTCGGCCGCGACGGAGCGCCGATGGCGTTCGTGCTCGCCGCCGACCGGGTCGCCCCCGAGGACGGCCTCGACGCCCAGGAGGCGCTGGACCGCGCCGCCGCCGCCCTGGCTGCCTGCCGCTGCTCGACGACTGCGTCGGCCGGCTAGGGCCTGCGTCCCGCCGCGCAGCCCCGGCGCCCGCGCGACGTCCCCTTCCCGCGGTCCGGGAGGCGATTCCTCGCCCCCGGCTAGGGTCGGCACATGGACCTCGTCGACTGGGACTTCGCCGTCACCGTGGGATCCCGCATCGCCGGGCCGGGACCCGACGTGTCGGCCGACGAGGCGGCCGCCGCCGTGCTCGAGCTGCGCGAGGGTGCGGCCCGCTCCACCCCGCTGGTCCGGGACTTCACCGGGCTGCAGGCGGAGGCCGGGACCGCGCCGGTGCTGGTCGTCGACCGCCGCGGCTGGCTGCGTGCGAACGCCGACGGCTTCGCCAGGATCCTCACCCCGGTCGTCGACCGGCTCGTCGAGAAGAGGGGCGCGCCTTCGGCCCTCGCCGGTGTCGTCGGCACCAGGGTGACGGGCGCCGAGGTGGGCCTGCTGCTCGGCTTCCTCAGCAGCAAGGTGCTCGGCCAGTTCGACCCGTTCCACGAGCCGCACGGCCGGCTCCTGCTCGTGGCGCCCAACATCGTCCACGTCGAGCGCGAGATCGGTGCCGACCCGACGGACTTCCGGCTGTGGGTGTGCCTCCACGAGGAGACCCACCGCGTCCAGTTCACCGCCAACCCGTGGCTCGGGCAGCACCTGATGAGCCAGATGCACGCGGTCGCCGACACCATCGAGCCCAGCGCCCTCCTCGACGGCCTGCGGCGCGGTGCCGAGGCGATCCGCGGCGGCGACGGCAGCATCATCGACCTCGTCTCCTCGCCGGAGCAGAAGGAGATCCTCGACCGGGTCACCGGCGTGATGTCGCTGCTGGAGGGACACGCCGACGTGGTGATGGACGGCGTCGGACCCACCGTCATCCCGTCGGTCGCGGAGATCCGCCAGAAGTTCAACCAGCGACGCAAGGGCGCCGGTTCGATCGACAGGCTGCTGCGCCGGCTGCTCGGCCTCGACGCCAAGATGGCGCAGTACCGCGACGGCGCGGTGTTCGTGCGTCACGTGGTCGACAAGGTCGGCATGGCCGACTTCAACGCCGTGTGGACGGGGCCGGAGACCCTGCCGTCGAAGGCCGAGATCGCCGACCCCGACGCCTGGGTCGCCCGCGTGCTGTGACCCTGCACCCCTCGGTCGCCGCCGTCCGCGTGCCGGTCCGGGCGGCGCTGTCCGAGCTGTCGCCCGGCGACACCGTCGGAGTCGCCTGCAGCGGGGGCGCCGACTCCCTGGCCCTCGCGTCGGCCGCCGTCTTCGAGGGACACAAGCTCGGTCTGCGCGTCGTCGGCGTGACCGTCGACCACGGCCTGCAGCCCGGCTCCGCCGCGCAGGCCGACCGCGTCGTCTCCCAGCTCGCAGCGATGGGGGTGGACGAGACCCTCACCGCGCGCGTCGACGTGGGGACGGCGTCGGGGCTCGGTCCCGAGGCCGCCGCCCGCGAGGCGAGGTACGCCGTCCTGGAGCAGGTCGCCGCACACCTCTCGGCGCGGGCGGTGCTGCTGGGGCACACCCTCGACGACCAGGCCGAGACGGTGCTGCTCGGCCTCACCCGCGGGTCGGGAGGCCGGTCGCTGCAGGGCATGCGGCCCGCGTTCGACGTCTTCGTGCGCCCGCTGCTGGGGGTGCGCCGCGTGGACACCGTGACGGCCTGCCAGGTCGAGGGCCTCGAGACCTGGGACGACCCGCACAACCACGATCCCGGCTTCACGCGCGTCCGGGTGCGCGACCACGTGCTGCCCGTCCTCGAGGCGGAGCTCGGCCCCGGGATCGCCGAGGCGCTGGCCCGCACGGCCGACCAGCTGCGCGAGGACACCGCCCTCCTCGACGAGCTCGCCGCGGCGGCGTACGACCGCGCCGCCCGGGACGGAGGGCTCGACGTCGCCGCCCTGGCGGCCGAGGCGCCGGCGCTGCGGCACCGCGTCGTGCACCGCGCGGCGCTCGCGGCGGGCGTGCCGCCGTCGGAGCTCACCCGCGACCACGTCCTCGCGGTCGACGCGCTGCTCACGGACTGGCGCGGGCAGAAGTGGATCGACCTCCCCGGCCACCGGCGCGCCCTGCGGCGCAGCGGCCTGCTCGTGCTCGAGGCTCGGTGACGCTCGTCCGGGCACGCCCACGTCCCGTAGGGTGCGCAGGGCCACGTACGTCGGGTCGTCGCACCCGGCGCCGGGTGCTCCAGAGCGGAGGAACGTCATGGACCGCGTGCTGGTCGTGGAGGACGACGACGACATCCGCGACCTCATCGTCCTCGCGCTGACCGGACGCGGGCTGCGGGTGCACGACTTCGCGGACCCGGTGGCGGCGCTGGACTTCGCCTCCACGGCCACCTGCGACGCCGCGGTGCTCGACTGGAGCATGCCCCGCATGCACGGTGGCGAGCTCTGCGCCCGGCTGCGCGAGCTGCCGCACCTGCGCGACGCACCCGTCGTCATCGTCACCGCGCACGCCGACGCCGAGACCCGCGACCGGGCCACCGCCGCAGGCGCGACCCGCTTCGTCACCAAGCCGTTCTCGTTGAAGCAGCTCGCCGAGGTGGTCGTCGACCTGCTGGCGGGGTGAGGACCGCGCCGACGCACGCCCTAGGCTGCAGCCCATGGACTCGTCCCACGTGGAGCACGACCTGGTCAACGTCCTCTTCACCGAGGAGCAGATCCAGCAGCGGCTCGCCGAGATGGCGTTGCAGATCTCCGAGGACTACGCGGGACGCGACCTGCTCGTGGTCGGCGTGCTCCGCGGCGCCGTGATGGTGATGGCCGACCTCGCGCGCGCGATGCCCGGCCACCTGGAGATGGACTGGATGGCCGTCACCTCCTACGGCTCGGGCACCAAGTCGTCCGGCGTCGTGCGGATCCTCAAGGACCTCGACACCGACATCAGCGGCCGTGACGTGCTCATCGTCGACGAGATCATCGACACCGGGCTCACCCTCAGCTGGCTGGTCAACAACCTCTCGAGCCGCAACCCGGCGAGCGTCGAGATCGCCACGCTGCTGCGCAAGCCCGAGGCCCTGTCGATGCCCGTCGAGCCGAAGTACGTCGGGTGGGACATCCCCAACGAGTTCGTCGTGGGGTACGGCCTCGACTACCGCGAGCGCTACCGCAACCTGCGCGACATCGGGACCCTCGCCCCCCACGTCTACAGCTGACCCCGCAGCGGCCGCCGCTCGCGGGGGTCGCCCCGCTACACCCCGCCTGAAAGAATGAGCCTCCCGGTGACGTCCGGCGTCGCCACCTCAATCCCCAACCGGTGAAAGTTGCCTGTGAAGCGCATATTCAAGGGTCCCTGGCTGTGGATCGTCCTGTCCGCCTTCGCGGTGCTCCTGGCGATCCAGTTCCTCGCGCCCAGTGACGGCTACGACGAGGTCAAGACCTCGACCCTCGCCTCCTACATCGACGACGGCTCGGTCGACGAGATCCTGTTCATCGACGGTGACCAGGTCATCGAGGCCACCCTCGACGAGGGCACCCGCGACGACGGCGACAAGGTGACCGCCCACTACATCCAGGGGGAGCAGGAGGCGCTGCTGGAGGCGGTCAAGGAGCAGTTCGCCGAGGGCACGATCTCCGACTACGACTCCGACAACCCGCAGCCGAGCTTCCTCGGCTCGCTGCTGGCGACGCTGCTGCCCTTCGCGCTGATCATCCTGCTGTTCGTCTTCCTGATGAACCAGGCCCAGGGCGGCGGCGGCCGCGGGGTGATGCAGTTCGCCAAGTCCAAGGCCAAGCTCATCACCAAGGACATGCCCAAGACGACGTTCAGCGACGTCGCCGGCTGCGAGGAGGCGATCGAGGAGCTCGGCGAGATCAAGGAGTTCCTCACCGACCCGGCCAAGTTCCAGGCCGTCGGCGCCAAGATCCCCAAGGGCGTGCTGCTCTACGGCCCGCCCGGCACCGGCAAGACCCTCCTCGCGCGCGCCGTCGCCGGCGAGGCCGGGGTGCCCTTCTACTCCATCTCCGGCTCCGACTTCGTCGAGATGTTCGTCGGCGTCGGTGCCAGCCGCGTCCGCGACCTCTTCGAGCAGGCCAAGGAGAACCCGCCGGCCATCGTCTTCATCGACGAGATCGACGCCGTGGGCCGCCACCGCGGTGCGGGCATGGGCGGTGGCCACGACGAGCGCGAGCAGACGCTCAACCAGCTGCTCGTCGAGATGGACGGCTTCGACGTGCGCGGCGGCGTGATCCTCATCGCCGCCACGAACCGCCCCGACGTCCTCGACCCCGCGCTGCTGCGCCCGGGCCGCTTCGACCGGCAGGTGCAGGTCGACGCCCCCGACCTCAACGGCCGCTACCAGATCCTCAAGGTCCACTCCCGCGGCAAGCCGATCGCGCAGGACATCGACCTGATGAGCATCGCCCGTCGCACCCCCGGCTTCACCGGCGCCGACCTGGCCAACGTGCTCAACGAGGCCGCGCTGCTGACCGCCCGCAGCAACGCCAAGCTCATCACCGACGCCTCGCTCGACGAGGCGATCGACCGCGTCATCGCCGGCCCGCAGCGTCGTACGCGCCTGATGAGCGAGCGCGAGAAGCTCATCACCGCCTACCACGAGGGCGGCCACGCCCTGGTCGCGGCGGCGCTGCCCGGCACCGACCCGGTGCACAAGGTGACGATCCTGCCGCGCGGTCGCGCGCTCGGCTACACGATGGTGCTGCCCGACCGCGACAAGTACTCCCAGACCCGCAGCGAGATGCTCGACTCGCTCGCCTACATGCTGGGCGGGATGGCGGCGGAGGCGCTGATCTTCCACGACGTGACCTCCGGAGCGGGCAACGACATCGAGAAGGCGACCAACCTGGCGCGCGCCATGGTCACGCAGTACGGCATGACCGAGCGCCTCGGCGCGGTCAAGCTCGGCGACAGCAACTCCGAGCCCTTCCTGGGTCGCGACATGGGCCACACGCGCAACTACTCCGAGAAGACGGCCGCGGCGGTCGACGAGGAGGTGAAGGCGCTGCTCAACCACGCGCACCAGGAGGCCTTCGAGATCCTCGAGACCAACCGCGACGTGCTCGACGCGCTCGTGCTGGCGCTGCTGGACAAGGAGACGCTCGACAAGGCGGAGATCGCCGAGATCTTCGAGCCGCTCACCCGGCGCCCGACGCGCCCGGCCTGGACGGGCTCGCCCGAGCGGGTGCCCTCCTCGATCCCGCCCGTCGACATCCCGCAGGAGATCCGCGACCGTGCCCTGGCCGGCGCGGCTGCCGAGGAGCCGGAGGCCGGCGCGATCCTGACGCCCCCGGGAGCCGGCGGCGACCTCCACGGCACGCCGGAGGTCGGTCCGGAGGCGCCCGTCCCGCCACGCCCGGACGCCCCGTGACCGACCCGATCTCCGCCCCGGACCGGGCGCCCGAGGACGTGCCGCCGTTCGACCACGCCCGCGCCGAGGCCGCGGTGCGCGAGCTGCTCGCCGCCCTGGGCGAGGACCCCTCTCGCGAGGGCCTGCGCGAGACGCCGGCCCGGGTCGCGCGGGCGTACGCCGAGCTGACGCAGGGCCTTCGGCAGACGGCCGAGGAGGTGCTGACGACCACCTTCGACATCGGTCACGAGGAGATGGTGCTGGTCCGCGACATCGAGCTCTGGTCGATGTGCGAGCACCACCTGGTGCCCTTCACCGGGGTGGCCCACGTGGGCTACATCCCGGCGGAGAGCGGCAAGATCACCGGGCTGTCCAAGCTCGCCCGCCTCGTCGACGTCTACGCCAAGCGCCCGCAGGTGCAGGAGCGGCTGACCACCCAGGTCGCCGACTCGCTGATGGAGATCCTCGAGGCGCGCGGGGTCATCGTGGTCATCGAGGCCGAGCACCTCTGCATGACCATGCGCGGGGTCCGCAAGGCGGGCGCGCGCACCATCACGTCGGCGGTCCGCGGCGCCATGCTCACCAACCAGGCCACGCGTGCCGAGGCGATGGCGCTGATCCGTTCGGGCACCAGGTGAGCGAGGCCGGCCTCCGGCACGAGCCCGGGGTCCCCCGGGTGATGGGCATCGTCAACGTCACGCCCGACTCCTTCTCCGACGGGGGCCGCTGGGACACCACCGAGACGGCGGTCGCGCACGGGCGGCGGCTGCTGGAGGAGGGCGCCGACCTCCTCGACATCGGCGGCGAGTCGACCCGGCCCGGGGCCACCCGCCCGCTCGTGGCCGAGGAGCTCGACCGGGTGGTCCCTGTCATCGAGGAGCTCGCCGGCGACGGAGCCCTGGTCTCGGTGGACACCATGCGCGCGGAGGTCGCCGAGGCGGCCCTCGCGGCGGGGGCCCGGATCGTCAACGACGTCTCCGGCGGGCTCGCCGACCCGCGCATCCTCGACGTCGTCGCCGCCGGTGACGCGACCTACGTGGCGATGCACTGGCGTGCCCACGCCGACCGGATGCGCGACTTCGCCGACTACTCACCCGACGGCGTCGTGGCGACCGTGCGCCGTGAGCTGGCCGAGCGCCTGGACTCCGCCGTGGCCGCCGGCGTCGCGCTGGAGCGCATCGTCGTCGACCCGGGGCTCGGGTTCGCCAAGCAGCCGCACCACAACTGGGAGCTCCTGGCCGGGCTCGACGTGCTGCGCGGGCTCGGCCGGCCGCTGCTGGTGGGGGCGAGCCGCAAGTCGTTCCTGGGCTCGCTGCTGGCCGAGGACGGCGCCCCGCGCCCGGTCGACGGGCGCGAGCACGCGCACGCCGCCCTGGTCGCGCTGCTCGCCGGCCGCGGGGTCGACGTCCTGCGCGTGCACGACGTACGCGCCACGCGGGACGCCCTCGCGGTGGTGCGGGCGCTGGCTCCGGGAGGTCCGGGCGAGCCGGCCCCCCACGGGAAGGACGAGGCATGAGCGACGAGCTGGCCGTGACCGGCATCGAGTGCTTCGCGCACCACGGTGTCTTCGACTTCGAGAGGCGCGAGGGACAGGTCTTCGTCGTCGACCTCGTGCTCGGCATTGACACCCGCCCCGCGGCGGCGTCGGACGACCTCGCGGAGACCGTGAACTACGGGACGCTGGTCACCGACGTGAAGGCCGCCGTCGAGCGCGACCCGGTCGACCTGATAGAAACCGTCGCCCAGCGCATCGCCGATGTGTGCCTGTTGGACGGTCGTGTTCAATGGGCCCGAGTCACGCTCCACAAACCTGATGCGCCCATCGACGCGACGTACTCGGACGTCGCGCTGACGATCACCAGAAGGCGAGACACCTCTCATGACTGAGACACCGAACCCGAACATCGTGGACGCCGACTCCCTCACCGGTGAGATGCACCCGATCCGGCGGGTCGTCGTCGCGCTGGGGTCCAACGTCGGGGAGCGCCTGGCCTCGCTCCAGGGTGCCGTCGACGCGCTCGCCGACACTCCTGACTTCTTCGTCACCGGCGTCTCCCCGGTCTACGAGACCGAGCCGGTGGACGCGCCGGACGGCTCGGGGCCCTACCTCAACGCCGTCGTGCTGGCCGACACCACGCTCCCGGCCGCCCGCCTGATGGAGCGCGCCCTCGCGATCGAGGACGCCTACGCCCGCGAGCGCACCGACGTGCGCAACGCGCCCCGCACGCTCGACGTGGACCTCATCGTGGTGGGCGACCGCCGCTCCAACGAGGACTTCCTGCAGCTCCCGCACCCCCGCGCCCACGAGCGCGCCTTCGTGCTCCAGCCGTGGTACGACCTCGAGCCCGACGCGGTGTTCCCCGACCGGGGACCGATCGCCCAGCTCCTCGACGCCGCGGACTCCTCCGGCGTCAAGCGGCGCGAGGACCTGCACCTCGAGGTCGAGTGAGCCACGGGTGACCCAGGCCGGACCGGGCGACGAGCCGCCCGAGCCGAGGGGGCGGCTGCGCCCGACCTCGGCGCGCGCCCTGACGACCTGTGCGGTCCTCGGGCTCGCCGTCGGGTGGGGCGTCCACCGGGTCGGCGACGCCGTGGCCGGCCGCCCGCCGCTCGTGTCGTGGGTGCAGGCACTGGCCCTCGTGCTGGTCGCCGCGATCCTGGCCTTCCTCGCCTGGCACACGTGGCAGACCGTGCACGTCCGCGGCGAGCGCCTCGACCCCCAGCAGGCCCTCAACCGCCTGGTGCTGGCGCGGGCGTGCGCCCTCGGCGGCGCCGTCGTCGCGGCGGGCTACGTGGGGTACGCCGTCAGCTGGCTGGGCGACCAGTCGGAGGTCGCCGACCGCTGGGTGCTGCGGTCGGTGGTGGCGGCGCTGGGCGGAGTGGGCGTGATGCTCGCCTCGCTCGCCCTGGAGCGTGCGTGTCGCGCGGACGGCGGCCGGCCGCGCACCTAGGCTGGGCGCCATGCCTTCCCAGCAGCCCCAGCAGTCACAGGTGTCGCGGACGCCCGCGCGCCGGCGCCAGCGCAGCACGCGCCTGGTCGTCGCCGTCGCGCTCCTCGCCCTCGGCGCCGCCCTCGTGGCCGGCGCCCTGGCGTCCGCCTCGGGCGTCCTGACCGCTGCCGCTGCCGTCGTGGCGGTGCTCGCCGGCGCCGCGGCCACCCGGATCACGCACGCCGAGCTCCTGCAGGCCCGGCGCGACGCCGCCCGCGACCGGGCCGTCCAGGCGCAGGAGTACCGCGCCCTCACCGAGCGCCGTACGGCCGAGTCGGCAGCCTTCGCCGCCGACATGGAGCGCCGCATCGCCGAGCGCGAGGACGCGATCCACGTGCTGGAGCGCGCCCTGTCGTCCGCGCAGAAGAACGCCGCCGAGCAGAGCCTCAGGCGCGCGCAGGAGACGCGCCGCGCCGACGCCGCCGAGCGCGGCCGCGACACCGCCGAGCGGGGTCGCGACGAGGCCGAGTCCCGGGCCGCCGAGGCGATCGTCCTCGTCGCCGAGCTCGAGGCCGAGCTCGACGTCGTGCGTGCCGAGCTCGACTCGCTCCGCGCCGCCGCCGCGCGCCGCAACCACCGCAGCGCCTGACCCGCTCCCGCCGCACGGGCGGTGCGGGAGGCCACCTGGGGCCGTCCCGGACCCGCTCCACTCACCGCCGGGGCGGCCGGCCGCGGGCGTACGGAAGAATGGGCGCTCGTGATCCCCGAGGACAACCGGTTCGAGAGCGACCCCGCCGAGGCCCTGCCCGAGGACCCGGGACTCCCCGCCGGCTGGGTCGTCGACACCCCTGACGGTACGGACCCCGCCACCGTCGAGCGGCTCACCGAGCTGCTGCGGGGCCACGAGCGGGCGGGTCGCGGGTGGGCCGCGTCGGGTCCGGGCGAGGTGCTCGTCGAGGTCTCCGAGCGTGGCCTGACGATGCGGGAGAACGTCGTGGTCCGCGACCCCGACGCTCGGGTGCGCGCCTGGGGCAGTGTGCACGACCGCGCCGAGGGCCGGATGCTGCTGGTCCACATCGTCGACCGCGACCTCGACGACCCGCTCGCCGACCGCTGCAGCGACCTGCTCCTCGAGTGGGCGGAGGCCCAGGCGAGGTCCGTCGGCGCCGCACGCGGGCTGGCGGTCCAGCAGGTCGACACCGGTGCCTTCGCCGACGACGAGCGCCAGCACCGGTGGCTGTCCGGCGCCGGCTTCCACCGGGTCCGCACCTGGTGGCAGATGAGCCGCTCGGTGGAGGCGGCCGAGGCCGACCTGGTCCCCGACCCGGCACGCTGGGAGCGCAAGGGCGTCGTGTTCCGCCGGGTCGAGCGGCAGGGCGACGGGATGCCGGCCGAGGCCGACCTGCGGGCCGTCCACGACGTGCTCGAGGGCGCCTTCACCGACCACTTCAACTCCGCCGAGGAGACCTTCGACGAGTTCATCCACCGCCTCCGCGAGGACCCCGGCCACCGCTGGGACCACTGGTGGCTCGCGGAGCTCGTCGACGGCGAGGGCGGCCGGCCCGAGCCGGCCGGCGCCCTGGTCGGGACGGTCAGCGAGTCGGCCGACGGGCCGGACGGGTCGTACGTCTCCTACCTCGGCGTGCTCGAGTCCGCCCGCGGGCGCGGCGTCGCGAAGGGCCTGCTGCGCACGATCATCGCCGACGCGGCCTCGCGCGGCCGCGACCGCGTCGGCCTCGAGGTCGACGCGGACTCGCCGACCGGCGCCGAGGGGCTTTACACCGCGATGGGCTGGGGCACCACGTACGTCACCGAGTCGTGGCACAAGGACGTGCGCGTCGACTGACGACCGTGCCCGGGCCGGCGCTCAGCGCGAGCGCAGCGACGCACGCAGCGCCCGGTGCACCCCCGCGGGGGTCAGCACACCGAGGAAGACCGGGCCTCGCCGCACGCCGACCATCGGCTTGTCGTCCCCCAGCATCGCCGCCAGCGCCTCCTCCAACGAGGAGTCGATGTCGATCGCCGCACCGAGCTCACCGGTGGTCACGCCGTCCAGCGGCTCGAGGTCCTCCTCGCGCAGCCGCGTGACGGTCAGCATCCGCAACCCGTCGGACCCGACGAAGTCGGCCACCTGGTCGTCGGCGGGGTGAGCCAGCAGCCGGGCTGGCGTGGCGTACTGGGCGAGGCGGCCGCCGGCCGCGAAGACGGCGACCCGGTCGCCCATCCGGATCGCCTCGTCGATGTCGTGGGTCACCAGCACGACCGTCTTGCCGAGCTCGGCCTGCACGCGGCGGAACTCGTCCTGCAGCCGGTGGCGCACGACGGGGTCGACCGCCCCGAACGGCTCATCCATCAGCAGGACGGGCGGGTTGGCGGCCAGGGCGCGGGCCACCCCCACCCGCTGCCGCTGCCCGCCGGACAGCTCGTGGGGGTAGCGCCGCGCGAAGTGGCGGGGGTCGAGGCCCACGGTGCTCAGCAGCTCGTGGGCGCGCTCGCGGGCCGTCGCCCGGGACTCGCCGTAGAGCAGCGGCACGGTCATCACGTTCTGCTCGACGCGCTGGTGGGGGAACAGGCCGACCTGCTGGATCACGTAGCCGATGCCCCGGCGCAGCGCGACCGGGTCGACGCCGGTGACGTCCTGCCCGTCGAGCCAGATGCGTCCGGTGGTCGGCTCGATGAGCCGGTTGATCATCTTCAGCGTGGTGGACTTCCCGCACCCCGACGGCCCGACGAGGCACACCATCTCGCCGCGCCCGACCTCGAGGTCGAGCTCGTGGACTGCGACCGTGCCGTCGGGGTAGGTCTTGCCGACGCCCTCGAGCCGGATCATGGCGTCGACGGCGGCCCCTGCTGCTCCGGGCTCGGATGGGGCCGGCTCGGCCCCTATGGCGGTAGCGTCCATGCGGTGACCCTACGTGCGGCAGCCGACGGCCCGAGCTGCTACAGCCGGTTCGTCAACGAGTGGTTCTGCTGGCAGTACGTCGAGGACCGGCACGACCAGATCGCCGACGCGCTCGTCGAGCACGTCACCATCACCGTGGCCGCGCTGCTGCTCGGCGTGGCCCTCTCCTTCCCGCTCGCCCTGCTCGCCCGCCGGGTCCCGCGGCTCGAGGCGCTGGTCCTCGGGTTCAGCACCGGCGTCTACACCGTCCCGTCCCTGGCGCTGCTGCCGCTGCTGGTGCCCTTCACCGGCCTGTCCGCGGCCACGGTCGTCATCGGCCTGGGTCTCTACGCGCTCACCATCGTGGTGCGTGCGCTCCTCGACGGCCTCCGCTCCGTGCCCGACGACGTCCGCGAGGCCGCCCGGGGCCTGGGCTACGGCCGCGCCCGGATGCTCGCCCGGATCGAGCTGCCCCTCGCGCTGCCGGTGACGATGGCCGGCCTGCGGGTCGCCGCCGTGTCCACGGTCGCGCTGACGACCGTCGGCACGCTCGTGGCGTACGGCGGGCTCGGCAACCTCATCGCCCACGGCGTGCAGCGCGACTTCCGCGCCGAGCTGACCACCGCCGCCGTCCTCTGCGTGCTGCTGGCGGTCGTGATCGACCTGCTGCTCGTCGCACTGCAACGGGTGCTCACGCCCTGGGCGGCGGGTGCGCGCTGATGGAGCTGTTCACCGACACGTGGCACTACCTGCTCGACGCCGACAGCTGGACCGGCGGCGGCGGGTTCGTGGCCCGGCTGCTGGAGCAGCTGCTGCTCACCGCCACCGCCCTCGTCGCCGCGGTGCTGCTCGGGCTGCCCCTCGCGCTGTGGCTCGGGCACGTGGGGCGCGGCGGCTTCGTGGCCGTCAACGTCTCCAACGTCGGCCGGGCCGTGCCGACGTTCGCCCTCCTCGCCGTGCTCGTCGCCGCCGACTGGCCCGGGTCGTCCGACTTCGGTCCCTACGGGCGCGCCGGGCTGGCCACGCTCATCGCGCTCGTCCTGTTCGCGCTGCCGCCGATCATCACCAACGGCTACGTGGCCGTGCGCGAGGTGCCGCGGGAGGTGCTCGAGGCGGCCGACGGCATGGGCATGGCGGCCCGCCAGCGCTTCCGGCAGGTGGAGCTGCCGCTCGCGCTGCCGGTGATCGCCTCGGGCGTACGGCTCGCGCTGGTCCAGGTCTGGGCCACGGCCACCATCGCCGCCCTGGTCGCCGGGCCGGGGCTGGGGCGCATCATCACCGAGGGCTTCGCGCGCAACGACTACGCGCAGGGCATGGCGGGTGCGGTCGTGGTCGCCGTCGTGGCGCTCGTGCTCGAGCTCGCCGCTGCGGCAGCCCAGCGAGCCGTCGACCCCCTGCCGCGGGGTCGTTCCGGCCGTGCCCCCGACGCCGTGTCGGTGGGCCCGACTACCGTGTGAGCAGCCCCCGTCGGGGACTGAGCGGTCTCCGCTCGCATCACCGGACACGCGTGGCTGCGCCACGGGACACAGAAGGTTGAACACGACATGCACGCACGACGCCCGCTGCTGGCGGTGACGGCACTGGCCCTGACGGCCCTCATGGCCGGCTGCGCCGGCGACGACCTCCCCTCCGACGACGACACCGGCTCCGGCTCCGCCGCGGGCGAGGGCACGTCCGTCGTCATCGGCAGCCAGAGCTTCGACGAGGCCGCCCTCGTCACCGCGATGTACCAGCAGGTCCTCGAGGGCGAGGGCTACGAGGTGGAGACCCGCCTGGTCGACACCCGCCCGGTCTACCTCAACGAGATGCCCGACTCGGTCCAGATCGCGCCGGAGTACGTCGCCGGCGTCGTCGACCAGCTCAACACCGACGCCTACGGCCCCGACGCCGAGCCGCTGTCCACCAGCGACGCGCAGGAGACGATCGACGCCGGCGCCTCGCTGCTCGAGGACAAGGGGATCACGCTGCTCGAGCCCTCCAAGGCGTTCTCGGCCAACGGCTACTTCGTCAGCCAGGAGTTCTCCGACGCCGAGGGCGTGACCAAGCTGTCCGACCTCGAGGGGGAGGCGGTCACGCTGGCCGCGGCGCCGGACTGCAAGGGCCGCACCGACTGCGAGAAGGGCCTGGTCGACACCTACGGCATCGACATCACCCTCGAGCCGCTCGGCTACGCCTCGACCGAGACGTTCCAGGCGGTGCTCGACGGCGAGGCCCAGCTCGGCCAGACGAGCACGCTCGACGGCACGCTCGAGGACCAGGGACTCCTCCTGCTGGAGGACGACCGGGGCATCCAGCCCGCGCAGAACCTCGTCCCGGCCGTGTCCTCGCAGTTCCTCGCCGACCACCCCGACGTCGAGGGCCTGCTCAACGACCTGATGGGCGCCCTCGACAACGAGACGCTGGCCGAGCTGCTGGTCCGGGTGCAGGTCGACCGGGAGGAGCCGGCCGACGTCGCCCAGGACTTCCTCGAGTCCGAGGGCCTGGTCTGAGCCCCGCCCGTCAGGACCCCACCTCGTGGTCCCGCAGCCTGAGGGCTGCGGGATCCACGGTGGTGTCGTCGAGCACCGCGTGCGGCACCGACAGCCGCCACGTCCCGGTCGCGACGTCCTGGACCCGCGGTGCCGGCCCGTCGAGGGTGGCGACCCACTCCATGAGCGCGGCGACGTCGGCGCGGCGGTCCTGCTCGACGAGCCAGCCCGCCAGCCGGTGCACCGGCAGCAGGCCGCTGTGCACGAGGGAGCGCTGCCCCCAGAGCTCCAGGACGCCCGAGCGCAGCAGTCGCCACCACTGCGTCGAGCACCCTGGCACGAGCTGGAAGTAGCGCCACAGGTCGCCGGCGAGCACCCGGTCGAGGAAGATCTCCTCGACCTCGACCGACCCGTGGGCCCGCACCGACGCCAGCGAGCGCCGCTTGGTCTCCCAGCGGTCGGCGAGGTCCTGCACGGTCGCCCGCGTCTGCGTGATCGACCCCTCGCGGATCCGCCACAGGTAGGTCGTCTCGCCGAGCACGTCGAAGGTGCCCTCGAGGAACGCGCGGGTGGTGGTCGGCTGGTCCTCGTAGCGCACGCCCTCGGGCCAGGACATCGCCTGCTCGTCCCACCACGACCGCCGGAAGAGCTTGTTCCAGGCGAAGATGTCGCCGAGCAGCTCGGGTCGCTGCTCGATCCGGGCCGAGCGCATCGGCGGGGTGTGCAGCCGCCTCAGCCACCGCGGCTCGGTCAGCGGGCCGTCGAGGTCGCTGTCGTCCTTCGACAGCCAGTGCAGCGCGGAGGCGGTGGCAAAGTCGGAGCCCGACGCCTCCAGCGAGTCGACGAGGGTGCGCAACGCGGTGGGCTGCAGGAGGTCGTCGGAGTCGACGAAGGCGAGGTAGTCGCCGCGCACGTGCGCGGCCCCGGTGTTGCGCGCGGCGCCCAGCCCCGCGTTGGCCTGGTGGACCACGGAGATCCGGTGGTCGCGCGCGGCCCAGGCGTCGGCCTTCTCGCCGGTGCGGTCGGTCGACCCGTCGTCGACGATCACCGCCTCCCAGCGCCGGTGCGTCTGGGCCACCAGCGAGCCGAGGCACTCGTCGAGCCAGCGCTCGACGCCGTACGCCGGGATCACCACCCCGACCAGGGGTCCTCGGGACAACCAACGCCTCACGGGCGGCGACTCTAGCCACCGGTAGGCTCACGGCCGTGACCGAGCAGCCACGAGCGATCGACGAGATGAATCCCGAGGGCGTGCCGCGGAAGGTCCTCTTCGTCGCGGGGGCCGGCCGCAGCGGCACCAGCACGCTCGCCGGCATCGTGTCCCGGCTCGGGATGCACGTGCCGCTGCCGGAGGTGCCGCCGGACGACTCCAACCCGCGCGGGTTCAGCGAGCCCCAGTGGGTCGTCGACGTGCACGACGAGTGGCTGAAGGAGGCGCTCGTCCAGGTCAGCGACAGCCGTCCGGGCGCGTGGTTCGACACCGGCCGGATCTGCAGCCGCGAGCCGGCGCGCATCCGGGTCAGCGAGTGGCTCGAGCCGCACTTCGCCGAGCACCCCGAGCTCGTCGTCAAGGACCCGCGGCTGAGCTGGTTCCTGGGCCTCTGGCGGGTGGCTGCGATCCGCACCGGCGCGACACCCGTCTTCGCCACCATGCTGCGCCCGCCGGCCGAGGTCGTCGGCTCGAAGCAGAAGTACTACGCCAACAAGCTCGGCTCGGCCCACCTCGCCGCCAGCTGGGTCAACATGCTGCTGCACACCGAGCGCGCCACCCGGAGCGTCGAGGGCGTGGGTGACGCCGGCGCCGGCCGGGGCCGGGTCTTCGTGCGCTACGAGGACCTGCTCACCGACTGGGTGCGCACGACGACCGCGTTGGGCCACGCGCTCGACCTGCAGACCATCATCCACACCCGCAGCGACCAGATCCGCGAGGTGCACCGCTTCATCGACCCCAACCTCAGGCGCGTCACCTCGACCCTCGCCGACCTCGCGCTCCCCAAGCGGCTGCACGACCTCACCGCCGCGACGTGGGAGCAGCTGAACAAGCTCGCCGACGAGGGCGGGGACACCCCCGGCGCGCACGCCACCTTCGACCAGCTGCGCGAGGCCTACGTCGAGCTCTACGAGGAGGCGGAGGCGATCAGCCGCTCGACCGCCGAGCACGCCCGCCACCAGGCCCGGCGCCGCGCGCTGGCCGAGGCCGCCGCGCAGGAGCCGTCGAGGTCGCTCGCCGACCGCGTGCCCCACGACGTGCGCGCGGCGATCCCGCCATCGGTGCGCCGCGGCGTCCGCAAGGCGCTGGGCCGCACGCGGGACGAGCAGTGACCGTCCCGATCGGGTCGGGCCACGGCGTCAGCAACATCGAGGGCCACACCGACTTCGACATCGTCTGGCCGTGGCACCAGCCCGGTGGGCTGCGCCGCGGCGCCACCGCGGTGCTCCGCGTGAAGAACGAGGCGCCCGGCCTGCGCTTCGTGCTGCCGCCGCTGCTGCGCGCCTGCGACCACGTCCTGCTCGTCGACAACGGCTCCGACGACGGCACCGGCGAGGAGGCGCTGCGCGTGGCGGCCGAGCACGGGCTCGCCGACCGGTTCACGCTGCGGGAGTACCCGTTCCGGGTGGCCCGCGCCGGCGCGGAGCACCTCGCGGTCAACGAGCGCTCGGTGCACTCCCTGGCCTACTTCTACAACTGGTGCTTCTCCCACGTCCGCACCCGCTACTCGTGGAAGTGGGACGGCGACATGGTGCTCACCACCGAGGGGGAGGTCTCGATGTCCGACCTGTCGTGGCAGGTCGGCACGGCTGAGGCGGTCATCCGGTTCCCGCGCCACGGGCTCTACGTCGAGTCCGAGCGCCGGGCGTTCCTCGACCTCGGGCTGCGCAACATCGAGGAGTGGGGCTTCCCGATGAGCCCCGACTACGTCTACACCAAGGCGCCCGAGTGGGAGATCCGCACGACCCCCGAGCGGATCGAGATGTTCGCCCTGCCGCAGGGGCTGTGCGTGGAGCTCAAGTGGCTCGACGGCGACGAGTTCGCCCACTGGACGAACCCCGAGTCGTTCGCCACGTCGATCCGCAACCGCCGCAAGCGCCGCGAGTGGCTGGTGTGGAACGCCCTGCACGCCGGGGAGGTGCCCGAGGGAGTCATCGAGATCGAGTCGCCCGAGGGGGTCCACGTCGTCGACCACGTCACCCACGCGTGGCTCCCGCGCGCGCCGCGGCCCTTCGTCGTCGACGACCCCGACCACGCCAAGCTGCACCTGCGGGCCTGACCGCTCCGCGCCTCCGGGTAGTCCACCGGGAAACGGCTGGCGATGGCCGCGATCCGGAGCCATTGCCCGGTGGACTACCCGAGCAGGCGACGGAGGAGCGGCCCCGTCGACCGCGCCAGCCGGGCGAGGTGACGTCGGCGAGCGCGCGTCGGGCCGGTGTCCGTGACCGGGTTCACAGGTGATCGGGGCATACCGGCCCCGGGCGCGGCGGTTGCCGGACTGTGGCCCTCGGTGGCTCCAGCCCTGCGCGCAGCGATCAGTAGCGCTCGTCCAGGGCGGACCGCCTGCCACGCCAGGTGACGGCGTCCCGCGCCGCGCCCTTCCCGTGCGTACGACGAAAGGCTCCGCCATGTCCGAGACCAACCCGCAGATCGCGCCGCCCACCTCGCGGCGTATGCCCCTCCTGATCGCCATCGCCGTGCTGGTCGTCCTCGCCGTCGTCGGCGGCGTCGTCTGGTCGCGCAGCGGCGACGACGCCGGTGCCGCCGCAGGCGAGGAGAGCACCAAGGTCGTCCTCGGCACGGTCGGGGCCAGCGACCCCTACTGGCAGGTGCTCGTCGACGCCGCCGCGGAGGAGGGCATCGACCTCGAGGTGAAGGACTTCGCCGACTACACCCAGCCCAACCCCGCTCTCAGCGAGGGCGAGCTCGACATCAACCAGTTCCAGCACATCGTCTACCTCGCGGAGTACAACGTCGCCAACGACGACGACCTGGTGCCGCTCGGCTCCACCGCGATCTACCCGCTCGGTCTCTACTCGAGCAAGGTCGACTCGGTCGAGGACATCCAGGACGGCGACACCGTCGTCGTGCCCGACGACGACAGCAACCAGGCCCGCGCCCTGCTGATCCTCCAGTCGGCCGGCCTCATCACGCTCGAGGACGGCGGCAGCATCTACTCGACCCTCGCCGACATCGACGAGGACGCCTCGCGCGTCCAGGTCAAGGCCATCAAGGCCGACCTCACGCCCACGTCGCTGCCCGACGTGGCCGCGGCGGTCATCAACAACGACTTCGTCGAGAAGGCCGGCCTCTCCTTCGCCGACGCGCTCGCCACCGACGACGTCGAGGACCCCAACGCGCTGCCCTACGTCAACATCTTCGCCGTCCGCCCCGAGGACCGGGACGACCCGGCCCTGCTCGAGCTCGTGGAGATCTACCAGGAGACCCAGGCCGTCCTCGACGGCGTGCAGGACGTCTCCGGCGGCACCGCCGAGCTCGTCAAGATCCCGCAGGACGAGCTGCAGGCCTCGCTCGACGAGGTCGAGGCCGACACCGAGGCCCGGCAGTAACGCCGACGCGCAGGAGGAGGAGCCCGCGATGCCACTCGTCGAGATGACCGACGTGCACAAGACGTTCCCGGCCGCCCGCGGCGGCGCGGCCGTCGAGGCGATCCGCGGCGTCGACCTGGCCGTCGAGGCCGGGGAGATCGTCGGCATCGTGGGCTACTCCGGCGCCGGGAAGTCCACGCTGGTGCGGCTCATCAACGCGCTCGAGACGACGACCTCGGGCAGCGTGCGGATCGACGGGCGGGAGATCACCACCCTCGGGGAGCGCGAGCTGCGTGAGGTGCGGCTGGGGATCGGCATGGTGTTCCAGCAGTTCAACCTGTTCGGCTCGCGCACGGTCTGGGGCAACATCGCCTACCCGCTCGAGGTCGCCGGCGTGCCCAGGGCCGAGCAGAACAGGCGGATCTCCGACCTGCTGCACTTCGTCGGCCTGGCCGACAAGGCCCACAGCCACGTGGAGGAGCTCTCCGGCGGTCAGAAGCAGCGCGTCGGCATCGCCCGGGCGCTCGCCACCAACCCGAAGCTGCTGCTCGCCGACGAGGCGACCAGCGCGCTGGACCCGGAGACCACCCAGGAGGTGCTCGCGCTGCTGCGGCGCGTCAACCGCGAGCTGGGCATCACGATCGTGGTCATCACCCACGAGATGGACGTCGTGCGCAGCCTCGCGCACCGCGTCGTGGTGATGGAGGCCGGCCGCATCGTCGAGGAGGGGCCTGTGGTCCGGGTGCTCTCCGACCCGCAGCAGCAGGTCACCCGCCGGTTCGTGTCGACCATCGTCGACGACGAGCCCGGCGCGGAGGCGCTCGCGGCGCTGCACGAGCGGCACGCCGGGCGCTTCGTCAAGCTCGCGTTCCGCGGCGACGAGGTGCGCCAGAGCGACGTCTTCGCGGTCCTCCTCGACCACGGGGTGCGCTTCGAGCTCGTCTTCGGCGGGATCGAGGAGGTCCAGGGGGAGACCTTCGGCAACCTGACCCTCGCCCTCGACGGCGACCCGGCGGCCGTGGACGCCGCCGTCGACGCCGTACGAGTGCTCGTCCCCCTGAAAGAGCTGGCGCGATGACCGACACCAACATCGGCCAGCTCTGGCCGCTCTTCTGGTCGGCGGCCTGGGAGACGCTCTACATGGTCGCGATCACGCTGACCCTGGGCGGGCTGCTGGGGCTGCTGCTCGGGCTGGCGCTGTACGTGACCCGGCGCGGCGGTCTCTACGCCAGTCGGCCGGTGAACGTGGTGCTCAACGTGCTCGTCAACTTCTTCCGGCCGATCCCGTTCGTCATCTTCATCGCCGCGGCGCAGCCCCTCGCCCGCGTGGTCGTGGGCACCGGGATCGGCAACCCGGCCATCATCTTCGCGCTGACCATCGCGGCGATGTTCGGCATCAGCCGCATCGTGGAGCAGAACCTCGTCACGGTGGACCCCGGTGTCATCGAGGCGGCCCGCTCCGTCGGCGCCAGCCGGGCGCGGATCGTGCGCACCGTGGTGATCCCCGAGGCGCTCGGCCCGCTCGTGCTGGGCTACACCTTCGTGTTCGTCGCGATCGTCGACATGACCGCGGTCGCAGGGGTCGTCGGCGGCGGCGGCCTCGGGAACTTCGCCCTGCAGTACGGCTTCCGCCAGTTCGACACGGTCGTCACGTGGACGGCGGTGATCGTGATCGTGGTGCTCGTGCAGGTCGGGCAGCTGGCCGGCAGCTCCGCGGCGCGGCGCATCCTGCGCCGCTGACCCGGCGTCACGCGTGGCGTGCGTCACGGTCACGCTCGGTTCCGCCGCGGAATCCGCGGGCGTAGGCTCGACGGTGATCGCAGTAGATCGGTACCCGCGAGGGACTGAAACGAAGAGGTCGACATGACGAAGCCTGTGCGCGTGTTCCGCGTCGGCGTGATCGGTGCCGGGCGCGTGGGCGCCGTGCTGGCCGCGGCGCTTCGCTCCGCCGGTCACGAGGTCGTGGCCGCCGCCGGCGAGTCCGACGCCTCGCGAGCCCGCATCGACGTGCTGCTCCCCGGAGTCCGGGCGGGCAAGCCGACCGAGGTGGCGCGGCGCAGCGACCTCCTGCTGCTCACCGTCCCCGACGACATGCTCTCCAACGTCGTCACGATGCTGAGCGCGAGCGGTGCGATCAGCGAGGGCCAGGTCGTCGTCCACACCAGTGGCCGCCACGGGCTGGCGGTGCTCGAGCCCGCCCGCGCCGTCGGTGCCCGCACCGTCGCGATGCACCCTGCCATGACCTTCACCGGGACCGAGGTCGACCTGCCGCGCCTGTCCGGCTGCGTCTTCGGCGTCACCGCCGACGAGGCCGACCGCGACCTCGCCGAGTCCCTGGTCGTCGACCTCGCCGGCCGCGCGATGTGGGTGCCCGAGGGCCGCCGCACGCTCTACCACGCCGGACTCGCCCACGGCGCGAACCACCTCGTCACCCTGGTCGCCGAGGCGATGGAGATCCTCTCCGCCGCCGGCGCCGAGGACCCGGCCGCCACGCTGCGCCCGCTGCTCTCCGCCGCGCTGGACAACGCCCTCGAGGACGGCGACGCCGCCCTCACGGGGCCGATCGTCCGCGGCGACGTCGAGACCGTCCGCGCTCACGTCGCGGGCCTGCTCGCCGACGCCCCGCAGACGCTGCCGTCTTACCTCGCGATGGCGCACGCCACCCTCGACCGGTCCGTCACCGACGGCCGGCTGCTGCCGATCCGCGCGTCGAAGATGCTGCGCGTCCTCGCGGCCGCGGAGACCTCCGTCGAGCAGGGCACCGGCCCTCGATGACCGCAGCTCCCGTCCTCGCGTCGACCCGCGAGGAGCTCGCCGGCCTGCTCGCCGCCGCCCGCAGGTCGGGCGACGCCGTCGCGTTCGTGCCCACGATGGGCGCCCTCCACGAGGGCCACGCCAGCCTCATGCGGGTGGCCCGGCAGGCCACCGACGGGCCGGTCGTCGTCAGCATCTTCGTCAACCCCATGCAGTTCGCGCCGACGGAGGACCTCGACCGCTACCCCCGCACGCTCGACGCCGACCTCGAGGTCTGCGCCGCCGAGGGGGTCGACGTGGTCTTCGCGCCGAGCGTCGAGGAGATGTACCCCGGCGGCTTCAGCCACGACTCCGTCCGCGACGGTGTCACCGTGGCCCCCGGAGCGCTCGCCACGATCCTCGACGGCGCCTCGCGTCCCGGCCACTTCGACGGCGTCCTGACGGTGGTGGCCAAGCTCTTCGGCCTGGTCCGCCCCGACGTGGCGGTGTTCGGGCAGAAGGACTACCAGCAGCTGGTCCTCGTCCGCCGCATGGTCCGCGACCTGTGCCTGGGCATCGAGGTCGTCGGCGCGGAGACCGTGCGCGAGCCGGACGGGCTGGCCCTCTCCAGCCGCAACCGCTACCTCGACGCCCACGAGCGCCAGGTGGCCACGGCCCTCGGTCGCGCGCTCCGGGCAGCGCGCGAACGCGCGCGCTACGGGGTGCCGGCGGCGCGCTGGGCCGCGATGTCGGTCCTCAAGTCGGAGCCGGGCCTGGAGCTGGACTACCTCGCGCTCACCTCGCCCGACCTCGGCGAGCCCCCGGAGACCGGCGAGGGCCGCATCCTCGTCGCCGCGCGGGTGGGCACCACGCGGCTGATCGACAACGTGCCGGTCGTGTTCGACCGCATCACGCCTCAGGCCGGCCCTGGGGCGACCCCGGCGGGGACCGCGCACGCGGCCTCGACCACCAGTGAGAGGAGCAGCTGATGCTGCGCACCATGATGAAGTCCAAGATCCACCGGGCCACCGTGACCCAGGCCGATCTCCACTACGTCGGCTCGGTGACCGTCGACGAGGACCTGCTCGACGCCGCCGACCTGCTGCCGGGCGAGCTGGTCCACATCGTCGACGTCACCAACGGCGCCCGCCTCGAGACGTACACGATCGCCGGGGAGCGGGGCTCGGGCGTCATCGGCATCAACGGTGCCGCCGCCCGCCTGGTGCACCCCGGGGACACCGTGATCCTCATCGGCTACGGCCAGATGGAGACGGCCGAGGCCAAGCAGCTCCAGCCGCGCGTGGTGTTCGTCGACGCCGACAACAAGGTCCTGGCCACCGGCCACGACCCGGCGGAGACCTTCGGCGACACCTCGCTGAGCCGCGGCGACCTCGTCGCCCGGTAGGGATCCGCCGGTCGGCGACTCGATAGCCTGCCCGGATGACATCGCACCGGCCGGTCCCGGGCCGGCTCCGCGCCCCCGCGCCCGGGTGGACCACCCGTGCCGACGTCGTGGTGGTCGGGTCGGGCATCGCGGGGCTTACCGCTGCGCTGCGCATCCACGCGGCGGATCCGTCGCTGCGCCTGCTCGTCGTCACCAAGGACGTCCTCGGCGCAGGCTCCACCCAGTGGGCGCAGGGCGGCATCGCGGCCGCCCTGGGGCCGGAGGACACCCCGGAGCAGCACGAGCGCGACACGCTCGTCGCAGGCGCGGGAGCCTGTGACGTCGAGGCCGTGCGCGTGCTGGTGACCGAGGGACCCGGGGCCGTCCACGAGCTGATCGCGCTCGGCACGCAGTTCGACCACCACCCCGGCGGTGAGCTGTCGCTGACGCGGGAGGGCGGCCACCTCCGCGACCGGATCGCCCACGCCGGGGGCGACGCCACCGGTGCGGAGATCCAGCGCGCGCTCATCGCAGCGGTCGAGCGCGCACCGGAGATCGGGGTCGTCCAGCACGCGCTGGCCGTCGACCTCCTCCGCGGCGACGACGGCGGCGTCGCCGGCCTGACCCTCCACGTCCTCGGTGAGGGCCGGCGCGACGGCGTCGGCGCGGTGCACTGCCGAGCCGTCGTGCTGGCCTCCGGGGGCCTCGGCCAGGTCTTCAGCCAGTCCACCAACCCGAGCGTCTCCACGGGCGACGGGATGGCGCTCGCCCTCCGCGCCGGCGCCCGGCTGCGCGACCTCGAGTTCGTCCAGTTCCACCCCACCGTGATGTGGCTCGGCCCCGACTCCTCGGGCCAGCAGCCGCTGATCTCCGAGGCGGTGCGCGGCGAGGGTGCCCACCTCGTCGACGACGCCGGCGACCGCTTCATGCTCGGCACGCACGAGCTCGCCGACCTCGCGCCGCGCGACGTGGTCGCCAAGGCCATCACCCGCCGCATGGGCGAGACCGGCCGGCCGCACGTGTGGCTCGACGGCCGCCACCTCGGCCGCGCCGTGTGGGAGCGTCGCTTCCCGACGATCCTCGGCGTCTGCGGCCGGCACGGGGTCGACCCGGTGAGCGAGCTCGTCCCGGTCGCCCCCGCCCAGCACTACGTGTCCGGCGGCGTCGCCACCGACCTGTGGGGCCGAACCACCGTCCCGGGGCTGTACGCCACCGGCGAGGTGGCCTGCTCCGGGGTCCACGGCGCCAACCGCCTGGCCTCCAACTCGCTGCTCGAGGGCCTGGTGTTCTCGCGGCGGATCGCCGAGGTGCTGCCCGCTGAGCTGCGCCCGTGGTCCGAGCCGGTCGCGGACGAGCGCCACGCCGGCCTCGTCGCGGCCGAGCGCAGGCGGGCGCTGCAGGAGGTGATGACCAGCCGGGTCGGCGTGCTGCGGCACGCCGACGGCCTCGACGAGGCGCTGGCGTTCCTCGGCTCGCTCGAGCACGGCGATGCGGAGGTCGGCCCGCCCGCCTGGGAGACGACCAACCTGCTCACCGTCAGCACCGCCCTCGCCGAGGCCGCGGCCCTGCGCACCGAGACCCGCGGGTCGCACTGGCGCGAGGACCACCCCGACCGCGACGACACGGGGGCCGGTCACGTCGACTCGTGGCTGGAGCCCGACGGCACCGTCGCGGCCGAGTGGACGTACGCGCCCGCGACCGATCCCTCGACCCCCTCGACCCCCTCGAACGTGGAGGTGCCGGCATGACGCGCATCGAGGACGTCCCCGCCGACGTCAGGGCCGACCTCGCCGCGGCCGGCCTCGACGAGGACCACGTCTGGGACGTGGTGGGGCGCGCGCTCATGGAGGACCTGCCGCAGCGGCCGCACCACGACCCCACCAGCGAGTCGACGATCCCGGCGGACGCCCGGGCCGAGGCGGTCGTCGCCGCCCGCGAGCCCGGGGTCGTAGCCGGGCTGGCCGTCGCTGCGGTCGCGTTCGCCATGGTCGGCGCCGACGCCACGATCAGCAGCCGCGCGCCCGACGGCACGCGGGTCGAGGAGGGCGACGTCGTCCTGCGCATCTCCGGTCGGACCCAGCGGCTGCTCGTCGCCGAGCGCACCGCGCTCAACCTCGCGTGCCACCTCTCCGGCATCGCCACCGCGACCGCGCAGTGGGTCGACGCGCTCGCCGGCTCGCCCACCCGCGTGCTCGACACCCGCAAGACGCTGCCCGGGCTGCGCACCCTGCAGAAGTACGCCGTCCGCTGCGGCGGCGGGGTCAACCACCGCTCGAGCCTGCAGGACATGGCGATGGTCAAGGACAACCACGTCATCGCCGCCGGCGGGGTGCTGCCCGCGCTCGAGGCGATCCGCGGCCGTCACCCGGGACTGCCGGTCGAGGTGGAGGTGACCACCCTCGACCAGCTCGACGAGCTGCTCGCACTGCCGGAGCCGCCGGAGCGCGTCCTGCTCGACAACATGGCCGACGACATGATGTCCGAGGCCGTCCACCGCACGGCGGGCCGGGTGCCGCTGGAGGCCAGCGGGGGGGTCACCCTGGAGCGTGCCGGACGCATCGGCGCGACCGGCGTCGACTTCGTCTCGGTCGGCGCGCTCACCCACTCGGTGGAGGTCCTCGACCTCGGCATGGACCTGGTCGAGCGATGAGCCTGCTCGCCGCGGACATCCGCAACACGCACACCTTCCTCGGCGTGCTCGACGGCGAGGACGTGCTCGCCGACTGGCGAGTGGCGACCGACGAGCGCCGGACCGCCGACGAGTGGTCGCTCCTCCTCCGCGGACTGCTGGGCGAGCACCTCAACGGCGTCGACGGCATCGCCGTGTGCTCGACGGTGCCGGCCGTCCTGCACGAGTGGCGCGAGATGCTCGACACGCACTTCGGCGACGTCACCGCCGTCGTGGTGGAGCCCGGCGTGCGCACCGGCATCCCGGTGCTGATGGACAACCCGCGCGAGGTCGGCGCCGACCGCATCGTGAACGCCCTCGCGGCGGCGACCCTCCACGGTGGCCCGGCCATCGTGGTCGACTTCGGCACCGCGACGACGTTCGACGTCGTCAACGGCAGGGGTCAGTACGTCGGCGGCGCGATCGCCCCCGGCGTCGAGATCTCGCTGGAGGCGCTGGGGCGGCGCGGCGCCCAGCTGCGCAAGGTCGAGCTCGCGCGCCCGCGGTCGGTGATCGCCAAGAACACCGTCGAGGCGCTGCAGAGCGGGATGGTGTTCGGGGTCGCGGCCCAGGTCGAGGGTTTAGTGGCACGGATGATCGCCGAGCTCGGAGCGGCGGAAGGCGACGTCACCGTCATCTCCACGGGGCACCTTGCGCCGCTCCTCGTCGAGGACTGCGGGTGCTTCACCCTGCATTCCCCGTGGTTGACGCTCCAGGGCCTGCGCCTGGTTTTCGAACGCAATTCCTGAGCGATACGGCGCACCCTTTTGCCCGCTGCAAACCCGTGCTGCCACAATGCGAAATGCATTTGCCTCGCCGCGCCATATTCCGCGCGTCGTTCCAGCATTCTCACCACGTCATTCTCACCACGTCATTCCTCGTTTGCGAATGAGGTGACCGAAGGAAAAGGAATTCGCCATGGCACAGAAGGTGAACATCGTCCTCGTCGACGACCTCGACGGCAGCGAGGCGACGGAGACCGTCACGTTCGGGCTCGACGGGACGACGTACGAGATCGACCTGAACGACGCCAACGCCGCCGCCCTCCGCGAGGTGCTCAGCGGGTACGTCGGGCACGCCCGCAAGGTCGCCGGGGGCGGTCGTCGCGGGCGCCGGTCGAGCGGCGGGTCGTCCTCGTCCTCCGGCGGCTCCAACGGCTCGGGCAGCGCGCACACCCGGGAGGTCCGCGAGTGGGCCAAGTCCCAGGGCATGGAGGTCTCCGAGCGCGGCCGCATCTCCGCCGAGGTGCAGCAGGCCTACGACGCCGCCCACTGACGCTCGAGACGTCCGTCCCCGCCCCCGGCCGGAGGCGGGGACGTTCGCTGTCAGCGGACGCCCTCGGCTGTGGGCGGGGAACACGTAGGCTGGAGTCGGGCGTTGAGCCCAGTGTCCGCACCCCGGCCGCCTGCGCCGGATCCGCGGACCACGCAGACGTAGAGGAGCGCACATGTTCGAGCGGTTCACCGACCGAGCCCGGCGAGTTGTCGTGCTGGCCCAGGAAGAGGCCCGCATGCTCTCCCACAACTACATCGGGACCGAGCACATCCTGCTCGGCCTCATCCACGAGGGCGAGGGCGTCGCGGCCAAGGCCCTCGAGTCCCTCGACATCTCCCTGGAGGCCGTGCGTGCCCAGGTCGAGGAGATCATCGGCCAGGGCCAGCAGGCGCCCTCCGGCCACATCCCGTTCACGCCGCGGGCGAAGAAGGTGCTCGAGCTCTCCCTGCGCGAGGCGCTCCAGCTCGGCCACTCCTACATCGGCACCGAGCACATCCTGCTCGGCCTGATCCGGGAGGGCGAGGGCGTCGCGGCCCAGGTCCTGCAGAAGCTCGGCGCGGACCTCAACCGGGTCCGCCAGCAGGTCATCCAGCTGCTCAGCGGGTTCCAGGGCAAGGAGTCGGCCACGGCCGGCGCCCAGACCGCCGGCTCCGGTGGCGAGGCGCCGTCCAGCTCGCTGGTCCTCGACCAGTTCGGCCAGAACCTCACCCAGGCGGCCCGCGAGGGCAAGCTCGACCCCGTCATCGGGCGCGAGCAGGAGATCGAGCGCGTCATGCAGATCCTGTCGCGCCGCACGAAGAACAACCCCGTCCTCATCGGCGAGCCCGGCGTCGGCAAGACCACGATCGTCGCCGGCCTGGCGCAGGACATCGTCAAGGGCAACGTGCCCGAGACGCTCAAGGACAAGCAGATCTACACCCTCGACCTCGGCGCGCTGGTCGCCGGCTCGCGCTACCGCGGTGACTTCGAGGAGCGCCTGAAGAAGGTGCTCAAGGAGATCCGCACCCGCGGCGACATCGTGCTGTTCATCGACGAGATCCACACGCTCGTCGGTGCCGGTGCGGCCGAGGGCGCGATCGACGCGGCCAGCATCCTCAAGCCGATGCTGGCCCGCGGTGAGCTGCAGACCATCGGCGCCACCACGCTCGACGAGTACCGCAAGTACCTCGAGAAGGACGCCGCGCTCGAGCGCCGCTTCCAGCCGATCCAGGTGCAGGAGCCCTCGATCGCGCACACCATCGAGATGCTCAAGGGCCTGCGCGACCGCTACGAGGCGCACCACCGCGTCACGATCACCGACGAGGCCCTGGTCTCGGCGGCGACGCTGGCCGACCGCTACATCTCCGACCGGTTCCTGCCGGACAAGGCCATCGACCTCATCGACGAGGCCGGTTCGCGACTGCGGATCCGCCGGATGACCGCTCCGCCGGACCTGCGCGAGTTCGACGAGAAGATCGCCGACGTGCGCCAGCGCAAGGAGGCGGCGATCGACGGGCAGGACTTCGAGGCCGCGGCCCGCCTGCGCGACGAGGAGAAGCAGCTCTCGGCCCGCCGTGCCGAGCGCGAGAAGCAGTGGCGCGCCGGTGACCTCGACGAGATCGCCGAGGTCGACGAGGAGCTGATCGCCGAGGTCTTGGCCGTGGCCACGGGCATCCCGATCGTCAAGCTCTCCGAGGAGGAGTCCACGCGACTGCTCAAGATGGAGGACGAGCTCCACAAGCGCGTGATCGGCCAGGAGGAGGCCGTCAAGGCCCTCAGCCGCGCGATCCGTCGTACGCGTGCGGGCCTCAAGGACCCCAAGCGCCCCGGTGGCTCGTTCATCTTCGCCGGCCCCTCGGGCGTCGGGAAGACGTGGCTGTCCAAGACGCTCGCGGAGTTCCTCTTCGGCGACGAGGACGCGCTCATCCAGCTCGACATGAGCGAGTTCTCCGAGAAGCACACCGTGTCGCGCCTGTTCGGCTCGCCCCCCGGCTATGTCGGCTACGAGGAGGGCGGCCAGCTCACCGAGAAGGTGCGCCGCAAGCCGTTCTCGGTCGTGCTGTTCGACGAGGTCGAGAAGGCCCACCCCGACATCTTCAACAGCCTGTTACAGATCCTCGAGGAGGGTCGCCTGACGGACTCGCAGGGTCGCGTCGTCGACTTCAAGAACACCGTCATCATCATGACGACCAACCTCGGTACGCGCGACATCTCCAAGAGCGTCAACCTCGGCTTCAACCAGATGGGCGACGCCGCGGGCTCCTACGAGCGGATGAAGAGCAAGGTGTCGGAGGAGCTCAAGCAGCACTTCCGTCCCGAGTTCCTCAACCGCGTCGACGAGATCGTGGTCTTCCCGCCGCTGTCGCGCGAGCAGATCATCGCGATGGTCGACAACATGGTCGACGCCGTGGAGCTGCGGCTCAAGGACCGCGACATGTCGATCGAGCTCACCCAGCCCGCCAAGGACCTGCTCGCCGAGCGGGGCTTCGACCCGGTGCTCGGTGCGCGGCCGCTGCGTCGCACGGTGCAGCGCGAGATCGAGGACGTGCTCGCCGAGAAGATGCTCTTCGGCGAGGTCGGCCCCGGGCAGATCGTGCTCGTGGACGTCGAGGGCGAGGGCGTCGAGGCGAAGTTCACCTTCCGCGGCCAGAAGAACTCGGCCGTGCCCGACATGCCGCCGCTCGAGACGGTCGTCGAGGGTCCGGTCGGCGACGGCCCGGACGACTCGACGGGTCCGGCGGACGTGCCGAAGGCCTGACCGGCGGCCCGACCGTCGCAGACTGACGGCCCAGCCTCACCAGATCACCCCGGGAGCGCCCAGCGCCCCGGGGTGATCCGCGTCAGGAGCCGGTCGGCGACGAGGCCGGCCAGGCAGCGCTCGCGCTGCTCCGCGTCGGGCCAGGCCGCCTCCACCTGCGCTGCGTGGACGGAGTCGGCGTCCCGGGCCAGCGCGAGGATCCGGCCGCGGCACTGGCGGTCGGTGCCGGCCCACGCCTGGCCCCGGCGGGGCGGGCCGGCGTACGCGGGGAAGCCGGCGCCGCGCCACGCGCACAGGTCGGCGACCGGGCAGGCGTCGCACGCCGGCCGGCGTGCCGTGCACACCAGTGCGCCCAGCTCCATGGTCGCGACCGCCCACGTCGCGGCGGTCGCGGGGTCGTCGGGCAGCAGCGCGGTGGCGACCTCGCGCTCGGCCCGGGTGACCGCCGGTGCGGGCGCCTCCACCCCGGACACGGCCCTGGCCAGCACGCGGCGGACGTTGGTGTCGAGGACGACGTGCCGCTGCCCGAAGGCGAAGCTGGCGATCGCCGAGGCGGTGTAGTCCCCGACGCCGGGCAGCGCGAGCAGGTCGTCGTACGACGCCGGTACCTCGCCGCCGTGCCGGTCGACGATCGCCGTCGCGGCGGCGTGCAGGCGCAGCGCCCGGCGCGGGTAGCCCAGGCGCCCCCACATGCGCACCGCCTCTCCGGTCGCCTCGACGGCGAGGTCGGCAGGCGTGGGCCAGCGCTCCAGCCACGCGGCGTGGACGGGCAGGACCCGGACCACCGGAGTCTGCTGCAGCATGAACTCGCTGACCATCACCGACCACGGGGTGGCCGCCGGCTCCCGCCACGGCAGCTCGCGTGCGTGCTCGTCGTACCAGGCGAGCACGGGATCGTGCAGCGCGCTGGTGGGAGGGGCGTCCATCGCCCGCGATCGTAGGCGAGCCGGTGCGCCTCCGCCGAGACGGGCCGCTCGGTGCCTAGCCTGACCACATGCCGACGACCGTACGACCTCGTGGGCTGCTGCCGGCCCGGGTCTACTGGACCCGACGGCTCGTCGTGCTGGGCGTCCCGCTCCTCCTCGTCGTCGTGCTGGCCCGGGTGCTCGGCGGCTCCGGCGACGGCACAGACGACACGGCCGGTCGTGCCACCCAGGCCGGCGCCACGCTCGAGCAGTCGCTCACCGCGCCGACCGCTGGCCCGACGGCGCAGGTGGAGCCCGGCACGAAGGGGAAGCGCAAGGGCCGGCGCGCGGAGCTGACCGCACCGCCCGAGCCGGTGCTCGCCGAGCCCACCGGGCCGTGCACCCCGTCCGACATCGTCGCCACCCCGGCCATCACCTCGGTCGCCGGCGGCGCGGACATCCCCATCACGCTCAACCTGCGCACCGTCGTCACCGAGGCCTGCACGTGGCAGGCGTCGGCGGAGACGCTGACCGTGACCATCACCTCCGGCAGCGACCACATCTGGAGCAGCCGCGAGTGCCCCGCCTCGATCCCTCCGCAGGACGTCGTGGTCCGCCAGGCCGTCGACGCCCCGGTCGTCGTGACTTGGTCGGCGCGTCGCTCCGACGAGGGCTGCACGAAGTGGGCCGAATGGGCTCGGGTCGGGTTCTACCACGTCGAGGCGGCTGCGCTCGGTGGCGAGCCGACGGACGTGCAGTTCGAGCTGGTCCCGCGGCAGCCGGAGGTCATCACGAAGACCGTCGACCCGCAGCAGCAGGGCACCGGCGGCGGGAATGGCGACGGGAACGGCGGGCGCGGCGGGCGCGGCGACGGGAGCGGCGACACCGCCCATACGCCCGGCGAGGACGGCCAGGGCAACTCCGCCGGCTGAGCCCCCGAGCGGTGAGTGAGGCAGGTTCCCTCCGGTGAGGGCGGGCCTCGGTTCCGGCGGCGCCGGCGGGCGTCATGCGAAGGCGTACGTATGGGTGCGGGTTCGTATGACGCAGGCGCGGGCCGAGGCGGCGCCGGCGGGCGTGATGCGGAGGCGTACGTATGGGTGCGGGTTCGTATGACGCAAGCGCCGGCCCGAGGCGGGCGTGATGCGGAGGCGTACGTATGGGTGCGGGTTCGTATGACGCAGGGGCGGGGCCGGGGCGAGCGTCATGCGGAGGCGTACGTATGGGTGCGGGTTCGTATGACGCAGGAGCGACGGCGCGCGGCCGCGGCCGCCCGGCAGGGGCGGGCGTCAGATGTAGCGCTCGGTGATGCTCGACTCCGCGAGGCGGGACAGGCCCTCACGGACGCTGCGGGCGCGCAGCTCGCCGACGCCCTCGACGGCCTGCAGGTCGTCGATGCCGGCCGACAGCAGCTGCTGGAGACCGCCGAAGTGGTCGACGAGCCGGTCGACGACGGCCGCCGGGAGGCGCGGCACCTTGGCGAGGAGCCGGTAGCCGCGGGGCGCGACGGCGGCGTCGAGGTGCTCGGCACCCCCGAGACCGATGGTGCGGGCCACCGCAGCGGGGTCCACCAGCTCGGTCGGGGAGAGGCCCTCGAGCTCGGCGAGGTGCGACTCGGGGCTGGCCTGGCGGCGCCGACCGCCAGGGAGGTAGTCGCGGACCACGAGCTCGCGCTCGGCGTCGACCCCGGTGACGAGCTCCTCGAGCTGGAGCGACAGCAGCCGGCCGTCGGTGCCGAGCTCGAGGACGTAGTCCTCGATCTCCCGGGCGATGCGGATGACCATCTCGAGGCGCTGTGCCACGACGGCGACGTCGCGCACCGTGACGAGGTCCTCGATCTCCAGCGCCGACAGGGTCGCGGACACCTCGTCGAGGCGGAGCTTGTAGCGCTCCAGCGTGGCGAGGGCCTGGTTGGCGCGGGTGAGGATCTTGCCGGAGTCCTCGAGGACGTGGCGGATGTCGCCGACGTAGGCGGCGATGATCTGCATCGACTGCGACACCGAGATGACGGGGTGGCCGGTCTGCTTGGCCACCCGCTCCGCCGTGCGGTGCCGGGTGCCGGTCTCCTCCGACGGGATCGTGTGGTCGGGCATGAGGTGGACCGCGGCCCGGTGGATGCGGGTGAGGTCCTTGTCGACGACGATCGCGCCGTCCATCTTCGCCAGCTCGCGCAGGCCGGTGGCGGTGAAGGGGACGTCGAGGGTGAAGCCGCCGGTCGAGATCGAGTCGACGGTCTTGTCCTGGCCGAGCACGATGAGGGCGCCGGTGCGGCCGCGGAGGATCCGCTCCAGGCCGTCGCGCAGCGGCGTACCGGGTGCGATGGACGCCAGGGTCGCGCGCAGCCTCAGCTGCTCGTCGATGCGCTCGGCCACCGGTCCTCCACCTGCCGTCTCCTCGGCGCCCCGGTGCGCCATCGGGTGAAGTGTAGGGGTGGCGACCCCGGTGGGACGGATCCTTCCCAGCGGTCGGCCCCGCCGGGGCGGCAGGTGGGAGGCCGGCGGAGCCGCCGGGGGAGTGGCACGTCGGGGCGGCGGGTCAGAGCGGCGGGGTCAGCTCGAGGGTCAGCAGCGCCCCCACCACGTCGTCCACCTCGATGACGCGGAGGCCGTCGACCGTGCGGCGCGAGGGGATGCCGCGCTCGCTCGGCAGGGCGCGGCCGCGGGGGACCACCGCCACCTTGAAGCCGAGGCGCGAGGCCTCGGCGATGCGCTGGGGCAGGTCGCGGACGCGGCGGAGCTCGCCGGCCAGGCCGATCTCGCCGATGGCCACGGCGCCGCGCGGGGCGGCGATGCCGAGGTGGGAGCTCGCGACCGCCACCGCGATGGCCAGGTCGGCGGCCGGGTCGTGCAGCTTGGCACCGCCGACGGTCGCCACGAACGTGTCGCTGCCCGCGATGCGCAGCCGGGCGTGGCGCTGCAGGACCGCGAGCACCATGTCGACCCGCGAGGACTCCACGCCCGAGACGGTGCGTCGCGGGCGCTCGAGCGGCGATGGGGTGAGCAGTGCCTGCACCTCCGCGAGCAGCGGCCGGCGCCCCTCCATGGTCACGGCCACGCAGGTGCCGGAGACGTCCTGGGTGTGGTGCTCGACGAAGAGGCCGGTCGGGTCGGTGACGGCCTGGATGCCCTCCGAGGAGAGGTCGAAGCAGCCGATCTCGTCGACGGGGCCGTAGCGGTTCTTCATGGCCCGGACCATGCGGAAGCGCGAGTTGCGGTCGCCCTCGAAGTGGAGGACCACGTCGACGAGGTGCTCGAGCACGCGCGGGCCGGCGATGGAGCCGTCCTTGGTCACGTGGCCCACGATCATCGTGGTGATGTTGCGGGTCTTCGCCACGCGGATGAGCGCGGCGGCGACCTCCTTGACCTGGGTCACGCCGCCCGGGACGCCGTCGATCCCCGAGGCGCCGATCGTCTGGATCGAGTCGACGACCAGCAGGGTCGGCCGGACGTCCTCGATGTGCGTCAGCACCGCGCCGAGGTCGGTCTCCGCGGCGAGGAACAGCTCGTCGTGCACGCCGCCGGTGCGGTCGGCCCGCAGCCGCACCTGGGCGGCCGACTCCTCGCCGGTGACGTAGAGGGTGCGCTGGCGGGTGCGCGCGGTCTGCGCGGCCACCTCGAGCAGCAGCGTGCTCTTGCCCACGCCCGGCTCACCGGCCAGCAGGATGGCCGCGCCCGGCACCAGCCCGCCGCCCAGCACGCGGTCGAGCTCGGGCACCCCGCTGGCGCGTGCGACGGACTCGGTGACGGGCACCTGCGCGATCGGGACCGCCGGGGTGGACACCGGGCCGGCCGCCGCCCGCAGCGTGGGCGCACCGGCCTCGGCGACCGAGCCCCAGGCCTGGCACTCGCCGCAGCGGCCCACCCACTTCGCCGTCTCCCACCCGCACTCCGAGCAGCGGTAGGAGGGGCGGGCCTTGGCCTTCGTCGACATGGGCGCAACGCTAGGCGAGGCCACCGACAGCACGGGGACGGCGTACGCCGGCGCGCCGGAGACCCGCGCCGCTCGGACACGCGCCCGCGGAGGCGCTCGGCCACGCGTCCCCGCGCGGCCGCTCGACCTTTCCCGCGCTCCGTGCGGAGCGTCCCGCGTCGCCGGTCGGCGTCAGGCTTATGCTGACGCCGATCGGTCCAGGGCTCGGGAGGGGGAGGGATGGCTCGCAGCGAGCACCGCCCGGGCGGCCACCTACCGGTGACGCCGCCCACCCTCGCCGACGTGGCGGAGCGTGCCGGGGTCTCCCGCCAGACGGTCTCGAACGCCGTGAACAACCCCGACCTGCTGCGGCCCGACACCCTCGAGCGCGTGCGGCAGACGATCGCCGAGCTCGGCTACTCGCCCAACCGCGCGGCGCGCAACCTCCGCACCCGGACCTCGCAGCTCATCGGTCTGCGCTTCGGTGCCGTGCAGGAGGGCACCGCCAACGCCGCGATGGACCGCTTCGTGCACTCGCTGGTCGAGGCGAGCGAGGAGGCCGGCTACCACGTGCTGCTGTTCCCCGGCGACGACGAGGACCCGGTCGGGGGCTACGACAACCTGCTGCGCTCGACCGCCGTCGACGCGTTCGTCGTCACCGACACCTACCTGGGCAACCCCCAGGCGGCCTGGCTGAGCCAGCAGCGGGCGCCGTTCGTCGCCTTCGGCCGGCCGTGGGACGACGAGGGCGCGCGGCACGTGTGGGTCGACGTCGACGGGGCAGCCGGCATCGCGCTCGCCACCCAGCACCTCATCGACCGCGGCCACACCCGGATCGCGTGGATCGGCTGGCGCAAGGACTCCCCGATCGGCGAGGACCGCCGCTCCGGCTGGGTGCGCACCATGCACGCCAACGGGCTCTCCACCACCGGCCTCGCCTCCCGGGTCGAGGACGTCGTGCACAGCGGCGCCGAGGCAGCCGCCGTCCTCCTCGACGAGTCGCGCCCCACCGCCTTCGTGTGCGCCTCGGACACCCTCGCCATGGGGGTCCTGCACACGTTGTGGATCCGGCAGCTCGCCCCGGGGCGCGACATCGCCGTGGTCGGCTTCGACGACTCCCAGGTGGCGCAGGTCTACCCGGTCGGGCTCACGTCGGTGCGCCAGCCGCTGGAGGACGTGGCCGTCGAGATCGTCCGGACGCTCCGGGCGCTGCTGTCGCACCAGCCCGTCGTGACCCGCGGCGTCCTCCTCGAGCCGACGCTCGCGATCCGCGAGTCCAGCCAGCCCGAGCCGCCGCCGAGGACCTAGCCGGACTTCTTGTTGGACTTCCCGCCCTTCTTGCCCAGCTCGGACTGCGCGGCCGACGACTTGCGCGGGTTGGACTCGCCCTCCTTGCCGGCCTTGGCGTTCGCCTTCTTCGCCGTCTTGCTGCCCTTGCCCTTCTCCTCGGCCACGACTGGCTCCTCTCGACCGGTGCCGGTGCTCACCGACACCCACGAGGTACCCCGGGCCGGGGCCGGCATGTCGCTCAGAAGTGGCGCCACCACAGGTTGACCGCGTAGTCGACCTCGGTGCCGGTGTGCGAGGCCAGCGCCTCGTCGGCTGCCTGCGGAGGCAGCTCGATGCGCACGACCTTCTCGAGGTCCTCCCGGGTGGCGAAGGACCAGCCCATGTCGATCGGGCGGCGCCGCCAGCCGTGCGTCGACCAGAACCGTTCGACCGCGACGGGGTCGACCTCGGGGAAGCCGCGGCGGAACCAGCGGCCGAACGTCGACCTCGTCGGGTCGTTGTCGATCACGAACGCCGTGCCGCCGCGTCGCACGACTCGCTCCAGCTCGCGCAGCCCGGGCTCGGAGCCGGGGCCGAAGAAGTAGGCCCAGCGGGCGTGGGCCACGTCGACCGACGCGTCGGGGAGGGGCAGCGCCTGGGCGGTGCCCTCGAGCACGGTCACGTGCGCCAGCGACCGCGTACGACGTCGGGCGAGCGCGGCGAGCGGCGGGTGCGGCTCGACCCCGACGACCCGTGCCGCGTCGCGCGCCCAGACCGGCAGGTGGAACCCGCTGCCGCAGCCGACGTCCAGGACGGTGCGCCCGGTCCAGTCGCCGATCTCGCGCATGGCCGTGGCGATGCGGTCGTGCGGGTCGGCCGCGCGGTTCTCGAGCTCGTAGAGCTCGGGGGTGTTCCAGATGTTGGGTGAGGGCCGCGCCCTCACCGTCAGATCCGGACCAGGCCGTGCGGGGTCTGGATCTGCACGGCGACGATCCCGGGGGTGCCGTTGGGGGCGACCCACTCGACCTTGACGTCCTCCAGGGGCGCCTCGACCGTCTCGCCGAGCCACTCGCTGACCCGCTGCGGGTCGCCGGCGATCTCCAGGCACGCCAGCGAGTAATCGCCCGTGGCGCCCGCGCTGGGGTGCATCTCCGACGGCGACTGCCACTGGATGAAGAACGGCAGCTGCGGGTCGGAGATCAGGCCGTTCACGCCGATCTGCTGCCACACCAGCTCGGTGCCGTCGGGACGGTGCCGGTTGCCCTTGACGGCCTCGCGGCCCAGGCGTGCCTCGATCGGGGCGATGTCGTCGACGGAGACGACCCAGCCCATCCAGCCGCCGCCGAGCGCGGAGCGGGCACGGACGGCTTGGCCGAAGGGAGCCTTGTCGCTGGCCGGGTGGTCGAGCACCTCGACGATCTCGAAGTAGGTGTCGCCCGCCAGCGGCAGGATCATGTTGCGGGTGCCGAATCGTGGGTGGACGCCGCCGTCCATGAAGTGCGTGCCGAGCAGCCCCCCGATGCGCTGGGCGGTGCTGGCGAGTCCATCAGGTCCGGCGGCGAAGCTGACGTGGTCCAGGCGCATGAACAGATTGTGAGCCTGTTCGCCCCGGATGTGGACATCGGGGTGGTGTTCTCTTGATGTCAAGAGGTGCCGGCGAGCCGGAGGAGCAGGTCTCGCACGTCCGTGGCCGGCACCGAGCCCGCGACCGCGCCGGGGGTGCTGCACACCAGCATCGGACCGCCGGCCGGGTCCTTCGGCAGGCGCCCGTGGGTGCCCCGGACCGGGGAGGGGTCGAGCGGGACGACCTTCATCGCGTAGCGCAGCCCGGCCATCTTCCTGGCCAGCGTCAGGCCCGCCTTGAGCTTGACCGCCTTGTCCTCGGGGTCGAAGAAGAGCTCGGCGGGGTCGTAGCCGGGCTTGCGGTGGATCTCCACGCCGCGCGCGAAGTCGGGCGCGCGCGCGTCGTCGAGCCAGTAGTAGTAGGTGAACCAGGCCGTCTCGTCGGCCACCAGGACCAGGTCGCCGGAGCGCTCGTGGTCGAGGCCGTACGCCGCCTGGCCCGCGCGGTCGAGCACCTCGTCGACGCCCGGGAGGTCGGCGCAGAGGGCGCGGACCCGCTCGAGGTCGGAGGGGTCGTCCACGTAGACGTGCGCGACCTGGTGGTCCGCGACCGCGAAGGCGCGGGAGGTCCACGGGTCGAGGTACTCCATGCCGTCCTGGGTGTAGACCTCGAGCAGGCCGTTGCGCCGCAGCATGCGGTTGACGTCCACCGGCTGGTCGGCGGCGGTGATGCCGTACTCCGACAGCACGAGCGCGGTGACGCCGGTCCGCTCGGCGTCGTCGAGCAGCGGGGCCAGGGCCGCGTCGACGTCGCGTGCGGCCTGTCGGGCCTGCGGCGAGTCGGGGCCGAAGCGCTGGAGGTCGTAGTCGAGGTGCGGGACGTAGCAGAGGGTGAGGTCGCTGCGCGGCATCAGCCGGCGGGTGGCGGCGATGATCCACTCGCTCGACGCGATCGAGGCGGTCGGCCCCCAGTAGGTGAACAGCGGGAACTCGCCGAGCTCGCCGACCAGCTCGTCGTGCAGCTCCGGCGGGCGGGTGTAGCAGTCGGGTGCCTTCTTGCCGTCGGCGTAGTAGATGGGTCGCGGGGTGACCGTGTAGTCGGTCGTCGCGCCCATGGCGTACCACCAGCAGACGTTGGCGACGGTGTAGTCGGGGTGCTCGCGCCGGATCGTCTCCCACACCTTCTCGCCCTCGACGAGCTTGTTGTGCTGGCGCCAGAGGAACACCTCGCCCAGCTCGCGGAAGTACCAGCCGTTGCCGACCGCCCCGTGGCCCGACGGCGGCTGCCCGGTGAGGAACGTCGACTGCACCGAGCAGGTGACGGCCGGGAGGATCGGCTCCAGCGTCGCCTGAGAGCCCTGGTCGGCGAGGCGGCGCAGCCGCGGCATGTGGGTGAGCAGGTCGGGGGTGAGGCCGACGAGGTCGACGACGAGCAGCTTGGGGTGGGCCACGGTGACGTCCTGTTCTGGTGGTTCCGGGGTGGTCTGTCGGGGTGCGGGGCGGGTGCTCAGTCGATCGGGGTGAGGCCGAGCCCGACGAGCTCGTCGCGCACCCAGGCGAGCTCGGCGGCGAGCCCGGTTGCGAGCGCGTCGTCGTCGGCGGGCGCGCCGTCGGGGAGCACGGACCACGTGTAGGTCTCGACCTCGAGGTGGTCGGTGCGGGCGGTGTCGCCGCCGAGGAGCGCCGCGAGCGACTGCCGGAGCTCCGCGCGGCTGTTGCGCAGCGGCGCCGCGGGGTCGGCGTGGACCGGCACGTGGAAGTGCACGCGCCACGGGGAGCGGTCGTCGAGCGGTCGCTGGCCCTCGAGGGCGTCGGGGAGGTCGTCGCGGGCCGCGAGACGGCTGCCCGCCCGCTGGCGTACCTGGTGAAGGAACCGGTCCTCGGAGTACGCCGTCAACGCGGCGCGCGCCTCCGGGTCGGCCGGGTCCTCCACCACCAGCGCGGCGGCGGGCTGGACCTTGACGACGTCGAGGCCGGCGGCGTCGAGCCGGGCCAGGGCGTCCGTGGCGTCCTCGAAGCCCACGGCGAGGTGGCAGAGGTCCAGGCAGACCCCGATGCGCTCGCGGTCGGCGGAGTCGAGCCGCTCGACGGCCTCGGCGATCGTCTCGATGACGCAGCCCGGCTCGGGCTCGAAGGCGACCCGGATGGTGCGGCCGGTGTCGGCCTCGATGGCGGCGAGCCCCTCGGCCAGCAGCTTCAGGTGCAGCTCGGCGTGCGCCTGGCGGTCGGCGAGCCACGGGGCGCGCCAGGCGAGGGGGAGCGTCGAGATGCTGCCGCGGGCGGCGTCCTCGGGCAGCAGCGCGGCGAGCACGCGGGCGACGTCGAGGGTGTAGTCGAGGCGGGCCTGCTCGGCCCACGTCGGGTGGTAGACGCGCTTCTTGACGACCTCGTCCTGGAACGCCGAGTAGGGGAACGCGTTGAGGGTGACCATCTCGACGCCGTGCGCCTCGATCGCCTCGCGCAGCCGCTGCACCTCGCCGAGGTCGGCGGCGAGCCGGTGCGCGGCGGCGGCCGGCAGCCACATGCCCAGCCCGACGCGGTCGGTGTCGAGGTGACGGCGGAGGCGGTCGCCGTACGTGCCGACCTGGGCGATGAGCCCGTCGACGTCCTCCGCGGGCAGCACGTTGGTGCCGTAGCCGAGGTGCACGACGGTCCCGTCGGGGTGACGCAGCCGCATCGCGATCAGTCCCGCGAGCCGCGCAGGATGGAGTTGCCCTCGAAGGTGGCCGAGGCGTCGGTGGCGGCGCCCTCGTCGTCGAGGAGCAGCCGGCCGCTCTGCCCGAAGAACTCCACGGGGTTGCGCCACAGCACCCGGTCGACGTCGTCCTCGCTGAAGCCGGCCTCGAGCATCGCGGCGCCGGTCTTGGCGGTCTTGAGCGGGTCGCTGCGGCCCCAGTCGGCGGCGGAGTTGACCAGCACGCGGTCGAGGCCGCGGCGCTGGAGGATGGCGACCATCCGGTGCTCGTCCATCTTGGTGTCGGGGTAGATCGAGAAGCCCATCCAGCAGCCGGCCTGGTCGACCTGGTCCACGGTGACCTCGTTGAGGTGGTCGACGACGACCATGCCCGGCGCGAGACCGGAGTCGGCGACGAGCTCGAGGGTGCGGCGGGTGCCCTGCTCCTTGTCGCGGTGCGGGGTGTGCACCATGGCCGGCAGCTCGAACTCGACCGCCAGCTCGAGCTGCCGGACGAACGCCTTCTCCTCCTCCACGGTCATGGAGTCGAAGCCGACCTCGCCCACCGCGACCACGCCGTCCTTGGCGAGGTAGCGCGGGAGGACCTCGAGCACCTCGGTGCACCGCGGGTCGTTGGCCTCCTTCGGGTTGAGCGCGATCGTGCAGTGGTGCGCGATGCCGAACTGCGACGCCCGGAACCGCTCCCACCCGACGAGGGCGTCGAAGTAGTCGGTGAAGGACCCGACGCTGGTGCGGGGCTGGCCGAGCCAGAACGCCGGCTCGACCAGGGCGCGCACGCCCGCGGCGTGCATGGCCTCGTAGTCGTCGGTCGTGCGCGAGGTCATGTGGATGTGCGGGTCGAAGATGCGCATCAGGGCTCCATCGGGTCGGGCTCGGGTCCGGCGTGGGGTTCGGGCATCGGGGCGCGCGTCAGGGTCGGGGCGGGGCGGCCGCAGAGGCGTCGAGGACGGCCTGCACGTCCGGGGGCACGTCGCGACCGGCCGCCTCGCGCTCGCGGCGGTAGCGCTGCACCATCTCGGCGAGCTCGCGGTCGGCCCGCGCGGCGAGCCCCGTCACGGCCGACACCGGGACGCCGGTGAACAGGCACTTGAGGACGCCCTGGCGCCAGGCGTCGTCATCCAGGCGGTCGCTGTGCGCCCCCATGGCGGCGGCCACGAGGCGGGTGTCGTTGGTGCGCAGCGCGTCGAGCAGCAGGTCGCTGCCGTCGAGCTGACCCGGTGGCGCGGCCTCGACGCCGTTGAGGGCGTGCAGCACGGCCCGCTTCTCGTCGCTGTCGCCGTAGCGGTAGACCTCCCGGAGCTCGGCGAGCAGCGCGGAGGCGTCGAGGGACCTCGCGGCCTCCCGCACCAGCTCCACGCGTACGGCGTCCTCGATGAGCACGCCGTCGGCGCCGGGGAGCGGCCCGCGGGCGGTCCTGCGTGCCGCCGCCGGGAAGGCGCGGCCGAGGCGGGACGGATCGTCGGCGACCTCCGCGGTGAGGTCGTCCAGCTGGGCCCGCCCGCGGTCGTCGAGCGCGGCCCGGATGGTGTCGTGGTCGGCCAGGGGCCGGATCTCGGTCATGGTGTACGCCCTTCGGCCGGGGTCGGAGCAGCGCCGCTGATGCGGTCGAGCGACGCGCGCAGCGCCGCGATCTGGCGGGCGGCCACGGCCGGCGCCGCATGCGAGTGGCGCGGCAGCTCGACGCTCGCCAACCCGTCGAAGCCGGTGGCGAGGAGGGCGCGCAGGACCGCGTCGAGGTCGAGCGTCCCCGTGCCGAGCTCGAGGTGCTCGTGCACGTCGCGCACCATGTCGTCGACCTGCACGTTGCCGATCAGCTCGCCGGCGAGGGCCACCGACGCCTCGGGGCTGCGCGGCTCGTTGCAGACCAGGTGTCCCAGGTCCAGGGTCAGGCGCAGGTGCTCGGGCTCCCCGAGGCGGCGGCGCAGGTCGAGCGCCTCGTCCACCGTGTCGACGTGCATGCCGGGCTCCGGCTCGAAGCAGACGGTCACGTCGAGCTCGTGGGCGAGCTCGAGGACGGGGCCGAGGCCGTCGAGCAGACGCCTCCAGCCCTCATCGCCGGTCACGCCCTCGGGCAGCACCCCCGACCAGCACGACATCGCCTCGGCGCCCAGGTCGGCGGCGATGCGCACGGCGCGGGTCAGCAGCTCGATGCGGGGGCCGCGGTCACCGTCGCTGACCAGCGTGGGCTCGTGCTTGCGCCACGGGTCGAGGACGTAGCGCGATCCGGTCTCGATGACGACGGCGAGACCGTGCTCGGCGAGCGTCGCGGCGGCACGGGAGGTCTGCGCGGCGGCGTCGTGGGCGAAGGGGTCGAGGTGCGGCTGGTCCAGCGTCAGCGCGACGCCGTCGTAGCCGAGCCCCGCGATCACCGCGCACGCGTCGGGCAGGCGGTGGCCGGAGAAGCCGTTGGTGCCGTAGCCGAGCCGCAGCGCGTGTCCCGGCGAGGTCACGTCGGGCTCCAGCGGCGCGAGAGCGAGCGGTAGGCCGGTCCGGCGCCCACGACCGCCGCAGCCGCGGCGAGCCGGCCGCGTCGGGCGAGCCAGGCGCCTTGGAGCAGCGAGAAGCCGCCGATGCCGGTGCGGGTGGCGGTGCGGACCGCGTCGGCGGTGGGGTCGGCCGCGGCCCGCGCCTGGGCACGGCCGACGACGACGGCGTACGCCGCCGCGAGCCCGACGCCGGCGAGGCGGGCGGCCCGCCCGGCGTCACGGTCGTGGTGGGCGGCGTGGGCGGTCGCCGCCGCGACGGCGAGGGTGCCGGCCGTCACCGCCGCGGCGATGCCGGGCCGGGTGCCATGCACCTCGCCGCGGCTGAGCCAGGTCAGGCCGGCGGTGTGGGCGGTCATCGCGAGGGCGGGCTGCCACGCGGCCGCCGGCGAGGCGTGGGCGCCGAGGAGGACGTCGAGGCCGCGGGTGGACGCCATGGCGAGCGGGCCGACCGGCGCGTCCTTGGCGGCCGCGTCGTAGGCGACGACCATCATCGCCAGCGGAGCGCCGATGGCCACGGCGGAGCGCCCGCCGAGCAGCGCGGCCGTGCCGAGCCCCGCGGCGCCCAGGCCTGCGGCGATGCCGAGCGCCGCAGCGGGCGTGACGCGACCGGAGGGGATCGGGCGCTCGGGGCGCTCCCGCGCGTCGACCTCCCGGTCGCACCAGTCGTTGAAGGCCATTCCCGACCAGTAGAGGCACGTCGACGCGAGCGGCATCGCCCAGCCCCGGCCGCCGGCGCCGTGGGCGGCACCCGACCAGGCGTCACCGGGGATGGAGAACGCGGCCGGCGCGCGGGTCAGCTCGACCAGGTCGGCGACCCTCACCCGGACACCCGCTCGGCACACTCGTGCGACCACGCGAGCAGCGTCTCCCACTGCTGGGCGAGGCGGTGCTCCTGCGAGCCGAGGGGCGACTTGAAGAAGAAGCCGAGCGCGGCCAGCGGCCCCGTCTCGCCGACGGCCACGGCGCGCCCCGTCAGGCGCGCGAGGTCGAGCACGAGCGGTGCGGCGAGGGCCGAGTCGCAACCCTCCCACGTGAAGTGCATGGTCATCCGCGTGCCCAGGAAGCCGTCGAAGCGGATGTGGTCCCAGGCGGTCTTCCAGTCGCCGAGGTCCTCGACGTAGTCGATGTGCATCGGACCGGGGACCTCGTGGCCCAGCATCGCCTCGAGCCCCGAGCGCTTCGTGCCGGTCTTGCTGGAGCGCGCGGCGGGGTCCGACAGGGTCGAGCCGTCACCGCCGCCGAGCAGGTTGATCGAGGTCCACGAGCGCACGGCGAGCGAGCGCGTGGAGAACATCGGAGCGAGGGCGGACTTCACCAGCGTCTCGCCGGTCTTGCCGTCGCTGCCCGCGAACGGCAGGCCGCACCGGTCCGCCAGCTCGCGCAGCGCGGGGACGTCCATGCCGGGGCTCGGGGTGAAGGAGACGTAGGGCGCGCCGGCGAGGAGCGCCGCGCAGGCATAGGCGGAGCTGGGGGACAGCGGTGCGCGTCCGGCCGCCCAGGCGGCCTCGAGGTCGGCCCACGTGGCGGCGTCCGCACCGGCGTCGTGGGGCGGCTCGGTGCTCGACACGTCGATGACCACCACCCGGTCGACGGTGGCGGCGAACTCGCGGATGTCGGCCGCGAGCCGCTCGACGTCGGCGCGCTGGTCGGCGGACTCGCCGAGGCGTACGCCGGCACGCAGGCGCGCCTCCGTGGCCTCGAGGTCGGGGCCGACCTGCTGCACGAGGACGCCGGGCACGACTCCTCCGGCCACGAGCCGCTCGGCCTGCTTGCTGAGCGGGACGGTGCCGACGTCGTGGCCGCCGACGACGATGTCGCCCCAGGCGGCGAGCCCGCGCCCGTCGAGGTCGGGGTGGGCGGTGACGCAGCCGGTCTCGTCGGTCAGGCGGCCCGCGAGCGCCGCCAGGCCGATGGTCGCCGTGGTCGCCAGCGAGCCACGGGCGCCGACGAACCAGATGCCGAGCGAGCCGGCGCCGGCGTCGGAGGGAAGGGGGGCCGAGGAGGTGGAGGGGGATGCCACTGGTCGAAGGTAATGCACGTCACAACCACTTTCCAACGGCGGGTCCGGAACTTTTGTCGGCAGACGGTCAAAAGTGGCGGGGGTCCGCCGGGTGGAGGGCGAGCGCCGAACGAGAGCGCACGTGGGCCTCGCAGTGGCGGACCAGCTCGGCGTACCCCTCGGGTCCCATCAGCTCGACCAGCTCGGCGTCGTGGGTGAGGTAGACCGGCTCGACCGCGACGTGCGCCTCGGTGTTGCCCGAGCAGTACCAGTCGAGGTCGTGGCCGCCCGGCCCCCACCCCCGACGGTCGTACTCGCCGATGGAGACCTCGGTGTACGACGTGCCGTCCTGCCGCTCGACGCTGCGGAACTGGCGTCGGATCGGCAGCTGCCAGCACACGTCGGGCTTGGTCTCGAGGGGGTTCCTGCCCTGGCGCAGGGCGAGCCCGTGGAGGGCGCACCCGGCGCCGCCCGGGCCGACGGAGGGCCCGAAGTCGGGGCGGTTCTGGAAGACGCACGCCCGCTGGCCGTCGTGCTCGAGGGTGGACGTCTTGCGCTCGCCGTCCTCGTCGACCTCGACCCAGTCGGCCTTCCCCACCGCGCGACGCGGGTGGAACTGCCAGTCGTCGGGCGTGAGCTGGGCGACGAAGCCGGCGACCCTTTCCTCGTCGTCGCTGTCGGCGAAGTGCGCCCCGAGCGTGCAGCACCCGACGTCGGGGGCGTCGGCGTAGATGCCCTGGCAGCCGCGGCCGAAGATGCAGGTGTAGGCGGACGTCAGCCACGTCAGGTCGCAGCGGAAGACCTGGGTCTCGTCGGCGGGATCAACGAACTCGACGAACGCGCGAGGGAAGACCAGGTCGACTTCGGGCACTCGATCACCCTAGTAGCGTGGCGGGCATGCGCCTTGGCGTCCTCGACATCGGCTCCAACACCGGCCACCTGCTGGTGGTGGATGCGCACGGCGGCGCCGCCCCGCTCCCGGCCTCCTCGCACAAGCAGCCGCTCCGCCTCGCCGAGCACCTCGACCGCGACGGCGCGGTCACCGCCAAGGGCGTCGAGGCGCTCACCGACTTCTGCGCCTCGGCGACGGAGATCGCCGAGGACAAGGGCTGTGAGGAGATGCTGGGCTTCGCGACCTCCGCGGTGCGCGACGCGGTGAACTCCGACGAGGTGCTGGCGCACGTCGAGGAGCACAGCGGGGTGCGGCTCGAGGTCCTCTCGGGCGAGGACGAGGCGCGGCTGACCTTCCTCGCCGTACGCCGCTGGTTCGGCTGGTCGGCCGGCCGCCTGGCGGTGTTCGACATCGGCGGCGGGTCGCTGGAGATCGCCGGCGGCACCGACGAGGCCCCCGACGTGGCCTGGTCGCTACCGCTCGGCGCGGCCCGGTTGGCGCGCGCGTGGTTCGACGGCGGCAGGCCGTCGGAGGAGCAGGTCAAGGACCTGCGCAAGCAGATCCGCGCCGAGATCGCCCGCGACGCCGGTCACCTGCTGCGCCCCGGCGTACCCGATCGGGCCGCCGCTACCTCCAAGACGTTCCGCTCGCTCGCCCGCATCTGCGGCGCCGCGCCCAGCGGTGACGGCCCCCTCGTGCCGCGGGTCCTCGAGCACGAGACGCTGTCGGGCTGGATCCCGAAGCTCATGGAGCTGTCCTCCGACGAGCTCGCCGAGCTGCCGGGCGTCTCGCCGAGCCGTACGCACCAGATCGTCCCGGGCGCGCTGGTGGCCGAGGCGTGCATGGACATCTTCGACCTGGGCGAGCTGGAGATCTGCCCGTGGGCGCTGCGCGAGGGCGTCATCCTCGAGCGGCTCGACCGGATCTCCGTCGTGACGAGGCCGCGCTGACGATGGGTGCCACGCCGCTGGTCGGCCTCTCCACCGCCTCGGTCTACCCCGAGTCGACGGCGCACGCCTTCGGGTGGGCGGCGCAGCTGGCCTACGACGCCGTGGAGGTGATGGTCGGCATCGACTCCCTGAGCCAGCAGGTCGACGCGGTGAGGAGGCTCAGCGAGCACCACGAGGTGCCGGTCTGCGCCGTGCACGCCCCGTGCCTGCTGTTCACGCAGCGGGTGTGGGGCACCGACCCGTGGGTCAAGCTGGAGAAGTCGGCCGAGATGGCCGCGACCGTCGGCGCCGACGTGGTCGTCGTGCACCCGCCGTTCCGGTGGCAGAAGGACTACGCCGCCGGCTTCGTCGAGGGCATCGCCTCGCTGGAGGCGCGCACCGGCATCGCCTTCGCCGTGGAGAACATGTACCCCTGGCGGGCCTCGTCGCGGCGCGGCATGGAGATGTACCTCCCCGGCTGGGATCCGAGCGACGAGGCGTACGCGAACACCACGATCGACCTCTCGCACGCCGCCATCGCGCGCAGCGACGTCATCGCGATGGCCGCCCGGATGGGCGACCGCCTGCGCCACGTGCACCTCACGGACGGCAGCGGGTCCGCCAAGGACGAGCACCTCGTGCCGGGCCGCGGCATCATGCGGGCGGCGGAGCTCCTCGAGCACCTCGCCGGCTCGGGCTTCTCCGGCCACGTCGTGCTGGAGATCAACACCCGACGCGCGGCCGACCGGGCCGAGCGCGAGGCCGACCTGGTGGAGTCGCTGGAGTTCGCCCGGTCGCACCTGGGCGTGACCACGCCATGAGCCGCCCGTGAGCCGCCCGTGAGCACGCGCGCGTCGCGCGGACGACGCCCGGGCGCACCCGACACCCGCGCCGAGGTGCTGGCCGCTGCGCGCACGTCGTTCGCCGAGAGGGGCTTCCGCGGCACGACCATCCGCGCCGTCGCGGCCTCCGCCGGCGTCGACCCCGCCCTGGTGCACCACTACTTCGGCACCAAGGACGACCTCTTCGTCGCCGCGCTGGAGATCCCCGTCGACCCGCGCGAGGTCCTGGCGCCCGTCGTGGCCGCCGGACCCGACGGCGCGGGCGAACGGCTGCTGCGCACCTTCCTCGGCGTGTGGGACGACCCGCAGGTCCAGCCCGGGCTGCTCGCCGTGGTCCGCTCGGTCGTCGCCGACGACAGCGGCGGACTGGTCCGCGAAGGGTTCATCCCGGTCGTGGTGGGACCCGTCCTGGCCGGCCTGGTGCCCGACCGGCCCGAGGTGCGGGTGCCGCTCGTGGCCAGCCAGATGGTCGGGCTCATCGTCACCCGCTACGTCCTCGCGCTCCCGCCGATGGCGCAAATGCCGGCCGAGGACGTGGTGGCCCGGGTGGGGCCGGTGCTGCAGCACTACCTCACCGGCGACCTGCCCTGACGCTCGTACGACGCCTGTTGCTGGGGCGGTGCCCCCTGCCGGAGGCCTGCCCGGAGCGGTGCGTGAGACATGTTTTGCGCCGCCCGAACCTGCGCCACGCACCGCTCGGCTGTCGTCCGCCGCTGCGGCGGTGCGTGAGACACGTCCCCAGCCCGCAGAACCTGCGTCACGCACCGCTCGCCCTGCAGGCACGCCCGGGGCGGTGCGTGAGACACGTTCCGGCCTGCCAGAACCTGCGCCACGCACCGCTGGGCTGTCGATGCTTGCTGGAGCGGTGCGTGAGGCACGTTCCGAGCCCCAGAACCTGCGTCACGCACCGCTCGCCCTGCAGGCCCAGCTGGAGCGGTGCGTGCGACATGTTTCGCGCCCGCAGAACCTGCGTCACGCACCGCTCGGCCTGCAGGCACGCCCGGGGCGGTGCGTGAGACATGTTTTGCGCCCGCAGAACCTGCGTCACGCACCGCTCGGCCTGCAGGCACGCCCGGGGCGGTGCGTGAGACACGTTCTCAACCCGCAGAACCTGCGTCACGCACCGCTCGAAGGGTTGACGGCGCCCACCCGCCGGCGCACAATTCAACACATGACGAAAAACGTCGTGCAAGTGCGAGACCTCGTGGTCGTGCGGGGCGGTCGCGAGGTGCTGCCGGGCGTCTCGCTCGACGTGCCGGCGGGGGTCACCGGTCTGCTCGGCCCGAGCGGGTGCGGGAAGACCACGCTGATGCGCTGCCTCGTCGGCGCCCAGCGCGTCCGGTCGGGAACGGTCGAGGTGCTCGACGAGCCGGCCGGCAGCCCGCCGCTGCGGACGCGCGTCGGCTACGTCACCCAGGCCGCGAGCGTCTACGACGACCTGACGGTGGCGGAGAACCTCGCCTTCTTCTCGCGCGTCCTCGGCGTCGGCCGCGACGCGGTGGACGAGGCCGTCGCGGCGGTCGGGCTCGATGACCACCGCCACCAGGTGGTCGGCCGGCTGTCCGGCGGCCAGCGCAGCCGCGCCAGCCTGGCGGTCGCCCTGCTGGGTACGCCGGACCTGCTGGTGCTCGACGAGCCGACGGTCGGCCTCGACCCGGTGCTCCGCCGCGACCTGTGGGCGCTGTTCCACCGCATCGCCGACGGCGGAGCGGCCGTCCTGGTCTCCAGCCACGTCATGGACGAGGCGGAGCGCTGCCACCGGCTGCTGCTCATGCGTGGGGGACGGATCATCGCCGACGGCTCACCCGCCGAGATCCGCGACCGCACCGGCGCCGCGGACGTCGAGCAGGCGTTCCTCCGCCTCGTCGAGGGGCGGGAGGAGGCCGCATGAGCCCGCGCGTCACGCTCGCCGTCGCCGGCCGGGTGCTCACCCAGGTCCGCCGCGACCACCGCACGCTCGCGATGCTGATGGTCGTCCCGTGCGCGCTCATCAGCCTGCTGTGGTGGATGTTCGAGGACCTCCCGGGCGACCTCTTCGACCGCTTCGGGCCCGGCCTGCTGGCGATGTTCCCCTTCATCGTGATGTTCCTCGTGACCAGCGTGACCACCCTGCGCGAGCGGTCGTCCGGCACCCTCGAGCGGCTGTTGACGATGCCGCTGGGGCGGCTTGACCTCCTGCTCGGCTACGCCCTCGCCTTCGGCCTGCTCGCCGCCGTGCAGTCGGCGGTGGCCGTGGGGGTCAGCGTCGGGCTGCTCGGCCTCGAGGTCTCGGGGCCGGTCTGGCTGCTCGGCGTCGTGGCCGTCGCCGACGCCGTCCTCGGCACCGCGCTCGGGCTGCTGGTGAGCGCCTTCGCCACCACGGAGTTCCAGGCGGTGCAGTTCATGCCGGCGTTCGTGCTGCCGCAGGTCCTGCTGTGCGGGCTGTTCGTGCCGCGCGACGCCATGCCCGGGGTGCTGGAGGTGGTCAGCGACGCGCTGCCGCTGTCGTACGCCGTCGACGCGATGCAGGAGCTCGTCGGAGCGGCCGACGCGGGCCGGGTGTGGCGCGACGTCCTCGTCGTGGCCTGCTTCGCGCTGGCCGCGCTGGGCCTGGGATCGGCGACGCTCAGGCGCCGGACGCCCTGACCCGGCTGAACAGCCACGCGGCGGCCGCGAAGAGGGCGGCGTACATGACGGTCAGCATCACGACGTCCACCACCGACGCGGCCACGTCGTCGGTGGCCACCATGCCGATCGCGACGGCGCCGGCGACCACTGTCGTGACGGCTGCGGCGCCGAGGGCGAGCACCATCCCGCGGGGCCGGAAGCGCGTCGACACGGCGACGACCAGGGCGACCACGGGCGCTGCGAGGTAGACGGCGTCGCGGTCGCCGTCGCCGACGATGCCGAGGGCGCCGATGCCGAACAGCAGGAACAGGACGGTGGCGAGGGACACGCCCGTCGCGAGGGCGTAGCGGGAGCTCGGGGTCATGCCCCACACGCTAGGAGCGGACCGGGCCGCAGGGGGTGGAGGAGGTGTGAAGGTACGGTCGAGGTTCGGCGTAGCCTTCGGGACATGTCGTTGCTCCGCCAGCCGATCCTCCTCCTCGCGCGCAGCCAGGGGGTCAAGAAGCTCGTCTCGACCATGCCCGTCTCGAGCGGCATCGTCACCAGCTACGTCCCCGGCGAGACCACGGCCGACGCCGTCGAGGCGACGCGCGCGCTGCTGGACGACGGCCTGCGGGTGACCCTGGACTACCTCGGCGAGGACACCACCGACGCCGCGCGCGCCGAGGCCACCGTCGCGGCCTACAAGGAGCTCCTGGCCGACCTGGCGACCCAGGGGCTGTCGGCGCACGCCGAGGTGTCGGTCAAGCTCAGCGCCATCGGTCAGTTCCTCCCCGACAACGGCCACAAGGTCGCGCTGGAGAACGCCCGCGACATCTGTCGCGCCGCCCGCAACGCCGGCACCACGGTGACCCTCGACATGGAGGACCACACCACCACCGACTCCACGCTCGCCATCCTGCGCGAGCTGCGCAAGGACTTCCCCGAGACCGGCGCCGTCCTGCAGGCGATGCTGCACCGCACCGAGGCCGACTGCCGTGCGCTGGCCTACGAGGGCTCGCGCGTGCGGCTGTGCAAGGGCGCCTACATGGAGCCCGAGGAGGTCGCCTTCCAGGACAGGCTCGACATCGACAAGTCCTACGTCCGCTGCCTCAAGGTGCTGCTCGAGGGACAGGGCTACCCCATGGTCGCCACCCACGACCCGCGGATGGTCCAGATCGCGTCGTCGCTGGCCAGCCGGTTCGGCCGCCGCCCCGGCACCTACGAGTTCCAGATGCTCTACGGCATCCGTCCCGAGGAGCAGAAGCGCCTCGCCGCCGCGGGCGAGACCGTGCGGGTCTACATCCCGTACGGCACCGAGTGGTACGGCTACCTCATGCGGCGCCTGGCCGAGAAGCCCCAGAACCTCGCCTTCTTCGCGCGGTCGCTCGTCTCCAAGAAGTAGGCGACGCCCGCCGGCGCCGACGCAGTAGGTTGGCCCCATGAGTACAGCCATCATCGGCGCCGGGGTGATGGGGGAGACCCTCCTGTCGGGGCTGGTGCGCGCCGGCCGCCGGGTCGATCAGCTCATGGTCGGCGAGAAGCGCGCCGAGCGGGCCCGGGAGCTCGAGGAGCGCTACGGCGTGGCCGTGGTGTCCAACCGCGAGGCCGCCGCCAAGGCCGACACCGTCGCGCTCGTCGTCAAGCCGCAGGACATGGGCGACGTGCTCGACGAGATCGCGTCCGACCTGCGCGCCGGGCAGCTCGTGGTGTCCCTCGCCGCCGGCATCACGACGGCCTTCATCGAGTCACGGGTGCCCGAGGGCGTGGCGGTCGTCCGCGTCATGCCCAACACGCCCGCCCTCGTCGACGAGGGGATGGCGGCGATCTCGCCGGGCTCGCACTGCGACGAGTCGCACCTGGAGGAGGCCGAGTCCCTCATGGCCTCCACCGGCAAGGTGCTGCGCATCCCGGAGAAGCAGATGGACGCCGTCACCGCGATCTCGGGCTCGGGACCGGCCTACATCTTCTTCGTCGTCGAGTCGATGATCGAGGCCGGCGTCCACCTCGGCCTGCCGCGGGCGACCGCCACCGACCTCGTCGTGCAGACCCTCGTCGGATCGGCGGCGATGCTCCGCGAGACCGGCACGCACCCCGTCGTGCTGCGCGAGCAGGTGACCTCGCCCAGCGGTACGACGGCCTCGGCGCTGCGCGAGCTCGAGATCCACCGGGTGCGGGCGGCGTTCCTCGCCGCGATGGAGGCCGCGCGCAACCGCTCGCGCGAGCTGGCCGAGGGGTCCTGAGCGACGCCGGACGACGACCCAGGCGGTCCGCCCACGCCGTCCGCCTGTCGGACCGCTGCGCGAGCAGGGGTAACGTCCGCCACATGGAGTGCGCCGGGCCCACGTCAGTCGTGTTCGACCCGACGCTGACGGCGTACGACTTCGGCCCCACGCACCCGATGTCGCCGGTGCGCGTGGACCTCACGATGCGGCTGGCCGAGGAGCTCGGCGTCCTCGACGGCATCAAGCGGGTGGACGCGCCGGTCGCCACGGACGCGCAGATCGCCACAGTCCACGAGCAGGGCCTCATCGAGGCGGTGCTGAAGGCGGGGAGCACGCCCGGCTTCGAGGACGCCGCCCGCGGCCTGGGCACCGAGGACGACCCCGTCTTCACCGACATGCACCAGGCGAGCGCGCACGTGGTGGGCGCCAGCCTGGAGGCGGCCCGCCAGGTGTGGAGCGGCGAGTCGCTCCACTCCGTGAACATCGCCGGCGGGCTGCACCACGCCATGCCCGAGCGCGCGAGCGGCTTCTGCATCTACAACGACGTGGCCGTGGCCATCACGAAGCTGCTGGCCGACGGCGCCGAGCGGGTGGCCTACGTCGACATCGACGTCCACCACGGCGACGGCGTGGAGCGGGTGTTCTGGGACGACCCGCGGGTCCTCACCGTCTCCCTGCACGAGACCGGGCAGATGCTCTTCCCGGGGACCGGCTTCCCGACCGACACCGGCGGCCCGGGCGCCGAGGGCACGGCCGTCAACGTCGCCCTCCCGCCGGGCACCTCCGACGCGGGCTGGCTGCGCGCCTACCACGCCGTGGTCCCGCCGCTGCTGCGCGAGTTCGGGCCGCAGGTGCTCGTGACCCAGCACGGCTGCGACTCCCACATGAACGACCCGCTGGCGCACATGATGCTCAGCGTGGACGGCCAGCGCGCGGCCTACCTCGCGCTGCACGAGCTCGCCCACGAGGTCGCCGGCGGCCGCTGGGTGGTCACCGGCGGCGGCGGGTACTCGGTGGTCGACGTCGTGCCGCGCGCCTGGTCGCACCTCCTCGCCATCGCCTCCGGCAGGCCGCTCGACCCCGCGACCCCGACGCCCCCGAGATGGCGGGCGTACGTCGAGGAGGTGCTGGGAGCGACGGCGCCGCACCGGATGACCGACGGGCGCACGCCGGCCTACCGCGACTGGGCGTCGGGCTACGACCCGGAGTCGTGGCTCGATCGGGCGATCAACGCCACGCGGACCGCGGTGTTCCCGCTCCACGGCCTCGACCCCCTGCCCTGAGCGTCGGGCCGGGCGCCTCGAACTGCCGTCCGCCGAGAATCAACCCGACACGCCGCCAGTCACACAAGTTTCTCTGTCATTCCTCTTCCCCACCCGTCACAGGGGCCCTATTGTCACCGGAAGCGGCACGCCTGTGACGCCGGTGGGGAAGCCGGCGCCGTCGCCGTACAGAAGGATCGGTGCACACCATGGCTGAGAACATCCCTGGCGACATGTCCGAGGCGCAGTTCCTGACCATCGCCGAGGTCGCGGCCAAGATGCGCGTCTCGAAGATGACCGTCTACCGGCTCGTCCACGGCGGCGAGCTGCCCGCGGTCCGCGTCGGCCGCTCGTTCCGGGTCACCGAGGACGACGTCAACGAGTACCTGCGCAAGAGCTTCTACAACGCCGGCTGAGCGCCGGGTTCCGCTGGTCTGACTCGATTCGGGGCTGCGTACACGGGCCAAGTAGGGTGTGCGGGTCCGACCGACGAGTGTCGGTCGCAACGAAAGGTCTGATCCACGTGGGTTCTGTCATCAAGAAGCGGCGCAAGCGCATGGCCAAGAAGAAGCACCGCAAGCTTCTCAAGAAGACGCGCGTCCAGCGCCGCAAGCTCGGCAAGTAACACCCCCTCGACCATGGGACGGGTCGTGCTGGTCACCGGGATCTCCCGGGACATGGGGCGACGCTTCGCGCGCGCCGCGGCCGGCGACCCGTCCGTCGACCGGGTGATCGGGGTCGACGTCGTCCCACCGCGGGGCGACCTCGGCGACGTCTCCTTCGTGCGTGCGGACATCCGCAACCCGGTCATCGCGAAGGTCCTCGCCAAGGAGGACATCGACACAGTGGTCCACATGAGCGTCATCGCCACGCCCGGCTCGGCCGGCGGGCGGGGCACGATGAAGGAGCTCAACGTCATCGGCTCCATGCAGCTGCTCGCTGCGTGCCAGAAGTCCGCGACCGTCGAGCGCGTGGTCGTGAAGTCGACGACCACGGTCTACGGCTCGAGCCCGCGCGACCCCGCGATGTTCACCGAGGACATGGGCCCCAAGCGCCTGCCGTCCTCCGGCTACGCCAAGGACGTCTACGAGGTCGAGGGGTACGTCCGCGGGTTCGCCCGCCGCCGCCCCGACGTCGCCGTCACCATGCTCCGCGCGGCCAACGTGGTCGGACCCCATGTCTCCAGCCCGCTGACCAACTACTTCCGGCTGCCGGTCGTCCCGCGGGTGCTCGGCTTCGACCCGCGCATGCAGTTCCTCCACGAGGACGACCTGCTCCGCGTCCTGCGGCACGCCGCGACGAGCGGCGTCCCCGGCACCTTCAACGTCGCCGGCGACGGCCTGATGACGCTGAGCCAGGCGGTGCGCCGGCTCGGCAAGCCGTCGGTGGCGATGCCCCGCATGGCCGTCGGCCGCCTCGGCGCCACGATGCGCCAGGCTCGCTTCTCCGACTTCTCGCCCGAGCAGCTGGGGTTCCTCACCTACGGTCGAGGGGTGGACACCACCCGGATGCGCACCGTCCTCGGCTTCGAGCCGGAGTACACCACGGCCGAGGCCTTCGCCGACTTCTGCCGCGCGATGTCGCCCGCCGCCCGGGAAGGAGCCGGTCGTGCCTGAGCCACGCCACAGCGGCGAGGAGGACGCCGTCGTGATCCCCATCGGGACCGGCGGACGCCCGGGCAGGGGGTCGGGCAGTGCCCGTCCCTCCGCAGCCGCTCGCAACCTCGCCCCGACCCCCCGGAAGTCGTCGGCCGGCCGCCAGCCGGGCCCACGCCCCGCGACCACCGGCGTCCGACCGCGCGCCTCCGCTCCCGAGGACGCCGGGCGCGCGGAGGCCGCCGACGCGGCACCGACCACCGGTATCCCGGTGGGTGACTGGCTCTCCGCCGCCCAGGAGGCGGCCCACGAGGTGTTCGGCGACGACTGGGAGCGGCGCCTCGCCGAGCTGATGGCGTTCGCGCGGCGCCGGCTCGAGGGCGACTACGAGGTCGACGACTACGGCTTCGACCGCGAGCTCACCGAGCGCTTCTTCATGGCCGCGCTGCGTCCCATCGCCGAGAAGTGGTTCCGGCTGGAGGTGCGCGGGCTGGAGAACATCCCGGCCGAGGGCGGCGCCCTCGTCGTGTCCAACCACTCCGGCACCGTGCCGCTCGACGGCCTGATGACGATGCTCACCGTGCACGACCACGCCCACCGGTTCCTGCGTCCCCTCGGCGCCGACCTGGTCTTCCGGCTGCCGTTCGTGAGCTCGCTGGCGCGCAAGAGCGGCGCGACCCTGGCCTGCGTCGAGGACGCCGAGCGGATGCTCTGCGGCGGCGACCTCGTCGGGGTGTGGCCGGAGGGCTTCAAGGGCATCGGGAAGCCGTTCAGCGAGCGCTACAAGCTCCAGCGCTTCGGGCGCGGCGGGTTCGTGTCCGCGGCGCTGCGCACCGGCGTGCCGATCATCCCGCTCTCCGTCGTGGGCGCCGAGGAGATCTACCCGCTCGTGGGCAACGTGCCGTCGCTGGCGCGCCTGCTCGGCGTCCCCTACATCCCGATCACGCCGTTCTTCCCCTGGCTGGGCCCCCTCGGCATGGTGCCGTTGCCGTCGAAGTGGATCATGGAGTTCGGCGAGCCGATCCGCACCGACTCCTACGACCCCGCCGAGGCCGACGACCCGATGCTGGTCTTCAACGTCACCGACCAGGTGCGCGAGACCATCCAGCACACCCTCTTCGACCTGCTGCGCGAGCGCGACGGGGTGTTCAGCTAGCCGCGACCGCCCGGGAGCAGGCCGCCGGTGGCGTTGTTCAGCGCGCCGCCCGTGAGCCCGTCGACCCCGCCGGTCACCTCACCGATCAGTCCGCCCGTGGCGTTGTCGACCCCGGACGTCAGGCCGCCGAGGGCGCCGCCGGTGACGCCGTTGAGCTGGCTGGCGAGGTCGCTGGTGGTGTCGGTGACCGTGCCGGTCACCGAGCCGGTGACGTCCTGGGGCAGGTTCTTGACCGGGGCGGTCGGCTCGGGCTTGACCGGGTCGGTCCGCGTGGGGCTGGGGGGCGGCGCGACCGGCGTGCCGGACGTGGACTGCGTGGGCGGCAGCGTCGTGGTGGACGGCTGCGTCGGCAGGGCCCGTGGCGGCACGAGGAGCTCGGGGACCCGGAGTCCGGACAGGTCCTGACCCGAGAGCGGCGCCGCCTCGAGCGTCTGCTCGTCGGCGTCGAGGCCGGAGAGCAGGTTGCCGGGTGCGCTGCTGAGCAGGAACTCCGGCACCGACGTGATGCCACCCGGGCAGCCCGCGCACTGGTTGCTGACCTCGAGGTCGAGGTCGGTCAACGTCCGCCCGGCCGCCAGCAGCTCGTCGCGCGCGCTCTCGGGCAGCCGGTCGTGCAGCCCGTCGAGACGCTCGATGCTCGCCGTGGTGAACTCGCGCGCGGCGAGGGCGTCGCGGTCGGCCCCGGTGGCCTCGTAGGACGCCAGCAGGTCGCGGACGCCGTCGCTGGACTGGTCGGTGAAGGAGTCGAGCGTGTCGGGGATGAGCTGGTCGCGGCCCTCGTCGCCCGACGCGAGCGCCTCGAGCTCGGAGAGGCGGGTCTCGGCCTGCGCGAGCAGCGCGCGACCGCGTGCGGCGTCGTCGGGGGCGAAGCGCACCTCGGCGGCCTCGATGCCGCGCTTGACGCCGTAGAGCGACTCGCCCGGCAGTGCGTCCTGGGCGGCGACGGCCATCGTGCCGGCGGCGCCGACGAGGGCGGCACCGCCGAGCACCGCGGCGACGCGGCGGTCCCAGGTGCGGGAGCGGGCGGGCATCGCCAGGCGTGACGGAGCGGTCGGCTGCCGGACCAGGACGGTGTCGGCCTCGATCATCAGCCGCTCGCGGAGCGAGGAGACGAACTCCGGGCGCGGGGCGGCCTCCGGAAGGGCCCTCAGGTCGGCGACGACCTCGAGCAGGTCAGCGAAGTGCGCGCTCTCGCGCTCAGTGCGCGCGGCGCCCGGCCCTCGGGCGAGGAGCGCCTCGAACTCGTCGGCACGGCGGCGTGCCGAGAATGGGGGTGTCATCGCGGTCGTCCTGTCTCACTGCTGGTGGCTCCTCCCACACAGGCGAACGAGGCAGGTGAGGCATTCGTTACGGGGTGTGTCACGAGTCTCTCAACCCCTCCGGCATGAGCTTGGCCAAGTTGCGCACGCCGCGCAGCTGGAGCTGCTTGACCGCGCCGTCCGAGCGGCTCAGCGCCAGCGCCGTCTCCGCGATGGACAGGCCCTGGAGGAATCGCATGATGAGGCACTCGCGCTGCTCGACCGGCAGCTGGGTGAGGGCCTTGAGGAGCGCCTCGTTGGTGAGTCCGGCGATGACGGCGCTCTCGGGCCCCTCGGTGGCGTCGTCGTGCGGCGTCATGTCCTCGGTGGTCATCTCCAGGCGGGTGCGGCCCGCCTTGAAGTGGTCCATCGTGAGGTTCCGCGCGATGGTCATCAGCCAGGCACCGAAGTCCTTGCCCTGCCACCGGAAGCTGTTCATGCTGCGCAGCGCCCGGAAGAACGTCTCGGAGGTGAGGTCCTCGGCCAGCGCCTGCGAGCGGGTGCGGTAGTAGAGGAAGCGGTAGACCGACGCCTGGTAGTGGTCGTAGAGGAGGCCGAACGCCTCCTTGTCGCCGGAGCGAGCCAGCTCGACGAGGGCGATCAGCCGTTCCCGCTCGGCGCCGTCCACCTCCGAGGACGTCGCCCGGTCCTCGTCGCCGACCGGGCTGGAGCCCGCCGGGTCGCGAGGCCCGTCCGCGGACAGCGGCACGGGACCGGGGGACGTCTCGGCGAGCAGGAGGTACGACCCCCGCGGGCCGGCGGGGTGCGCCAGCTGCGGGGACAGCTGGGGGGACAGCTGCGAGGACAGGACCGCGAGGACGGCGCGCCGTAGCGCGTCCATGCCTTCTTCGAAGGCATGCTCAACGTCTTCCCTGGACCGCATGCGGTTTTCCCTCCCAATCGCAGCATTGTCCACGATAGGTCGCCGCATGCACCTTGGGAACCAGAAAGTAACTTCGGTTTACACCCCTAAGAGCGAGGGAACGCCCTGCCGCGGAGGCTGACGCCCGCGGCGATGGCGCCGGTGACGGCGCCCGCGAGCGCCGCGCCCGTCAGCCCGGCGCGCGCCGCCTTGCGGCCGGTGCGGTAGTCGCGGACCCGCCATCCGTTGGCGCGGGCGTGCGCGCGGAGCCGCGCGTCGGGGTTGATGGCGCACGGGTCGCCGACGAGCGAGAGCATCGGCAGGTCGTTGCTGGAGTCGGAGTACGCCGAGCAGCGAGCCAGGTCGAGGCCCTCGCGGGCGGCGAGCGCCTTGACCGCCTCGGCCTTCGCGGGTCCGTGCAGCAGGTCCCCGACGAGCCGGCCGGTGTAGACGCCGTCGACGTGCTCGGCCACGGTCCCCATCGCACCGGTGAGGCCCAGCCTGCGCGCGATGACGCTCGCGATCTCGATCGGGGCGGCGGTGACCAGCCACACGCGCTGCCCCTCGTCGAGGTGCAGCTGGGCGAGGGCCCGGGTGCCGGGCCAGATGCGGTGGGCCATCGCCTCGTCGAAGATCTCCTCGGTCAGCTCCTCGAGCTCGGTGGTCGTGTGCCCGGCGATGAAGGCGAGCGCCGAGTTGCGCGCCTCGGCGACGTGCTCGGGGTCCTCGACGCCGACCACGCGGAAGTACACCTGCTTCCACGCCGCGTCCAGGATCTCGCGCGTGCTGAAGAACTCGCGCCGGTGCAGCCCGCGGGCGAGGTGGAAGATGCTCGCGCCCTGCATGATCGTGTTGTCGACGTCGAAGAACGCGGCGGCCGTGGGGTCGCTGGGGGTGATCAGCGCGCTCTCGACGTCGGCGGACGCCGCCGCGGCCTCCCCGGCCAGCGCCGAGCGCTGCTGCAGGTCGAGGCGTCGTGGGCGCTCGAACGGGGTCACCCGGGCAGCGTAGCTGTGGAAGGATCGGCGCATGCCGCGCAACGACATCTCCGCGCTGGTCGAGCAGGCCGCTGCGGACGTCCCGGACCGGCAGGCCCTCGTCGAGAGCGGTGGGCGGTCACTGACCTGGGCCGGCCTGGAGGACGAGGTCGGCCGGCTCGCGACGGGGCTCGGCGCCCACGGCGTCCGCGCCGGGCAGCGCGTGATGATCGTGGTCGGCAACCGGATCGAGTTCGTCACCACCTACCTCGCCGTGCTGCGCGCCCAGGTCGTGGCCGTGCCGGTCGACCCACGCTCCACCGCCGACGAGGTCGCCCGGATGCTGGCCGACTCCGGGTCCCGCCTCGTGGTGGTCGACGAGACCGCGCTCGACGTCGTCCGCGCCGCCCTCGCCGGGCTGGACGAGGCGGCGCCGTCGCCGGCCGTGGTCGTCGCCGGCACCGAGCCGGGGACGGGCGAGCTCGCCCTCGACGCCCTGCGCGCGGACGTCGTACGCCCCGTGCCGCCCCTGCCGGACCCCGAGAAGCTGGCGGCGCTGCTCTACACCAGCGGCACCTCGGACCGCCCGCGCGCCGCGATGCTCACCCACCGCGCGCTGCTCGCGAACATCGAGCAGGTCGCGGCCGTCGAGCCGCCGATGATGCACGGCGACGACGTTGTCCTGGGGGTGCTGCCGCTGCACCACGTCTACGGCCTCAACGCCGTGCTGGGCGGCGTGCTGCGGCACCGGGCCCGCCTCCTGCTCGTGGAGCGCTACGAGCCGCAGGCCGTCCTCGACCTCATCGACGACGAGGCGTGCAGCGTCGTGCCGATCACCCCTCCCGTCCTCACCCACTGGCTGCCCGACGAGCACCTGCGCGAGCGGCTCGGACCGGTGCGGCTGGTGCTGTCGGGCTCGGCGCCGCTGGCCCCGGAGGTCGTCGACCGCTTCACCGGGATCACCGGCATCCCGGTCCACCAGGGATACGGCCTGACCGAGGCCGCGCCTGTCGTGACGAGCACCCTGTGCAGCCAGGACCCGCGGGCCGGGTCGGTCGGTGCGGCCCTGCCCGGCATCGAGCTGCGGCTCGTGGACGAGACCGGGGGACCGGTTGACGGGGAGGACCCCGGGCAGATCCAGGTGCGCGGTGACAACCTCTTCAGCGGCTACTGGCCCGACGCCGCCGACGGCCCCGACGACGAGGGCTGGTTCGGCACCGGCGACGTCGGCTTCCTCGACGCGAGCGGCGACCTGTTCCTCCTCGACCCCGTGCGGGAGCTCGTCGTCGTCAGTGGGTTCAACGTCTACCCGTCCGAGGTCGAGGAGGTGCTCCGCGAGGTCGCGGGCGTCGCGGAGGCCGCCGTCATCGGGGTGCCCGACGAGGAGACCGGCGCGGCCGTGGTGGCGTACGTCGTCGCGGACCGCGGCGCGCGCGACGCCGGGCCGCACCTGGCGGAGGCGGTCCGGTCGCACGCCGAAGACCGGCTGGCGCGCTTCAAGCAGCCGGCGCGCATCGAGGTCGTGGACGAGCTGCCCCTCACCGCGACCGGCAGGGTGCAGAAGGGCAGTCTGCGCCGCATGGAGCGGCGACGCGTCCAGGAGCTGCTCGGATGAGCGCGCGCGTCACCCTCTACTCCCGGCCGGGGTGCCACCTGTGCGACGACGCGAGGGCCGTCGTCGCAGCCGTGTGCGACGACCTCGGCGAGACGTTCGAGGAGGTCGACATCACCACCGACCCCGATCTCGAGGACCGCTTCGGCGAGGAGATCCCGGTGACCTTCGTCGACGGCCGGCAGCACGACTTCTGGCGGGTCGACGAGCGCCGCCTGCGCGCGGCGCTGGGGGCGTGACGACCGCGTCACCCTCCCGGGGATGGCGGGCGTGCCGCCATGCGTTGGGGCAGGTGTGAAGCTCTCCCTCCTCGACCGCTCCCGGACCCGGCGCGGGGCGTCGGACGCCGATGCCTTGGGCGCGACGGTCGACCGGGCCGTGCGGGCCGAGCGGCTCGGCTACGAGCGCTTCTGGGTCGCCGAGCACCACGCCGTGCCGGGGATCGCGTCGGGGTCGCCGGCCGTCCTGCTGGCCGCGATCGGCGCCCGCACCGAGCGGATCCGCATCGGGTCGGGAGGCGTGATGCTCCCGCTCCACCAGCCGCTCGTGGTCGCCGAGCAGTTCCTCCTGCTCGACGCCCTCCACCCCGGGCGGGTCGACCTGGGCCTGGGCCGCTCGCTCGGCTTCACGCCGCCGGTGCGCCGTGCCCTGAGGCGCGACCTCGACGCCGCCGACACCTTCGAGGACGACCTCGTCGAGCTGCGGCGGCACCTCGCCGGAGCCGCCGAGGTGACCGCGCGCCCGGCTACCGGGCGGCCCGTGCCGATGTACCTGCTCGCCACCGGTCGCGGGCTCCGGCTCGCGGCCCGGCTCGGGCTGCCCGTCGTCGTGGGGGGTCCGATCCTGGACTCCGGGGAGCTCCCCGACGCGCTGGCCGGATATCGCCGCTCGTTCGTCCCGCACGACGGGAGCGCCCCGAGGGTGACGGTCGCGCTCGACGTCCTCCTGGCCGACGACGACGCGACCGCTCGCGAGCTCGCCCTGCCCGAGGCGTGGGCCCTGGCCATCTCCCGCCAGACCGGCGAGTTCCCGCCCCTGGAGCCGGTCGCCGCCATCCGCGCCGCCACGTGGACGAGCCAGGTGCGTCGTCGGGTCGAGGGCTCCCTCGACCGGACGGTCGCCGGGGGCCCGGCGACGGTGCGCCGCCGCATCGAGGACCTCCTCGAGCGCACCGGGGCCGACGAGCTGCTGGCGAGCGCCTCGACGCACGACCGCGAGGCGCAGCTCGAGTCGGACCGGATGCTGCGGGAGGTCGTGGGCTGACGGGCACCCGCGCGCTCGAGGACGGTCCTAGCACCCGGCCGCGCATGGTCCGTTGTCACGTCCCGGAGCCCCTGTCGACCCCCGCCGAGGGTGGGTCTTCTCACATGTGCTAGCCGACGCTCCTGCCGTTTTGTTCTCCCGTTCACAAACTCCTACAGTGGCGGAGTCACGCGAGGTTCGCGGGACTGGAAAGAAGCAGCTGTGACCGCACGGACCCCCGACTCAGCCCGGGACATCCCCGAGGCGACCGTCGCCAGGCTTCCCGTGTACCTGCGTGCCCTGATCGGCCTCGCCGAGGACGGCACCACCACCTGCTCCAGCGAGGAGCTCGCCGCGTCGGCCGGCGTCAACAGCGCGAAACTCCGCAAGGACCTCTCCTACCTCGGCAGCTACGGCACCCGCGGTGTCGGCTACGACGTCGAGTACCTCCGCTACCAGATCGCGCGCGAGATCGGCGTGACGCAGGACCGGCGCGTGGTCATCGTCGGGATCGGCAACCTCGGCCACGCCCTGGCCAACTACTCCGGGTTCCGCAGCCGCGGCTTCCGCGTGGTCGCCCTGCTCGACGCCGACCCCGCCCGGCAGGCCGAGGTGGTGGCCGGCCTCGACGTCCGCTCCTTCGACGACCTCGAGGCGATCGTCGCCGAGCACGACGTGTCGATCGGCGTCATCGCAACCCCCGCGGTGGCCGCGCAGGACGTCGCCGACCGGATGGTGGCGGCCGGCATCACCAGCATCCTCAACTTCGCCCCGACGGTGCTCGCCGTGCCCGACGGGGTCGACGTACGGAAGGTGGACCTCTCCATCGAGCTCCAGATCCTCGCCTACCACGAGCAGCGCAAGTCGGTCGCTCCCGGGACGGAGGTGGTCTCGTGAGCGTCCTGGTCGTCGGAATCTCCCACAGGTCCGCGCCGGTCGAGCTCCTCGAGCGCCTCGCCCTCGACGCCGAGGGCACCGCCAAGCTCGTCGCCGACGTGATGAGCGGTGACCACGTCTCCGAGGCCACCGCGATCGTGACGTGCAACCGGCTCGAGGTCTACGCCGAGGTCGACCGCTTCCACGGCAGCGTCGAGGACCTCTCCGGCCTCCTCGTCGCGCGCGCCGGGCAGCCCACCGAGGCGCTGCTGCCGCACCTCTACGTCCACTACGACGAGGGCGCCGTCTCCCACCTGTTCCAGGTGGCGGCCGGACTCGACTCGATGGTGGTCGGCGAGGGGCAGATCCTCGGCCAGACCCGCGAGGCGCTGCGGGTCGGCCAGGAGAACGGCACGGTCGGCCCGGCGCTCAACGCGCTCTTCCAGCAGGCGCTGCGCGTCGGCAAGCGAGCGCACGCCGAGACCGACATCGACCGCGCCGCCCCGTCCCTCGTGAGCGCCGCCCTCGAGCGCAGCTCGGTCCCCGTCGCAGGCGCTCGCGCCCTCGTCGTCGGCGCCGGCGCGATGGCGTCCCTCTCCGTGTCCCACCTCGCGCGCAGCGGCGCGGCCGGCATCGCCGTGCTCAACCGCACGGCCGCGCGCGCCGAGCGGCTCGCCGAGGAGTACGGCGCCACGTCGGTGCCGCTGTCCGACCTGCGCGCCGAGCTGGCCACCGCCGACCTCGTCATCTCCTGCACCGGTGCGCGCGAGTCGGTCGTGCGGCTCGCCGACGTGGTCGCCGCGCGGGGCGCGGACGACCGGCCGCTCACCGTCATCGACCTCGCCCTGCCCCACGACGTCGACCCGTCGGTGGGCGAGCTGCCCGGCGTCGAGCTGATCAACCTCGCGGGGCTGGCCGACGAGCTGCGCGGCCTGGAGGCCACGGCCGGGGTCGACGACGTACGCACGATCGTCGGGCAGGAGATCACCGCGTTCCTCGCCGTCCGCCGCCAGGCGAGCGTGACGCCCACCGTCGTGGCGCTGCGGTCGATGGCCACCGCGGTGGTCGACGCCGAGATCGAGCGGCTGGCCTCCCGCGTGCCCGACCTCGACGAGACCACCAGGGCCGAGGTGCTCCACGCCGTCCGCCGGGTCGCCGACAAGCTGCTCCACGAGCCGACCGTCCGCGTCAAGGAGCTCGCCGACGCCGAGCCGGCCGTGTCCTACACCGCCGCGCTCGCCGAGCTGTTCCGGCTCGACCCCGACGCGGTCGATGCCATCTCGCGGGCGGAGGGACAGCAGTGAGCACCTCTCCGTCCGCCCCCCTGCGTCTCGGCACCCGCGCCTCCGCGCTGGCCACGACCCAGTCCGGTCTCGTCGCCGACCTCGTCCGCGACCGGCTCGGTCGCGAGGTCGAGCTGGTCGAGGTCTCGACCGAGGGCGACCGCAGCGCGGCGCCGCTCGCGTCGTTCGGCGGCACCGGCGTGTTCGTCAGCGCGTTGCGCGACGCCCTCCTCGAGGGTCGCGTCGACCTCGCGGTCCACTCGCTGAAGGACCTGCCCACCACGCCCGCCGACGGCATCGCGCTGGCGGCGATCCCCGTGCGCGAGGACCCGCGCGACGTCGTCGTCGCCCGCGACGGCCTCACCCTGGGCGAGCTGCCTGCCGGCAGCCGTGTCGGCACCGGGTCGCCGCGCCGCGTCAGCCAGCTGGCGGCGCTGGGCCTGGGCCTGGACCTGCACGCCATCCGCGGCAACGTCGACACCCGGATCCGCAAGGTCCGCGACCGCGAGGTCGACGCCGTCGTCCTCGCCCGGGCCGGTCTGGCCCGCCTGGGTCGGCTCGACGAGGTCACCGAGGTCCTCGACCCGCTCCAGATGCTGCCGGCCCCCGGCCAGGGCGCCCTCGCGATCGAGTGCCGGTCCGGCGACACCGACCTGGTCGCGGCGCTGGCCGCGCTCGACGACCCCGCCACCCGCGCCGCGGTCACCGCGGAGCGCGCGGTCCTGTCGACCCTCGAAGCCGGCTGCTCGGCCCCGCTGGGCGCCCTGGCCGAGGTCGTCGAGGGGCAGGACGGCGAGGAGCTGTGGCTGCGCGCCGTGGCCCTCTCGGAGGACGGCGGGCTGTCGGTGCGGAGAAGCGCCAGCGGCGCGGTCGGCGAGGCCGTACGGCTCGGGACACGCCTGGCGAGCGACATGCTCGCCGAGGGAGCAGCAGACCTGATGGAAGCACCACCAGTGAGGAAGCAGCACGCATGACGCGAGTACAGACCCCGCAGACCAGCAGCGCTGAGGCCAAGGTGGCGACCCCGGCCCAGGGCTGGGTGTCGTTCGTGGGCAGTGGTCCCGGTGACCCGGGCCTGCTGACCGTGCGCGCCGTGGAGCTCCTCCAGGGCGCGGAGGTCATCGTCACCGAGGCGCCCGAGCACGTCGACCTGGTCCGCTCCGTCCTCGGCCTCGTCGAGGGCCCCGACGGGTCCTGGGACGGCCCCGAGATCGTCGACGGCGGCTTCGGCGAGGACGGCCAGCCGCTCACCCACGCGGCGCGCGCGAAGGTCGTGGTCCGCCACGGCAAGAAGCAGCGCGTCGTGCGTCTCATGACCGGCGACCCGTTCCTCTACGCCTCCGGCCCCGAGGAGGCGCAGGCCTGCGTGAAGGCCGGCGTCGGCTTCGAGGTCGTCCCCGGTGTCTCCTCGGTGAGCGCGGTGCCCGCCTATGCCGGCATCCCGCTGACCACCAAGCGCCACCGCGAGATGGCCGTCGTCACCTGCGGCGAGAAGATCGACTGGAGCGCGTACGCCGACGACCGCACGCTCGTCCTGCTCTCCGGCGTCGGCAGCATCGGCGAGACCGCGGCCGCCCTCGTCGAGGCCGGTCGCTCGCCCCAGACGCCCGTCGCGATGACCCGCGTCGGCACCACGACCGAGCAGCAGACGCTGATCTCGACGCTGGCCGACGTCGCGGCCGACGCGCGCGCCGCCCGCATCGCCCCGCCGGCGATCACCGTCATCGGCGAGGTCGTCGACCTGCGCCAGACGCTGTCGTGGTTCGAGACCAAGCCCCTGTTCGGCTGGCGCGCGCTGGTGCCGCGCACCAAGGAGCAGGCCGGCTCGCTGTCGCGCCGGCTGCGGGAGTACGGCGCCGTGCCCGAAGAGGTGCCGACGATCTCCGTCGAGCCGCCACGCAACCCGCTGCAGATGGACAAGGCCGTCCGCGGCCTCGTCGAGGGCCGGTACGAGTGGATCGCGTTCACGTCGGTCAACGCCGTCAAGGCCGTCCGCGAGAAGTTCGAGGAGTACGGCCTCGACGCGCGTGCGTTCTCCGGCCTCAAGATCGCGGCGGTCGGCGACAAGACCGCCCAGGCGATCGCCGAGTGGGGCCTGCGGGCCGACCTGGTGCCGTCGGGCGAGCAGTCGGCCGCCGGGCTGCTCGAGGTCTGGCCTCCCTACGACGAGGTGCTCGACCCGATCAACCGGGTCTTCCTGCCGCGCGCCGACATCGCGACCGAGAACCTCGTCGCCGGCCTCGTCGACCTCGGCTGGGAGTGCGACGACGTCACCGCCTACCGCACCGTGCGGGCCACCCCGCCGCCGGCGCCGGTGCGCGACGCGATCAAGACCGGCAAGTTCGACGCCGTGGTCTTCACCTCGTCCTCGACCGTGCGCAACCTCGTCGGCATCGCCGGCAAGCCGCACCCGTCGACGATCATCGCGGTGATCGGTCCGCAGACGGCGAAGACCGCCGAGGAGCACGGGCTGCGGGTCGACGTGCTCTCGCCCACGCCCGACGTGGAGGTCCTCGTCGACGCGCTGGCCGACTTCGGTGCCGCCCGCCGGCTCGCGATGCTCGAGGCCGGCGAGGTCGTCACCCGGCCGAGCGAGCGCACCGCGTCCGGGCGCCGCAAGGCCCGCGTCAAGTAGCCGCCACCGCCGCTGGGAGAGGATGGAGCCGTGACCGAGGAGAAGCACGTCCAGGGCCCGACCGTCCGACCCCGGCGGCTGCGGCGCACGCCGGCGCTGCGCCGGATGGTCGCCGAGACGCACGTGGTGCCCAGCTCGCTGGTGCTGCCGCTGTTCGTGCGGGAGGGCCTCAGCGAGCCGGCTCCGATCTCGTCGATGCCCGGGGTCGTCCAGCACTCCCGCGACTCGCTGAAGAAGGCCGCCTTCGAGGCCGCGGAGCTCGGGCTGGGCGGCGTGATGCTGTTCGGCATCCCCGAGCGCAAGGACGCGACCGGTTCGGGTGCGATCGACCCCGGCGGCGTGCTCAACCTGGCGATCACCGACGTGGTCGCCGAGGTGGGCGACCAGCTCACCGTGATGTCCGACCTCTGCCTCGACGAGTTCACCGACCACGGCCACTGCGGCCTGCTCACGCCCGACGGTGACGTCGACAACGACCTCACCCTCGCGGCGTACGCCGACATGGCGCTCGCGCAGGCGGCGGCCGGCGTCGACATGGTGGGCCCGAGCGGCATGATGGACGGACAGGTGCGGGTGGTGCGCCAGGCGCTCGACGCGGCCAGGCACAGCGACGTGTCGATCATGGCCTACTCGGCTAAGTACGCCTCCGCCTTCTTCGGGCCCTTCCGCGAGGCCGTCGACTCCTCGCTGGTCGGCGACCGGCGGACCTACCAGCAGGACCCGGCCAACGCGGTCGAGGGGGTGCGCGAGGTGCTGCTGGACGTGGCCGAGGGTGCCGACATCGTCATGGTGAAGCCCGCGCTGGCCTACCTCGACGTGATCCGCCGCGTCCGCGACGCCGTCGACGTGCCCGTGGCGGCGTACAACGTCTCGGGCGAGTACGCCATGGTCGAGGCCGCGGCGGCGAACGGCTGGATCGACCGCGAAGCGGCCATCCTGGAGACGCTGACCGCGATCAGCCGCGCGGGCTCGGACGTGGTCCTCACGTACTGGGCCGCCGAGGCCGCGGACCTGCTGCGGCGCTGACCGCTGCGCCGCTCGCCGCTCGGCGGGTAGGCCGGGCGGGCACTGGGCCGGGCGTCATACGAAGCCGCACCTATGGGTGCTGGTCGGTATGACGGGGCGCTGCTGACCGGCTCAGCGTCATACGAAGCCGCACGTATAGGTGCCGGTTCGTATGACGGGGCGCTGCTGGCCGGCCGACGTCATACGGAGCCGCACCTATAGGTGCCAGTTCGTATGACGGAGCGAGGTGGCCGGCTCGACGTCATACGAAGCCGCACCTATGAGTGCCGATTCGTATGACGCACCGGAGCTCGCCGGCCCGACGTCATACGAAGCCGCACCTATAGGTGCCGGTTCGTATGACGCAAGCGGCGGCCACGCCGGTCGGCGGCCGCAGCCCGACGGCTACGGGTTCATCAGGTCGGCGATGCAGGCGTTCAGCGCGGGCAGGTCGAGCGCCGAGACGCCGGAGGCCAGGCACTGGGCCTGCGCCTGCGCCCACGTGAGCGTGGCGCCGATCGTCCCGGTGGGGAGCGGCGGCAGCGTCGTGCTGAGCGTCGGCAGGCTCGTCGGCACGGACGGCGTCGGCACCGACGACGTCGGGTTCTTCGTCGGCGACTGGGTCGGCGTCTGCGTGGGGGTCTGCGTCTGCGTGGGGGTCTGCGTCTGCGTCTGCGTCGGCGTGGGGTTCCGGGTGGGCGACGGGTTCCTGGTCGGCGAGGGGTCCCGGTCCTTGTCGCCGTCGCCGCCCTTCCGGCCCTTGTCGCCGTCGTTGCCCCGGCCGGTGGCGGAGGCGGTCGGCTCAGGGACGATCACGCCGGTCGTCAGCGTGGCGGTCGGCACGGCGCTGAAGTCGCCGTCGAGGTAGGCCTGCATGACCTCCAGCACGAGGTCGACGTACTCGTTGGAGTGGTTGTAGCGGTAGACCGACGCGCGCTGACCCTGCTCCGTGGACAGGTCGTCCTCGCCGGAGCAGAGGTAGACCGCGGTGGCGAGCGCGGCGTCGTCGATGTCCTGCGGGTTCCGGGTGCCGTCGTTGTCGCCGTCCACGCCCACGACCGCCCAGGTCGAGGGGATGAACTGCATCGGGCCGACCGCCCGGTCGTGCCGGGTGTCGTTGTCGTACTGGCCGCCGTCGGTGTCGGCGATGTCCTGGGTGTCGTTCCGGCCGTTGAGCGCGATGCCGTAGATGCCGGGGCGCGCGACGCCCTGCGCGTCGAGGGTGTTGCCGCCGAAGCGGCCGTGGTCGGACTCGACGCGCCCGATGGCGGCAATGAGCTCCCACGGCAGCCGGCAGCCCCTGTCGGCCTTGTTGATGACGGCCTCGGCACGCTGGTACGCCGACAGCGCCGCCTGCGGGATGTCGCTCGCCGTGCCGGGCGTCAGGGCGGCGGCGCGGGTCACGGGGTCGCCGACGGTGGCCGGCGCCTCGATCGCGGCCGTCGGCAGGACCGTGCCGTCGGGGAGGGTCTTCGAGCCGTCGGAGTCGGCGCTCGCCGAGCCGACGCCCACGCCGGCGAGGCTCGCCGTCCAGGCGGCCGACAGCACCGCCAGCGGGATGATGGCGGTCGCGCGGTGAAGCCGGCCCGTCGACATGTCGTGCCCTCCCCTTGGTCGTCCTGGTGCCATGATGCCCCCTCCGGGCCCATCGACACCTCGACAACGACAGATTCCGCGACCAAGTTACGCGCCGGTCACCCTGTGGGCCAGTGCACAGCCGGGACCCCCGCTGGCACGCCGACTGGGGATCCTTTGCGTCCCTGCGGGACAATGACCGGGTGACCTCCGCGACCACACCCACCACGACGACCGCGGCCAGCCAGGCGTGGTTCGAGCGAGCCCGGGCGGTGACGCCGGGAGGCGTGAACTCGCCGGTGCGCGCCTTCACCGCGGTCGGTGGCACGCCCCGCTTCATCACCTCCGCCTCGGGCGCCTGGCTGACCGACGCGGACGGCAACGACTACGTCGACCTGATCTGCTCGTGGGGACCGATGCTGCTCGGCCACGCGCACCCCGACGTGCAGGCGGCCGTCGCGGGCGCCGTCGCGCGCGGCACGTCGTACGGCACCCCCACCGAGCCGGAGGTCGAGCTCGCCGAGGAGATCGTCGCCCGCACGCCGGTCGAGCGCGTGCGCTTCGTCTCCTCCGGCACCGAGGCCACGATGTCGGCGATCCGTCTCGCGCGCGGGGCCACGGGGCGCGACCTGGTCGTGAAGTTCGCCGGCTGCTACCACGGTCACGTCGACCCGCTGCTGGCCGAGGCCGGCTCCGGGGTCGCCACCCTCGCGGTGCCCGGCACGAGCGGGGTGCCCGCCACCGCGGCGGCGGAGACCCTCGTGCTGCCCTACAACGACCGGGAGGCCGTCCAGGCCGCGTTCGCGACCCACGGCCCGCGGATCGCGTGCCTAATCACCGAGGCCTCGCCGGGCAACATGGGTGTGGTCCCGCCGGCGCCGGGGTTCAACGCCTTCCTCGCCGAGACCTGCCGCGCCCACGGCGCCCTCTTCATCAGCGACGAGGTGATGACGGGCTTCCGCGCCACGGCGCAGGGCGGGTGGGGCCTCGACGGCGCCGTCGAGGGCTGGACGCCGGACCTGATGACCTTCGGCAAGGTGATGGGCGGCGGCTTCCCCGCCGCTGCGTTCGGCGGCCGCGCGGACCTGATGGCGCACCTCGCTCCGGAGGGACCGGTCTACCAGGCCGGCACCCTGTCCGGGAACCCGGTCGCCACCACCGCCGGCCTGGCCACCCTCCGGCTCGCGACCCCCGAGGTCTACGCGCACCTCGACGCGACCGCGCACACGATCCGTGCGGCAGTCTCCGAGCACCTGCAGGTCGCCGGCGTGCCGCACGTGGTGCAGGTGGCCGGCACGATGTTCTCGGTGTTCTTCCGAGACGGGGCGGTGCGCGACTTCGCCGAGGCCAGCCGGCAGGACACCGCGGCCTACGCCGCCTTCTTCCACTCGATGCTCGACCAGGGCGTCTACCTGCCCCCGTCCGCGTACGAGGCGTGGTTCGTGTCCGCCGCGCACGACGACCGGGCCGTCCAGACCATCATCGACGCCCTGCCGGCCGCGGCCCTCGCGGCCGCGACGGCTGGAGGTTACTGACCATGGCAGTGCAGACGATCGTCCACCTCCTGCGCCACGGCGAGGTGCACAACCCCGGAGGCGTGCTCTACGGCCGGATGGACGGCTTCCACCTCTCCGACCTCGGCAACCAGATGGCGCGGCGCGTCGCGGAGTCGATCGGCGACCGCGACATCGTCCACCTGCGCACCTCGCCGCTCGAGCGGGCGCGGGAGACGCTGGCGCCGCTGGCCGAGCGCCTCGGCCTCACGCCGGAGGTCGACCGTCGCGTCATCGAGTCGGGCAACAAGTTCCAGGGCGTCAACTTCGGCGCCGGCGCGAGGACGTTCCTCAAGCGGCCCGACCTGCTGCGCCACATGTACAACCCGTTCAAGCCGTCGTGGGGGGAGCCCTACGACCAGATCGCGGGTCGCATGGTCGCCGCGCTGCACGACGCCCGCGACGCCGCCGCCGGCCACGAGGCGGTGATCGTGTCCCACCAGCTCCCGATCTGGACGACGCGGCTCTTCCTGGAGAAGCGCAGCTACCTCCACCACCCCAAGAACCGGCAGTGCACGCTGTGCTCCCTCACCAGCGTGGTCTTCGACGACGACCGCGTGGTGCAGGTGCGCTACTCCGAGCCGGCCGGCGACCTGATCCCGGTGGGCGACCGCTCCGCCCCGTTCTCAGCCGGGGGCGCCCCGCGGGAGGACCGGCCCTGAAGCTCGTCCGTACGCTCCTCGCCCCGCTCGGGGCGCCCCTGCTGGGGCTCGCCTGCCTGCTCGCGCTCGCCGGCTGCTCGAGCCTGTCCGGGACCGGTGACAAGGGCTACATCACCGGCACGGGCGTCCCCACCGAGGTGAAGGCGGTCGACCGCGGCGCGCCCGTGGAGCTGACCGGCACCGACCTCGACGGCGAGGAGGTCGACCTCGCCGAGCTGCGTGGGCGGCCCGTCGTCGTCAACGTCTGGGCGTCGTGGTGCCCCCCGTGCATCGTCGAGCAGCCCGACCTCAACGCGGCGGCCGCCGAGCTCGGCGACGAGGTGGCCTTCGTCGGCCTCAACATCCGCGACGCGTCCACCGACGACGCCAAGGCCTACGTCCGCGACCTCGACGTGCCCTACGCCTCGATCTACTCCGCCGACGGCGCGGCGCTGCTGCCGTTCGCGGGCACGCTGACGCCCCGCTCGATCCCCAGCACCGTCGTCCTCGACGGGGAGGGCCGCATCGCCGCCTCCGTCAACGGGCGCATCCCCACGACGCAGACCCTGGTCTCGCTGGTGGAGGCGGTCCTCGATGAGTGACTGGTTCCAGGAGACGGCTCTCTCCGGCTCGATGGTGCTGGCTCTGCCGGTGGCCCTCGCCGCCGGGCTCATCTCGTTCTTCAGCCCCTGCGTGATCCCGCTGCTGCCCGGCTACCTGTCCTACGCCACCGGGATCTCCGGCGGCGACCTCGACCAGGCGCGCCGCAGTCGACTGGTGCTGGGCGCCACCCTCTTCGTCCTCGGCTTCTCCCTCGTCTTCGTGCTGCTCGGCAGCCTCACCGGCGCCGCCGGCGCGTGGCTGTTCACCCACACCCGCCAGCTCAACCTCGTCCTGGGCGTCATCACGATCCTGCTCGGCGTGGCGTTCCTCGGTGCCTTCGGCTTCCTGCAGCGCGACTGGCGCATCCACCGTGTGCCGGCCGTCGGGCTCGCCGCCGCACCGCTGCTCGGCTTCCTCTTCGGAGTCGGGTGGACGCCGTGCGTGGGCCCGACCCTGGCGGCCATCAACGTCCTGTCGGTCAACGAGGCTACGGCCGGGCGGGGCGCGCTGCTCTCGGCCGTGTTCGCCCTCGGTCTCGGCCTGCCCTTCATCGCCGCGGCGCTCGCCTACCGCCGCATGCTCGGCGCGTTCGCGGTCGTCCGGCGACACCAGCTGCTCGTCGTCCGGCTCGGCGGCGCGATGATGATCGTCGTCGGCCTGCTGCTCGTCACCGGCTGGTGGGACCGGATCGTGCAGTGGCTGCAGCTGCAGGTCGTCCAGGGATTCACGGTGCCGGTGTGACCGACCTCCAGCAGCGGCCGTCCGACGACCGCCAGGCCACCGCACTGCCCCCCGACCTCACCGTCCGCGAGCTCGGGCGCTGGACGTGGCGCCAGCTCACCTCGATGCGGACGGCTCTCGTGCTGCTCCTGCTCCTCGCCTTCGCCGCGATCCCGGGCTCGGTGATCCCGCAGGAGGACATCGACTCCCTCGCGGTGTCCCAGTGGCGCGACGACCACCCCCGCCTGGCCCCGATCTGGGACCGGCTCGACCTGTTCTCCGTCTACGGCTCGGTGTGGTTCTCCGCCATCTACCTGCTGCTCATGGTGTCGCTGGTCGGGTGCATCATCCCGCGGCTCCTCGTGTACGCCCGCGCGCTGCGGGCCCGGCCGCCGAGGGCCCCCCGCCACCTGTCCCGCCTGCCCGAGAGCGCGTCGTACACCACCGGCGACGCCCCCGAGGCCGTGCTCGGCCGTGCCGCGGACGTGCTGCGGGGCCGACGGTTCCGCGTGGAGCCGGACGACGGTGCCGTCGCAGCGGAGCGCGGCTACCTGCGCGAGGCCGGCAACCTGGTCTTCCACCTCGCCGTCATCGTCGTGCTGGTGGGCGTCGCCGCGGGCAGCCTGTTCGGCTACAAGGGCGGCGTCATCATGCTCAACGGCGAGGACTACGGCTTCTCCAACAACCTCACCCAGTACGACGACTTCGCCCCCGGTGCGCTCTTCGACCCCGACGTGATGGAGCCGTTCTCGTTCAGCATCACCGACTTCCAGGTCGACTGGCTGACCGAGGGCCAGCGCGCCGGCATGGCGCGCGAGTTCGTCGCCGAGCTCGCCTACGAGACCGAGCCGGGCAGCGGGACGAAGTCCTACGACCTCAAGGTCAACCACCCGCTCACGATCGGCGGCACCGACGTCTTCCTCATCGGGCACGGCTACGCCCCGGTGATCACCGTCCGCGACGGGGAGGGCGAGGTCACCAAGAGCGGCCCGGTCGTCTTCCTGCCCACCAACGCCCAGACCTTCGAGTCCTTCGGCGTGGTCAAGGCGCCGTTCGCGCGGCCGGAGCAGATCGGCCTCGAGGGCACCTTCTACCCGACGTTCGCGATGGGGGAGGACGCCGAGGGCAACCTCAGCATGCCCGGCTCGATCTGGGGCGACGCCCTCGACCCGCTGATCTCGATGAGCGTGTGGACCGGGGACCTGGGCGTCGACGACGGCAGCGCCTCGTCGGTCTACGTCCTCGACAAGGCCGGCGCGACCCAGGTGACGGAGGCCGACGGCCGGCCGTTCCGCCTCGACCTGCGCCCCGGCGAGACCGCGAAGCTCCCCGACGGTCTGGGGACCGTCACCTTCGACGGGCTCGAGCGGTGGAACAAGATCCAGATCAGCCGCAGCCCCGGCAAGCTGGTGGCGCTCGCGGGCGTGGTGCTCGCGCTGCTCGGCCTGCTCGGCTCGCTGTTCGTGCGCCCGCGCCGGATGTGGGTGCGCGCGCGGCGCCAGGACGACGGCACCACGCTCGTCGAGGTGGCCCGGCTCGACCGGTCGTCGGGAGGCGACCCCGAGGACGGCGCCGCCGAGCTCGCCGCGGTCGTGGCCGCGCTGCAGGGCGCGGACGACGACACGACCACCAGCAACGAGAAGGAGCAGCAGCCATGACCGACGAGTGGTGGGAGACGTTCAGCTACCAGGGCGTCATCGCGGCCGCAGTGCTCTACTTCCTCGCGATGCTCGCCTACTTCTTCGAGCTGGCCGGGCTGCGGTCGGTGTCGAAGGACGAGGAGCTCGACAGCCGCCGTACGGCGGTGGCCGGCCGCCTCGGCCTCGTGCTGGCGGGCTTCGCCGTGGTCGTCCACCTCGTCGCGCTCGTCGCGCGGGGCCTCGCCGCCGACCCGAACCGGGTGCCGTGGGGCAACATGTACGAGTTCACGATCTCGGGCACCTTCGTGGTCGGGCTGATCTTCGTGGTCGCCGCGCTCCGCACCGACGTCGAGTGGCTCGGACCGCTCGTCACGACCTTCGTGGTGGCCGCGCTGATGGCGGCGTTCCTCGGCCTCGACGACGCCGTGCTGCCGCTGCCGGACGCCCTCAACTCGCCGTGGCTGGTGATCCACGTGGTCTCCGCGGTGATCTCGACCGGCGCGTTCACGATCGGGGCGCTGCTCTCCGGGCTCTACCTGGTCAAGGCCCGCTCGACCGCGACCACGGGCTACCTGGCGCGCGTCCCCGACCCCAAGGTCCTCGACCGGCTCTCCTACCGGATGCACGCCTTCGGCTTCCCGGTGTGGACCTTCGCCGTCCTCATCACCGGGCCGATCTGGGCCCACCAGGCGTGGGGCGCCTACTGGAACTGGGACCCCAAGGAGGTGTGGGCCTTCATCACCTGGGTCGTCTACGCCGCCTACCTGCACGCCCGCGCGACGGCGGGCTGGCGCGGGCGCAACGCCGCGGTGCTGGCGCTGGTCGGTGCCGCGACGCTGTGGTTCAACTTCATCGGCATCAACTTCTTCAGCTCGTCCAGCCAGCACTCCTACGCCGAGGGCGCCCAGCAGGAGCGGTCAGTCGTCCTCCGGGTCGCGGGGCCGGTCGAGACCGCGCAGGAAGTCGGGGTCGTCGTCGGGGCCGATCACGCGCGGGCGTGACGTCGTCCCCCCGTCCAGGCGCCGCAGCGTCAGCTTGACCAGGAACCACACGACGACCGCTATCAAGGCGACGACGAGCAGGACCTTCAGCATTCCTCCAATGTAGTAGGGGGCCCCTAGGCTGGAGGCGTGAAGGAGTTCGTGGTCTACACGCTCATGCGGGTCGTGCTGTTCGTGGCGGCGTTCGCCATCGTCGTCGGAATCATGGCGTTGCTCCTCGACGGCCGCTACAACCTGTTCTGGTCGGTCATCCTCGCCTTCCTCATCTCCGGTGTCGCGTCGTACTTCCTCCTCGACCGCCAGCGCGAGGCGTTCGCCCGGCGCGTGGAGGCGCGCGCGGCGCGGGCCTCCGCGGCGTTCGAGGAGCGCAAGGCGCGCGAGGACTCGGACTGACGCGAGGCGGCTCCGGCGGCATGGCGACGCTGCGGGTGACCCGGCGCCAGGCGCTGGCCTGGCGGATGCGGCGACAGCACCTGTCGGTGCCCGGCGCCTCCGGCGCGGCGGGCGCGGGCGACGCGGGCGAGGTCGTCCGCACCCTGGCGGCGCTGTCGGTCTTCGGGTCCGACCCCGACCTCGCCGTGCGCCGTCGGCTCGCCGAGCCGCGGCAGCCGGGTGAGGTGCAGCGCGCCCTGCGCGACGGCCGGCTGCTGCGCACCTTCTCCTTCCGCGGCTCCGTGCAGGTCATGGCGCCCGAGACCGCGGGGTCCTACCTCGCGCTGCGCGCGGCCGGGAGGCAGTGGGAGCTGGCCAGCTGGGTGGAGCACTACCGGCTGCGCGCCGAGGACTGGCCCGACCTGAGGGCGGCCGTCCGCGAGGTCGTCGCCGGCGGACCGGTGCCGCCGCAGGCGGTGGCCGACGCGCTCGCGGGCAGCGCCCGCTTCGGGCACCTGGCCCGCGAGTTCGCCGAGCCCAACCACACCTTCCTCAAGCCCTTCGCCTGGCAGGGCGACATCGCCCTGGGACCCGAGCTCGACGGCCCGCTGGCCCTGCAGAGCCCGACGGCCGCACCCGGCTGGGCAGGCGTCCCCCCTCTCGACGAGGCGGGGCGCCGGGCGGTGCGGGAGTACGTCGGCGCCTACGGGCCGGCCGCTCCCGAGCACCTGCACTACTGGCTCGGCGAGGGTCTCAGCGCGGGCCGCAGGCGCATCGACCGTTGGTGGGACGAGCTGCACGGCGACCTGGCCGAGGTCGACGTCGAGGGCGAGCCGCGCTGGGTCCTCGCCGACCAGGCCGACGAGCTCGCCGCCGTGCCTCCCGAGCCGACGGTGCTGCTCCTGCCCGCCAAGGACGCCTGGGTGATGGGCCCGGGCACCAAGGACACCTGGGTGGTGCCCCCGGAGCACCGGGCGGCGATGACGCGCGTCGCCAACCCGGTCGTCGTCGACGGCGTCGTGCGCGGGACCTGGCGCACCGACGGCGACGTGCTGGAGGTCGCGGCACCGCCGTCCGCGGGCCTGACGGCCGATGCCGACCGGCTGGGTGCGCTGCTCGGGGTCGGGCTGCGGCTCAGAACCCCGTGAGGCTGTAGGGCGGCTCGGCCAGGTCGGCCATCGCAGCGAACCGGCGTACGGCGGCGTCCTGACCCGCGACCCGGCCGGCGCGGTGCAGCAGGAGCACCGGCACGGCGCTCAGGTAGAGCGATCCGAGCGTCTCGGCGGTGAGGCTGACGTCGGGCGCGCGGTCGGTGGGGGACACCGTCGCCACCCCGTCCGACGTCGCCAGCTCGAAGCCGCCCGCCGCGTGGCCCTGCGGGTCGTCCACCTCCACGACGACCGTCCCGTCCGCCGCCCACGGGCGGGCGGCGAGAGCGCGCGGCACGTCGAGGACGCGGAGCCAGAGGAACTCCGGCACCTCGGTCGTGCTCACGCGGTTGAGGTCGGTGAGCGCCCATGCGAGCGGGTCGTCGGGGTGGAAGAGGTTGAAGCCCACCTTCGTGACACGGTCCATCCCTGCGAGGAACGACCACAGTCCCAGCTGCGCCTCGGGACCGAGCGCGATCATCTCCTCGACCCGCACCGAGTCCTTCTCGCCGTGCTTGAAGACGACGAAGCCGTCGACGGTGCCGGTGGCGTCGAGGTGCACGGCCACCCGGATCTTGCGGTTGGGGCCGCCGGCGGTGAAGTCGTACGCGCCGGTGTGGATGTCCTCGTACTGCGCGGGCCACTCGACCGAGCCGCGCTGCCGTGCGTGGAACGCGTCGAACACCGCCTTCAGGTGCCGCCAGGCGGTCCCGGGCTCGACGAGCTCGACACGGCCGGGGTCGACGAACGAGCGCATCGCGAAGCCGGTCGTCGTGTCGACGTCGACGCCCTGCCGGAAGGTGGCCGGCCCGAACCCCCACCGACCGTAGATCGTGGCCTCCGACGCGGTGAGCGCCGCCATCGGCACGCCCTGTGCCACGGCGTCGGCCAGGTCGTCCTCGACGAGCCGGCGGAGCAGCCCGCGGCGGCGGTGGGCCGGGCTGGTGGTGACGTCGGTGATCATCCGCAGGGGGAGGAGCTCCCGGCCGGCGTTGAGGGTCTTGTCGAAGCTGGCGTACGTGGCGACCGGCATCGGACCGGCGCCGAACTCGCCCTCGGGCAGCCAGGCGCCGCGGACGATCACGCGGTCGGTGCGGTAGTGCGCGACCCAGCGCTCGACCATCTCGTCCTCGGGCCGGTCGTCGCGGAAGCCGCGCATGACCGCCTCGATCCAGCCGCGGCGTCGGGCGGCGGCCTCGGTGCCGTCGTCGGAGAAGTCGAGGATCGCGAAGTCGTAGTCCACGCGGTCACGCTAGTGAGGGCGGGACCGCGCCGGCCACGGGTTATCCGGCCGCGGCCGGGTCAGCCCGCGACGACGAGCGGCACGGCGACCAGCACCGACCACAGCAGCTCGGACGCCCCCGTGGCGGCGAGGACCGGCACGAGGGCGGGCCCGGCGGCACCCGCCAGCACCGCACGGGCGGGGGCGGCCGCGCGGACCAGGAAGCCGAGCCCGGCCAGCGCCCACCACGTGGTGGCGGCACCGACCGCCACCACCGCAGCCGCGGCGACCAGCACGAGGAAGGCGTAGAGGTGGCGGGTGCGCTCGTCGCCGAGGCGCACGGCCAGGGTGCGCTTGCCGGCCACCGTGTCGGTGGGGATGTCGCGGAGGTTGTTGGCGACGAGGATCGCGCAGGCCAGCGCACCGATGCCGACGCCGGCGTAGAGGGCGGGCCACTCCCACGTCCGCGTCTGGACGTACGTCGTCCCGACGACCGCGACGAGGCCGAAGAACACGAAGACCATGACCTCGCCGAGGCCGAGGTAGCCGTAGGGCTTGTCCCCGCCGGTGTAGTACCAGGCGGCCACCACGCACACCAGCCCGACCGCGACCAGCCACCACGCGGTGGTCGCGGCGAGGACCAGGCCGGCTGCGGCGGCCACCCCGAAGGCGGCGAAGGCAGCCGCCTTCACCGCGCGGGGGCTCGCTGCCCCCGAGCCGACGAGGCGCATCGGTCCCACCCGGTCGGCGTCGGTGCCGCGGATGCCGTCGGAGTAGTCGTTGGCGTAGTTGACCCCGACCTGGAGCGCGAGGCTGACCACGAGGGCCAGCAGCGCCTTCCACCAGACGGCCTCCTCGACGTACGCCGCCACGCCGGTGCCGGCGAGCACGGGCGCGACCGCGGCGGGGAGGGTGCGCGGCCGGGCGCCGGCGATCCAGTCAGCGGTGGAGGTCACCGGTGGATTCTGGCAGTGGCGCCTCGGGCTCGACGATCGAGGGCGGGCCGGCGGTCGCGACCTCCTCGGTGTGGGGGCCGCCGACCCGCGCGTCGGCGAGCACGTCGGCGGGGACGTTCCTCTCGAGGAAGCGTCGTCCGGAGTGCGCGGCGGAGTGCAGGCCGACAGCGGCCACGGTGACGATCGCGGCGATCGTCAGCCAGCCGAAGGCACCCCAGTGCATCGCGAGGAGGCCGTAGACGGCGGGCGCCCAGAACCGGCCGAGCGTGTTGCCGAGCTCCGAGACGCCCTGGTAGTCGCCGCGCCGGCGCGGGTCCATCAGCTCGGCCTCGAAGGTCCAGCCGGAGGCGGAGAGGAAGAGCTCCGCCACCGTCAGGACGACGTGCCCGAGGAAGAACATCGCGATGGTCACCCAGCCCACCGTCTCGTGCGTCGCGAGGGTGATCAGGCAGGTGAGGACGAAGAAGCAGGTCGAGATCCGGACCGCCCGCAGGGCCGTGTCGACGTCGTGGATGCCGCGCGAGGTGAGGCGGGGCAGCACGATGCACATCACCGTGTTCGTGGCGAACAGCACCGCCACGAGGACGCGCGGTGCGTCGGTCTCCGCCACCAACCAGAGCGGGATCACGGTGTGGAGCAGCACCTGGTTGGTCCAGAGGACCCCGGTGAAGAAGGTCACCGCGATCCAGCTGCGGTTGCGGATCGCCGGGATGCCCTCCGGCTTCGCCCTCGGCTCGGGGCCCCGGACGTCGTGCGTCGCGTCGGGCAGCCGCAGGATGGCGGCGGCGTTGACGACGAAGAGGACGGCGGTCAGGACCGGCGACCAGCGGAGCACGTCGGTGCCGAACGCGATCGCGCCACCACTGAGGAACGCACCGAGGCTGAAGCCGACGTTGAGCGCCGAGTACATGTACGCCCGGGACTCCACGCGCTCCGCAGGCGGCAGCACGTCGATGACGTAGGCGCCGTGGGCGGTGCCGCCGAGGGTGCCGGCGACCTCCATCGCCACTGCGAGGGCGACGTACTCCGGGAAGCTGTCGACGAACGGCCACGCGAGGAACAGGGCGCTCTGCACGGTCGCGCTCAGCGACCACATCCGCTTCGGCCCGAAGCGGTCGACCAGCTTGCCCATCGGCACCGCGACGCAGAAGCTCGCGACCGCGGCGATCGTGAGGCCGAGCCCGACCTCGGCCAGCGTCAGCCCGACGACGAACTTGAAGAAGACGGCCGAACCGGCGAGGAAGGCCCCCTCGCCTGCGGCGAAGAGCAGCGATTGGACGGAGAGCCGCCCAGCGAGGCTGGAGGGCGGGGTGGCGTAGCGGACCAGTGCGGCGATCATCGCCGACATTCTCTCCCGGGGCACCGACGGTCGTCCTCCCAATTCCCTCGACCGTCGTAGGGCTCGGTCGTCGCGCAGTCCGATCGTCGGCGGGAAGCGGCTCGTCGCCGTGCCAGTGGGTCGCGATCCGCGCACCGCGAACACGTTCGAAAACAGTTCTCCACAGATGTCTTCGGGCAGGTCAGGATGTCGGTGAGGTCTGGGAGACTGGACGCATGTCCACCACCACCCCGGCTGCTGTTGATCGGCCCTCGAGCCGTGCGGTGCTGGATCGTGCGGTGGCGGCGGTGGAGTTGCGGCGGCGGGCCGAGGTGGAGGTGGTGGAGGCGGCGTTGGCGTGGGCGCACGCCCACGTGCTGGCCGCGGACGCCGATGACGACCTGGTCGCGGGGTGGCGCTCGGACACCGTCGCGGCGGTGGGGAGCGCTGCGGGGTTGTTCGGGGAGCGGGCGCTGCCGGTCGCGGGGGCGGGGACGCCGCTGGTGGCGGAGTTCGCGGTGGTGGAGCTGGCGGCGGCGTTGGACCTGTCGCACGAGGCGGCGTTGGCGCTGGTGGGTGACGTGCTCGACCTGGCCCACCGGCTGCCGCGGCTGTGGGCGCTGACCCGTGGGCTGCGGGTGCCGGTGCGGCTGGCGCGGGAGGCGGCGCGGGTCTCGCGCGACCTGGACGTGGTGGCGGCGGGGCATGCGGACCGGCTGCTGGTGTGGCAGCCGCGGCGGTTGAACCCGCACCGCATCGCGGTGCTGGTCCACGAGGCGCGGTTGTACGCCGACCCGGACCGGGCGGTCGCCGACCACGACCACGCGTTGGCGGCGCGGCGCGTCGAGGTGCACCACGACGAGGGCGCCCCGGGCACGTCGGCGGTGTTCATGACGCTCGACACCGCCGACGCGGTCGCGTTCGACCACACCGTGACCACGATGGCCGCCACGATGCGCTCCCTGGGCCACCCCGGCGCGCTCGGGGTGCGCCGCGCGCACGCGGTCGGGGTCCTCGCCGACCCGCAGAAGGCACTCGACCTCCTGACCGTGGCCGCGGTCGCGGCACGCGACAGCGGGCCGGCGACCGGGGCCGCGGAGACAGGTGCCCCGGTCTCGCAGACAGATGGTCCGCCGCTCCCGATGGACGATCCCAGGGTCTGCGTCGCCGAGGACGCCGCCTACGAACCCGCCACCCCGTTCCGACGCCCCACCACCAGCGGCGGCAGCGGCGGCGGAGACAGTCAGGGCAACGAGGGTGGCGAGGTGCGGCTGGTCGTGCACGTCACCGACCGCGACCTCCTCGACACCCACTCCGGTGCCGCCGCGTCTGTCGCCAGCCGTGGTGTGGCGAGGTGTGACCGGCTCGGCCCGATGCTCCTGGGCCGGCTGCGGTCGTGGCTGCTCACCGCCGGACAGGTCACCGTCACCCCGGTGCTGGACCTCGACCCGCACACCACCGCCATTCCCGCGGTGGACCGCCACGACCCACCCGCGCGCATGGCCGAAGCGGTCCGACTGCGCGACGACACCTGCGTCTACCCCCACTGCGGCCGCCCGTCGCAGCGCTGCGACCTCGACCACATCACCGCCTACGTCCCCCTCCACGACGGCGGACCACCGGGCCAGACCCGCCCCGACAACCTGGCACCGCTGTGCCGGCGCCACCACCGCGCCAAGACCTTCGCCGACTTCACCTACCACCGCCGACCCGACGGCTCCTACCACTGGACCCTGCCGTCCGGACGCACCGTCACCACCGACCCACCCCACCGACGACCCCAACCGCCCCGCTGAGCCCGACACCCACCCGGTGATCGGGCCACCGGCACGCCCGGACCTGCCGACGAGCGACGGGCCGAGCCGATGTTGCCGGGTGTGGTCCCGGGTTCTGCGTCAATCCGTGCCGGGCGCGTCGCCGAAGCACCGTGGTGACGACGAGATCCGCGGATGGGACGGTCCGCAGCAGACGGTTGACGCGCGCGCAGATCGAGCAGGTGGCACGGCGGATGAATGCCCCGGAAGGACAGCTCGTCGTCTTCTCCCGCGACGGCGTCGTCCTGCACACCGACGCCGAACGACGCGGAACGCTGGCACTGCACGACGAGATCTACGCGGCCCGCCGGATCGGCAGCGAGATCGAGATCCAGCGGATCCCGAACCTGGATCAGTGATCCCCGTGCTGGTGCAGCTCGGGGCGGAAACACGTATCCGCCCGGCTCCACGGGGGCGGAGTCGGGCGGATACGGGCGTCGACTGCTACGTCCTGGCTCGTGCCGGCAGTAGCCGCACTGCGCCGTGGGCTGCAGCGGCGCTCAACATGCCGAGCACCTGGCCCAGCGAGCGTAGGTGTAGTGGGGTCACCGGTTGGCGCCGGCGCGGTCCGCGGCGTCGTCGTCGTAGAAGTCGCGGCTGCCGGACTTGGCGAGGCCGCGGCTGATCATGTAGCCGATGGTGAGGAGGGTGACGTAGAACCACGCCTCCTGGGTGCCGAAGTCGCTGTTGTCGGTCACGGCGGCCGCGACGAGGACGGCGACGGCGATGACGACGTACGCGATGAGCTCAGTGGTCTTGTACGACGACTTGGTCTCGGTGCTGACGCGGCGGGTGGTGGTGGGGCGGGTGTCGGCGTTGGTGGTCGACATTGGTGTCTCCTGTGTGACTCGCGAAGATGGCGTGCCCATGGTCTTGAGCCCGTGCGCCGATGGGCGCAGGGCCGCTCCGTACCCGTCGCCAGTGCGCTCATGCCCTGTCCCGTTGTGGGCTGCATCTCAAGCGGCGCGCTGCGCATCGGATCGACGACGAGGGGAACCGCCCCGGCAGGCTGCTCGGGCACCCCGGGAAGACCTGGGCGGCTCAGGCCCGGGCGCTCCAAGAAGCGGGGCGCCCGGGCTGCATTCCCGGGCTGCCCCCCGGGCGGTTGACCCCGTCCGCTACCGCGTTGCGCCACAATGTCCCCATGGCTGACCGCAACAGCGCGCACCTCCAGCAGCAGATCGACGAGCTCGTCGGCAAAGTGGCGACGAACACGGACCACATCGCCACCCTCACCGGTCGGGCCGATGCCTCGCATGCCCGCGCCGACGCCACCGAGCGACGGGTCGACGACATCGAGGCACGTGCGGCGGTGGACCGGGAAATCATCGCGGAGCTGCAGGCGGACGGCGTGCTCTCCCGCGAGCACGTCTCCCAGCTCGAGGCCGCGCTGGTGTCGTCCCGCGTGATCGGCACCGCCGTCGGATTCCTCATGTCCACCCGCGGCATCGGCCAGGACGAGGCCCTGGCCGTGCTCAAGCAGACCAGCCAGCGCACGAACAAGAGGATGCGGGACCTCGCGGAGACAGTGATCGCCGAAGCTGCCGCACCCCGGTAGACCCAGCACGTCCCGTCCGAAGGCCTTCGCTCGTGACAGGGCGGCGGCGCCCTCTCGCCTGCAGGTCGCGCCGCCGCCCTGCGAGCCGCACGGCTCGGGGGGCCCTGCTTTCCGGCGGGAGGTCGGCGCAGGGAGTCGAGCAGCCACCATGACAGCGCTCCGGCGCGCTGAAGTGTTACGGCCCCGGGCCAGCAAGTCGTGGTCCGCCGCCGAGAGCACCGCGACAGCGCTGCGCCGGCACCCGACTACCCAGCCGGGTAGGCGTAGACCACGCCGCGGATGCCCGTCGCCTCCTGGCAGCGCTCGATGCGGTCGGCGAACGTCTCTCCGCGCCACGACCTGAAGTCCGCGACCGGCGGGTACCAGCCACCACCGCCGTCGAACACGGCACCCACCTGCGCTGCGGGAGCGTCCTCGAGCTGCGGCGCGTCGTCGAACACCACCGTCCTGTTGTCGGCGTCCCATGTCGCTCCGTGCGGCCAGAACACGATGGCGCTGCCCAGGACCAGGCACCCCTTCCGGAGGTGGAGCAGCCCCGACACCTCCGCCGTCGGGTAGCTCTCCGCCTCCTCGGGCGCTGCTATCACCGGCGTCTCGGTGCCGGCGCCGTCGCCCGGCGCTCCGCCGGTGGCGCTTCCGCACGCGCTGAGCGCCAGCACCAGGCAGCCGGATCCTGCGAGCGACGTCCGTCCTCCCTGATCGCGCACCACCAGCCCCCTCGCATCGTGTGCCTGAAGTCTGCCGCGCAGCGCGGATGTCTGTCCTTCGTCGCCTAGATCGAGATCACGACCCCGGCGATCGCCGCGTTCGCGAGGTTGGCCAGCGCGCCCGCCAGCAGGGCGCGCAGCCCGAGCTGGGCGACGACGCCCCGGCGCTCGGGCAGCAGTGACCCGATCGTGCCGATCTGGATCGCGATCGAGCTGAAGTTCGCGAAGCCGGCGAGCGCGAAGGTCACGACGGCGACGGTGACGGGGGAGAGGCTCTCGACCTCGGGGCCGAAGCTGGCGAAGGCGACGAACTCGTTGAGCACGGTCTTCTCGCCGATCCACGACCCGGCCTGCACCGCCTCCGACCACGGCACGCCGAGCAGCCACGCGAGGGGAGCCAGGCACCAGCCGAGGAGCCGCTCGAAGGTGAGGCCGTCCACCCCGACCCAGGAGCCGACGGCGGCGAGGATCCCGTCGGCCATGGCGATGAGGGCGATGAAGGCGATGAGCAGCCCACCGACCGTCACCGCGATCCGGGCCCCGGCCAGGGCGCCGCGACCGATGGCGTCGATGACGTTCGACGACTCCTCGTCGCGCACCGAGCGGACGTCGACCTCCTCCTCGCTGTCCACCGGCGTGGCGCCGTCGAGCTCGTCGTCCTCCGGCGTGCTGTCGGGCCACATCACCTTCGCCATCAGCAGCGAGGCAGGGGCGTTCATGACGGTCGCCGCCAGCAGGTACTCCAGCGGCGCGCCGAGCAGCGAGTAGCCGACGAGCGTCGATCCCGCGGCCGCTGCGAAACCCGCCGCCATGATCGTGAAGAGCTGGCCCCGCCTCAGCGAGCGGAGGTAGGGCGCGATCATCAGCGGCGCCTCGCTCTGCCCGAGGAAGATCACGGTCGCGCCGTACATCGACTCCACCTTGCTGACGCCCAGGAGCCGCGCGAGGGCGCCGCCGAGGAGCCACGTGGCCCACTGGACGAAGCGCAGGTAGTAGAGCAGCCCGATCAGCGCGCCGAGGAAGATGATCACCGGCAGCACCTGCAGCGCGAAGATGGTCTCGTTCTCCTCGCCCACCGCGAGCAGCGGCCCGAAGACGAACGCCGTGCCCTCGTCGGCGTACCCGATCAGCGTCGCGACCCGGTCGGAGAACCACTCGAGGGCGTCCCTGCCCGGTCCCCAGCGCAGCACGAGCGCCGCGAACCCGACCTGCAGCGCCAGGGCGACGCCCACCGTCCGCCACGAGATGCCCCTCCGGTGCCGCGACAGAGCGACCGCGACGAGCAGCAGCAGCGCCAGGCCGAGGATCCCCCGCAGGTCAGCCATCGCCGCGCCGCTCGTCGCCGTCCGCCCGGTCGTCCTCCGGGGGAAGGCCGCGTGCGAGGTCGCGGGTGTCGCGGGCGATGCGCTCGGCGCGCCGGCGCTCGAACAGCAGGATGACCGCGACCACCGCGACCATCACGACGACGGTGACGACGAGCCGGTAGGCGTCCATGGCCCCACCATGGCACGGGCTACGGGTGGACCGACAGGTGCTCGGGCGGCACCCGGTCGGTCAGCCAGACCCCGTTGCCGGTGCGCCAGAACGTCGCGCCCGCCCCCACCATGGCGCCGGCGTCCACCTCGAGCACCACGGCATCGCCTCGGCGCCGACCCACGCGTCGGGCCGTGTCCACGTCGCCCGACAGGTGCACGTGGTGGCGGCCGCGGCGGTCGAGTCCCGTGGCGAGGACGGACGGCAGGTTCCGTGCGGGCGTGCCGTGGAAGAGCACGGGCGGCGGGTCGGCCGGCGTCAGCGCGAGGTCGACCTCGACGGAGTGGCCCTGCCGTGCCCTGATCCGGTCGCCGGCCCGGTCGACCTCGAAGCGCTGCTTGTCGTTGGTCCCCACGACGCGGTCGAGGTCCGCGCGGGCCAGAGGCGACCCGGCGGCGGCGAGCGCGGCGAGCAGGTCGTCGACGGCCACCCAGCCGTGGGCGTCCAGCGTCAGGCCGACGGAGTCCGGCCGGTGCCGGAGCACGTACGACAGCCGCTTCGAGGTGCGGACGTCGTCGGGCCGCACGGGTCAGGCCCCGGGCACCACGCGCATGTCGCGGTCGGCGCCGCCGTCCAGCGCCCGCAGCGCCTCCTGGTAGGGCTCGCTCTCGTGGGCGGCCACCGCTGCCTCGACGGACGCGAACTCGATGACGATCGTGCGGGTCGCCTCGCCCTTCTCGAAGGTGGCCTCGGGCATCCCGCGCACGAGGAACCGTCCGCCCGCCGCGCGCAGCGCCGGCCCGGCCAGCTCGGCGTAGGCCGCCACCTTGTCGGGGTCGTGGACGGCCTTGTAGGTGGTGATCCAGTACGCGGTCATGGCGCCGACACTACGGCGTGCGCCAGCGGCTAGCGTGGGCCGCGTGAGCTTCCTGCGGCCCTCGGACGAGCCGGCGGTCGCCATCGGGCAGCTGGCGCGATGGCTCGGGGCCGACGACCCCGAGCCGCTGCTGATCGAGACGTCCGGGTCCTCGGGCCGACCGAAGGGCGTGGTGATCCCGCGCTCCGCCGTGCTCGCCAGCGTGGAGGCCTCGGCGCGCCGGCTGGGCGCGACGGGGCGGTGGCTGCTCACCCTTCCGTCGTCGTACGTCGCGGGCGTCCAGGTCATCGTCCGGTCGCTGGTCGCCGGACACGAGCCGGCGGTGGTCGACGGGCTGGACGTCGGCCGGGCCGCGGCGGCCGACCGCACGGGCACCCCGGCGTTCGTCTCGCTCGTGCCGACCCAGCTCCACCGGATCCTCCGCGATCCCGAGCAGACGGCCGCCCTCGCCCGCTGCCACACCGTCCTCGTCGGGGGCGCAGGACTGGACGCCCAGCTGCGCCGGCGCGCGGAGGAGCACGGCGTGCGCCTGGTGACGACCTACGGGTCGTCCGAGACCTCCGGCGGCTGCGTCTACGACGGCGTGCCGCTCGACGGGGTGGGCGTCGCGCTGGGAGCCGACGGCCGGATCCGCATCGCCGGACCGACGCTGTTCAGCCACTACGACGGTGACCCGCAGCTCACGGCCGAGACCGTCGTCGACGGCTGGTTCCTCACCTCCGACGTCGGCCGGCTCGACGAGGACGGGCGCCTCCGGGTGCTCGGGCGCGTCGACGACGTCGTGATCAGCGGCGGCGTGAAGATCCCGCTCCCCGCGGTCGCCGAGCGCCTGCGCCGGCACGTGCTGGTGGAGGACGCCGAGCTCTTCGGCGTCCAGGACCCCGAGTGGGGCCAGCGGCTCGTGGCGGTGCTCGTGGGCACCGCCGACGACGCCGAGCTGCGCGACTGGATCGGCATCGAGCACCCGCGGTCGTGGGCGCCGCGCGAGTTCCACCGGGTCGAGCGGCTCCCGCTGCTGGCCAACGGCAAGGTGGACCGGCAGGCGATCCGGACGAGCCTCCGGCTCCCCTGATCGGGCACGCTTCAGCCATGCACGTCTTCTCCATCCCGCTGCGCACGAGGTTCCGCGGCATCACGGTCCGCGAGGGCGTGCTCCTCCGCGGCGACGCGGGCTGGGGGGAGTGGTCGCCCTTCCTCGAGTACGACGACGTGACCGCGCGCCCCTGGCTGGCCTGCGCGCGGGAGGCGGCGGACCTGGGCTGGCCGGCGCCGGTGCGCGACTTCGTCCCGGTCAACGTCACCGTCCCGGCCACCGACCCGGAGCGGGCGCACGCGATCGTCGTCGCGGGCGGCTGCCGGACCGCGAAGGTGAAGGTCGCCGAGCACGGGCAGGACCTCGCCGACGACGTGGCGCGCGTCGAGGCGGTGCGCGACGCCCTCGGCCCCGGCGGCCTGGTGCGGGTCGACGCCAACGGCGCGTGGGACGTGGACCAGGCCGTCCGCGCCATCGCCGCGCTCGACCGCGCCGCGGGCGGGCTGGAGTACGTCGAGCAGCCGGTCGCCGCGGTCGAGGACCTCGCCGCCGTGCGCCGCCGGGTGGACGTGCCGGTGGCGGCCGACGAGTCGATCCGCCGCGCCGAGGACCCCTACCGGGTGCGCGACCTCGAGGCGGCGGACGTCGCGGTGCTCAAGGTGCAGCCCCTCGGCGGCGTCCGGGCGTGCCTGCGGATCGCCGAGGACATCGGTCTGCCGGCCGTCGTCTCGAGCGCGGTCGAGTCGAGCGTCGGCATCGCCGCCGGCGTCGCCCTTGCGGCGGCGCTGCCCGAGCTGCACCACGCCTGCGGGCTCGCGACCGTCCAGCTGCTCACCGACGACGTGGCCACCGACCCGCTCCTGCCGGTCGACGGGATGCTGCCGGTCGGGGTGCCGGAGGTCGACGCGGCGGCGCTGGCCAGGCTCGCGGCGACCGAGGACCGGGTGGCCCACTGGCGCGACCGGCTGGCGTCGGTAGGGCAGGATCAGCCGGCGTGACCAACCCCTCGACCCAGCTCGCCCGGACCGTGGTGACCGCGCTGCGCGGCGCGGCGGTGCGTGAGGCGGTGATCGCGCCGGGATCGCGGAACGCACCGCTCTCCTTCGCGCTCTACGACGCGGCCTCCGCCGGCGCGCTGCGCCTCCACACCCGCCTCGACGAGCGCACGGCCGCCTTCGTCGCCCTGGGGCTGGCGAAGGTGAGCGGCCGGCCGGCGGCGGTCAGCTGCACGTCGGGCACCGCGGTGGCGAACCTGCTGCCAGCCGTCGTCGAGGCGGCCCACGCGGGGGTGCCGCTCGTCGTGGTGACCGCCGACCGCCCGGCCCGGCTGCGGGGCACCGGCGCCAACCAGACGACCGACCAGCGCGGCATCTTCAGCGGGTTCGCGCCGAGCCTCGACGTGGCGCACGCCGGTCTCGACGAGCTAATCGCCTTCCTGCGGTCCCACGACGGGCCCGTGCACCTCAACGTCCAGCTCGACGAGCCGCTGCTGCCCGACGACCACGGCTGGGACGCCGGGGCGGCGGCGCCGGAGCGGGCGGTCGCCTCCGCGACCCCGCCCCTCGAGAGGCTCGTCCTCGACCCCGGTCCGCGCACGGTCGTGGTGGCGGGGGACGACGCCGGTCCGCCGGCACGTGTCCTCGCCGAGGCCGCCGGGTGGCCGCTCCTCGCCGAGCCGTCCAGCGGGTGCCGCACCGGCGACCACGTCATCCGCACCTACCGCCTGCAGCTGACGGGCGAGCTCGGCCGGCAGGTCGAGCGCGCGGTGGTGCTGGGCCACCCCACGCTGTCCCGTCCGGTGTCGCGCCTGCTCGCCCGCGACGACGTCGAGGTCGTCTCGGTCCGCCACCGCGGCCTGTGGACCAAGCGACCGTTCGCGGTCGCCCGCGAGGTCGACCAGGTCGGGGTCCGGGAGCCGGACGACCCGGCGTGGCTGGCTGCGTGGCGCGAGGCGGACCGCACCACCTCCCGCGCCCTCGACCGGCTGCTGGCCGCGGAGCCGGACCTCACGCCGTACGAGGTGGCGGGCGCGGTGAGCCGGGCGCTGCCCCGACGCGGCCTGCTCGTGGTGGGTGCATCGAACCCGGTCCGCGACCTCGACCTGATGGTCGCGCGCTACGAGGTGGGCGGGCGCCGCAAGGTCATCGCCAACCGCGGGCTCGCCGGCATCGACGGCACCATCAGCTCGGCGGTGGGGGCCGCCCTCGGTCGGCCGCAGTCGTCGCGCGCCCTCGCGCTGATGGGCGACGTGACGTTCCTGCACGACACGACCGGCCTGTTCCTGGGCCCGCGCGAGGAGCGGCCGGACCTCACCATCGTCGTGGTCAACGACGACGGGGGGTCGATCTTCGCGACCCTCGAGCAGGGCGGTCCGGAGTACGCCGACAGGTTCGACGTGCTGTTCGGCACCCCGCACGGGGTCGACGTCGCCGCCCTCTGCGCCGCGGCCCGCGTCCCGCACCTGCGGGTGACGTCGCTGCCCGAGCTGGAGCAGGCGCTGGCCTCGCCCAACGGCGGGATCGAGGTCGTCGAGGCCCGGGTGCGCCGGGACAACCGGGCCGAGCTGGACACAAGGATCCGCGCGCTGGTCCCGTGAGGGACCAGCGCGCGGACGGAGTTCAGCAGTCGGGGCTCAGCAGTCGGAGCTCAGGACGTCAGGAGGCGGGGGTCTCCCACACGCGCACCCAGTCGACGTACATGTGCTGCGGCAGCTTCTTGTCCGACATCTCCAGCGCCTCGTAGTCGGAGGCGAGCAGGCTCAGGATGAGGTACTGCTGCTCCTTCGAGACGCGGGCCGACGTGCGCCACGTCTCCTTGCCGTCGATGCGGAAGATGATCACCCTGGGCGTCCACTGCACGGAGAACACGTGGTAGTTCTTCGACCAGCCGTCGCGCTTGTTCTTCAGGAACGACTTCGAGTCCTTGATCCACGAGCCGGTCTTGATCAGGCGCTTGCCCTTGTACCAGTGGATGAAGCTGGTCAGGCCGCCCTGCGGGTGCTTGTCGCCGAAGTACTCGATGACGTCGATCTCGTGGCCGTCGCTGCCCGGCCCGTTCTCGCCGACGGGCTGCGACCAGAAGCTGGCGTGCTGTCCCTGGCTCTTGTGCATCTTGATGCGGGCGGCCGCGACGCCGTACCTGAACGAGAACGCACCGTTGGTGCCGACGTGACCGTTGAGGCGGTAGGAGATCTTCTTGGTCACCTTGCGGGACTTGGCCTTGCACTTGCCCTTGGCGGAGCGGTCCTTGATCACGCTGAGGCGCAGGGCGCCGCCGCCGACCTTGACGGCCTTCGGGTCGCCCTTGGAGCACTTGCGCTTGCTCCGGGGCTCGTAGTTCTGGCCGCGCATGCCCCACGTGGAGCTCAGCGAGTTGCCGGAGAACTCGTCGGAGAAGGTCGGGACCAACCACCGCGAGGTGTCCTGGCTCCCGCTCGACTCCGCCTTGAGGCCCTTGAACTTCTGAGCAGTGACGCGGTAGGTCAGCGGCTGGCCGCCCTTCGAGACCAGGGCGGAGAACTCGGCGCGACCCGCCTTGTCCTGCTTGGCGGTGTCGACCTTCTTCCACGAGGAGCCGTCGAACTGCTCGAGGGCGACCGGGCGGCCGACCTTCGTCGGCTTGATGGTCGCGGTGACGGCAGCCTTGGCCGAGCTCGCGCTGGCAGTGCCCCGGCCCTGCTGGACGATCTGGGGGAGCACCTCCATGGAGACCCTCTGGCCGGCCTTCTTGGTGACCGACGTCGACGTGGCGCGAGCCGCGGAGTCGGTGGCCGAGCCGGTCTCGGTCGTCAGGAGCAGGGACGCGGGCAGGAGCAGCGCAGCGACGCTGCCTGCGAGCACGCGGCGTGCAGAAGACATGGGAACTCTCTTCGTCTCGGGTGCGATTGGTGTTTCCCCCTGGGCACTCCACCCGTCGGAGGCGCCACAACCTTAACCGCGACCCCGTCGGGATCCGATTCGACGGGCCTAGGGTGCAGCGCATGCAGATCACCAAGCTCGGCCACGCTTGCGTGCGGGTCCAGGGGGCCGGCGGCGTGCTCGTCATCGACCCGGGGGTGTACACCGACGCGGGCGCCCTCGACAGTGCGGACGCCGTGCTGATCACCCACGAGCACCCCGACCACGTCCATCCCGACCACCTGCGGGCGAGCGACGTGCCCGTGTGGACGATCGCGGCGGTGCAGCGTCTCCTGCGTGAGCAGGCGCCCGACGTCGCCGAGCGCGTCACGGTGGTCCGGCCCGGCGACCGGCTCGAGGTCGCCGGCACGTCGGTCGAGGTGGTCGGTGAGAAGCACGCGGTGATCCACCCCGACTACGACCGCTTCGACAACTCCGGGTACCTCCTGGAGTCCGGGGGAGCGAGCGTCTACCACCCGGGCGACGCGCTCACCCCGCCCGGGCGTGCGGTCGACGTGCTGCTCGCGCCGGTGAGCGCGCCGTGGCTCAAGGTCTCCGAGGCGGTCGACTTCGTCCGGCAGGTGGGCGCGCCGACGTCGCTCGGCATCCACGACCGCGTGTACAGCGACATCGGCGTGGCGATGGTCGCCACGCACATGGCCAACCTGCTGCCCGACTCGCAGGCGTTCGAGCTGCGGGAGCCGGGGCAGGACCTCTGACTCAGCCGGCTGCCAGCGCGTCGCGCACCGGCACGAACTTCGCCTGCGACTCGGCGAGCTCGGCCTCGGGGTCCGAGCTGGCCACGATGCCGCAGCCGGCGAAGAGGCGTACGCCGTCCTCGACCAGCATCGCCGAGCGCAGCGCGAGGCCCCACTCGCCGTCGCCCGAGGCGTCCATCCAGCCGACGGGGCCGGCGTAGCGGTCGCGCGGCATGCCCTCGATCTCCTCGATCAGCCGGGTCGCCGCCGGGGTGGGCGTGCCGCCCACGGCGGCGGACGGGTGCAGCGACTCGGCCAGCTGGAGCGAGGTCGCCACGTCGTGGACGACCCCGTTCACGTCGGTGGCCAGGTGCATCACGTTGGGCAGGTGGAGGACGAACGGCGACTCGGGCACGTTCATCGACGAGCAGTGCGGCTCGAGGGCGTCGGCGACCGAGCGCACGGCGTACTCGTGCTCCTCGAGGTCCTTCGACGACCGCGCCAGCGTGGCCGCGAGCGCGAGGTCGCGCTCGTCGTCGCCCGTACGCCGGATGGTGCCGGCCAGCACCCGTGAGGTCACCAGGCCGCGCTCGCGGCGCACGAGCATCTCCGGCGTCGCGCCGAACAGCCCGTCGACGTGGAACGTCCAGCACATCTCGTACTGCGCGGCGAGGCGCTGCAGCGGCCACCGGACGTCCAGCGGCTCGTCCGTCGTGGCGATCAGGTCGCGGGCGAGCACGACCTTCTCGAGGTCGCCGGCCGCGATGCGCCCGACCGCCTCCGCGACGACCGACATCCACTCCTCGCCGTTGCGGGCACCGTCGGAGAAGACCAGGCCGACGGGCGGCTCCGGCGCGGGCGCGGGGACGAGTGCCGGGGCCTCGACCGAGACGGTGGTCAGCCACGTGCGGTCCCCGCGGCGGCCGACGACCACCTCGGGGACGACCAGCGCGGAGTCACCGGGCTCGTCGGCGAAGGCGAAGGACCCGAAGGAGACCAGGCCGGTGCCGGGCTCGCCGACGTGGTCCTCCACGTCGGCGCGCGCGACGGTCTCGGACCACCACTTCACCGCGTCGCTGAACCGCGTCGGTCCCGAGGTGTCCAGCCGCGCGGCCACGCCCCACCCGACCAGGCCCTCACCCCGGCGCAGCCACGTCACCGGCTGCTGCTGCGGCAGCAGGTCGAGGAGCGGCAGGTCCGCGAGGTCCACCGGGACCGTGCGCACGACGAGCGGCGCGGTTGGTCCCGGGCGGGACGCGGGGGTCGTCACGAGGGGGCAGCCTACGCCGGGGCGCACAGCCCGCCGGCGGGAGATCGGCCAAACGGCGAACAGGAGAGGCGTGCGTCACCTACGTTGCCTCGAGAACCGACCCGCGCGACGTACGCGTCGCAGCCGACGCGCCCGAGGAGCCCGCCGTGCCCGTCCCCGCATCGCCCCTCGCCCGGTTGGAGCGCCACGCCCGCAACCGGGCGCTGGAGGTCGCGGTGACCGAGCCGCGGGCGGGGTCGTGGGCCTCGCTGACCTGGAACGAGCTCTACCGCCGCGTCATCGACGGGGCCGCCGGCATGATCGAGGCGGGCGTGGACCCCGGGCAGGTCGTGGTGCTCCGCATCCCGGCCGGCATCCGCCAGCTCGAGCTCGAGCTCGCCACTCGGGTCGCCGGAGCGGTGCCGCTGCTGCTGCCGGAGCACCTCGACACCGACGAGGTGGCCCGCCTCCTCGACGGGATCGGGGTGCGCCTCGTCGTCGTCGACGACGAGAGCCGCCTGGCGCTGCTGCGCCGGGCCGCCCTCTCCGACGCCCAGCTCTTCGAGTGCGACGACCGGTCGTGGGAGCGGCTGCGGGGGATGGGCCTGGAGCGGCGCAAGCGCCAGCCCGACCTGCTGACGTGGGTGGCCGGCGCGCGCGCCGGTGCCCCGTCCGGCGCCGTGCTGGGGTTGCGGCGGGACAAGGCCGAGGCCTGGCTGTTCCGGCCCGAGTCCTCCGGCACGCTGTCCGACCTCACCGGCGACGACGTCGTCCTGCTCACCGGCGAGGCCACCGACCGCCTCACCACGGTGGTCCGCGACGCCCACCTCACCGCCGGCTCCACGCTGGCGTGGATCGCCTCGCCCGACCAGCTCGAGGCAGCGCTCGCGCACGTCGCCCCCACGCACGTGCTGCTCGACCACGCAACGGCCCGCGTGCTCGAGGACCTCATCGAGCACGGCACGGTCGGCGGTGCGCCGTGGCACACCGCCCCGCGCGACGTCCTCGAGGCGATGTCGGCGCACGTGGCCGAGGCCCGGATGTCCGCGAAGGCGAGGAAGCTCGCCGCGGAGGTGTCCGCCCTCGCCCCGTGGTGGGGCGGGCGGCTCCGGCTGCTCGTGCTCGACGCGCGCGTCAACCGCACCGTCGGCGCGTTGGCGACCTCCCTGGGGTTCCGCATCGGTCGCATCGCGCACCACCCGGCGGCCCGGCTCGACCTCGCGCGCGAGCACGCCGTCGTGGCCGTGCCGGCGCCACCGGAGGTCGAGGTCGCCACCGTGTCGCTCCCGCGCCGCGGTCGCGCCGGCGACGGACTCGACGCGGCCTTCTCGCTCGCAGGTCCGGGCTGCGCTCAGGACCGGTAGACGATCACCTTGTCGCCGAGGCGGACCCGGTCGAAGAGCCAGGCGACGGCGGCGCGGTCGCGCACGTTGACGCACCCGTGCGAGGCGCCGTCGTAGCCGTTGGCGGCGAAGTCGGGGGAGTAGTGGACGGCCTGTCCGCCCGAGAAGAACATGGCGTACGGCATCGGGGTGTCGTAGAGGCTCGAGACGTGGTCGCGCGACTTGCGGAACACCGCGAACGCGCCCTCCCGTGTCGGCAGCTCGGCGGAGCCGAAGCGCACCTCGACGGTCTTGAGGACCACGCCGTCGACCACCCAGCGCAGCGACCGCGACGTCTTGTCGACGCACATCGCCCGGCCGGTGGTGCAGCGCGGGTCCAGGCGCGGCCCGCTCGGGACGAGGTTGAACAGCTCGGCCCTCGTCGGCTCCCGCGTCATCGCCCGGAGCCGGTCGAGGGTGCGCCGGTCGACCTGCCCGGTCACCGGGATCCTCCGCTTCGCCTGGAAGCCCTGGACCGCCTCGACGGTCGTCGCGTCGTAGCGTCCGCTCACCTTCGCGTCGTACCAGCGCAGCTGCCGGAGCCGGGCCTGGAGCTGCCGCACGCGCATGCCCGTGTCGCCGCGCTCGAGCAGGGGCCGGCCCGGCGTGTAGACGTTGTGCAGCGCCTCCCGGGTCGGCTCGGTCGTGCGCGAGAGGATCGCGCGCCAGGTGCGCTCGTCCACCACCCCGTCGGCGGCCCATCCGCGTCGGCGCTGGAAGGTGGCGACGCCGGCGCGCGTCTCCTGGTCGAACCGGCTGGTGACGACCTCCGAGTGCAGGCCGAGCTGGTGCAGGCGGCTCTGCAGCTCGCGCACCCGCCAGCCCGTGTCGCCGAGACGCATCGACACGTCGGCGCGCGAGGCGGGGGCGCCCATCGCCCCGGTGGCGCCGGCGGCGCCGGCGGTCGCGCCTGTCACGACGGAGCCGGCCACGGCGACCAGCAGGGCGAGCAGCGGGGCGAGCAGGAGTGCGCTGAGGCGCGGAGCAGGACGTCGTGGCATGTGGTTCCTCCCCAGGTGGCCATCGGCAGGTCGATCATAGGGACGCCTCACGACACCCCCGCGTTGCGCGTACCGGGGTCCGGACGCCTACGCTCGGCGGGTGGCCCGCGCTGACCTCGACAAGCAACCCTCCGACGTCCGCCGCATGTTCGACACCGTGGCCAAGCGGTACGACCTCACCAACGACCTGATGACGGCCGGCATCCAGCGCAGCTGGCGACGCTCCATGGTGGACGCCGTCGCGGCGCGTCCCGGCGACCTCGTGCTCGACCTCGCGGCGGGGACCGGCTGCTCGAGCGAGCCGTTCGCCGCCCACGGTGCCACCGCCGTGCCGTGCGACTTCTCGGTCGGGATGCTGCAGCAGGGGAAGAAGGACCGGCCCGGCCTGCCGTTCGTGGCCGGCGACGGCACCCGGCTGCCGTTCCTCGACGACACCTTCGACGCGGTCACGATCTCCTACGGGTTGCGCAACTTCGTCGACCCGGTGGCCGGCCTCGAGGAGATGCACCGCGTGACCCGTCCCGGCGGCCGTCTCGTGGTCTGCGAGTTCAGCCGGCCGGTGAACGCGGCGCTGCGCAAGGTCTACCTCGACGGCGTCATGCGCGCCCTGCCGGCGATCGCCTCGCTGACCGCCAGCGCGTCGGACGCCTACGTCTACCTCGCCGAGTCCATCCGCGCGTGGCCCGACCAGGAAGGCCTCGCCGCGATGATCGCGGAGGCCGGCTGGCAGCGACCGCAGTGGCGTGACCTGACCGGCGGCATCGTGGCGCTGCACCGCGCGACCGCCTGAGGCCGCCCGGAGCGGGGACGAATTAGGGCACGCGGTCTTGTCCTAAATCCGCAGGTCAGACCGCTGTCGGATCGTTGCCGAATGGTGTCCACCCCGACGTGACGCACGCCGCACCGCAGTCCTAGACTGTGGCGCGCGCCACTCGTGAAGTCATTCACAAGGTCACTTGGCTTCACCCGAACCGGGCGCAGTCCACCGGAAGGGAAGCGATGGAGCTCTACACGCCGATCCTGGCGCTGCTGGCCATCGCGACGGGGTTCGCGGTCTTCTCCGTGATCATGAGCGCCGTCGTGGGACCCAAGCGCTACAACCGCGCGAAGCTCGACTCCTACGAGTGCGGCATCGAGCCGACCCCGCAGCCCGTCGGCGGCGGCCGCTTCCCGGTGAAGTACTTCATCACGGCGATGCTCTTCATCGTCTTCGACATCGAGATCATCTTCCTCTACCCATGGGCCGTCCACTTCGACCAGATGGCGCTGTTCGGGCTGGTCGAGATGGTCCTGTTCATCGCGACTGTGTTCGTGGCGTACGCCTACGTGTGGCGCCGCGGCGGACTGGATTGGGACTGACGTCATGGGACTGGAAGAGAAGCTGCCGAGCGGCGTCCTGCTCACCACCGTCGAGGGCGTCGCCGGCTACATGCGCAAGGCGTCGTTCTGGCCGGCCACCTTCGGCCTGGCCTGCTGCGCCATCGAGATGATGACCACCGGCGCCCCGAAGTACGACCTGGCCCGGTTCGGCATGGAGGTCTTCCGTGCCAGCCCCCGCCAGGCCGACCTGATGATCGTCGCCGGCCGGGTCAGCCAGAAGATGGCCCCCGTCCTGCGCCAGATCTACGACCAGATGCCGGAGCCCAAGTGGGTGCTCGCCATGGGCGTGTGCGCGTCCTCGGGCGGCATGTTCAACAACTACGCCATCGTCCAGGGCGTCGACCACGTCGTGCCCGTCGACATGTACCTGCCCGGCTGCCCGCCGCGGCCGGAGATGCTCATCGACGCGATCCTCAAGCTGCACGACCAGGTGCAGCACACCAAGCTCGGCGCGCACCGCCGTCGGGAGATCGAGGAGCTGGAGACCAGTGCGCTGCGTGCCCTGCCCACGTCGGAGATGAAGGGCCTGCTGCGGTGAGCGGCGCGGACGAGACGCCCGAGGAGAACGTGGACGAGCGGGCGGACGAGAGGGTCGACGAGGCGGTCGCCGGCAGGGCCGAGGACGAGTCGGACGACAGGACCGACTCGAACGAGGAGGCGCGGCCCGCCGAGGAGGACAACCTCGAGGCGGCGAAGTCCGAGACGGGCACCGGCAGCGGCGTCGAGCAGGCCGCGCCCGAGCAGTCCCCGGAGAACGTCCCCGCCCCGACGGGGGAGGTGCGGGCCGTCGGTGCGCGTCACGGCATGTTCGGCGTCACCGGCACCGGCGACACCTCCGGCTACGGCGGCCTGGTCAGCGCCACGGTCTTCCCCACCCCGTCTCAGCGGCCCTACGGCGGCTGGTTCGACGAGGTCGCCGACGCGCTCGAGGCGCGGTTGCGCGCCACCGACCTGACCGCCGCGGTCGAGAGCGTCGTGGTGCACCGCGGCGAGATCACCTTTCACGTGCGCCGCGAGGACCTCCCGTTCGTCGCGCAGATGCTGCGCGACGACGAGGCGCTGCGCTTCGAGTTCTGCTCCGGCGTGAGCGGCGTGCACTACCCCGAGGACACCGGGCGGGAGCTCCACGCCGTCTACCACCTGCTCTCCATGACCCACAACCGGCGCATCCGCCTCGAGGTGACCGCGCCCGACAGCGACCCGCACGTGCCGAGCCTGGTGAGCGTCTACCCGACGCTCGACTGGCACGAGCGCGAGACCTACGACATGTTCGGCCTGGTCTTCGACGGTCATCCCGCCCTGACCCGGGTGCTCATGCCGGACGACTGGCCGGGCCACCCGCAGCGCAAGGACTACCCCCTCGGCGGCATCCCCGTGGAGTACAAGGGCGGGTCGATCCCGCCGCCCGACCAGCGGAGGTCGTACAACTGATGAGCACCGACACCAGCCGGCAGCAGGACCTCTACGCCTCGCCCGGCGACACCAGCCAGGGCCGCGTCTTCACCGTCACCGGGCAGGACTGGGACACGATCACCGAGGGCCTCGGCGAGTCCGCCGAGGAGCGGGTCGTCGTCAACATGGGCCCGCAGCATCCCTCGACCCACGGCGTGCTCCGGCTCATCCTCGAGCTCGAGGGCGAGACGGTCACCGAGGCCCGGTGCGGCATCGGCTACCTGCACACCGGCATCGAGAAGAACATGGAGTACCGCTCCTGGGTGCAGGGCGTCACCTTCTGCACGCGGATGGACTACCTCTCGCCGTTCTACAACGAGGCGACCTACGTCCTGGGCGTCGAGCGCCTGCTCGACATCGAGGACGACATCCCGGAGAAGGCGCAGGTCATGCGCGTGCTCCTGATGGAGCTCAACCGCATCTCCTCCCACCTCGTCGCCATCGCCACGGGCGGCATGGAGATCGGTGCGCTCACGGTCATGACCATCGGCTTCCGCGAGCGCGAGCTGGTGCTGGACCTGTTCGAGCTGATCACCGGCCTGCGGATGAACCACGCCTTCATCCGGCCCGGCGGGGTCGCGCAGGACCTGCCTCCCGGCGCGCTCGACGAGATCCGCGACTTCATCGCGCTGATGAAGAAGCGCCTGCCGGAGTACGCCGCCCTGTGCAACGCCAACCCGATCTTCAAGGGCCGCCTGGTGGACGTCGGCCACCTCGACCTGGCGGGCTGCATCGCGCTCGGCATCACCGGCCCCGTGCTGCGCTCGACCGGCTACGCCTGGGACCTCCGCAAGGTCCAGCCCTACTCCGGCTACGAGGACTACGACTTCGACGTCCAGACCTGGGACACCTGCGACTCCTACGGCCGCTTCCGCATCCGGCTCAACGAGATGTCGGAGTCGCTGAGGATCGTGGAGCAGTGCGCCGACCGGCTCGCGGGGCTCGAGGGCGCCCCGGTCATGATCGGCGACAAGAAGGTCGCCTGGCCCAGCCAGCTCGCCATCGGCAGCGACGGCATGGGCAACAGCCTGGACCACATCCGCCACATCATGGGCGAGTCGATGGAGGCCCTGATCCACCACTTCAAGCTGGTGACCGAGGGGTTCCGGGTCCCCGCCGGCCAGGCCTACGTGCCGGTCGAGTCGCCGCGCGGCGAGCTCGGCGCCCACGTCGTCTCCGACGGCGGCACCCGGCCCTTCCGCGCCCACTTCCGGGACCCGTCGTTCACCAACCTGCAGGCGACGAGCGTGATGAGCGAGGGCGGCATGGTCGCCGACGTCATCGTCGCCATCGCCTCCATCGACCCCGTCATGGGAGGAGTCGACCGATGAGTCTGGACCCGCAGACCCTGGCGGAGCTGCACGAGATCGCGGACCGCTACCCCGAGAAGCGCTCCGGCCTGCTGCCGATGCTCCACCTCATCCAGTCGGTGGAGGGCCGCGTCACGCCCGAGGGCATCGAGGTGTGCGCCCAGGTGCTGGGCATCAGCGCCGCGGAGGTCAACGGTGTCGCGACCTTCTACACGATGTACAAGCGCAGGCCCGTGGGCGACTACCACGTCGGCGTGTGCACCAACACGCTGTGCGCGGTGATGGGCGGCGACCTGATCTTCGAGCGGCTCAAGGAGCACCTCGACGTGGGCAACGACGAGACGACCGAGGACGGGAAGATCACCCTCGAGCACGTCGAGTGCAACGCGGCCTGCGACTACGCCCCGGTGATGATGGTCAACTGGGAGTTCATGGACAACCAGACGCCCGAGTCGGCGGTCCAGGTCGTCGACGACCTGCGCGCGGGCAGGGAGGTCCACTCCACGCGCGGCCCGCGGCTGTGCACGTGGCGCGAGGCCGAGCGCGTGCTCGCGGGGTTCCCCGACGACCGCGCCGACGAGGGCCCCGCCGCGGGCCCGGCCTCGCTGGCCGGGCTGAAGATCGCCCGCGAGAAGGGCTGGACGGCTCCGGAGGGAGAGAAGTGACCACGCTGACACCGGTCCTCACCGACAACTGGGACGCCGAGCGCGCCTGGACCCTCGCCGCCTACGAGGAGCGAGGCGGCTACGCCGCGCTGGACAAGGCGTTCGCGATGGCGCCCGACGCCGTCATCGACGTCGTCAAGGAGTCCGGCCTCCGCGGCCGCGGCGGCGCCGGCTTCCCCACCGGCATGAAGTGGGGCTTCATCCCGCAGGACAACCCGAGGCCGAAGTACCTCGTGGTCAACGCCGACGAGTCCGAGCCGGGCACCTGCAAGGACATCCCGCTGATGATGGCCAGCCCGCACACGCTGGTCGAGGGCGTCATCGTCAGCGCGTACGCCATCCGCGCCAACACCGCCTTCATCTACGTCCGCGGCGAGGTCCTCCACGTCATCCGGCGCCTGCAGCGCGCCGTGCAGGAGGCCTACCTCGCGGGTCACCTCGGCCGGAACATCCACGGCTCGGGCTACGACCTCGACCTGATCGTGCACGCCGGCGCCGGCGCCTACATCTGCGGCGAGGAGACCGCGCTGCTCGAGGGCCTCGAGGGTCGGCGCGGCCAGCCCCGCCTGCGCCCGCCGTTCCCCGCGGTCGCCGGCCTCTACGCCAGCCCGACGGTCATCAACAACGTCGAGTCCATCGCCTCGGTGCCCAGCATCATCACCAACGGTGCCGGCTGGTTCGCCGGGATGGGCACCGAGAAGTCCAACGGGTTCGGCATCTTCAGCCTGTCCGGGCACGTGCGCAACCCCGGGCAGTACGAGGCGCCGCTGGGCATCACGCTGCGCGAGCTCATCGACCTCGCGGGCGGCATGCGCGAGGGCCACGAGCTGAAGTTCTGGACGCCCGGCGGGTCGAGCACCCCGCTCCTGACCCCCGAGCACCTCGACGTCCCGCTCGACTTCGAGTCCGTGGGCGCCGCGGGGTCCATGCTCGGCACCCGCGCCCTGCAGCTGTTCGACGAGACGACCTGCGTCGTCCGCGCGGTGCTGCGGTGGACGGAGTTCTACAAGCACGAGTCGTGCGGCAAGTGCACCCCGTGCCGCGAGGGCACGTGGTGGCTCACCCAGACCCTGGCGAGGCTGGAGAAGGGGCAGGGGAGCGAGGCCGACCTCGACCTGCTGCTCGACCAGTGCGACAACATCCTGGGCCGCTCGTTCTGCGCGCTCGGCGACGGCGCGACGAGCCCGATCTCGAGCTCGATCCAGCACTTCCGCGACGAGTACCTCGCCCACCTGACCAATGGCGGCTGCCCGTTCGACCCGGCCGCCTCGACCGCCTTCGCACCCGTGGGAGCCTCGGCATGACGACCACCCCCGACCGCACCGAGGTCGAGACGGTCACGCTGACCATCGACGGCGTCCAGGTCAGCGTCCCCAAGGACACCCTGGTGATCCGCGCCGCCGAGCAGGTCGGCGTGCAGATCCCGCGCTTCTGCGACCACCCGCTGCTCGACCCGGTCGGCGCCTGCCGCCAGTGCCTCGTCGACATCCCCGACGCCGGCAACGGCCGCGGCTTCCCCAAGCCGCAGGCCTCCTGCACGCTGCCGGTCGCTGACGGCATGGTGGTCAACACGCAGGCGACCAGCGAGGTGGCCGACAAGGCGCAGCAGGGCGTCATGGAGTTCCTGCTGATCAACCACCCGCTCGACTGCCCCGTCTGCGACAAGGGCGGCGAGTGCCCCCTGCAGAACCAGGCGATGAGCAACGGCCGCGGCGAGAGCCGGTTCGCCGAGTCCGGGGGCGTGAAGCGCACGTTCCCCAAGCCGATCGCGATCTCCGCGCAGGTCCTGCTCGACCGGGAGCGCTGCGTGCTGTGCGCGAGGTGCACCCGCTTCTCCGAGCAGGTCGCCGGCGACCCCTTCATCGCCCTCGCCGAGCGGGGGGCGCTGCAGCAGGTCGCGATCTACGAGCGCGAGCCCTACCAGAGCTACTTCTCGGGCAACGCCATCCAGATCTGCCCGGTGGGGGCGCTGACGTCGGCCGACTACCGGTTCCGCTCGCGCCCGTTCGACCTGGTCTCCAACCAGAGCATCGCCGAGCACGACGCCTGCGGCGCCGCGATCCGCGTCGACCACCGGCGGGGCAAGGTCATGCGCCGCCTCGCCGGCAACGACCCCGAGGTCAACGAGGAGTGGATCAGCGACAAGGACCGCTTCGCGTTCCACTACGCCCGCCAGGACGACCGGCTGCGCTACCCGATGGTCCGCGAGGACGGCGAGCTGCGTCCCGCGTCCTGGCCGGAGGCGTTCGCCGTCGCGGCCCGCGGCTTGCGGGACGCCGGCGCCGCCGCGGTCCTCACCGGTGGTCGCGTGACCGCCGAGGACGCCTACGCCTACGCCAAGTTCGCGCGCGTCTCGCTGGGCACGAACGACGTCGACTTCCGCGCCCGCCCGCACAGCGCCGAGGAGGCCGCGTTCCTGGCCTCCCACGTCGCGCTGTCCGGCGGGGTCACCTACGCCGACCTCGAGGCCGCCCCCGTCGTGGTCCTGCTCGGCCTCGAGCCCGAGGACGAGGCCGCCACGATCTTCCTGCGGCTGCGCAAGGCCGCGAGGCGGGGTCGTACGCAGGTCGTGTCGGTCGCCCCGATGACCTCGCGCGGCCTGGCGAAGATGCAGGGTCGGCTCGTGCCCGCGGTGCCCGGCACCGAGGCCGAGGTGATCGCCACGCTCAAGGACGCCGAGCACGGCGTCACCCGGGACGCCGTCATCCTGGTCGGCGAGCGTCTCGCCCAGACGCACGGCGCGCTCTCCGCGGCCGTCGAGCTGGCCGCCACCACCGGCGCCCGGCTCGCGTGGGTGCCGCGTCGCGCCGGTGACCGCGGTGCGGTCGAGGCCGGCGCCCTGCCCAACCTGCTCCCCGGCGGCCGTCCGGTCGGCGAGGCCTCGGCCCGGGTCGACGTGGCCGCCGCCTGGGGCGCCGAGTCGCTGCCCGCGAAGGTCGGCCGCGACGGCAACGCCATCGTCGCCTCGCTGCTCAAGGGCGACCTCGGCGGCCTCGTGGTCGGGGGCGTCGACCCCGACGACACCAGCGACCCCGCGGCCTTCCGCGCGGCCCTCGCCGCCGCCGGGTTCGTGGTCAGCCTCGAGCTCCGCGAGACCGACGTGACCAGGCTCGCCGACGTCGTCCTGCCCGTCGCCCCGGTCACCGACAAGGCCGGCACCTTCGTGACGTGGGACGCCCGGGCGCGCTCGTTCGACGCGGTCTTCACCAACCCGTCCTCGCTGCCCGACCTGCGCCTCCTGGCCGGCATCTCCGAGGAGCTGGCCCGGCTGGGGCAGGGCCGTCCGCTCGGCTTCCGCACCGTTGCCGAGGTCCGCGCCGAGATGCGGTCGCTGGGCCCGTGGGACGGTGCCCGCCCGGCGCTCGACGCCGGCAAGCCGCCGCGCCCGGCGAAGGCGCCGCGCAAGGGCGAGACCCCCTTCGCCCTGGCCACGTGGAAGCAGCTCGTCGACCTCGGGTCGCTGCAGGACGGCGAGGTGCACCTCCGCGCCACCGCGCGCACCCCGGTCGCCGCCCTCAGCGCGGCGTCGTACGAGTCGGTGTTCGGCATGCTCGACGCCGAGGCCGGCGCCCCGCTCGTCACCGTCACCGGCGACCGCGGCAGCGTCACGCTGCCGGCCGTGGTGGCCGACCTCCCCGACGGAGTCGTCTGGCTCCCGGCCCGGTCCTTCGGACGCGGGGTCCTCGCCGAGCTCGCCTCGCCGGGCAGCGCGGTCACCCTGCGGCAGGCCCCCGCAGCCCTCGACAACGCGCACCAGGCAGTGAAGGGAGCCACCGCATGATGAGCCTCGCCCCCCGGGCGGCCGACCTCCCCGACCCGGGACTGGCCGCCTTCGGCCAGGACCCCTGGTGGGTGATCCTGCTCAAGGCCGTCTTCATCTTCGTGATCCTGGTGCTGCTGACGCTGTTCAACATCTGGTTCGAGCGCCGGGTCGTGGCCCGGATGCAGCACCGCGTCGGCCCCAACGTCCACGGTCCGTTCGGGCTCCTGCAGTCGCTGGCCGACGGCGTGAAGCTCGCGCTGAAGGAGGACATCATCCCGAAGTCGGCCGACAAGGTCGTCTTCCTGCTGGCGCCGGTCATCGCGGTCGTGCCGGCGTTCGTGACATGGGCGGTCATCCCGCTCGGCCCGGAGGTCAACTTCTTCGGCCACACCACGCCCCTCCAGCTGACCGACATGCCGGTCGCCGTGCTCTTCATGCTCGCGATCGCCTCGATCGGCATCTACGGCATCGTCCTCGGCGGCTGGTCCTCCGGCTCGACGTACTCCCTGCTCGGCGGGCTGCGCTCGAGCGCCCAGATGATCTCCTACGAGGTCGCGATGGGCCTCGCGCTCGTCGCGGTGTTCCTCTACGCCGGCTCGATGTCGACCTCGGAGATCGTCGCGGCGCAGGACCGCCTCTGGTTCGGCCTGATCCTGCTGCCGTCGTTCGTCATCTACGTGATCTCGATGGTCGGCGAGACCAACCGGGCGCCGTTCGACCTCCCGGAGGCCGAGGGCGAGCTGGTGGGCGGCTTCCACACCGAGTACTCCAGCCTGAAGTTCGCCCTGTTCTTCCTCGCCGAGTACATCAACCTCGCGACCGTGTCGGCGATCGCCACCACGCTGTTCCTCGGCGGCTGGGCCGCCCCGTGGGGCATCGAGAACGTGTGGGAGGGCGCCAACAGCGGCTACTGGCCCCTGCTGTGGTTCTTCGGCAAGGTCTTCTGCTTCATCTTCCTGTTCGTCTGGCTGCGCGGCTCGCTGCCGCGCATGCGCTACGACCAGTTCATGGCGCTCGGGTGGAAGGTGCTCATCCCGGTCTCGCTGGCCTGGATCGTGGCCGTCGCCACCATCCGGGTCATCTCGCTCGAGGGCAACATCAACCGCACCTACCTGGTCGCGGCGATCGCCGTCCTGCTCGTCCTCACCGTCGCGCTGATGTTCGTGGGGGAGAAGGACAGGGCCGAGGGCGAGGCCGGCGGCGCGAGCGCCACCGGGTCGAGCGAGGAGCCGCACGACGCCTTCGCCGGCGGCTTCCCCGTCCCGCCGATGCCGGCGGGAGGTGCCGTGCGCGGCGCCGCCGCGCCGCTGACCTTCGCCACGGGCCGCACCACCGTCACCGCAGCAGCGGAGGAGAGCCATGAGTGAGTCCGCCCAGTCCGCCCGATCCGGCCAGTCCGGCCAGGGGTCCAAGGGCGTCAAGGAGAGCCTCTGGGACCCGATCGCCGGGTTCGGCGTCACCTTCCGGACGATGTTCAAGAAGGTCGTCACCGAGCAGTACCCGTTCGAGAAGCTGCCGACGGCGCCCCGCTTCCACGGCCGGCACCAGCTCAACCGCTGGCCGGACGGGCTGGAGAAGTGCGTGGGGTGCGAGCTGTGCGCCTGGGCCTGCCCGGCGGACGCGATCTACGTCGAGGGCGCCGACAACGTCGACCTGCCCGACGGGTCGGGGCGCTTCAGCCCCGGTGAGCGCTACGGCCGCGTCTACCAGATCAACTACCTGCGCTGCATCCTGTGCGGGCTGTGCATCGAGGCCTGCCCGACGCGCGCGCTGACGATGACCAACGAGTACGAGCTGGCCGACGACAACCGAGCGGACCTCATCTACGAGAAGTCCGACCTGCTGGCGCCGCTGCTGCCCGGCATGGAGGAGCCGCCGCACCCGATGCGCCTGGGTGACGACGAGAGCGACTACTACAGGGGGACCACGCGATGACGTTCTGGCTCCTCGCTCCGCTCATGGTGGCGGCCGCGCTGGGCATCCTGTTCGTCCGCAAGGCCGTGCACGCTGCGCTGCTGCTGGCCGTGGTGATGATCAGCCTGGCGTTCCTCTACGCCGTGATGGACGCGCCGTTCCTCTTCGCGGTGCAGATCATCGTCTACACCGGCGCGATCCTCATGCTGTTCCTCTTCGTGATGATGCTGATCGGCGTCGACGCCGCCGACTCCGTGGTGGAGACGATCCGCGGCCAGCGGGCGACGGCGGTCGTCCTCGGCCTGCTCTTCGGCTCCGTGCTGGTGATCGGCATCAGCCAGGTCACCTTCGGCACGGTGGTCGGTCTCGACGAGGCCAACGCCGGCGGCAACGTGCCGGCCATCGCCAACATCCTGTTCTCCCGCTACGTCTTCGCCTTCGAGGCCACCAGTGCCCTGCTGATCACCGCCGCGCTCGGCGCCATGGTGCTCGCCCACCGCGAGCGGCTCACCCCGAGGGCGACGCAGGCCGACCTGGCCGCGCGACGCATCCGGGACTACGCGGAGCATGGCTTGCACCCCGGACCGCTGCCCTCACCCGGTGTCTACGCGCGGCACAACGCGGTCGACACCCCGGCCCTGCTGCCCGACGGCACCGCCGCCGAGTCGTCGGTCTCCCGGGTGCTCGCCGCCCGCGGCACCGTCCGGTCCGCCCCGGCGCTGGCCGACGACATCGACGACGTACGCCGCCAGCTCGCCGGCGAGGGGCACAGCGACCCGTCGACGATGCCCGAGACCTCGGGCAAGGCGGGCACCCCGGCGAACACCGAGGAGGACGTCAAGTGACCGAGTACATCGTGCTCTCGGCGATCCTCTTCACGATCGGCTGCGTGGGCGTGCTCGTCCGCCGCAACGCCATCGTGGTGTTCATGTGCGTGGAGCTGATGCTCAACGCCTGCAACCTGGCGTTCGTCGCCTTCGCCCGCCAGCACGGCAACCTCGACGGGCAGATCACCGCGTTCTTCGTGATGGTCGTGGCCGCCGCCGAGGTCGTGATCGGGCTCGCGATCATCATGACCATCTTCCGCACGCGACGCTCGGCCTCGGTCGACGACGCCAGCCTGCTGAAGTACTGAGGGAGCGCTCGTGAACCTGTTGTCCCACTCAGTCCTGCTCGCAGGACTTCCGATGGCGGAGGGCGCCCACGCACCGGTGGTCGCTCCCGACACCGGTGCCGGCGGGGTGTTCGACTTCCTCTGGCTGGTCATCGCGCTGCCGTTGCTCGGCGCCGTCCTGCTGCTGGCCGTCGCGCCGTTCCTGCCGGGGTCGGCGAGGGCCGCGGTCGACAAGCACGGCCACCTGCTCGGCACGGCCACCGCGGTCGCGTCGTTCGTGCTGAGCCTCGTGCTGTTCCTCTCGCTGCTCGGCCGTGACGCCGAGGAGCGACAGGTGGGCCAGCACCTGTGGACGTGGTTCGAAACCGGCTCGCTGGAGGTCGGCATGGACCTCCTCTACGACCAGCTGGCCGCGCTCTTCCTCCTGCTGATCACCGGCGTGGGGTCGCTGATCCACGTCTACGCGATCGGCTACATGGCCCACGACCCGCGCCGCCGCCGGTTCTTCGGCTACCTCAACCTCTTCGTCGCGGCGATGCTGACGCTGATCCTCTCCGCGAACTTCGTCGGCCTGTTCCTCGGCTGGGAGGGCGTCGGCCTGGCGTCGTACCTCCTCATCGGGTTCTGGCAGCACAAGCCCTCGGCGGCCGCCGCCGCCAAGAAGGCGTTCGTGATCAACCGCGTCGGCGACATCGGCCTCTCGCTCGCGATCGCGCTCATGTTCGCCACGTTCGGCACCACCGACTTCGGCGACGTCAGCGCCCACACGGGCGAGGCGTCGCAGGGCACGCTGACCGCGCTGGGGCTCCTGCTCCTGCTCGGTGCCTGCGGCAAGTCGGCCCAGGTGCCGCTGCAGGCGTGGCTGCTCGACGCGATGGAGGGCCCCACCCCGGTGTCGGCCCTGATCCACGCGGCGACCATGGTCACCGCCGGTGTCTACCTCGTGGTCCGCTCGAACTTCATCTTCGAGCTCGCCCCGGTCGCGCAGACCGCCGTCGTGGTCGTCGCCACCGTCACGCTCCTGTGGGGCGCGATCCTGGGCTGCGCCAAGGACGACATCAAGAAGGCGCTCGCCGGGTCGACGATGAGCCAGATCGGCTACATGATGCTGGCCGCGGGGCTCGGCCCCGTCGGCTACCCGTTCGCGATCTTCCACCTGCTCACGCACGGCTTCTTCAAGGCCAACATGTTCCTCGGCGCCGGCTCGGTGATGCACGGCATGGACGACGACGTCGACATGCGCCACTACGGCGCGCTCAACAAGGCCATGCCGGTCACCTTCCTGACCTTCGCGATGGGCTACCTCGCGATCATCGGGTTCCCCGGCTTCTCCGGCTTCTGGTCGAAGGACAAGATCATCGAGTCCGCGCTCGCGGAGAACCTCCTCGTCGGCGTCCTCGCGGTCCTCGGTGCCGGTATCACCGCCTTCTACATGACCCGCCTGATGCTGCTCACGTTCTTCACGAGCCGGCGCTGGGAGGAGGGCGTTCACCCGCACGAGTCGCCCCGCGTGATGACCGTGCCGCTGGTCGTGCTCGCCGCGCTCTCGGTGCTCGGCGGCGTCCTGCTGCTCGGCGACTGGATCGTCACCTGGCTCGAGCCGGTCACCGGCCACGCCGAGCACCACGAGCCCCCGCTGCCCGCGATCGCGATCACGCTCCTCATCACCGCCGTCGTCGCGCTCGGCGTCGCCGCCGCCTGGTTCCTCGTCGGGCGGCGCGAGGTGCCGCGCGAGGCCCCGCGCGAGGTGTCCTTCGCGACGAGGGCGGCCCGCGCCGACCTCTACGGGGACGCCATCAACGACGCCCTGGTCGTGCGTCCCGGTGCGGGGCTGGTCGGCGGGTTGACGCTGTTCGACCGGGTCGGCGTCGACGGTGCGGTCGAGGGCGGCTCCGCCGCCGTCGGTGGCCTGTCGAGCACGATGCGCCGCGTCCAGAACGGCTTCGTCCGCTCCTACGCCCTGTCCCTCCTCGGTGGCGCCCTGCTGGTCGTCCTCGCTCTCCTGGCGGTGAACCTCGGATGATCCTGACCCTCCTCATCCTCCTGCCGCTCGTCGGTGCGCTCGTCACGGCCGTCGTGCCGGGTGCGCTGGCCCGGCTGGTCGGCCTCGGCTTCGCCGTGGCGACCCTCGTCACCGGCGTCGTCGCGGCCACGCAGTACGACGTGGGCGGCGGCATGCAGCTCACCGAGACCCGCACGTGGATCGAGTCCCTGGGCGTGCACTACGCGCTGGGCGTCGACGGCCTCGGCCTGCTGATGGTCCTGCTCACGGTCGTGCTCGTGCCGATCGTGCTCCTCGCGGGCTGGCGCGAGGCCGACGCCGAGGGCAACAGCGGCGCCCGGGCGTTCTTCGCCTGGACGCTGGCGCTGGAGTCGCTGTCGCTGGCGGTCTTCACCGCCACCGACGTGCTGCTGTTCTACGTCGTGTTCGAGGCCACGCTCATCCCCGCCTACTTCCTGATCGGCGGCTTCGGCCGTGCCGGGCGCGGCCGGGCAGCGACCAAGTTCCTCATCTACCAGCTCGCCGGCGGGCTGATCATGCTCGCCTCGGTCATCGGGCTCTACGTCGTCTCGGCCGACGCCGGCCAGCCGAGCTTCCTGATCAGCGACCTCGCCGCCATCGACATCGACGAGACCACGCAGCGCTGGCTCTTCGTCGGATTCTTCATCGCCTTCGCGATCAAGGCGCCGATGTTCCCGGTCCACACGTGGCTCGCCGACACCACCGAGAAGGCGACCACCGGCACGTCGGTGCTGCTCGTCTGCATCCTCGACAAGATCGGCACCTTCGGCATGCTGCGGTTCTGCCTCGGGCTGCTGCCCGACGCCTCGCAGTGGGCGACCCCCGTGGTGGTGGCGCTCGCGCTGGTCTCGATCATCTACGGCGCGCTCGTCGCGATCGGCCAGGACGACGTGCTGCGCCTGATCGGGCTCACGTCGCTGTCGCACTTCGGCTTCATCGTGCTCGGCATCTTCGTGTTCAGCTCGACCGGCGGCGCCGGGGCGATCCTCTACATGGTCAACCACGGCATCGCCACCGCGCTGATGTTCCTGGTGGCCGGGTTCCTCATCCGCCGCACCGGCACGGCGTCCATCCGCGAGATGGGCGGCGTCGAGAGGACGGCCCCGGTGCTGGCCGGGATCTTCCTGGTCGCCGGCCTCGCTGCCTGCGGCCTGCCCGGCCTGTCGCCGTTCGTCTCCGAGATGCTCGTCATCGTCGCCGCGTTCGACCACCACTGGGTGGTCGGCTCGGTCGCGGTGCTCGCGATCGTGCTGGCGGCGTTCTACGCGCTCTGGATGTACCAGCGCACCATGACCGGCCCCGGCCGGGTCGACGCGGTGCCCGTCGCCGACCTCGACCGGCGTGAGGTGGGCGTCCTCGCACCGCTGGTGCTCGCGCTGGTGCTGTTCGGCTTCTACCCGATGCCGCTGCTCGACGTCATCAATCCCGTCGTCCACGACACCCTCGCAGGCGTGGGCGTCAGCCAGGAGGGTGGTCAGCCGTGACCGAGTTCGTGAAGCCCACCGTCGAGTACTTCGAGCTGTGGCCGCTGCTGGTGGTCTTCGGCGTCGCCTGCCTCGGCGTCGTCGTGGAGGCCTTCCTCCCGCGCAGGGCGCGCTACACCGCCCAGGTCGTGCTCGCGCTCGGCGGCCTCGTCCTCGCGCTCGTCGGCGTGGTGCTGGTGGCCCAGGACGTGCCGACCCACGACGACGGTGCCGCGCGGGGCGTGCTCGCGGTCGGCGGCACGATCGCCGTCGACGGGCCCAGCCTGTTCATCTGGGGGCTGGTCCTCGCGCTGGCGATCGCCGGGGTGCTGCTGTTCGCGGAGCGTCACCTCGACGGCGGCGTCTCCGCCTTCGCCGGCCAGGCCGCCGCGGTGCCCGGGACCGACGCGGAGACCGCGGCCATCGCGGCCCACCGCGAGCACACCGAGGTCTACCCCCTGATGATGTTCGCGGTCTTCGGGATGATGCTGTTCCCGGCCGCCAACGACCTGCTGACGATGTTCGTCGGCCTCGAGGTGCTCTCCCTGCCGCTCTACCTGCTCAGCGGGCTGGCGCGCCGTCGCCGCCTGCTCAGCCAGGAGGCCGCGCTGAAGTACTTCCTGCTCGGCGCCTTCTCCTCCGGGTTCTTCCTCTACGGCGCCGCCCTGCTCTACGGCTTCGCCGGGTCGATGGACTTCGCCGCGATCAACGAGGCCGTGCGCAACGACGTCGGCAGCTCGAGCCTGCTGCTCATCGGCACCGGCCTGCTGTCGGTGGGCCTGCTGTTCAAGGTGGGTGCCGTGCCGTTCCAGGCGTGGACGCCCGACGTCTACCAGGGTGCCCCGACCCCGGTCACCGCCTTCATGGCCGCCGGCACCAAGGTCGCCGCATTCGGCGCCATCATGCGCCTGTTCTACGTCGCCCTCGGTGCCGACCGGTGGTCGTGGCAGCCGATGCTGTGGATCATCGCCGTGCTCTCCATGTTCGTGGGGGCGGCCCTGGCCATCACCCAGCGCGACATCAAGCGTCTGCTGGCCTACTCCTCGATCGCCCACACCGGGTTCATCCTCACCGGCGTCGTCGGCCTCCAGGCCACCGACCAGCTCGCGACCGGCGAGATCACCTCGGTGCAGGCCGTGCTGTTCTACCTCGCGACCTACGGCTTCGCGACGATCGGCGCGTTCGCGGTGGTCAGCCTCGTGCGCGACGGCGGCGGCGAGACCACGGCGATCGACCGCTGGGCCGGGCTCGGCAAGGAGTCGCCGGTGGTGGCGGCGGTCTTCGCGTTCTTCCTGCTGGCGATGGCGGGGATCCCGCTCACGGCCGGCTTCGTGGGCAAGCTCGCGGTGTTCTCCGTCGCGCTGGCCGCCGGGGCGTGGCCCGTGGTGGTCGCCGCCGTGCTGGCGAGCATCGTCGCCGCGTTCCTCTACGTCCGGGTCATCAAGGTCATGTACTTCGACCAGCCCGTCGGCGACGGTCCCAGCGTGGCGTACCCGTCGGTGCTGACCGCGACGACCATCGCGGTGGGTGCCGCCGTCACCCTCGTCCTCGGCGTCCTGCCGGGGCCGGTGCTCGACCTCGCGGCAGTTGCGGGAGAATTCATCAGGTGACCGACTCGCCCCTCGCGCTCCCCGTCGTCGACGCCGCTCTCGAGCAGCGGCTCGTCGGTCGGCTGGCGCGCATCGAGGAGCTGCTCGAGGGCCACTGCCGGGCGCGTGCGCGGTTCGTCTCCGAGGCCGCCGCCCACCTGATGATGGCGGGCGGCAAGCGGTTCCGGCCGCTGCTGGTGCTGCTGGCGGCGGAGACCGGCCCGAACCCCGACGCCGAGGCGGTGGACACGGCCGCCTGCGTCGTCGAGCTCACCCACGTCGCCTCGCTCTACCACGACGACGTGATGGACGAGGCCGCCCTGCGGCGCGGCGCCCGCACGGCCAACGCCCGGTGGGACAACAACGTCGCGATCCTCACCGGCGACTTCCTCTTCGGCCGCTCCTCCGAGCTGACCGCCGAGCTGGGCCCGGACGCCGTGCTGATCCAGGCGCGCACCTTCACCCGCCTCGTCGAGGGCCAGATCATGGAGACCGTCCCGCCCGGTCCGGGCGAGGACCCGCTGGCGCACTACCTCGACGTCGTCGCCGGCAAGACCGGCTCCCTGATCGCCACGTCGGCGCGCTACGGCGCGATGTTCAGCGGCGCGCGGGCCGAGGTCGTCGAGGCGCTGAGCTCCTACGGCGAGATCGTCGGCTCGGCCTTCCAGCTCACCGACGACATCCTCGACATCGCCTCGGAGTCCGACACCTCCGGCAAGACCCCGGGCACCGACCTGCGTGAGGGCGTGCCCACCCTCCCGGTCCTCATGGCGCAGGCCTCCACCGACCCCGCCGACGCCCGGCTGCTGTCGCTGCTCGGCCGCCCGCTCACCGACGACGCCGAGCACGCCGAGGCGCTCGCGCTGATGCGCGCGCACCCGGCGATGGTCCAGGCCCGCGACCACGTCCTGGCGGAGGCCGCCCGGGCGAAGAAGCTCCTCGAGGTCCTCGACCCCGGACCCGTGCGCACCGCCCTGGAGTCCTTCGCCGACATCGTGGCGACGCGGACCTCCTAGAGCGGCGCGCCCTGCGTCACCCGCCGATGAGCGAGGTGACCGACCGGGTCTCGCCGTCGCGTGCGACCGTGAGCTTCACGCCGTCGGCGTTGTCGAGGAAGTCACGGGCCGCCTGGAGGTCGAGACCGGTGCGCTCGGCGATCGCGGTGTCGGGCACCGAGACGACCGCCTGGCCGAAGCCGGAGGCGTCGTTGTCGCTCATCCCGGGCTGTGCCTCCTGCCACAGCTCGCGGATGGTCTCGTAGACGTCGTCGGTCGTGGTCTCCAGGTCGCTGGTCATGCGCGACCTGTACCCAAGCGCGGCCTGGTTCAGACTGCGACACACCCCCTTCCGGGTGCACCCCGTGCCCCTCCGATCACTTACGGTTCAGCTTCCGTCCCACCGTGAGAAACCCGAGGGCTGCATGTCCCGTCTGCTGCGTTCCCTGTCCGTGCTCATCGCCGTCGTGCTCGCACTCGCGGGCCTCCAGGCGCTCACCCTGTCCGGCTCCGCCTCCCCACCAGACGGCTACTGGACCGCCACCGACGCACGCCCCGGCGGTGACCGGGGCGCCATCGAGCGGCGCGTCGAGCCCAGGCGCTACGCCGCCTTCACGCTCGACCGGACCGGGATCCGGGCGGTCCTGGACCGGGCCCCCGGCGAGGACGCCGCCCGCGACGCCGACGGCGCAGGCGCGGTCGTCGCCGTCCCGGCGCCCACCGGCGAGCTGATCGACTTCCGCGTGCACGAGGTCGCGGTGATGGAGGCCGGGCTGGCGGCGCGTCACCCCGAGCTGAAGACGTACGCCGGACGTGCGGTCGGGGACCCGACGGCGACGATCCGGCTCGACCTCACGCCGATGGGCTTCCACGCCTCGGTGCGCGGCTCCGGTGACCGCTCCGCGTGGTACGTCGACCCGGCGTGGAACGGCGACGACAGCCTCTACCTCTCCTACCGCCACGGCGACCTGCCCCAGACCGACCGCGGCCTGGTCGAGCCCGAGATCGACCTCGACGAGCTCGACGCGCACGACCACGGCGACGACGAGCACGGCCGGCAGGCGGGCACGAACCTGGCCGAGGCCCCGGGCGCGGAGGTGTCGCTGCGGACCTACCGCCTCGCGCTGGTCACCGACCCGTCGTACGCCACCTACTTCGGCACCGAGAACGTCCTCGCCGAGAAGGTGACCCTGATGAACCGGGTCAACCAGATCTACAACGACGACCTCGCGATCCGGATGCTGCTGATCGACGAGACCGAGAAGCTCAACCTCGACACCGCCGCGAAGGCGACGGAGCCCAACGGCCCGTGTGGCTCGCAGCCGTGCTTCACCGTCGCGCAGTTCGAAGCCGGCTGCACCGGCACCCTGCTCAATCGCAACCGCATCGTGCTCGGCCAGCTCGTCGGCGCCTCCGCGTACGACGTCGGCCACATCGCGCTCGGCGTCAACGGCGGCGGTGTCGCCGGCCTCGGCGTGATCGGCGGCGACGGCAAGGCCCGCGGCTGCACCGGCCTCCCGACGCCCGAGGGTGACTACTTCGCGGTCGACTACGTCGCCCACGAGATCGGCCACCAGTTCGGCGGTCCGCACACGTTCAACGGCACGCAGTTCAACTGTGGCGGCAACCGCGGCGGCTCGCCGTACGAGCCGGGCTCCGGCAGCTCGATCATGGCGTACGCCGGCATCTGCCAGCAGGACAACCTCCAGCCGCACAGCGACCCGTACTTCTCGCAGCGCAGCATCACCGACATCAGCAACACCGTCACCGCCACGCGCGCACCGAACAACGAGGTCCAGAACGTCTCGCTGCGTGGCTTCGACACCGACGGCGAGTCGTTCGTCCTCTCGTTCAACGGGCAGGAGACGGCCCCGATCGTCCGCGGCACCAACTACAACGTGGCCGGCATCGACCTCGCCATCGAGGCCGTGACCGGAATCGGCACCGTGGAGGTGCGCAGCTTCGGCGGCACCAGCACCACGACGCTCGACGACACCGGCTTCGAGGTGCGCTTCACCGGAGCGCCGTACGCCGGCACCGACGTGGGCCAGCTGGGCTTCACCCCGCGCTCCGGCGACGTCACCGGCTTCGTCGGCGAGACCGCTCAGGGCGGTCCGCAGGAGAACGGCGGCTACACGGTCACCCCGTCGGGCAACCGCGCTCCCGTGGTCACCGCTCCGGAGGACAAGGCGATCCCCTACCGCACGCCCTTCGCCCTGACCGGTGAGGCGACCGACCCGGACGGCGACGCGCTGGTCCACATCTGGGAGCAGAACGACCGAGGTGGCGCCGCCGGCACCGCGCTGGGCGACCAGGTCAAGCGGGACGGCCCGCTGTTCCGGATCTTCGGCACCTACGCGCCGGTGACCCCGGCGGGGGCGCTGCAGATCGACTCGCCCGGCGAGAACCACGCCACGGGCAACCCGACGCGGGTCTTCCCCGACATGGCGCAGATCCTCGAGAACAACACCAACGCCAACAACGGGGTCTGCCCGCCGATGCCGCCGGCGCCGCCGAGCGGTGGGGCGACCAACGTGCCGGTGCCGGTGATCGAGTGCTTCGCCGAGTGGCTGCCGACGGCCGACTACGTGGGCGCACCCGCCGCTCCCCAGTTCGGGTTCCCGGGCAACAACGAACCGTCGCTCAACTTCCGGTTCACCGCTCGTGACCTGGCTCCCGAGGGTGGCGGCTACTCCTACGACGACGTCAAGCTCACGCTCGCCAAGACCCCCGGCGCCGACGGTGTGGCTGGCACGGCGGACGACGTGCCCATCGGGCCGTTCCGCGTGACGTCGAAGGCCGCGACCACGGCCGCCGCCGTGGCCGGACGCACGGAGACGATCTACTGGACGAACAACACCGCGGCGCTCTCGCCCAACGTGAGGATCAGCCTGTCGCTCGACGGCGGTCGAACCTTCCCGAGGGTCCTGGCGGAGAGCACGCCGAACGACGGCAACGCCCAGGTGACCTGGCCGGACGTGGAGACCACGACGGCGCGGATCAAGATCGAGGCGGTCGAGAACTACTTCTTCGACGTGAACGACGCCGACATCACGATCATCGACAAGTCCGGGTCCGACCCGGTCCCGCCGACCACCACCCCGACCCCGACGCCCACCACGCCGACCACGCCGCCGGCGGACAAGGTGGCGCCCAGGATCGCGACCAAGGTGGTGAAGCCGCTCGAGGTCGGCACCCGGGCGAAGCTGCGGGTGACGGTGCGGGCCAAGGGCGTCGTCCCGTCCGGCACGGTGAGGATCCGTCTGCGGGGCGCCGGCGAGAAGGAGTCCTGGACGAAGACCCTCACGGTCCGCGGCCGGACGCGCGTCACGCTGCCGGCGTTCGCACGCACCGGCAAGGTCCGGGTCGTCGTCCGGTACCTCGGAGACGACGCGGTGCGGGCGGGTCGCAAGACCATCAGGTTCGCGGTGGTGGATCGCAGCACCGTGCGATGACGTGAACCCTTGCGAGGGGCCGCCGTTCCGAGGAACGGCGGCCCCTCGTTCCGTGTCCGGAGGCCCGGCGGCGCGCCACCGCCCTGGGGGTACTAGGCACCCGGTCGATCCCGGGACAGGATGTCGGCGGCGCCACCCGCGCCCAGACATCCCCTCGGGAGGAGAACCACCCATGCCCCACCCCATCTCTCGGCGGCGCCACGCTGCCCTCGCGACCGTCGTCGGCCTGACCACGGCCCTCGCGACGCTCGCCGGAACGGGCGGCGCCGCCACGGCCGGCGTCGACGACGTACCGTCCACCCCCGTGCCGATCAGCGCTCCCGACGGCACCGTGATGAGCTACGTCCTCAACGCCGAGGTCGCCGATCCCGGCCAGACGCGCCTGCTCGAGCGCGCCGTCCGGCGCGCGGACGGCGTGGTCGTCCAGTCGTGGCCCCAGATCGGCGTCGTCGTCGCGCACTCCGACCGCTCGGCCTTCCGCACCACGGTGCGCGACGCGGCCGGCAACGCGCTCGAGTCGGTGGGCGCGACCCGCACCGTCGGGGTCTCCGAGGGCACCCCCGAGGGCGTCGCGTCGCCGTGGGGACCGGGCGCGTCGGACTACAAGAGGCTCGACCGGAAGGACGACCGGGGCGACGTGGGCAGCGAGCCCACGACGGTGACGCCGGAGCCGCGCGAGGTCGAGCAGTGGGACATGCGCATGATCAAGGCCGACCAGGCCCACCGGATCAACGACGGCGACCGCGACGTCCTCGTCGGCGTGCTCGACAGCGGCATCGACGCCGATCACCCCGACCTCGCCGCGAACATCGACGAGGAGAGCTCGGTCAACTGCAGCGACGCCGGCCGGCCGGACCGCTCCGCCACGGGGTGGCAGCCGACCACCAGCGACCACGGCACGCACGTCGCCGGCACCATCGCCGCGCCGCGCAACGGCATCGGCATCGTCGGCGTCGCCCCGGGTGTGCGGATGGCCTCGGTCAAGGTCGTCAACGACGACGGGTTCATCTACCCCGAGTACGCGGTCTGCGGCTTCGTCTGGTCCGCGATGCAGGGGATGGACGTCACCAACAACAGCTACTACGTCGACCCGTTCATGTACTACTGCGAGGACCAGCCCGACCAGTACGCCGCCAAGGAGGCCGTCCGGCGCGCGGTCGCATGGTCGACCGAAAAGGGCGTCGTGCACGCTGCCGCGGCGGGCAACGCCGCCACGGACCTCGCGACCAACACGACCGACGCCACGAGCCCCGACGACAGCACCCCGATCACCCGCACGATCAACGAGGGGTGCCACGACATCCCCGCCGAGCTCGAGGGCGTCGTGACCGTGTCCTCGATGCAGCGCTTCCCGGCGGGCACCGACGAGAGCCGCCTCTCGAGCTTCTCCAACCGCGGGCTCGGCGTCATCGACGTGGCGGCCCCCGGCTCCTCGATCCTCTCGACGATCGTGCGCGACAACGGGTACGGCCTCAAGAGCGGTACGTCGATGGCCTCGCCGCACGTCGCCGGGGTCCTGGCCCTCATGAAGTCGGCCCACCCGGGGCTGACGCCGGCCGAGATGGTCGCGCGGCTGCGGGCGCAGGCAGACGACAAGCCGTGCGGCACGACCACCGCGGGCGCGGCCTGCGTCGGCACCCCGGAGAACAACAGCTACTTCGGTGAAGGCGTTGTCGACGCCCTCGACGCCGTGAGCTGACCAGGGACGACAGCCACACAGGGCGGCCCCACCGGAGCACCGGTGGGGCCGCCTGTGGCCCCTGGTCAGCCGGGGATGTTGCGGGGGTCGTGGCCGTAGGTGCTGCGCTGGTGGATCGTGCCGTCGAGGTTGCGGACGATGTGCTCGACCTTCCTCTCCCGGGCCTCGTCACGACCCACCTGCACGGCCTCCTCCTTGCGGTCGTACTCCCCGGGAAGGTCCTCCAGGGCCTCGATCCGATTGCGCCACGTGCCGTCCGAGTGGTACGTCTCGACGTCTCCAGCAGGCATTTGGTACGTCCTCTCCGGCGGCGCGGCCGCCCTCGTCCTCGTCCCGGTCCTCGGAGCGAGCACGTACCCGTCGCCGGGTCCGACGATGTGGCGGTGCTGCGCATGCTGCGACAGAAGCCGGTCCCCCAGCGCCGGATCCCGGGCGCCGACAGCGACGCGCAGGACGTCCCGGTGGTCGTCGAGGTGCAGCAACCCGCCGCCGCCGTCGGCCTCGCGAAGGTGTTCCCCCAGGACCGGTTCCCCTTCCCCTGCGAGGCGGTCGCGCGGCGTTGGGCGGACGACATCGCCACGTTGGGGATCGACTGCTTCGTCGTCGAGCAGGACGGGGCAGTGGTCGGGTTCGCCGCTGTCCGCGCGGACGAGCTCATGCACTTCGGTATCGCGCTCGAACGGTGGGGGACAGGTGCCGCTCAGGACGCGCACGACGCCGTCCTCGACCGGATGAGCGGGCAAGGAGTCACGCGCGTGGCTACGAGTCTTCACCGACAACGAACGTTGCGGCGCTTCTACGAGCGACTGGGTTGGACGCCGACGGGGGAGCGCAGCCACAGCACGTTCCCGCCCTACGCGGAGCTCCTTCGCTACGAACAAGGACTCACGAGCTCGACGGCCTGACGACTTCCGGGCACGCTTTGGGTGCCGTCCTCGCACCCTCCGAGGATTCTGACCGGGGCTCCCACAGACCGAGCGGTGCGGTGAAGCGGCACGAGGCGCTGGCTCCGCTTCGCCCGGCGGGTGCGGACCCTGCACCGTCGGAGCACGCACAACCACGACGAGGCCAGCGCCGTGCGGTCTAACGGCATCCCGGACGTGCCACCGGCCCCGCCCGGTGATGCTGCGGCGGGGTGTGGGGCGAGGTCATGGTCGGCGGGGTCGCGGGACGGTGGGCCGATGGGATGGATCGGGTGGTCCGATCCGACTCGTGCCGGTGTGGTCGCGTCGGTAGTGGTGGCCGTGGGGGCTGGTCCACTCGAACGCTCCTGGTTCGACTGCTCGGTAGTGCCAGGTGGTGTGGGTCTTGAGGCGGTGGTGGGTGCGGCACAGGGCGGCGAGGTTGTGGGTCGCGGTGGGGCCGGGTTGATGTCGGTCTTGTGCGTCGGCGTGGTGGTCGTAGGCGATGACGTGGTCGATGTCGCAGCTGCGGGCGGGGCGGCTGCACCAGGGGAAGACGCAGGTACGGTCGCGCAGGATGACCTGTTCGCGGATCCGGTCGGGGATGGCATAGCCCGGGGCGGTCAGGTCGGTGTTGAGGTCGATGACCGGTTTGACGGTGACCTTGGTGCGGGTATCGGCACACCAGCTCCTGAGCTGGTCGAGCAGCAGCAGCCGCTGGCGCTCCTCGAGCCGGCCGGTCGGCTCGAACAGCGTCTCGCCGTCCGGGGTGAACGCCGCGTCGAAGTGGGCGTGCAGCACCACCTCCCGGGCGGCGGGCAGACCGTCCACGTTCCGGCGCGTGTCGCCGCGAGCGGCGTTGGTGATGCTCGTGTCGCCGCTGTGCATGCTCTGGGTGTGGAGGTCGAGAGCGGTCTGGGTGCGGGCCAGGTCGCCGAGCGCGGCGGCGCGGCGGGCGTCGAGCGACACGGTGGAGCCGAGGGCCTTCAACGTCTCGGCGCCGTGGGCCAGGGCGCGGTCGAGGTCGAGGGCGTCGGCGATGTCGAGCTCGGCCTCGAGGCGCATGGTGCCGGCGTAGTGCACGTCCTCGTCGTGGACGGTGGCGTGGCGTGGGTCGACGGTGAGGTGGCCGTCCTCGGGGTCGGCGGTGGGGTCCGGTGTGGCGAGGTGGTGGCGGGTGATGGCTTCGGTCACGAGCCGGTCCAGCTGTGCGGGTCCGACCTTGCCGGCGACGGCGGCGATCTGGGTGTCGACCCAGCGTGCTGCGTCGACGGTGAGCGCCGGGGTGGCGTGGATGGTGGCCTCGGCGACGGCGCGGGCTCGCCATGGCGGCACGGCTCCGGCGTGGACCTGTGCCCAGAGCCGTGGCAGGCGGTGCCGCAGCTCGAGGGCGTGCCCGACCAGCCGTTTGGCCGCGGTGGTCGAGACACCCAGCACCGCGCCGAGCTCGGCGATGCAGAACTCCGCCACCAGGGGGCACCCGTCGCCGGCGATGGGCTCCTCGTGCTCGCACGACGGCACGGTGAAGGTCGCGGCGGCGTGGATCGACTCCGGCGGGTGCAGGTCGGCCCACCGGGTCGCGAGGTCGAGCTGGCGAGCCGCGGCGGCGTTCTCCGCCACACGCGCCTCACGGGCCGCGGACAGCAGCTCGGCGGCGGTGAGGTCCTCCACCTCAACCGCCTCGGATGCCGCCGATTGCTCGATCATGTGTTCGAGTCTAGGTGCCGCCACCGACAGCGGTCATGTCCTAGGCGACGTCTGTGGAACGTTGCCGCGCCTCGCTCGTCGCCATCGGCCAGGTTCGGCACGGGCGCCGCCTCACCGCTCGTGGGCACGACGGTGACCATCCCGGCAACGTCACGGCCGTCTCCCCCGGGAGCGGGTCTTCGGACTCAACATCCAACCCCGACTCGGGTGCGGCCGACACCGACCTCACGGCGCACACCGCCTCCGACGGCCTCTTCGTCCGTCAGGCCGGCAGCACGGTGATCGCGACCCCGGCTCGTACCGCGAGGCGCGGGTGGGTGAGTGAACTCGCCGGCGCGGCGCAGGCGCAGGTGCAGCCCGCCGACAGAACCGTCGTGGTCCAGGAGGTCCCGCCGGTCGTCGCGACGACCTCGGCGTCGTGGCGGCCGTCCGCCTCGAGAGAGGGTCCCCCAGGGGAAGCTCTACACCTCTCGGGCGCCTTCACCGTCATGAACGCGTTCTCCACCACCGACAGCGGACACGGCTCGAACGACGTCTTTGGAACGTCGCCGCGCCCGCCCCTCGTCGGTTGCTTCGCCCACTGGACGGCGCGCCAGGGCTCGCCCTCAGCAGGCGCTCGCCTGCGCCACCAGGCGCAGCTGGCGGCGGCGGTGGTTGACCGCCTCCACGGTGAAGATCGCGAGCGCGACCCACACCAACCCGAAGCCGATCCAGCGACTGGCGGGCATGGGCTCGTGGAACACCAGGAGGCCGAGGGCGAACTGGATCGTCGGCGCGAGGTACTGCAGCAGGCCCAGCGACACCATCGAGACGCGGATCGCGGCCGCACCGAAGAGCATGAGCGGGACCGCGGTGATGATGCCGGTGGTGGTGATCAGCAGCGCGTGCCCCACGCCGTGGCTGCCGAAGTTCGACCGCCCGTCGGCGACCAGCCACAGCACGTACGCCGCCGCGACCGGCGCCAGGACCAGGGTCTCCAGCGTGATGCTCTCGACCGCGTCGACGGCCGCCTGCTTCTTGAGCAGGCCGTAGGTCCCGAAGCTGAAGGCGAGCACGAGCGCGACCCACGGCGGTCGTCCGTAGTCGAGGGCGAGGACGACGACCGCGACGAACGCGATCGCCATCGCCGTCCACTGGAGGCGGCGGAGCCGCTCGCCGAGGACCAGGACGCCCATGAGCACGGTGACCAGGGGGTTGATGAAGTAGCCGAGCGACGTCTCGACGACGCGGCCGTTGTTGACGCCCCAGATGTAGCCGCCCCAGTTGACCGAGATCACGACGGCCGCGCCACTGATCAGCAGCACCTTCCGGCGATCGCGCAGCACCGACCGGAGCTGGCCGACGCGTCGCCACAGGACCAGGACGAGCGCCATCGTCACGAGCGACCAGAGGATCCGGTGCGCCAGCAGCTCGATGGCCCCGGCCGGCTCCAGGATCGTCCAGTAGAGCGGGAAGACACCCCAGAGGACGTAGGCCAGGGCGCCGACGATCAGTCCGCGACGGCTATCTGGCACTCCGGGAGTCTAGGGCCGCGTCCTCGCCTACGATGGAGCGGTCCCGGGGTTGGGACCCGGGACCCAGTCATCGTCTCTCGAGGGGGAAACACCATGCGGACCTTCCGCGTCCTGGCGGCGTTCGTCGCCGCGCTGCTCGTCTCCGGTGCGCTCAGCACGGGCGCCACAGCCGGCTCGCTGCCCAAGCGCATCATCGACGAGGTCCCGCCGGCCACCAAGCAGGTCTCCTACAACGCCTTCAAGCTCAAGGGCACGGTCATGGAGCCGCAGGTCGACGGCACCCTGCTGCCGTACGCCAACCAGAAGGTGAAGATCCTCAAGAAGAAGTGCGGCAGCTGCAAGTGGAAGACGGTCAAGAGGATCAAGACCAACGACGCCGGCGTGTTCAAGACCCGCATCTACGCCCCGGAGAAGGGCCGCTGGAAGTGGCGCTCCAAGGTCGACCACTCCAACGGCTACGGCAACACCAAGGGCCGGGTCTGGACGCTCTACTTCCGCTGAGCGCCGCTCACCACCCCACCTGCAGGACCTGGACGATCAGATGATCGTCCAGGTGTCGCCACCGCCGATCAGCGCCGCCAGACGAGCGGCGCGGTCGGCGGTGGCGTCGTCTCCGGCGCCGATCGCCGACGTGGTGGAGCCCATGGCGGTGGCCACCTGCTGGCGGGCCTGGTCGTCGTACGTCGGGCGCTCGACCTGCCGGAAGATGCCGATCGGCGAGGTGTTCAGGTAGCCCGCGTCGGTGAGGCGGGAGATCGCGAACGCCATCGTCGGGTCGGGGTTGTGCGCGTCGTGCACGAGGATGTCGGCCGCGTCCACGTCGGCGGTGGCGACGACCGTGACGCCCCCGCTCGCGGCGTCGCGCACCAGCGCCTTGGAGCCGTCGACGCCGAAGGTGATCGGCTGGCCGTGGACGAGCGGGATGATCGCGTCCGCCCGCGTGTCGGGGGACTTGATCGCGTCGAACGCGCCGTCGTTGAAGATCGGGCAGTTCTGGTAGATCTCGACCAGCGACGTGCCGCGGTGCGCGGCCGCGGCGGCCAGCACGCTGGTGAGGTGCTTGCGGTCGGAGTCGATGGTCCGGGCCACGAACGACGCCTCGGCGCCCAGGGCGAGCGACACCGGGTTGAACGGGTGGTCCAGCGAGCCCATCGGCGTCGACTTGGTGACCTTGCCGGTCTCCGACGTGGGGGAGTACTGACCCTTGGTGAGCCCGTAGATCCGGTTGTTGAACAGCAGGATCGTCATGTTGACGTTGCGGCGCAGGGCGTGGATCAGGTGGTTGCCGCCGATCGAGAGAGCGTCGCCGTCGCCGGTGACGACCCAGACCGAGAGGTCCTCGCGGGCCGTCGCGATGCCGGTCGCGATCGACGGCGCGCGGCCGTGGATCGAGTGCATGCCGTAGGTGTCGAGGTAGTAGGGGAACCTCGAGGAGCAGCCGATGCCCGAGACGAAGACGATGTTCTCGCGCCGCAGGCCGAGGTCGGGCAGGAAGGACTGCACGGCCTTCAGCACGGCGTAGTCACCGCAGCCCGGGCACCAGCGCACCTCCTGGTCGGAGGTGAAGTCCTTGCCGGTCTGCGGCTGGTCGGCCGCCGGCACCAGCTCGGTGCCGGAGCGGAGGCCGGGGAGGCCGAGGTCGGTCGTCATCAGATGTGCTCCTTCTGGCTGGGCTCGCCCCACACGCCCAGGTCGATCTCGGTGCCCTCGGCCTGACCCACCAGCTCGCCGATCGCGTGCGCGAGCTCGGTGGCCTTGAGGGGCAGTCCGCGGACGTGGTTGTAGCCGACGGCGTCGACGAGGTACTTCGCGCGCAGCAGCAGCGAGAGCTGGCCGAGGTTCATCTCCGGCACGAGCACCTTGTCGTAGCGCTTGAGGACCTCGCCGAGGTTGCTCGGGAAGGGGTTGAGGTGGCGCAGGTGCGCCTGGGCGACGTGGTAGCCGGCCTTGCGCACGCGGCGCACGCCGGCGCCGATCGGGCCGTAGGTCGACCCCCAGCCGAGGACGAGCACCTTCGCCTCGCCCGACGGGTCGTCGACCTCGACCGGCGGGATCGTGTCGGCGATGCGGTCGACCTTGGCCTGGCGGGTGCGGACCATGAAGTCGTGGTTGCCGGGGTCGTAGGAGATGTTCCCGTGGCCGTCACCCTTCTCGAGACCGCCGATGCGGTGCTCGAGGCCAGGCGTGCCGGGGATGGCCCACGGGCGGGCCAACGTCTGCTCGTCGCGCAGGTAGGGCCAGAACTCGGCCTCGTCACCCTCGCCGTGGTTCTTCTCGCTCGCGAAGGCCGGGTCGATCACGGGGAGCTCGTCGATCGCCGGCACCCGCCACGGCTCGGAGCCGTTGGCGAGGTAGCCGTCGGAGAGCAGCAGCACCGGCGTGCGGTAGGTGACGGCGATCCGGGTCGCCTCCACCGCGGCGGCGAAGCAGTCGCCGGGCGACTGCGGCGCCACGATCGGCACCGGCGCCTCGCCGTTGCGCCCGTACATCGCCTGGAGCAGGTCGGCCTGCTCGGTCTTGGTCGGCAGCCCGGTCGAGGGTCCGCCGCGCTGGACGTCGACGACCACGAGCGGCAGCTCGGTCATCACCGCGAGGCCGATCGCCTCCGACTTCAGCGCCACGCCCGGGCCCGAGGTGGACGTCACGCCGAGGTGCCCGGCGTACGACGCGCCGATCGCCGCGCCGACGCCGGCGATCTCGTCCTCGGCCTGGAAGGTCGTCACGCCGAAGGACTTGTGCTTCGAGAGCTCGTGCAGGATGTCGGAGGCCGGGGTGATCGGATAGGTGCCGAGGAACACCGGGAGCCCGGACTGCACGCCGCCGGCGACGAGGCCGTAGGCCAGCGCCAGGTTGCCGGTGATGTTGCGGTAGGTGCCGGGCGGGAGGGTGGCCGGCTTGATCTCGTACTGGATCGCGAAGGCCTCGGTCGTCTCCCCGAAGTTCCACCCGGCCTTGAAGGCCGCCACGTTGGCGTCGCGGATGTCGGGGACCTTGGCGAAGCGCTTCGCCAGGAAGGTGGTCGTCGGGTCCGTCGGCCGGCCGTACATCCACGACAGCAGCCCGAGGGCGAACATGTTCTTCGCGCGGGCGGCGTCCTTGCGGGAGAGGCCGAACTCCTTGACGGCCGCGACGGTCATGCCGGTGAGGTCGACGGTGTGCAGGGCGTAGTCGGCCAGGTCGTCGCCGTCGAGGGGGTTCTGCTCGTAGCCGGCCTTGGTGAGGTTGCGCGCGGTGAAGTCGTGGGTGTCGACGATGATCGTCGCGCCCTTGTGGAGGTCGCCGAGGTTGGCCCGCAGGGCGGCCGGGTTCATCGCGACGAGCACGTCGGGGGCGTCGCCGGCGGTGAGGATGTCGTGGTCGGCGAAGTGCACCTGGAACGACGAGACGCCGGGCAGCGTCCCCTGGGGCGCGCGGATCTCGGCGGGGAAGTTCGGCAGGGTCACGAGGTCGTTGCCGAAGGCGGCGGTCTCCTGGGTGAACCGGTCGCCGGTGAGCTGCATGCCGTCGCCGCTGTCACCGGCGAACCGGATGACGACGCGGTCGAGCTGCTTGACCTCTTTCTGGGGTGCTACCACAAGGATCAACGATAGCCGCCGCTCCCCCGCCGATCCCGTCCTCCTGACCCGTGGGACGCGCACTCCCGCGTGGCGTGTGACAGGCATCATGCGCGGTGCTCGCGCAGCGCCGTCCGCTGGCTGCGCCTCCGGCCGGGCGCGACGGTTTGCAATCCCCCGCTCAAGCGGGGGATTGCGAACTTCCGGGGGCGTGCAGACCCCAGCAAGTTCGCAGAACCCTCGGCGAGTTCGGCCCGTGCGCGCCCGTACCCACCCGGTCGTACGGCGGCGTGGCGTCCTGAGCGGACTGCCGGACGTCGTCGCCCGACGCTCCGGCGCCGCGGTTGCCAATGCCACGAGCGAGGTGCCGCTCGGCGTCGGCCGCCCGTCACCAGCCGGCCGGCCTGACTGCGAACGCAACCCGTCGCGACACGCGCGGTACGACTTCCGGACCAATGTCAGCCAGCCTCATAAAGTCATGTATGTTACTCGACATTGCTCCCGATCTAGAAAGTCGAGTACCCCTCATGCAGAACCGTTCACGTGCCGCTCTCGCGGCTGCTCTGGTCGGGGCCCTGGCCCTGTCCGCCTGCGCGCCCGGTGGCGCAAGCGGCGCTGACGAGGACGCGGCCAACACCATCCACATCGTCGGTTTCGCCGTTCCCGAGGCCGCGAACAAGAACATCGCCACGGAGTTCGCCAAGACGCCCGAGGGCGAGGGCGTGAAGTTCCAGACCTCCTACGGTCCGTCGGGCGACCAGAGCCGCGCGGTCGCCGCGGGACTGAAGGCCGACTACGTCCACTTCTCGGTGCCCACCGACGTCACCCGGCTCGTCGACGAGGGCCTGGTCGCCGAGGACTGGGACGCCGGCGAGAACAAGGGCGTCGTGTCGCGCTCCGTCGTGGTCTTCGGGGTCCGCGACGGCAACCCGAAGAACATCAGGACGTGGGCCGACCTCGTCAAGCCGGGTGTCGAGATCGTCACCCCGAACCCGGCCTCCTCGGGCGCCGCCCGCTGGAACGCGCTCGCCGCCTACGGACAGGTGATCAGCGACGGCGGCACCGAGGAGGAGGCCACCGAGTACGTCGACAAGTTCTTCGAGAACGTCGTCTCGCTCCCCGGCAGCGGCCGCGACGCGACCACGGCGTTCCTCGGCGGCACCGGCGACGTGCTCATGGCCTACGAGAACGAGGCCATCCTCGCGGCGCAGAACGACGAGCGCTTCGAGTACATCATCCCGGACACGTCGCTGCTCATCGAGAACGCGGGCGCCATCCTCGAGGACGCCTCGGAGCCGTCGCAGGCCTGGCTGGACTTCGTCCTCTCCGACGAGGGGCAGAAGCAGTTCGCGCTGACCGGCTTCCGTCCGATCCGTGACGACGTCGACTACGGCGGCACGGTCGAGGGCGCGGCCGACCCGAGCAACCCGTTCCCGCCCGTGAAGACGCTGCTCACGGTCGACGAGGACTTCGGCGGCTGGGACGAGGTGTCCACGAAGTTCTTCGACGAGGAGGACGGCCTGATCTTCCAGGCGATCCTCGGCGCCGGTCTCTCCCTCGAGTGATCCGACCCGTCACCGCATGACCTCCTTCGAGATCGCCGCGGTCCGGCCGGCGAGGACTCCTCGCCGGTCGGGCCCGCGCTCCACGCTGACGCGGTCGTCGGGCCTCGGGCTCGGCATCGCCATGATCTGGTTCAGCGCGCTGGTCCTGATCCCCCTGGCGGCCGTCGTCGTCACGGCCGTCGACGGCGGCTGGGACGTCTTCTGGTCGACCGTGACCAACGGTCAGACCGCCGCCGCCATCCGCCTCACCGTGCTCACCGCGGTCGGCGTCACCGCCGTCAACGTGGTGATGGGCCCGCTGATCGCCTGGGTCCTCGTGCGCGACCGCTTCTGGGGCAAGTCGGTGCTCGAGGTGATGATCGACATCCCCTTCGCCCTGCCGACGGTCGTCGCCGGCCTGGTGCTGCTGTCGCTCTACGGCCAGGACAGCCCGCTGGGAGTCGACGTCGCGAACACCCGGATGGCCGTCTTCTTGGCGTTCCTCTTCGTGACGCTGCCCTTCGTGGTCCGGATGGTCCAGCCGGTGCTCGAGGAGCTCGACCGCGACGTCGAGGAGGCCGCGGCCTCGCTCGGGGCAAGTCGGTTCACCACGGTCCGCCGCATCGTGCTGCCGAGCCTCGCGCCGGCCATCGCCGCCGGTGCCGCCCTGTCCTTCGCCCGCGGCGTCAGTGAGTACGGCTCGCTCGTGCTGCTGTCGGGCAACCTCCCCTTCAAGACCGAGGTCACGTCCGTGCGCATCCTGAGCAGCATCGAGAACGACAACGTCCCCGCGGCCGCCGCCGTCGCCACGGTGCTGCTGGCCATCTCGCTGGCCGTGATCGTGCTGCTCGACGTCATCCAGAGGCGGGTGGCTGCCCGTGGCTGACACCCTGGTCCACGCGGTGCCCGACCCGGCCCCCCTCGAGGAGCATCGGCGGGCCCCGCGGGTGCGCCGGACGCCCACGACGTACGTCCTCCGGTTCGTCGCGACCGCGTACCTGTTCCTCCTCGTCGCCTGGCCGGTCTCGCTGGTCGTGGTCAACACCTTCGACGACGGCTTCGGCTCGATCGGCTCGCTCCTGGCGGACCCCGACATGGTGGTCGCCCTCCAGCTGAGCGCGTACGTCGCCGTGTGGTCGGTGGTCATCAACACGCTCTTCGGCGTCGGCATCTCGCTGCTGCTGGTGCGCTACGAGTTCCCCGGCAAGCGGCTGCTCAACGCCCTGCTCGACATCCCGCTGTCGGTCTCGCCGATCGTGGTCGGCCTCGCGCTGGTCCTCGTCTACGGCGGACGCAACGGTTGGTTCGGCCCCACGCTGGCCGGGTGGGGGTTCCAGGTCATCTTCTCCACCCCCGGCATCATCATGGCCACGACCTTCGTGGCGCTGCCGTTGATGATCCGGGAGATCGTGCCGGTGCTGGAGGAGGTCGGCATCGAGCAGGAGCAGGCCGCCGAGAGCCTCGGTGCGAGCGCCGCGCAGCGCTTCTGGCGCATCACCCTGCCCTCGATCAAGTGGGGCATCGTCTACGGCGTCGTGCTGACCCTGGCGCGCTCGCTCGGCGAGTTCGGCGCGGTGAAGGTGGTCTCGGGCAACGTGCTGGGCCAGACCCGCACCGCCACCTTGGCGGTCGAGGAGAAGTACCTCAACTTCGACCCGCAGGGTGCCTATGCGACCGCCTTCCTCCTCGCCATGGTGTCGGTCGCCTGCATCGTCGTCGTCGCCATCATCCGTCCCAAGAACCACGCCTGAGCCACGCCTCGGGCCCCCAGAACCCGCGAAAGGTCACCCCATGAGCATCGAAGTGACTGGGCTGAACAAGAAGTTCGGCGACTTCGTCGCGCTCGACGACGTCAACGTCACCATCCCGACCGGCCAGCTCACCGCGCTGCTCGGCCCGAGCGGCGGCGGCAAGTCGACCCTGCTGCGCATCATCGCCGGCCTGGAGAAGTCCGACACCGGCACCGTCACCATCGAGGGCGTGGACGCGACCGACCTGCCGGCGCAGAAGCGCAACGTCGGCTTCGTGTTCCAACACTACGCGGTCTTCAAGCACATGACGGTTGCGAAGAACGTCGCCTTCGGCCTGGAGATCCGCAAGCGCCCCAAGGACGAGATCGAGCACCGGGTGCAGGAGCTCCTCAAGCTGGTGCACCTGTCCCAGTTCTCGCACCGCCTGCCGTCCCAGCTCTCCGGTGGCCAGCGCCAGCGCATGGCGCTGGCGCGCGCGCTGGCCGTGGAGCCGTCGGTGCTGCTCCTGGACGAGCCGTTCGGCGCGCTGGACGCCAAGGTCCGCAAGGAGCTGCGGGACTGGTTGCGGCGCCTGCACGACGACGTGCACGTGACCACCGTGTTCGTCACCCACGACCAGGAGGAGGCCCTCGAGGTCGCGGACGAGATCGTCGTGATCAACGAGGGCCGGGTCGAGCAGGTCGGCACCCCCGACCAGCTCTACGACGAGCCGGCCAACGACTTCGTGATGTCGTTCCTCGGCGAGGTCACCCACTTCGGTGGCGTGTCGCTGCGCCCGCACGACATCGAGCTGGAGACCTCGCCGAAGCTCGCCGGCAGCGTCGAGGGCACGGTGCACCGCCTGGTCCGCATCGGCTTCGAGGTGCGGCTCACCGTGCTCACGGTCGACGGGGACGAGGTCGCCGTGGTGGTCACGAGGGCGCACGCCCGGGCCCTCCAGCTGCGCGAGGGCAGCACCGTGTGGCTCACGCCCGCGGCCGGCGCGACCGTCGTCCCGCGGATGGCGGCCGCGGTCTGACCCGCGTCGTCGAGGCCCGAAATGGGGACCACCCCCGGCGGAGCGCCGGGGGTGGTCTCGTCGGGGTCGCGGGTCAGGCGCGAGCGTCGTGACGGTGCGCGTCGTCGTCGTAGAAGTCGCGGCTGCCCGACTTGGCCAGTCCGCGGCTCACCATGTAGCCGATGGTCAGGAGCGTGACGTAGAACCACGCCTCCTGCGCACCGAAGTCGGTGGAGTCGACCATGGCGGAGGCGATGAGCACGGCCAGCACTGCCGCCACGTAGGCGATCAGCTCGGTCGTCTTGAACGACGCCTTGGTCTCGGTCGAGAGGCGCCGAGCACCGTAGGTGGTGTTCGTGTCCCGAGCACCGGTGTTGACGTTTCCAGACATGGTTGTCTTGCCCGCTTTCATGGGATGGGGTGCCGGAGGGAGGGTCCCCTCCGGCGCTGCAGCACCGTTCGTACCCTCCGTCCAGCCCCCCATTCGGCCCGACCACTCGCGCGGGTGCGACGAACGGGTGTGTCAAAGCCCACTACCGTGACCCCGGTGGAGATCACCACCCGCGTCAGGTCCGGCCAGGGCGACTTCATGCTCTTCGCGATCACGCCGCCGAGGCGATCGACGCCCGCCGAGCGGCTCCCGGAGATCGCGCGTGCCACGATCGAGCGGCTGGACCACCTCGACCTCGACGGACTGATCCTCTACGACATCGACGACGAGGCGTCGCGCAACCCGGTCGAGCGGCCGTTCCCCTTCAGCCCGACCGTCGACCCGTCCGCCTACCGGGCAGAACACCTGAGGGCGTGGCGGACGCCGGCCGTCGTCTACCGGGCGGTGGGGAAGTACCAGCCGGACGAGCTGCGGAGGTGGCTCGCCGAGCAGGATCCCGAGCGGACGCTGACCGTGCTGGTCGGCGCTCCCTCCAGCAGCGCCACGGCCCCGGTGTCCCTCGCCGAGGCCCAGTTGCTGCGGGCCGAGGTCAACCCGGGGCTGCTGCTCGGAGGAGTGGCGATCCCGGAACGGCACAGCCGCCGCGAGGACGAGCACCTGCGGCTGATCGCCAAGCAGGCCGCGGGCTGCCGGTTCTTCGTGTCACAGGTGGTCTACGACCTCAACGCCGCCAAGAACCTCGTCTCCGACTACCGCTACGAGTGCCAGGCCCGCGGGTTGTCCCCCGTCCCGATCGTGTTCACGTTCTCGGTGTGCGGCTCGATGAAGACCCTCGAGTTCCTCCGCTGGCTCGGCGTCGGGGTCCCCCGGTGGATCGAGAACGACCTCCGGCACTCGACCAACCCGCTGGGTGCCTCCCTGGAGCAGGCACAGGCGGTGGCCGTCGAGCTCATCGACTTCTGTCGCCGCCTCGGCGTGCCATTCGGGCTCAACGTGGAGAGCGTCTCGATCCGCCGCGAGGAGATCGACGCCTCCGTGGACCTCGCTGCCCGGCTGACCGCCTACCTGCGCGCGTAGTCGGGCCTGGCCGGGAGACCGCCCGCACATGGACCGACTCGAAAGTGCCGGTGCGCCGGACGGGACGGGCCAACCGCTCCGGTTCGCCGGGTCGCGCCAGGCGGACGTCGTACGTCGGCACGCGCCCGGCTCCCGTCACGCCGGGGGAGCACACGAGCCGTCAGTCGGTGGTCACCGGGTCGCCCGCCGTCTCGCCCTCGGCGGCCTCGGCGATCGCGCCGTCAGGAGCGGGCGCGTCACCCGCCTGGCCGCCGCTCCGTCCCAGTGTCACGGCCAGGGCCGCCGCGGCGCCGCCGACGGCCAGGCCGCCGATCGCCCACGAGGGCCCCCACTCCTCCCTGCCCAGCAACGCGTCGACCGAGAGGTCTCCGGGACCGGCATCGATCAACGCCGTCAGGGCGGCGATGAGCACGGCGTTGTACTCCCAACCGCCCTGCGCCGCCCAGGGTCCGTTGGGCTTGTGCACCTTGTGGATCGCCGTCGCCATCGTGCCGATGAGTCCCGCCGCGGCGGCAGGAGTCGCCGCCCCGAGCACCACGAGGGCACCGCCCGCCGTCTCGGTGACCCCGGCCGCAACGGCGTTCGCCCGCGTGGGACGCATGTCGAGCGCGCCCATCATCTCCTCGGTGCCACCGAGGCCGGGCCCGCCGAACCAGCCGAAGAGCTTCTGTGTGCCGTGCCCGACGAACAGCCCGCCGATCACCGCTCGTGCCACCAGTCGTCCGACCTGCATGGGAGCCTCCTCCTCTAGGGAAGCAGGAGAAGTACCCGCGTCGGCCGCCCGTCATCCGCTGACCCGCGCTCCTCGCGAACGGGAGGAGGGCGCCAGGGCAACAGCCCCGACGCCCTCCGAGAACCCCCGTGTCAGCCCCGCTTGGAGACGACCCTCACGGTCGCCTTCGGCGACCGGGACCGCGCGAGCGTCGTGGACCCGAGGAACTTCGCTCGCACCTTGTGCGTGCCGACCCTCCAGTTCGGCAGCTTGAGGGAGACTCTGCCTCCGCTCAGGGTGACCGTCCGGTAGGCCCTGCCGTCGACGTTGAGGCGCACCTTGCCGTTCACCGTTGCTGCGGCGGAGGTGACCGTGACGACCGCGCGGGCGCGCTTGCCGACCTGCACGGTCGCCGGCCGGACCTCGAGCGTGGTGGTCGTCGCCGCCTTCACCACGCCCGGATCCGTGGGGGCTGGCGCCGTCGGCGTCGGCGCGGTGGGACTCGGGGTGGTCGTCGGGTCCGGCGTGGTCGCCACGATGGTGTCGCGGTAGGGGGTGAGCAGGACGGGGCCCATCAGGCCGGCGTTCTGCCAGGCGGGCATCTGGTAGTTGCTGTCCCCGGTGGACCGGACGGCGTTGAACATCGTGGTTGCGACGCGCACGACCACGGTGTTCGCGCCGGCGTCCAGGTTCCTGCCGAGGTCGATGCGGCTCCGGTCGGCTTGGTCGACCGGGACCTCGACGCCGTTGACCGTGACCGTGACGCTGTCGAGGACTGCACCGAGGTCGAGGTAGGCGCCGTCCTGACCGCTCCACGTGCGGGGCAGGTCCACCCTCGCCGTGTAGGTGCCGATGCCGGAGGACTGGCTCAGGTTGACCGGGGTGAGGATGTCGCGCCAGGACGGCAGCTTCCCGTTGTCGCCGGCGGTGATGGTGAACGGCGGCTGGTCGGTCTTCGTGGTCGTGTACTGGTTGGCACCGGGCGTCCATGTCTGCGCGTCGAGCGTCCACGTGCCGAGGGCCTGGGCCGGTGCGACCCCGGTGACGTCGGTGGTCCGCCTGATGCCGTTGGACAACGTGGTGGCGTAGCTGCCGTCGGCGGTCGCGCGGAGCACCAGGTCCTGGCGGCCTGCCGCCATGACCTCGGCGCCGTCGCCGCCGGTGACGTCGACGGCGTGCACGCGGAGGCCTGGTACCGGCGCCGCGGTGTTGCCGGCGACGGCCAGGATGACGGCGTCGTGGGCGGGCACCTCCACGGGCACGGTGACGGTGCCGTTGCCGGCGTCGGTGGCGTACCGCGCGACGGGCGTGATGGCGCCGGTCGTGGTGTCGAGCAGGTAGGGCTGACCGGAGCCCGTGAGCTCCAGCTCGGTCTCCACTGCGGCGCCGCTGCGGTTGTAGACGAAGTTGTACGTCACTCCGGATGCCTGGCGGCGGACGAGCCCGAGTGCCTCGGTGGGCCGGGTGGGAGTCACCGCGGGACGGATGCCCGCGGCGGCGAGCGCGGCCGGGAGGTCAGGCTCGGCTGCCACTCGAACCACGGACGGCTGGGCGAGGAGCTCCGCCACGACATCGGCGAGAGCGCCGCCGCCGGGCTTCGCGCCCGGGGTGGTGGTGGGAGCGTCCCCGACGACGAACAGCTTGAGGCCGTCCCTCGCCAGGGCCGCGAGGGTCCGGGCGTCGTCGACCGACATGGTGACCTGGTTGTTCAGCACCAGGGCCTTCTGGTCGGAGGTGTCACCGAAGAGGCCGCCGTCGGCCTCCACGGCCACGCCGTCGAGGAAGTCCGGGGCGACGTAGTCGTAGGTGTAGCCGGCCTTCGAGGTCGCGGAGGCGGTGCCGAGGAGGTGCTGCACGGGGCCCTGGGCTCCGACGCTGTCACCGAGCAGGCCGTACTCGTCGTAGTAGACGCCGAGGTCGACGACGGCTCGCCCCTGCTGGAGGACGAGCTGCGTGCGGGCGAGGGTGTCGTTGACCTTCGCGTAGTCGGGCCACGAGGCCTGACGGGGGCCGAACTCGTCGTTGACGTTGATGACGCCGAAGATGTCCCAGGGGTGGTAGCCCGGCCACGTCCCGCCGTCGCGACCCGAGGTGCCGACACCGGCCGGAGCGTCACGGTAGGGGTAGCCGTGCCAGACGACCTGGTTCACGCCACCGGCGTACGACTTGTACACCGAGTCGAGGAGGCCTTGGGAGTACTTGCCGCCGACCGCGGTGCCGTCACCACCCTGACCGAACTGGCCGGGGACGCTCGGACCCGCGAGGCTGGAGCGGAACCCGCCCTGGAAGATGGCGCAGCACTCGACCGAGACGACGTTGCGGCCGGCGACGTGCGCGCCGCCCGCGACGACGCGGTAGTTCTGCTCTGCGCCGAGGTTGTTCCTCGCCGCACCGAAGTTGAGCGACTCGCCCTCGGGGATGCCGGTCTCGGCGGCGGCAACGCCGGAGTGGATCGGGGTGCCGTACGCCTGGGCGCGGAAGTCGAGGCCGTGACTGCTGGCCCAGCGCTGCATGGTCTTGACGTAGCGGTGCGTGTACAGGTCCGACATGGTCGCGCGGTAGTCCTCACGGACCTTCGCTCCCACGTCGGCGAGCTCGAACGCGGGCGTGCCGGTGCCTTGGAGGCCGGAACCCAGGAGCGCCGGAAGGAGCAGCGTCGGGTCGTAGCCGCGCAGGGCGGTGAACTCGTCGAGGAAGCCCCAGGTCCACTTCTGCGAGGTGTGCAGCTCGAGCGAGTCCTCGAACACGGCGCCGGATCCGATCTCGTCCAGGTTCGCCCGGACGGCGTCGGTGAGGATGTGCTCGTCCCAGAAGCTGCCCTGGATGCGGGCGCCGCCGCGGCTCCAGTGGTCGACGACGTAGTTGGGCTGCGTGGCTGTGTAGCCGCCCGACTGGGCGATGAGACCCGAGGCGGTCTGCTTGAGGTCGAGCACCACCCAGGGGTTTCCGTTGCCGGTCGGGAAGGTGTGGTCCAGCGCCCCGCCGGTGACCTTGCCGGTCACGTCGACCACGGAGTCGGGGACCAGTGCGATGGAGCCGGTGGTCGCGGCGCTGCACGCGCTCGCGCACTGCGCGACCAGCGTCTTGAGGCGGGTGGACTTCGCGGTGTTGACCACCGGCTCGGCGAGCAGGTGCACGTCCTTCACGGCCGAGACCGAGAGGTCGCCGCACGTGGCGGTGCGGTCGCCGAGCCCGGTGACCACGACCTTCTCCGCAGTCGGGCCGGTGCCGACGGTGATGGTGTCGCCGGGAGCCATGCCGCCGAGCTTCTCGACCCTCAGGACCTCGTCGCCGGTGTTCGCGATGCCGCACAGCTTGGTCGTGACCGACGGTGGCGCGGTCGTGGTGGCCGGCAGGGCACCGGTGCGGCTGGTGCCGGCCGGGTTGAACTCTCGGCCGTAGATCAGTTGTTGCTCGGCCTCGGGCTGGTTGAAGCTGTTGAGCGTCGGGACGGTGGCCGGGTACTGCGGGCCGAGGTTCTGGTCGACCACCAGCCCGAGCCTGGCGGCCTCGTCGGTGATGACCTCCATCTTGTGCGCCCACGCTGGTGTTCCCCACCCGTACTGTGCGAGGAAGGCGTTGGACTGGTTGCCGGCCCCCGGGACGATGAACGGCGCGACCTCCACGCCGCCTGCGCCGGCGGCGGCCATGTCACGCAGCTCGGTGCGCAGTTGCTCGTCGTCGGTGTACGCCAGTGGCATCCACCAGCGGTACATCGGTCGGACGCTCGACGGTGGATCCGCGAACGTCGCAGCATCCAGTCGCGTGCCCTGGACCGAGGGGACAGGTGCCGCCGGAGCGGCGCTCGCGCTGCCGGGTCCGCTGACCACGGCGGTGGGCGCCACGGCGGCGAGCACGGACAGCGACGCCAGCGCCGCCAGCAGCGAGCGACCTCGCGCCGGACGGGATGGGAGTTGGAACATGACTACCTCGGGGGTGAGTGCGAAGTGAAAGGTTTCAAGTGACAAGTGACACAGTAGGTCCGCGCGGGTCGATAAGCAACGGGGAGTTGCTTGCGGCGACGTGGGCGCGCCGGCGGTCCAGACCGGCTGGCTGGCGTCTGGGCACGACAGAGGCGTGCTGGCGTGCAGGCGGATGCGAGACTCGCGGCGTGAGCACCGCGCGGAGTGGAGCAACGGACGCACCCCCGACGGGGCCCAGCGACGCGTCGATCATCGAGGCCGGGCGCCGCAGGCGCGGCCGAGCGCTCGAGGACGCGATCCTGGATGCAGCCCACGACGAGTTCGCCGAGCACGGCTGGGAAGGGTTCACCGTCGAAGCCGTAGCCCTGCGCTCCGGCGCGGCCAAGTCCGTCATCTACCGCCGATGGCGTAACCGCGTCGACCTCGCTCTCGCCGTGCTCGAGCGCGCCAACGTGCCCGCACCTGGAGCCTCGATGGACGGCCACGGCATCCGAGCGGACCTCCTCGAGTTCCTCACCGGCATGGCTCGCTTCCTCCGGACCCCGTTCGGCGCGGCAGTGCGAGGGGTCGAGAGAGACGGCGACGTCGACGGGCGCGTCAGCATCTTCCACGGCGACGCGCAGGTGGCGATCGTGCAGGACATCGTCGATCGCGCCGTCGCTCATGGCGAGCTGGACCACCAACCTTCAGTGCTGGCCATGAACCTCGGTCATGCCATCGTCATGAGCGAGTTCGTCCGGTTGCACCGCCCGCCGGACGACGACGCGTTGGCCGAGCTCGTCGACACGATCTGGCTGCCCGCGCTACGACACACGACACGCAGCGCGCCGGGCTCGGACTGACGCCGCACCACGGCCGGACGAGTAGTGGGATGGACGAGAACACCCTCCCCGCGCTGCACGGAGCCCGGTCGAGACGTGACCACCTATGGGAGCTCCACGCTCACAGCGGCGTGGCTCAGCGGTAGTTGGTGAACTGCACCGCGAAGTCGTAGTCCTGGGCCTTCACCAGCTGCTGCACGGCCTGGAGGTCGTCGCGCTTCTTCGACGAGACGCGCAGCTCCTCGCCCTGCACCTGCGCCTTGACGCCCTTCGGGCCCTCGTCGCGGATGAGCTTGGAGATCTTCTTCGCGTCCTCGGAGGTGATGCCCTCCTTGAGCACGATGTCGATCTTGGAGACCTGGCCCGACTGGCGCGGCTCGGAGGCGTCGAGGATCTTCAGGCTCTGGTTGCGCTTGATCAGCTTGTCCTGGAAGACGCTGAGCACGGCGCTGGCGCGGTCGTCGGCCGAGGCGGTGATCTCGATCGCCTTCTCGCCCTTCCACTCGATGGACGCGCCGGTGCCCTTGAAGTCGAAGCGGGTGGCGATCTCGCGGGCCGCCTGGCTGAGCGCGTTGTCGACCTCCTGGCGGTCCAGCTTGCTCACGATGTCGAAGCTCGAGTCAGCCATTCTGTGCCTCCTTGGGGGCCTTCCGCCGGGTCCCCCCGGCGATTCGTGGTGGTGTCGCTGCCTTGCTATTGTTCCGCACGGCCCGGCAGGTTGCCCGAGCGGCCAAAGGGAGCTGACTGTAAATCAGCCGGCATTGCCTACAGAGGTTCGAATCCTCTACCTGCCACTGGACGGATCCCGATCCAGTCGCGAGACCCCCGTACGATGTGCGGGGGTCTCGTGCGTCGGGGGCCCGGCTGGTTGACTGCGGACGTGAGCGCCCCCTCCGCACCCGGTGACGCGTGGCTCGACGCGGAGTGCCGGCGCCTGCTGGACTTCGGCCGCCGGGTCGTGCACCCGCTCGGGGGTGCTGCATGGCTCGGCGACGACGGCTCGCCCGACCTCGACCGGCCCGTCCACACCTGGATCACGAGCCGCATGGTGCACGTGTACGCACTCGGGTCGCTGCTCGGGGTCGAGGGCTGCGCCGAGATCGCGAGCGCTGCCCTCGAGGGGCTGCGCACCACCCTGCGCGACGCCGAGCACGGCGGCTGGTTCGGCGCCGTCGGCCCGGACGGCGACCCCGTCGCCGGCCCCGGTGGCGCGTCCAAGTCCTGCTACGCGCACGCCTTCGTGATGCTCGCCGGCTCGACCGCCGTGGTCGCCGGCCTGCCTGGCGGCGAGGACGTGCTCGCCGACGCCGCCGACGTCTTCGAGCGGCGATTCTGGGACGAGGGCCCCGGTCGCGTCGTCGACGAGTGGGACCGGGCGTGGACCGACGCCCTGCCCTACCGCGGCCTCAACTCCACGATGCACGCAGTGGAGGCGATGCTCGCCGTGGGCGACGTCACCGGCGATGCGGTGTGGCACCGGCGCGCCGGCCGCCTGTCCGGCCTGGTGCTGGACCTCGCGGCGGCCCACGACGGTCGGCTCCCCGAGCACTTCCGAGCCGACTGGTCGGTCGACCTCGAGCTGAACCGCGACCGGCCCGACGACCCCTTCAAGCCCTACGGGGCCACGGTCGGCCACGCCCTCGAGTGGTCGCGGCTGCTGCTCCACCTCGAGGCCACCCTCGGCCCGGCGGCGCCCGCCGGCCTGCTCGACACCGCCCGCCTGCTGTTCGAGCGGGCGGTCGCGGACGGCTGGCACGCGGACGGGGCGCCGGGCTTCGTCTACACCACCGACTGGGAGGGCCGGCCGGTCGTCCGGCAGCGCATGCACTGGGTCGCCGCCGAGGCGGTCGCGGCCGCGGCGGCGCTGCACCGGCGCACGGGCGAGGGCGGCTACGCCGACTGCTACCGCCGCTGGTGGGCGTACGCGGCGCAGCACCTGGTCGACCTCGAGCAGGGGTCGTGGCACCACGAGCTCGACGCGGCGAACCGGCCGCAGGCGAGCGTGTGGCCGGGCAAGCCCGACCTCTACCACGCGGTGCAGGCCACGCTCCTCCCGCGCCTGGCGCTCGCGCCGAGCCTGGCGAGCGGTCTCGCGGCCGTGGTGCGCGTGCCGGGCGCCGCGGCGCCACCGGCATGATGGAGGCATGACCGACGAGCAGCCCCGGGTCCTCGTCGTCGGCGAGGCGCTGGTCGACGTCGTGCCCGACCGCGACGGGACGCCGCGGGACCTCCCGGGTGGCAGCCCGGCCAACGTGGCGATCGCCCTCGGCCGGCTGGGGCGCGACGTGCGGCTCGTGACGCTGCTCGGCGACGACGACCGCGGCGCCGAGGTGCGCGCCTGGCTGCGCGCGAGCGGGGTCGAGGTGCTGGCGCGGCCCACCGGCAGTGGACGGACGTCCTCGGCCGCGGTCACCCTCGACGCGAGCGGAGCCGCCTCCTACGACTTCGACCTCGACTGGAGCCTCGAGGACGTCCCGGACGAGGCGTGCGACGTGCTGCACGTGGGCTCGATCGCGACCGTGCTCGAGCCGGGCGCCCGCGCCGTGCTCGACGCCGTACGCCGCTGTCGCGGCCGCGCGCTGGTGTCGCTGGACCCCAACTCCCGCCCGGCGATCACCCCCGACCGCGCCGGCCCCGCCGCGCGCGTCGAGGAGCTCGTGGCACTGGCCGACGTGGTGAAGGTGAGCGACGAGGACCTCGGCTGGCTGCGCCCGGACGACGAGCCCCTCGCGACGGCCACCCGCTGGGCCACCCGTGGCCCCGGCCTCGTCGTGGTGACCCGCGGTGGCGCCGGGGCCGTCGCGGTGCGCCCCGGCGGCAGCGTCCTGGAGGTGCCGGGCGTGCCGGTGACCGTGGCCGACACGGTGGGCGCCGGCGACACCTTCAGCGGCGTCCTCCTCGACGCCCTGCTCGCCCTGGGCGTCGCCGGGCCCGGTGCGGCCGACGCCCTGCGCGCGTTGAGCGACCGCGACGTGCTCGGAGCCGTCACCACCGCGTCGATCGGTGCGGCCGTCAACGTCTCGCGACCGGGCGCCGACCCGCCCTGGCGCGCCGAGCTCACCGCCGCGCTGGGCGGTCCGGGATCGGGCGAGGAGTGAGCGCCGAGCAGATCCACGACATCGGCAGGCGACGGGCCTGGGTCATCTGGCTGGTCTCGCTCGCGGTCTACGTGCTGGCGGTCTTCCACCGCAGCTCGCTCGGCGTCGCGGGCATCATCGCCTCCGAGCGCTTCGACATCAGCGCGACCAGCCTGGCGTCGTTCACGGTGCTGCAGCTGGTCGTGTACGCCGGCATGCAGGTGCCGGTCGGCGTGCTGCTCGACCGCTACGGCTCGCGGACGATGCTGATCATCGGCCTGGTCCTGATGACCGCGGGGCAGTTCGCCTTCGCCGTCTCCTCGTCCTTCGCCGGGGCCGTCGCGGCGCGAGCGGTGGTCGGAGCCGGCGACGCGATGGTGTTCGTCAGCGTCATCCGGCTGGTGACGGTGTGGTTCCTCGTCCGCCAGGCCCCGATGGTCACCCAGCTCACCGGGCTGACCGGGCAGCTCGGCGCGATCGCCGCGGCCGGTCCGCTGTCGTACCTGCTGCACGAGCTCGGCTGGACCCGCGCCTTCGCCCTCACCTCGAGCGCCGGCGTCGTGCTGCTGGTCGCGGTGCTCGCCCTGGTCAAGGACTCGCCCTACCGCCGCGGCGACGTGGTGGCGATCAAGCTGCGCGCCCTCGCGCAGTCGGTGCGCACGGTGTGGGGCAACCCCGGCACCCGGCTGGGCATGTGGTCGCACTTCACCTCGCAGTTCTCGAGCACGGTGTTCGCGCTGCTGTGGGGCTACCCGTTCCTCGTCCAGGGGCTCGGCTGGTCCAGCGGCGCCGCGAGCACGCTGCTCATGGCCATGACCGCGTGGGCCGTCGTGAGCGGCCTGGTGACCGCCCGGCTCGTCGCCCGGCTGCCCTACTACCGCTCGTGGATCGTCGTCGGCGTCGTCGTCGCGATGGTCGTGCCGTGGACCGCCGTGCTGCTGTGGCCGGCCGCGGCACCTGCCTGGCTGGTGGTGGTGATGGCCTTCGCCACCGCGAGCGGCGGCCCGGCCTCCATGGTCGGTTTCGACCTCGCCCGGTCCTTCACGCCACCGCACGAGACCGGCCGCGCCAACGGGCTGGTCAACGTCGGCGGCTTCACGGCCTCGCTGCTCACCATGGCGCTGATCGGCGTGGTGCTCGACCTGTCCGCGTCGGGCGGGATGGAGTCCTACACGCTCGGCGACTTCAGGCTGGCCATGACCGTCCAGTACGCCTTCTGGGCGCTCGGCGTGGTCCAGGTGCTGCGCTACCGGCGCCGCGGGCTGGCCCACCTGGCCCGGCTGCACCCCGGCTCGGTGGAGCAGATGAGGGCAGGACGGCCGTTCGTGCACCCCGGGATCGGCACCGAGGGCGTCTAGCGTCCTTCCCCGGCCCGGACGCCTCCGGACTCAGCCGACCTCGCCGTCGCCGTCGGCGTCCAGGTCGCCCGTCGGGTCCTCCGCGGTCGGGTCCTCGAGCAGCTCGCCCCCCACGGGGTGGCCCTGCCAGGACACCATCCGCCACCCGGCGTCCGTGTCGCCCTCCAGGACGATGAGCGCGGTGTTGTGCAGCGGCTGCGTCGCGGGCGGGGCGTCCGGGTGCGGTGCCATCCGCGTCGAGACCCACGTCCGCAGGGCGGCGCCGTGGCTGACCACCAGCGCCGCGTCGTGACCGGCCTCGACGATGGTCCGCACGGCCGCGTCGTAGCGCGCGAGGAACTCCTCGCCGGTCTCACCGCCGGGCATCCGGTGGGCGAGGTCGCCCTCGAGCCACGTGGCGACCGTGCCGATGTAGCCGGAGACCGCGTCGTGGTCGCTGCGCATCTCGTAGTCGCCCGCGGAGACCTCCTCGAGCCCGTCGAGCTGCGTCGGCTCGATGCCCCGGTCCTCGGCGACGGGTGCGGCGGTCTGGTGGGTGCGCACCCGGCTGGACACGTAGATCGCGTCGAGCGGCTCCGCGGCGATCGCGCGGGCCGCCGCGGCCGCCTGGGCGCGTCCGAGGTCGGTCAGGTCGAGGCCCGGGTGGGCGGTGTCGAGCTCGCCCGCCACGTTGGCGTGCGTCTGGCCGTGGCGCATCAGCAGGAGTCGCAAGGCAGGGTCCTCAGCTCGGGGACGAGGGAGCGGGCTCGGCGCCGACGGTGGCAGCGGCGCGCCGGGGTGCGGCGTACCGTCCGAGCTGCATCACGAGGGAGAGCCTAGGGCCCCCCGCGAAGGGCGGACGGGGGTTGGCCGCCCGTTCACCCGGACGTCGGGCGCCGGTCGGGAGGCGCCCCTACCGTCCGCGACGTGGTGTCACGGGGAGTCGTCGGGAGCGTGCTCGTCCTGCTCGGGGGCCTGGTGGTGGCGACCATCCCGCCCAGCGCCGCCGTCGCGGACGTCGAGCCCCTGCAGCTGCTGCGCGGCTCGGCCGTGGGCCGCATGGCCGGCCTCGTCGTCGTGCTCGCCGGCCTCGGCATGCTCGCCTCGGCCTGGCTGCAGCTGTGCCGGGTCGCGTCCCGGGCCGACGAGGCCGCGCAGCCGGCCGTGGTCGCACGGGTGCGCACCGCGACCGTCGCGTGGGCGCTGCCGCTCCTGCTCGCGCCGCCGCTCTTCTCCCGCGACGGGTGGTCGTACGCCGCCCAGGGGACGATGGTGCACCGCGGGATCTCGCCCTACGACCACGGACCCTGGAGCCTGGTGGGTCCGCGATCGGTCCCGGGGCCGATCGTCGAGGGGGTCGACCCGCGCTGGATGGCCACGCCGACGCCCTACGGCCCGGTGCCCCTCATCGGCGGCGACCTCGCCGCGGGCCTGACCGCGGACCCGTGGCTCCTCGTGGTCGCCCACCGGATGATCGCGCTCGTCGGCCTGGTCCTGCTGGCGTGGGCGGTGCCGCGGCTGGCCCGCTGGTGCGGCGCCAACCCGGCCCTGGCGTCCGGCCTGGTGCTCGCCTCGCCGCTGATGGTGTCCAACGGCGTGGCCGGGCTGCACAACGACCTGCTCATGGTCGGCTTGATGGCCGCCGCGGTCGTCGTCGCACACGAGCACGGGTGGGTGGCAGGTGCGGTCCTGGGCGGGCTCGCCGCAGGGGTGAAGCTGCCGGGCGGCCTGGCGTGCGTCGCGGTCGTGCTGCTCACCGCTCCCGCGGCCGCCCCGGCGGTCGTCCGGCTGCGCCACACCGCGCGCGTCGGAGCGGTCGCCGTCGCTGCGCTGGTCCTCCCCGGCCTGGTGTGGGGGCTCGGCGTCGGGTGGTTCGGTGCCCTGGCCGTGCCGGCCACCGTCGACACGCCCCTGTCGCTGCCGACGCTGCTGGGCGGCTGGCTCGATCTGGTCGCCCAGCTCCTGGACGCCGACACGCCGGACGACACGTTCCTCGGACTGGTCCGGCTGCTCGCGCAGGTCGCCGCGCTGGGCGTCGTGGCCCGGGTGCTGGCGACGTACGCCACCCGCGACCGGCGCCAGGCGGTGCGCGCCCTCGCGGTGGTGATGGTCGCCGTCGTGGCGCTCAGCCCGGTGGTCCACCTCTGGTACTTCCTCTGGGCGGTCCCGTTCGTCGCCGTCCAGCGGCTCGGGCGGGGAGCGATGGTGGCGCTGGTGGCGGTGTCGCTGGTGTCGGGTCTCGTGGCGCCGATGGACTCCTCCCTGCACGGCGCCTACCTGGCGATCGTCATCGGCTCCCTGGTCGTCGCGGCCGTGGCGGTGCTGCTGCTGGTCACCCGACGCGCGCGCGAGCGGCTCTCCGGCATCGCCACCGAGGCGTGGACCTCCAGCATCGACCCGACGGTCGCCGACCACGGGTAGCGCTCGGCGCGCGCACGGGCGGCCGCGCGCCGGCTGGGCGCCGGACGGGCCGCCACCTCGAGCACGGCGTCCGCGAGCGCGCGCGGGTCCGGGGAGCCCCAGGCCCCGGAGGTCTCGTCGACGAGCTCGCGCGCACCGCCGCGGTCGGCGGTCACGACAGGGGTGCCCGACGCGAGCGCCTCGAGGACCGAGAGCCCGAACGTCTCGCCCGGGCACACGCTCAGCGCGACGTCGGCGTGCGCCAGCGCGCGGCTGAGCCGGGCGGGGGAGTCGACGTACCCCCGGAAGCGCACCGGCGCGTCACCGGCGATGTCGACGAGCTCGGCCCGGTGGGGGCCGACCCCGTAGACGTCCAGGCGCACGGGCAGGCCGCGGCGGTGCAGCTCCACGGCGGTGGCGACGGCCAGGTGCGGGCTCTTTTCCCGCGAGAGCCGGCCGGCGTGGACCAGCCGGAGCACGTCGACCGGTCCGCGGGCGTGCGGCCGGAACGTGTCGAGGTCGACGCCGAGGGGGACGCGCAGCACCGGGCAGCCGGCGGCGTCCGCGACGTGCTGGAACTCCCGGCGAGCGTACTCGGAGGTGACCACCACCGTGTCGACGCTGCGCACGAGCAGCCGGTTCAGGAGGGCGACCGACACCTTGGAGGTCGCGTCGAGGCCGGTGCGGAGCGCGAGCATGTCGTCGAGCCGCTCGTGCGAGAGGAGGACCGAGCCGACGCCGCTGCGCCGGGCCCACCGCGCGACCGGCAGCAGGGTGAGCTTGTCGCTGAGCTCGACGGAGGTCGGGCCCCACTCCTCCAGCACCTCCGTCACCCGCCAGGGCTCCACGATCAGCCGGTAGCCGCCGCCGACGCGCGGTGCCCGGAGCTGGACGACGTCACCGGCCGCGGTGGAGGTGCGGGCGTCCTCGGGCCCGGGGACGACGAGCAGGCGCCGGCACCCGGCGTCCACGTAGCCGGGGCCGAGGGCGCGCAGCGCCGTGCGCATCCCTCCCGACGCGGGGCCGACGAAGTTGGCGAGCTGGGCGATGCGCATGGGCGCAGGCTGGCGCAGGCAGGTGAACGGACGCCGACGCCGACCCGGCCGTCAGCGGGCCGGGAGGATGCGTCCGGTGACCTCGCCGAGCGAGATCCGGCCCCCGCCCGTGCCGGGCGCGGTGTAGCGCAGCGTCACCTCGTCGCCGTCCTCGAGGAAGGTCCGCTCGCGGCCGGCCGCGGTGAACGGCTCCGTGCCGCCCCAGCACAGCTCGAGCAGCGAGCCTCGCTGGTGGCGCTCGGGGCCCGACACGGTGCCGGAGCCCCACAGGTCGCCCGTGCGCACGCTCGCGCCGTTGACCGTGGTGTGCGCCAGCATCTGGGCGGGCGACCAGTACATCGTGCGGTAGGGCGGGCGGGCGACGACCTCGCCGTCGAGCACCACCTCCACCTCGATGTCCAGACCGGCCGGCTCCTCGACGCGCAGGTAGTCGAGCACCGGCGGTTCGTCCTGGCCGGGCAGGTCCGTCCAGGCGGCGTCGAGCGCGGCGAGCGGCGTCACCCACGCGCTGACGGAGGTCGCGAAGGACTTGCCGAGGAACGGGCCGAGGGGGACGTACTCCCAGGCCTGCAGGTCGCGTGCCGACCAGTCGTTGAGGCCGACGACCCCGAACGTGTGGCGGGCGAAGTCGGCGGTCGTGACCCGCTCGCCCATCGCCGACGGCACGCCGACGACGAAGCCCAGCTCGGCCTCGATGTCGAGTCGCCGCGACGGGCCGTAGGTGGGGAGCTCGTCCGTCGGCGCCTTGCGCTGGCCGCAGGGCCGCACCACGTCGGTCCCGGAGACCACGACCGTGCCGGAGCGCCCGTGGTAGCCCACGGGGAGGTTCTTCCAGTTGGGCAGCAGCGGCTCCTGGTCGGGCCGGAACATCCGCCCGACGTTGGCGGCGTGGTGCTCGGAGGCGTAGAAGTCCACGTAGTCGCCGACGGCGAACGGCAGCAGCATCGTCACCGAGTCCACCGGGGCGAGGGCGGGCTCGACGAGGTCCCGCTCGGCCTCCGTCGTGAGCAGTGCGGTGATCCAGGCACGCGTCGAGGCCCACACCTCGGGGCCGGCGGCCATGAAGGGGTTGAGCGAGGGCTGGTCGAAGAGGGCGTGGGTGTCCACCATCTCGGCGGCGGCCACCACGCTGAGGTCGAGCACCTGGTCGCCGATGCGCACCGCCACCCGCGGCCGCTCGCCGTCGCGGGCGACGACGCCGTAGGGCAGGTGGTCGACGTCGAAGCCCGAGCCCGTCGCTCCCTCGACCCACGTCGTGGCGGGACGCTGCGGCGGGGTCATGGCTGCTCCGTGGGGTGCTGGGTGGGGGGCGCGAGGAGGCCGAGGGCGAGCAGGTCCTCCAGCGGTGCGGTGACCGAGCACGACCCGAAGGAGGTGAACCAGCGCCGCGCGGCGGCGACGTCGGTGGCGGCGAGGGCCGCGCCGTCGCGCACCTCGAGCACGGCGGCCGCGTCGTCGACGGACCCGCCGTCCCAGAGGACCTGCGTCGCGGCGAGCACGTTGAGGAACCCGTGCGCGCCACCGCCCTCGGGGTCGTGGCGGACGGCCCGGTGCAGCCCGGCGGTGGCCTTGAAGCGCGTCTCGCGGTCGAGCGCCGCGTCGATCCAGGCCGCGACGGTGGCGGGGGAGGGGACCAGGTCGTGGTCGACGTTGCCCAGCCTGAGCTTGAGGCGGTGGCCGCAGGCGGCGACCTCGTCGACGGCCGCGAGCCAGGCCGCCGTGACCGGGCCGGGCACCTCGAAGAAGAGGGGTACGTCGACCTCGGCGGCACGGGCGGCGGCGTCGATGCGCCGCACGTTGCCGACCGGGTCGTCGGCGTCGCGCACCGCGGCCTCGATGCCGGCGACCCGGAGGCCCTTGCGCGCCGCGAGCGCCGCGACCCCGGCGACGGCGCCGGCGCCGCTCGTGAGCACCACGGAGACGGGGACGTCCGCAGGGACGGAGGCGAGGTGGGTGTCGGTGACCACGAACGAGCCGACCAGGCCGGAGTGCCACTCCGCGGCGCGGTCGGCGTAGGTCGCGAGCGCGACGCCGAGGTCGGCGTCGCCCGGCGGGAAGGTCGCGGCGTCGTCGACCAGACCACGCCAGGCGTCGGGGAAGGGAGGTGCGGGATCAGGGGCCACGGCGCTACTCTAACCACCAGATAGCGGACGCATACGTTCGATAATCGGAGGATTGCGATGGCCCACTACCGAGCACTCGGCCGCCTGCCGCGCCAGCGCCACACGCAGCTGCGAGACGACAACGGCCACCTCTTCCGCGAGGAGCTGATGGGTGAGGAGGGCTTCTCGTCCGACTCCTCGCTGCTCTACCACCGCGGTGTGCCCAGCGCGATCACCGACAGCCGGGTGTGGGAGCTGGGCGACCAGTCACGCACCCCGAACCACCCGCTCAAGCCGCGGCACCTCCGGCTGCACGACCTCGAGACCGGCGGCTGCCCGGTCGAGGGACGCCGCCTCGTCCTCGGCAACAACGACGTCCGCATCGCCTACGTCGTCACCGGCACCGAGCCCTCGCCGCTCTACCGCAACGCCATCGGCGACGAGTGCGTCTTCGTCGAGTCCGGCACCGGCACCGTCGAGACGGTCTTCGGTGTCGTGCCCTACCGCCCCGGCGACTACGTCGTCGTCCCCCGCGCGACCGACCACCGCTGGGTGCCGGCCGAGCCGTCCCGGCTCTACGCCATCGAGGCCAACAGCCACATCCACCCGCCCAAGCGCTACCTCTCGCGCTTCGGGCAGTTCCTGGAGCACGCGCCCTACTGCGAGCGCGACCTCCACGGGCCGACCGAGACGTTCGAGGTGGAGGGCACCGACGTCGAGGTGCTGGTCAAGCACCGCACCAGTGCCGGCATCGTCGGCACCCGCCTGACCTACGCCACCCACCCGTTCGACGTGGTCGGCTGGGACGGCTGCCTCTATCCCTACACGTTCAACGTCGAGGACTTCATGCCGATCACCGGCAAGGTCCACCAGCCGCCGCCGGTGCACCAGGTGTTCGAGGGCTGGAACTTCGTGGTGTGCAACTTCCTGCCGCGCAAGGTCGACTACCACGAGCTCGCGATCCCGGTGCCCTACTACCACTCGAACGTCGACTCCGACGAGGTCATGTTCTACGTCGGCGGCGACTACGAGGCGCGCAAGGGCTCCGGCATCGGCATCGGGTCGATCAGCCTCCATCCCGGCGGTCACGCCCACGGCCCGCAGCCCAGCGCCATCGAGGCCAGCCTCGGCGTGCAGTACTTCGCGGAGTCGGCCGTCATGGTCGACACGTTCGCCCCGCTCGAGCTCGGGGAGGGCGGCCTGGCCGCGGAGGACCCGGCGTACGCCTGGACGTGGGCCGGCCGCGGTCCCGACGCGGCCGACGGCGACGGCGGGCCCGCGGTCTACAGCAACACCTGACGCCGCGGGGCCGCCGCCGCAGCGGGGGACTAGATTCGCTCCGGTGCCCATCGATCCCGCCCGGTCCACCGCCGCAGGCGGGACGACGCCGAGGACGCCGAGGAGGCTGGGAACGCTGGGGACGCGCAGGTCGCGGGCGCTGATCCCGGTCGTACTCGCGATGCTGTCGATGATAGGCCCCTTCAGCATCGACACCCCCTTCCCCGCGTTCCCGCAGATGGGCGTGCAGCTCGACGTCTCGTCCGGCGAGCTCCAGCTCGTGGTGACGGCCTACATGCTGGCCTTCGCAGCGATGAGCGTCTTCCACGGGCCGCTGTCCGACGCGGTCGGTCGCCGACCGGTCATCGTCGGCTCGCTGCTGGTCTACGCGGTCGCGTCCGCGGCCTGCGCCTTCGCGCCGACGCTGGAGTGGCTGCTGGTGGGGCGGGTCGTGCAGGGCCTGGCCGCCGGCGGCTCGACGATCGTGAGCCGCACCGTCGTCCGCGACCTGTTCGAGGGCCCCGAGGCGCAGCGGATGATGAGCCAGGTGTCCGTCATCTTCGGGGTGGCGCCGGCCGTCGCCCCCGTCGTCGGGGGCCTGCTCGTGCAGGTGGGCCCGTGGCAGACGGTCTTCTGGTTCATGGCCGGCCTGGCGCTGGTGCTGGTCGCCGCCTCGGTGGCGCTCCTGCCCGAGAGCCACCCGCCCGAGCGCCGCGTCCCGCTCCGGGTGGGCGAGATCGTCCGCGGCCTGGGCGCCGTCGTCGCCGTACCGGCCTTCCACCGGATGGCGTGGGCGGGCACCCTCGTGTTCGGCGCCCAGTTCCTCTACATCGGCGGCGCGTCCATCTTCATGGTCGACGTGCTGGGCCAGGGTGAGCTCGACTTCTGGAAGCTGTTCGTCCCCATGATCGGCGCGATGGTCGTCGGTTCGGTGGTGAGCGGTCGCTACGGACGGCTGGTCAGCAGCTCCCACCTCGTCTCCACCGGGTACGCCGTCAGCGCCGCCGGTGCCGTGCTCGGGGTCGGCGTCGCGCTGACGCCCCTCGGCGAGGTCATGCCGTGGGCCGTCGCCGGGGTCGCCCTGATCGCCTTCGGCAACGGGCTGGCCTACCCCAACATCCAGCTGCTGATGCTCGACCTCGTGCCGACCCGCCGCGGTGCGGTCGTGTCGGCGGCGGCCTCCATCACCCTCGTGTTCAACGCCGTCAGCGCTGCCGTCCTGGCCCCGTACGCCGGCCGGTCGGTGCTCGGCTTCGCGCTCACCGCCGCGACCTGCGTGCTCCTCGGCTGGGGCTGCTGGCGCTGGCACCAGCGGGCCGCGAGGGTCCTGTCCGCCTGAGGCTCAGGACGTCCAGGCCCGCCAGAGCGCGGCGTACTCCCCGTCCAGGTCGAGCAGCTCGTCGTGGCTGCCGAGCTCCACGATCCGCCCGTCGAGCACCACCGCGATGCGGTCGGCGTCGTGCGCGGTGTGCAGGCGGTGGGCGATCGCGACGACGGTGCGACCCTCGAGCAGGCTGTTCATCGACCCCTCGAGCGTCCGTGCGGTGCGCGGGTCGATGAGGGAGGTGGCCTCGTCGAGCACGAGGGTGTGCGGGTCGGCGATGATCAGCCGCGCGAGCGCGACCTGCTGGGCCTGGGCGGGCGTCAGCGCGTGACGGCCGGACCCGATCGTGGTGTCGAGCCCCTCGGGCAGCCGCTCCACCCACGCGAGCGCGCCGACGGCCCGCAGGGCGGCGCGGACGTCGTCGTCGGAGGAGTCCTCCCGCGCCAGAACGACGTTGTCGCGCACGGTGCCGATGAAGACGTGGTGCTCCTGGGTCACCAGCGCCACCTCGGTGCGCAGCACCTCGAGGGGCAGGTCGACGAGGTCGACGCCACCGACGCGGGCCGACCCGGTGCGCGGACGGTTGATGCCCGCGAGGAGCCGGCCGAGCGTGGACTTGCCCGACCCGCTCGGGCCGACCACGGCCAGCCGCTCGCCCGTGCGCAGGCGCAGGTCGACTCCGTGCAGCACGTCGTGGCCCTCGCGGTAGGCGAAGCGCAGGTCCTCGCCCACCAGCTCGACGCCGTCGGGCAGCCGGTCACCGGGCTCGCGGTCGGGCGGGACCTCGGCGATGCCGAGCAGCCGGCTCGTCGAGGCCGCCCCGACCTGGAGGCGGTCGACCTCGCCGATCACGGCGTCGAGCGGCTCGCTCAGGGCGACGACGTAGAGCATCGCGGCGGTGATCTGGCCGAGGTCCACCCAGCCGCGGCTGTAGCCGTAGGCGCCCACGACCAGGGTGACGACCTGGGGCACCTGGAAGGCGCCGTTGAGGGCCGCGAACAGCACGTTGCGCAGCGTCATGCCGTAGCGCTCGGCCTGCGCGGACACCTCGATGTCGTCGCCACCGGCCCGCACCCGTGCGGCGGAGAGGCCGAGGGCCTCGACCGTGCGCGCCCCCTCGACGGTCTCGGTGAGGGTGGTGTTGATCCGGGAGTACGTCGCGCCCTCGGTGATGTACGCCTTGGGTGCTCGCCTGAGGTACGTGCGCACCGCGGGGGTGCAAAGGGCGAACACCAGCAGTGCCGGCACGGCGAGCACCAGCGAGTTGAGCAGCATGGCCACCACGGACAGCACGACCGTCAGCAGCGAGATCAGCAGGCGGGGCACACCCCACTGGACGGAGCGGGCCATCGTGCCGACGTCGCGGGTGACGCGCGTGACGAGGTCGCCGGTGCTCGCGCCCTCCACCCGGCCCACCGGGAGCCGGAGGATCGTGCCCACGACGTACTCGCGGGCCGAGGCGAGGAGGTCCTGGCCGAAGTGCGTGGAGGTGCGCTGGGCCCCGAAGGTGAACAGGGCCTGGAGGACGACGACGCCGACGACCGTCAGCGCGAGGGCGTCGAGCCCGTCGACGGCGGTGCCCTGCGACTCGACCCGGTTGACCAGCGCGCCGAGGAGGCGGGGCACCACGAGCGCCGAGCCGGCCGCGAGGGCGTTGAGGAGCACGAGCAGGGCGAAGGAGCGCCGGCGCCGGCGCACGAGGTCGCCGAAGAAGTGGAGCACGGCCCGGTTGCCCGACACCGGCCAGCCGCGCACCGGGTTGCGCGAGGCCGCGTAGACCTCCTCCGCGCGCTGTCGGCGCAGTGCGTGCCGGTGCCACAGGGCGCGGCGGCGCTCGCGCAGGCTCGCGTGCTCGGGCGGGCGCAGCACGTCGGGCACGGCGGGCGCGTCCTGCGAGCGGTCCCGCCAGGTCTGCGCCGAGGTGGCCAGGAGGTCCGGGCCCGAGCCGGTCACCGGACGACCTCCTCGTCGTCGAGCGCGCGGGCCACGACCCGTCGGTAGTCGTCGTCGGAGACCAGCAGGTCGGCGTGGCGGCCCTCGGCGACGACGGTGCCCTCGTGGAGCAGCACGACGTGCTCGGCGTGGTGCAGCCAGAGCGGCGAGACGGTCGTGACGACCGTGGTGCGGCCCCGGCGCGCGTCGGCGACGCGCTCGGCGATCCGTGCCTCCGTGTGGGCGTCGACCGCCGACGTCGGCTCCACGAGCACCAGCACCGGCGGGTCCGCGGCGACCGCGCGGGCGAGGACGACGCGCTGGCGCTGGCCGCCCGACAGGCCGCGACCGCGCTCGTCGAGCTGGCCCTGCCAGCCCTCCGGCAGCGCGTCGTAGACGTCCTCGGCGCTGGCGACCCGCAGCGCGTGCTCCGCCTGCTCGCGGGTGAGCCGGCCGTGGGGGTCGACGGCGTCCTGGAGCGTGCCGGCGAACAGCTGGCTGCCGGTGTCGCTCACCAGCACCTGGCGGCGTACGTCGTCGAGGCGGGCGCGCGACAGGTCGACCCCACCGAGGGTGACGCCCCACTCGCGACCGGCCCGCTCCTCGTCGCGCGCGGCGATGCGGGCGCGCTCCTGCGCACGGGCGGCACGGGCGCGCCGTGCTGCCCGGCCCCTGACGCCGTCGTCCTCGGCCGCGGGGACGGGCTCGGTGTCGTCGGGGAGGTAGCGGCCCAGGCGGTCGGCCAGCGCCGCGCTCTGCTCCGGCACGGCGCTCACGACGACCGTGAGCAGGCCGGGCCGCACGGTGAGGCCACTGGCCGCGTCGTGCAGGGCGCCGGCGCCGTCCAGCGCGACGGGGTCGGCCGGGTCGCGCCACGGCGGCCGCTGCTCGAAGATGGCGATGGCCTTGCGGGCACTGACCAGCGAGCGGACGCCCTTCTGCGCGAACTCGAAGAACGTCCGGATCGGCCCCACCATGAACAGGCCGTAGCCCAGGAAGGTGATGAGCTCGCCGACGGTCAGGGCGCCGGCCTGGACCTGCCTGGTGCCGAGCCAGACGAGGGAGACCAGGAAGATGCCGGACAGGAGCACGCCGACGGCCTCGACCGCCGCCTGCCAGATGCCGGCGCCGACCCCGGCCTGCTTGGCCGACTGCGACTGGCGGGCGTAGTTGGCGCCGAAGGTCTGCTCGCCGCCGATGCCGCGCAGGATGCGCAGGCCCGCCACGATGTCGGTGGCCAGGGAGGTGAGGTCCGACGTGCGCGAGCGCTCGACCTGCTGGCGGCGGTGCAGCGGGCGCAGCAGCGGCAGCGCCGCCCCGACCAGCACCGGCGCCGCGACCAGCGTGAGCAGGCCGAGCTCCCACGACATCGTCAGGACGATGACGGCCACGGTGAGGTACGACGCGAGCTGGCCGAGCGTGCGGGAGAGGATCTCGGTGAGCGCACCGAACTCGTCGGAGTCGCTCGAGGCCACGCTGAGCACCTCGCCGGTGGGGGAGCGGCGGGGCAGCACGTGCCCCATCTGGGCCACCTTGCGGGTCACCATCTCGAGCGTGCCGTAGAGGCCGACCAACCAGCTGCGCACGACGAGGGTGTGCGACACGATGCCGAAGACCGCGCCCACCGCGACCACGCCGAGCAGCAGCGACGCCCATCCGAGCAGGGCCGCCTCCGAGCCGCCGACGATGCCCTCGTCCACCGCGTTGCCGAAGATCCACGGTCCGAGGGTCATCGGGAGGAACCACAGCGCGTAGCACAGCGACGACAGGGCGACCAGGGCCTTCTGCTGTCCGAGGACCCAGCGGAGGAACGCCGCGGGCGACCGGGTGTCGGGGTCCGGGCTGGGGGCGTCGTCGCTCCCGGTGAAGAACGTCGCGATCCGGGGTGGGAAGTCCTGCATGTCGTGGGAGACCTTAGGCGTCGCCGCCCAGCGGGCCGGCTCCGCGCGGGCGGTGAGGTGTGTCACGTAGACCAAAGTCGGCAGTCCTCTCACTCCCTGCCACTCCCTCCCGCTCGTCCACCCCTGCGGGTACCGTGGCGGTCGATGACCGACGTCGAGGTGATGACTCCCCGCGAGGTCCCGCTCGGGGGCCCCCGGGCCATGCGCGTACGACGGACGCTCCCGCAGCGGCACCGCTCGCTGATCGGCGCCTGGTGCTTCGTCGACCACTACGGACCCGACGACGTCGACGAGACCGGCGGCATGGTCCTGCCGGCGCATCCGCACACCGGGTTGCAGACCGCCAGCTGGCTCTTCGACGGCGCCCTGGAGCACCGCGACTCCGTCGGCAGCCTGGCGACCGTGCGTCCCGGCGAGCTCAACTTGATGACCGCCGGCCGGGGCATCAGCCACACCGAGGTCTCCACGCCGGGCACCACGACGCTCCACGGCGCCCAGCTGTGGATCGCCCTGCCCGAGGACAGCCGCCACGTCGAGCCGCGGTTCGAGCACTTCGCCCCCCGGCCGGTGCGGGGTCCGGGGTGGGAGGCGCGGGTGTTCATCGGCTCGCTCCTCGGCGCGAGCTCGCCGGTGGTGACCCACACCCCGCTGCTCGGCGTCGAGCTCATGCTCGCGACCGGCAAGAGCCTCGACGTCGACGTCGACGAGACCTTCGAGCACGGGGTGCTGCTCGACGTCGGCGCGGTCGACGTCGACGGCCAGGACCTGCGGCCCGGCGACCTGGCCTACGTCCCGACCGGCCGCGGCTCGCTCACCGTCACCGCGCACGAGGAGGCGCGCCTGCTGCTGCTCGGCGGGCCCCCGTTCGGCGAGGCGATCGTCATGTGGTGGAACTTCATCGGTCGCAGCCACGACGAGGTCGCCGGCTACCGCCGCGAGTGGCAGGACCAGGTCACCGCCGGCGGGGAGGTCGTCGCGGACGGCCGCCAGGTCGCCCCCGGCCGGTTCGGCACGGTCGACCTCGACCTGCAGCCGATCCCCGCGCCGCCGCTGCCCAACGTCCGCCTCAAGGAGCGGCACTGACGGGCGCCGGGCCCGTCGTGGGGCCCGACGGCATCGCCCGATGCCCGTGGGCGGTGGGCGACGCGGTCAACCTCGCCTACCACGACACGGAGTGGGGCATGCGGGTCTCCGGCGAGTCCGCGCACCTCGAGCGGCTGACCCTGGAGGCGTTCCAGTCCGGCCTGTCCTGGCGCACCATCCTCGACAAGCGCGACAACTTCCGCGCCGCGTTCGCGGGCTTCGACGCCGACGTCGTGGCGGCCTACGGCCCCGACGACGTCGAGCGGCTGATGGCCGACGCCGGCATCGTGCGCAACCTCCGCAAGGTCCAGGCCGCGATCACCAACGCGCGCGCCACCGTCGCTCTCCGCGATCGGGGCGGCCTCGAGACGTTCATCTGGTCGTTCCGCCCCGAGCCGGGGCCGGCCCCGCGCACGACCGCCGACGTGCCCACCACCTCGCCCGAGTCGGTGGCGCTGTCGAAGGCGCTGAAGAAGGCCGGTTTCGCCCACGTCGGGCCGACCACGATGCACGCCCTGATGGAGGCGATCGGCCTCGTCGACGACCACCTCGAGGGCTGTCACCGCCGCGGCTGCGCCCACTAGCCTCGCGCGCATGACCACCGTCACGCGCGTGCACGCCTTCTCCGCCGACGACGCCCTGTCCGACCTCGACGCCACCGGCCTGGTGTCGGCGCTCCGCGCCGGCGCGGTCTCGGTGCCCGAGGTGGTGGAGGCGGCCATCGCCCGCACGGAGCAGGTCGACGCAGCCCTCGGGGCGGTGGCGTACGCCGCTTACGACCGCGCCCGTGACGAGGCGCGCCGGCCCCGGGGCGGCTGGTTCGCCGGCGTGCCGACGTTCGTCAAGGACAACGTCGACGTGGCCGGCATGCCCACGCAGCACGGCGCGGACGCCTTCGCCGCGGAGCCGAAGCAGGCCGACGGCGACTTCGCCCGCATGTACCTCGCCACCGGCCTGATCCCGCTCGGCAAGACCCAGCTCTCGGAGTTCGGCTTCTCCGGTGCCGCCGACCACGTGCGCCTGGGACCGGTCCGCTCGCCGTGGAACCCCGAGCACTACGCAGGGGCCTCGTCCGCGGGGTCGGCCGCGCTCGTCGCCGCCGGTGCCGTGCCGATCGCCCACGCCAACGACGGCGGCGGCTCGATCCGCATCCCGGCGGCGGTCAACGGCCTCGTGGGGCTCAAGCCGACGCGCGGGCGCCTGGCCCAGGACCGGATGATGCGGGACATGCCGGTGCGGATCGTCTCCGACGGCGTGCTGACCCGCAGCGTCCGCGACACCGCCGCGTTCTACCGGGAGGCGGAGAAGATCTGGCGCAACCCTCTCCTGCCGCCCGTCGGCGACGTCACCCGCCCCAGCCGGTCGCGCCTGAGGATCGCGGTCGTCACCACCGGGATCGGCCGCGAGTGCAGCGCCGAGGTCCGCGAGCTCACCCTGAGGACCGCCGCCCTGCTCGACGAGCTGGGCCACCACGTCGAGGAGATCGACAACCCGGTCCCGGACAGCTTCCCCGAGCACTTCGTGCGGTTCTGGTCCATGCTGGCGCTGGTCATCGCCCGGCGTGGCCGCAAGGACTTCGGCGACACGTGGGACCCGGCCAAGCTGGACAACCTCACCCTGGGCCTGGCGCGGCACGCCGCCCGCAACCTGCACAAGCAGCCGTTCTCGATCGCGGTCCTGCGCCGCTCGCAGCGGCTCGCGGCGCGGCACCGGGTGTCGTACGACGTCACCCTGACGCCCACGCTGGCAACCGAGACGCCGCGGGTCGGGCACCTGCGGCCGGACCAGGACTACGACGAGATCATGCGGCGGCTGATGGAGTGGGTCGCCTTCACGCCGCTGCAGAACGCGACCGGCGAGCCGGCGATCTCGCTGCCCCTCGCCACCACCGCGGGCGGGCTGCCGCAGGGCATGATGCTCGGCGCCGGCGCCGGCCGTGAGGCGCGCCTCCTGGGCCTGTCCTACGAGCTCGAGGAGGCCGTCGGCTGGCCGCGGATCCAGGCCCCCTGACAGGGCCGTCGATCGGGGTCCGGAGCCGATTTCTCATCGTGGCGGGGCGTGTGTACAGTTCTCCGTCGTTGCCCCTTTAGCTCAGTCGGCAGAGCGTCTCCATGGTAAGGAGAAGGTCTACGGTTCGATTCCGTAAAGGGGCTCTGGGTCGGACCCCTTCCGGGGGCGTCCGTCCTCCGCGGCGGGGTAGCTCAGGTGGTTAGAGCACACGGCTCATAATCGTGGTGTCGCGGGTTCGAGTCCCGCCCCCGCTACCACCAGCTGACACCGCACCACCCGCAACCCAAGGATCTGCCATGGCCAGCAAGTCGTCGGACGTTCGCCCCAAGATCACGCTCGCGTGCACCGAGTGCAAGGAGCGCAACTACATCACCAAGAAGAACCGTCGCAACGATCCCGACCGGATCGAGCTGCAGAAGTTCTGCCCGCGCTGCCGGCGCCACACCGCCCACCGCGAAACCCGCTGACGCTTCCTCCGTCACCACCGACCCGTCCGAGAGCCTCGGACGGGTCGCTGTGTTTGGGGGGTGCATCCGCAGGCCCTAGGGTCGGAGTATGCCCGTCGACCCCTCGCTGGTGGGGCGCGAGTTCCCCGCACCGGCGCCCCTGACCGTCACCCCCGAGCGGGTCCGCGCCTTCGCCGCTGCGGTGGGCCACCCGGACGGAGCGGTCCCGCCGACCTTCCCCATCGTGCTGGCCTTCGACGCCATGCAGGCCTTCCTCGACGCAGAGCGCATCGACCTGCACCGGATCGTGCACGGCGAGCAGCGCTTCGCCTACGTGCGGCCGCTGGAGCTCGGTGACGAGCTCACCGCGACCCTCACCGTGACCGGCCTGCGCCAGATCGGCGGCGCCGACATCATCGCCACGGCCAGCGAGCTCACCGACGTCACCGGGGCGGTGGTCTGCACGGGCAAGGCGACGCTCGTGCACTCGGCCGGAGCAGGAGGTGCGGCGTGAACGCCGGCGACGTCCTGGGCCCCCTGACCTTCACCGTCACCCGTGCCGACCTCGTCGCGTACGCCGACGCCAGCGGCGACCACAACCCGATCCACCAGGACGAGGAGGTGGCGCGCAGCGTGGGCCTGCCGGGGGTGATCGCGCACGGCATGTACACCCTCGCCCTGGTCGGCCGCGCCGTCGCGGAGTGGACCGACGGGGCGGAGGTCGTGGACCTCGGGGCGAAGTTCACCAGCCCGGTGGTGGTGCCGGCCGAGGGCGGCGCCGAGGTGGTCGTGGCAGGCACGGTGAAGTCCGTCGCCGACGGCCTGGCCACCTTCGCCCTCGAGGCCACCTGCGGCGGGCAGAAGGTGCTCGGCATGCCGAAGGCGGTCGTGAGGACCGGCGCACGTGCCTGACCTGCGCGACCACACCACTCTCCGGCTCGGCGGGCCCGCGCGCGAGTGGGTGCGCGCTCGCACCGAGGCCGAGCTCGTCGCCGCGGTCGCCGACGCCGACGCGAGCGGCACGCCCGTGCTGGTGCTGGGCGGCGGGTCCAACCTCGTCGTCGCCGACGAGGGCTTCGACGGCCGTGTCGTGGAGGTCGCCACCACCGGCGTCGCCGCCGACACCGACACCTGCGACGTCGACGCGCTCGCCCAGTGCGGCGGGGTCGTGCTGACGGTCGCCGCAGGCGAGGACTGGGACGCCCTCGTCGCCCGGACGGTCGCGAACGGTTGGGCGGGTGTCGAGGCCCTCTCCGGCATCCCGGGTTCGGTCGGGGCGACCCCGATCCAGAACGTCGGCGCCTACGGGCAGGACGTGTCCCAGACCATCGCCCGGGTGCGCACCTGGGACCGCCTCGAGCGCACCCAGCGCACCTTCGCCGCCGCCGACTGCGGGTTCGGCTACCGGCACTCCCGCTTCAAGGCCGAGCCCGGCCGCCACCTCGTCCTCGAGGTCACCTTCCAGCTGCGAAAGGGCGACCTCGGTGAGCCCGTGCGCTACGCCGAGCTCGCCCGCCGCCTCGGTGTCGAGCCGGGGCAGCGCGCCCCCCTGGCCGCCGTCCGGGAGGCGGTGCTCGCCCTGCGGGCCGGCAAGGGGATGGTGCTCGACGACGCGGACGCCGACACGTGGAGCGCGGGGTCGTTCTTCACCAACCCGATCCTGACGCCCCAGCAGGCGGCGGCGCTGCCCGACGACGCCCCCCGCTGGGAGCAGCCCGACGGGACCGTGAAGTCCAGCGCCGCCTGGCTGATCGAGCGCGCCGGGTTCGGCCGGGGCCACGTGAGCGAGGCGGCAGGGGAGCGGGTCGGCCTCTCGACCAAGCACACGCTGGCACTCACCAATCGCGGGGGTGCCACCACCGACGAGCTGCTCACCCTCGCTCGCGAGGTCCGCGACGGCGTGCGCGAGAGATTCGGCGTCACGCTGGTCAACGAGCCGGTGACGGTCGGCTGCTCCCTCTAGGCGAGCCAGGCGGCGATGTCGCGCCTCGCGGCAGCGACGACGTCCGACGGCGCCCGGGACGCCTCGAACGACATCTCGGCCAGCCGGGCCAGCGTCGCGTCGTCGAGGTCGTGGGCGGCCCGCATCGTGGCGTACTGGCCGGCCAGGCGCGAGCCGAACAGGAGCGGGTCGTCGGCGCCGAGCGCCACCGTCGCGCCCGCGGCCAGCAGCTGCGGCAGGGGCACGGACGTCAGGTCGGAGTAGACCCCGAGCGAGACGTTGGACACCGGGCAGACCTCGAGGGCGATCCCCGCCGAGACGATCCGGTCGAGCAGCGCCGGATCCTCCACGCTGCGCACGCCGTGCCCGAGCCGCTGCGGAGCGAGGGCGTCCAGGCACTGCCGCACGTGGTCGGGGCCGCGCAGCTCGCCGCCGTGCGGCACCAGGAGGAGGTCGGCGCGCGCGGCGATCCTGAAGGCGCCGGCGAAGTCCTCGGTCCGGCCGCGTCGCTCGTCGTTGGACAGTCCGAACCCCACCACCCCGCGACCGGCGTACTGGGCCGCCAGCCGGGCCAGCGTCCGGGCGTCGAGCGGGTGCCGCGTCCGGTTGGCCGCGATCACGACGGCGATGCCGAGTCCGGTGCGCTCCGAGGCGTCGCGGACGCAGTCGAGCACGAGGTCGGTGAACGCCGTGATCCCGCCGAACCGGGCCGCGTACCCGCTCGGGTCGACCTGGATCTCCAGCCACCGACCGCCGTCGCGCACGTCGTCCTCGGCGGCCTCCAGCACCAGGCGGCGGACGTCGTCCGGCGTGCGCAGCACCGAGCGCGCCACGTCGTAGAGCCGCTGGAAGCGGAACCAGCCCTTCTCGTCGGCCGCGCTGAGCCGTGGCGGCCAGTCCTCGACCAGCGAGTCGGGCAGCACGATGCCGTCGCGCTCGGCGAGTTCGAGCAGGGTGGCGTGGCGCATCGACCCGGTGAAGTGGAGGTGGAGGTGCGCCTTCGGCAGCGCGCTCACGTCGCGGTGCCGCTCGATCCCGCCCGCCCCCGCTGCCGTCATGGGACGAATCGTAGGGAGCCCGGCGACCTCGGTTCGACGCGGGCTGGATCCGCCCCGTATGCTTCCCGATTGGTGGTTTCGCCACATGCTTCGGCATGCCCCCGGCGAGGGGGAGGGACCATCGGAGGGCACTAGCTCAACTGGCAGAGCATCGGTCTCCAAAACCGAAGGTTGGGGGTTCAAGTCCCTCGTGCCCTGCGAGGAACACTGCACAGCAACGCACGACAACGCACAGCAACAGCGAGAAGGTGGATGACGTGGCCGACGGCAACGCGGTTCAGGACCGGCGCGACTCGCGCGGCGACGACCGTGGGCGCACCAGCCCGGCCACGTTCCTGCGCCAGGTGGTGGCCGAGCTCCGCAAGGTGGTGTGGCCCACCCAGCAGCAGCTGGTCACCTACTTCTTCGTCGTGCTGGTCTTCGTCATCGCCGTGATGCTGCTGGTCTCGGTGCTCGACCTGGCTTTCGGCAAGCTGGTCTTCGAGATCTTCACCGGCAGCAACGCCCAGTGACGACGGGGCAGTGATCCCGCCCCCCAGCAACGACGTACGGAGTGAGACGTGTCTGACAACCATGACGTGGACCGGGTCGACGACCAGGTCGAGTCCGCCGACGAGGTGACCCCGGAGGACGCCGAGGTGGACGCCGTCGAGGACACCGACGACGCGGCCGAGGCGAGCGACGAGACCGCCGGCGACGACGCCGAGCAGGCAGACGAGGCCGCCGACGAGGCCGCCGACGAGGCTGCTGACGAGGACCCGCTCGAGGCGTTCCGTCGCGAGCTGTGGGCCAAGCCGGGCGACTGGTTCGTCGTGCACACCTACTCCGGCATGGAGAAGCGGGTCAAGCACAACCTCGAGAACCGCATCATCTCCCTCAACATGGAGGACTACATCCACGAGATCGTGGTCCCCACCGAGGAGGTCGCGGAGATCAAGAACGGCCAGCGCAAGATGGTCACCCGCACCGTCCTGCCCGGCTACGTCCTGGTCCGCATGGACCTCACCGACGAGTCCTGGTCCGCGGTGCGCCACACCCCGTCCGTCACGGGGTTCGTGGGCCACAGCCACCAGCCCGTGCCGCTGAGCATGAGCGAGGTCGAGGACATGCTCGCGCCGGCCGTCGTGGCCGTCGCCGAGGCCGAGGCCGCCGCGGCCGGCGACAAGGGCGCCTCCACCACCCCGCGCAAGCCGGTCGAGGTCGCCGACTTCGACGTCTCCGACTCGGTGATGGTGGTCGACGGCCCGTTCGCCACGCTCCACGCGACGATCACCGAGATCAACGCCGAGTCCCAGCGCGTCAAGGCGCTCGTCGAGATCTTCGGTCGCGAGACCCCGGTCGAGCTGTCGTTCTCGCAGATCCAGAAGGTCTGAGCACCGACGTCGGACGTCGTTCGTCCCGCCGCACGCGCGGGGGCTCGATTTCCCGCGCGGTCGCTCGGCAGCGACAATGAAGTAGCAACAACCCGTGGCAGGGGGCAACGGCCCTCGTCATGACCACAAGAGAGAGAGAAGGCAATGCCTCCGAAGAAGAAGATCGCCGCGCTGGTCAAGGTGCAGCTGCAGGCCGGTTCGGCCACCCCTGCCCCGCCGGTCGGTACGGCCCTCGGTCCCCACGGCGTGAACATCATGGACTTCTGCAAGGCCTACAACGCCCAGACGGAGTCCATGCGCGGCAACGTGATCCCGGTCGAGATCACGATCTACGAGGACCGCTCGTTCACCTTCATCACCAAGACCCCGCCGGCCGCCGAGCTCATCAAGAAGGCCGCCGGCCTCTCCAAGGGCTCCGGCGTCCCGCACAAGGAGAAGGTCGGCAAGCTCACCAAGGACCAGGTCCGTGAGATCGCGCAGACCAAGCTCCCCGACCTCAACGCCAACGACATCGACGCGGCCATGAAGATCGTCGAGGGCACCGCGCGCTCGATGGGCATCACGACCGACTGAACACGTGGGAGAGCCGCGCTGGCTCGCTGACCACATCCTTCGCACCAGAGAAACGAGAAGACCATGCAGCGCAGCAAGACCTACCGCGCGGCGGCCGAGGCGTTCGACAAGGACGAGCTCTACGCCCCGCTGACCGCCATCAAGATCGCCAAGGGCGGCTCGAAGAAGAAGTTCGACGAGACCGTCGACGTGGTGATGCGCCTCGGCGTCGACCCCCGCAAGGCCGACCAGATGGTCCGCGGCACGGTGAACCTCCCGCACGGCACGGGCAAGACCGCCCGCGTGCTGGTGTTCGCCAACGGCGACAAGGCCGAGGCCGCCCGTGAGGCCGGCGCCGAGTACGTCGGCAGCGACGAGCTAATCGAGAAGGTCGCCGGCGGGTGGCTCGACTTCGACGCCGTCGTCGCGACGCCCGACATGATGGGCAAGGTCGGCCGCCTGGGTCGCGTCCTGGGCCCGCGCTCGCTCATGCCGAACCCGAAGACCGGCACGGTGACCCCCGACGTCGCCAAGGCCGTCACGGACATCAAGGGCGGCAAGATCGAGTTCCGCGTCGACCGCCACGCCAACCTGCACTTCATCATCGGCAAGGCGTCCTTCTCCGAGGTCCAGCTCGCCGAGAACTACGCCGCCGCCCTCGAGGAGGTGCTGCGCCTGAAGCCGGCCAGCTCCAAGGGCCGCTACATCAAGAAGGTCACCGTCTCCACGACGATGGGCCCCGGCATCCAGGTCGACCCGAACCGCACGAAGAACGTCGCGGAGGAGGACGAGGCCGTCCAGGCCTGATCGTCCGCAGCCGCCGCGCCCGGCCCGGCCACCCCGCACGGGGTGGCCGGGCCGCGTCGTTCCCGCGCCTCCGTGCCCCCGCCGCCTCGGGCGGCGCCGTCTCGGTGTGGAACGATCGGGGTACGACGGCGTCGGGCGACCGCCACGGTGTCGCCGATCCTCATCCGTCGAGACATCCGTCCAGGAGACCCACATGCGCGTCCCGTCCCTCGCCCGCCGCCTCGGCTCCGCCGCCCTGGTGCTGACCCTGGGAGTCGGGCTCGCCGCGTGCAGCGACGACTCCGGCTCCGGCGACACCTCGAGCTCCGCCACCGACGAGGGCTCGGAGTCCGCCTCCCCCGAGGAGCCGGCCGAGGAGGCGGAGACCGAGACGGAGGACCCGGCCGAGGCGTCGCCGGCCGAGCTCACCGCCGACGACTTCTACCCGTCGGTGATGGACGCGATGCGCGAGGCCGAGACCTTCGCCTTCGAGACGACCACCGGCACCGCGGGCCAGACCCAGACGATGACCGGCGAGGCCCGGTTCAGCGACGCGGGCATCGAGATGCAGGCGTCCAGCACGGGCGCCCAGGCCATGGAGATGATCCTCCTGGGCAAGGCGATGTACATGAAGTCGCCCGAGCTCGGCACCGGCGGCAAGTGGCTCAAGATCGACCTGAGCGACCCGAACTCGCTTTTCGGCATGATCGGCAAGGCCACCGACCCCGAGGTCATGTTCAAGGCGATGGAGGCCCCGAAGAAGCTCGAGCTCGTGGGCTCCGAGGAGGTCGACGGCGTCGAGACCAACCACTACCGGATCACCCTCGACCCCTCGCAGTACCTCGACGCCATGGAGTTCCCGGCCGCGATGGCCGACATGCTTCCCGAGGAGATGGTGACCGAGATGTGGGTCGACGCCGACGACCTGCCGCGGAGGTTCGCGCAGACGCTGGAGGTCCCGGCGGTCGGTGGCGGCCAGCCGACGACCTCGACCACCGAGGGCACCTACTCCGACTTCGGCCTCGACGTGGAGATCGAGGAGCCCCCGGCCGGGCAGGTCACCGAGCAGCCGGGCATGTGACGCCCGCGGTCGGCGAGCGGGTCAGTCGCGGAAGACCCGCTCGTCGATCAGCTGCTCCTTGACCTCGGTGCCCTCCGGCTCGAAGCGGCCCTGGTCGAAGCGCGTGCGGAACTGCAGCACCGCGCCGTCGCGGCCGAACCGGTTCTTCTCGACCGTCAGCACCGCGTAGTCGCGGAACCGCTCGGCGTTGCCGAGGTCGTAGGTCAGGTGGTGGCGCGCCACGATGTCGAACTTGTTGTTGAGCACCAGCACGACGTCGGCCTCGTAGGCCAGCGCGCTCGACCCGCGCAGGTCGTTGGCCCGCATCCTCCTGCCGGAGCGCAGCGCCGCCTTGTCGGCTGCCGCGACGGCCAGCACCGGGGCGTTGATGTCGATCGCGAGGTCCTTCAGCCCCTCGACGACCTCGGTCGTGCTGGCCTCCTCGTCGAGGTGGTGAGACTTCACCTTCTGCAGGTAGTCGACGACCACGAGCGGCGTGGTCCCCGTCAGCTCGCGCACCGCCTCGATCGCGGCCTGGATCGCCGCCAGGTCGGTGCGGCTGCCGGTCGAGCGGTGCACGAAGAGCATCTCGGAGTACTGCGCGACCTTGGCCAGCGCCTCCACGCCCGAGGGCACCGACTCCAGCCGGTGCTCCAGCGAGCTGACCCACAGGTCGTCGAAGATCGAGCGGATGCTGCCGACCCGCACCTGGTCGGACTCGTCGAGCTCGCCGGCCTCGAGGGCGATCAGCTTCTGCGTGAGGTCCTCGGCGTCGTGCTCGTAGGAGAAGTAGAGCACCGGACGGCCGGTCGCGGCGTTGTTGCGCGCCACCTGCAGGGCGAAGGTCGACTTGCCGAGGCCCTGCGGGCCGGCGAGGAGGACCAGCGAGCCGGCCCGCATCCCGCCACCGATCAACGGGTCGAGCCCGCCGAAGCCGGTCCTCCAGACGCGCCCCGCCGCGTTGCGTCCGGTGAGCATGCGTTCGTCGCTACGGGCCAGCGAGGCCCCGACGGTCAAGAGCTGATGATCCACGCGCACATGGAACCAGTGATGGGTGCCCGCCGTGGGAGGATTGCGCGGTTTCGCCGGCGAGCCGCGCCGATTTGTCGGGTCCCCACCGGGCGCGTACTGTTGCCACTCGAAACCAGAGACCGCAGGTTGTCCCGGGCTCCCCGCCCGTGACCGAAGGTCCGCAGCAGCGGACGGCCGGCGCAGGTGACAGAGCAGCGGCGCACGCCGCGATCACGCCCTGAGCCTGCGCTCAGGGCGTTCGTCGTCTGTGGGCCCGACGCCGGTGGTCAACCCCGGAAGGAGACCCATGGCGCGGCCAGAGAAGACTGCCGCCGTCGCAGAGATCGTTGAGTCCTTCAACGACTCCGCCGGCGCTGTGCTGACCGAGTACCGCGGGCTCACCGTGAAGCAGCTGCAGGACCTGCGGCGCTCCCTCGGCGAGAACGCCAACTACGCCGTGGTCAAGAACACGCTGGCCAAGATCGCCGCCACCGAGGTGGGCATCGACGGCTTCGACGACCTGCTGACCGGCCCCACCGCCATCGCCTTCATCAATGGAGACGTGGTCGAGGCCGCCAAGGGTCTGCGTGACTTTGCCAAGGCGAACCCCGCCCTTGTCATCAAGGGTGGAGTCCTCGACGGCAAGCCGCTCGACGCGTCCGAGGTGGCCAAGCTGGCCGACCTCGAGTCGCGCGAGGTGCTGCTGGGCAAGCTGGCGGGCGCGATGCTCGCGAGCCTCTCCCAGGCCGTCTACCTGCTCAACGCCCCGATCGCCCAGGCCGCCCGTCTCGCGGGTGCGCTGCAGGCCAAGGCCGAGCAGGACCCCTCGATCCTCGCAGGTGGTGCCGGTACGCCGGCTGCTCCGGCTGCCGAGGACGCCCCGGCGGAGGAGGCCCCCTCGTCCGAGGGAGCCGCCGAGACCGAGGCGACCGACGAGGCTGCCGAGCCGGCCGCCGAGTCCACCGACGCCTGAGCCCAGGCCGACGTACACCACCTGAAACCCGGCACGGCCCGCACCACCGCGGCCGCGCCACACACGGAAGGAACCGCCACCATGGCGAAGCTCAGCACCGACGAGCTCCTTGACGCGTTCAAGGAGATGACCCTGATCGAGCTCTCCGAGTTCGTGAAGCAGTTCGAGGACACCTTCGGCGTCACCGCCGCCGCCCCCGTCGCCGTGGCCGCCGCCCCGGCCGCCGGTGGTGCCGCCGGTGGCGACGCCGCCGCCGTCGAGGAGAAGGACGAGTTCGAGGTCGTCCTCGAGGCCGCCGGCGACAAGAAGATCAACGTCATCAAGGAGGTGCGCGCCCTGACCTCCCTCGGTCTGAAGGAGGCCAAGGACCTCGTCGAGGCCGCCCCCAAGACGATCCTCGAGAACGCCAACAAGGAGACCGCGGACAAGGCGAAGGAGGCCCTCGAGGCCGCCGGCGCCACCGTCACGGTCAAGTGACCCACTGACGGCCGGTCCGCCGGCCGTCGACCGTCCGAGGGCGGCCACCCCACACCGGGGTGGCCGCCCTCGGCGCGTCCCGGGCCCCTGCAGTGACGAGCGTCGCACCGACGCGTAACCTCTCGCCGGGTCCGACGTTGGACTACTCAGGAGTAGCGGGCGGGGGCCGCTCGGACCGGACCTGAGCCCGAAGGGAGGAAGTGCGCGGATGGGTGTGGAGATCCAGGTCCACGACCTCAGCAAGTCCTTCGGCAAGCAGCTCATCTGGGGCGACGTGACGCTCACCGTCCCCGCCGGCGAGATCTGCGTGATGCTCGGTCCGTCGGGAACCGGCAAGTCGGTCTTCCTCAAGACGCTCATCGGGCTGCTCAAGCCCGACAAGGGCTCGATCGTCATCGAGGGCACCGACATCGCGAGCTGCTCCGAGCGTGAGCTCTACGAGATCCGCAAGCTCTTCGGCGTGCTGTTCCAGGACGGCGCGATGTTCGGCTCGATGAACCTCTACGACAACGTCGCCTTCCCGCTGCGCGAGCACACGAGGAAGTCCGAGTCCGAGATCCGCGACATCGTCATGGAGAAGATGGACCTCGTCGGCCTGCTCGGTGCCGAGGACAAGCTCCCCGGCGAGATCTCGGGCGGCATGCGCAAGCGCGCCGGCCTCGCCCGGGCCCTCGTGCTGGACCCGGAGATCGTGCTCTTCGACGAGCCCGACTCGGGGCTCGACCCGGTGCGCACGGCGTTCCTCAACCAGCTCATCGTCGACCTCAACGCCCAGATCGACGCGACGTTCCTCATCGTCACCCACGACATCAACACCGCCCGGACCGTGCCGGACAACATCGGGCTGCTCTACCACCGCCACCTCGCGATGTTCGGTCCCCGCGAGCAGCTGCTCAGCTCCGAGGAGCCCGTGGTGCGCCAGTTCCTCAACGCCCAGCGCGTCGGCCCGATCGGCATGTCCGAGGAGAAGGACGCCGACGAGCTCGCCGCCGAGGCGGGCCAGGAGCTCCCGCCGCTGCCGCCGATCCCGCTCCAGCTCGACCCCTCCAACGGCATCCCGCGCCGCAGCCAGCGTCCGGCGGGGGAGTGGTGCCGCGAGAACGGCGTCACGCCGCCGCCCGGCTCGTTCCAGTCCAGCAACGCCGGCCTGGCCCCGGGGGTCTGACGTCCCGTGGCCACGTCCATGTCCTCGCGCGCGCTCGCGCCCATCGGGGTCGCAGGCAACCTCTTCGCCTTCGCCCTCGACGTGGCTCGCGCGCTGTTCCGGCGCCCCTTCCAGCTGCGCGAGTTCATCCAGCAGGCCTGGTTCATCGCGTCGGTCACCATCGTCCCCACGGCGCTCGTGGCCATCCCGTTCGGCGCGGTGATCGCGCTGCAGGTGGGCGGGCTGATCAAGCAGTTCGGCGCGCAGTCCTTCACCGGCTCCGCCTCCGTGCTCGCCGTCGTCCAGCAGGCGGCTCCGATCGGCACGGCACTGCTGATCGCCGGCGCGGGCGGCTCGGCCATCGCCGCCGACCTCGGGGCCCGGAAGATCCGCGAGGAGCTCGACGCCATGATGGTGCTGGGCATCGACCCGATCCAGCGTCTCGTCGTGCCCCGCGTGCTCGCGTGCATGCTGGTCGCGTTCTTCCTCAACGGCATGGTGAGCGTCGTCGGCGTGACCGGCGGCTACGTCTTCAACGTGGTCCTCCAGGACGGCACGCCCGGCGCCTACCTCGCCAGCTTCACCGCCCTCGCGCAGCTGCCGGACCTGTGGATCGGCCTGCTCAAGGCGCTGGTCTTCGGCCTGATCGCCGCGATCGTCGCGTCCTACAAGGGCATGAACGCCAACGGCGGCCCGAAGGGCGTCGGCGACGCGGTCAACGAGTCGGTCGTCATCACGTTCCTGCTGCTCTTCATCGCCAACTTCGTCCTCAGCATGATCTACCTCCAGGTCGTGCCGCCGAAGGGCGGGTGAGATGGCCCTCCGCGACGTCTACGCCAAGCCGCTCGCCTCCCTCGACGACCTCGGGGGCCAGCTGGCGTTCCACCTCAAGGTGCTGCGGGCCGTGCCCCGCTCCGTCACCCGCTACCCGCGCGAGATCATGCGCATCCTCGCCGAGGTGACCCTCGGCTCGGGCGCGCTCGCCGTCATCGGCGGCACCGTCGGCGTGATCATCGGCATGACCTTCTTCACCGGCGCCCAGGTCGGGCTCTCGGGCTACGCCGCGCTGAACCAGCTCGGCACCGCGGCCTTCTCCGGCTTCGTCTCGGCGTACTTCAACACGCGCGAGATCGCGCCGCTCGTGGCCGGCATCGCGTTGGCCGCGACCGTCGGCTGCGGGTTCACCGCCCAGCTCGGCGCGATGCGGATCTCGGAGGAGGTCGACGCCCTCGAGGTGATGGCCATCCCGTCGATGCCGTTCCTCGTCGCCACCCGCGTGGTCGGCGGCCTGATCGCCATCATCCCGCTCTACGTCGTGGGCCTGCTGTCGTCGTACTTCGCCAGCCGGTTGGTCGTGACCCAGGTCTACGGCCAGTCCGCCGGCACCTACGACCACTACTTCAACGCGTTCCTGCCGCCGGGTGACGTGCTCTGGTCCTTCGGCAAGGTCCTCGTCTTCGCCGTCACGGTGATCCTCATCCACTGCTACCACGGCTACAACGCCTCCGGCGGTCCCGCCGGGGTCGGCGTCGCCGTGGGTCGCGCCGTGCGCACCAGCATCGTCGCGATCAACGTGCTGGACCTGCTGCTGTCCATGGCGATCTGGGGCGCCTCCACGACCGTCCGGCTGGCGGGGTGAGCGGCATGAGGACCAAGTCCCTGGGCGTCGTCTTCCTCGTCCTGATGCTCGCCGCGGTGTGGGCGACCTACGCCGTGTTCACGAAGAAGTTCAGCGACTACGACGAGGTCACGGTCAAGGCGTCGAGGATCGGCCTGCAGCTGCCGCACCGGGCCGACGTGAAGATCAAGGGCGTGATCGTGGGCGAGGTGCTCGACTACGAGCCCACGACCGAGGGCGCCGACATCACGCTCGGCCTCTACCAGGACCGCACCACCGACATCCCGCGCGACGTCACCGCCTCGATCCTGCCCAAGACGCTCTTCGGCGAGAAGTTCGTCTCCCTCGTCGTGCCCGACGGCGGCTCCTCCGCCCAGCCGATCGCCGACGGCGACGTCATCGAGCGCACCGACCTCTCGATCGAGGTCGAGCAGGTCCTCAGCGACCTCTACCCCCTGCTGCGCGCCGTCCAGCCTGCCGACCTCAACACCACCCTGAACGCGGTCGCGACCGCGCTGGAGGGCCGCGGCGAGCAGCTGGGCGAGACGATCGAGACCCTCGACCGCTACCTGACCCGGTTCAACCCCGAGCTCCCGGCCCTCGTCGAGGACCTCCGGCTGACCGCCGAGGTGTCCGACACGTACGCCGACGTGCTGCCCGAGGTCGCGACCATCCTGCGCAACACCATCACCACCACCTCCACGCTCGAGGACCGGGAGGACAAGCTCCAGGCGCTCTTCAACGACGTCTCGCAGTTCGCGTCCGTCGCGGAGCGGTTCACCCGGACCAACGGCGACAACCTGGTCCGCCTCGGCGACCTGGCCGCCGCCCAGCTCGACGTGTTCGCCCGCTACGCGCCCGGCTACCCGTGCCTGCTGGGCGGCATCGTCGGGGCCGGCAAGCTCCAGGCGGAGGCGTTCCGCGGGTTCACCCTCCACATCGTGCTCGAGACCCTCCCCAACCAGCCCCGCGGCTACGGGCCCCAGGACGCGCCCGTCTACGGCGACAAGCGCGGCTACTACTGCGGCCGGCTCCCGTCCCCGCCGTGGTCGCAGAGCAACCCGGTGACCCACCAGCCCGACTTCGTCGACGGCATCGACGAGCCCACCGGCAAGGGCACGAGCCGGGTCGGCCCCGGCTGGTCGGGGACCGCCGCCGGCTTCGCCGGCGGCCGCGACGAGGCCGCGCTGCTCAAGGCGCTGCTCGCGCCGGGGCTCGGCGTGAGCGCCGACGACGTGCCCGACCTGGGCGTCCTCCTGGTCGGGCCGATGGCGCGCGGCGCGGAGGTGTCGCTGCGATGAGCGCGGTGCTGGACAAGAAGACGTCCCTCGACCTGGTCAAGCTGCTGGTCTTCGTCGTGGTGACCTCCCTCGCCACGACGGTGCTCGTCGTGACCATCGGCAACCTCGGGTTCGGCTCGTCGCGCGAGTACAGCGCCGAGTTCACCGACGCCACCGGCGTCACGAAGGGTGACGACATCCGCGTCGCGGGTGTCCGCGTCGGCACGGTCGAGGACGTCGAGATCGTCGACCGCACCCGGGCGCTCGTGACGTTCTCCGTGGACAAGGGCACGCCCGTCAACGGCGGGACCAACGCGGCCATCCGCTACCGCAACCTCGTCGGGCAGCGCTACATCTCCCTCACCCAGGAGGTCGGCGACACCGCCCGCCTGCCTGCGGGCTCGACCATCCCCGTCTCCCGCACGAAGCCCGCCCTCGACCTGACGGTGCTCTTCAACGGCTTCAAGCCGCTGTTCCAGGCGCTGTCCCCCGAGGACGTCAACCAGCTGTCCTACGAGCTCATCCAGGTCTTCCAGGGCGAGGGCGGCACCCTCGAGGGACTGCTCGCGCACACCGCGTCGGTCACCTCGACGCTGGCCGACCGCGACGAGGTCATCGGCGAGCTGATCGACAACCTGTCGCTCGTGCTCGACCACGTCGCCGACCGTGACAAGCAGCTGACCCGCCTGATCCGGTCGTTCCGCACCCTGGTCGGTGGGCTGAAGAAGGACCGTCACGCGATCCTGGGCTCGTTGGAGGAGGTCTCCGCGCTGTCGGTGGAGACCGCCTCGCTGATCGACGGCATCCGCGAGCCCTTCGTGAAGGACATCCGCGAGCTGCGAGCCGTGGCGGGCAACGTCGACAGGAACAAGGCCGAGCTGGACCGTGCCCTGCAGGTGCTGCCCATCAAGCTGAACAAGATCGGCCGCACCGCGATCTACGGGTCGTTCTTCAACTTCTACCTCTGCGAGTTCCAGGGCCGGGTCAACCTGCCGGGCAACGTCTCGATCCCGGTGAAGTACCAGACCGGCTCCGACAGGTGTGATCTCGGATGACGTCACCCCGCGCCGTTCTCCCCTGCTGCGCTGCTCCGAACAACGTCGAGGGGACCCCGACATGAAGCCCTTCAGGGAGCGCAACCCCGTCGTCGTCGGCGCCGTCAGCCTCGTCGTCCTGGCGACGGTGATGGTCGCCGCGCTGCGCGCCGACGACCTGCCGATCATCGGTGGCGGGGACACCTACCACGCGATGTTCACCGAGGCGGGCGGCCTGAAGGTCGACGACGAGGTGCGCATCGCCGGTGTCCGCGTCGGCAAGGTGGACGAGGTCGAGCTCGCGGGCGACGAGGTGCGGGTCAGCTTCAAGGTCGACGACGGCGCCGACTTCGGCACCGACACGCGGGCGGCGATCAAGGTGAAGACGATCCTGGGTGCGATGTTCCTCGCGCTCGAGCCGGCCGGCAGCGGCCAGCTCGACGAGGGAGCCACCATCCCGGCCGAGCGCACCACCTCGCCGTTCGACGTGGTCGAGGCCTTCGAGGGCCTGGCCGCCACGTCCGAGCAGATCGACACCGACCAGCTGGCCGAGTCGCTGACCACGCTCGCCGACCTCACCCGCAACACCCCCGACGAGTTCCGCGGTGCCCTCAGCGGCCTGAGCCGGCTGTCCGCGAACATCGCCGCCAAGGACGAGCAGCTCAACACGCTCCTGGTGAACCTCGAGCGGGTCTCGACCGTCCTCGACGAGCGCGACCGCGACATCATCGCGCTGATGGAGGACAGCGACGTGCTGTTCCGTGCGCTCGTCGCCCGCCGCGAGGCGGTGCACGACCTGCTCGTGTCGACCACGCGGCTCTCCCGCGAGCTCACGCGGCTGATCGAGCAGTCGCGCGACGACCTCAAGCCGGCGTTGGCCCACCTCGAGAACGTGCTCGCGGTGCTGCACAAGAACGAGGACAACATCGACAGCAGCCTGCGGCTGATGGCGCCGTTCTACCGCGTCTTCGCCAACACCCTCGGCACGGGTCCCTGGTTCGACACCTGGATCTCCAACTTCCCTCCCGTCCCGCAGGTGGGCTGACCCATGGACCTCGTGAAGCGCATCCTCGTCCCCCTCGTCGTGCTGGCCTTCGTCGTCGCGGCGGCCGTCAGCGTGCTCGGCGGCGACACCGCGAAGACCGTGGTGGCGCACTTCCCGCGCGCCATCTCGGTCTACGAGGGCAGCGACGTGCGCGTCCTCGGCGTGCCCGTCGGCACCGTGACGCGCGTCGAGCCCACCGGCACGGACGTGACCGTGACGATGACGTACGACGCCGAGGTGCGGCTGCCGGCCGACGCCAAGGCGGTGATCATCGCCCCCTCGGTGGTCGGCGACCGCTACGTGCAGCTGACCCCCGCGTACTCCGGCACCGGCGACGTGCTCGCCGACGGCGCCGAGCTCGGCGTCGAGCGGACGTCGCAGCCGCTGGAGCTCGACCAGATCTACGAAAGCCTCGACCGCCTCAACGTGGCGCTCGGCCCACGCGGTGCCAACAGGACCGGCGCGCTGTCCGACCTCCTCGCCGTCACGGCCGACAACTTCGGCGGCCAGGGCGCGACGTTCCGACAGACCATCGCGGACTACTCGCGCCTCAGCGCCACGCTGGCCGGCAACAAGGAGGAGCTGTTCGGCTCGGTCGAGGCGCTGGAGGGGTTCATGCACACGCTGGCCGAGAACGACCAGACCGTCCGGGGGTTCAACCAGTCGCTCGCCGACGTCTCCACCATGCTGGAGGGGGAGCGGGAGGAGCTCGTCGCGGCCACCCGGAACCTGTCGGTGGCGCTCACCGCGGTGAAGGAGTTCGTCGAGGAGAACAAGGGCTCCCTCAGTCGCAACATCAGCGGCCTCAATCGCGTGGCGAAGGTGCTCGTGCGCCAGCGCGCGGCCCTCGACGAGATCCTGCACGTCGCCCCGGGTGCGCTGAACAACCTCGCGATGGCCTACAACCCACAGGCCGGCACGCTCGACACGCGCGCCAACTTCGGCCAGTCCATCACCCAGCTCGAGATCGACCCGGCCGCCTTCCTCTGCGGCTTCGTCGGGCAGGTGGAGCGCAGCGGCCGGCTCTGCGACCGGATCACCGAGCTGGTCGCCCGCCCGCGGCCGGGGGCCCTGGACGACACGCCGGTGCTCCCGGCGCGCGAGGTCTTCGACCCGACCCTCGGCGGGCTCGTGGAGGTGGAGCGGTGAGGCGGCTCCAGGCCCTCGTGCTCGGCATGCTCGCCGCGCTCGTGCTCTCCGCGTGCGACGCCAGCGTGTACTCGCTGCCGCTGCCGGGTGGTCCCGACGTCGGCGAGGACCCGATGACGATCAAGGTCGAGTTCGCCGACGTGCTCGACCTCGTGCCGCAGTCGACCGTCAAGGTCAACGACGTCAGCGTCGGCAAGGTGACCGCCGTCGACCTCCAGGGCTACCAGGCGCTCGTCACGCTCGAGATCCGCCGCGACGTCGACCTGCCGGGCAACGCCGTCGCCGAGCTGCGCCAGACCAGCCTCCTCGGCGAGAAGTTCGTCGAGCTCAGGGCGCCCGAGGAGGGCGCGGTCGCCGACCCGCTGGAGGACGGCGAGCTGATCCCGATCGAGCGAGCCGGTCGCAACCCCGAGGTCGAGGAGGTCCTCGGCGCGCTCAGCCTGCTCCTCAACGGCGGCGGCGTGGCCCAGCTCAAGAGCATCACCCAGGAGCTCAACCTCGCGCTCGAGGGGCGTGAGGACTCGGCGCGGTCGGTGCTGCGCAACCTGCGGACGTTCACCGGCCAGCTCGACGAGAACAAGGCCGACATCGTCGACGCGATCGAGTCGCTCAACCGGCTCGCCCTCGCGGCCGAGAAGCAGCTGCCCACCATCGACAGGGCGCTCGACGAGCTGCCGAGCGCGCTCGACTCCATCGACCGCCAGCGCGACGACCTCGTCGAGATGCTGGGGGCGCTCGACCGGCTCTCCGCGGTCGCCGTCGACGTCATCGCCCGCTCGAAGGGCGCGACGATCACCTCGCTCCGCCGGCTCGACCCGGTGCTCACCCAGCTGGCGGCCTCCGGGGACGACTTCGTCAACGCCTTCCACGTCTTCCTCACCTACCCGTTCGTCGACGAGGTGGTGGGCCGCGACCCGCAGGTCGCCCGCAACCTGCACATGGGCGACTACACCAACCTGTCGATCACCCTCGACCTCGACATCGCCGGTGGCGTGAGCAGCACGCCGTCGTTGCCCACCAACCTGCCGACGGTCATCGACCCGACCGTGATCGTCACCGACGTCATCGCCTGCCTCCGCAGCGGCTCGCTCACGAGCGAGGCGTGCCGGAAGGTGCTGGCCAACGTGGAGAAGCTCGTCCAGCTGCGGGAGGAGTGCCGAAAGTCCGAGAACCGGGACAAGGACGTGTGCCGCGAGCTCGACATGATCCCGGGCCTTCCGGAGGTGCCGAGCCTGCCCGTCCCGACGACCCTGCTGCCCACGCTCCTGCCGACCGGTCTGCCCCGTGCCGCGACCGACGAGAAGCCACGGCACGGGCGGGGCCCGACGATGGGTGAGCTGATGGAGACCTACGACCCGGCGCTGGTCAGCCTGCTCGTCCCCGGGATGGTGCAGCGATGATCACCCGACGGACCAAAGTGCAGCTGCTCGTCTTCGCCATCATCACGCTGGTCGGGGTCAGCTTCGTCGGCGCCCGCTACGCCCGGCTCGACCGACTGGTCCTCGACCAGGGCTACACCGTCGTGGCGCACTTCGCCGACTCCGGTGGCGCGTTCGCCGGAGCCGAGGTCTCCTACCGCGGCGTGCGCGTGGGCGAGGTGCGCGAGCTCGTCCTCACCGACGACGGCGTCGACCTGGTGCTCGACATCGACGACGAGCACGACGACATCCCGGCCGACGCGCACGCCCTGGTCGGCAACCGCTCGGCCGTGGGCGAGCAGTACGTCGAGCTCCAGCCGCAGAGCGACCGGGGCCCCTACCTCGCGGACGGCTCGGAGATCGCCCGCGACCGGACCACCACGCCGATCCAGACCGACACCTTGCTGACCCACCTCGACGAGACGGTGCGCAGCGTGGACCAGGACGACCTCCGCACCGTCACCTCCGAGTTCGGCCAGGCCTTCAGCGGCGCGGGCGAGGACCTCCAGACGATCCTCGACAGCAGCAGCGAGTTCATCACCGCGGCCGAGCAGAACTTCGACGTGACCGTCGACCTGATCCGCGACAGCAACACCGTCCTCGACGGCCAGGTCGACTCCGAGGGCGCCTTCCGCCGCTTCGCCCGCGACCTCTCGGCGTTCTCCACGACGGTCGCCGACCACGACCGGGACCTGCGCCGGCTCATCGAGGACGGCTCCCTGGGCGCCGACGAGCTGCGGGTCTTCCTCGAGGCCAACGAGGTCGAGCTCGGCGACCTGATCAACAACCTCGTCACCACCGGTGAGGTGGTGGTCCAGCGCCTCGACGGCATCGAGCAGCTGCTGGTGATCTACCCGTACGTCGTCGAGGGCGGCTTCACGGTCGTGTCCCGGTCGCCCGGCACCGGCCTCTACGACGCCCACTTCGGGATGGTGATGACCCAGGACCCGCACGTGTGCACCGCCGGCTACGAGGGCACGGACCGCCGTTCGCCGCTCGACGGCACGAACACGGGCATGAACGAGGACGCGCGCTGCACCGAGCCGGCCTCCCAGAGCAACGCGCGCGGCGCCCAGAACATCCAGGCGCCGCGAGCCGCGCCCGGGTGGGGGCCGGCCGACTTCGCGTACGACCCCGAGACCGGCGCGCTCACCTCGGACCCCGCCGAGGTCCGGCGCCTGGAGCGGGGCGGTAGCGTTGCGCCCCGCAGCCTGGGAGAGGAGACGTGGAAGTGGCTCTACCTCCAGCCCCTGCTGGCACGCGACTGACCCCACGGGTCCGCTTCGCGATCGCCGCCGCGCTGGCGCTGGTGGTGCTCGTGTGCGTCGCGCTGCTGGCCTGGTCGGCCCTCGGCGGGCGCGCGTCCGCCGACGGGGGACTCGACCTGCCGGAGGAGCGGGAGCAGGTGATGAGCCTGACCGACCAGTTCGTCAAGCGCCTGGGCACCTACAGCCCCGACATGCTCGACGACTCCGGTCAGATGCCCGACTACCGCGAGCAGGTGCGCGAGGTGATCACGCCGAAGTTCGCCGCCGACTTCGACAAGGAGGTGGCGACCGCCGAGCAGCTCGTCGCCCAGGGCGGCATCACCCGCACCACCGACGTCTTCGCCACCGCCGTGTCCTCGATCGACGACGACTCCGCGCGGGTGCTGGTCGCCGGCGCGTTCATCGACAGCTACCGGCAGGGCGCCGGCGCGAAGGCGCGCACGGTCGACCAGGAGCCGCTGCCGTTCCGGTTCACCGTCGACCTCGTCGTGGTCGGGGGCGAGTGGCTGGTCGACGACTTCAGCCCGGTGAGCGCGCCGGACGAGGGCTCGCCGACGGCCCCGCAGGGCGGCGCCGGGTCCACCCAGGGGAGCGCGCCGTGAGCGACGCCCCGACCTGGTACGACCTGCTCGACGTGCCGCGCGACGCCCCGGCCGAGGAGGTGCGGGCCGCCTGGCGGACCCAGATCGCCGACCTCGAGCCCGGCGACCGGCGCTTCGACGCGCTCAACCGGGCCGCGAAGGTGCTGCTCGACCCGGTCGAGCGCACGGCGTACGACGCCTCGCTGCCGCCGGAGCGGCCGGACGACGCGGCGGTGACCCCGGCCGCGCCGGCCGAGGAGCGCCGTGCAGCGCCCGGGACGGTCGCCCCCGACGAGCAGGCGGGATCCGTGGAGCAGCCGGATGCCCCCCTGGCCGACCGGCCCGCCGGCGCGAGCCGCGGCGTGCCGTCGTGGCTGCTCGTCGGGCTCGGCGTCCTGGCCGCCGGCCTGCTGGTCGCCACCGCGTGGATGTGGACCCGCGACGACGCCGGCGGTGACGACTCCGCCGCCCGGGAGGCCCAGGTCGCGGCTGAGCGCGCGGTGGTCCCGGTCCTGTCCTACGACTACGAGCACCTCGAGGCCGACCAACGCGCCGCCCAGGCGCTGATGACCGGGAGCTACCGCGAGGAGTACGACAAGCTCTTCGCCGTCCTGGAGAAGAACGCGCCGCAGACCCGCACGCGGGTGACGGCGTCGGTCGTGGCGTCCGGCATCGTGCGCGCCAGCGCCGAGCGGGTGCAGGTGCTCGTCTTCGTGGACCGGCCCACGACCAACAAGCTCAACGCCGAGCCGGTCGTCTACAAGGACCAGGTCACGCTGTCGATGCAGCTCGTCGACGGCGAGTGGCTCGTCGACGACCTCGCCACCTCGCCGGTCCAGGGCTAGCCCGCGGGGGTGGCCCGGGGGAGGGAACCGGCGCGTTCTGCTTGACCCGGGGCGCCCCGGCGTTCATAGTCGTGGCAACGCGTGGCAGTGTCCTTCCCGGAATCGACCCCGCGTTTGAAGCGTGTCCACAAGTGCGCTATCGTGGCTCCTTGCGCCTGCCCTCAGATGCCCGACGCCTTCCGGACGGTCGTCGCGGTGGTCGGCCGGCGCCGAGATCACTTGATCATTTGTGAGGAAACCTCTTGGCCGCGCGCAGCTCCGCTGGAAACCACCGTCGCACCTCTTTCGCAAAGATCACCGAACCTCTCGAGGTTCCCGCCCTCATCTCGCTCCAGACCGACAGCTTCGACTGGCTGGTCGGCAACGAGCGCTGGGAGGAGACGGTGGCCGCCCGCAGGGCTGCCGGTGAGGACGTCTCCGAGAAGACCGGTCTGCAGGAGATCTTCGAGGAGATCTCCCCGATCGAGGACTTCTCCGAGACGATGATGCTCTCCTTCGACAACCCGGTCTTCCTGGACGAGAAGTACACCGAGGAGGAGTGCAAGGAGAAGGACTTCACCTACTCCCGCCCGCTCTACGTCTCGGCGGAGTTCATGAACCACGAGACCGGCGAGATCAAGGGCCAGACGGTCTTCATGGGCGACTTCCCGATGATGACCCGCAAGGGCACCTTCATCATCAACGGCACCGAGCGGGTCGTCGTGTCCCAGCTCGTCCGCTCGCCGGGCGTCTACTTCGAGTCGACCCCCGACAAGACCTCCGACAAGGACGTCTTCACCGCCAAGCTCATCCCGAGCCGCGGCGCGTGGCTGGAGTTCGAGATCGACAAGCGCGACCTGGTGGGCGTGCGCCTGGACCGCAAGCGCAAGCAGAACGTCACCGTCCTGCTCAAGGCGCTCGGCTGGACCACCGACCAGATCCGCGAGGAGTTCGGTCAGTACGAGTCCATGATGCTGACGCTCGAGAAGGACAGCGTCCGCTACGAGACCGTCTACGAGGACCTGCAGAAGAAGGCGCGGGGCGAGGCCCCGACCGCCGAGCAGGTCAACGACGAGGTCACCCGCCTCGCGCTGCTCGACATCTACCGCAAGCTCCGTCCGGGCGAGCCGCCGACGGCCGAGGCCGCGCAGACGCTGCTCAACAACTACTACTTCAACCCCAAGCGCTACGACCTGGCGAAGGTCGGCCGCTACAAGATCAACAAGAAGCTCGGCCTCCACGAGGCGTTCGACCAGCAGACGCTGACCATCGACGACATCGTGGCCGCCATCCGCTACGTCGTGCAGCTGCACGCCGCGGGTGTGCAGGTCGAGGCGCCCGACCTGGTCGACGCCGAGGGCAACGTCGTCGAGGGTCCTGACGGTGCCCCCGTCAAGGTCCAGGCCGACGACATCGACCACTTCGGCAACCGCCGCATGCGCACGGTCGGCGAGCTCATCCAGAACCAGCTCCGCACCGGCCTGGCCCGCATGGAGCGCGTGGTCCGCGAGCGGATGACGACCCAGGACGTCGAGGCGATCACGCCGCAGTCCCTGATCAACATCCGCCCCGTGGTCGCGGCGCTGAAGGAGTTCTTCGGCACCTCGCAGCTCTCGCAGTTCATGGACCAGACCAACCCGATCGCCGGCCTGACGCACAAGCGTCGCCTCTCGGCCCTCGGTCCCGGTGGTTTGTCCCGCGACCGCGCCGGCATGGAGGTCCGCGACGTCCACCCGTCGCACTACGGCCGCATGTGCCCGATCGAGACCCCTGAGGGCCCGAACATCGGCCTGATCGGCTCGCTCGCCTCCTACGGCCGGATCAACCCCTTCGGGTTCGTCGAGACGCCCTACCGCAAGGTCGTGGGCGGCGTGGTCACCGACCAGATCGACTACCTCACCGCCGACGACGAGGACCGCTACGTCATCGCCCAGGCCAACGCGCCGCTGGACGCCGAGATGCGCTTCGTCGAGGAGCGCGTGCTGGTGCGCCAGAAGAACGGCGAGGTCGACGCGATCCTGGCCGAGGAGGTCGACTACATGGACGTCTCGCCGCGCCAGATGGTGTCGGTCGCGACGGCCCTGATCCCCTTCCTCGAGCACGACGACGCCAACCGCGCGCTCATGGGTGCCAACATGCAGCGCCAGGCCGTGCCGCTGATCACGAGCGACAGCCCGCTCGTCGGCACCGGCATGGAGTACCGCGCCGCCGTCGACGCCGGTGACGTCGTGGTCGCCGACGCGGCCGGCGTGGTCAAGGAGGTGTCCGCCGACGCCATCGAGACGATGAACGACGACGGCACCTACCAGACCTACCGCATGGCGAAGTTCCGTCGCTCCAACCAGGGCACCTGCATCAACCAGCGCCCGCTGGTGAAGGCCGGTGACCGCCTCGAGGTCGGCACGCCGATCGCCGACGGCCCCTGCACCGACGACGCCGAGATGGCGCTGGGCACCAACCTGCTCGTCGCCTTCATGCCGTGGCAGGGCCACAACTACGAGGACGCGATCATCCTCAGCCAGCGCCTGGTGCAGGAGGACATCCTCACCTCGATCCACATCGAGGAGCACGAGGTCGACGCCCGCGACACCAAGCTCGGCCCCGAGGAGATCACGCGGGACATCCCGAACGTCTCCGAGGAGGGTCTCGCCGACCTCGACGAGCGCGGCATCATCCGCATCGGCGCCGAGGTCACGACCGGTGACATCCTCGTCGGCAAGGTCACGCCCAAGGGCGAGACCGAGCTGACCCCCGAGGAGCGCCTGCTCCGCGCGATCTTCGGCGAGAAGGCGCGCGAGGTGCGCGACACCTCGATGAAGGTGCCGCACGGCGAGTCCGGCACGGTCATCGGCGTCCGCGTGTTCGACCGCGAGGACGGCGACGACCTGCCCCCGGGCGTCAACCAGCTCGTCCGCGTCTACGTCGCGCAGAAGCGCAAGATCTCGGTCGGCGACAAGCTCGCCGGACGCCACGGCAACAAGGGCGTCATCGCCAAGATCCTGCCGATCGAGGACATGCCGTTCATGGAGGACGGCACGCCGGTCGACGTCGTGCTCAACCCGCTGGGCGTGCCGCGTCGCATGAACATCGGCCAGATCCTCGAGCTGCACCTCGGCTGGCTGGCCAAGCAGGGCTGGGACCTCAACCTCTCCGGCGAGAAGGGCGAGGCCGACTGGAAGAAGCGGCTCATCGCCATCGGTGCCGACAAGGCCGACCCCGACACCAAGGTCGCGACCCCGGTGTTCGACGGTGCCCGCGAGGACGAGATCACCGGCCTGCTCGGCTCCACGCTGCCCAACCGCGACGGTGAGCGGATGGTCAAGGAGGACGGCAAGGCCAACCTCTTCGACGGTCGTTCGGGCGAGCCGTTCCCGGAGCCGGTGGCGGTCGGCTACATGTACATCCTCAAGCTGCACCACCTCGTCGACGACAAGATCCACGCTCGCTCGACCGGCCCCTACTCGATGATCACGCAGCAGCCGCTGGGCGGCAAGGCCCAGTTCGGTGGCCAGCGGTTCGGCGAGATGGAGGTCTGGGCGATGGAGGCCTACGGCGCCGCCTACGCCCTCCAGGAGCTGCTGACGATCAAGTCCGACGACGTGCCCGGCCGCGTGAAGGTCTACGAGGCGATCGTGAAGGGCGAGAACATCCCCGACTCCGGCATCCCCGAGTCGTTCAAGGTGCTCGTCAAGGAGATGCAGTCGCTCTGCCTCAACGTGGAGGTGCTGTCGCAGGACGGCTCCACCATCGAGATGAAGGACGCCGAGGAAGACGTCTTCCGGGCGGCCGAGGAGCTCGGCATCGACCTGTCCCGCCGCGAGCCCAGCTCCGTCGAGGAAGTCTGAGCGAGGCGGTACGCCGGTCCCGGCCGGCGTACCGCACCTCAGTCCCCAGCTTTTCTCCCACGTACTAACGAAGGACTGCAGCCATCGTGCTCGACGTTAACTTCTTCGACCAGCTTCAGATCGGCCTGGCCACCGCGGACGACATCCGCACGTGGAGCCACGGCGAGGTCAAGAAGCCGGAGACCATCAACTACCGCACGCTCAAGCCCGAGCGTGACGGCCTCTTCTGCGAGAAGATCTTCGGTCCCACCCGGGACTGGGAGTGCTACTGCGGCAAGTACAAGCGCGTGCGCTTCAAGGGCATCATCTGCGAGCGCTGCGGCGTCGAGGTGACCCGCTCGAAGGTCCGCCGCGAGCGCATGGGGCACATCGAGCTCGCCGCTCCCGTGACCCACATCTGGTACTTCAAGGGCGTCCCCTCGCGCCTGGGGTACCTGCTCGACCTGGCGCCGAAGGACCTCGAGAAGGTCATCTACTTCGCCGCCTACATGATCACGTCCGTCGACGAGGACGCCCGCCACCGCGACATGGAGTCGCTGGAGAACAAGGTGGGCCTCGAGCGCGAGCGCCTGGAGAAGCGTCGTGACGCCTCCGTGGAGGACCGCGCGAAGAAGCTCGAGGAGGACCTGGCGACCCTCGAGGCCGAGGGCGCCAAGGCCGACGCCAAGCGCAAGGTGCGCGACGGTGCCGACCGCGAGATGAACCAGCTTCGCGACCGCGCCAACCGTGAGATCGCGCGGCTCGAGGAGGTCTGGGACACCTTCAAGGGCCTCAAGGTCCAGGACCTGCTCGGCGACGAGCTGCTCTACCGCGAGATGAAGACCTGGTTCGGCAAGTACTTCGAGGGCCACATGGGCGCCACGGCGATCCAGAAGCGCCTCCAGGACTTCGACATCGAGGCCGAGGTCGAGGCGCTGCGCGACACGATCGCCAACGGCAAGGGCCAGCGCAAGGTCCGCGCCCTCAAGCGCCTCAAGGTCGTAGACGCGTTCCGCAAGACCGGCAACCAGCCGATCGGCATGGTGCTCGACGCCGTCCCGGTGATCCCGCCGGACCTGCGGCCGATGGTCCAGCTCGACGGTGGCCGCTTCGCCACCTCGGACCTCAACGACCTCTACCGCCGCGTCATCAACCGCAACAACCGCCTCAAGCGACTGCTCGACCTCGGTGCTCCCGAGATCATCGTCAACAACGAGAAGCGGATGCTGCAGGAGGCCGTCGACAGCCTCTTCGACAACGGCCGTCGTGGTCGTCCCGTCACCGGCCCGGGCAACCGGCCGCTGAAGTCGCTGTCCGACATGCTCAAGGGCAAGCAGGGCCGCTTCCGCCAGAACCTGCTCGGCAAGCGCGTGGACTACTCGGGCCGCTCGGTCATCGTGTCGGGCCCGCAGCTCAAGCTGCACCAGTGCGGTCTGCCGAAGCAGATGGCGCTCGAGCTGTTCAAGCCGTTCGTGATGAAGCGCCTCGTCGACCTGTCGCACGCGCAGAACATCAAGTCCGCCAAGCGGATGGTCGAGCGCGCCCGCCCGGTCGTGTGGGACGTCCTCGAGGAGGTCATCACCGAGCACCCCGTGCTGCTCAACCGTGCGCCCACCCTGCACCGCCTCGGCATCCAGGCCTTCGAGCCGCAGCTGATCGAGGGCAAGGCCATCCAGATCCACCCGCTCGTCTGCGGCGCGTTCAACGCCGACTTCGACGGTGACCAGATGGCCGTGCACCTGCCGCTGTCCGCGGAGGCGCAGGCCGAGGCCCGCATCCTGATGCTCTCGACCAACAACATCCTCAAGCCGTCGGACGGCCGTCCGGTAACCATGCCGTCGCAGGACATGATCATCGGCCTGTTCTGGCTGACCGCCGACCGTGACGGCGAGCCCGGCGAGGGTCGCGTCTTCTCCAGCCCGGCCGAGGCGATCATGGCCTTCGACCGCCGCGAGATCACGCTGCAGAGCAAGATCCGCATCCGCCTCACCGACGTCGTCCCGCCGCTCGACCTCGAGCTCGGTGCCGACTGGGAGGACCGGACCGCGATCCAGCTCGACACCACGCTGGGCCGCGTGTACTTCAACGACACGCTGCCGGCCGACTACCCCTTCGTGAACGAGGAGGTCGGCAAGAAGCGACTGGGCGCGATCGTCAACGACCTCGCCGAGCGCTACACCAAGGTGCAGGTCGCGGCCTCGCTCGACGCCCTCAAGGACGCCGGCTTCCACTGGGCCACGCGCTCGGGTGTGACCGTCTCGATCGACGACGTCACCACGCCCGACAGCAAGGCCGAGATCCTGAGCCGCTACGAGGCGCAGGCCGAGAAGGTCCAGAAGAACTACGAGCGCGGTGTGATGACCGACGACGAGCGTCGTCAGGAGCTCATCGAGCTGTGGACCCAGGCCGCCGCCGAGGTCGGCCGCGCGATGGAGGCCAACTTCGACCGGGCCAACCCGATCTACATGATGGTCGACTCGGGCGCCTCCGGAAACATGAACCAGATCCGGCAGGTCGCGGCCATGCGCGGTCTGGTGGCCAACCCGAAGGGCGAGATCATCCCGCGCCCGATCAAGGCCAACTTCCGCGAGGGCCTGACGGTGCTCGAGTACTTCATCGCCACCCACGGTGCCCGCAAGGGTCTCGCCGACACCGCGCTGCGCACCGCCGACTCGGGCTACCTGACCCGTCGCCTGGTCGACGTGTCGCAGGACGTCATCATCCGTGAGGACGACTGCGGCACCGAGCGCGGCCTGCCCAAGCGCATCGACGACGAGCACGTGGAGACCTCGGCGTACGCCCGCTCCGCCGCCGTCGACGTCGTGCACCCGGAGACGGGTGAGGTGCTCGCCGCGGCCGGCGAGGACCTCGGCGACGTGAAGATCGGCGAGCTCGTCGCGGCAGGGGTCACCGAGGTGAAGGTCCGCTCGGTCCTGACCTGCGACGCCCGCACCGGCACCTGCGCCAAGTGCTACGGCCGCTCGCTGGCCACCGGCAAGCTGGTCGACATCGGTGAGGCGGTCGGCATCATCGCCGCCCAGTCGATCGGTGAGCCCGGCACGCAGCTGACCATGCGTACCTTCCACACCGGTGGTGTGGCCTCGGCCGACGACATCACGCAGGGTCTGCCCCGTGTCGTCGAGCTCTTCGAGGCCCGCTCGCCCAAGGGTCGTACGCCGATCTCGGAGTCCGCCGGTCGCGTGAAGATCGAGGAGACCGACAAGGCCCGCGTCGTCGTGGTCACCCCCGACGACGGCTCGGAGGTCCAGGAGATCCCGGTGTCGAAGCGCTCGCGCCTCAACGTCGAGGACGGCGACCACATCGACGTGGGTCACCACATCACGTCCGGTACGCCCGACCCGCAGGACGTCCTGCGCATCCTCGGTGTCCGCAAGGCCCAGGAGCACCTCGTCAACGAGGTCCAGGAGGTCTACCGCTCGCAGGGCGTGGCGATCCACGACAAGCACATCGAGATCATCGTGCGGCAGATGCTGCGCCGCGTGACGGTCATCGAGTCCGGCGACACCAACCTGCTCCCGTCCGATCTGGTCGACCGGGTGCGGTTCGAGGAGGAGAACCGTCGCGTGGTCTCCGAGGGCGGCAAGCCGGCCTCGGGTCGCCCGGTGCTCATGGGCATCACGAAGGCCTCGCTCGCGACCGAGTCGTGGCTCTCGGCGGCCTCCTTCCAGGAGACCACCCGGGTGCTCACCGACGCCGCGATCAACGGCCGCTCCGACAGCCTCCGCGGCCTGAAGGAGAACGTGATCATCGGCAAGCTCATCCCCGCCGGCACCGGCCTGGAGCGCTACCGCAACATCCGGGTGGAGCCGACGGAGGAGGCGCGCGCCGCGGCCTACTCGGTCACCGGCTACGACTCCTACGACTACGACTTCGGTCCGTCGTCGCAGGCGGTCGCGCTGGACGACTTCGACTTCGGGTCCTACCAGAATTGAGCGCAGTCACCCTGAGGCCCCGGCTCCTTTCGAGGAGCCGGGGCCTCTGCCTTTAGACTCCGCCGGTGACGAACCCGACCTCCGCCGACGTGCTCGTCGTGGGCGCCGGCCCCGCCGGCTCCGCGGCCGCGGCCTGGGCGGCGCGTGCGGGCCTCGACGTCCTGCTCGTCGACGCCGCGCGGTTCCCCCGCGACAAGACGTGCGGCGACGGGCTCACGCCGCGCGCGATCGGCGAGATGCAGAAGCTGGGCCTTGAGGAGTGGCTGCGGGGCCACACGGTCAACCAGGGGCTGCGCGCCCACGGCTTCGGCCAGACCCTCCTGCTGCCGTGGCCGGGAGGGTCGCTGCCCGACTGGGGCTCCGCGGTCGCGCGCACCGAGCTCGACGACCACCTGCGCACGGTGGCCGTCACGAGCGGTGCCCGGGCGCTCGACGGCGCCCGCGCGGTCGGCGTGCGCCGCGACGGTGAGCGCGTCGCGGCCGTCGAGCTCCGCGACGCCGAGGGGACCTTCGAGGTGGCCTGCCGGTGGCTGGTCGTCGCCGACGGCGTGCGCTCCCCGCTCGGCAAGCTGCTGGGGCGCGAGTGGCACCGCGACACGGTGTACGCCGTGGCGGGGCGCTCCTACGTCGACTCCGACCTCTCCGACGACCCGTGGATCAGCTCCCACCTCGAGCTGCGTGACGAGGCGGGCGAGCTGGTGTCGGGCTACGGCTGGATCTTCCCGCTCGGCGACGGGAGCGTGAACCTCGGCGCCGGCACGCTCGCGACGAGCAGGCGGCCCGCCGAGGTGGCGATCAAGCCGCTGATGCAGACCTACGCCGACGCCATCGGCAAGGACTTCGGGCTCACCGGCGAGCTGCGGATGCCGACGTCGGCACTGCTGCCGATGGGCGGCGCGGTGAGCAACGTCGCCGGTCCCAACTGGGCGCTGGTCGGCGACGCGGCCGCGTGCGTGAACCCGCTCAACGGCGAGGGCATCGACTACGGCCTGGAGACCGGCCGGCTCGTCGCCGAGCACCTCGCCTCCGGCACCGGGCTGGGGGAGGCCTGGCGCGCGACCCTCGTGGAGCACTACGGCGAGGCCTTCTCGATCGCTCGGCGGCTGGCCGGCATCGCCACCCAGCCCAGGGTCGTCTCGGCCCTGGGACCGGCCGGCATGCGCTCGGACTGGCTGATGACGCTTGCCCTGCGCTGGATGGGCAACCTCGTCGACGACGCGGACCGCGACCGTGCCGCGCGCGTCTGGCGGTGGGCGGGGCGCCGGTCGATGTCCCGGGACGCGCGCCCGCCCTTCTCCTGAGCAGGCGTCAGACCGCGGTGCGGGTGCGGCGTGCCGACCGCCTGGCTCCCAGCCAGCCCAGGGGGTTGGTGAACGGCGTCAGCACCGTGCGGACGGGTCGCGACGCGAGCACCAGGGCGAGGGCCACGGCGCCCAGCGTCGTCAGCACCAGGCCGAGGGTGGGGTGCGCCGCGGTGAAGTCGGGCCAGCCGACCGCCAGGAACGTCTTGATGACGAAGCCGTGGAACAGGTAGACCACCATGGTCGCCGAGCCCATCGTGGTGAACCACCCGAGCGACCGGCGGGGCACCAGCGACATCGCCGCGAAGGCGCCGACGAGCCCCACCATCATCACCGTCAGGCGGGTCTGAAAGGCGATCTCGTTGTCGATGGGGAGCGCGGAGTAGCCGGTGTCGTACCAGAGCAGCGCGGTCTCGGCCCAGGTGTCGGTGTAGACCGCCATCACGCCGATCCCGGCCAGCAGCGGCACGGCGGCCGCCCGCACCCACACGTCGTCGAGGTGCTTGAGGTGCCGCGGCTTCAGGTGCAGGCCCAGGACGAAGAACGGCAGCAGCCCGAGGAAGCGCGGGATCATCAGGGTGTCGTCGTTCCACAGCCCGCCCAGCAGGCTCACGATCACCGACAGCGGCAGGAACAGCCAGTGCCGCTTGAGGATCGGCGTCACGAGCCGCCACATCAGCAGGACGATGAGGTACCACATCGTCCAGTGCGGGACGAGCCACAGCGGGCCCTCGACCCCCTCGCCGGCGACCTCGCGCCGGAAGTAGAACAGCGTCGGCTCGAAGATCAGGTAGGGCACGGCGAGGGTCTGGACGAGGTTCGTCATCCGCCGCCGGTCCCACTCGAACGACTTCGACAGGTACCCGCTGACGAAGACGAACGCCGGGATGTGCCAGAGGTAGATGAAGTCGTAGACCCAGTGGCTGCCCGCCGTCTCCTCGACCAGGCCGATCGCGTGCCCGACGACGACGAGGGTGACCAGCACGATCTTCACGTTGTCGAGCCACGGGTCACGGGACGCGGGGGGCACGGCGTCACCGTACTTCACTAGGTTGGAGGCATGGGATCCCTGCCGAGGCGCCAACGGGTGGCCGCGTACGCCGTCATCCTGCGGGTGCGCGGCGGGCAGGTCGACATCCTCCTGAGCCGGCTCGCTCCCCGGGTCTCGCGCAGCGAGATGTGGACCCTGCCCGGTGGTGGGGTCGACCACGGGGAGGACCCGCGCGACGCCCTCATCCGCGAGGTGGGCGAGGAGACCGGGCTCGCTGCCACGGTCGGTGACCGTGCGCGCGTCTACAGCGCCCACATGCCCCGCGCCCCGCGCGACGGCCAGCTCGTCGACGCGCACGCCATCCGGCTGGTCTACGAGGGCTGGGTGGCGCCGGACTCCCCGGAGCCGCGGGTCGTCGAGGTCGACGGGTCGACGATCGAGGCCGCGTGGAAGCCCCTCGGCGACGTCACGTCGGGCGCCGTCCCGGTGTCCGCGGTGGTCACCGAGGCGCTCGTCGACCACCAGCCGTTCCGCCTGCAGCGGGTGGCGGCGTACGCCGTCGTCACCCGCCGGCGCGACGACGTCCAGCAGGTGCTCCTGACGCGGTTGTCGGCGCGGGCAGCCCACCCGGGCATGTGGACGCTGCCGGGCGGCGGGGTCGACCACGGCGAGCACCCGTCGGTCGCGCTCGCGCGCGAGGTCCAGGAGGAGTGCGGGCTGCGCTGCGAGGTCCAGGAGCTGGTCGGCGTCCACGACACGCACTTCTCCGGCACGGCGCCGTCGGGGCGCATCGAGGACTTCCACGGCGTGCACCTGCTCTACCGGGCCACCGTCGAGGACGGCGAGCCGGCGGTTGCGGAGGCGGACGGCACCACCGACGCCGTCGCCTGGGTCGACGTCACCGACGTGGGCGCGGGCCGGGTGCCCGTGCTCGACCTGGTCCGTCACGCGCTGGCCGCGGAGCATCCGGCGCACGTCCGGCCCGGGGGGACCGCATGAGCGAGAGCGTCTTCACCTACGCCGCACCCGGGCTCAAGTTCGGCCGCGGCGCGAGCGGCGAGGTCGGCCACGACGTGCTGCAGCTGTGCCGCGGCACGACCGGCGGGGCGCGGCGCGTCCTGCTGGTGACGGACCCCGGGGTCGCCGCGACCGGCCACCCGTCCCGCGTCGCTGAGGCCGTGCGGGCCCGTGGGATCGAGGTGACCGTCTTCGCCGAGGCCCGCGTCGAGCCGACGGACGCCTCGCTCGCGGCGGCGATCGACTTCGCGCGCGATGCCGGCCCGTTCGACGCGGTGGTCGCCGTCGGGGGCGGCTCGTCCATCGACACGGCCAAGGCCGTCGACCTGCTGCTGACCAACGACGGCGAGCTCATGGACTACGTCAACCCACCCGTCGGTGGCGGCTGTGCCCCCACGCAGGCGCTGCTGCCGCTGGTCGCGGTGCCGACCACGACCGGCACCGGTGCCGAGTCGACGACGATCTGCGTCCTCGACGTGCTCGCTTTCAAGGTCAAGACCGGCATCTCGCACGCTCGGCTGCGTCCGACGCTGGCCGTGGTCGACCCCGACCTGACCATGACCCAGCCCGCGATGGTCACCGCGTCGGCGGGCATGGACATCCTCTGCCACGCGCTCGAGAGCTGGACCGCGCGCTGGTTCGCCGACTTCGACGCCAAGCAGCCCGAGCAGCGGGTGCCCTACTGCGGCGCGAATCCGATCGCGGACATGTGGGCGGAGAAGTCGCTCGCCCTCCTCGCCGGCTCCTTCCGTCGCGCGGTGCACGACGGCTCGGACCGGCACGCACGCGAGCAGATGGCCCTGGCCGCCACGTTCGCCGGCCTGGGCTTCGGCAACGCGGGTGTGCACGTGCCGCACGCCTGTGCGTACCCGATCGCCGGTCGGGTCCGCGACTACCGGCCCGCGGACTATCCCCCCGACGAGCCGATCGTCCCGCACGGGATGGCGGTGGTGATGACCGCGCCGGCGGCGTTCGAGCTCACCTTCGACGCCTCCCCCGAGCGGCACCGGCGCGCGGCCGAGCTGCTCGGCGGCGGCGGCGAGCCGCTCCCCGAGGTGCTGCGGGGGCTGATGCGCGACGTCGGCCTGCCGAGCGGGCTCGCCGAGATCGGCTACGGCGCCGCCGACGTCGACGACCTGGTCGAGGGCGCCCTCCAGCAGCAGCGCCTGCTCGCCACCGCGCCGATCGACGTGACTCCCGACGACCTGGCCACGGTCTTCGCCGCCTCGCTCGAGCACTGGTGAGCCGGGCCCCCCCGGGCGGCGGGGCAGCGGGCAGCGGCAGCGGGGCGGGCCGTGCAGCACTCGCTGGTGCGTGCTCGGTCGTGCGCGCCAACCTCCTGCGGCGGGCAGTCGTCGAACGCAGGAGCCTGGGTCACCCGACCGACTGCGCGACGTCGGTGCGTCGGTGCGTCGGGGCGGCGGAGCCGGCCTGTGGAGGACGCTCCGGGTGCGCGCGCCCGCCCGTAGCGTCGACGGTGTGCCCGAGGTCTGCGACCCGTTCGATCCCCACGACTGGCTGACGCAGCGCGCCGCCGCCCAGGTGCTGCACGAGGACCTGGGCATCCACCCGGAGACAGCGCGCCGGCTCCTCGTGGCCGGAGTGCTCGGTCGTCCCCGGCGCACCAGCCTGGCGGCGTTCCACCACCGCGACGCCGTCGACGCGTTCGTCGCCCGCTGTCGCGAGCAGGCCCCGCTGCCGGTGCCCGACCGCAACCTCGTCGTCGTGAGGGTCGGCAACGCGCGTGTGGCGTACGGCGCGACGGAGCAGCACCAGCTCGACCGACTGGCCGACGGGTGGCGCATGTCCCCGACCTGGCGCGCACTGTGCCGCGGCGTCGTGGAGGCCGGGCTGCCGCCCGTCGGCCTGCTGGTGACGTTGAGCGGCGTCGTCGTGGCCGGGGCCGACATCGCGGGCGCCGAATGGGCAGGGGCCGAGGTCGAGGGGGCGGACCACCGCACCCTGTCGCCCCTCCTGACGCGCTTCGACCTGCGGGCACCCGGCGAGTGGTACGACGACTGGCGCGGCCGCCTGCTGCCGACGGGAGCCGGCGGGGCCGCGCTGCGGTTCTGGGCGCTCGGGACGCGGCCGCCGTGGGAGCGCACGACGAGGAATCGGGCGCCCTGGCGACCGGTCCTAGGATGAGGACATGAACCCCCGCCACCGACGCCTCGTGATCCCGGTGGCCCTCGGGGCGCTGATCCTCGTCGTCGTCCTCGCCGCGGTGCTGTGAGCAGCCGAGGCGCTTCGGGCGGTGAGGTGGGCGACGAGCTGGACCGCTTGCGGTCGTCGGTCCTCGACGCCGACGGACTCGTGCGTGCACTGGCCACCGGGCGTCGGAAGGGCCGGCCCGCGCCGGTCGTCGGCGGCCGCGAGGTGCGGCGCGTCGAGCTCCGGGTGGTCGACCTCAAGGCGGGGCGCCACCTGCAGGTGGTGTCCTACGACGCCACGCAGGCCCACACGACCAACCACCGCCTCGGCGAGGATGCCGAGGCGGCGGTCGACGCGCTGCTCGCGCAGCCGTTCGCCAACTGGCACGTCGACACGACCGCGGAGACGCTGCAGCTGCGGGTGACCAAGAAGGGCGTGCCGCTGCTGCACACCTCCGGTCGCGCCGGGACCGTCGAGGTCTCCCGCGAGCACGACCGCGCCAAGGACCGGCTCCTGCCCGAGGACGACCCGGTGCTGGTGGCCCTCGGCATCAGCGACGCCCACGGTCGGGTGAAGCCGACCCGCCAGGCCAAGTACCGGCAGGTCGAGGAGTTCCTGCGGCTGCTGGACGCCAGCCTGGGCGAGGCGATCGCCCAGGGGCAGGTCCGCACGCCGGACGCCGGCGATCCCCTGCGGATCGTCGACCTCGGGTGCGGCAACGCCTACCTGACCTTCGCCGCGCACGCGTTCCTGAGCAGGCGCCTCCCGGTGCGGATGACCGGGGTCGACGTCAAGCAGCAGTCGGCCGACCACAACTCCCGGGTCGCCGCCTCGCTGGGCATCGACGCCGACTTCGTCGTCGGTTCGATCGCGGACGCGCAGCTCGACCGGGCGCCCGACGTGGTGCTGGCGCTGCACGCCTGCGACACCGCCACCGACGACGCGCTCGACCGCGCCGTGGGGTGGGGCGCGTCGCTCGTGCTCGCCGCCCCGTGCTGCCACCACGACATCGCCGCCCAGCTCCGCACGGCCGAGGCGCCCGAACCGTACGCGATGCTCACCCGCCACGGGATCCTCCGCGAGCGGTTCGCCGACACCCTCACCGACGCGCTCCGCGCCTCGCTGCTGCGGCGCGAGGGCTACCGGGTCGACGTCGTGGAGTTCGTCGAGAGCGCCCACACGCCGCGCAACACGCTCATCCGCGCCGTGCGCACCGGCGCACCCGGCGCCGACGCCGCGCGGGAGTACGACGACCTGCTCGCGACGTGGGGCGTGCGGCCGCGGCTCGGCGAGCTGCTCGACGGTGCCTGACCCCCGACGCGTCGTCCTCGCGACCTGCGTGGTCGTGCCCTTCCTGCTCGGAGCGGCCACCGGCGCGCCCGGACCGGTGGACCGTCCGGCGTTCCGGTTCACCGACGCCGAGATCGTCGAGTCGAGCGGGCTGGTGGTGGTGGACGACCTCGTCGTCACCACCAACGACTCCGGCGACTCCGGCCGGGTCTTCGCCGTCGACGCCACCACGGGCGACACCGTCGGCGTGACCTCGTGGCCGACCGCCCCCGAGGACGCCGAGGCCCTCGCTCCCGCCGGCCGGGGCCACGTGTGGGTCGGTGACATCGGCGACAACAGGCGCGCGCGCGACGCGGTGGTGGTGCTGCGCGTGCCGGTCGGGCGCGGCGACGCCAGCGCTGTGCCCGAGGGCTACGAGCTGGTCTACCCCGACGGCGCCCACGACGCGGAGGCGCTGCTGAGCCACCCGCTGACCGGGCGGCTGTTCGTCGTCACCAAGGGCGTGTTCGCCGGCTCGGTGTACGCCGCCCCCACCCGGTTGCGGTCCGGGCGGCCCAACCCGCTGACCCGGGTCGGCGAGGCTCCCGGCATGGTCACCGACGCGACGTTCCTGCCCGGCGGTGGCGGCGTGGTGATGCGCACCTACACGGCCGCCCACCTCACGGCGTTCCCGTCCTGGCAGCCCGTCGGGTCCTGGCCGCTGCCCGGCCAGGAGCAGGGCGAGGGCCTCGCGCTGGCGGGTCGGGGGCTGCTCGTCAGCACCGAGGGCGCCCGTACGGAGGTGCTGCGGGTGGACCTGCCGGCAGCTGCCGGCCGCACGGACCTGCGGTCACCGGCCTGGACGGCCCTGCGCTGCCTCGCGACGGCGTACGGCCTGCCGCTCTAGGCGAGCGCGGCGTCCAGGGCGGCCTGCACGTGCAGCGTCGTGCACGGGAAGACGGGCAGCTCCACGTCGGCCTGCTTGACCAGCAGCTCGAGCTCGGTGCACCCGAGCAGCACGCCGCCGGCGCCGGCGTCCCAGAGCTCCTCGATGATCGAGACGACGCGGCTCCGGGTGCGCGGCAGCGCGACGCCGTGGACGAGCTCCTCGTAGATCGCGTCGTTGAGCAAGTCGTGGTGGGTGGCGTCGGGGACGACCACGGACAGGCCGTGGGCCCGCAGCCGGTCGACGAAGAACGACTCCGACATCGCCACCTTGGTGCCGACGAGCCCGACGGTCTGCACGCCCGCGGCCCGCACCGCGTCCGCCACGACGTCGCCCAGGTGCAGCAGCGGGATGCCCACCGCCTCCTGCACCTGGTCGGCGACCTTGTGGAACGTCGTCGTGCAGAGCAGGAGGAAGTCCGCACCCGCGCGCTCGACGCCCCGGGCGGCGTCCGCGAGCAGCACGCCGACCTGGTCCCAGCGCTCGTCGTCCTCGAGGTCGGTGACCTCGGCGAAGTCGACCGTCGTCAGCGCCAGCTTCGGGGAGGAGAGCCCGCCGAGGCGCTGCTGCATCCCGAGGTTGAGGTCGCGGTAGTAGACCGCGCTGCTCTCCCAGCTCATCCCGCCGACGAGTCCGATGGTCTTCACGCGCGGCAGTCTCTCATCCCTCAGGACCGGTGCACCTTGTGCGCCGCTGCCTGGGCGCGGGGCTTGATCACCAGCTCGTCGACGTCCACGTGGGAGGGGCGGGTGGCGACCCAGGCGATCGCGTCGGCGACGTCCTCGGCGAGCAGCGGCTGGTCCACGCCGGCGTACACCGCGGCGGCCTTCTCCTGGTCGCCGCCGAAGCGCACGAGCGAGAACTCCTCGGTCTGCACCATGCCGGGCGCGACCTCGCAGATGCGGATCGGCTCGCCGTTGAGCTCGAGGCGCAGCGTCTCGGTCACGACCTTCACGCCGTGCTTGGCGGCGGTGTAGCCGGCGCCGCCCTCGTAGGCCCAGCGCCCGGCGGTCGAGCCGACGTTGACGATCACGCCGTCGCCACTGGCCCGCAGCGCCGGCAGCAGCGCCTTGGTCACCCGGACCAGGCCCAGCACGTTGACGTCGTACATCCAGCGCCACGCGTCGAGGTCGGCCTCGTCGACGCGGTCCACGCCGACGGCCCCGCCCGCGTTGTTGACCAGGACGTGGCACGTCGTCACAGCCGCGGCGAGCGCGTCGACCGACGCCTGGTCGGTGATGTCGCAGGTGACCGCCTCGCCACCGATCTCGGCGGCGAGGTCCTCGATGCGGTCGGTGCGGCGGGCCGCGCACACGACGCGGAACCCCTGCGCGGCCAGGGCCCGGGCGGTCGCGGCGCCGATGCCGCTGGAGGCGCCGGTGACGACGGCGGTGCGTGGCTGGGTGCTGTCCTGGGTCATGGGGTCATCCTCCCAAGATCCCCTGCTGACAGGATGTCGGGGTGATCATCGCGGCGGCCGACGGTTCGGCACTCGGCAACCCCGGCCCGGCCGGCTGGGCGTGGTACGTCGACGACGACTGCTGGGCCGCCGGCGGCTGGCCGCACGGCACCAACAACATGGGCGAGCTGATGGCGGTGCTCGACCTCCTCCAGCAGACCGCCCACCTCGACGAGGAGCTGCGCGTCTACTGCGACAGCACCTACGTCATCAACACCGTCACCAAGTGGATGGCGGGGTGGAAGCGCCGCGGCTGGCGCAAGGGCGACGGCAAGCCGGTGATGAACGTCGAGCTGGTCAAGGGGCTCGACGCCGCGATGCAGGGCCGGCAGGTCGACTTCGTCTGGGTCAAGGGCCACGCCGGGCACGCGCTCAACGAGGCCGCCGACCGGCTGGCCAACGCGGCGGCCGTGGCCTTCCGCGACGGACGCGTGCCCGACCCGGGACCGGGCATGCCCCACAGCCTGACGGCCCACCCGGCGGCGACGGTCGGGCAGGTCGAGGTGGAGGAGGACCTGTTCTCCGGCCTCGACCCGGAGGAGCTGGCGGTGCCGACCGACGAGGAGCACGTCGTCGCGATGGAGCGGGCGCTGCTGGGCGACGAGCTCCGCTCCGACCCCGCCGCTGTCGCCGCCCTGCTCCACCCGGACTGGCGGGAGATCGGCCGCTCGGGCCGGCTGTGGACCCGCGACGAGGTGCTCGAGTCGATCGGCCCGATCGAGCCGGTGGACGTCGAGGTGGTCTCGGTCGACCGCCTCGGCCCCGACACGATCCTGCTGCTGTGGCGCACGTCCACCGCCGAGCGCTCGACCCTGCGCAGCTCCCTGTGGCTGCGCACGGGCGGGCAGTGGCGGGCCCGCTTCCACCAGGGGACCGACGAGCCCTGACCCCCGCCGCCGGGGCACGGCAGCGGACCACCCCGGGGGAGGGTGCGTCGAAGGTCACGGGAATTCGCCGGCCGTCCCGTGGCGTTGTGCCCGAGGTGCTCCCGGGTACCGGACGTGCACGAGACGGCAGGAGAGGAGGCAGCGTGGGCGAGCGGGTGGCGATGATCAGCCTGCACACCTCACCCCTGGACCAGCCCGGCACGGGTGACGCGGGTGGGATGAACGTCTACGTCATCGAGCTCTCCAAGCGCCTCGCCGCGCAGGGCATCGCGGTCGACGTCTTCACCCGGGCGACCTCCTCGGCGCTGCCGCAGGTGGTCGAGGCCGCCGACGGCGTGCTCGTGCGCCACGTCGCGGCCGGACCCTTCGAGGGACTGGCCAAGAGCGAGCTCCCCGGTCAGCTGTGCACCTTCGCGCGCGAGGTGCTGCGCACCGAGGCGATGCAGCCGCTGGGCCACTACGACGCGGTCCACTCCCACTACTGGCTCTCCGGGCAGGTCGGCGCGCTGGCGCGCGACCGCTGGAACGTCCCGCTCGTGCACTCGATGCACACGATGGCGAAGGTCAAGAACGAGGCGCTCGCCGACGGCGACACCCCCGAGCCGCTCTCGCGGGTGATCGGCGAGGAGCAGGTCGTCGAGGCGGCCGACCTCCTCGTCGCCAACACCGACACCGAGGCCGCCCAGCTCGTGGAGCTGTACGGCGCGGGTCGCGACGCCGTGGAGGTGATCCACCCGGGGGTCGACCTCGACGTGTTCGCCCCGCGCGGCCGTGCCCGCGCTCGCCGCGAGCTCGGCCTCCCCGAGGACGCCGCGGTCCTGCTGTTCGCCGGTCGGATCCAGCCGCTCAAGGGCCCCGACGTGCTGCTGCGCAGCGTCGCCGTGCTGCTCGAGCAGGACCCGGCGCTGCGGCACCGGCTCGTCGTCCCGGTCGTCGGCGGTCCGTCCGGCTCCGGCCTCGAGCACCCGAGCGCGCTGGCCGACCTCGCCGGCGACCTCGGCGTGGCCGACGTCGTCCGCTTCGTCCCCCCGGTGACGCAGGCCGAGCTGGCCGTCTGGTCGTCGGCCGCCACCGCCGTCGCCGTGCCGTCCTACAACGAGAGCTTCGGCCTGGTCGCCGTCGAGGCGCAGGCCACCGGCACGCCCGTGGTGGCCGCGGCCGTCGGCGGTCTCACCACGGTCGTGCGCGACGGCGTCAGCGGACTGCTCGTCGACACCCACGACCCCCGCGACTGGGCCGCCGTGCTGCGTCGCCTGGTCGACGACCCGGCGCTGGTGGACCGGCTCGGCCGGGGCGCGGTCGCGCACGCGCAGGAGTTCAGCTGGGAGCGCACGGCCGCGCGCACGCTGGCGGCGTACGAGCGCGCGAGCCGTCGGATGCACGTCGAGCTGGCGTCGTGAGCGCTTCCGCCGTCGACCGGGTCCGCGCGTACCTCGCGGACAACCGGCTCGAGCACGAGGAGACCACCCGCGAGGGCGTCGACGGTGCGACCTTCTCGCTGAGCCTGCCGGGCGAGCGCAAGCTCCAGGTCCCGGTGCGCCTCGACGTCGGCGCCCACGCGCTCGGCGTCCACGCCTTCGTGTGCCGCAACCCCGACGAGAACCACGCGCGCGTCCACCGCTGGCTGCTCGAGCGCAACCTGCGGATGTACGCCGTCTCGTTCGCGGTGGACCGGCACGGCGACATCTACCTCGAGGCGCGGCTGCCGCTGGCGTCGGTCGACGCCGACGAGCTCGACCGCGTCCTCGGCTCCGTCCTCGCCAACGCCGACGAGTCCTTCAACGCCATCCTCGAGCTCGGCTTCGCCTCCTCCATCCGCAAGGAGTGGGAGTGGCGGATCTCGCGCGGGGAGTCCACCCGCAACCTCGAGGCGTTCCGCGGCTGGCTCGAGGCCGGACCTACCGCGGACTGACTCCCGCCGGGCCGCCCGGCCGGCTCGCGGGCCGGGGCTTGCGACGGGTCATCAGCACGCCGACGATCGCGAGCGCGCCGCCGACGAAGGACAGCGACGGCGGCACCTCGTCGATGGTGAGCCACGCGATCACCGTGGCGATCAGCGGGACGAGGAAGGTCGTCAGGGACAGGGCCCCGGCGTCGGTGTGGGTCAGCGCGTAGGCCCAGGTGGTGAACGCGACCGCCGTCGGGAAGACGCCCAGGTAGACGATCCACCACAGCTCGGCGCCGCCGTCGGCGACGATCGCGGGCAGGTCGGCGGAGAACGGCAGGCAGGTGACCGCGCCCATCAGGAACGACACGAACACCACCTGCACCGACGGGAGCCGGCGCAGCAGCACCTTCTGCGTCAGCACGCCCACGGCGTACATCCCCGCGGCGACGAGCACCAGCAGGACCCCGAGGAGGCTGGCGTCCGCGTGGGTCGACGAGCCGCGCGCGATGACGGCGACGCCCGCGAAGCCGACGACCATGCCGGCGACGAGCCAGGCGTGGAGCCGCTCGCCGAAGAGCGGGACCGCGAGCAGCGCCACGATGATGGGGCCGATCTGGATGATCATCGCCGCGGTGCCTGCGTCGACGTGCCGCTCGCCGGCGTTGAGGGTCAGGTTGTAGACGCCGAACCAGCCGACGCCACCGAGCGCGAGGAGCGTCCACTCACGTCGCGTCGGACGCACCCACCCGCGGCGCAGCACGAGCGGCAGCACGACGAGGGCCGCCACGAGCAGCCGACCCGAGCCGAGCGCGCCCGGGCTCACGTCGTGGGCCACGTGGCGGATCACCACGAACGCCGAGGCCCACATCACCAGCGTGACCCCGCCGGCGGCGACCGGCAGCCACGGTGCCGGGGAGGCGGGCGCGGCAGGAGCGGACTGGGTGGTCTGGCTGGCGGTAGTCACGAGTCAAGACTAGGTACGGTCATGACCGCCCGCCAGCGCATTTCGGACGCCGAACGGTGACTTACCGCCTCAGAGGTCGAGCTTGTAGCCCAGCCCGCGGACCGTCACGAGGTACTTCGGCTCGCTCGGGTCGGGCTCGAGCTTGGCGCGCAGCCGCTTGACGTGGACGTCGAGGGTCTTGGTGTCGCCGACGTAGTCCGAGCCCCAGACGCGGTCGATGAGCTGGCCGCGGGTCAGCACCCGTCCGGGGTTGCGCAAGAACATCTCCAGCAGCTCGAACTCCTTGAGCGGCAGCCGCTGCTCGGAGCCGTCGACGGTGACGACGTGGCGCTCGACGTCCATCCGCACCGGACCTGCCTCGAGCGTGTCGGGCATGAGCTCGGGCTCCTGGCCCCGGCGCAGCACCGCGCGGATGCGGGCGACCAGCTCACGGGGCGAGTACGGCTTGGTGACGTAGTCGTCCGCCCCCAGCTCGAGGCCGACCACCTTGTCGACCTCGTCGTCCTTGGCGCTCACCATGATCACCGGCACCGAGGACGACTGCCGGATCTGGCGGCACACCTCCGTGCCCGGGACGCCGGGCAGCATCAGGTCGAGCAGGACGATGTCGGGGCCGAAGCGGTCGAACTCCGTGAGCGCGGTGGTGCCGTCGGCGGCGATCGCCACCTCGTAGCCCTCCTTGCGGAGCATGTACGCGAGGGCGTCGCTGTAGCTCTCTTCGTCCTCGACGACGAGTACGCGGGTCATGCGGGGTCCCCCTGGTGTTGTTCGGTGCAGGAGCGCAGCGGGGGAGGCGAAGGACATCGTGGGGTACTCATGTGCTGGTCTCCTGCTGTGCTCTGCGGGGTGGTTCGGTGGTGGCGGTCACGGGCCTGGCGGGCACCACGACCTCGACCGGGGTCGTGGTGCGGCCCGAGCCCTGGCCGGGCTCGGAGTTGCGGGGGAGGGTGAGGGTGAAGGTCGAGCCCTGGCCCTCGACCGACCAGACGGAGATGTCGCCACCGTGCGTGGCGGCGACGTGCTTGACGATGGACAGGCCGAGGCCGGTCCCGCCGGTGCTGCGGTGCCGGGCGGGGTCGACGCGGTAGAACCGCTCGAAGATGCGGTCGATGTCGCCGGCAGGGATGCCGATGCCCTGGTCGACGACCGAGACCTGCACCTGCTCGCCCTCGGCGCGGGTGGTCACGACGACCCGGGAGCCCGCGTTGGAGTAGGCGACGGCGTTGGCGACCAGGTTGCTGATGGCGGCGCCGATCTGCTCCTGGGAGCCGAAGACCTCCAGGCCGGGGTCGCCGCAGGACTCCACGGTGATCTGCTTGGCGGCCGCCTCCATGGCGCTGGTGTCGACGGCGGTCGCGACGGCGGCGTCGAGGTCGACCATGACGGGCGTCTCGAGCGGGTCGTGCCCCTGCAGCCGGGACAGCTCGATGATCTGCTGCACCAGCTTGGTGAGGCGGTCGCTCTCGGTGAGCATCCGGTTCGCGAAGCGCTGGACGGCCTCGGGGTCGTCGGAGGCGTCCGTGACGGCCTCCGCCAGCAGCCGCATCGCGCCAACGGGCGTCTTGAGCTCGTGGCTGACGTTGGCCACGAAGTCGCGGCGCACCGCCTCCACGCGCCGCTCGCGCGTGCGGTCCTCGACCAGCGCCAGCACGAGGCGGGCGCCCAGCGGGGCCACGCGCGCGGTCAGCGTGCGGGTGAAGCCGCCGTCGGCCGCGGGCATGTCGAGGTCCTCCTCGCGGATCTGCCCGTCGCGGCGCACCTGGGCGATGAGGTCGAGCAGCTCGGGCACCAGGACGGTGTTGCCGCGCACCAGGCCGAAGGCGTACGCCGGCGCCGAGGCCTTGAGGACCCGGTCGGACTCGTCGACGACGACGGCGCTCGAGCGCAGGATGCTCAGCACGGCGGCGACGCCCGCCTGCACGACCGGCTCCTCGACCGTGGGAAGGGTGTGGCGCTGCCGGTCGCTGATGTGCCACGCGAGCACGGCACCACCGGCCACGATGGCCCCGATGATCGCGGCCAACCCGGCCTGCATCGTCGGATCCACGCTCACCATCGTACGCATCGGGCACCGGCGGCCAGCCCTGCTGGACACCCGGCACGGAGTGTTCATCCCTCGTTCACCGGGCACGCACGTCTGTTCGCTTCGGGTGCCTACAGTCGAGGCATGCGTGAGGCTTTCCATGACCAGCTCGACGGCATCTTCGCCGACCTGTCCGAGATCTGCGGCCAGGTCGAGACCGCCGTCCGCGAGGCCACCCGTGCCCTGATGACCGGCGACGTCCACACCGCCGACCAGGTCATCAGCAACGACAAGGTGATCGACGCGGCGCGCGAGCGCGTCGAGGACACCGCCTTCGCGCTGCTCTCCCTGCAGCAGCCCGTCGCCGGCGACCTGCGGATCATCGTCTCCGCGCTCCGCATGGTCAGCGAGCTCGAGCGGATGGGCGACCTCTCGGTCCACGTCGCCAAGATCGCCCGGCTCCGCGTGCCTGCCGTCGCGGTGCCGGACGAGCTGCGCCCGACGATGGAGCGGATGGCCGAGACGGCCGAGGACATGGTCCGCCGCGTCCGCGGCATCATCATCGACCGCGACGTCGACGCAGCGATCGAGCTGGGCCGCGACGACGAGGTCATGGACCAGCTGCGCCGCCGCAGCTTCACCGAGCTGCTGTCCAAGGACTGGGAGCACGGGGTCGAGGCGGCCGTCGACATCGCCCTGCTGGGCCGCTACTACGAGCGCATCGCCGACCACGCCGTGTCGGTCGCCAACCGGGTCGTGTTCGTCGTCACCGGCGACCTGCCGACCCGCCCGGCCCGCGCCTGAGCCGACGTCCCGTCACCGCCGCGCGTCCCGCGCGGCGACCGGCTGAGGGACGGCGGCTCAGCGACCCTGGTTGGCGACGGCCGCGGCGGCCGCGGCGGCGGCCTCCGGGTCGAGGTACTCCCCGCCGGCGACGGTGGGGCGCAGGTCCTCGTCGAGGCGGTAGACCAGCGGCATGCCGGTCGGGATGTTGAGCCCGGCGATGTCCTCGTCGCTGATCTGGTCGAGGTGCTTCACCAGGGCCCGCAGGCTGTTGCCGTGGGCGGCGACCAGCACCGTCCGGCCGGAGCGGAGGTCGGGGACGATCTCGGACTCCCAGTAGGGGAGGAACCGGGCGATGACGTCCTTCAGGCACTCGGTGCGGGGCATCTCCTCGCCGAGGTCGGCGTAGCGCGGGTCGCCCGCCTGCGAGAACTCGTCGCTGTCGTCGAGCGGCGGCGGGGGGACGTCGAAGGAGCGGCGCCAGAGCATGAACTGCTCCTCGCCGTACTGCTCGAGCGTCTGCTTCTTGTCCTTGCCCTGCAGGGCGCCGTAGTGGCGCTCGTTGAGCCGCCACGAGCGCTTCACCGGGATCCAGTGGCGGTCGGCGGCGTCGAGGGCCAGGCACGCGGTGTTGATCGCGCGCCGCTGCAGCGAGGTGTGGACCACGTCGGGGCGCAGGTCGGCCTCGCGCATCAGCTCGCCGCCGCGGACCGCCTCGCGCACGCCCTTCTCGGTGAGGGCCACGTCGACCCAGCCGGTGAACAGGTTCTTGGCGTTCCACTCGCTCTCGCCGTGGCGGAGCAGGACCAGGGTGTGCGTCATGAGGCGTCGAGGCCTTCCCAGTAGCCGGAGTCGTTGCTGACGACGGGGACCTCGAGCGTGACCCGCTCGCCGTTGCCGAAGTCGACGGCCAGCGGGATGAACTCGCCGGCACCGAAGTCGCCTGTGAGCACGACCCCGGTCTCGGACTCGGCGAGGTTGACCAGACCCCCGGCGGGGATGGCGACGGGCTCGAACTCGCCCGCCTCGATGGACTCGCCCTCGTCGCCGGACACGCCGGTGAAGGTCTGCTCGTCGTCGACGTCGTTGTTGGACAGCGACGCGATGAAGGTGCCGGACCCCTCGGTCGCGGAGACCACGACCGCGGACAGGACGTCGACGGTGCCCTCACGGTTCTCGGCGGCGCTGTTGACGTCGTACTCGCGATCGGTGGCGTAGTCGAAGCCGCACGACGACAGCGGCGCGGCGAGCGCGAGGACCGCGCAGGCGGTCGCGAGGGGTCGAAGTCGCATGGCGCACAGCCTAGCGTCGGCTCAGGTCAGCCCGACGGTCCGCCCTGCGATCAGGATCGCGGCGACCACGAGGGCCGTCAGCGCGCCGGCCAGCAGCAGCAGGCGAGGGGTGCCCGTGCGCAGGGCCAGCAGCATCGGCAGCGACCGCTCGCCCTCCTCGTGGTCGTGGACCAGGCCCGGCAGGGCGAGCAGGACGTGCACCGCGACGCCGAGGACGGCGGCGAGCGCGACCATGACCTCGGTCGGCGGCGTGGGGGCGCCGACGCCGGCCCACCCGCCGTAGGCGAGGAAGGCCGGGTAGAGCGCGAAGCTCACCATCCACGGCACGAACGACAGCGGCCGGGCGTGCAGCAGCCGGTCGCCGATCGCCGAGACGGCGAGGAGGGCCAGGTACGTCGCTCCGGCGCGCCTGCCGTGCGCGACGGAGAGCGGCACGACGAGCAGCACCGCGCACGTCAGCGCGAACCAGACCGTCGCCGGGTCCAGCCGGTCGCCGCTGAGCGGCTTGTCGGGGCGCCGGCGGGCGTCGCGGCGACGATCGGCGAGGTCGTCGGCCCATCCGAGCAGCGACTGGCCCACCAGGACGGTCGCCGCCACCAGCGCGACCTCGCGCGGAGGACGGCCCGCCACGGCCGCGGCGGCCGCGAGGACAGCGGCGGTCGCGAGCGCCTGGCGGGGGTGCGCCGCCCTCACGAGGAGCAGCGACGGGGTCGTCGGCATGGGCCGAAGTATGGACCAGCGGCGTGCCGGCGCGGGGCGCGCACCACAGGAACATGCGATCTGTCAAGCCCGGATGTGCCCTCTGACCTGCGCAAACGCGTCGGGAGCCGGTTCGAACCCGTGTTAGAATGGACACCTAGGAAGGGGAACTGAACACATGACTTTCACCGTCGGCGAAACGGTCGTCTATCCCAATCACGGGGCCGCAGTCATCGAGGACATCGAGATGCGGAAGATCAAGGGAGAGGACCGGCAGTACCTCGTCCTCAGGATCGTCGCACAGCAGGACCTCGTCGTGCGCGTCCCGGCCTGCAACCTCGACCTCGTCGGCGTCCGTGACGTCGTCGACCGCGAGGGCCTCGACCGCGTCTTCGACGTGCTCCGCGCGGCGCACGTCGAGGAGCCGACCAACTGGTCGCGTCGCTACAAGGCGAACCTCGAGAAGCTGCACTCCGGCGACGTGATGAAGGTGTCGGAGGTCGTCCGCGACCTGTGGCGCCGCGAGCGGGACCGCGGCCTCTCGGCCGGCGAGAAGCGGATGCTCGCCAAGGCACGTCAGATCCTGGTCTCCGAGCTCGCGCTCGCCGAGAAGACCAACGAGGACAAGGCCGAGGCCATGCTCGACGAGGTGCTCGCCTCCTGAGCGTGGACGACGCCGACCGAGGCCCCTGGGACGACGCTCCCCGGGGCCTCGGTCTCGTTCTGGACGAGGAGCGCGGCGCCCTGCCCTACTCGCTGGTGCACGGCGAGGCCCTGGTGGCCTGTGCCGCGTGGGCGGTGGGGGAGGCCGGGGTGGACCTGGTCGACGCGAGCGTGCCGTGGTCCGAGCTGGCTGCCGCGGGCGCCGACCTGGTCCTGCACGACGCGCTGTGCCCGATGACCCCGCCCGCCTTCATCGCCGCCTGCCTCGACCGGGCCCGACGGACCGGGCGGTGCGTGGTCGGGGTCCGTCCCGTCACCGACACGGTGAAGGTGGTGGCCGCGGGACTGCTCGGCGAGACCCTCGACCGCGACGGGCTGCTCGCGGTGGCGTCACCGCTCGTCGTCCCGGCGCGGGTCCTCGCAGCCGTGCCACGGCGCCCCTCGTCCGACCTCGCCCGAGCGGTCGCGGACCTCGCCGCCTCCGGTCACGCGGTCGACACGGTGGAGGCGCCGCCCGAGGGGCGACGGGTGGCGTCCCCCGACGACGTCCGGCTGCTCGAGGCCCTCACGAGCCCGCTGGGCTGAGCTCCTCCGCGAGGGCCACGTCCTCGGGGAACGTGACCTTGAGGTTCAGGGCGCTGCCGGGCACGGCGGCCACCTCCACGTCGCGGTAGGCCGCGACGCACGCGGACGTGTCGGTGCCCTCGAAGCCGTCGCGCGCCGCCGCACGGTAGGCCGCGAGCACCTCGCCGGCGCGGAAGGCCTGCGGTGTCTGGACGGCCCCGACGCCGTCGGCGACCGGCGTGAGGTCGGCGTGCAGGAGCTGCGTCGCCGGGACGACCGGGACCGCGCCGCCCGTGCGGAGCGCGGCTGCCGCCGCGGCCCGCCAGAGGGAGGGACCGGCCAGGGGCCGGGCGCCGTCGTGGACCACCACGACGTCGACCTCGCCGGAGTCGATGTCCGCGGCGAGCACCCGGAGCGCCGCCCACTCCGACGCGTGGCGGGTCGCCCCGCCGTCGACCACGAGGACCTCGCGGTCCCCCAGGTGGGGGGCCACCGCCGACTCCACCGCCGACCGGTCCGCGGGCCGCACCACGAGCAGGACCCGGCGTACGTCCGGCAGCGCCAGCGCGTCGCGCAGCGACCACACCAGGACGGGGACGCCGCGCAGCGGCAGCAGCACCTTGTTGCGCCCGGCCCCGACCCGGCTGCCGGAGCCGGCGGCCAGGATCACGACGGCGGTCGACACGGCGTGCCCTCCTCAGCGCACGACGAGGGCGGTGGCGATCGCCGCCACGCCCTCGCCGCGACCGGTGAGGCCGAGGCCGTCGGTCGTCGTGGCCGAGACGCTCACCGGTGCGCCGACCGCGGCCGACAGGGCCGTCGCGGCCTCGTCACGGCGAGCGCCGAGGCGCGGCACGTTGCCGATGACCTGCACGGCGACGTTGCCGATCTCCCACCCCGCGGCGCGGACCCGGCGGGCGGTCTCCGCGAGCAGGCTGGCCCCGGACGCGCCGGCCCACTCGGGCTCGGCGGTGCCGAAGTGGGTGCCCAGGTCGCCCAGGCCGGCGGCCGAGAAGAGCGCGTCGCACGCGGCGTGCGCCGCGACGTCGGCGTCCGAGTGGCCCTCGAGCCCGGCCGGCTCGTCGGGCCAGGCCAGCCCGGCGAGGTGCATGGGCACGCCCGCGACGAGGCGGTGCACGTCGGTGCCGACACCGATCCGCGGCACGGGGAGGGGAGAGGTCACGTCGGCATCATGCCCGACGGCCGTCACAATGGGCCCGTGACCACACGCCGTCCCCTGTGGGCCCTCGCCGGAGTCCTCGCCGGGCTCGCCGGGCTCGCGACGAGCTACGCGACGGCGATGGTGCTCACCATCCGCGAGTCCCCGGTGGTCGCGGTCGCCGAGCTGGTCATCAGGCTCACCCCCGGCCCGGTCGCCGAACGCGCCATCGCGGTGCTCGGCCACCTCGACAAGCCGGTGCTGATCGCCGGGGTGCTCGTGCTGCTGCTCGCCTGCTTCGCCTGGGCCGGTGTGCTCGCCCGGCGCGCGTGGTGGCCGCCGATCCTGGTGTGGCTGGTGCTCGCAGCCGTCGGCCTGGTCGCCGTCACGGTGCAGCGCGGGGCGGGACCCGTCGACGCACTGCCCGTCGCGGTCGGCCTCGTCACCTGGATCACGCTGCACTCGGCGCTGACCGACGCGCTCGACCGCGCCCGGCGCCGGCCGGAGCTGGAGTCGCACGAGCGCCGGGTCTTCGTGATGGTCGCGGGCGTCGTGGCGGTCGCGACGGTCGGCATCGCCGTCGCGGGGCGCCTCGTCGGTGCGGGTCGCCGGCACGTGGAGGTGAGCCGGCGGCTGCTCCGCATCCCGGGCGTCACCCGGCGCGAGCCGCCCGCCGCGACGTCGCTGGGGCTGCCCGGCATCGCGCCGTGGCAGACCCCGACCGCGGACTTCTACCGGATCGACACCGCCATCGCGCTGCCCACGATCGAGCCGGACGAGTGGTCGCTGCGCATCCACGGGATGGTCGACCGCGAGCTGACGCTGACCTACTCCGACCTCGTGCGACGCCAGGTCACCGAGTCGTGGATCACGCTCAGCTGCGTGAGCAACGAGGTCGGCGGGGGGCTGGTGGGCAACGCCCGGTGGAGCGGCGTCCGGATCGCCGACCTGCTCGCCGGACTCGGCGTCTCGTCGGGGGCCGACTGCGTCCTCCAGACCTCCCACGACGGCTGGACCTGCGTCACCCCGCTCGAGGTGCTGACCGACGACCGCGACGCGATGCTGGCGGTGGCGATGAACGGCCGGCCGCTGCCCATCGAGCACGGCTTCCCGGTCCGCACCGTCGTGCCGGGCCTCTACGGCTACGTCTCGGCCACGAAGTGGGTGGTCGACCTGGAGGTGAGCACCTTCGCCCGGTCGACCGGCTACTGGACCGGCAAGGGCTGGTCGGCCCTCGGGCCGGTGAAGATCGCCTCCCGCATCGACGTCCCCCGCGCCGGCGACGAGGTCGCGGCGGGATCGGTCTCCTTCGGTGGTGTCGCGTGGCACCAGCACACCGGGGTGGCGTCCGTGGAGGTGCAGCTCGACGGAGGGGAGTGGCAGGCCGCCCAGCTCGGCCAGGTGCCGTCGGTCGACACCTGGGTCCAGTGGGCGCTCACCCTCGACGTGGACGAGGGCGACCACGAGGTCCGGGTCCGCGCGGTCGGCAAGGACGGCGAGACCCAGACGAGCGTCGTGCGCGCGCCCGACCCCGACGGCGCCACCGGGTGGCACACCGTCGGCTTCAGCGCCGGGTGAGCCGGGTGAGCCGGCGGAGCCTTGTGGGCCGGGTGAGGTCCGCTCAGCCGTTGCGGATGACGTACGCCGTGCCGCCCGACGCGGCGATCCACAGTCGCTCGAACTGGGCCCGGTCGTAGGTGCGCCGCACCTGGCCGTTGCTCGCGCCGGCCGGGTCGTTGACGACGACGTCGCCGTCCGCCTCGAACCCCACGACCACCAGCAGGTGGCCGTTGCTCGCCGAAATCGGCGCACCGGCGAGCTGGTTGCGGCCGAACGCGATCGAGACCACGAGCGGCACACCCGCCGCGATGTGGTCCTCGGCCTCGCGCAGGTCGCGCAGGCGCGTGACGTAGCTGTCGCCGCCGACCAGGGTCGCGGCGTAGGCGGTGTTGAACGCCCAGTTGCCGGTGCCGCGGTAGCCGTGGTCGTAGACCATCTTGGCGGTGTGGTCGACCACGGCGTCGGCATGCCCTGGCGCGATGCCCGCCGGTGCCGGCGAGATGCCGTAGTAGCCGAGCACCATCGCGGTCGAGGTCGGCGAGCACCACGCCTCGCCACCGCCGCCCCACTTCGGGTAGTGCCCGCTGTGCGTCATCTGGGAGTACGTCGGCACGGGCAGCACCGTGCCGGCGGCGGGACCGGGGGCCGACGTGCGCCTCGGTGCCGTCTCGTTGAGCGAGGCCACCGCGCCGACGCGCTCGAGGGTGACCGCCTGGGCGCCGCCGCGGGGCCGCATGAGCGTCACCCGCACCTGCCAGGAGGTGACCGCGGTGGTGGCGAACCACGTGTCGGCGCTGACCCGACCGAGGTCGTCGGCCTGTCCGGAGTAGGTGGTGCGCGGCACCGGGCGGTTGGTGCGCGACCAGTCGGCGACGGTGTCCCAGCTGCCGGTCCGGCCGTCGGCGCCGCGCCCGCGGACCTCGACGCGCACCAGGGTGCGGCCCGGGGTCGTGGCCTCCCAGCTCGGGACCAGCGCGGTCGCGGCGAACCCGGGCGTCGCCCAGGGCGACGTCCACGTCCCGGCCTCGTAGGCCTTGCCGGCCACGGTGCGCGGCGACGGGTCGAGCAGGGAGACGTGGCCGCGGCCGAGCTTCAGGCCCGCGCGCCTGCCGGCCTTGAGGTCGGCGTAGCTGCTCCACGACGTCAGTGCGACCTGCGGTGTCGACCGCTTGCGCGCGTCCGCCGGGCTCGCAGCGCCCGCGGACGGGACGAGCGAGGTCGCGAGGAGGAAGGGGAGGGAGAGGGCCGCAGCACGTCGGAGCACTGCTCGACGATAGCCCGGAATTTCCCATGTGTCCCATGAGTCACACAGCCCGTCCCGCTCACTTCGGTGTTGCACGGGCCGCGCACCTAGACTCTGCCGGGTGACTCTGAGGCTCCACGACACCGCGACGCGCGAGACCCGCGACTTCGTCCCCCTGGTCCCCGGCCGGGCGGGGATCTACGTGTGCGGCCTCACGGTGCAGTCGGAGCCGCACGTGGGCCACGTGCGCTCCGCGGTCAACTTCGACGTGCTCCGGCGGTGGCTCACCGCGACCGGCTACGACGTCGACTTCATCCGCAACGTGACCGACATCGACGACAAGATCCTCGCCAAGTCCGCGGAGCAGGGAGTCCACTGGTACGCCCTCGCGGCGGCGATGAAGCGCGAGCTCGACGCCGCCCTGGCGGCGATCAACGTGCTGCCGCCGACGTACGAGCCGGGCGCGACCGGCCACGTGCCGGAGATCGTCGAGCTCATCGAGCAGCTCATCGCCCGCGGGCACGCCTACGCCGCCGAGGACGGCAGCGGCGACGTCTACTTCGACGTCCGCAGCTGGCCGTCGTACGGCGAGCTGACCCGCCAGCGGGTCGAGGACATGGAGCCCGCCGGCGACGCCGACCCGCGCGGCAAGCGCGACCCGCGCGACTTCGCCCTCTGGAAGGGCTGGAAGGAGGGCACCGAGCCGCGCACCGCGTCCTGGCCGTCCCCGTGGGGGCGCGGCCGCCCCGGCTGGCACATCGAGTGCTCCGCCATGGCCGGCAAGTACCTCGGGCCGGCCTTCGACGTCCACGGCGGCGGTGTCGACCTGCGCTTCCCCCACCACGAGAACGAGCAGGCGCAGTCCCGTGCGGCGGGCCGTCCGTTCGCGTCCTACTGGCTGCACAACGCGTGGATCACGACCGCCGGCGAGAAGATGAGCAAGTCGCTGGGCAACTCGCTGCTCATCCCGTCGGTGCTCCAGCGCGTGCGGGGGATCGAGCTGCGCTACTACATGGTCGCGGCGCACTACCGCTCGCACGTCGAGTTCAGCTTCGAGGCGCTGGAGGAGTCGGCGCGGGCGTTCCGGCGGATCGAGGACTTCCTCGACCGTGCCGCCCCGGTCGTCGGCACCTGGTTCGCGGCGCTGCCCGACGCGTTCGTGGCGGCGATGGACGACGACCTCGGCACGCCGGCCGCCGTCGCGGTCATCCACGAGTCCGTGCGCGAGGGCAACCGGCTGCTCGCCGACGGCGCCTCCGACGCGCTGAGCCGGACGTTCGGCGAGGTGATCGCGATGCTCGACGTGCTCGGCCTCAACCCGGCGGACACCGCGTGGGCCACCGACGGCTCCGACGACCGGCTGACCGACGTGGTCGACGCCCTGGTCAGGGGTCTCCTGGCCGAGCGGACGGCGGCGCGCGAGGCCCGGGACTGGGCGCGCGCCGACGCCATCCGCGACCAGATCAAGGCGGCCGGCATCGAGGTCGAGGACACCCCGACCGGCCCGAAGTGGAGCGTGTGACCATGGCAGGCAACTCCAAGCGCAAGGGCGCGATCAAGAAGTCGGGCAAGGGCAACCCCACCGCCGGGTCCGGCGGCCGCGTCCGGCGCGGGCTCGAGGGCAAGGGCCCCACCCCGAAGGCGAAGGACCGGCCCTACCACAAGGCGCACAAGCTGGCGGCCCGTGCCGAGAAGGAGCGGGCCCGGCCGAAGCGGCGCACGACGGCCGACGCCGAGTGGGCGGCGGGGCGCAACTCCGTGGTCGAGCTGCTCCAGGGCGGCGTCCCGGTCGCGGCCGTGTACGTCGCGGAGGGCGCCGAGCGCGACGGCCGGATGCGCGAGGCGTTCCGGCTCGCCGCCGAGCGCGGCCTGACGATGCTCGAGGTTACCCGCAACGAGATGGACCGGATGACCGGCGGCGCCGTGCACCAGGGCCTCGCCGCCCGGCTGCCGGCGTACGAGTACGCCCACGCCGACGACCTCCTCCAGCGCGCCGAGGACGACAGGGAGCCGCCGCTCATCGTCGCGCTCGACCAGGTCACCGACCCGCGCAACCTCGGCGCGGTGATCCGCTCGGCCGCCGGCTTCGGGGCGCACGGGGTGCTCATCCCCGAGCGTCGCGCCGCCGGCATGACCGCCTCGGCGTGGAAGACCAGCGCCGGCGCGGCCGCCCGGCTGCCCGTGGCCCAGACGGTCAACCTCACCCGCCAGCTCAAGGCGTACCAGGAGGCCGGCTGCATGGTGGTCGGACTGGCCGCCGACGGCGATCTGACGCTCCCGGAGCTCGTCGCGTCCGGCGGGCTCGCCGAGGGGCCGCTCGTCGTCGTGGTCGGCTCGGAGGGCAAGGGCCTCGGCCGCCTGGTCACGGAGACGTGCGACCAGATCGTGTCGATCCCGATGGCCGGCCAGCTGGAGTCGCTCAACGCCGGCGTGGCCGCGTCGGTCGCCCTCTACGCGATCTCGCAGGCCCGCCTGGCATGAGCCGCGGATGAGCCTCCCGCGCCGGCTGCTCGTGGCCGCCGCCCTGGCCGGCGTCAGCCTGCTGCTCGGCACGGCGGTCGCGGTCTCCCTCTTCCTCAACAGCACCCGCACCGTGGTGCTCGTCGGCCACGACACCGTCGTGCGCCCCACGCTGGCACGCGACGCGGTGGTCGAGACCGGCCCGCTGCTGCCGGACTTCCGGTTCCGCGACGTGGCCCCGGTCGGGGTCACCCTGACGCTCGGCAAGACCGAGGTGGGCTCGATCGAGGAGCTCGTCGAGCGCTACGCCCTCATCGCGGGCGACCCCACGGCCCCGATCGACAAGGTGCGCGACGTGGTGGTCGACATGGCCGTCTCGGCCGCGCTCCGCGGACTCGCCGTGGGGCTGGTGCCCGTCGCGTTCTACCTGCTGCTCGGCCAGCACCGGCGCGGCGAGCTGTTCCGCGGGGTCGGGACCCGCGAGGGCGTCGTGGCCCTCGGCCTCCTGCTCGTCCTGCCGGTGCTGGTGTGGCAGCCGTGGCACTCCGACGAGGAGACCCAGGAGGAGCAGGGCTCGTGGCAGACCCTCGCCGAGCTTGCCGGGCCCGATGTCGTCCTGCCCGCCGAGGTGCGCGGGATCGAGGTGCGGACCGGACCGGTGACGACGCAGAGCAAGCGGCTGGTGCTGAGCGCGATCGACACCTACGACAAGAGCAAGGCCTTCTACACCGCGGCCGCCGACGGGGCCGCGGGGCTGGTCGCGCAGGGCCTGCGCGTGCCCGCCGACGACGAGACCGTCGCCGTGCTGGTGAGCGACCGCCACGACAACATCGGCATGGACCGGGTCGCGCGAGCCATCGGGGACGCCGCGGGCGCGACGGTGGTGCTCGACGCCGGCGACGACACCTCGACCGGCCAGCCGTGGGAGGCCTTCAGCCTGGACTCGCTGCAGGGCGCGTTCGCGGACTGGGAGCGCTTCGGCGTCGCCGGCAACCACGACCACGGCCCGTTCGTCAGCGGGTACCTCGCCGACCAGGGGTGGACGATGCTCGACGGCGAGGTGGTCGACGCGCCGTGGGGCGGCACGCTGCTCGGCGTCGACGACCCGCGCAGCAGCGGGCTCGGCAGCTGGCGCGACGAGAGCGGGCTGAGCTTCACCGAGGTCGGGGACCGGTTGGCCGACGCGGCCTGCGCGGCCGCGGCGGACGGCGAGCGGGTGAGCACGGTGCTCGTGCACGACGCGAACCTCGGCCGCGAGGTGCTCGCCCGCGGCTGCGTCGACCTCGTCCTCGGCGGGCACACCCACGTGCAGGCCGGTCCGACGGCCGTGACCGGCGAGGACGGCAGCACGGGCTACTCCTGGACCAACGGCACCACCGGCGGGGCGGCGTACGCCATCGCGTTGGGCAGCAAGCCGCGGCGCGACGCCGACGTCACCCTGGTGACGTACGCCGAGGGGCGTCCGACGGGCCTCCAGTGGGTGCGGCTGCGCACCGACGGGTCGTGGCTGGTGGGCGACTGGAGCCCTGTCGAGCCGGGCTGAGCAGCCCGCCCGCCGCCCTGGACTACTCCTGGCCCGCGATCGCCTCGTCCGGGCGCGTGGTGAGGAAGCGCTCGATGTAGTCGCGGGCGGTCTCGTGGATGTCGACCTCGTGGCCCGCCTGCTCGGAGAGGTACCAGCGGTGCTCGAGGATCTCGTGGAAGATCTCGGCCGGCTCGAGCTTGCCGGTCGCGTCGGGCGGGATCATCGCCATGATCGGCTCGAAGACCTCGTGCATCCACCGGCTGGCGACCAGGTGGCGGTCCTCCCGGCCCAGGTCGTGGTGGGCGGTGTAGGAGTTGAGGTCGTTGAGCAGCCGGCGCGCCTGGTTGTCCTCGACGGTCATCCCGGTCAGCGCCTGGATCTCGCGCGCGTGGTGGCCCAGGTCGACCACCTTCGGCTGGATCCGGACGGTGTCGCCGTCGAGGTCGGTGACGATGTCGAGCTCGTCGACGTCGAACCCGAGGTCGTTGAGCCGCTCCACGCGCCTCTCGATGCGCCACATCTCGTCGGCACGGAACTCCTCGAGTCCGGTCAGCTCGGACCAGAGGGCGTCGTAGCGCTCGCGCAGGTGGCCGATGATCGCGAAGCCGTCGATCGGCCGTTTCACCGCGCCGCTCGCCGAGAGGTCCATCAGCTCGGCGAAGATGTTCTCGCAGCCGACCGTGATGTCGTACTCGCGCAGCCGGTCGCCGACCGTCTCGTGCAGCTCACCGGTCTCGGCGTCGACGAGGTACGCCGCCAGCGCGCCGGCATCGCGCCGGAAGAGCACGTTGGACAGCGACACGTCGCCCCAGTAGAAGCCCGCGAGGTGCAGGCGCACGAGGAGCACGACGATCGCGTCGATGAGCGTCGGCACGTGCTCGACGTCCATGCCGCGGCTGAACAGGCTGCGGTAGGGCAGGGAGAAGCGGAGGTGCCGGGTCAACAGGGCGGCCGGCAGCTCCTCGCCGTCCTCGGCCTCCCGGCCCGTGACGACGCCCTGCGGCACGACCGCCGGGAGACCGAGCCGCTGCAGGTCGCGCAGCATCCGGTACTCGCGGAAGGCGATCGCGTCGTTGGTCTCCTTGACCGCGTAGACGTTGCTGCCCAGCCGCACGATGCGCACCACGTGCCGCGACAGTCCGCGCGGCAGCGGCACCACGATGTCGTCCGGCCACTCCTCGAGCGGGGTGTCCCACGGCAGGCCGAGGATCGCCGGGTCGGGCCGGCTCGCGACGATCCGCATGGCCATGCCCAGACACGCTACTCCGTGCCGAGCTCCCACACGTCGGCCCGAGGACCGTCCGCCGCGGGCACCTCGACCCCGTCGGGGCCGGCGGGCAGGTCGGTGCCGCCGGGCTCGGTGCCCAGCAGGTGGCGGGCCGCCGGGAGCGGCAGCGTGAACGACGCGCCGGCCGCGCGGCGCACCACGACCAGGACGGCCTCCTCGGGGTGCTCGCGGACGTAGGCGATGGTGTCGGCGTCGACGTGGGCCCACCGCAGTCCGCCGCGGCGCAGGGCAGGGCGCTCCCGCCGCAGCCGCGCCAGGTCGCCGTACGTCGCGAGGGTGCGGGTGTCCCACTCGTCGCGGCGGTTCCACGGCATCGTGCGGCGGGCGTCCTCGCCGTTGACGCCCTCGAGCCCGATCTCGTCGCCGGCGAAGACCATGGGCACCCCGGGCAGCGTGAACTGCAGCCCGGCGGCGACCCGGTGCACGGCGGCGTCGCCGCCGACGACGGTGCGGATGCGCGCGGAGTCGTGCGAGCCCAGGAGGTTCCAGCTCGACGTCGTCGCGCGCCAGCCGAGCGCGCCCTGCCAGGTCCGGAACGTCTCGACGACCGTGGGCCCGTCGCGCCGGGGGACCGGCACGGGCCGGCCGAACGGCCGGGCGGGGGAGGAGGGGTCGCGCAGCCACGACCACACCGGCCAGGAGAAGCCGGAGTAGTTCATCGTGCCGTGCCAGCCGTCGCCGTCCACGTCGCCGGAGGCGTCGTGGTTGTGCTCGCCGATGATCCACGGGTCCTCGCGCAGCGCCGCCGCGGTGGCGCGGACGGTCCGCGCCACGTCGTGGGCGACGTCGACGGCGCCGAGCCGTCCGGTCATGTTGGCCACGTCGATGCGCCAGCCGTCCAGGTCGTAGGGCGGCTGCAGCCACCGGCCCACGACGGAGCTCGGCCCGTCCACCATCGCGTGGCGGGCGTCGAGGTTGGCGTGGTTGATCTTGGGCAGCGTGCCGTGGCCCATCCAGCACGCGTAGCTGCCGTCGTCCTCGAAGTGGTAGAAGGAGCGGTGCGGGTCGTGCGGGTCGTCGACGGCCGAGAGGAACCACTCGTGCGTGTCGCCGGTGTGGTTGGTCGTGAGGTCGCCGAGGATGCGCCAGCCGCGGGCGTGGACCGCCGCGCTGAGCCGGGCGTACGCCTCGCTGCCGCCGAGCAGCGGGTCGACCTCGGTGAAGGTGGTGGCGTTGTAGCGGTGGTTGCTCTCCCCGGGGAAGACCGGGGTCGTGTAGAGGATGTCGGCGCCCACCTCGTCGACGTGGTCGAGGTGCTCGCCGATGCCGTCGAGGTCGCCGCCGAAGAGCTGCATCGGGGTGCGCGGGTCGCTGCCCTCGAACACGACCTCCTCGTCCCAGGCGGCCGGCAGCGCCCAGTCGGGGACGGGTCGCTCGTCGGCGGCCGCGGAGCGGGCGAAGCGGTCGGGGAAGACCTGGTAGACGACGCCGTCGCGGCCCCAGTCGGGGGCGGCGGGGTGCGCCGTGAGCCTGAAGTCCGCGGCGTCCGGGGGGTCGTGGGCCACGAGGCCCGCGCCGGTCAGCCACTCCTGCCGGCCGCGGCCGTCCGCGGAGTCGCGGACCAGCAGGAACCGGTAGTGCGTGACGGGGTTGTGGACCGGCAGCCGGCCCGCCCACCACGTGGTCGCGCCGTCGGTGGTCGGCGTGGTCGGGTGGTAGACCGGCTCGGCGTCGTACGTCGTGCGCAGCCAGATCGCGTCGACCGGGTCGTCGGTGCTCGTGCGGACCCGGACCGTGACGGTGTCGCCGAGGGCCGGTGCCTCGTCGGAGACGTGGAGCGGGGAGCCGTCGTGGTGGGGCTGGCGGAGGAGGCTCACACGCCCCATCCTCCCTCACCTAGGATGGCCGCCGCGCCCGAAGGCGCAGGCCGGTGTAGCTCAGTTGGTAGAGCGCTTCTCTTGTAAAGAAGATGTCGCGGGTTCGAATCCTGTCACCGGCTCCACGCCGCCGCTCAGCGGACCTGCTGGACCTCGAACTCGCACGCCGGCGAGGCGATGGCGTCCTGGGCGGCCACCAGTCGCAGCTCGCGCTCGCCGGAGTCGAGGGTCTCCTTCAGCACGGCGAACACCGATGAGGCGGTCCGGGCGAGCGCGTCGGCGGGTGAGCCGGTGGTGGCGAGATGGGCGGTGAACAGCGCGGCGGTGATGTCGCCGGAGCCGTTGGCCTTCATCGGCAGCCGCGGGGTCGTGACGAGCCAGGCGCCGTCGGCGGTCACGGCGAGCATCTCGATCGCGTCGGCGGGCGCGCCGTCGCGGTCCATCGAGGTGACCAGCACCGTCGACGGGCCCAGGTCGCGGACCTCCTCGACCGCCGACAGCACGTCGTCGAGCGACGAGGGGCCGCTGAGGCCGTCGCGGCCGGTGATGAAGCCGAGCTCGAACTGGTTCGGCGTGAGCACGTCGGCGACGGGGATCACCGTGGAGCGGTACTTCGGTGGGATCGCCGGGTTGACGAAGCAGCCGGACGTGGCGTTGCCCATGACGGGGTCGCAGGTGTACGTCGCCGCGGGGTTGGCCGCCTTGACCTGTGCCACCGCGTCGACGATGACGTCGGCGATCTCCGGCGAGCCCTGGTAGCCGGAGAGGATCGCGTCGCAGGACGCGAAGGCGCCGCGCTCCCCGATGCCGGTGATCACCGCTGCCACGTCCTCGGCGGCGATCAGCGGCCCGCGCCACGCGCCGTACCCGGTGTGGTTGGAGAAGTTCACCGTCAGCACCGGCCAGACCTCGTGGCCGAGCCGCTGGAGGGGGAAGACCGCGGCGGAGTTGCCGACGTGTCCGTAGGCGACGTGGGACTGGATGGAGAGGACGCGCACGACCTCGACCTTAGCCCCCGGGCCCCGGGCCGGTCAGGCGACCTGCAGCGACCGCTTCGACAACCCCATCCAGTAGCCGTCGATGACCTGGGTGCCCGGCTCGTCGGCGGTGGTCGCCGCGCCCAGCGTGACGAAGAGGGGCGTGTAGTGCTCGACGGTCGGGTGGGCGTACGGCATGCCCGGCGCCTTGGCGCGGAAGTCGGCCAGGGCGTCGACGTCGCCGCGCGCGAGGGCGTCGGCCGCCCACAGGTCGAAGTCGCGCGACCAGCCGGGGACGGCGGCGTCGATCCGCCACTCGGTGAGGAACGGCAGGCCGTGGGTGAGGAAGCCCGAGCCCACGATCAGCACCCCCTCGTCGCGCAGCGGGCGCAGTCGCTCGCCGAGCCTCATCAGGCGGTGCGGGTCGTCGGTGGGCAGCGACATCTGCAGGACCGGGATGTCGGCCTCGGGGTACATCACCTTCAACGGCACCCAGGCCCCGTGGTCCAACCCGCGCGAGGCGTGCTGGTGCACCGGCTCCCCGCTCGGCATCATGGCGGCGACCCGCTGGGCGAGCGCCGTCGCGTCCGGCGTCCGGTAGGTCATCTCGTAGTACTTCGGCGCGAACCCGCCGAAGTCGTAGACCAGCGGGGCGCCGCTGGCCGACAGGCTCACGGGCGCGGACTCCCAGTGCGCCGAGACGATCAGCACGGCCTTCGGTCGCGGCAGGTCGCGGGCCCAGGCCGCGAGCTGCCCGGACCACGTGGGGTCGTCGAGCAGCGGCGGGGCCCCGTGGCCGATGTAGAGGGCAGGCATGGAGTCGGTCATGGTCACCTCGATAGTCCGACTTTCAACTATACGCCCCGGGTAGTCCACCGGCAAACGGTCGGCGACCGGGGTCTTCCGCGACCGTTTCCCGGTGGACTACCGCGGGGGGACGTCGTCGTACGCCGGCAGCGACCAGTCGACCGGCGCGGCCCCCTGCTCCTCCAGCAGCCGGTTCACCCGGCTGAAGGGCCTCGAGCCGAAGAACCCGCGTCGCGCGCTGAGCGGCGACGGGTGCGCCGACTCGACCGACGGGACCGGCCCGAGCAGCGGCTTGAGCGACTGCGCGTGGCGACCCCAGAGAATGGCCGCGCACGGGCCGCCGCGCTCGGCAAGGGCGACGATCGCGCGCTCGGTGATGGGCTCCCAACCCTTGCCGCGGTGGCTGTTGGAGTCGCCGGGACGCACGGTCAGCGACCTGTTGAGCAGCATCACCCCTTGATCGGCCCAGGCGGAGAGGTCGCCGTGCCGCGGCGGCACGATGCCGAGGTCGTCGCGGAGCTCGACGTAGATGTTGACCAGGCTGGGCGGCAGCGGCCACACGTGCCGCTCGACGGCGAAGCTCAGCCCGATGGGGTGCGCCGGGTTCGGGTAGGGGTCCTGCCCCACGACCAGGACGCGGACGTCCGCGAGCGGGCGGCTGAAGGCGCGGAGGACCAGGTCACCCGCGGGCTGGTAGCCCCGGCCGGCCGCGACCTCCTCCCGCAGGAAGCGGCCCATGGCGGCGATCCGGTCGTCGACCGGCGCGAGCGCCTCCGCCCAGTCCGCGGCGACGAGTCCCTTCTCGACCAGCCCTGCCAGCGCGCCCGACCGGGAGCTCATCGGACCGGTCGCTGGAGGCGGTCGAGGAAGGCCACCAGCAGCGCCTCGCGCATCGCCGGCGACGCGACGTCGAGCATCGCGTTGACCTCGGCCATCCGCGTCGGCAGCTCGAGGTCGCCGTCGGCGGACGCGCCCACCAGGCCGGAGGCCGCCAGCAGGCCGTCGAAGTCGTCGTCGCCGAGTGCCGTCGGGTCGAGCGCCTCGATGAAGGCCACCACACCGGGGTCGACCGCGACCGGCCCGGCCGCCTGTGCGGCTGCCACCGAGGCGTGCAGGACCGCCGCGAAGTCGTCCACGTGGGGCAGGGTCCCGGCGCTCACCGACAGGTGGACGCTGGGACCGCCGTCGCCGTGCGACAGCTGCGGCTGGACGTACCAGCCGCGGGAGACCAGCTCGTCGGTCACGGTGAAGGGGTCGCACGAGCCGTCGGTGCTGAAGGTCACGAGCGTCGAGTCCGGCGGCGCGACCAGCTGCAGCGCGGGCTCGCGCCCGAGGCACCCCACGATGGCGTCGACCGCGGCGAACGCGCGACCGGCGAGGTCGAGGTAGCCCGCGTCGCCGAGGTGCTGCACCACCGCCCACGTGCCGGCGACCGGACCCCCCGAACGCGTCGACTGGGTGGTCGCGTTGAGCATCGTGTAGCCCGGCCAGGCGGCCGAGGCGAAGAGCTGCGGCTTGCGCAGCGCCGCGTCCCGGTGCAGCAGCACGGAGGTGCCCTTGGGGGCATAGGCGTACTTGTGCGTGTCCACCGAGAGCGAGGTGACGCCCTCGACGGAGAAGCTCCACGGGGGAACCTCACGCCCGAGCCGTGCGGCGTAGGGCAGCACCCAGCCGCCGATGCAGGCGTCGACGTGGCAGCGCACGCCGCGCGCGGCCGCCGCCGCCGCGATCTCCGTCACCGGGTCGACCACCCCGTGCGCGTACGACGGCGCGCTGGCGACCACGAGCACGGTGCGGTCGTCGATCGCCTCGGCCATCGCCCGCGGGTCGGCGCGGAAGTCGGGTCCGACCGGCACGAGGACCGGCTCGACGCCGAAGTAGTGGGCCGCCTTGTGGAAGGCGGCGTGCGCGGTGGCGGGCAGCACCATCCGCGGCCGGAGGACCTCCGGTCGGCTGTCCCGGGCGGCCTGCACGGCGAGCAGGATCGACTCGGTGCCGCCCGAGGTGACGGTCCCGACGGCGGACGGCGGGGCGTCGACCAGGCCGCAGGCGAAGCCGACGAGCTCGTTCTCCATCTGCAGCAGCGAGGGGAAGGCCGTCGGGTCGAGCGCGTTGGACGCGGCGTACGCGGCGACGGCCTCTCGGGCCACCCGGTCCACCTCCGGGTCGCCGGAGTCGTAGACGTAGGCGAGGGTGCGGCCTCCGTGCACCGGCAGGTCCCGGCGCTGCAGCGCCCTGAGCCGGTCGATGAGGTCGGTCACGACAGGGCTCCTTCGGCGGCGGCCACCTCGGTGGCGTCGAGTGAGTAGCGGCGCAGCCACCACAGGCTCGCCAGGACCAGCAGGGCGGGGACGACCGAGAAGCCGAGCACGATCGCGGTCTGCGCCGACCCGGGCTGCTCGACCGCGCGGCCGTCGCTGGAGACGTAGCCGCCGAGAGCGAGCGCGACGGCGAAGACCGCGGGCCCCAGGGCGAGCCCCAGGGTCTCACCGGCGGTCCAGACGCCGGTGTAGACGCCCGCCCGGTTCTCACCGGTGCGCGCGGAGTCCACGGCGGCGGCGTCGGGCAGCATCGCCATCGGGAAGACTTGGCACCCGGCGTAGCCGACCCCCACCAGCGCCGTGCCGGTCATCGTCCACACGTCGTCGCCGCCCAGCGCGAGCAGGGTCAGCAGGGCGCCGCCGGCGAGCACCAGCGACGCCACGACGTACCCGCGCCGCTTGCCGACCCGCTCGCCGAACCTCGCCCAGACGGGCGTCAGCACCAGCGCCGGCCCGACGAAGCAGACGAACAGGACGGTGGCCGCGCCCGGCCGGCCGAGCACGTCGCCCGCCAGGTAGTCGACCCCGGCGAGCATGCAGCCGGTCGCGAGCGCCTGCAGGACGAACGTCGTGAGCAGCAGCCGGAAGTCCCTGGCCTGCGCCACGATCCGGAGCTGGTCGCGCAGGGAGCCTCCGCCGGCGACCGTCGCGCCGATCGGCGCGTGCCGCGTGCCCCACCACGCCCCGAGCACGCCGGCGACGATCAGCACGGCCATCACCACGCCCATCACCCGGTAGCCGTCGCGGCCGCCGACCGCGTCGCGGATCAGCGGCGCGGTGGCCCCGGCGAGCATGATCGTGAACGCCAGGATGGCCACCCGCCACGTCATCAACCGGGTGCGCTCGTCGTAGGACGCGGTGATCTCGGCGGGCATCGCGACGTAGGGCACCTGGAAGAAGGCGTACGCCGACGCGGCCAGCACGAAGAAGACGAGCACCCACGCCGCCTCCAGCGCCGGGTCGCCCAGGTCGGGGGCCGCGAAGATCAGGGCGAAGGCTCCGGCGAGCATCAGGCCGGCCCGGACGAGCCAAGGCCGCCTCGGTCCGGCGGGGTCGAGCGTGCGGTCGCTGACCCGACCCGCCACCGGGTTGAGCAGCACGTCCCACGCCTTGGGCAGGAAAACGATCACGCCGGCCCACAGCGCCGCGATCCCGAGCTCGTCGGTGAGGAAGGGCAGCAGCATCAGGCCGGGGACGGTGCCGAACGCACCGGTAGCGACCGACCCGGTGCCGTAGCCGATGCGCACGCCGCGCGTCAGCGACGTCGGCCCGCCCGGCGAGGTGGCCGTGCTCACGGGCGACCCGACGGCCGCGTCGACGACGTGCCGGAGGATCGCCCCCTGCGCGCCGGCGGCGGTGGCCCCGACCACTGCGCCACCCACTCGTCGAGAACCGGCCACGTCGTCTCCCGGGCGCCGCGGCCGGTGAGCGTGCCGAGGTGGCCTCCCGGCACGATCTCGAACCGCACCTCCCGCGACCCCGCCAGCAGGGGCACCACGGCGCGTACGGCGGCCAGCGGGGCGATGCCGTCGGTGTTGCCGGCGAGGACCAGCGTCGGCACCTCGACGTCGGCGAGGTCGACGGTCCGCTCGCCCACCTGCATGCTGCCGCGCGCGAGCGCGGTGCCCGCGAGGAAGCGGTGGTAGAGCTGGCCGTAGGTCCGCCCCGGGTACGCCGTCATGTTCGCCCGGAAGCGGGTGACCGCCTCCAGCTGGGCCAGGTGGTCCGTGTCGTCGAGGTGGCTGAGCAGCACGAGCGGCCTGGCGACCGCCTCCACCGCCGCCGCCGCGAAGACCCGGCCCAGCAGCGGGGACGGCACGCCACCGAGCGCGCGGTAGGCCCGCGTGAGGGCGCCCGTTCCCCGGGTGGGGTCGAGCAGCGGCCTGGCGGGGGCGACGAGCGGCACCCGGGTCACGTCGACCGGGGAGCCGACGACCGTGACGGAGGCGATCGGCAGGTCCCGCCGGTCGGCGGCGGCGAGGAGGGTGAGGATGCCGCCCAGGCTCCAGCCGACCAGGTGGACCGCGCGGTCGCCGGAGTGCTCGTGCACCGTCCTCACGGCCTGCGGCAGGACCTCGTCGACCCAGTGCTCCATCCCGAGCGAGCGGTCGCGCAGGGCGACCTCGCCGTACTCGACGAGGTAGGTGGGCCGGCCCTGCGTGACCAGGTGCTCGACCAGCGAGCAGCCGCGTCGCAGGTCGAAGCACAGCGCCGGCGCGGCGAGCGGAGGCACCAGGAGCACGGGGTCCCCCGCCGGGGCCACGCCCCTCGCCGGCCGGTAGTGGTAGACCTCGCGCCGGTCGCCCTCGTCGACCAGCGTCCGCGGCATCGGCCGCAGGTCGGCCACACCGCCGTAGAGCACGGTGTGCGCCACGTTCCCGGCCGCGGCAACCACCTGCTGGGGGCTGGGGATGAGGTCCATGGCGGAAATCTACGGGCACCCGCATCCGGTCGAGCGGCTCGGACGGAGAAGGAGGTGACAGGACGCCACCAGGCGCCCCGAGACGGAAGGACTCCCCATGAAGCGACGCGTTCCCGCACTCCTCGCCGCATCGGCCCTCGCCCTCGGCGCGGTGCAGACCGCCACACCCGCGGCCGGTGCCCGGGCCACCGGCGAGGACAGCCTCGCCGCCCTGCTCACCTCCGACGGCAACACCTTCGACAAGAACAAGTCCGACTTCGACATCGTCACCGAGGCCGCGCTCGCGGTGGTGGCCGCCAAGCCCGACAGCCCGGTCGCGCTCCTCGCCGACGGCTCGCAGCGGCTGACGGTCTTCGCGCCGACCGACCAGGCCTTCCGCCTGCTCGCCGAGGACCTCACCGGCAGGACCATCGCGAGCGAGAGGAAGATCTTCCGGGCGCTCGTGGAGCTGGCCGGCGTCGACACCATCGAGACGGTGCTGCTCTACCACGTCGTGCCGGGCAGGGCCCTGACGAGCCCGAAGGTGCTGAAGTCGGACGGGGCGAGGCTCACCACTGCGCAGGGCGGCAGGATCAAGGTCGACGTCCGCAGGAAGCCGTCCCTCAGCATCACGCTCAAGGACCGGGACAAGAACGACCGTGACCCGTCGGTCGTGCTGAAGGCGCTCGACCTGAACAAGGGCAACAAGCAGGTGGCCCACGGGATCGACCGGGTGCTGCGCCCGATCGACCTCTGAGGAGCCGGGAGCCGACGGGTGGGGCGACGATGACCGCCGTCTCGTTCCCCGCCCGATCGGCTCGCCGGTACGGTGTGGTCGTGGTCAGCGAGGCCAGCGGGGCCGACGAGCCCGAGGACGTGCAGTCCGTCGCCGCGCGCCTCGTGGCAGGTGACGAGTCCGCCCTCGAGGCGGTCTACGACCGGTGGTCGGCCCTCGTCCACACCTTCGCGCTACGCGCCCTGCAGGACCCCCACGACGCCGAGGACGTGACCCAGCAGGTGTTCGTGGCTGCCTGGCGGAGCCATCGCACGCTGACGCCGAGCCCGTCGGCCCTGCCCGCCTGGCTCCTCGGGATCGCGCGGCACAAGGTCGCCGACGCCCGTGCCGCCCGCGCCCGCGACGCCGACCGGGTCGCGGCGGCCGCGGCGCGGCCCGAGGTCCGCCTCGTCGCCTCCGGCGAGGCGGCGGACGCGGTCCTCGCCGACAGGCTCGTGGTCCGGCAGGCTGTCCAGGACCTGCCCGACCCGCGCCGGACCATCCTGTTCCTCGCCTTCTGGGAGGAGCGCAGCCACGCCGAGATCGCCGCGTGCACCGGCCTGCCGCTCGGCACAGTCAAGAGCCACGTTCGGCGCGGTCTCGTCCAGATCCACCACCAGCTCGAGGGGGTGCGGGCCCATGTCGCACGTTGACATCGAGGAGCTCGCCGCGCTCGCGCTCGAGCACGACGACGCCCCCGAGACGGTGCGGCGGCACGTCGCTGACTGCGCGGAGTGCGCCGCCCTGGTGGCGGCGCTCGCGGAGGTACGCGGCCTCGCCGGCGCGACCGACCTGATCGCGCCGCCGCCAGGCGTCCGCGGCCGGGTGCTGGCGCACCTGCGCTCCGACGACGACGGCAACGACCGCGGGGCCCGCCGCGAGGACGACGGCGACGGGGACGGCCCCTCGGCGCCCGTGACGCCGTTGCCGAAGGAGCCCGTGCCGGGTCCGCCGCCGGCTGCTCGCCGGCCCGACCGTCGTGCCGGTCGCGTGCCGGTATGGGCAGCGGGCCTGGCCGCCGCTGTCGCGCTGGTCGCGGGCCTCGGGCTGGGCCGCCTGAGCGTCGCAGACCCGGAGCCGCGGGAGGAGTCGGCGACGGTGGTCGCTGCCGCCGACCTCACCGCGCTCGACAGTGACGACTTGCGTGGCGAGGCGCGCGCCGTACGCTCCGAGGGCACCCTCACGCTCCGGGTGGAGGCACGCGCCCTCGGCGACGAGGACGGCTTCCGCGAGGTGTGGCTCATCAACGTCGACGGCACGCGCATGGTCGCGCTCGGCGTCCTGGCCTCGGGCGACGAGGGCGAGTTCCAGGTGCCGCGGGGCCTCATCGACGACGGCTACCGCATCGTCGACATCTCCGTCGAGCCCGAGGACGGCGACCCGAGGCACTCGGGCGTGAGCCTGGCCCGCGGCGAGCTCACCTGACCCTCCCTCGGGACGGGGCGCTCTCGACAACGGCCGGCGCGAGGGCTAGGAACGAGGGATGAGGTGGAGGTACGGCATCCTCGGCGGCACGGCGGCGGCAGCCGCCGCCACGGCGGCCCACGACCTGGTGCAGCGCAAGCACGCGATCCTGCGCAACTACCCCGTCGTCGGGCACGCCCGCTTCTGGGTCGAGAGGGTCGGCCCGGAGCTGCGGCAGTACATCGTCACCAGCAACGACGAGGAGCGGCCGTTCAGTCGTGACCAGAGGCGCTGGATCTACGCCAGCTCCAAGCTGGAGAACAACTACTTCGGCTTCGGCACCGACAACGACGTGGAGCGCGTCGAGGGCTACCCGATCATCAAGCACCGCACCTTCACCGGTCCGGGCGCCGCGACGATGCCGCACGCGCAGGAGGAGATCGTGCTGCCGTGCGCCAAGGTGATGGGCGCGTCGCGGGGGCGTGCGCACGCCTTCCGCCCCACCTCAGTGGTCAACATCTCCGGGATGAGCTTCGGCTCGCTGTCCGGCAAGGCGATCGAGGCGCTGAACAAGGGTGCGGCGATGGCCGGGTGCTTCCAGAACACCGGGGAGGGGGCGCTGTCCCCGCACCACCGCCACGGCGGCGACATCGTCTTCCAGATCGGCACCTCCTACTTCGGCTGCCGCGACGAGCACGGCCGCTTCGACATGGCCCGGCTGGTCGACGTCGTGCAGTCCGCGCCGGTGCGCGCGATCGAGATCAAGCTCAGCCAGGGTGCGAAGCCGGGCCTCGGGGGCATGCTGCCGGGGGAGAAGGTGAGCCGGGAGATCGCCGAGATCCGGGGCATCCCCGAGGGCAAGGACTGCGCCTCGCCGAGCCGCCACACGGTCTTCCACGACATCGACTCGATGCTCGACTTCGTGGAGTCGGTCGCCCAGGCGACCGGGCTGCCGGTCGGCATCAAGTCCGCCGTGGGCAACCCGACCATGTGGGACGAGCTCGTGGAGGCGATGCGATCGGGCACCCGCGGCGTCGACTTCGTCAACATCGACGGCGGGGAGGGCGGCACCGGTGCGGCGCCGATGATCTTCGCCGACTCCGTCGCCTACCCGTTCCGGATCGGGTTCAGCGAGGTCTACCGGCGCTTCGCGGCCGCCGGGCTCAGCGACGACGTCGTCTTCATCGGGGCCGGGAAGCTGGGGATCCCCGAGAACGCCGTCGTCGCCTTCGCGCTGGGTGCCGACATGGTCAGCGTGGGCCGTGAGGCGATGCTGTCCATCGGCTGCATCCAGGCGCAGAAGTGCCACACGGACCACTGCCCGGTCGGTGTCGCGACCCAGAACCCGCGCTACACCCGGGGCCTCGACGTGAGCCTCAAGAGCGTGCGCGCGGCGAACTACATCCGCTCGCTGCGGCGCGACCTGCTCAAGGTCTCGGAGGCGATCGGCGTCGTGCACCCCGGCCTCATCGCCCCGCGCGACGTGGACATCGTCGACGGCACCCGCTCGGCGGTCGGCCTCGCCGAGATCTACGGCTACGACCCCTCCTGGCCGCGGCTGGGCCCCGACTTGGTGCGGGAGATCGAGGCCTTGATGACCGCCCAGGACGAGACCGAGCCGTCGCAGCGCACCCCGGCCTGAGGTCGCCCAGGACCGGCCTGAGCGGCGTACGCGTCAGACTGCAGGGGTCGTGCGCACCGTCTTGTCGTGGTGGTCGGGCAGCGTCTCGAGCTCGGTGAGGAAGTCGCGCGCCCACTTCGCGACGTCGTTCTGCACGACCGTCTTGCGCATCGCCCGCATCCGGCGCCCGGTCTCCTTCGCGCCGGCGGCGTACGCCTCGAGGAGGGTCGCCTTCATGCCGTCGATGTCGTAGGGGTTCACCAGCCACGCCTGGCGCAGCTCCTGCGCCGCGCCGGCGAACTCCGAGAGCACCAGGGCCCCGTGGTTGTCGAAGCGGCAGGCGACGTACTCCTTGGCGACGAGGTTCATGCCGTCGCGGAACGGCGTGACCACCATGATGTCGGCCGCCCGGTAGAACGCCGCCATCTCCTCGCGCGGGAAGGAGCTGTGCAGGTAGTGGATGGCCGGACGCCCGATCAGGCCGTGGTCGCCGTTGATGCGTCCGACGAGCCGCTCGATGTCGTCGCGCAGGATCCGGTACTGCTCCACGCGCTCGCGCGAGGGCGTCGCGACCTGCACGAAGACGACGTCCTCGACGTCGAGGTGGCCGTCGCGGACCAGCTCGCCGAAGGCGCGCAGGCGGGAGTAGATGCCCTTGGTGTAGTCGAGCCGGTCCACGCCTAGGAAGATCACCTTGGGGTCGCCGAGGGCCTCCCGGATCTCGGCGGCACGCGCGGTCACCGCCTCGGACCGCGCGAGCTCCTCGAAGCCTGCCGTGTCGATGGAGATCGGGAACGCGGTGGCCTTCACCGGCCGGCCGTCGGGGAGGTAGATCGTGTCGCGGTGGGTCTTGTGGCCGACCCGGCTGCGCACGAGGCGCACGAAGTTCGCCGCGGCACCCGGCAGCTGGAAGCCGATCAGGTCGGCGCCGAGCAGCCCCTCCAGGATCTGGCGCCGCCACGGCAGCTGGGAGAACAGCTCGGCCGGCGGGAACGGGATGTGCAGGTAGAAGCCGATGCGGAGGTCGGGACGCTGCGCCCGCAGCATCTGCGGCACGAGCTGCAGCTGGTAGTCCTGCACCCAGACCGTCGCGCCCTCGGCCGCCACCTCGGCTGCCCGGTCGGCGAAGCGCCGGTTGACCGCGACGTAGGCGTCCCACCACTCCCGGTGGAACTCCGGCTTGGCGACGACGTCGTGGTAGAGCGGCCAGAGCGTGCCGTTGGAGAAGCCCTCGTAGAACTCCTCGACCTCCTGCGCGGTCAACGCCACCGGGATCAGGGAGAGCCCGTTCTCGACGAACGGCTCGAACTCGTCGTCGTCGGCCGAGCCCGGCCAGCCGATCCAGGCCCCGTCGTTCGCGCGCAGGACCGGCTCGAGCGCGGTGACCAGGCCGCCGGGGGACGGGCGCCAGGAGACCGAGCCGTCCGGCTGGTGCACGCGGTCCACGGGCAGCCGGTTGGCCACGATGACGAGGTCTGCCTGCGGTGGTCGGGTCACGTCCGCCACCCTAACGATCCTGTCCGAGCCGCGAGTCACCCCGCGGTGCGTCGCGTCCGTGCCGCCCGAGGGCCCCGCTCGGTGTGTCCAGACGACTCGCCGGAGACGAATGACATCGTTGTCGTTCGTCGCCTAGACTGGCGGCGGTCCCCCCGGTCACGGGTGGACCTGGGGTCGAGAAGGAGACGCAATGGACGCCGCGAAGCACGTCGCCGCCGAGCAGGAGCCCGCTGCAGGGCTCAGCCAGCGCGATCGCGAGATCCTCGAGTTCGAGCGGCACTGGTGGAAGTACGCCGGCGCCAAGGAACAGGCGGTCCGCGAGAAGTTCGACATGTCCTCGACCCGCTACTACCAGGTGCTCAACGCCCTCATCGACCGCCCCGAGGCGCTCGAGGCCGACCCCCTGCTCGTCCGTCGCCTCCGCCGGCTCCGCGCCTCCCGCCAGAGGCAGCGCTCCGCCCGCCGCCTCGGCTTCGAGATCTGACCCGAGCGAGACCCGCCCACTCACGATTGGTCACCTTCCCCATGACCTCCTTCCCCAGTCCTGACCCTCGCCCGCGCCGCCGTCCCCGTGACGAGCAGGGCGTGGCCTTCCCGTCCCCGCTCGTCATGCTGTCGGTGCTCGCCGTCGCGATGGCGTCGATCACGTTCGTGGCCACCCGCGAGCAGGCCCCGACCGAGCGTCGCGTCGACACCGCGACGATCGCCAGCGCCGACCAGACGCCCAGCGGGGAGGCCGAGCCGTCGCCGGCGACGACGACGCCCCCGAAGCCGAAGCCGAAGCCGCAGGTCGAGCGGGGCGAGGTCTACGTCGAGGTCTACAACAACTCGGGCATCCAGGGCCTCGCCGCCGCCACCGCGGCCAAGGCCACCGGTGTCGGCTGGGCCGTGGTGGGCGACGACAACTGGACGGGCCTGATCCCGACGAGCACGGTCTACTTCCCGCCCCGGCTCGAGGCCGCCGGCAAGCAGCTCGCCCTCGACCTCGGCATCAAGCGCACCGCGCCGGCCGTCGGGGTGATGAAGCGCGACCGGCTCACCGTCATCCTCACCGCCGACGCCCCGCGGTAGCCGAGGGCCCGAGGCGGTTCGGCGTCCCCCCGCGCGGCGTGGTTGGCTGAGCCCCATGGAGTTCACCTCCGACGACGCGCGGGCTCACTACGACGCCCTGCGCGAGGTCCTCGCCGGTGCGGTCGTCGGGCTCGACTTCGACGGCACGCTGTCCCCGGTCGTCGACGACCCCGAGGCCGCGCGCCTGCACCCCGGTGCCCCGGGCGCGCTCCTCGAGCTCGCGGAGGCGGTCCGCGCCGTCGCGGTGATCACGGGCCGACCGGCACGCCAGGCGATCGCCATGGGAGACCTCGACGCGCTCGGCAACGCGATGCTCGATCGCGGCGCCGAGCTCTTCGTCTTCGGCCAGTACGGCAACGAGCGCTGGTCGGCGACCGAGCAGCGGATCCGCTCGCCCCGGCCGCCCGCGGGGCTGGCCAGCTTCGAGCGCGAGCTGCCGTCGGTGCTGCGCGGTGCTGGCGCCGCTGAGGCCCACGTCGAGGAGAAAGGCCTCGCGGTCGCGGTGCACACCCGGCGCATGGACGACCCCGCCGGGGCCTTCGACCGGCTGGTCGAGCCGCTCACCGCCCTCGCCGAGCGCCACCACCTCACGATCGAGCCGGGGCGCAACGTGATCGAGGTGCGCTCCGGCGACATGCACAAGGGCGCGGCCCTGCGGACCTTCGTCGCCGAGCAGGAGGCCTCCGGCGTGGTCTTCGGCGGTGACGACCTCGGTGACATCGCGGCCTTCGAGGCGGTCCGGGAGCTGCGTGCCGACGGCCTGCCCGGACTCGTCGTCTGCTCCGCCTCGCACGAGCAGCCCGACCTGGTGCGGCTCGCCGACGTCGTCGTCGACGGTCCGGCCGGGATGGTCGAGCTGCTCGGCCGGCTTCCCGCGCCCCTCGCCGGCCGCTGACCGCCGCGGGCCGCGCAGCCGTCCCCCCAGGCGTCCCTCGGGTCGCCCACGCAGCGGACGCGGCCCGATCACATCGTGGACTCGGTGTGCGCATCGTGAGACGCCCCGCCTAGGCTGGGCGTGCTCATCACGAGGGACTGAGGGAACGGCCCGTCGAAGTCCCGGCAACCACCCGTGAGCCTCCTGTCCGGACACCTCCGGCAGTCACGGGAGCAGGTGCCAAATCCGACCCACGCGAGAGTCGCGGGGACAGATGAGAAGGAGGACTTCATGAGCACCCTGCTGGACGACACCACGACCGCCACGGCGTCGAAGGGGCTGCGCGAGGGCGCCTTCGGGCACGCCCGCGCACTCGCCTGTCGGGAGTGCGGGCACGAGGTCGCCCTCGGCCCGTCGTACGCCTGTCCGGAGTGCTTCGGGCCGCTGGAGGTGGCCTACGACTTCCCGTCGGTGACCCGCGAGGAGATCGCGGCGGGTCCCGCGAACATCTGGCGCTACAAGGCGCTGCTCCCCGTCCCGACCGACATCGAGCAGAGCCCCAACACCGAGCCGGGCTTCACCCGCCTGCTCGAGGCGCGCAACCTCGGCCGCGAGCTCGGCATCGACCGGCTCTGGGTCAAGGACGACTCGACCAACCCGACCAACTCGTTCAAGGACCGCGTGGTCGCGTGCGCCCTCAGCGCCGCCCGGGAGCTCGGCGCGAAGGTCTTCGCGTGCCCCTCGACCGGCAACCTGGCCAACGCGGTCGCCGCCGCCGGCGCCCGCGCCGGGATGCGGACCGTCGTCTTCATCCCGAGCAACCTCGAGAAGCCCAAGCAGGTCAACTCGGCCGTGTACACCGACCGCCTCGTCGCGGTCGAGGGCAACTACGACGACGTCAACAAGCTCGCCTCGGAGATCGCCGGCGAGGAGGAGGGGTGGGCGTTCGTCAACGTCAACGTCCGGCCCTTCTACGCCGAGGGCTCGAAGACCCTCGGCTACGAGATCGCCGAGCAGCTCGGCTGGCGGTTGCCCGACCAGATCGTCATCCCCGTGGCGTCCGGCTCGCAGCTCACCAAGGTCGACAAGGCCTTCCAGGAGCTGATCCGGCTGGGCCTGGTCGAGGACAAGCCCTACCGGGTCTTCGGCGCCCAGGCGACCGGCTGCTCGCCGGTCTCCGTGGCCTACAAGGCCGGCACCGACGCGATCCGGCCCGTCAAGCCCGACACCATCGCCAAGAGCCTGGCGATCGGCAACCCCGCCGACGGCATCTACGTCCTCGACATCTGCCGCCGCTCCGGTGGTGCCGTCGAGGACATCACCGACGACGAGGTGCGCGAGGGGATCCTGCTCCTGGCCCGCACCGAGGGCATCTTCACCGAGACCGCCGGGGGCACCACCGTGGGCGTGCTGAAGAAGCTCGTCGAGACCGGCCAGCTCGACACGTCCCTCGAGACCGTCGTGATCAACACCGGCATGGGCCTGAAGACCCTGGACGCGGTCGCCGACCGGGTCGGTCCCGCCGCCACCATCGCCCCTAGCTACGACGCCTTCGTCGCGTCCGGCGTCCTGTGAAGGAGGAACCCAGCATGAGCGTGTCCGTCCGGATCCCCACCATCCTGCGCACCTACACCGGCGGCCAGTCCGAGGTCAGCGCCGAGGGCGACACCCTCGCCGCCGTGCTCGACGACCTCGACGCCAGCTACGCCGGCATCAAGGGGCGGATCCTCGACGAGGCGGGCCAGCTGCGCCGGTTCGTCAACGTCTACGTCGGCAACGACGACGTGCGGTTCCTCGAGGACCTCGCGACCCCGACGCCCGACGGCGTGCAGGTCTCGGTCATCCCGGCAGTCGCCGGCGGCTGACCCCCCGGCGGCCGGGGGAGCGCGTACGTCGACCACGGCGGCGTTGCCGCGACCGGCGCCGAGCTGGCCGACGCGCGGGGGCGCGTCGTGTGCACCCGTGCCCAGGTGTGACGCCCCGTTGGGTCGGCGGACACCGCGGGTTGCGCGCACGTTCAACGACGTGTGGTTCACAGGCGGGGTGGGAAGCAAGCACCTGACCAGGGCCGGCCTCGCGCTGGCCGTCCTCGGCGGCCTCGCGGGCGGGACGACGTACGGTGCCCGCGAGCTGCTGCACCGTCAGGCTGCGCAGGCGCGACGGGCCATCGGCAAGCCCCTCGGCGAGGTCGCCCCCTCCGCGGACAAGCACTACAAGAAGAAGTACGGGGCGCCGGTGGACCTGCTCGTCCTCGGCGACTCGATCGCCGCGGGGCTGGGCGCCGAGCGGGCCAAGCAGACGCTGGGCAGTCGCCTGGCCCGCGGCATCGCCGAGCACGCGGGTCGCTCGGTGCGGCTGCGCACGGCGGCGGTGGTCGGCTCGGAGAGCAGCATGCTCGCCGCCCAGCTCGCCTCGCTGCCCGGGACGTACCGCCCGGACGTGGCCGTCATCGTCGTCGGCGGCAACGACGTCACCCACCGGGTGCCGGTCGCGGAGTCCGTGCGCCACCTCGCGGACGCCGTCGACCGGTTGCGCGCCCTCGGGGCCGAGGTCGTCGTGGGCACCTGCCCCGACCTGGGCGCGCTGCGGCCGGTGCCGCAGCCCCTGCGCGCGCTCGGGTCGCGGGCCTCGCGCCAGCTCGCGGACGCACAGCGCGGCGTCGCCCTCGAGCACGGCGCGCGGGTCGTCTCCCTCGCGCACGTCGTCGGTCCGTTCTTCATCACGAATCCCGAGGAGATGTTCAGCCTCGACCGGTTCCACCCGAGCGCCCACGGCTACAAGCGCACCGCCAAGGCGATGCTGCCGTCGGTGCTCGCAGCGCTCGGCGTGGTCGAGGCGGTGCCGTTCGGGCACCACGCACCGGGGGTGGGTGGGTCAGGCTAGGGTTCGCGGGTGCGCACCACCGCTCGACGAGCCGGCCAGGCCCTGAAGAAGGCAGCCCAGAGGGCCGGCCGCATCCAGGCATCGCCCGTGCCCGAGGCGCCCGAGCCGGTCGTCGACGCGAAGGCGGAGCGCCGCCGCCGGCTGCTGGCCAGCAACCTCACCGAGCTCGCGATCGAGTTCGGCACCGACAAGTGGGGCGTCCACAGGTACACGCCGCACTACGAGCGGCACCTGCAGCACCTCCGCACGGAGTCGTTCACGCTGCTCGAGCTCGGCATCGGCGGCTACCAGAAGCGCCGCAGGAGCGGCGCCTCGATGAAGATGTGGCGCTGGTTCTTCCCCAAGGCCCGCATCGTCGGCCTCGACATCGAGGACAAGTCGTGGCTCACACGGGGGCGCATCCACGCCTACCTCGGTGACCAGACCGACCCCGAGATCCTCCAGCGGATCATCGACGAGCAGGGGGCGCCGATGGTCGTCATCGACGACGGCAGCCACATCCCGGCGCACGTCCGCGAGTCCTTCCGGATCCTGTTCCCGCTGCTGCCCGACGGCGCGATCTACTGCATCGAGGACACCCAGACCTCCTACTGGCCGGCGTGGGGTGGTCAGCTCGACCCCCGCGCGCCCGGCACGTCGATGGACCTCGTCAAGGACCTCATCGACGGCCTCAACCACGAGGAGTTCCTCATCGAGGGCTACGAGCCCACCTACACCGACCAGTGGGTGCGGTCGGTGCACTGCTACCACAACCTCGTGATCATCGAGAAGGGTGACAACCGCGAGGGCACCAACCGCGACCACTCCGCTCACGAGTTCCACGGGTCCTCCGCGGTCCCCGCCCAGCAGACGTCCGAGCAGCCCTCCGAGCAGCCCGGGGCATGAGCGTCCTGCTCGCCACCAGCGGCGACCTGCCGCAGGGGGAGCCGGGCGCGGCGGCCCTCGACGCGGAGCTGCGCGCCCGCGGCATCGAGCACGCCTGGGCGCGCTGGGACGACCCGGCCGTCGACTGGGCTGCGGCCGACCTGGTCGCCGTGCGGTCGACCTGGGACTACGTGGCGCGCCACACCGAGTTCCTCGGCTGGACCGCCTCCCTCGACCAGTCCCGCCTGCTCAACGGCCACGACGTGTTCGCGTGGAACCACGACAAGCGCTACCTCACCGAGCTCGGCGACCTGCCCGCCGTCCCGACGCTGCTCGCCGACGACCGCGCCGCGCTCGCCGACGCCGTACGCCGCTTCGGCAGCGCGGTCGTCAAGCCGCGCGTGGGCGCCGGCGGTGCGGGGCTCCTCGTCGTCAGCGACGCCGACGACCCGCGCCTCGGCGTCCCGGCTCGCAGCCATCCCGGTCACCCGGAGGTCGGCGGCCCGTGGGTGGTCCAGCCCCTTGTGGAGTCCGTCCGGACCCGGGGCGAGACCTCCGTCCACGTGCTCGGCGGTGAGGTGACCCAGCGCTTCGACAAGCTGCCGGGAGCGGGCGACGTCCGCGTCAACGAGGAGTTCGGCGGCACCGTGCGCGCAGTGCCGACCGGCGACGTCGCCGACCTCGTCCTGCGCGCCCACGGCGCCATGGCCGAGCGGTTCGGCCGGCCGATCGACTACCTCCGGGTCGACCTCCTGCACTGGGAGGGCGACTGGGTCGTCAGCGAGCTCGAGCTCATCGAGCCCGGCCTCTACCTCAACGTCTCCACGGCCAACGCCGCCCCGTTCGCCGACCTGGTGGCCGCGCGGAGCTCCTACCGGTCCTCGCGGCCGCGGCCCCCGGCCTGACGTTTGCACTCTCGGGGGTCGAGTGCTAAACATGAGGTTGGCACTCTCGACGAGAGAGTGACAGCGACCCAGGTGACGCTGAGGTCCGCGAAGCCGGTGTGAATGGATCGCCGGGGGAGCGGATCGTCCGTCGCGGGCAGCCCGCCCGGCGTCGTACCCACAGAACTCACGTCGACAAGGAATCGCGCAAGTCATGCCGAAGCTGATTGCTTTCAACGAGGAGGCCCGCCGCGGCCTCGAGCGGGGTATGAACACCCTCGCCGACGCGGTCAAGGTCACCCTGGGCCCCAAGGGCCGCAACGTCGTGCTGGAGAAGAAGTGGGGCGCCCCCACGATCACCAACGACGGTGTCTCGATCGCCAAGGAGATCGAGCTGGAGGACCCCTACGAGAAGATCGGCGCCGAGCTGGTCAAGGAGGTCGCCAAGAAGACCGACGACGTCGCCGGTGACGGCACGACGACGGCGACCGTCCTGGCCCAGGCCATGGTCCGCGAGGGCCTGCGCAACGTCGCGGCCGGCGCGAACCCGATGGGCCTCAAGCGAGGCATCGAGGCCGCCGTCGCCGCCGTGTCCGAGCAGCTGCTCAGCATGGCGAAGGACGTCGAGACCAAGGAGCAGATCGCCTCCACCGCGTCGATCTCCGCGGCCGACACCACCGTCGGCGAGATCATCGCCGAGGCCATGGACAAGGTCGGCAAGGAAGGCGTCATCACCGTCGAGGAGTCCAACACCTTCGGGCTGGACCTCGAGCTGACCGAGGGCATGCGGTTCGACAAGGGCTACATCTCCGCCTACTTCGCCACCGACCTCGAGCGCATGGAGGCCGTGCTGGAGGACCCCTACGTCCTCATCGCGAACTCCAAGGTGTCGACGGTCAAGGACCTGCTGCCGCTGCTCGAGAAGGTCATGCAGTCCGGCAAGCCGCTGCTGATCATCGCCGAGGACGTCGACGGCGAGGCGCTGTCGACCCTGGTCGTCAACAAGATCAAGGGCACCTTCCGCTCCGTCGCCGTCAAGGCGCCGGGCTTCGGTGACCGCCGCAAGGCCATGCTGCAGGACATCGCCATCCTCACCGGCGGCCAGGTCATCTCCGAGGAGGTCGGCCTCAAGCTCGAGTCCGCCGGCCTCGAGCTGCTCGGCCAGGCCCGCAAGGTCGTCATCACCAAGGACGAGACCACCATCGTCGAGGGTGCCGGCGACCAGGCCCAGATCGAGGGCCGGGTCAACCAGATCCGCGCCGAGATCGAGAAGTCGGACTCCGACTACGACCGCGAGAAGCTGCAGGAGCGCCTCGCCAAGCTCGCCGGCGGCGTCGCCGTGATCAAGGTCGGCGCGGCCACCGAGGTCGAGCTGAAGGAGCGCAAGCACCGCATCGAGGACGCCGTCCGCAACGCCAAGGCCGCAGTCGAGGAGGGCATCGTCGCCGGCGGCGGCGTGGCGCTCGTCCAGGCCGGTGCCGAGGCGTTCTCCAAGCTGGAGCTGACCGGCGACGAGGCCACCGGTGCCAACATCGTCAAGGTCGCCATCGAGGCCCCGCTCAAGCAGATCGCGGTCAACGCCGGTCTCGAGGGCGGCGTCATCTCCGAGAAGGTCCGCAACCTGGAGGCCGGTCACGGTCTCAACGCGGCCACCGGCGACTACGTCGACATGATCGCCGAGGGCATCATCGACCCGGCGAAGGTGACCCGCTCGGCGCTGCAGAACGCCGCGTCGATCGCCGCGCTGTTCCTCACCACCGAGGCCGTCGTGGCCGACAAGCCCGAGAAGGCGCCGGCCGTGCCCGGCGGCGACATGGGCGGCATGGGCGGCATGGACTTCTGAGTCCGGCTCCCCCGAGCACCACGCACCACCAGCAGGGCCCCCGCTCCGGCGGGGGCCCTGCTGCGTTCCCGCGACCCCGGGGACACCGCTGGTAGGAATGAACCATGCGCCTGCCCGTGCCCGGCCCCCGCGACGTGATCTCCGCCCTCGGTCGCGGAGGTGAGCAGGTCGAGATGCTGCTCGGGGCCGTGCCGCGCGTGCTGGCCCTCATCGACCAGGCCGAGGTGCTGCTCGCCCGGGCCTCCGTCACGCTCGACCGTGTCGAGGCGGTGGCCGACGACGCGCAGAAGCAGATCGACCGCGTGGGTGCGGTGGCCGACGATGCGCAGAAGCAGATCGACCGCGTGGGTGCGGTGGCCGACGATGCGCAGAAGCAGATCGACCGCGTGGGTGCGGTGGCCGACGACGCGCAGAAGCAGATCGACCGCGTGGGTGCGGTGGCCGACGACGCGCGGATGCAGATCGATCGCGTGGGTGCGGTGGCCGACGACGCGCAGAAGCAGATCGACCGCGTGGGTGCGGTGGCCGACGACGCGCAGAAGCAGATCGACCGCGTGGGGACCGTGGCCGACGACGCGCAGAAGCAGATCGACCGCGTCGGGACCGTGGCCGACGACGCGGACGCGCTGGTCGGCCGCGCCGTGGGTCTCCTCGACGCCCTCGAGCCCCCGTTGACGACGCTGCTGCCGGTCCTCCGGACGCTCGCGGACACCACCCACCCCGACGAGGTGGCCGCGCTGGTCCGGCTCGTCGACCATCTGCCCGGGCTGACCGTCCAGGTCGAGCGCGACGTGCTCCCGGTGCTGACGACCCTCGGAACGGTCGCGCCGGACCTGCACGAGCTGCTCGACGTCAGCCGCGAGCTGAACGAGCTCCTCGGCAAGATCCCCGGCGTCGGGAGGCTCAGGCGCAAGCTCGAGGACGAGGACGACGCCTGAGGCGGAACGCCCCCGCGACGGCCGGCGTCGAAGGGGTGTGGCACGGTGACCGCACCGGCCCCGCTTCCGCAGGAGGAACCGTGAACACCAGCCGATCCCGTACCGTCGCCCGCCTCGCCGCGTCCCTCGTCGCCGTGCTGGGCCTGGCCGCCTGCGGGTCCGACGACCGGGGCGACGCCGCCCCGGCCGGGTCGAGCGCGGCCGGGTCGAGCCCGGCCACCAGCTCCGAGGCGGGCACCGGCACGCTCGCCCTGACCGTGGAGTCCTCGGCGGCCGGCAAGTGCGCGATGCCCTCCGCCGAGACGCTGGCCACGTTCGACACGGCCTTCGAGGGCACGGTGACCTCGCTGGACGACGGCAGCGCGACGCTGGCCGTCGACCACTGGTACGCCGGCGGGAAGGCCGAGACCGTCACCGTCGCGTCTCCGAGCAAGGCCCTCGAGGACCTGCTGATGGCCGTCGACCTCGAGGAGGGCAAGACCTACCTCGTCAGCGCCACCGGCGACAGGGTCACCCTGTGCGGGTTCACCGCGGAGAAGTCGCCCGAGCTCGAGGCGCTCTACGCCGAGGCCTTCCCGCGGTGACGTCGGTCGCCGGGCTGCTCCTCGCGGCAGGGTCCGGGGAGCGGTTCGGCGGTCCGAAGGCACTCGCCCGCGACGACGACGGCACGTCCTGGCTGCTCCGCTCGGTGCAGGCGCTGCGTCCCTGCGCCGAGGTCGTGGTGGTGCTCGGCGCCGAGGCGGAGCGGGCCGCGGCCCTGCTCCCGATGTCCGTGTCGCGGATCCGCGCCGACGACTGGGCCGAGGGCATGGGCGCCTCGCTGAGCGCCGGCCTCACCGCCCTGGCAGGCACGCGGCACGACGCCGCGCTGGTGTCGCTGGTGGACCTGCCCGACGTCGGCGGAGACGTCGTGGCGCGGCTCGTCGGGACCTCGCGCGGGTCGGCCGACCTCGCGCGGGCGGCGTACGACGGCATGCCGGGGCACCCGGTGCTGATCGGACGGGACCACTGGACGGGCGTCGTCGCGACCGCGACCGGCGACCGCGGTGCCCGCGACTACCTCGCGCAGCACGAGGTCGCGCTCGTCGAGTGCGGCGACCTCGCGTCGGGCGCGGACGTCGACACCCGCTGAGGCCAACGTGCAACCAACGTGGCGGGTCGTAGCCTGAGGCGCATGCCGCCAGGGATGGACTCCGCCGCCGACGTCGCCGCTCGGCTGGGAACGACCGGCTACCTCGCCGACGGCGAGCTCGCGACGGTCGTGTTCCTCGCCGCGCGGATGCAGCGGCCGCTGCTCCTGGAGGGGGAGCCAGGGACCGGGAAGACGGCCCTGGCCGAGGCGCTCGCGCAGGGACTGGACCTGCCGCTGGTCCGGCTGCAGTGCTACGAGGGCATCGACGCCAGCCAGGCGCTCTACCACTGGGACTTCCCGCGCCAGATCCTGCACCTGCGGGCGCTCGAGGCGGCCGGGCAGGTCGACTCCGACGAGGCCGAGAAGAGCCTGTACGACGAGCGGTTCCTGCTCGCGCGGCCGGTGCTCGCGGCACTGCGGCAGGCGCCGGCCGTGCTGCTGGTCGACGAGGTCGACCGCGCCGACGACGAGTTCGAGGCGTTCCTGCTGGAGGTGCTGTCGACCTGGCAGGTGACGATCCCCGAGTTCGGCACGGTCACCGCTCCCGAGCCGCCGCTGGTGGTGCTCACCTCCAACCGCACCCGCGAGCTGCACGACGCGCTCAAGCGCCGATGCCTCTACCACTGGATCGACCATCCCGGTCTCGACCGCGAGGTGGAGATCGTCCGGTCGCGGGCGCCCGAGGTCAGCGAGGCGCTGGCGCTGCAGGTCGTAGGGCTCGTCCAGCAGCTGCGCGCACGCGACGACCTGCTCAAGCCGCCCGGTGTCGCCGAGACCCTCGACTGGGCCCGCGCCCTGACCTACCTGGGCACCGCCGAGATCGACCTGGCGTCGGCCGCCGCGACCCTCGGCGCGCTGTTGAAGTACCGGGAGGACGCCGACCGGGTGCGCGTCGCGCTGGAGCGGATGCTCGCGCGATGACGCCCGACCGCGGTCCCGACGAGATCCTGCTCGGCTTCACCCGGGCGCTGCGGGCGGCCGGCGTGCCGGTGACCCAGGACCGGGCGCGCGCCTACCTCGTCGCGGTCGCGGCCGTCGGTGTCGACGACCGGCAGGCGGTCTACTGGGCGGGCCGCGCGACGCTGTGCGGGTCGCCCGACGACCTCGCCCGGCACGACCAGGTGTTCGCCGCGTGGTACGACCCGCGTGACGGCCTGCCGCGCGCGCACCCGCGCGAGGCGTCCCGCCCCGCCTCGGCCCACCTGCTGCCCGATGCCGAGGACGCCGCCGGCACCGACCCCGACGGGGACGAGGACGTCGTCCGCGCCGCCGCCTCGGCCGCGGACCTGCTGCGGCACCGGGACGTGGCGACGCTCGACGCCGCGGAGCGGCGACGCCTTGCCGCGATGTTCGGCCGGTTGTCGCTGCACCCGCCCGTGCGGCGCACCGCCCGCCACCGCCGCTGGCACCGGGGCGAGCTCGACGCCCCGCGCACGCTGCGCGACTCGCTGCGTCGACTCGGAGAGCCCGGCGAGCTCGCCTGGCGCAGGCGCGGCACCCGCCCGCGCCGGGTGGTGCTGCTCGTCGACGTCAGCGGCTCCATGAGCGCGTACGCCGACGCGCTCCTGCGCTTGGCCCACCGCCTGACCCAGTCGGCGCGGACCGCCGGCGGCACCGTCGAGACGTTCACCGTGGGCACCCGGCTGACCCACGTCACCCGCGCGCTGCGCTGGCCCGACGCCGAGCGGGCCATCGTCGCCGCCGGCGAGGTCGTGCCCGACTGGTCCGGCGGGACGCGACTGGGGGAGACACTGCGGGTCTTCCTCGACCGGTGGGGTCAGCGCGGCCTGGCCCGCGGTGCCGTCGTCGTGGTGTTCAGCGACGGTTGGGAGCGCGGCGACGCCGGGCTGCTCGGCGAGCAGATGGCCCGCCTGCAACGGATTGCGCACCGGGTGGTCTGGGTGAACCCGCACCGCGGCAAGGCCGGCTACGAGCCGCTGCAGGGCGGGGTCGTCGCCGCGCTGCCGCACTGCGACGACTTCCTCGCAGGACACTCGCTGGCGACGTTCGCGGACCTGACCGGGGTGATCGCCCGTGCGTGACGTGCTGCCCGAGCTGATGGCGTGGTGGGAGGCCGGCGAGACCGTCGGCGTCGGCACCGTCGTCGCCACCTTCCGGTCCGCGCCCCGGCCGCCCGGCGCGTCGATGCTCGTCGGCCCCGACGACACGGCGGTCGGCTCGGTGTCGGGCGGCTGCGTGGAGGGGGCGGTCTACGACCTGGCGCAGAGCGTGGTCGCGTCCGGGGAGCCGGTGCTCGAGCGCTACGGCGTCTCCGACGACGACGCCTTCGCGGTCGGACTGACGTGCGGCGGGATCCTCGACGTGTTCGTGGAGCAGGTCTCCCGCGAGACGTTCCCCGAGCTGGCCGGCGTCGCGGCCGACGTCGGTGCCGGCAGGCCGGTCGCCCTCGCCACCGTCATCGCGCACCCGGACCCGACCCGCGTCGGCCGCCGGATGGTGGTGCGCCCCGACGCCGCCGCGGAGGGCAGCCTGGGCTCCGGCCGCGCCGACGCGGCGGTGCACGACGACGCGCTCGGCCTGCTCGCCGCCGGCACCAACGCGACGCTGACCTACGGTCCCGAGGGCGAGCGCCGTGGCGAGGGGATGCGGGTCTTCGTGTGGGGGTTCGCGCCCAAGCCGCGGATGCTCGTGTTCGGCGCCATCGACTTCGCCGCCGCGGTGGCGAAGGTCGGCTCCTTCCTCGGCTACCACGTGACCGTGTGCGACGCGCGGCCGGTCTTCGCGACGACCTCGCGGTTCCCGGGCGCCGACGAGGTCGTCGTCGACTGGCCGCACCGCTACCTGCAGGCCGAGCTCGCGGCAGGGCGCATCGACCGCCGGACCGTCCTGGCCGTGCTGACGCACGACCCCAAGTTCGACGTACCGCTGCTCGAGGTGGCCCTGCGGCTGGACGAGGACGTGCGACCCGGCTACATCGGCGCCATGGGTTCCCGGCGCACGCACGAGGAGCGGACGGCCCGGCTCGTCGAGGCCGGCCTGACCGAGGCCGAGCTGGCCCTGCTCTCCTCGCCGATCGGGCTCGACCTCGGCGCCCGGACGCCCGAGGAGACCGCCGTCTCGATCGCCGCCGAGGTCGTGGCCCGCCGGTGGGGCGGCTCGGGCGAGCGGCTCACGACCACGCAGGGCCGCATCCACCACGACGACTGACCGGCCGGCGGCGCCCTCCGACGACGAATTTGCCGGTGGGAGTCGTCCGCCTATGGTCGTGCGGGTGCTTTTTCTTGCTGCCCTGTCCCGGAACGTCGCCCGATCGACCGCCCTCGCCGTCGCGACCCTGCTGCTGCTCGTCGGTGTGACGCCCGGCGCCTCGGCAGCGCAGGCCCGTGAGGAGGCACGATCCCAGGCCGCGAGCGCCGGGCCCGCCCACCGCTTCGACGTGGCGACGCTCAACCTGCGCAAGGGGATGCGGGTCGCCGGCATGCGCCACGACATCAGCCAGGTGATCGGCGGCGGCGCTTCGGTCATCGGCTTCCAGGAGCGCCTGTTCAGCCGTCCCGCACTGCGCGCGTCCCTCCCGAAGTCGTGGACCCTGCTGATGCCGAAGGGCCCGACCGGCACGGACGACAACCCGATCGCCTTCGACAAGGACGTCTGGGAGCTCGAGAAGACCTGGTCGGCCCTCCTCACCGGCAGGACCTGGCGGCGCCAGACCGGCCGGATCGCCCACGACCAGTACGGCGTGGTGGCCGTGCTCAGGCACCGTGCGAGCGGTCACGTCATCCGGGCCGTGAGCTTCCACCTGCCCAACCACCTGCACGACCGCCGCACGGGCGGGCCCCGCTACGCCAACCGCGGCGGGGTGCAGGCCATGTGGCGGATGGCCAGCCGGGTGCGCTCCATCGCCCAGGACACGCGCAAGGGGCACCAGTTCGTCGCGATGTGCGACTGCAACGTGACCGAGAACCGGGACACCACCGACCACCTCGTGAAGGGGCGGATCACCAGGCCGTTGCGCCTGGAGACCAACTACAGCGGCCGCAAGGGTGGATCGGGGATCGACTACGTGATGGCGGAGCGCGACTCGGCCTTCCGCATCCGCTCCTACCGGTCCTACCGCCACCTGGTGACCGACCACCCCGGCATCGTCGCCACCTTCAAGCGCAAGCGCTGACCGCGGGCGGGCGACGCCTCCCGCACGCTGGGCCGAGCGGGCTGGGGGCCCGGTGGCCGGCGATCCACGCATCATCGCGACAGGTCCGGACTCTCGTCACCTGCGGGTGACACGGCTGTCGCTCGCCGCCCGCTGCAGCAGCGGTCCCTCGAGGTGGTCCAGCTGGGACCGGCTCGGGCAAGCAAGCCAGGGCCGGTCAGAGCGCCGGGGGGTCATCGAAGTCGCCCCCGGGAAACGGTCCCGACACCTCTTCGATCTCGAGGCCGGCGAATGCGCCTCGCAGGATCGCGCTCCTCACGTCCTCATTGATGGCCACGTCGCTGGAGCGACGACCCTTGACGAAGCTGTGGACGGGTCCCGGGGTGTCGACCTCCTCGAGCACAGCGAGGTATCCAGGGATGCGCTGCCCGTCCCGGTGGCGCACGTCGGCGGGCCAGGTCTCCAGCCGGGCGCCCTGTGCCTCCATCACCTCGCAGAGACGCTCGCTGTACACCTTCAGCCCTGTGCCGTACTGCCAGACGGCGTCGACCAATCGCTTGCCGTAGTGCTCCCGCTCCGGCATGAAGTACCACTCGATCCCCCGGACACCGGGCGGGCCGACCGTTCCGAGGACTTCGAAGACCTGCCTTCCCGTCACGTCGATCCACCCGCCGAACTCCGGCGCGTCGGGCCAGTGGGCGCGACCCACAAGTCCCGCGTCGCAGCCTTGGGCGCCATTCCGTACCAGTCCATAGCGAGAACCTAGATGTGCTCCCTCGTCGGACTGTCACAAGTGCCTCCATCTCGGCGTGAGCGGATGCTCGCGGCATGTGTGGGCGCTCAGCGCATCAGGTCCACGGCGACGCTCGCGGTCCAGTAGAGGCCGTCGTCAACTGCTGGGCGAACGCGAGTCAGGACGCGTGTGCGTCCGTTCGTCACGTCCCAGGTGATCAAGCCCCGACTGGCCTCGTAGAACCACACGGTGTCTGGCCGCCACCATCCGCGGGGCCAGCCCGCCGCGTCGACCGGCCTGAGTCGCAGTCGTGCAATGGGTGCTCCGGAGCGCCCATCGACGGCCAGCAGTTCGCGGTTGAGACCGAAGAGGATCCGCTCGGTTCCGACTGAGCCGCCGCGGCGCGCGTGACGGTAGGGCATAGCGACGACGTCGGTGACCTGCGATCGGCCGCGGTGCACGGTCCGCAGCGTCTGGGCACCGTGCCGGGCGAAGGTGACAACTGTTCCATCGTCCGCGAAGCCGTCGATGGGCAGCAGGTACGGCGAACGGCTCACTCCGAGCGACAGGGAATCGATCGACCACGTCCGCTGCGTCGAGGCACCGTGAAGCCGCACGACCTCAACGCTCCGGCCGTCGGGGTGCCACGCGAGATAACTGGTGTGGCCTCCCGGGAGGTGGACGGCGCGCGAGCGCGCGGAGGACAAGTCCACCATGACGATGCCAGCCCGTGTGGGAGCCGCCCACGTGCTGCCGTCGGGTGACAGCGCACCGGCACCGTAGGTGTCCGCGCCGGGGTGGGAGGAGTCAGGGAGCCCCAGATCGGCCATCTCCAACGAGCGCCATCCTCCGTCGACTCCTAGGAGGAACACCCGCTCGGTGTGCCAGCCGCCACCGTCGTCGAACGACTCCCGGGGGTGGTACGTCATCCGCACGCGACCTGGGGGATCGGTGAGGAGGTCAGGTAGGACGGCGTCGTCGGGCGGGAACGTCCGAGGCAGGCTGGAATCGTGGTGGGGGAGATGGCCGGGGATTCGGTCGATCCGGGCGGCAGCGATGGGCCACGGCGTCGGCGGCGGCGTTGAGGGCTGGGCAACCCGGGCAGTGGGCGTGGATCGCGGTGTGGCGGTGTCGTCGTGTCCGCGGTGGTCCGAGCAGCCGGCCGTGGCAAGCAAGAGTGCGGCGAGCACGAGTCGAGAGCATCGCGACATCCCCACGCGCCCAGCACACCACAGCAGACCGTCAGGTTGCTGCACGTCGGGCACCGGAGGTTCGCTCATCGGCAGATCCACGCGCCGCCGGCGTCCGGTCGGGTTGGCCGTAAGGCACGCCACCTGCGTCACAGGCAGCCGCCGCCGGAACCGGAGAAGGCATCACCGCTCTCTGAGGTTCGCTCCGAATGCAATGCCTGCGGCGAGGATGCCCATGAGTCCAAGGCCACCAAGCGCGTAGGAAGCGCCGAAGATCAGTTCAGGGTCGGCGCTGTAGCGCAAACCGCCACGGACGAACCCAGCGAGGAACAGAGCAAGGGCGCCAAGGGCGGCTGACACGAGCGCGGGCATGAAAGCAACGCTCCCATGTCGGGAGACCAAACAGGCGCTCAACGGCACTCGCGGATGCGACGACCCCTGTAGACCCGGCGAGGGTGACCGCCGTCAACTCGGCAGATGCGTGCACGAGCAGCGGCGGACCTGGACGTCGCGGGCTCGCGCGATCCCCGCTCGTCGCACCTTGGCTGAGCGGCGATCAGCGCGCGCGACGCGGCAGCCCCGGACGTCTTGGTGACGCTGCCGTCGCTGGCGTCCGCCGCGGTGATGCCCCTGTCCGGGCCGACGCGCGGACTAGGGTTCGCCTGTGAGTGACTCGCCGCAGCGAAATGCGCCCGATGCCTGGTGGCTCCTCGCCGGTCCCGTGACCGGAGTCGTGGGCGGAGCCGTGGTGGGTGCGGTGCTGGGCTGACTGGCGACCCCCGCCGAAGGCGTGGGGCCCTTGGTCGGCGACCCCGTCGGATCGACGATGCTCGGCGCTCTGGTGGGCGTGACGCTGGGAGTGCTCTCCGGTGTCGTCGTGGGTGCCGTGCTCATGTTCCTGGTCGGACGGGGACGACACGCGTCGACTGCTCGACCGCTTGCCGCCGTCGTCGCTGCGGGGTGCTGCCCGGCCGTGCTGGTTCTCACGTCGGTCATCGGACGGGTCGAGCTCAGCGACCTCCACGTGACTTCATCGGCCATCGTGGCGGCCGCCGGGGCGGTCGCGTTCGCCTGGGTCGCTGGCAAGCGCCAGGCCGCGCTCGACAACCCCGCGTGACCGAGCGCACGCACGAGGCTCCCGCAACGACGGGGCTCGCTCACCGGTCTGAGGGGACGCACGACTCGTAGGTGACGACGAGCGTCGCGGGTGTCGTCACTCGGAGCGTCCTCGCCGGGGCTTCTCGCAGCGACCGGGATGCACGACGACGAGCGATCCCTGTTGTGGACGTCACACTCCGGCTAGGTTGGCCGCGACCCACCGGGAGCCGCCATGACCAGCGATGACCTGCACGCCCGCCGCGTGAGCGCCGTGCGCGCGTGGACGCGCTTCGTCGGGGACGGCGCCGACGAGACCGAGGCCGTGCGCCCGGAGATCCTGCGCAGCTGGCAGCTCTCGGGAGTCGTGTCACCGGATGTCACCCGTGCGCCCCTCGCCGACGAGGGCGACACGGCCGACTTCTGGAGGGCCTCGCCGCTGCAGACGGCCGTCGAGCGGGTGCAGGACGAGCTGCGCCGCACCGCCGAGGACGGCGACCTCGTGATCGCCGTGACCGACGACCAGACGCGCATCCTGTGGACCTACGGCGGGCGGGTGATGCGTCGCAAGGCGGAGTCGGTGAACTTCGTGCCGGGCGGCCGGTGGGACGAGCAGAGCGTGGGCACCAACGCGCTCGCGCTCGCCGGTCGCACCGGTGAAGCGGCGACAGTCTTCAGCGCCGAGCACTACGCCGAGGTCGTGCACAACTGGGTCTGCTGGGCGGCGCCGGTCTTCGACCCGGCCACCGGTCGCTCGCTCGGCGTCATCGACCTCTCGACGACCTGGGACCGCACCCACCCGATCGGCCTCGCGACCGCGCGGGTGATGGCGCGGCTCATCGAGGGTGCGCTGCCCACCGACCGGCGTGCGACGCTCGCCGGCGACCCCGGCCCCCACGAGCCGGGGCTGACGTTGACCCTGCTCGGCACCGCGGAGGTGTGGCTCGACGGCCAGCGGCTGCTGCTCAACCGCAGGCAGACCGAAATCCTGGCGCTGCTGGCGCTGCACCCGTCGGGCCTGTCGGTGGAGCACCTGCACGCGCTGCTCTACGGCGACGCCGCGGTGACCACGTCGACGCTCAAGGCCGAGGTCTCGCACCTGCGGTCCGCGCTCTCGGGCCAGCTCTCCTCGCGGCCCTACCGCCTCACCATGCCGGTGACCACCGACGTCGAGGAGGTGCAGCGGCTGCTGCGCCGGGGCGACGTACGGGCGGCGGTGCGCGCCTACGGGGGCGACCTCCTGCCCGGGACGAACTCGCCCGCGCTGGTGCAGATGGGCGACTACCTGGCCGTGAGCGTGCGCGAGGCGCTCCTGGCCGATCCCGACGCGGACGCCGTGCTGCGCTACAGCGAGCTGGCGCCCTACGACACCGCGGTCGTCGAGGCCTGCCTGGCCGCCCTGCCGGTGCACCACCCGGTCGCCCCGCTGCTCAAGGGACGGCTGGCGAGCGCCCGGTGATCCGCCTCCGATTTGGGGGATAAGCGTGTGGGGGCGGCGCCTCGCCGGCGTCGACCGGCCGATCCTGCGGAGGACCGCCGCGCCAGGGAGGGCGTGGCCACGACAAGGGAGAACGCATGGCTGCAACACGACGCGCGACGGCTGTGGGGGCCGTCGTCCTGCTCACGGGGAGCCTCATGGGCAGTCCCGCGGCGAGTGCCTCTCAGGCACCCGAACCCACGACGGTGGCGAAGAAGCTGGTCACGCCGCTCAGCATGGTGGTCGCCGGCAACGGCACCGCCTACGTCAGCCAGAACTTCGCCGGGCTGCTCACGGCGGTCCCGCCCGGCGGCAAGCCCCGGGTGATCTACGCCGCCAAGAAGGGCACGGAGGTCGGCGCCCTGTCCGCGTCGAGGGGCAAGATCCACTTCGCGACGACCAAGGGCAGGCGGACCGCGCTGTGGTCCATGCGCCCCGGGAGCCGGCCCACCAAGGTCGCGGACCTGTGGCAGCACGAGCGCACCAAGAACCCCGACGGCGACGTGGCCTACGGGTTCAGCGACCTCGACGCGGCGTGCGCCGCACAGATGCCGCCGGAGGTGCCGGCCGCCTACACCGGCATCCTGGAGTCGCACCCCTACGCCACCGCCGTGCACAAGCGCAGGACCTACGTCGCCGACGCCGCCGGCAACACCATCCTGTCGGTCAAGCCCAACGGCAAGGTCTCGACCGTGGCGGTGCTCCCGCCGGTCCCCGTCGTGGTGACCGCCGAGGCAGCCGCGGCGAACGGGCTGCCGGCCTGCACGGTGGGCCACACGTTCAACTTCGAGTCGGTGCCGACCGACGTCGAGGTCGGCAAGGGCGGCTGGCTCTACGTGACGCTGCTGCCCGGGGGACCCGAGGACGGCAGCATCGGCGCCCAGGGCCGGCTGGTGAAGGTGAAGGCCAGGACAGGCAAGGTCCGTGAGGTGGCGTCCGGGTTCGCCGGAGCCACGGGCGTGGCGGTCGCCAGGAACGGCGACGTCTACGTGGCGCAGCTCTTCGGCGGCCAGGTCTCGCGCATCAAGGCCGGCAGCACGGCCGCCAGGCCCTGGGCCGAGATCATGATGCCCGCTGCGGTCGAGTGGGCCCGCGGCGACGTGTACGTCTCCGCGCAGGTGCTGTCGGAGAAGCCGAAGGGCGTGGTCCTGCGCTACTGACGTGCGGCCTCCGTGCGTGTGCGGCGGCCGGTCCGCACCGACCAACCGGGTTCCAACCGACCCGCCCTAGCGTCGGCGTCGAGTGACCCACCTCACACGCACGGAGGCGCCGCATGACCAAGATCGAACTCACCGTCGACGGGGCCGCGGTCTCCGACGACGTCGAGCCCCGGATGCTGCTGGTGCAGTACCTGCGGGAGAAGCTCGGCAAGACCGGCACGGTGATCGGCTGCGACACCTCGAACTGCGGCGCCTGCACCGTCCACCTCGACGGCACGAGCGTGAAGTCGTGCAACGTCCTCGCCGTGCAAGCCGACGGCCGCACCGTCACGACCATCGAGGGGCTCGCGGACACCGCCGAGGGAGGCCTGCACCCGGTGCAGGAGTCGTTCCGCGAGTGCCACGGCCTGCAGTGCGGCTTCTGCACACCGGGCATGATCATGCAGGCCGTCGACCTGCTCGCCGAGAACCCCGACCCGAGCGAGGAGGAGGTCCGGCTCGGCATGGAGGGCAACCTCTGCCGCTGCACGGGCTACCACAACATCGTCAAGAGCGTCCTGCACGCCGCGGGCCAGTCGGCGGGGGGTGCGCGCGCATGACCGCGACCCAGGAGCGTCCCGGCGGCGAGGTCGACCAGGACGCCGCCGAGATCGGCAAGGACCGCCGGCGCAAGGAGGACCAGCGGCTCATCACCGGCCGCACGCGCTGGACCGACAACATCACGCTGCCGGGGATGCTCCACCTCGCGATGGTCCGCAGCCCGTTCGCCCACGCCACGATCACATCGATCGACGTCGACGCCGCCAGGTCGGCACCCAACGTCGTCGGGGTGTTCACCGGCCGGGACTTCGGCGACGAGCTCGGCGTGTGCATCAACGCCTGGCCGATCACCCCGGAGCAGAAGACGCCCGCCCACTCGCCGATGCCGGCCGACCGGGTCGCGTTCGCCGGCGAGGTCGTCGCCGTCGTCGTGGCGCGCAGCGCGGCCGAGGCGCGCGACGCCGCCGAGCTGGTGGACGTCGAGTACGAGGAGCAGCCCGCCGTCGTCGGGATCAAGAAGGCGCTCGAGGACTCGGTCCTCGCGCACCCCGACCTCGGCACCAACAAGTCCGCGCTCTGGGTCTTCGACTCCGGCGAGGCCGGCACCGGCGGCGACGTCGACGCCGCGATCGAGGAGGCCCGCGCCAACGGCATCCTCATCGAGCGGGAGTACCGCCAGCAGCGGCTCATCCCCGCGTTCATGGAGCCGCGAAGCGTCGTGGTGGACCCCACGGGGGAGCAGATCACCATGTGGTCGGCGACCCAGATCCCGCACATCCTGAGGTTCGCCCTGGCGGCCACCACCGGCGTGCCCGAGTCCAAGATCCGGGTCGTCGCCCCTGACGTCGGTGGTGGCTTCGGCGGCAAGCTCCAGACCACGCCCGAGGAGTGGATCGCCTGGGCCGTGGCGCGCCGGCTGGCCAAGCCGGTGAAGTACACCGAGACCCGCAGCGAGAGCCTGATGGCGGCCCACCACGGCCGGGACCAGGTCCAGACCCTGACCCTCGCCGCCGACCGGGACGGCCGGGTCACCGGTCTCAAGGTGCACCTCGACGCCGACCTCGGTGCCTACATCGCCATCGTCGGCGGCGGCGTCCCGGTGCTCGGCGCGTTCATGTTCAACGCGATCTACAAGTTCCCCTCCTACCGCTTCGAGTGCCAGACCGTGCTGACCAACACCACGTTCACCGACGCCTACCGCGGGGCCGGCCGGCCCGAGGCGACGTACGCGGTCGAGCGGCTCATGGACGAGCTGGCCGCGGAGGTGGGCGTCGACCCCCTCGAGATCCGCGAGCGCAACTGGATCACCCACGAGGAGTTCCCGTTCACGACGGTCGCCGGGCTTGAGTACGACTCCGGCAACTACGAGGCGGCCACCGCCAGGGCCAAGGAGGTGTTCGGCTACGACGCGCTGCGTGCCGAGCAGCGCGAGCGGCGCGAGCGCGGTGACCGCGTCCAGCTCGGGATCGGTGTCTCGACGTTCACCGAGATGTGCGGCCTCGCGCCGAGCCGGGTGCTCGGCAGCCTCGACTACGGCGCCGGCGGCTGGGAGCACGCGAGCGTGCGCATGCTGGCCACCGGCACGGTCGAGATCGTCACGGGAGCGAGCGCCCACGGCCAGGGCCACGAGACGGCGTTCAGCCAGATCGTCGCCGACCGGCTGGGCGTCCCGTTCGAGGACGTCGAGGTGCTGCACGGCGACACCCAGGTGGCGCACAAGGGCCTCGACACCTATGGCTCGCGCTCCCTCGTGGTGGGCGGTGAGGCGCTGGTCCGCGCCGTCGACAAGGTCGTCGAGAAGGCCCGGCACCTCGCCGCGCACGTGCTGGAGGCCAACGCCGACGACCTGGACTACGCAGGCGGCCGGTTCACCGTCCGCGGCACCGACCAGGGCGTCGCGATCCAGGAGCTCGCGACCGCGGCGTTCGCCGCGCACGACTACCCCGAGGACATGGAGCCGAGCCTCGACGCCGACGCCACCTTCGACCCCGTCAACTTCAACTACCCGCACGGCACGCACCTGTGCGCCATGGAGGTCGACACCGAGACGGGCGCGGTGAAGATGCGCAAGTACACCTGCTGCGACGACATCGGCACGATCATCAACCCGCTGATCGTGGCCGGGCAGGTGCACGGCGGACTGGTGCAGGGCATCGCGCAGGCGCTGTGGGAGGAGGCCGTGCACGACGAGTCCGGCACGCTGGTCAGCGGCTCGTTCGTCGACTACCTCCTGCCGACCGCGGCCGACACCATCTCCTTCGACGTGGTCCACACCGACCAGCCGAGCATCTGCACCACGAACTCGCTCGGCACCAAGGGCGTCGGCGAGGCGGGCACCATCGCGTCGACGCCGGCGGTGGTCAACGCCGTCGTGGACGCCGTACGCCACCTCGGCGTCACCGACATCCAGATGCCCTGCACGCCCGAGCGGGTGTGGCGGGCCATCCATGCCGGCGACGGCGACACCTCGACCCCGTCGGACGCGATGCCGCACTTCGAGGCCGGCGCGCTCAACCAGGACCCGACCGCAGGAGAAGGAGCAGGCCTGTGATCCCCGTGAAGTTCGACTACCTCGCGCCGTCGTCGGTCGAGGAGGCACTGGCCGCGCTGGGTGAGCACGGCGACGAGGCCAAGATCATGGCGGGCGGGCAGAGCCTGCTGCCGGTGCTGCGGATGCGGCTCAACGCGCCCGAGGTGGTGATCGACCTCGGCGGCATCGCGTCGCTGCGAGGGATCCGCGACGAGGGCGACGCCATCGTGATCGGCGCGATGACCACCCACCACGACGTACGTGACCACGCCCTGGTGCGCGAGCACGCGCTGCTGCTGTCGAAGGCGGCGGCCGAGGTCGCGGACGCGCAGATCCGCCACCGCGGCACCTTCGGCGGTGCCCTGGCGCACGCCGACCCCGCGGGTGACCTCGGGGCACCGGCGCTCGCCCTCGGCGCGCAGTTCGTGATCGCCGGACCCGGCGGGAGCCGCACGGTCGAGGCGACCGACTTCTTCGTCGACCTGTTCGAGACCGCGATCGGCGACGACGAGATCCTCGTCGAGGTCCGCGTCCCGAAGCACACCGGGTGGGGCGCGCACTACGAGAAGTTCGTGCGCGTCGCGCACCAGTGGCCGATCGTGGCGGTGGCCGCGACGGTGCGCGGCTCGATCGACGAGGCGAGGGTCGGCCTGACCAACATGGGCCCCACCCCGTTGCGGGCCACCGCGACCGAGCAGGCGCTGGCGGGTGCGCCGGCGAGCGAGGACGGCGTACGCGCCGCGGCCGACCTCGCCGCCGAGGGAACCGACCCGCCGACCGACCTCAACGGGGCGGCCGACTACCGCCGGCACCTCGCGCGGGTGCTCACCCGCCGCGCCGTCCTCGCAGCCGCCGGGGCGTCGTAGTGGAGCTGAGCCACCGCTTCACCGTGCCGATCGGCGTCGAGGAGACGTGGGCGCACTTCAACGACATCGCGTCGGTGGCCGAGTGCTTCCCCGGGGCCGAGGTGACCGAGGCCGACGAGCAGTCCTTCTCCGGGTCGGTGAAGGTGAAGCTGGGACCGATCGCCCTGCAGTACAACGGCAGCGGCACGTTCGTGGAGAAGGACGCCGGGGCCCACCGGTTCGTCGTCGACGCGAAGGGCAAGGACAAGCGGGGCAACGGCACGGCGGGGGCGAAGGTCACGGTCGTGATGACCGACGCCGGTGGATCGACCGACGTCTCCGTCGAGACCGACCTCTCCATCACCGGCAAGCCCGCCCAGTTCGGCCGCGGCGTCATGCAGGACGTGTCGGACAAGCTGCTCGGGCAGTTCGTCGCCTGCCTCGAGCAGCGGCTCGCCGCGCCGTCACCGGCCACCGTCGCCGAGGCGGGCGGCGAGCCGTCGGCCGACGCGCCGCCGGTGACCGCCGCCGGGCCGGCGCTCGACCAGCCGCTGCCCGGCCGGCCGGCGCCCGACCGGCCCGCGCCCGGCGCCCGGACCGACGCGCTCGACCTCGGCACCGCGGTGCTGCCGGTGATCGCCAGGTCCTACTGGAGGCAGGCGGTCGCGGTGCTCGCCGGGCTGGTGGTGCTGCGCCGGCTCCTGCGGAGGTGAGCTCGCGACGTCCGGGCTCAGAAGACGTTGAGCGGGCGGAACTGCACGGAGATGCGTGGGCCCGAGTGGGCCACCTTCGGCACGGCGTGCTCCCAGGTGCGCTGGCACGAGCCGCCCATCACCACGAGGTCGCCGTGTCCCATCGTCAGCGCGATCGACGAGCCGCCGCCGCGGGGACGGAGCAGCAGCCGCCGCGGGTCGCCGACGCTCACGATCGCGACCATGGTGTCGGCGGTGCGGCCGCGGCCGATGGTGTCGCCGTGCCACGCGACCGAGTCGCGACCGTCGCGGTAGTAGCAGCAGCCGGCGGTCACGAACGGCTCGCGCAGCTCGGGGAGGTAGTGGGCCGTGAGGTCGGCGCGGGCCCGGGCGAGAGCCGGGTGCGGCAGCGGGGCGCCCTGGAGGTAGGTGTGCACGAGCCGCGGCACGTCGACCACGGCGTCGTACATCTCACGCCGCTCCGCCCGCCATGGCACGCGCTCGACCAGGGCGGAGAAGACGGCGTCGGGGTCGGTCAGCCAGTCGCGCTGCACGTCGACCCACGCCCCGCGTGTCAGCCGCCGGCGCTCGGGTGACAGCGCCGCGGAGACCGCGGCGGGCTCGGCGAACAGGGACGTCTGGAAGTCCACGGCCTCGAGTGTACCGGATGATCGAACACAAGTTCGAACATCAAGAATCATCCAAGGTCTCGACCCGGCTTGGTCAATTTGCGGACGCCGGTCCAGCCCAGTCCTAGCCTGACTGCCATGGATCCGGTGGACCTCGTCGTACCGCGACAGCGGGCGCTCAAGCACGTGCAGGTCCGCGAGCACGTCCGCGCCCTCATCGAGACGCAGCCGCCGGGCTCGGCGGCCCCGTCCGAGCGTGAGCTGGTGGCGCGGTTCGGCGTGGCGCGGATGACCGTCCGCCAGGCGCTCGACGCGCTGGTGGCCGAGGGTCTGCTCGAGCGCATCCCCGGCCGCGGCACGTTCGTCGCCCAGCCGCCCACGTCCGCCGGCCGGCTCACCTCGTTCACCGAGGAGGTGCGGCGCCGGGGCATGCTCCCGGAGTCGCAGACGCTGCTGGCCCGCGTCGAGCAGGCCGGGCCGGGCGTGGCCCGCGCGCTCGACATCTCGCCGGGCGACCCGGTGCTGCACTGGCGCCGGCTGCGTCGGGCCGACCAGGCCGTCGTCTGCGTCGAGGACGCCTACCTCAACGAGGTCCTCCTGCCGGGGTTCCTGCAGCACGGCACGCCCACGAGCCTTTACGACGCGTTGGCCGCCCGCGGCCTGCGCCCCACCGAGGCCGAGGACTCCATCAGCGCCGACCGCGCGAGCGCCGACGAGGCCGCCATGCTCGACATCGCCGTGGGTGACCCGGTGCTGCGCCACGCCCGGCGAGCGGTGTCCGACGGGCGCATCGTGGAGGTCTCGCGCACGTGCTACCGGCACGACCGGTTCACGGTCTACCTCCAGCTCAACGACCGCTGAGCTCTCCCAGCTCGCGCTCGAGGTTCGCCCGCGCGGCCGCCTCCCACAGCTCGCGCGCGGGCGCGGTGTGGAAGACGTACGGCTTCGCCGCGAGGTCGCGGAGCACCGCCGCGCGACCTGCGCGGAAGTCGGCGTCCGGCACCTCGGCGAAGTCGGCCCGCACCCCCGCGACGTAGGCGTCGTAGCGCTCGGGCGGCGCGGCCAGGATCGCGAGGTCGGCGTCGCTGAGCGCACACGCCGCCGGGTCCTCGTCGGAGGGTCGGTGGTGCGCGGTCATCCGCACCAGCCGCGCCACCTCCTCGGCGTACGGCTCGGGGAGCGCGCGCTCGGCCCACGCGGCCGACCGCTCCTCGTCGTCGTCGGCGCCGTCGTAGACCGCGTCGTGGAACCACGCGGCCAGGCGGACGGTGACCGGGTCGAAGTCGGCGCCCGCCGCGGCCAGCCGGTCGAGCCGGTCGAGCACCTCGGTGAGGTGGAGCCGGTCGTGGTAGCCGGGGCGGTCCCAGGCGGCGAGCAGCTCGTCGCGCAGGTCGTGCCGGCCCGGCAGTGGCCAGCGATCGGCGAGGCTCACGTGCCGGCCCGGTCCTGCAGGGCGCGCGCGTGGGCGTGGGCCGGCGCCATCGCCCAGCGGATGGTGCGGGTCGCCGCGGCGCCCAGCAGCCGGTTGGTCACCGGCGGCGCGGGCGGCAGCCGGAGCTCGCGGCGCGCCTCCGGCGGCAGCAGCCCGATCGCAGCGGTCACGAGGGACAGGTATCCCGGCCGGGCGGCGAGGGGCAGGTCGGGGTGCAGCACGAGGAACCGGATGGCGTCGACCGCGGCCGGTGTCCCTCGCAGCTCCGGACCGTACGCCGCCAGGACCGCGCGCAGCTCGTCGACGGAGGTCGGTGGGTCGATGACCCCGAGGTGGCGGGCCGGCACGCCCGCCTGGGCGACGTACTCGTCGCGCTCCGCTCCGACCAGCGGGCGGTGGCCGTAGCGGTCGTGCGCGGCGAGGAAGCTGTCGATCTCGGCAGCGTGCACCCAGCCGAGCAGGTGAGGGTCCGAGGCGGCGTACGGCGTCCCGTCGGGCATCGTGCCCGTGACCGACTCGTGCGCGCGCTGGACCGCGCGGATGACCTGCAGGGCGTCGCGCTCGGCGCCGAAGGTGGTCATCGCGATGTAGATCGAGACCTGCGCCAGCCGCCCCCACATGTCGCCGCGGTAGCCCGAGTGGTCCGCGACCCCCTGCATCGCGGCCGGGTGCAGGGACTGGAGCATCACCGCCCGGATGCCCCCGACGAACATCGACGCGTCGCCGTGGACGCGCGCGACGGGGGAGTCGGGCGCGAACCAGCGGGGGCCGGGCGTGCCGTGCACCCGCTCGCGCTGCCGGGGCCCGTCGGGCCCGGCCACCTTGCGGAAGAGCTCGGTGCCGAAGCGCTCGCGGAGGTTCACGCGCTCGAGGCTAGCCACGCCCTGGGAGACGACGTCCTCGTCACGGGTCCAGGTGGGTGGTGGCCAGCCCGGTCAGCGCCGACAGCGCCAGGGGGCGGGTCAGCAGAGAGGTGGCCGTCGGCCACTTGTGACGAGCCAGCGTCAAGCCGGCGCCGAACCAGATCGACAGGCACCACGGGCAGCTGAGCAGGTAGGTGATCTTCGACTGCTCCGGCGGTCCGTTGCGCGCCTCCACGGCCTCGCGCGCCGGTTCGGTGATGCGGTCGTCGCGGACCAGCTTCACCAGGCGGTAGGTCGCCAGGCCGTCGACGAGGAGCGCGAGCGGCCCCTCGGTGTTCTTCGCCATCGGTGTCTTCCTCGGTTCGGGGGTAGAGCGCTCCGTACCCCGATCCGGCCGCACCACTCGCGGTCGAGCGATGTGACGCAGGCGACCTTTGACTTCGAGTACTCGAAGTTCCTACGGTCGAGACGTGACCAGCGAGACCGCCACCCGCAGCTACTCCATCAAGGAGGCGGCCGCCCTGACCGGGCTGCCGGCCAGCACGCTGCGCTACTACGAGCAGGTCGGCGTCATCCCTCCGGTCAGCCGCGGAGCCAGCAGCGGGCACCGCGCCTACGACGAGGACGACCTCGACCAGCTGATGGCGGTCGCCTGCCTGGCCGCGACCGGGATGTCGCTCGACGACATGCGCCGGTACATGGCCAACGCCCGGCTCGGTCCCGACGCGGCTGCGGACCAGCGCGAGCTGCTCGAGGTCCAGCAGCGCCGGCTCGCGGTCGAGGCGGAGGCGCTGGCGCTGCGCCAGCGCTACGTCGCCCTGAAGGTCGCCTACTGGCAGTCGGTCGAGGCGGGAGACCCCGCCCGCACCGACGAGCTCGCCGAGCGCTCGCAGGTCCTGGCCGCCGAGCTGCGGCGGGCCGAGAAGGCCTAGCGCCGCTCACCCGGGTCCCGCGTCGCGTGGACCCGTGATCACTGCACCTCCTCCCTCCACCCTCTCCCTCCACCCCCTCAACGAAGGAGCGCTTCCGCATGCGCGTCAACGCCTATGCAGCCCCCGCAGCCGGCCAGCCCCTGGCCCCCACCACGATCGAGCGCCGCGAGGTCGGCGCCAACGACGTGCTCATCGCCATCGAGTACGCCGGCATCTGCCACTCCGACATCCACACGGGCAACGGCGACTGGGGCCCACAGCCCTTCCCGGTCGTGCCCGGCCACGAGATCGTCGGCACCGTCACCGAGGTCGGGGCCGAGGTCACCCGGCACCGGGTGGGCGACCGTGTCGGCGTCGGCTGCATGGTCGGCTCGTGCGGGGAGTGCGCGAGCTGCCTGCGGGGCGACGAGCAGTACTGCGCCACGGGCATGATCGGGACGTACGCCGCGACGGACGTCGACGGCACCACCACCCAGGGTGGCTACTCCACCCACGTCGTCGTGGACGCCGGCTTCGTGCTGGCGGTGCCCGATGGCCTCGACCCCGCCGCGGCGGCGCCGCTGCTGTGCGCCGGCATCACGATGTACACCCCGCTCCGCCGATGGGGAGCCGGCCCGGGCACGAAGGTCGCCATCGTCGGGCTCGGCGGGCTCGGGCACATGGGGGTGAAGATCGCCTCCGCGCTCGGGGCCGAGGTGACCGTGCTCTCGCAGTCGCTGAAGAAGCAGGAGGACGGCCTGCGCCTCGGCGCCGACGACTACCGCGCCACGTCCGACCCGGACACCTTCGAGGCGCTGGCCGGGACGTTCGACCTGATCGTCAACACCGTCAGCGCGCCGGTCGACCTCGACGCCTACCTCGGGCTGCTGGCCGTCGACGGCACCCTCGTCAACGTCGGTGCGCCGGCCGAGCCGCTCAGCCTCCACGCGATGACGCTCATCGGCGCCCGCCGGAACTTCGCCGGCTCGATGATCGGCGGCATCGCCCTCACCCAGGAGATGCTCGACTTCTGCGCCGAGCACGGCATCGTCTCCGAGGTCGAGGTGATCCGCGCCGAGCAGGTCAACGAGGCCTACGAGCGGGTCCTCGCCTCCGACGTGCGCTACCGCTTCGTCATCGACGCGAGCACGCTGGCCTGACCCCGCGCGGCGGTCTAGGCCTCGGCCTGCAGGTCCCCGGCGTCGACGATGCGGTAGGCGTAGCCCTGCTCGGCGAGGAAGCGCTGCCGGTTCTGCGCGAACTCGGCGTCCACGGTGTCGCGGGAGACGATCGTGTAGAAGTGCGCGCTGCGGCCCTCGGACTTCGGCCGCAGCAGCCGGCCGAGGCGCTGGGCCTCCTCCTGTCGCGACCCGAAGGAGCCGCTGACCTGGATGGCGACCTCCGCGGAGGGCAGGTCGATCGAGAAGTTCGCGACCTTGCTCACCACCAGCAGCCCGATCTCGCCGGAGCGGAAGGCGTTGAAGAGCCGCTGCCGCTCCTTCACGGGCGTCTCGCCCTTGATCACCGGTGCGTCCAGCATCTCGGCGATCTCGTCGAGCTGGTCGATGTACTGCCCGATCACCAGCGTCGGCTGGTCGGCGTGCTGGCGGACGAGGTCGCGGACGACGTCGATCTTGGCGTGGGTGCACGACGCGAGCCGGTACCGCGTGTCGGGGTCGCTGGTGGCGTACGCCAGCCGCTCCCCGTCGGGCAGGGTGACCCGCACCTCCACGCAGTCGGCGGGGGCGATCCAGCCCTGCGCCTCGATGTCCTTCCACGGGGCGTCGTAGCGCTTGGGCCCGATGAGGGAGAACACCTCGCCCTCGCGGCCGTCCTCACGCACCAGCGTCGCCGTGAGGCCCAGGCGCCGACGGGCCTGCAGGTCGGCGGTCATCCGGAAGATCGGCGCCGGCAGCAGGTGCACCTCGTCGTAGACGATGAGGCCCCAGTCGCGGGCGTCGAGCAGCTCCAGGTGCGGGTAGACGCCCTTCCGCCTCGTCGTGAGCACCTGGTAGGTCGCGATCGTGACCGGGCGGATCTCCTTGACGGCACCGGAGTACTCACCGATCTCGTCGGCGGTCAGCGACGTGCGGGCGACCAGCTCGTCCTTCCACTGCCGGGCGCTGACGGTGTTCGTGACGAGGATGAGGGTGGTCGCCCGGGCGTGCGCCATCGACGCAGCCCCGACGATGGTCTTGCCCGCCCCGCAGGGGAGGACGACGACGCCCGACCCGCCGTCCCAGAACGACTCGGCGGCCTCACGCTGGTACGGGCGCAGCGACCAGCCGTCCTCGGCGAGGTCGATGGCGTGGGCCTCGCCGTCGACGTAGCCGGCGAAGTCCTCGGCCGGCCAGCCCAGCTTGAGCAGTGCCTGCTTGAGGTTGCCGCGCTCGCTGGGATGCACCGCGACGGTGTCGTCGTCGATGCGGGCGCCCACCATGCCGGCGACCTTCTTCGCGCGCAGCACCTCCTCGAGCACCGGTCGGTCCGTCGACGCCAGCACGAGCCCGTGCACGGGGTGCTTCTCCAGGCGCAGCCGGCCGTAGCGGCCCATCGTCTCGGCGACGTCGACGAGCAGCGCGTGCGGGACGGCGTAGCGCGACCAGGTCAGCAGCGCGTCGACGACCTGCTCGGCGTCGTGCCCCGCGGCGCGGGCGTTCCAGAGCCCGAGCGGCGTGAGCCGGTAGGTGTGGATGTGCTCGGGGGAGCGCTCGAGCTCCGCGAACGGCGCGATGGCCTTGCGCGCCTCGGCGGCGGAGGGATGGTCGACCTCGAGCAGGAGCGTCTTGTCGGACTGGACGATGAGGGGCCCGTCGGTCACGACGTGGCCGCCCGGGGCTGGGTGACCGGCTCGTGCGCGCCGCTCCTGGTCTGCTCGGCCCGGCGCTGGCGGGCCCGGAAGGCGGCCACGTTGGCGCGCGAGGAGCAGCGGTCGGAGCAGTAGCGGCGCGACTGGTTGGGGGAGGTGTCGACGAAGACGTGGTCGCACCGGGCCGCGGAGCAGATGCCCAGCCGGGTCGCGCCGAGGTCGCAGACCAGGGTCGCCAGGCCCATCAGCGCCTCGCCGATGAGCAGCTCGGCGACCGAGGCGGCACGGTTCGCGACGTGCATGTGCAGGTCGTCGGGGTCGTGGTCGGAGATCATCGGCGTGACGGGGTGCCCGGCGAGCAGGTCGTTGAGCGTGCGCACGACGCTCGGGACGTCGTCGGCGTCGGAGGCCTCGAACACCGGCCGCAGCTCGGCCCGGAAGGCGTGGAGCGCGGCGACGTCGCCCGGGACGACCGCGTCGTGCAGCCACGTGCGGTCGGCCAGGTGCTCGCGCAGCGCCGAATCGTCGGGCAGCTCGGCGTTGACCAGCGCCGCCGAGCGCTCGGCGTACCGGATGAAGTCCATCCCCCCAGTCTACGGAGGGGATTCAGGCGGGACGGACGGCTGTGATGCGGTGCACGGCGAACTCGCGCACGTCGTCGGAGCGGTGGTCGTACGCCGAGAGCCGGCCGCCGTCGAGGCGCCGGGGGTCGACGACCCGCTCGCCGGTCGCGCCGTGGCTGTCGACGTAGCCGATGACGACGGTGCTGCCGGCCTCGATCGCCTCGCGGAGCGCGGCGAGGGCGGCGGAGGGGTGGGTGACCTCGACCGCCGCCGGCCGCGAGGACCGCGCCCGGTCGCCGGCACGGATCGCGGTCGCCACCGCCTGCACCTGCGCGGCCTGTCGGGCCTCCACCGCGCCCGCGGGCCGTCGGCCGCGCCGGGTGCTGGCGCGGTGCAGATCGGGCCGGCTCACCCGGACGGTGCCGTCGGCAGCCTCCACCACCGGCGCGGCACCCAGCTCCCGGAGCCGGGGGAGCAGCACGTCGAGGGGCGAGGTCGCGATGGCCACGGTCGGCGCCAGCAGCCGCAGGCCCAGCGTCCGGGCGCGGGGGTCGTGGACCAGCGCCGCCAGCGCGGCCTCGTCGTCGGAGCGGAGGAACGCCTCGGCGTGCCCGACGCGGACGCTGCCGAACGTGCGCGCCACGTCGTCGACGAGGAACTCCAGCGGCTGCGGGACGGGCGTCTGGGAGACCGAGGTCAGGAAGTCGCGGACCTCGATCGCCGACCAGCCCGCGTCGAACCCGCGACGCAGGGAGCCGGACGTGAAGCGGTAGACGGTCGCCCCGCCGCGGGACTCCACGTCGGCCAGGAGGTGCAGCCGACGGGCCACCTCGGTCTCCAGCGGTCCGGGCGCGACGGCGGTGAGGTCGGCCTGGAGGAGCACCCGGTCCACGGGGCGGGGCAGGTGCGGGTCGATCGCCTCGGCGGCGCCGGGCAGGTCCCCGGCGGCCACCCGCCGGCCGCTGGGCGGCAGCCCGCCGGCGCCGCTGACGCCGAGCACGGCGGCCTCGCCGAGCGCCGCGGCGACCAGGTCGGAGAACACCGTCGGCCGCCGGGGCCGCAGCCAGCCGATGCGCTGCACCACCGTTGCGACGCCGGTCCCCACGGCGAGCACCTCACCCTCGGGCACCTCGGCCAGCACCTCGAGCGCCAGCCGTCGGGCCTCCTCGGCGAGCCCGCTGGACAGCTCGGGGGCGAGGGCGTTCCACGCCTTGCCGGCCGCGTCGCGCGACCCGACCAGCGACGGCACCCGGCTGCTCGCCAGCCAGCCGCCGACCAGGCGTGCCCACCGCTCGGAGATCGGGCGGCCCGACCAGACGTCGAACTCGTCCGTCGGCAGCCACGACGGCGTGCCGTCGGCCACCGCCGCCTCCGCCACCAGGCCCGCCGACAGGGCGAGCTCGACGACGAGGGCGGCTCCCGGCTCGTCGACGTGGAGCGCGGCAGCGACCGCCTTGAGGTCGCGCACCGCCAGTCCGCCGCTGCGCAGCACGCCGGGTGGCCGGACGCCCCAGTGGTCGAGCAGCAGCTCCACGCGGCGTACGACGTCGAAGGCGGCACCGGCGGCGCTGCGGGCGACGAGCGCGGGGTCACGCGCGGCCGTCGCGAGGGCGGGCACGTCGTCGACCGGCTCGGTGGTGGTGCGCCCGCCGCGGAGGGCCAGGCCCACCTCGCCGGGCAGCACCACGGCGTCGCCCTCGCGCGGCACCAGCAGGCGCCGGCTGATCAGCTCCTCGGCAGGGGTGCGGGCCTCGGCCGGGGAGACGGTGCGGCGTGCCGCGCCGGTCGTGCCCTCCCCGCCGTGGTCGGCGACGTGGTGCAGCAGCGCCGTCGCCGCGGGCGACAGCTCGGCGATGCGGGCCGCGACCTCCTCCGGGTCCGGGGGCTCGGGGCTCGAGGGTCGCAGGCCGCTCACCAGGCCGGGCATCCCACGCATCGCGTCGGCCACCCCGGTCAGCGCGCGCAGGCCGCCCGGCGCCTCCCAGACCAGCGCGAGGTCGAGCAGCCGCTGCAGCGCGGCCGCCGTCCGGTCCTCGTCGGCCCGGACGATCGAGATCAGCTCCGCGGACGTGGTTTGACCCGCGACGAGGAGGGCATCAAGCACGGACAGCTCCAGGCGGTCCAGCCCGTCGAGAGCGCGGTGTATCGACGAGCGCGTGGCAGCCCGGGAGGCGAGCTGCGACGAATCCTGAGGGGCAGGCGTGGCGAGATCCGGACGGGCCCTGAGCAGAGCCACCAGTCGCTCGTCCGGCCAGCTGCGCAGCTGGTCGGCGAGCGTGCGTGCGGGTGTCGTCGGCCCTGAACTGGACATCCCTCTTACGCTACTCGCCGGGTCGGCACCGCGGCCCGGCATCTCGACACGGGGCGAAGAGGGCTGGACATGAGGAACGTCGATCTCCACCACGGGGCGGCGACCGACGTCGGGCTGGTGCGCAAGGTCAACGAGGACTCCTACCTCGTCTCGCCCCCGGTCTTCGTGGTCGCCGACGGGATGGGCGGCCACTCCGGCGGCGACGTCGCCAGCCGGATGGTCGTGGAGGAGTTCCAGCGGCTCGCCGAGGCCTACGACCCGGGCCGGGGGGCCGAGCACGTCTCGGACGCCTTCGCCCGGGCCCAGGCGCGCATCCTCGACTACGGCGACGCCCACCGCGTGCTCCAGCCCGGGTGGCACGCCGGCACGACCGCGGTCGTGGCCGTGCTCGTCGACGACGACGGGGTGACCAAGTGGCTGCTGGCCAACCTGGGCGACTCCCGGATCTACCGGATCACCGACGGGCGCCTCGAGCAGGTCAGCGTCGACCACTCGGTGGTCCAGGAGCTCATCGACTCCGGCCAGATCACCCGCGAGGAGGCGGCGGTCCACCCCGAGCGTCACGTGATCACGCGCGCGCTCGGCAGCCCCGGTGGCATCGAGCCCGACTTCTTCCTGCTGCCGCTCGGGTCCGTCGAGCGCCTCCTGCTGTGCAGCGACGGCGTGACCGGGATGATCGAGGACAGCGAAATCGAGGAGATCCTCGAGTCGGTCGCCGACCCGCGTGACGCGGCGGACACGCTGGTCCGTGCCGCGGTCGCTGCCGGGGGCCGCGACAACGCCACGGCGATCGTGGTCGATGTGGTGGGATTGGTGAAGGACGCCACCTACGACTCGCAGCGCCAGCTGCAGAGCCTCGAATCCAAGCTGGGGGGACCACGTGAGCGCTGAGGCCAGGTTCGCCGCGGGGGACTGGTACGCCGTCGTCGGCGAGAGCGCGACGGTCCTGCTGCCCGCCAGCCAGCGCGGCCGGGTGGCCGCCCTGTGGGACCTCGCCGACTCCGGTGCCGGCGCGGACGACCTCCTCGACGCGCTCCTCGCCGGCGGGCTGTCCTCCCTCGACCACTTCGCGCTCGTCGCCCACGGCGACGACGCCACCCGACTGATCGTCCGCGGCGCGCCGACCGCGACCGTCTCCGCGACCTCGGGCGAGGAGGTCGTCACCGCCGCCACCGGCACCGCGTGGGCCGAGCGGCTCGTCACCGGCGTCACGAGCGTCCGGGTCACCGTCACCGGTGACGACGCGACCGACCACGTCCTCACGCCCGGCCTCGCGCGGGTGTCTGCCGTCGAGTTCGGTACGCCGTCCGCGTCCGGCCCGTCGGGCTCCCGGCCGGCCGGCGAGGGAACGCCGGCTCCCGCCGTCCAGCCCGACGCGCCGCCCGCCCCGCCGATGCACTTCGGGGAGCCGGAGGACGACCCGACGCCCACCGGCGAGACGCCGGCCGTGCAGGGCGACTGGCCCGACCTCGACGGCCACACCCGGGCCGGCGTGCCGGTGCCCGACTTCGACCGCCCGCCGATCCCCGGCCACGACGTCGCCCCCGACGTGGTCGCGCAGCCGGTCGCCTCGCTGGTCTTCTCGACCGGCGACGTCGTGGCCGTCGACCGCACCGTGCTGGTGGGCCGCGCCCCCGAGGCCCGCCGCTTCGCCTCCCAGGACCAGCCCCACGTCGTGACGGTGCCCAGCCCGCACCAGGAGATCTCCTCCACCCACCTGGAGATCCGGCCCGGCGCCGGTGCCGACCACGGCTCCGCGATCGCCACCGACCTCGGCTCGACGAACGGCACCGTCCTGGCGCAGCCCGGCCTCGACGCGGAGGAGCTCAGGCCCGGCATCGCCGTCAGCCTCATCCCCGGCGCCGTGCTCGACCTCGGCGACGGCGTGACCATCCAGGTCACCAACCCCTGAGCCGCACCACCGTGACCGAGCGCCACCAGGCCGCGCCGCCCCAGGCGCAGCACGCCCGCGCCATGACCTACCCGAGCGCCGAGCTCGAGCGCCGGTTCACCGCGTTCGCCGTCGACCGCCTGCTCACCTGGAGCCTGCTCGCCGCGGTCGGGACCGGCACCGCACTGCTGGTCTCGGAGGACCTCTGGACCATGGTCGGCGCCGTCGCAGCCACCGCCGTCGTGCTCTGGGTGCTGCTCGCCGTCGTGCTGGGCGTCGCCGGGACCTCCCCGGGCAAGGCGCTGACCGGTCTCCGCGTGGTGCACCACGCGACCGGCGCCCCGATCGGGGTGGGGCGGGCCCTGGTGCGCTCGCTCGTGCTGGGCATCGCCGGGCCGCCCACTTTCGGCATCGGCGTGGCCACCCTGGCGTGGACGGCCGTCGCGGACCGCGGCCGGCAGCGCCGCGGCTGGCACGACCACCTGGCCCGGAGCGTCGTGGTCGACGTGCGCCCGGTGGCGGAGGTCGCCCACAGCGAGGCCGACGACGGCCCGCGCCAGATCGTGAACCTCACCGCCATGCGGCTGGTCCCGGCGCCGGCCGTCGACGTCGTCAGGACGCCGGAGCGGTCCGAGCACTCGGTGCGCCGCCAGCCCCTCCCCCCGGAGGTGACCACGCCACCACCGGCCCCCCGCCCCGCGCCGCCGGCGCCGCAGGCCCCGCCCCGGATCTCCCCGCCAGGCTCGCCACAGGCCCCGCCCCAGCCCCCGCCCCAGCCCCCGCCGCCCCAGGCCCCGTGGTGGGCGCAGGCAGTCCCGCCGCGACAGGTCCCTCCCGCGACCCCGGCGCCGGCTCCCGCGCGTTGGCGGGTGCGGTTCGACAACGGCGAGAGCTTCGTGGTCGCGGGCCTCGCGCTCGTCGGCCGCCGCCCGGAGCCGCGACCCGGTGAGCAGGTGGCCCACCTGATCCCGCTCACGTCCGCGGACATGTCGGTCTCGAAGACCCACGCCCAGTTCGGCCCGGCGCCTGACGGCACGATCGTCGTCGTGGACCGCGGGTCCACGAACGGCACTGTGCTGGTCCGGCAGGGCGTGTCGCGCCAGCTCGCTCCCGGCAGGCCCGCGGCCCTGGTCGACGGCGACAAGGTCGTCTACGGCGACCGGGAGATGACGATCTCACGCGAGCGGTGACCGGTTCCCCCGGCTGCGGGGGTGCTCGGTGGCGCGAGCCTCAGCGGGTGAGCGCCACCGGCACCCGGGTGATGCCGCCGCGGGCGCCGAGCCACACCAGCGCGCCGTCGTCGAGCCGGCCCGGCGTCGCGGGTCCGCTGACGGTGACGGTGAAGTCGGCCGACTCGCCGGGCGCGAGCCGCACGGCGAGCGGCTGGACGCGCACCCGGTGCGAGGCGAACCCGCGCGCGGTGACCGAGAAGTACTCCGCCCGGTCGCCGATGTTGGTGACCGTGCGGACCGCCGTCGGCTGCCGCGCCGACAGCAGCAGCGAGCTGGTGTTCAGCTCGGCGAGGGAGTGGTGCCGGAGGGCACGGCGCCAGGCGTGCGGCTCCACGTCGAGGGCGAGGTGGGCGCGCGGCGCGCGACCGGGCAGCGCTCCGGCACCCTGCTCCAGGGCCGAGGCGTCGGGGATCGGCCGGGCGGCGGTCACCAGGAGCGAGCGGACGACCGCTGCCGACCAGTCGGGGTGCTCACCGATCACCAGCGCGGCGAGCCCGCTGGCGTGCGCCGCGGCGGCGGAGCTGCCGCTGAAGACTCCCCAGCTCCGGCCGGTCGACTCGGGCAGGGCGCCGAGCACGGCGTCGCCGTCGGCCACCGCGTCGGGCTTGAGGGAGGCACCACGCGGGTCCCCGGCCGCGCTCCACGACGCCGTGCGCCGGTTGCCGGGGTCGCCGGTCGCGCGGGACATGCGCACCACGGCGGCCGGGTGCCGGGCGACCCAGCGGCTCAGGGCGCGGCCGGCGGGCGCCGGCAGGTGCACCGTCGGCACGGCGTGGAGGTCGGCGGTGACCGCTCCGCGCCGCTGGTTGACCAGAACCATCGCGCGGCCGCCGGCCTGGGCGACGGACTCGGACTTGTCGATGCGGCCGATGCCGCCGCGTCGGCACACGACGATCCGGCCGGCCACGAGGCGGGAGTCGAGCGCCCCCAGCCGGCAGTGCGCGGCGGCCCTGCGCGACGTCCCGGGAGCGGCAGCGTCCTGGGCGAGGACGGCACGACCCCTGACGTCGTTCGGCCGGCCGCCTCCGGTCCACGAGCGGCCGTCGGGCAGCGTGACGCGCCCGCGTGCCATCCGGCCGACGGCTGAGCCGACGGTCGTGACCCACGGGCCCGCGTGGGCGGCGTACGCCGATGCGCCGGAGTTGCCGGACGCGCCGACCACGACGACGTCGGCCTCCGCGGCGCCGAGCAGAGCGAGCTGCAGGGTGTCGATGCCCTCGCCGCCGGCCAGCGCGAGGCTCAGCACGTCCACGCCGTCGGCCACCGCCGCGTCCACGGCCGTGACGACGTCGGCGGTCGAGCAGCCGTCGTCGGCGGGATCCGGGGCTCCCCAGCACGCCTTGTAGGCGGCGACCCGTGCCTGCGGCGCGACACCGCCGAAGCGGCCGGCGTCGCGGTCGTCGACGCGGACGCTGACGCCGGCGTTGCCGGCGGCGACCGAGGCGACCTGGGTGCCGTGGCCCAGCACGTCGAGGGCCGAGAGCGACTCCGAGGACCGGACCCGGTCGGCGCCGAACCCCTCGACGAACCAGCGGGCACCGACCACCTTGCGGGTGCAGTCGTCGGCCGACCAGCCCTCGCCCTCCGCGCACGCCCCGAGGAAGTCCTCGGGATCCGCGCCCAGCCCGGGCACGTCGGCGAACGCGGGTGACTCCGGCGCGATGCCGGAGTCGACGACGCCGACCACCACGCCGGCGCCGCCGCGCAGCCGAGGGCTGGCGGCCGCACCGGTGACGGCGGCTCGCGAGGTTGGACCGGCGAGCGGACGGATGGTGTCGGCCTCGACCGCGGCGACGCCGGGCTGGTCGTCGAGGGCGGCGAGCTGGCTGTCGCTGAGGCGGACGGCGAATCCGTTGAGGGCGGTCGTCCACCGGTAGACCGGCTCGTCGGCCCCGACCGCGTCGAGCACCGCCTCCTGCCGGGCGACGACCTGGGTGACGTCGTGACGCCCGGCGGCGGTGCCGCCGCCGGCCAGGGTGACGAGCGTCAGCTCACCGGGACCCGCCGGGGGAGCGGTGTCGGCGGCCCGCGCGGTGCCGGCGACGGGCAGGGTGAGCGCCAGCCCGAGGAGGCCGCACCCGAGCACCCGTCCAGTCCTCCGCAGCCGCACCGCGACCTCCCGCTCGTCCGTCCATCCCCGCCGGCCCAGTGCCGCGAGGTCCCCGAGCCTCCCATCGTCCCAGCAGCCACGCCAGCAAATCAAAGAAGCCCTCGTCACCCGGTGGACAGATCTGGTTGGTGGGCCGTCGGCACGGCCGCCTATCCTGTGCGAGCCGCGCGGGTCCGCGCGGCGTCGGGTGCAGAGCTGAGTGGGGTGGACCGTGCCGACTGGCAAGGTGAAGTGGTTCGACGCGGAGAAGGGCTTCGGCTTCCTGTCGCAGGACAGTGGCCCCGACGTCTACGTCCACTCCGACGCGCTCCCCGAGGGGACGGCCACCCTGAAGGCCGGCACCAAGGTCGAGTTCGGCATCGCCCAGGGTCGCCGGGGCGACCAGGCGCTCCAGGTCCGCGTCCTCGACGCGCCCGCCTCGGTCGCGCGCAACCAGCGCAACGCCCAGCGCAAGAAGCCCGAGGCAATGGTGACCATCGTCGAGGACCTCATCAAGATGCTCGAGGGCGTGGAGGAGACCTACCGCCGCGGCCGGCACCCCGAGCGCGCCGCCGCGCGGGGCACGGCGAAGGTGCTGCGTGCCCTCGCCGACGAGCTCGACGCCTGACCGAGGCGTCAGGCGGGCCTCAGGCAGCCGGCACGGCCCGGCGTGGGCGGCTGAGCAGGACGAAGGTCGCCCAGGCGCCCAGCACGCCGGCGGCGATGCCGATGCCGAGCTGCGGCATGAGCGGCATCGCGATGCCCACGAATCCGCCGATGACCCACGCGAGCTGCAGCGTGGTGTCGGAGCGGGCGAAGGCGCTGGCCTGGATGCGGCTGGGAATGTCGCGCTGGATGGTGGAGTCGAGCGACAGCTTGGCCAGTGCCTGCGCGAGCCCGGCCGTGAGGCCGAGCAGGATCAGGGGGACGAGACCGTAGAACAGCGCGGCCACGGTCGCGACCGCCACGTCGGCCAGCAGCGCGAGCACGACGGTGACCGCGGGGTTCAGCCTGCGCAGCAGTGACCCGATGGTGATGCCCAGGGTGTTGCCGAGGCCCGCCGCACCGATGACGAGGCCGAGCAGGACCTCGGGGCGCCAGTCGCCGATCGGGTTCTCGCGCAGGAGGAACGCCATGAACATGGTGAGGAAGCCCGACAGCCACCGCGGTCCGCAGTTGGCCCGCAGCGCGAACGCCACCGCTCCGGGGATCCGCGTCCTCGGGCGGCGGCTCGTGCGGGCCTCGTCGCGCGGACCGGTGAGCACCATCTCGCCCTCGCCCTGGCTCGCGTCGACCTTGTCGGGCAGCCGGATCGCCCAGATCGTGGCGAGCACGAAGACGAGGAACCCGTAGCGCAGGGACCACTCCGGACCGAACGTCGAGGCGAGCACCGCCAGCGGCGCCGAGACCCCGGCGCCCACCACGCCGGCGAGCGAGACCCGGGCGTTGGCCTTCACCAGCGTGAGGTCGGGCGGCAGCAGCCGGGGCACGGCGGCGGCGCGGGTCACCCCGTAGGCCTTGGACGCCACCAGGCAGCCGAGCGCGGCCGGGAACAGCCACCCCGACTCGGTGACGACGGCGGTCGCGAGCACCCAGCACAGGAAGCACCGGATCGCCATGGTGGCACCGACGGCCCAGCGGCGGCCGTGGCTGAAGCGGTCGAGGAACGGTCCGATCAAGGGCGCCACGATCGCGAACGGCAGCATCGTCAGGCCGAGGAACAGCGCGACCTGCCCGCGCGCCTCCCCGGTCGGCACCTGGAAGAACAGCGTGCCGGCGAGCGAGATCGCCACGGCGGCGTCGCCGGCGGCGTTGAAGGCGTGGAGCTCGATCAGGCGCGACAGCCCCGAGTCGCCGGCGCCCTCGGCCCGGGCGGCCCGCCGCGCCTGCGTGACCGCGAAGTGCCCGGCGGTCCCGGCCCCGCGACCCGCGACGCGAGCCCCCCGGCCGGCGGCCCGGGCCCCGCGCGCGACGCCGGTCAGCGACCGGCGTACGGCCCCCGGGCGCGGCGGGGCAGCGGGCTCCTCGCGGCGCTCCCGGGGCGGCTCCGACTGCTGGCCCGGGGGCGGGTCGGTGCGCTCGGAGGTCACGGGCACCATCTTGGCGCACGCCGCCGACGCGCAGGTCGCGGTCCGCTCACGCGTCCCCGACGGGACAGGACCGCCAGGCGTTTGCGATGATGCACGGGTGATCGCTCTCCCCACCCGCGCCGGCAGGCCGGACCCGGCCCTCGCCAAGGCCGTGGACCTGGCACGCGAGGTCGTCCTCGAGGTCGCCGACCCCTCCGAGGTGGGCGACCACCTCGGCGCGCGGGCCGAGGGGGAGCGCGTCGTCACCCACCACTTCGCGTGCACCGCCGCGGGCTACCCGGGCTGGTACTGGTCGGTCACGCTCACGCGGGCCAAGCGTGCCAAGGACGCCACGGTCAACGAGGTCGTGCTGCTGCCCGGCGACGAGGCGATCGTGGCGCCCGCCTGGGTGCCCTACAAGGAGCGGCTCCAGCCGGGCGACCTCTCGCCCGGCGACCTGCTGCCCGTGGAGGACGAGGACGTCCGCCTGGTGCCGACCTACCTCGTCGGCGACGACCCGCTCGACACGCCGCTCGACGGTGACGCCCGGGCGCAGGTCCGCCGGGTGGCCGAGGACCTCGGTCTCGGCCGGGTGCGGACGCTGAGCCGCGAGGGGCTCGACATGGCGGCGGAGCGGTGGCACGACGGCCCGGGCGGGCCGGAGGCGCCGCTGGCGAAGAGCGCCCCGGAGAGCTGCTGGTCGTGCGGGTTCCTGGTGCGGCTCAACGGGTCGCTGGCCGACCGGTTCGGCGTGTGCGCCAACGGCAACGCCAACGACGACGGCCGGGTCGTCACCTTCGACCACGGCTGCGGCGCGCACTCCGAGGTCAAGCTCGCCCGCAAGCAGCAGCCCGTGCCGCTGCCCGACCACGTCCACGACACGATGACCGAGGACGACCTCGAGCCGCTCTGATCAGTCGCGCCGTGCTCGCTCGAGCACCCAGACGGCGTACGCCTCGTCGGGCTCGTGCAGCTCGTAGCTGCCGAAGCGGTGCACGACCCGCAGACCCGCCGAGGTCGCGTCCTGGACGAACTCCTCGGCGGGGTAGGTGCGGCTGCCGGACATGACGGCCGTGAGGTGGAAGCCGACGAGCACCCGGCCGGACGGCGCGAGGAGCTCGCGCACGCGTCCGAGGACCTGCCGCTCCGTGCCCTCGCCGAGGTAGATCATCACGTTGCCCACCAGCACCACGAGGTCGAACGCGCCGACCTCGTGCGGGTCGAGCGCGAGGGCCTCGTGGGGGAGGACCTCGAGGTCGGGGTAGGTCGCCCGGGATTGCTCGCGGAGAGCGGCGTCCGGCTCGGTCGCGACCACGTCGTGCCCCCGGGCCTGCAGCGCCGCCGCGACGCGCCCCATGCCCGAGCCGACGTCGAGGACGCGGGCACCGCGGGGGACGAGCGCGTCGGCGAGCCGGGCCTCGCCGTCGACGTCGACGCCGCGGGCCACGACGTCGGCGAAGTGCCGGCCATAGCCGCGGTTGTCCTCGCCGGCCAGCTCCCAGCGGGTGGGCGGCAGGGTCACCGCGACGCCTGCTGGGCGGCCCGCTCCTTGCGCCGCCTGCGGCAGTACTCCAGGCCGCACAGCCCGAGCCCGAAGCCGGCCAGGCAGGTCCACAGCCACCACGTGCGGCCGCTCTCCTCGAGCGCGCCCCAGAAGGGCAGCAGTGCCAGGAAGCCCAGCAGCCACAGCGCCGTGCCGACCTCGACCGTCCGCACGCCGTCGACGTCGAGCGGGGCGACCGGCGCGACGATGTAGGTGCGGCGGCCGATCTCGTGCTGCGTCGGCTGCTCGTCACCCAGGTCCACGCCGTCACGCTACACGCGGGCATGGGCACGAAACACGCGCGTAGCACGCTTCTGCCACACTGCCGTTCCGTGACCGACCAGACGCAGACCGCAGCGCAGCCGCCCAAGGCCACCGGCCTCGACGGGTTCTTCCGGATCAGCGAGCGAGGCTCGAGCGTCGGCCGCGAGGTCCGCGGCGGCGTCGTGACCTTCCTGACGATGGCCTACATCGTCGTCCTCAACCCGCTGATCCTGGGGTTCGTGCCCGACTCGACCGGCGCCTACCTCGGCGGTGGGTCCGGCGACGGCTCCAACCTGCCGGTCATCGCGGCCGGCACCGCGCTGGTGGCGGGAGTGCTGACGATCCTCATGGGGGCCGTGGCCAACTTCCCGCTGGCGCTCGCCACCGGACTCGGCCTCAACGCGTTCGTCGCCAACGCCGTCGCGACCCGCTCCACGTGGGAGGACGCGATGGGCCTCGTGGTGCTCGAGGGCCTGATCATCCTGGTGCTGGTCCTCACCGGCTTCCGCCGGGCCGTCTTCCACGCGGTGCCGCAGCAGCTCAAGGTCGCCATCTCGGTGGGGATCGGCCTGTTCATCGCCCTCATCGGCTTCGTCGACGCGGGCTTCGTCACCCGCATCCCCGACGCCGCCCTCACGACGGTCCCGGTCCAGCTCGGCAGCGGCGGGACGCTCACCGGGTGGCCCGTGCTGGTCTTCGCGATCGGCGTGGTGCTCGTCGTCGCGCTGTGGGTACGCCGCGTGCGGGGGGCGATCCTGATCTCGATCGTCGCCACCGCCGTGCTGGCGTTCGTCCTGCAGGCGGCCCTCGACCTCGGCTCCGTCGCCGAGGAGGGACCGGGCAACTGGTCGTTGAACGTGCCGGAGCTCAACGGCGTCGTCGACGTGCCCGACTTCGGCACCCTCGGTGAGTTCTCGCTCTTCGGCGCCTTCTCGTCCGTCGGCCTGCTCGCCGCGCTGCTGCTCGCCTTCACGCTGCTGCTGGCCGACTTCTTCGACACCATGGGCACGATGACCGCGATCGGCGCGGAGGCCGGCCTCAACGACGACGAGGGCGTTCCGCCGAACTCGCAGCGCATCCTGGTGGTGGACTCGGTCGCCGCCCTCGCCGGCGGCGCCGCCGGCGTCTCCTCCAACACCTCCTACATCGAGTCGGCGTCGGGGGTGGGCGAGGGCGCCCGGACCGGCCTGGCGTCGGTCGTGACGGGACTGCTGTTCCTGCTGAGCACGTTCTTCGCCCCGATCGTGCAGGCCATCCCGTCCGAGGCCGCGGTCCCCGCCCTCGTCCTGGTCGGCTTCCTGATGATGCAGCAGGTGCGAGGCATCGACTGGGACGACCTCGAGATCGCCATTCCGGCCTTCCTCACCATCGTCCTCATGCCGTTCACCTACTCCATCAGCGTCGGCATCGGCGCGGGCTTCCTCGCCTACGTGCTGATCAAGGTGGTGCTCGGCAAGGCCCGCGCCGTGCACCCGCTGATGTGGATCGTCGCCGCGCTGTTCGTCGTCTACTTCGCGATCGACCCGCTCACCTCCTGGCTCACCTGACGAGGGCGGCCCCGGGGGCGGCGGTCGTCCGCCGCCGGGAATAGTTAGCACAGGTAATGAGTTATGCTAACGACATGCCGACCGCCGACCTCCGCTCCGACACAGGCCTGGCCTCCGAGCTCCGGGCCGGGGTGATGCGCCTGCGCCGTCGCCTGATCTCCGAGCGCCACCCCGACAACGACCTGAGCATCAGCCAGATGGTCGTCCTCGGGCTGCTGGTCCGGTTCGGCGACCAGACCGTCGGCGAGCTCGCCCGCGCGGAGCGGGTGCAGCCGCCGTCGATGACCCGCACCGTGAACTGTCTCGAGTCCGACGGCTACGTCGAGCGCCGGGCCCACGAGACAGACGGACGCCAGGTCGTCGTCACGCTCACCGACGCCGGCCGCGCCGCGGTCCTCGCCGACCGCCAGCGCCGCGACGCCTGGCTCGCCCGGCAGCTGGGCGGGCTCACCCCCGCCGAGCGCGCCACCCTCCGCGAGGCGGCGCCCATATTGGCCCGCCTCGCCTCGACCGACTGATCCGCCTCCCCGACCGAGGAGTTCCCACGAGTCCCACCTTCCGCTCCCTCGCGAACCCCAACTACCGCCGGTACGCCGCCGGCGGTGTCGTGTCGAACACCGGCACCTGGATGCAGCGCGTCGCCCAGGACTGGCTGGTCCTGGAGCTCGCCGCCGGCTCCGGCGCCACCGCGCTCGGCATCACGACCGGCCTCCAGTTCCTGCCGTTCCTGCTGCTGACCCCGATCGCCGGCCTCGTGGCCGACCGCATGCCCAAGCAGCGACTGCTCCAGCTCACCAACGTCGGCATGGCCGTGCCCGCTGCCGTCCTCGGCGTGCTCGCCGTCACCGGCGTCGCCGAGGTGTGGCACGTCTACGTCCTGGCCTTCCTGCTCGGCGCCGCCTCCGCGTTCGACGCCCCGGCGCGGCAGTCCTTCGTCTCCGAGCTCGTCGACCCGAACGACCTGACCAACGCCGTCGGGCTCAACTCCGCCAGCTTCAACGCCGCGCGCCTCGTCGGCCCCGGCCTGGCCGGCGTGCTCATCGCCGCGTTCGGCGGGGGAGCGGTCGCGACCGGCTGGGTCATCCTGCTCAACGCGGTGTCGTACGCCGCCCCGATCTGGTCGCTGCGCCACCTCGACCTCAGCCGCATCGACGCCGCCGCGCCGGCGGACCGCGGTCCGGGCGCCATCCGCGAGGGTGTCGCCTACGTCCGCGCCCGTCCGGACCTCCTGCTCGTGCTGAGCATGGTGTTCTTCGCGGGCACCTTCGGCCTCAACTTCCAGATCACGTCCGCGCTGATGGCCACCGAGGTCTTCGGCAAGGGCCCCGAGGAGTTCGGCCTGCTCGGCACCGTGCTGGCCATCGGCTCGCTCACCGGCTCGCTGCTGGCCGCGCGCCGCGGCCACGTCAGGCACCGGCTGGTCGTCGGGTCGGCGCTGGCCTTCGGCGCCACCGTCGTGCTGGCCGGGCTCATGCCGACCTACCTCGCGTTCGCCCTGCTCGCCCCGGTCACCGGCCTGACCGCGCTGACGTTCATCACCGCGGCCAACACCTACATGCAGCTGCACACCGACGCCGGTGTCCGCGGCCGGGTGATGGCGCTCTACCTGATGATCTTCATGGGCGGCACGCCGCTGGGCGCCCCGATCATCGGGTGGATCGGCCAGGAGTACGGAGCGCGGTGGACGCTGCTGGGCGGCGGGCTCATCACGATCGCCGGCGTGGCGCTGTCCGCGGTGGCCTACCTGCGCCTCGAACGGACCCGTCAGGACCGGGTCGCTAGCATGGAGTCGTCACGCGCCGAGGCAGCACCTGCGGCGTTTTGACCCTGATGTAGGGCCCGAGTAGCCTCTTTCCTTGTGTCTGGCACGTCCAGACCCTTGCGCATGCTCGCACGGCGCCCGTTGCAGGGGCGCCCGCCCGAGGGGCGCGTCCGCGAGGTCCCACCGCAGTCGCACCGAGCACGAGCAGGTACAAGCAGGCACACGCAGGAACGCACGACCCCGAGCCCGGCAACGCGCCGAGCCGTGACGAGAGAACAGAGAGAGGGAACCACCCGGTGCCCACCATCAACCAGCTGGTCCGCAAGGGCCGCCAGGACAAGGTGTCGAAGAACAAGACGCCTGCCCTGAAGGGATCCCCGCAGCGCCGTGGCGTCTGCACCCGCGTCTACACGACCACCCCGAAGAAGCCGAACTCCGCCCTCCGCAAGGTCGCCCGCGTGCGCCTGAGCAGCGGCGTCGAGGTCACCGCCTACATCCCGGGTGTCGGTCACAACCTCCAGGAGCACTCCATCGTGCTCGTGCGCGGCGGCCGTGTGAAGGACCTTCCCGGCGTCCGCTACAAGATCATCCGCGGCTCGCTCGACACCCAGGGTGTCAAGAACCGCAAGCAGGCCCGCAGCCGCTACGGCGCGAAGAAGGAGAAGTAATGCCTCGCAAGGGTCCCGCTCCCAAGCGCCCCCTGGTCGTCGACCCGGTCTACGGCTCGCAGCTGGTCACCCAGCTCGTCAGCAAGGTCCTCCAGGACGGCAAGAAGGCCGTGGCGCAGCGCATCGTCTACACCGCCCTCGAGGGCTGCCGCGAGAAGACCGGCACCGACCCGGTCGTCACGCTCAAGCGCGCGATGGACAACGTCAAGCCGGCCATCGAGGTCAAGTCCCGCCGCGTCGGCGGCGCGACCTACCAGGTCCCGGTCGAGGTCAAGGCCAACCGCTCCACCACGCTGGCCCTGCGCTGGCTCGTGGGCTACGCCCAGGACCGCCGCGAGAAGACCATGGCCGAGCGCCTCATGAACGAGATCCTCGACGCGAGCAACGGCCTCGGCGCCGCGGTGAAGAAGCGCGAGGACACGCACAAGATGGCCGAGTCCAACAAGGCCTTCGCCCACTACCGCTGGTGACGGCGAGGGGCCGCACGAGCGCAGCGCGCGGCGTGCGGCCCCTCACCCCACAACCCCATCAACTTCCGAGGGACTGAGACACAACAGTGGCTGTCGACATCACCACCGACCTCAACAAGGTCCGCAACATCGGCATCATGGCGCACATCGACGCCGGCAAGACCACCACCACCGAGCGCATCCTGTTCTACACCGGCATCACCTACAAGATCGGTGAGGTCCACGAGGGTGGCGCCACGATGGACTGGATGGAGCAGGAGCAGGAGCGCGGCATCACCATCACGTCCGCCGCGACGACCTGCTGGTGGAAGGACCACCAGATCAACATCATCGACACGCCCGGCCACGTGGACTTCACCGCCGAGGTCGAGCGCTCGCTGCGCGTCCTCGACGGCGCCGTGGCGGTGTTCGACGGCGTCGCCGGTGTCGAGCCGCAGACCATGACGGTGTGGCGCCAGGCCAACAAGTACTCCGTCCCCCGCATGTGCTTCGTCAACAAGCTCGACCGCACCGGAGCCGACTTCTTCCGCTGCGTCGACATGATGGTCGAGCGCCTCAACTCCACCCCGCTCGTGCTCCAGCTGCCCATCGGCGCGGAGTCCGACTTCCTCGGTGTCGTCGACCTGGTCGGCATGCGTGCCCTCACCTGGCGCGGCGAGACCAAGATGGGTGAGGACTACGACGTCGAGGAGATCCCGGCCGAGCTCGCCGACAAGGCCGCGGAGTACCGCGAGCGCCTCGTCGAGACCCTCGCCGAGGCCGACGACGACATCATGGAGGTCTACCTCGAGGACGGCGACGTCTTCGACGTCGAGACCCTCGAGGCCGCCATCCGCCGCGCCACCCTGGCCGACAAGCTCAACCCGGTCCTGTGCGGCACCGCGTTCAAGAACAAGGGCGTCCAGCCCCTGCTCGACGCGGTCGTGAAGTACCTGCCCTCGCCGCTCGACATCGACGCGATCATCGGCCACTCGCCGCGCGACGAGGAGCAGGCGATCTCTCGCAAGCCCTCCGACGACGAGCCGTTCTCCGGCCTCGCCTACAAGATCGCCAGCGACCCGCACCTCGGCAAGCTGATCTACGTCCGCGTCTACTCGGGCAAGCTCGAGGCCGGCTCCACCGTCGTCAACTCGGTGAACGGCAAGAAGGAGCGGATCGGCAAGGTCTACCAGATGCACGCGAACAAGCGTGAGGAGATCGCGTCCGTCGGCGCCGGCCAGATCGTGGCCGTGATGGGCCTGAAGGACACCAAGACCGGTCACACCCTCTGCGACCCCAACAACCAGGTCGTGCTCGAGTCGATGACGTTCCCGGCCCCGGTGATCGAGGTCGCGATCGAGCCCAAGACCAAGGGCGACCAGGAGAAGCTCGGCACCGCCATCCAGCGGCTCTCCGACGAGGACCCGACCTTCACGGTCAAGACCGACGAGGAGACCGGCCAGACGATCATCGCCGGCATGGGCGAGCTCCACCTCGAGATCCTGGTGGACCGCATGAAGCGCGAGTTCCGCGTCGAGGCGACCGTCGGCAAGCCGCAGGTGGCCTACCGCGAGACCATCCGCAACAAGGTCGAGAACCACAGCTACACCCACAAGAAGCAGACGGGTGGCTCCGGCCAGTTCGCGAAGGTCGTCATCTCGCTCGAGCCGAACATCGACCCCGAGACCGGCACCGGCGCGGGCTACGAGTTCGTCAACAACGTCAGCGGTGGTCGCGTCCCGAAGGAGTACATCCCCTCGGTCGACCAGGGCGGCCAGGAGGCCATGGAGTTCGGCGTGCTCGCCGGATACCCGATGGTCGACGTGAAGTTCTCCCTCGAGGACGGTGCCTACCACGACGTCGACTCGTCCGAGCTCGCGTTCAAGATCGCCGGCAACCAGGCCTTCAAGGAGGCCGCCCGCAAGGCCCGACCGGTCCTGCTCGAGCCGATGTTCGCGGTGGAGGTCACGACCCCCGAGGGCTTCCTCGGCACGGTCATCGGTGACATCAACTCGCGCCGCGGCCAGATCCAGGCGCAGGAGGAGCGTCACGGCGACATGGTCGTCAGCGCCCTCGTGCCGCTGTCCGAGATGTTCGGGTACGTTGGCGACCTGAGGTCCAAGACCTCCGGTCAGGCGTCGTACTCGATGGAGTTCGACTCGTACGCCGAGGTTCCCACGAACATCGCCGACGAGATCGTGAAGAAGGTCCGCGGCGAGTGATCGCTGCCGGATCCTCGGCACCCCAGCAAGACCCACCCACGAGTCAAGTAACAACAATCAGGAGGAGCCCCAGTGGCTAAGGCGAAGTTCGAGCGGACCAAGCCGCACGTCAACATCGGCACCATCGGTCACATCGACCACGGCAAGACGACGCTGACCGCGGCGATCACCAAGGTGCTGCACGACAAGCACCCGGACCTCAACGAGGCTTCGGCGTTCGACCAGATCGACAAGGCTCCCGAGGAGCGCCAGCGCGGCATCACGATCTCGATCGCGCACGTCGAGTACCAGACCGAGTCGCGCCACTACGCGCACGTCGACTGCCCCGGTCACGCCGACTACATCAAGAACATGATCACCGGCGCGGCGCAGATGGACGGCGCGATCCTGGTGGTCGCGGCCACCGACGGTCCGATGCCGCAGACCCGTGAGCACGTGCTGCTCGCCCGCCAGGTCGGCGTGCCGGCCCTGGTCGTCGCGCTCAACAAGTGCGACATGGTCGACGACGAGGAGCTCATCGAGCTCGTCGAGATGGAGGTGCGCGAGCTCCTCTCCGAGTACGAGTTCCCGGGCGACGACATCCCCGTCGTGCGCGTGGCGGCCTTCCCGGCCCTCAACGGCGACGCCAAGTGGGGCGAGTCGGTGGCCGAGCTCATGCAGGCCGTCGACGACTACATCCCGACCCCCGAGCGTGACACCGACAAGCCGTTCCTCATGCCCGTCGAGGACGTCTTCACGATCACCGGTCGTGGCACCGTCATCACCGGTCGCATCGAGCGCGGCATCGTCAAGGTCAACGAGGAGGTCGAGATCATCGGCATCCGCGAGGGCTCGCAGAAGTCCACCGTCACCGGTGTCGAGATGTTCCGCAAGCTCCTCGACGAGGGCCAGGCCGGTGAGAACGTCGGTCTGCTGCTCCGCGGCACCAAGCGCGAGGACGTCGAGCGCGGCATGGTCGTGATCAAGCCGGGCACGACCACCCCGCACACCAACTTCGACGCCTCGGTCTACATCCTGTCGAAGGACGAGGGCGGCCGTCACACGCCGTTCTTCAACAACTACCGTCCGCAGTTCTACTTCCGCACCACGGACGTGACGGGCGTCGTGACCCTGCCCGAGGGCACCGAGATGGTCATGCCGGGTGACAACACCGAGATGTCGGTCGAGCTCATCCAGCCCATCGCGATGGACGAGGGCCTGCGCTTCGCCATCCGCGAGGGCGGCCGCACCGTCGGCGCCGGTCGCGTCACCAAGATCACCAAGTGATCCCCGCCGGTCGCTGACCGGCACCAGCAGCACCACGAAGGCCCCGGACCCCTGGTCCGGGGCCTTCGTCGTGCGCGCCAGTCGCACGGACGGCCCGGGGGCGGTGACCGCGATCGCGCCGGCGCGGGGCACGATGGTGCCCATGGGGTTCACCAGGGACCAGCTCGAGTCGTTCCGTGACGTCGAGGTGCCCGACCTGCTCCCGACCGGCGACCAGCCGCTGCTCCTGCTGTTCGTCGGCATCAACCCGGGGCTGTGGACCGCCGCGACCCAGACGCACTTCGCCCACCCGGGCAACCGGTTCTGGCCCGCGCTGCTGCGGGCCGGGGTCGTGACGCACCCGGTCGACCAGGCGGCGGGCATGACCGAGGACGACCGCGACGCGCTGCGGCGACGCGGCATCGGCATCACGAACCTCGCTGCGCGTGCCACCGCCCGGGCCGACGAGCTCACGCCCGAGGAGCTGCGGCGAGGCGGCGAGCGGCTGCGCGCACTCGTGGCCGAACGACGGCCCCGCGTCGTCGCGGTCGCCGGCGTCACCGCCTACCGCACGGCGTTCGACCGCCGCGCCGCGGCCGGCGAGCAGCCCGCCCGGTGGGGAGCGTCGCGGGTGTTCGTGGTGCCGAACCCGTCGGGTCTCAACGCGCACGAGACCGTCGACACGCTCGCCACGGCGTACGGCGAGGCGGCTCGGGCCGCCGGGGTCGTCGACGGCCCGCCGCCGGGCTGACCGGGGTGGTCGCGCCCCCGCAGGTGCACCAGGACGTCGCCGGGCATCCGTCGCGGGCCGCTCATCCCAGCAGCGCCTCCACCGCGCCGCGGAACGCGCTGGTGTGCGCGTCGACGTCGGACCGGGAGTGGTACGGCGAGAAGAGCGACATGTTGTGGAACGGCGCGAGCAGGACGCCGCGGTTCACCGTCCAGAGGTGGAAGAACGCGTCGAGCTCCTCGTCGACGGCGGCCGCCGCCTCCGCCCCGGTGCGCGGGGGCGGGCAGAACCAGTACTCCGCGCGGCAGCCGAGGCGCTGCACGTGCCACGGCAGGTCGTGGTCGTCGATGACCCCCTGGATGCCGTCGGTGAAGCTCGTCGCCAGCGGGATCGAGACGTCGAAGTCCTCCTGCCGCAGCGCCGTCGACAGCGTCGCCCGGACCGCGGCCATCGCCAGGGCCGAGCCCGACAGGGTCCCGCCCACGCCGGCGACGTCGATCTCGTGGCCCAGCATCGGGCCCTCGAGGCGTGCGGCGACCTCCTCGGCCATGCCGTACGCCGCGACCGGGATGCCGCCGCCGATCGGCTTGCCGATGACGACGAAGTCCGGCTCGAGCCCCCATGCGGCCGTGGCGCCGCCGGGACCGGCGCAGATGGTGTGGGTCTCGTCGTTGACGAGCAGCACGCCGTGGCGGCGGGTGACCTCGCGGACGCCGGCGAGGTAGCCCTCGTCGGGCAGCACGATGCCGATGTTGGTCAGCGCCGGCTCCATCAGCAGGCAGGCGACGTCGCCATCCGCCAGCCGCCTGTCGAGGGCGTCGAGGTCGTTGAACGGGACGACCGCGGTCGTCCGGGCGACGTCGACCTGAGGGCCGAGCGCACCCGGTCGGGCCACCACGCGGTCACCGGCCCGCCCGTGCTCGAGCACCGCCAGCGTCTCGTCGACGGTGCCGTGGTAGCACCAGTCCATGACCGCGATGCGCTGCCGTCCGGTGAGGTGGCGCGCGAAGCGCAGCACGAACCGGTTGGCGTCGGTGGCCGTCATCGCCATCTGCCAGCGCGGCAGCCCGAAGCGCCGGCTCAGCTCCGCGGCGACCCACGTGGCGTCGGTGGAGGGCAGCATCGTGGTGATGCCGCGCTCGGCGCGCTCCCGGACGGCGTCGGCCACCGCGGGGAGGCAGTGCCCGGTCATCGACCCCGTGTCGCCCAGGCACAGGTCGACGTAGTCGAGGCCGTCGGCGTCGGTGAACCGGCCACCGTCCGCAGACTCGACGAAGAGCGGGAACGAGCCCGGCCAGCGCGTCATCCACGGCATCGGCACGCCGGCCAGCAGGTGCTCGCCCGCCTCCTTCGCGAGGCGGGCGGAGGTCGGGTGCAGGTCGACGAAGCGCTGCTCCTCCTCGGCGTGGAGGGCCGCCAGGCGCCGGCGGTCGACGGTCGTCACAGCGCGCTGCCGACGTACTTGGTCTCGAGGTACTCCTCGATGCCCTCGAACCCGCCCTCGCGCCCGAAGCCCGAGTGCTTGACCCCGCCGAAGGGAGCCGCCGGGTTCGACACGATGCCGGTGTTGACGCCGACCATGCCGAACTCCAGCGCCTCGCTGACCCGCAGGACGCGGGCATGGTCGCGGGTGAAGACGTAGGCGACGAGGCCGTACTCGGTGTCGTTGGCCCGCTCGAGGGCCTCCTCCTCGGTGCCGAACGTCGTGACGGGGGCGACGGGGCCGAAGATCTCCTCGCGGAACACGCGGGCGGAGGCGGGTACGTCGACCAGCACGGTCGGCGGGTAGAAGTGGCCCGGGCCGTCGGGGACCGCGCCGCCGACGAGCGCGCGGGCGCCGCTCGACACCGCCTCCTCGACCAGCTCGTGCACCCCGCGGCGCGCCTTGTCGGTGATGAGCGGGCCCACGTCGACGCCCTCCTCGGTGCCGTCGCCCACGGTGAGGCCGCCCATCCGCTCGGCCAGCCTGGTCGAGAACTCCTGCGCGACCGACTGGTGGACCAGGAAGCGGTTGGCCGACGTGCAGGCCTCGCCGATGTTGCGCATCTTGGCGAGCATCGCGCCGTCGACCGCGGCGTCGAGGTCGGCGTCCTCGAAGACGAGGAAGGGGGCGTTGCCGCCGAGCTCCATGGAGACGCGCAGCAGCTGGTCCGATGCCTGCCCCACGAGGACCTTGCCGACGCCCGTCGAGCCGGTGAAGGTGAGCTTGCGCAGCCGCGGGTCCTTGATGATCGGCTCGCAGACGCCGCCGGAGTCGGTGGTGGTGACGACGTTGAGCACGCCGGGAGGCAGCCCGACCTCCTCGAGCAGCTTCGCGAGGGCGAGCATCGTCAGCGGGGTCTCCGACGCGGGCTTGACGACCATCGTGCAGCCGGCGGCGATGGCCGGACCGATCTTGCGGGTGCCCATCGCCAGCGGGAAGTTCCAGGGGGTGATCATCAACGTGGGGCCCACCGGGGCCTTCATGGTGATCAGCCGGCTGTTGCCGGACGGCGCGGGGGAGTAGCGCCCGTGGATGCGCACCGCCTCCTCGGAGAACCAGCGGAAGAACTCCGACCCGTAGGTCACCTCGCCCTTCGCCTCGGCCAGCGTCTTGCCCATCTCGAGGGTCATCAGACGGGCGAACTCGTCGGCCCGCTCGGTGAGCAGCTCGAACGCGCTGCGCAGGATCTCCCCGCGCGTCCGCGGCTCGGTCGCGCGCCACTCGCGCTGGGCGGCGGAGGCCGCCGCGAGCGCCCGCTCCCCGTCCTCGGGTGTCGCGTCGGCGACGCTGGTCAGCACGCCGCCGTCGGCGGGGTTGTGCACCTCGAATTTGCCGCCACCGGTGGCCTCGACCCACTCGCCGCCGATGAGCAGCCGCGTCGGCACCGTCTCGATCACGCTGTTGTCCACGTCAGCCATGCCTCCACCTTGCCACCGCCGGCCCGTCACCCGACGACCCCCTCGAACGCCGCCTCGAAGACGTCGAGGCCCTCGACGAGCAGGTCGTCGCTGATCGCGAGCGGCGGCAGGAACCGGAAGACGTTGCCGAACGTGCCGCAGGTCAGCGTCACCAGCCCCTGCGAGGAGCAGGCACGGTGCACCGCGGCGGCGAGCGCCGCGTCCGGCGTACGTCCGGGGCCGTCGGCGACCAGCTCGACCGCCAGCATCGCGCCGCGTCCGCGGACGTCGCCGACGCGGTCGGGGTGCCGCTTCGCGAGCGCGTGCAGCCGCGGCAGGAAGATCGCCTCGATCTCGCGTGCCCGAGCAGGCAGGTCCTCGGCCTCCATCGTCTCGATCGCCGCCAGGGCGCCGGCGCAGGCGACCGGGTTCCCGCCGTACGTGCCGCCCAGCCCACCGACGTGGACGGAGTCCATGACGTCGGCGCGACCGGTCACGGCGGCGAGCGGGAGGCCGCCGGCCATGCCCTTGGCGGTCGTCAGCAGGTCGGGCACGACCCCCTCGTGGTCGCAGGCGAACCAGTCGCCGGTGCGGGCGAATCCCGTCTGGATCTCGTCGGCGATGAGCAGGATGCCGTGCTCACGGCACCACTCGGCCACCCGGGCCAGCCACCCCGGCGGCGGGACGATGAAGCCGCCCTCGCCCTGGATCGGCTCGACCAGCACGGCCGCGCAGCTGTCCTCGCCCACCTGTGCGTGCACGGTCGCGACGAAGGCGTCGAACGCCTCCTCGGCGCACGCCTCGCGACCGCCGGGCCAGCGGTACGGGTACGCCATCGGAGCCCGGTAGATCTCGCCGGCGAAGGGCCCGAAGCGGTGCTTGTAGGGCATGTTCTTCGCGGTCAGCGCCATCGTGAGGTTCGTGCGTCCGTGGTACGCGTGGTCGAACACGACGATCGCGTCGCGGCCGGTGTGGTGCCGGGCCACCTTGACCGCGTTCTCCACGGCCTCGGCGCCGGAGTTGAACAGGGCGGAGCGCTTCTCGTGCTCGCCCGGGGTGACGTCGGCGAGCTTCTCGCACACCGCGACGTACTCCTCGTAGGGCGTGACCATGAAGCAGGTGTGGGTGAAGTCGGCGACCTGCCGCCGCACCGCCTCGACCACACGCGGGTGGGCGTTGCCGACCGTCGTGACCGCGATGCCGGACCCGAAGTCGATCAGCTGGTTGCCGTCGACGTCGCGGAGGATGCCGCCGCCGGCCTGCTCGACGTAGACCGGCAGCGTCGTGCCGACACCCGCCGACACGCTCCCGAGCTTGCGGGCCTGCAGGTCGAGCGAGCGCGGGCCCGGGATGTCGGTGGCGAGGATGCGTTCCTGGCTGAGCGTCATGCGCGGTCCTTTCCCGGGTCGTGGGGTGGTCTGTCCTCGATCCCCCACGGGGAGCCGTAGCCCTCCGGCCTGGGTGCGGCGAGCAGGTCGAGGAAGGGCTTCGGCGGCAGCGCCTCGGGCCCCAGCACGCCGGTGCCCGACCACGTGCCGCGTGCGAGCAGCTCGAGCGCGACGACCGGGTTGAGGGCGGTCTGCCAGACCACGCACTGGGTGCCGTAGTCGCGCATCGAGTCGGCGTTGTCGACCACGTGGTAGAGGTAGGTCGACCGGGGCCGGCCGTCCTTGCCGGTGCCGGTGACCCAGAGCCCGGCGCAGGTCTTGCCCTCCATCCGCGGCCCGATCGTCGCCGGGTCCGGCAGGCAGGCGGCGACGACGTCGCGGGGGGACACCTCCACCCCCTTCACGGAGACGGGCTCGGTGGAGTCCAGGCCGAGGGTGTGCAAGGTGCGCAGGATGGCGATCATCTCCTCGCCGAGGCCGTACTTGAACGTGACCCGGTCCGCCTCGATCCACCGTGGCATGAGCAGCACCTCCTCGTGCTCGACGTGCACGCACTCGACGGGGCCGATCCCCTCCGGGAAGTCGAACACCTCCGGCTCGGAGAAGGGGGGCAGCGTGAAGAAGCCCGCCTCGAGGTCGCCGTCGCCGCGCTGTCGCTCCCACACCACCGGCGGGTTGAGGCACTCCTCGATGATCGTCCACATCGAGAAGCCGGGCGCAAAGACCTCGTTGCCGTCGTCGTCGCGGATCACGAGGTTGGCGCCGTCACGGGTGCCGAGCTCGTCGATGTGGTCGAACAGCTCGTCGGCGGCGTAGCGGGCGAACACGTCGGAGAGCCCGGGCTCGACCCCGATGCCGAGCAGGGCGAGCCGGCCGGCAGCCTCCCACTCGCCGGCGAGGGCGAACTGCAGGTCGCCGAGCTTCACGCCCACCTTCTCGTAGGGCGCCTCGGAGTGCCGCTCCGACAGGCTCATCGCCATGTCGAGGTAGTCGGCGCCGGCGTCCAGTGCACCACTGAAGACGGGCATGACGAACCGCGGGTCGACAGCGTTCAGCACGTGGGTGGCCCGCACCTGCCGAGCGAGCGCGGTCACGGCGGCCGCGTCGGAGGCGTCGACCTGCGCGGCGGTGAAGCGCTCCTCGCCCGCTCGCCGCTCGCGTGCGGCGGTGACGGTGCGCTCGGCGCGCTGGAGGTCGTAGTCGGCCACCACCCAGGCCTCGAAGAAGTCGCGCTCCACCGCGATGCGGGCGGCGGCGTCACCGACGCCACCCGCCCCTACCATCAGCACGCGCACGGGCTGCACCACGCGCTCACTCACTCCTCGACCGACCTCGGGAACGCGACGACCGCGCCGATCCCACGACCTGCGCTCCGATGACGAGCAGGACCGCCAGCACGAACATCGAGAAGCCGATGACGTTGGCCTCCGCGGGGATGCCGCGGCGCGAGGCGACGTAGACGAACTTGGGGAACGTGTTCTCGTTGCCGGAGACGAAGTTGGTGATGATGAAGTCGTCGAAGGACAGCGAGAAGGCGAGCATCGCGGCACCCGCGATGCCGGGGAGGATCAGCGGGAAGGTGACCTTCCAGAAGGTCTGCACCGGGCTCGCGTAGAGGTCCTGGGCGGCCTCCTCGATCCGGGGGTCGAGCGACTGGATGCGCGCCTTCACCGTCACCACCACGAAGCTCAGGCAGAACATGATGTGGGAGAAGACGATCGTGCCGAAGCCGAGGTCGATGCCGATGTCGGAGAAGCCCTGCACGAAGATCGTGAGCAGGGCGGCACCCATCACGATCTCGGGGGTCGCCATCGGCACGAAGATCAGCACGTTGCTGGCCGCCTTGCCGCGGTAGCGGTATCGCACCATGGCGAGGGCCATCAGCGTCCCGAGCACGGTCGCCACCAGCGTCGAGATCGTGGCGACCTGGAGCGACGTCACCAGCGACTCGCAGGCTCCCGCCACGCCGCACGGGTCCTGCCAGTGCTCCCAGGTGAAGCCCTGCCACACGATGTTGCTGCGGCCGTGGTCGTTGAAGGAGAAGGCGAGGGTGTAGGCGACCGGCAGGAACAGGTAGAGGAGGGCGGCGATCGCCGCCAGCATGACCGAGTGCTCGGAGATCCAGCGCCGCGCCCGCCGGGCGGCCGACGGCCGGTGGGGACGGGGCGGGGCGGAGGGGGCTGGGGCGGTCGCGGTGCGCGTCGTGGTCGTCATGTCACACGAGCTCCTCGGTGCCGAAGCGCCGCACGTAGAGGAACACCATGACCAAGATGGCGGCCATCAGCGTGAAGGACAGCGCGGCGGCCACGGGGTAGCCCCCAGGGACGGCGAGGAACTGGTCGTTGATGACGTTGCCGACCATCTTCCCGCGCTGGGGACCGAGGAGCTCCATGTTGACGAAGTCACCGGCCGCCGGGATGAAGGTCAGCAGGGTCCCGGCGAGCACGCCCGGCATCGACATGGGGAGCGTGACCGTGCGGAAGGTGGTGAAGCCGTTGCCGTAGAGGTCGCCGCCGGCCTCGATGACGCGCGGATCGGCCCGCTCCAGCGAGGCGTAGATCGGCAGGACCATGAACGGGAGGAAGTTGTAGGTGAGCCCCGCGACGACGGCGACCGGCGTGTTGATGAGCTGTCCGCCCGGCACGAGGTGCATGGCGTCGAGGGTGCGCACCACCCAGCCCTCGTCGGCCAGGATCTGCGACCACGCGAAGGTGCGCAGGATGAACGAGGTGAAGAACGGCGCGATCACGCAGATCAGCATGAGGTTGCGCCAGCGTCCGGCCTTGAAGGCCATCGCGTAGGCCAGCGGGTAGGAGATCAGGAACGCGAGCAACGTCGCGAGGCCGGCGTAGAGGAAGGACCGCCCGAAGTGGGGGGCGTAGTCGGTCAGCGCCGTGACGTAGGAGTCGACGTTGACGTCGCGGTAGTAGTAGCCCGGGAAGCCGGGGTAGCGGCTCTGCAGGCTGACGGCGGCGAGCTGGACCAGCGGCAGGAGGAAGAACACCCCGAGCCACAGCACGCCGGGCAGGAGCAGCAGGTAGGCCGTCCGACTCCGCCGTGCGGGCTGGGCGTGGCCGGTGGCCTCGGCAGCCGCGGGACCCACAGCGGCCTGGGCCAGCCCGCTCACGCCGACCCCGCGGGGACTGCGAACGCGTGGCCGGGGTTCCACGTGAGCCACACCTCGTCGCCCGGACGCAGGTCGATGGGGTCGACGTCGAGGTTCTGCTCGTAGCAGCTCCACGTGGTGCCGCTGGGCATCTCGACCAGGTAGCTCGTGGCCACCCCGAGGAACGACACGTCCCGGACGGTCCCCCGCACGTCGTTGCCCGCGCCCTCCGGCCGGGTGCGGGACACCCGCACCTTCTCGGGGCGGACCCCGAAGAGCAGGTCGCCCTGCTGGACGGCAGAGCGGTCCCGGCGGATCCTGACCTTGGTGCCCAGCACGTCGGCGACGAGGTGCTCGCCGTCGGAGTCCTCCACCGTGCCGGGACCGGTGTTGGCCTGGCCCAGGAAGGTGGCGACGAACTGCGTGCGCGGCAGGTCGTAGAGCTCCTCGGGACGGCCCAGCTGCTCGATCCGCCCGCGGTTCATCACCGCCACGGTGTCGGCCATGGTCATGGCCTCCTCCTGGTCGTGGGTGACGTGGATGAAGGTGAGCCCGACCTCGGTCTGGATCCGCTTGAGCTCGACCTGCATCTCGCGCCGCAGCTTGAGGTCGAGGGCGCCGAGCGGCTCGTCGAGCAGCAGGACCTCCGGCTGGTTGACCAGAGCCCGCGCCAGGGCGACGCGCTGCTGCTGGCCGCCCGAGAGCTGGCTCGGCTTGCGACGCGCGAACTGCGCCATCTGCACCAGCTCGAGCGCGTCGTCGGCACGCGCGGCGGCGTCCTTCTGCTTGCGACGCCTGGGGCCGAAGGCCACGTTGTCGTGGATCGTCAGGTGCGGGAAGAGGGCATAGGACTGGAACACCGTGTTCACCGGTCGCTCGTAGGGTCGCGACCCGGTGAGCTCGGTGTCGCCGATGAGGACCCGTCCTGCGGTGGGCTGCTCGAGCCCGGCCACCATCCGCAGGGTGGTGGTCTTGCCACAGCCGGAGGGCCCGAGCAGGGCGAAGAACGAGCCCCTGGGCACGTCGAGGGTGAGGTCGTCGACGGCGACGAAGTCACCGAAGGTCTTCGTCACGTCCTCGAGACGCAGGTCCCCACGGGCCTGGCGGACACCTGCCACGTCAGTTCCCCATCACGCGGCTCGACCACAGGTCGGCGTACTCGATGTCCTCCTCGGCCTCCAGCGCCCGGAAGGTCTGGATGTTGTTGTCGGCGATGAACTCCGCCGTCGGGAAGATCCAGGGGCTCTGGGCGAGCTCGGGATCGATCTTCTCCATCTCGGCCTGCGCGCCCTGCACCGGGCACACGTAGTTGACGTAGGCCGCGACCTCGGCCGCGACCGCAGGGTCGTAGTAGTAGTCGATGAGCGTCTGGGCGTTGCGCCGGTGGGTGGAGGTGATCGGGACCATGAGGTTGTCCGACCAGAGGGTGCCGCCCGACTCGGGGATGGCGAAGGTCCAGGCGGGGTCGCCGGTGTCGTAGGCGAGGATGAAGATGTCGCCGCTCCAGGTGATCCCGGCCAGCGCGTTGCCGCTCGTGAGGTCCTCCAGGTAGGAGTTGCCCTTCACCTTGCGGATGTAGCCGTCCTCGATCTTCTGCTCGATGAACTCGATCGCCTTCTCGAACTCCGCCCTGCCCCAGTCGCTGGAGATGTCGACCCCCTGCTGCTGCATCACCAGGGCGGCGGTGTCGCGATACTCGGAGAGCACGACGACCCGGCCCTTGAGGTCGTCGGTCCACAGGTCGTCGAGCGACTTCAGCTCCCGGCCGACCTTGTCCTTGTTGTAGCCGATCCCGGCGAAGCCGCTCTGCCACGTGACGGAGTAGTTGCGGCCCGGGTCGAAGGGGACGTCCTTGAGGGGCTGCAGGAGGTTGGAGACGACGTTGGGCATCTGGGCCAGCTCCAGCGGCTGGCACAGCTGCTCGCGGATGATCCGGGCGGTCATCCAGTCGGTGAGGGTGAACAGGTCGCGGTCGATGCTCTGCCCGGCGCGGAGCTGGGGGGCGACCTTGGCGAAGTAGGAGTCGTTGTCCTCGATGTCCTCGCTGTAGCTGACCTCGATCCCGGTCTGCTTCATGAACCGCTCGAGCGTCGGGTACTTCTTCGTCTTCTCGTTGACGTCGAGGTACGCCGTCCAGTTCGCCCACTTGACGATCTTCTCGCTGTCGGAGACGTCCTCGGGCAGCTTCAGCTCGGGAGCCCCGCCGCTGGGCGGCTCGGGGGGAGCGCAGCCCGCGAAGGCGAGGGCGGACGTGGCCGCGGCGCCCGCGCCGAGCAGGGCTCGGCGGCTGAGCCGCGGTCCCATCCCGGCGAGCACGGCGGCAGCACCGGGGGACAGGGGTCGGGGTGCGCGACCCGGGAACGATGTCATCAGTAGTGCCTCTCGTGGGTGCGTGTCAGCTGCTGATGTTGGCCATGACGTGCTTGATGCGGGTGTAGTCCTCGAAGCCGTACATCGAGAGGTCCTTGCCGTAGCCGGACTTCTTGTAGCCGCCGTGCGGCATCTCGGCGACGAGCGGGATGTGCGTGTTGATCCACACGCAGCCGAAGTCGAGCGCCCGCGACATCCGCATCGCGCGGCCGAAGTCCCTGGTCCACACCGAGGAGGCCAGGCCGTAGTCGACGCCGTTGGCCCAGCGGACCGCCTCGTCCTCGTCGGTGAAGCGCTGGACCGTGATGACGGGGCCGAAGATCTCGTTCTGGACGGCCTCGTCGTCCTGGCGCAGGCCGGAGAGCACGGTCGGCTCGAGGAAGTAGCCCCCGCCGAGGTCCGTGCGCCGGTTGCCGCCCGCCGACACGGTCGCGTGGGCCGGGAGGTTCTCGATGAAGCCCGTGACCCGCGCCAGCTGGTTGGTGTTGTTGACCGGGCCGAGCAGCGCGTCCTCGTCGTCGGGCAGCCCCACCGGCGCGGAGCTGCGCGCGTACTCCGCGAGCGCGGCCACGAAGTCGTCGTGGATCCCCGGCGCGACGAGGACCCGTGTCGCGGCGGTGCAGTCCTGGCCGGCGTTGAAGTAGCCCGCGACGGCGATGCCCTCCACGGCGGCCTCGAGGTCGGCGTCGTCGAAGACCACCACCGGCGCCTTGCCGCCCAGCTCGAGGTGGACCCGCTTGACCTGCGGCGCGGCGCTCGCCGCCACCTCCGCGCCGGCGCGCACCGAGCCGGTGATCGCCACCATGGCGGGCGTCGGGTGTTCCACGAGCAGGCGGCCGGTCTCGCGGTCGCCGGTCACGACGTTCAGCGTGCCCGCTGGCAGGTGCTCCGAGGCGAGCTCGGCCAGCCGCAGGGTGCTCTCCGGCGTGGTGTCGCTGGGCTTGAGGACGACGGTGTTGCCAGCGGCGAGGGCGGGGCCGATCTTCCACACCGCCATGAGCAACGGGTAGTTCCACGGCGTCACCTGGCCGACGACGCCGATCGGCTCCCGCCGGATCCACGACGTGTGCCCCTGCATGTACTCGCCGGCGGCCTTGCCCTCGAGGACCCGGGCCGCACCGGCGAAGAACCGGAGCTGGTCGACCATGGGCGGGATCTCCTCGCTCGCGGTCAGCGCCTTGATCTTGCCGGTGTTCTCCGACTCCAGTGCGATCAGCTCGTCGGCGTGGGACTCCACGGCGTCGGCCAGCTTGAGCAGCGCCTGCTGGCGCTCGCTCGGCGTCGTGCGGCCCCACTCCCCGAAGGCCCGGCCGGCGGCGTCGTACGCCGCGTCGACCTCCTCGGTGCCGCTCACCGGCGCACGGGCGACCACCTCGCCCGTGGCGGGGTTGACGACGTCGCTCATCGCTCCGGGGCTGCCGTCGACGAAGCGGCCACCGATGAAGTTGCGAAGAGTGCGGGGGCTGGTCACGTGTGTCCTCCCGGTCGGGTGCGGTCGAAGGGAGACTAGGACGGCGGACCGGTCAATCTCCATACCCACGGGCAAAGATTCTGCGGTAATCGCAGAATTAACGAGTACGAAATGCGGATTCCACGTCTGACGACTTGCGAAGCCGCAGTCTCCCGTCCACGATGGGCCGCATGAGTGAGGGATCGGTGCGGCTCGATGCGACCGCCAAGCGCATCATCGAGCTCCTCCAGGAGGACGGCCGCATCTCCTACGCCGCGATCGCGAAGGCCGTCGGGCTGTCCGAGGCCGCTGCTCGCGCGCGGGTCCAGAAGCTGCTCGACTCCGAGGTGATGCAGGTCGTCGCCGTCACCGACCCGACCCAGGTCGGGTTCACCCGCCAGGCGATGATCGGCGTGCGCACCGAGGGCGACCCGATGAAGGTGGGCGACCGCCTCGCCGAGGTGAGCGAGGTCGACTACGTCGTCACGACCGCCGGCAGCTTCGACCTCCTCGTCGAGGTGGTGTGCGAGGACGACCCGCACCTGCTCGACGTCATCCGCCAGGTCCGAGAGCTCGAGGGCGTGGTCTCCTCGGAGACCTTCGTCTACCTCAAGCTCAACAAGCAGCACTACAACTGGGGTACCCGATGAGCCTGCACACGTCCTCCACCGACACCTTCGACCACCAGGCCGCCGGGCGCGACCACCTGTGGTTGCACTTCACCCGGCACTCCACCTACGAGAACGGCGGCGAGATGCCGATGATCGTCCGGGGGGAGGGCCACCGCATCTGGGACAGCCACGGGCGGGAGTACATCGACGGCCTCGCCGGCCTGTTCGTCGTGCAGGTCGGCCACGGCCGCGAGGAGCTCGCCGAGGCGGCCGCCCGCCAGGCCAAGGAGCTCGCCTTCTTCCCGCTCTGGTCCTTCGCCCACCCGCGGGCGGTGGAGCTGGCCGACCGGATCGCCGCGATGGCCCCCGGCGACCTGAACCGCGTCTTCTTCACCACCGGTGGCGGCGAGGCCGTGGAGTCCGCCTGGAAGCTGGCCAAGCAGTACTTCAAGCTCACCGGCAAGCCGAACAAGCACAAGGTGATCTCCCGCGCCGTGGCCTACCACGGCACCCCGCAGGGGGCGCTGTCCATCACCGGCATCCCGCCGCTGAAGGAGATGTTCGAGCCCCTGGTGCCGGGAGCGCACAAGGTGCCGAACACCAACTTCTACCGCCGCCCCGAGTTCGTGGGCGACGACGAGAAGGCGTTCGGCCGGTGGGCCGCGGACCGGATCGCGGAAGCCATCGAGTTCGAGGGCCCCGACACCGTCGCCGCGGTGTTCCTGGAGCCGGTGCAGAACGCGGGCGGGTGCTTCCCGCCGCCGCCCGGCTACTTCGAGCGGGTCCGCGAGATCTGCGACGAGTACGACGTGCTGCTCGTCTCCGACGAGGTCATCTGCGCGTTCGGCCGCGTCGGCGAGATGTTCGGCGCCTCGGAGTTCGGCTACCAGCCCGACATCATCACCTGCGCCAAGGGCATGACGTCCGGCTACTCGCCGATCGGCGCGATGATCGCCAGCGACCGGCTGTTCGAGCCGTTCAGGAGCGGGACGACGGCGTACGCCCACGGGTACACGTTCGGTGGCCACCCGGTCTCCTCGGCCGTCGCGATGGCCAACCTCGACATCTTCGAGCGCGAGGGCCTCAACGACCACGTGGCCCGCAACGCCCCGGCGTTCCGCGCGGCGCTGGAGAGGCTCCTCGACATCCCGATCGTGGGCGACGTGCGCGGCCACGGCTACTTCTACGGCATCGAGCTCGTGAAGGACCGGGAGACCAAGGAGACCTTCGACGACGCCGAGTCCGAGCGGCTGCTCCGCGGCTACCTCTCCGGGGCGCTGTGGGAGGCCGGGCTCTACTGCCGCGCCGACGACCGCGGCGACCCGGTGATCCAGCTCGCGCCGCCGCTGATCATCGGCCAGCCGGAGTTCGACGACATCGAGCAGCGGCTCCGCTCGGTGCTGACGGGGGCGCTCGCGCACCTCTGAGCGGCACGTCGCTGATGTGCGCCCGCCCGCGGTGACCGGGGAGGATGGGCACGTGAACGACGTCGTACGCCCGGCCCGCCCGCATCTCAAGCTCACCGAGGACGGGCGGCGCATGCGCGAGGTCCTCACCTACTCCCGTCGCGGCAACCGGTTCACCCCGCGCCAGGCCGAGTCGTGGGCGGCCCACCACGCCGACTGGGTCATCCCCGACGAGGCGGTCGACCGTCCTGGCTTCTCGCTGGCCGAGTGGTTCGGTCGCGAGGCGCCGCTGATCGTCGAGATCGGCTCGGGCATCGGCGAGGCCACCGCGGTGCTCGCTGCCGCCCGGCCCGACCACGACGTCCTCGCGCTGGAGGTGTGGCGCCCGGGTGTCGCCGACTCGCTGTGGCGGGTGGCCGAGGCGGGCGCCGACAACGTGCGCTTCTGCTCCGTCGACGCCGTCTGGTCGCTCGAGCACCTCGTCGCGCCGGGCAGCCTCGCCGAGCTCTGGACGTTCTTCCCCGACCCGTGGCGCAAGACCAAGCACCACAAGCGGCGACTGGTGAACCCGGCCAACGCCGCGCTCGCGTCGTCGCGGCTGGTGCCCGGCGGCAGGTGGCGGCTGGCCACCGACTGGGCCGACTACGCCGACCAGATGCTCGAGGTGCTCGACGCCGAGCCGACCCTGGAGGGCGGTCGCGTCGAGCGGTGGAGCGAGCGGCCGGCCACGCGCTTCGAGCGCAAGGGCCTCGAGGCCGGCCGTGACATCGTCGACCTCTGCTACCGCCGGACGTCCTGATCACTCCAGCACCAGGCCGGCCTCGCGCAGCAGGTGCTCGAGGCGGAGCCGCTCCGCCTCGCGGTCGGTGCCCTCGGGGACCCCGCTGAGCGTGTCGGGCACGCCGAGGCGCTCCGCCGCCTGCACGAGCAGGTCCTCGTACGCCGCCCGCGTGCCGCGCCGCCGTGCCATGGTCGTGCCCGGGGCAGGTGCGACGACCTCGGCGCGGACGCGTCGCAGGGAGCGCGCGAGGTCCTCGATCGCGGGGCCGACGGGCGTCTCCGGGGGAGGGGAGGCGCGGTCGCGCACCCGCCGCCAGGCACGCCGGACCCGGTCGTAGCACACCACCGCGAGCCCCGCTCCGAGCAGCAGCACGACGACGAGCACCTCGACCGGACCGGCCATCCTCCGACGGTAGGCCGGGGCCCTGCGGCGGGCAAGAGCAGGGCGCGGGCCGGCACGAGGGCCGCCCGGCGGACCGGGCCTCCTGCGATTTGGCGTGGGCGCGCGGAGTCTGTCAAGATGTTCCGGTTGCTCCGGCGGGTCGCCGGGGAGCGGCACGCCTTGACTTCTGAATCGCGTCTCCTTGATCGAGCCAGTCGTCTTGCGTGCACCGCACCGGATCACGTGGTGATCGGAGACCCGACCAGATCCGACAACCGTCGGGTGCCACCCAGAGCATCACCGCTTCCCCTCGGGGTCGTGTCACGAGTCAGAACCGCGACACGCCCGACCGCGGGGGTCGGCGGGTGGCGGAGAGACAGGCGGCGCTCGCCCACCCGGGGCAGGGAGCCGGAACCAGACCAGGCGTACGAGATCGAAGAGGACACGGACCTATGGCGGGACAGAAGATCCGCATCAGGCTCAAGGCCTATGACCACGAGGTGATCGACACCTCGGCGCGGAAGATCGTGGACACCGTCACCCGCACGGGTGCGAAGGTCGCCGGCCCTGTGCCGCTGCCGACCGAGAAGAACGTGTACTGCGTCATCCGTTCGCCCCACAAGTACAAGGACTCCCGCGAGCACTTCGAGATGCGGACGCACAAGCGCCTGATCGACATCATCGACCCGACGCCGAAGACCGTCGACTCGCTGATGCGTCTCGACCTGCCTGCCGGTGTCGACATCGAGATCAAGCTCTGAGGCGCGACATGGCTAACACTTTCGAACGCAACGTGAAGGGCCTGCTGGGCACCAAGCTCGGCATGACCCAGCTCTGGGACGAGAACAACCGCATCGTCCCCGTCACCGTCATCGCGGCCGCGACCAACGTCGTGACCCAGGTCCGCCAGCCCGAGGTCGACGGCTACAACGCCATCCAGGTCGGCTTCGGCGAGATCGAGGCCCGCAAGGTGAACTCGCCCGAGGCGGGTCACTTCGCCAAGGCCGGCGTCACCCCCCGTCGCCACCTCGCCGAGATCCGCACCGCGGACGCCGCCTCGTACACCGTGGGCCAGGAGCTCGGGGTCGACACCTTCGCCGCAGGCGAGGAGATCGACGTCACCGGCACCAGCAAGGGCAAGGGCTTCGCCGGCACGATGAAGCGGCACGGCTTCGCCGGTGTCTCCGCCTCGCACGGTGCCCACCGCAACCACCGCAAGCCCGGCTCGATCGGCGCCTGCGCCACGCCGGGTCGCGTGTTCAAGGGCACCCGCATGTCGGGCCGCATGGGCAACGACACGGTCACCACCCAGAACCTGACGGTGCACGCCGTCGACGCCGACAAGGGCCTCATCCTCCTCAAGGGCGCCGTTCCCGGCCCCCGGGGTGGCCTCGTGGTCCTCCGCTCGGCCGCCAAGAACTCCGCCGCTACTGGCAAGGAGGCCTGAGCATGGCTGTCCAGACCGTCCAGGTCGACCTCCCCGCCGAGATCTTCGACGTCGAGGTCAACATCCCGCTGATCCACCAGGTCGTCGTGGCCCAGCAGGCCGCTGCGCGCCAGGGCACCCACGCCACCAAGACCCGCGGCGAGGTCCGCGGCGGTGGCAAGAAGCCCTACAAGCAGAAGGGCACCGGCCGCGCCCGCCAGGGCTCGACCCGCGCCCCGCAGTTCGCCGGTGGTGGCACCGTGCACGGCCCGCAGCCGCGCAGCTACGACCAGCGCACGCCCAAGAAGATGAAGGCCGCCGCCCTTCGCGGTGCCCTCTCCGACCGGGCCCGCAACGGTCGCGTGCACGTGGTCGACGGCCTGGTGTCGGGCGACAAGCCCTCCACCCGCGCCGCGCTGGCCGCGCTGACGTCGCTGACCGACCGCGTGGGCTACCTCGTGGTGCTGGAGCGCTCCGACGCGATCACCTGGCTCTCGCTGCGCAACGCGCCCGAGGTCCACATCGTCGCCGTCGACCAGCTCAACACCTACGACGTGCTGGCCGCTGACGACGTGGTCTTCACCAAGGGCGCCTACGACGTGTTCGTCGGTGGCGCCACCGCCCCGGCCGCCGGCTCGACCACCGGGACCGACGCCGCCGACGAGCCGGCCCTGCCGGCCGGTGCCAAGGCGCCGCTCAAGAGCGGGAAGAACCCGAAGGGCTACGAGGTCCTCGGCCAGCAGTCCGGCACCTACCTCGTCGAGGGCGACGCCGGCTACGACGTCGCGGGCGGGGACTTCTGGTTCAAGTCCGTCGAGGACGCCGAGGCCGCCGGTCTCACCCGTGGCAAGGAGGACGACAAGTGAGCACCCTGCACAAGGACCACCGCGACATCCTGATCGCCCCGGTCGTGTCCGAGAAGAGCTACGGCCTGCTCGACGCCAACAAGTACACCTTCATCGTCCACCCGGACGCCAACAAGACCGAGATCAAGATCGCGGTCGAGAAGGTCTTCGACGTCAAGGTCACCTCCGTCAACACGATCAACCGCCAGGGCAAGACGCGTCGCACCCGCTACGGGATCGGCAAGCGCCCCAACACCAAGCGCGCGATCGTCAGCCTCGCCGAGGGTCACCGCATCGACATCTTCGGAGGTCCGGTCTCCTGACCGGGCTGGTGAATAGGAACTGATATGGCTATCCGCAAGTACAAGCCGACCACCCCGGGCCGCCGTGGCTCGTCGGTGGCCGACTTCGTCGAGATCACCCGGACCACGCCCGAGAAGTCGCTGACGCGCCCGTTGCCCAAGAAGGGCGGCCGCAACAACCAGGGACGCATCACCACGCGTCACCAGGGTGGCGGTCACAAGCGCGCCTACCGCGTCATCGACTTCCGTCGCTACGACAAGGACGGCGTGCCGGCCAAGGTCGCTCACATCGAGTACGACCCCAACCGCACCGCTCGCATCGCGCTGCTGCACTACGCCGACGGCGAGAAGCGCTACATCGTCGCGCCGAAGGACCTGACCCAGGGCACCGCCGTGGAGTCCGGCCCCAACGCCGACATCAAGCCCGGCAACAACCTGCCGCTGCGCAACATCCCGGTCGGTACCACCATCCACTGCGTGGAGCTGCGTCCCGGCGGCGGCGCCAAGCTCGCCCGCTCGGCCGGCAACTCCGCCCAGCTCGTCGCCCGTGAGGGCTCGCGCGCCACGCTGCGCCTGCCCTCGGGCGAGATGCGCTACGTCGACGTGCGCTGCCGCGCCACCGTCGGCGAGGTCGGCAACGCCGAGCAGTCGAACATCAACTGGGGCAAGGCCGGCCGCATGCGCTGGAAGGGCAAGCGCCCGACCGTCCGCGGTGTCGTCATGAACCCGGTCGACCACCCGCACGGTGGTGGTGAGGGCAAGACCTCCGGTGGTCGCCACCCGGTCTCCCCCTGGGGCAAGCCCGAGGGTCGTACGCGCAAGCGCAAGGCCAGCGACTCCCAGATCATCCGTCGTCGCAAGTCCGGCAAGGGTAGGAAGTAACCGACATGCCTCGTAGCCTCAAGAAGGGCCCCTTCGTCGACGACCACCTGCAGAAGAAGGTGGACGCCGAGAACGAGAAGGGCTCGCACAACGTCATCAAGACCTGGTCGCGCCGGTCGATGATCGTGCCCGACATGATCGGCCACACCATCGCCGTGCACGACGGTCGCAAGCACGTCCCCGTCTTCGTCACCGACTCCATGGTCGGCCACAAGCTCGGGGAGTTCGCCCCCACCCGCACCTACCGCGGGCACGTCAAGGAAGACCGGAAGGGACGCCGTCGATGAGCACCACCGAGCGCAGCCGCACCAGCGCGCGCCGCGAGTCGCTGCTCGGCGACCAGCCGGGCGCGTTCGCCAGCGCACGCTACGTGCGGATCACCCCGATGAAGGCCCGCCGTGTCGTCGACATGGTCCGCGGCCTCCCGGTCGACGAGGCGCTGACGCTGCTGCAGTTCGCGCCGCAGGCCGCCTCCGAGACCGTCTACAAGGTCCTCGAGAGCGCGGTCGCCAACGCCGAGACGACCGAGGGCCTCAACCGCGCCGACCTCGTCCTCTCCGTCGCCATGGTCGACGAGGGTCCGACGATGAAGCGCTGGCGTCCGCGTGCCCAGGGCCGCGCGACCCGCATCAACAAGCGCACCAGCCACATCACCCTCGCGGTGCAGCCGGCTGACGCGCTCGACGCCAAGCCGGGCAAGAACGCCCGTGCCAACAAGAACGGAAGGGGTGCCTGATGGGTCAGAAGATCAACCCCAACGGCTTCCGCCTGGGCATCTCCACCGACCACAAGAGCCGCTGGTACGCCGACAAGCTCTACAAGTCGTACGTCGGTGAGGACGTCGCCATCCGCAAGCTGCTCTCCAAGGGCATGGAGCGGGCCGGCATCGCGAAGGTCGAGATCGAGCGCACCCGTGACCGCGTCCGGGTCGACATCCACACCGCGCGTCCCGGCATCGTCATCGGCCGCCGCGGCGCCGAGGCCGACCGCATCCGCGGCGAGCTCGAGAAGCTCACCGGCAAGCAGGTGCAGCTGAACATCCTCGAGGTCAAGAACCCCGAGGTCGACGCGCAGCTGGTCGCCCAGGGCGTCGCCGAGCAGCTCTCGGGCCGGGTGCAGTTCCGCCGCGCCATGCGCAAGGCGATGCAGACCTCGATGCGCTCCGGTGCCAAGGGCATCCGGATCCAGTGCTCGGGCCGCCTCAACGGCGCCGAGATGTCGCGCACGGAGTTCTACCGCGAGGGCCGCGTGCCCCTGCACACCCTCCGCGCCGACATCGACTACGGCTTCTACGAGGCCCGCACCACCTTCGGCCGCATCGGCGTGAAGGTCTGGATCTACAAGGGCGAGGTCGCCGGCACCCGTGCCGAGCGCCAGGCCCAGCAGGCCGCCCGCGCCGGTGCTCCCGGCCGCGGTGGTCGTCCCAACACCCGTGGTGGCGACCGTCCGAGCCGTGGCTCGCGCGGCGACCGCGGTGCCCGCGGTGGCGACGCCCCCGCCGTGACCGAGGCGCCGGCCGGCGGCGACACCGCCCTGGCCGCCACCCCTGCAGAGACCCAGGAGGGCTGACACCATGCTGATGCCCCGTCGCGTCAAGCACCGCAAGCAGCACCACCCCAAGCGCCGCGGCGTCGCCAAGGGCGGCACCACGCTGGCCTTCGGTGACTTCGGCATCCAGGCGGTCGAGGGTCACTACGTGACCAACCGGCAGATCGAGTCGGCCCGTATCGCCATGACCCGTCACATCAAGCGTGGCGGCAAGGTGTGGATCAACATCTACCCCGACCGTCCGCTGACCAAGAAGCCGGCCGAGACCCGCATGGGCTCCGGCAAGGGCTCCCCCGAGTGGTGGGTGGCCAACGTCAAGCCCGGCCGCGTCATGTTCGAACTCTCCGGCGTCGACGAGACCGTTGCCCGCGAGGCCATGCGCCGCGCGATGCACAAGCTCCCGATGAAGTGCCGGTTCATCTCCCGTGAGGCCGGTGAATTCTGATGGCTGCCCTGAACGCCCACGAGCTCGACGAGCTCAACGCCAGCGACCTGGAGGCCAAGCTCCGCGAGGCCAAGGAGGAGCTGTTCAACCTCCGCTTCCAGGCGGCCACCGGCCAGCTGGAGAGCAACGGCCGGCTCCGCACGGTCAAGAAGGACATCGCCCGCATCTACACCGTGGTCCGCGAGCGCGAGCTCGGGATCCGCACCACGCCGGGCACCAACGAAGAGGCGAAGGCATGAGCGAGAACACTGCGACCCAGTCGGCCGACGAGCGCAACCAGCGCAAGGTCCGCGAGGGCCTCGTCGTGAGCGACAAGATGGACAAGACCATCGTCGTCGCCGTGGAGGACCGCGTGAAGCACGCCCTCTACGGCAAGGTGCTGCGCAAGACCTCGCGCCTCAAGGCCCACGACGAGACCAACCAGTGCGGCATCGGCGACCGGGTCCTGATCATGGAGACCCGTCCGCTGTCCGCCACCAAGCGCTGGCGGCTCGTCGAGGTCCTCGAGAAGGCCAAGTGAGCCCTCGGTGAGCCGATCCGTCGGCTCACCGGACCAGCACCACCCGTAACCCCACCAGTTCGGCCAGGCTCCCGCCCCGCGAGGGCGTGAGAACCGGCTCGACAACCAGGAGAAACCAATGATCCAGCAGGAGTCGCGACTCAAGGTCGCCGACAACACCGGTGCGAAGGAGATCCTCTGCATCCGTGTTCTCGGTGGCTCCGGCCGTCGCTACGCCGGCATCGGTGACGTCATCGTCGCCACCGTCAAGGACGCGATCCCCGGTGGCAACGTCAAGAAGGGCGACGTCGTCAAGGCCGTGGTCGTGCGCACCGTCAAGGAGCGTCGCCGTGCCGACGGCTCCTACATCCGCTTCGACGAGAACGCCGCCGTCATCCTCAAGAACGACGGCGAGCCTCGTGGCACGCGCATCTTCGGCCCCGTGGGCCGCGAGCTGCGCGAGAAGCGCTTCATGAAGATCATCTCGCTCGCCCCGGAGGTGCTGTGAGAGATGGGTAAGAACATGAACATCAAGAAGGGCGACACCGTCAAGGTGATCGCGGGCAAGGACAAGGGTGCCCAGGGCAAGGTCATCTCGGTCCTCCGTGAGGAGGAGCGGGTGGTCGTCGAGGGCGTCAACCTCGTCAAGCGCCACACCAAGTCCGTGCAGCAGACCAACACCACCGGCGGCATCATCACCCGCGAGGCGCCCATCCACGTCTCCAACGTGATGCTCGTCGAGGGTGACGGCGTCACGCGTGTCGGCTTCCGCCGCGACGAGGTCACCAAGCGCCGTCCCGACGGCTCGACCTACGCCGCCAGCCGCTCGGTCCGCGTGTCCCGCAAGACCGGCAAGGAGATCTGAGATGGCCGAGACCCAGACGACGGAGATCCCCCGTCTCAAGGCGCGCTACCGCGAGGAGATCGTCCCCGCCCTGCGCTCGGAGTTCGACATCGCGAACATCATGCAGGTGCCCGGCCTGACCAAGATCGTGGTCAACATGGGCGTCGGCGAGGCCGCTCGCGACTCCAAGCTGATCGAGGGCGCCATCCGCGACCTCACCGCGATCACCGGCCAGAAGCCGGCCGTGACCAAGGCCCGCAAGTCCATCGCGCAGTTCAAGCTGCGCGAGGGCATGCCGATCGGTGCGCACGTCACGCTGCGCGGCGACCGGATGTGGGAGTTCCTGGACCGGCTGCTGTCGCTGGCCCTGCCCCGCATCCGCGACTTCCGCGGCCTCTCGCCCAAGCAGTTCGACGGCCGCGGCAACTACACCTTCGGTCTCACCGAGCAGGTCATGTTCCACGAGATCAACCAGGACAGGATCGACCGGTCCCGCGGCATGGACATCACCGTCGTGACCACCGCCACCAACGACGACGAGGGCCGCGCGCTGCTCAAGCAGCTCGGCTTCCCGTTCAAGGAGAACTGACATGGCGAAGACTGCGCTCAAGGTCAAGGCCGCCCGCAAGCCGAAGTTCGCTGTCCGCGGCTACACCCGCTGCCAGCGCTGCGGCCGCCCGAAGGCCGTCTACCGCAAGTTCGGCCTGTGCCGCATCTGCCTGCGGGAGATGGCCCACCGCGGCGAGCTCCCCGGCGTCACCAAGTCCTCCTGGTGACCACGGTCTCCTGGTAAATCACCTCACACCCGTTGCAGGTCCACCGGCTGCGAGCCGGCGGAAACCACGACGAGAAAGAACCACATCATGACGATGACTGACCCGATCGCAGACATGCTCACGCGTCTGCGCAACGCCAACCAGGCGTACCACGACGTGGTGTCGATGCCCTACAGCAAGATGAAGGCCGGCCTCGCGGAGATCCTCAAGCAGGAGGGCTACATCACCTCCTACGACGTCGCGGACAACGTGACCGCCGAGGGCGAGCCCGCCGTCGGCAAGACGCTGACCGTCACGCTCAAGTACGGCCGCAACCGGGAGCGCTCGATCGCCGGCGTCCGCCGCATCAGCAAGCCCGGCCTGCGCGTGTACGCCAAGCACACCAACCTGCCCAAGGTCCTCGGCGGCCTCGGCGTCGCGATCATCTCGACGTCCCAGGGCCTGCTCACCGACCGCCAGGCGAACCAGAAGGGCGTGGGCGGCGAAGTCCTCGCCTACGTCTGGTGACCCGGACCCTCTGAGACCAGGAAGAGAGAGAAGCATGTCGCGCATTGGCAAGCTCCCCATCGCGGTCCCGTCCGGTGTCGACGTCGCGATCGACGAGTCGATGGTCACCGTCAAGGGCCCCAAGGGCACCCTGTCGCACACCGTCGCCGCGCCGATCACGGTCGCCAAGGGCGAGGACGGCGTCCTCGAGGTCACGCGTCCCGACGACGAGCGCACGAGCCGCTCGCTCCACGGCCTGACCCGCACGCTCATCAACAACATGGTGGTCGGCGTCACCGACGGCTACGAGAAGAAGCTCGAGATCGTGGGCGTGGGATACCGCGTCCTGCCCAAGGGCCCGACGCAGCTCGAGTTCCAGCTCGGCTACTCGCACCCGATCATCTTCGACGCCCCCGAGGGCATCACCTTCACCGTCGAGGGCCCGACGAAGCTCGGCGTCGTCGGCATCGACAAGCAGCTCGTCGGCGAGGTCGCGGCCAACATCCGCAAGCTCCGCAAGCCCGAGCCCTACAAGGGCAAGGGCGTGCGCTACGCCGGCGAGCAGATCCGCCGCAAGGTCGGAAAGGCCGGTAAGTGACATGGCGATCTCCCTGAGCAACAACAAGCACACGGCGAACCGTGTCCGTGCCCGCCTCCGCCGCCAGGCGCGTGGCCGCAAGCGGATCCACGGCACGACCGAGCGCCCGCGCCTGGTCGTGACCCGGTCCTCGCGTCACATCACCGTGCAGGTCGTCGACGACCTCGCCGGTGCCACGCTGGCCTACGCCTCCTCGATGGAGGCCGACGTCCGCAGCGCGGGCGGCGACAAGACCGAGCAGGCCAAGAAGGTCGGCGAGCTCGTCGCGAGCCGTGCCAAGGCGGCGGGTGTCGAGGGCGTCGTCTTCGACCGTGCCGGCAACAAGTACCACGGTCGCATCGCGGCCCTGGCTGACGCCGCCCGTGAGGGCGGCCTCCAGTTCTGATCGCACGACACCCCAAGATTCTGCGCGGCAGCGTGGCGACGAAGTCGGCACGGTCGCGCCAGACAACACTGAAGGAGCAAGTCTCATGAGCGGAGCCCAGCGCGGACAGCGCGGTGGCGAGCGCCAGTCTGGTGACCGTCGCGGACGCGACAACGGTCGCCAGGCTGACAAGACCGCCTACATCGAGCGCGTCGTGGCGATCAACCGTGTCGCCAAGGTCGTGAAGGGTGGTCGTCGCTTCAGCTTCACCGCCCTCGTGATCGTCGGCGACGGTGAAGGTCTGGTCGGCGTCGGCTACGGCAAGGCGAAGGAAGTCCCCGCGGCGATCGCCAAGGGTGTCGAGGAGGCCAAGAAGCACTTCTTCAAGGTCCCCCGCATCCAGGGCACCATCCCGCACCCGGTCCAGGGCGAGAAGGCCGCAGGCGTCGTCCTGCTGCGTCCCGCCGCTCCCGGTACCGGCGTGATCGCCGGTGGCCCGGTGCGCGCGGTCCTCGAGTGCGCCGGCATCCACGACGTGCTCAGCAAGTCGCTCGGCTCGTCCAACCAGATCAACATCGTCCACGCGACCGTCGAGGCGCTGCGGATGCTCGAGGAGCCCGAGGCCGTGGCCGCGCGCCGCGGCATGCGCGTCGAGGACGTCACCCCGGCCGCGCTGCTGAAGGCGCGCGCCGAGGCCGAGCTCGAGGCGACGGCGGGGGTGCAGTCCTGATGGCACAGCTGAAGGTCCAGCAGAAGCGCGGGCTGGTCGGGCTCAAGGCCAACCAGCGCGAGACGCTTCGTTCCCTCGGTCTCAAGCGCATCGGCGACGTCGTCGTGAAGGAAGACCGCCCGGAGATCCGGGGCATGATCAACACCGTCCGTCACCTCGTGACGGTCGAGGAGGTGGAGTGACATGACGCTCAAGCTGCACCACTTGCGTCCCGCTCCGGGTGCCAAGACCGCCAAGACCCGCGTGGGTCGCGGTGAGGCCTCGAAGGGCAAGACCGCCGGTCGCGGTACGAAGGGCACCAAGGCGCGCTACCAGGTCCCGTCTGCGTTCGAGGGCGGCCAGATGCCGATCCACATGCGCCTGCCCAAGCTGAAGGGCTTCAAGAACCCCTTCCGCGTGGAGTTCCAGGTCGTCAACCTCGACCGCCTCGGCGAGCTCTTCCCCGAGGGCGGCCAGGTGACCGTCGCCGACCTCGTGGCCAAGGGCGCGGTCCGCAAGGGCCAGCCGGTCAAGGTCCTGGGCCAGGGCGACATCTCGGTCCCGGTCCAGGTCAGCGCCGACGCGTTCTCGTCCTCCGCCCGGGAGAAGATCGAGGCCGCCGGCGGCACCGCGACCGTGGCCTGAGGCCACATCTCGCACATCCGGTGAAGGCCTGGCCGCACAGTGGGAACTGTCGGCCGGGCCTTCGTCGTTGTGGGGGGAAGTCGCTCCGACGCTGACTGTTAGGCTTCCCCGGGCCCTCCGCCGCACGACGGCGAGGGATTCTCGTCCGCCCGCCGATCCTGGCCGGGCACCCTTACGAAAGAGGAACTAGTGCTAGGCGCGTTCGCCAACGCTTTCCGGACGCCGGACCTGCGGCGCAAGCTGCTGTTCGTCCTGCTGATCATCACGATCTTCCGGCTCGGCTCGCAGGTGCCCACCCCCGGGGTGCACGTGGCCAACGTCCAGGCCTGCATCGACCAGCTGGAGGAGGGTGGGCTCTACAGCCTGATCAACCTCTTCTCCGGCGGTGCGCTGCTGCAGCTCACCATCTTCGCGCTCGGGATCATGCCGTACATCACGGCGTCGATCATCCTGCAGCTGCTGGTCGTGGTGATCCCACGCCTCGAGGCCCTCAAGAAGGAGGGCCAGGCCGGGCAGACGAAGATCACCCAGTACACCCGCTACCTGACGCTCGGCCTCGCGGTCCTCCAAGCCACGGGCATCGTGGCGCTGGCCCGCAACGGCGCGCTGCTGCAGGGCTGCACCCGCGACCTGCTGCACGACGACGGCACGGCGACGTTCCTCGTCATGGTCGTCACCATGACCGCCGGCACCGCGGTCATCATGTGGCTCGGTGAGCTCATCACCGACCGCGGCATCGGCAACGGCATGTCGATCCTCATCTTCACGCAGGTCGTGGCCACCTTCCCGGCGTCGCTGTGGAGCGTGCAGACCTCGCAGGGCTGGGTCACCTTCACCGTCGTGATGATCGTCGGCCTGATCCTGGTCGCCGGCGTGATCTTCATCGAGCAGGCGCAGCGCCGCATCCCGGTGCAGTACGCCCGCCGGATGGTCGGCCGCAAGATGTTCGGCGGCAACTCGACCTACATCCCGCTCAAGGTCAACCAGGCCGGCATCATCCCGGTCATCTTCGCCTCGTCGCTGCTCTACCTGCCGGCGATGGCGGTCCAGTTCAACCCCGAGAGCAGCAACCCGGTTCTCGACTTCGTGAGCACCTACTTCGTCAACGGCGACCACCCGCTGTACATGGCGACCTACTTCGCGCTCATCATCTTCTTCACGTACTTCTACGTCTCGATCACCTTCAACCCCGTCGAGGTGGCGGACAACATGAAGAAGTACGGCGGCTTCATCCCCGGGATCCGGGCGGGCAAGCCGACCGAGGACTACCTGTCCTACGTCCTGTCCCGCATCACGTTCCCTGGAGCTCTCTACCTCGGCCTGATCTCGCTGGTCCCGCTCATTGCCTTCGCGGCGATCGAGGCCAACCAGAACTTCCCCTTCGGCGGCACGTCCATCCTCATCATGGTCGGCGTGGCCCTCGACACCGTGAAGCAGATCGAGAGCCAGCTCCAGCAGCGCAACTACGAAGGATTCCTCCGCTGAAATGAGACTCATCCTCATGGGCCCGCCGGGCGCCGGCAAGGGCACCCAGGCCAAGGTCGTGGCCGACCACTTCGGCATCCCGGCGATCTCCACGGGTGACATCTTCCGGGCCAACGTCTCCCAGGGGACCCCGCTCGGCGTCGAGGCGAAGCGCTACATGGACGCCGGCGAGTACGTTCCGGACGAGGTCACCAACCTGATGGTGCGCAACCGGATCGACGAGGCGGACGCCGCTCCCGGCTTCCTCCTCGACGGCTACCCCCGCACCCTGGCCCAGGTCACCGAGCTCGACGGGATGATCCGCTTCACCGGTCACCAGCTCGACGCGGTCGTCGTGCTGACCGTCGACCCCGAGGAGCTCGTGCAGCGCCTGCTGCACCGCGCGCAGACCGACGGTCGTGCGGACGACACCGAGGACGTCATCCGCCGGCGCCAGGAGGTCTACGCCGAGCAGACCGAGCCGCTGATCGACGTCTACCGCGACCGCGGCATCCTCATCGAGGTCGACGGCATGGGCGAGGTCGACGAGGTCACCAAGCGCATCTTCGGGGCGCTCGACGTGGTCGCCCAGAGCTGACCCCGGCAGGCTGCGCACCATGGCGTTCCGCGACCGCGGGATCGAGATCAAGACGGCCGAGCAGATCGACCTCATGCGCGTCGCCGGCCGGCTCGTGGGGGAGACGCTGGAGCTGCTGCGCGCCGCCGTGCGCCCCGGGGTGACCACGCGCGAGCTCGACACGCTCGCCGAGGCGCACATCCGCGACCACGGTGGCGTCCCGTCGTTCAAGGGCTACAGCCACCCGCCGTTCCCGGCCACCATCTGCGCGTCGGTCAACGAGGAGGTCGTCCACGGGATCCCCGGCGACCGGGTGCTGGTCGAGGGCGACGTCATCTCGATCGACTGCGGGGCGATCGTCGAGGGCTGGCACGGCGACGCGGCCGTCACGGTCCCCGTCGGGGAGGTCGCTGCCGACGTCACCGAGCTGCTGCGCGTCACCGAGGAGTCGCTGTGGCGCGGCATGGCCGCGGCGCGGCTGGGTGGACGCGTCACCGACATCAGCCACGCCATCGAGACCTACGTCCGCGCCCAGGGGCGCTACGGCATCCTCGAGGACTACACCGGCCACGGCATCGGCACCGAGATGCACATGTCGCCCAACGTGCCCAACTACGGCCGGCGCGGACGTGGCCCCACGATCGTGGAGGGGCTGGCGCTGGCGGTGGAGCCGATGGTGACCCTCGGCAGCAAGCACACCGACCTGCTCGAGGACGAGTGGACGGTCGTCACCGTCGACCGGTCGCTCGCCGCGCACTTCGAGCACACCTTCACCGTCACCGACCGGGGCGCGTGGGTGCTGACCGCCGTCGACGGCGGCGAGGAGCGCCTGCGCGAGCTCGGCGTCCCATTCGGCGGACGCTGACCTCCCGTTTCGCGCCCCCACCGGCGTCCGTGGAAGGATGGGGCCGCTGGAGGGGAGTACTCCCCGGCTGTGGTGTCGTCATCACGGTGTCGCGCGAGCGCCGCCCGGTGCCACTGGTTCGCCCGACGGTCCGCCGACGGGCGGGCGGAAGAGACCTCCGGTGTCCGTGTGCTGCCCGGGCACCGACCTCACCTCACCCCCTCAAGGAGCAACAGCGTGGACGTCCCCACCTGGGTCTGGATCGCGACCGCCGTCGTGACCCTCGCGATCTTCACCTTCGACCTCGCGGTGGTCGGCCGCCGTCCGCACGAGCCGAGCATGAAGGAGTGCGCGACCTACCTGTCGATCTACGTCGGCATGGCGCTGCTCTTCGGCCTCGGCGTCTGGTACACCTCGGGCGGCACGCCCGCGCTGGAGTTCTACTCCGGCTGGCTGGTGGAGTACTCGCTCTCCATCGACAACCTCTTCATCTTCATCATCATCATGGCGAAGTTCGCCGTGCCGCGTGAGCTGCAGCAGTACGCGCTGATGATCGGCATCGTGATGGCGCTGGTGATGCGCGCGATCTTCATCGCCGTCGGTGCCGCCGCGATCAGCAACTTCAGCTGGATCTTCTACCTCTTCGGCCTGTTCCTGGTCTACACGGCCATCAAGCTGGCCAAGGAGGGCAGCGAGGACGAGGACGAGGACGAGTTCGAGGAGAACAAGCTCGTCGCGTTCGTCGAGCGCCGCTTCCCGGCCACGTCGGAGTGGCACGGCAAGAGCCTCCTGGTCACCGGCGAGGGCGCCAAGAAGATGATCACGCCGATGTTCATCGTGATCCTCACGCTGGGCACCACCGACCTGCTCTTCGCGCTCGACTCGATCCCCGCGATCTTCGGCATCACCAAGGAGCCCTACCTGGTGCTGACGGCCAACATCTTCGCGCTGATGGGCCTGCGCCAGCTCTACTTCCTGATCGGCGGCCTCCTGCAGCGCCTCATCTACCTGTCCTACGGACTGGCGTTCCTGCTCGCGTTCATCGGCGTGAAGCTGTTCTTCCACGCCCTGCACGAGAACGAGCTGCCGTTCATCAACGGCGGCGAGCACCTCGACTACGCCTGGCTCGAGATCCCGATCTGGCTCTCCCTGGTGGTCATCGTGGCCACGCTGGCGATCACCGCCGTGCTGTCGCTCTGGGCGTCCAGCCGCATGTCGCGCCAGGAGCAGGACGCCGCCACCGGGCCGCGCCGCGACTGGGACGACGACTGACTCTGCGCTGACGGCGGCCGCGCCGCGGGCCCGGCCCGCGCCGCGGCCGCCGTGGCGCGTCAGGTCACGACACGCACTGGCTCGCGCTGGGCGAGCTGTCCTGCCCGCGCGTCATCCGCACGTCGAGGCAGACCGGCTCGTCGGTGCGCACCAGCAGCCGCCGTCGGGGCGTGTCGCCGTACTCGCCGGTGTCGTCGCGGTGCCAGCTGAAGCTGTCTCCCGGCTCCATGTCGACGGGGGGCCGCCACTCGAACAGCACTCCGCGCGGCGTGCGGCTGCCCGTGAGCGAGACCGCCTCCGTCAGCTGGTCGGGCACCACGGGCTCGGGCGTCCGGGACCGGGGCGGAACGACGACGCCGGGATCCTCCTCGCGGTCGCCGCCGAGCACCAGGAACCCGACGAGCACCGCGGCCACCGCGGCGCCCACGCCGGCCCACACGAGCGCGGGCACGCCGCTCCCGCCGCCCTCGCCGTCCGCCGGCGCCGGCGCCGGGTCCTGCGCGGCGATGCGGCGGGGGCCGCTCGCCGAGATGACCGTCACCGGCTTCATCGCGGTCGCGTCCTCGGGGACGACGGGTACCTCCGGTGGCGCCACGGCGGCGTCGGGCCGGTCGCCCTCCACCGCGACGGCGGTCCGGGGCCAGCCGGCCGCCGCCTCGATCCGCTGCAGGGCGCGGGCCAGCTCCAGGGCGCTGGCGGGTCGGTGCTCGGGCCGCTTGGCCAGGCACTGCTGCAGCAGCCGGTCGAGCGCGGGCGGCACGTCGGGGCGCTGGGTGGCCGGGGGAGCGGCATGCAGGATGCGCGCGCTGAGCGCCCGGGTGGAGTTGTCGCCGGAGGGGATGGAGAAGGGCGACCGGCCCACCAGCAGGTGCCAGATGGTGGCGCCGAGGGAGTAGACGTCCGAGGCGACCGAGCCGTTGGAGCGGCCGTCGAGGAGCTCCGGCGGCGACCACGGGTAGGAGATCCGGACGTCGTTGTCGCCCTCGACGTCGGCGATGTGGCCGGCGATGCCGAAGTCGGTCAGGGCCGGCTCGTGGTAGGTGGTGACGAGGACGTTGCTGGGCTTGATGTCGCGGTGCAGGATCCCGGACCGGTGCGCGGTCTCGATCGCGCTGGCGAGCTTGATGCCGGTGGACACCGCGTCGACGGGCGCCATCGGGTTCGACCGCACCCGCACGCCGAGGTCCGGCGGGGGGCAGTAGCGCATGACGAGGAACGGACGACCGCCCTCGGCGGTCACGCCGGCCGTGATGACCGAGACGATGTAGGGGTGGTCGGCCAGCCGTGCCATCGCGTTGGCCTCGGCCGTGAAGAGGTACTTCTCACGGTCGGTGAGCGGCACGTCGGGGCGCACGACCTTCACGGCCACGCGCTGGCGCGGCCACTGCTGCTCGTAGAGGAACACGTCGGCGAAGCCGCCGCTGCCCAGGTGCTCGACGAACGTGAACCCGGGGATGACGGGGGCGCTCACCGGGCGACCGCCCCCGTCTCGAAGCGCACGGCGTAGACCTGGGCCATGTCGAGGACCGTGCCCGGCTCCAGGACGTACGCGTCGCCCGGCCGCATCCGCTGGGGCTCGCGCCCGGGCGGTGCGATGGTGGTGCCGCCACGGCTCTCGAGGTCGCGCGCGACGACGTCCCAGCCATCGAGCTCGACCTGGAGGTGGCGGCGGGAGACGAAGGAGTGGTCGGCCGGCAGGTGGACCAGGTGCGGCCAGTCGGTGCTGCCCTCCGGGGGCGCGGGCTTGCGACCCAGGATCACCCCCCGGTCGAGCGGCACCACCTCGCCGGTGGGCAGGCGGAGCCCCCCGAGCGAGGGACGCTCGACCCGGCGCGGTTCCTGGGGTGCGACCCGCTGGTGGCACACGCGGCACTGCGGCGCGGCCGGCGGGGTGAGGTGCCCGTGCGGGCAGCTGACCGCCAGCACCGTCGGGGCCGTGCTGTGCGCGAGGTGCGCCGGGCGCGTCGACGCCGGCCCCACCCCGTCGCCGGCCGCGCCGGCGGCCGGTGCGGTGTGCGGGGCGGACGCCGGTCGGATCGTGGCGTGCGTGCCCTCCTCGATGCGCTCCACCAGCAGCGGGTCGGGCTCGGCGGTGTCGGGAAGGGCGCCGGTGTCCTCCACGCGCCGGCGGACCCGGTTGCGGGGAGGTGGGCCGTCGGGCCCCTTGGCCGCCAGGATCGAGGCCGGGATGCCGTCGATGAGGGCCCCCGCGGGCGCGGGCGGCTCGGAGGCGCGCGCGTGCTGCACGGGCGCAGCAGTGCGGAGGGACACCGGCTCGAGCTCCACGCGGCCGGCTGCGACGACTCCGCCCACCAGGCGTCGCAGGGGAGCCACGCCGTCGGGGTCCGCGCCGGCGTCGATGCTCAGCACCCGCACCGGCCCGGCGAGGCGGACGTGGCCGGTGCCGCGCGAGAGCGTGGTGGACGCCCCGGAGGTGAAGTCGACCAGGGCCAGGCCCGGCGGGTCGCCCTCGAAGGCCTTCTCGACGACCGCCAGCACGCGCTCGGCGACGCTCGCGCCGGAGGGCGCGGTCAGCGACACGACGTCCCAGATCTCCTGCACCACCCGCTCGTCAACGGGGTCGCTCAGCAGCACCCAGTGGGCGCCGCTGCCGATGAGCACGCCCGACCCGGCGGCGTAGCGCGCCTCCACGATCACCGCCGACCCCCCTCGTCCACGCCCACCGCTCCATCATCACCCATGACGGCAGACGGGTGCACACGGTTCGGACTTGTCGAAAACTTGTCGCAAGTTCCGGGACATACTTACCCTCCAGTGGGTGACTGCGGTGGGCGCAGGCCATCCGTGGGGGTCAAGGGGGACCGGCGTGGGACGTGCGACTGCTCTGCGTCGCCACCGGGCGGGCATCGCCTCGGGCGTCGCGCTGGCGATCGCCTGCACCGCCGTGGTCGTCCAGGCGCTCGGCGCCCAGGGCTACAAGAAGCACGAGGCCGACCTCAACGACGGCGGGGTGTGGGTCGTCAACGGCAGGAAGGGCTGGTCCGGCCGGCTCAACAAGCCGATCAACCAGCTCGACGGCGTCGTGCCCAACCAGGACGGCAAGGCGCGCCTCGACGTCGTCCAGGACGGCGCGGCCGTCGTCACCCTCAACGCCGACGCCAGCCGCGGGCAGGCCCTGGAGACGAGCCGCCTGGAGGCGCAGGACGGTGGCGCCGCGGCCGTCCCGGTCTCCGGCGACGTGCGGATGGCCGGGGGGACGCTCGCCACCGCCGACGCCGAGACCGGTGACCTCTGGGCGGTGCGCTACGACCCGCAGGTCGGCAAGCCGGTGATGACCGCGGTGGACCGGCAGACCGACCCGCTCGCGACGGCGGGCGAGGGCGCCGCCCTCGCCGTCAGCCAGTCCGGCACGATCGTCGCCACCTCGACCGAGGAGGGCACCCTCACGACGGTGCCGCCCGAGGGAACCGGGTTCGGCAAGCCGCGGACCCGTGACCTGCCCGCCGACGCCGGCCGGGTCTCCGAGGTCACCACCGTCGGCGACCGCGTCGTCACGCTCGACAGCGACGCCGGCGTGCTCGGTGTGCTCGACGGTGCCACGGCGTCCGTCCCGCCCGGCAGTCGGCTCCAGCAGGCCGGCCCGTCCTACGACGCCGTGCTGGTCGGCGCGCCCGACGGGTTGCTGAGCGTCGACCTCGAGTCCGGCGACGTCACCACCGTCTCCGACATGGCAGGCACGCCCGCGGCTCCCGTACGCCTCGGCGCCTGCGTCTACGGCGCGTGGTCCGGCGGACTGGGCGCCGTCGCGGTGCAGTGCGGCTCGGAGGAGGTGAACGAGGACCCGCTGGGCGGCGACGCCACCAGCCTGGCGTTCCGCGTCAACCGCGGGGAGATCGTGCTCAACGACGCCAACAGCGGCACCGTCTGGGACGTCCAGCAGGACCGACCGGTCGAGATCGACAACTGGGAGGCGTTCACGTCGAAGAAGAAGGACGACGAGGACGACGACGAGAACGAGAACCAGACCGAGGCGGATCGCCGCCCGCCCCGGGCGAAGCCCGACTCCTACGGCGTCCGTGCGGGCCGCACGACCGTCCTGCACCCGCTCGACAACGACTCGGCCCCCGACGGGCGCCTGCTGAGCATCGTCGACGTCGACCAGCCCTCGGGCGGCGCTCGCGTGGAGATCAGCCCCGACGGCCAGACGCTCGTCCTGCAGATGCCCGACGACGCCCGCCCCACGCGGTTCGACTACTTCATCGACGACGGCCGCAACGGCGCCTCGGCGCACGCCGCGATCGACGTGACCGTGCGGGGCACCGGGCAGAACGAGCCGCCGACGCTGCGCGAGGGCTACGAGAAGCCCACCTACAAGGTGCCGCACGGCGGCGCGCTCGCCGTACCGGTGCTCTCGGACTGGCGCGACGACAGCGACGGCGACACGCTGCTGCTGGACTCGGCCCAGGCGGTCGGGGGCGAGGAGTCGGGTGCGCGCGCCCGTACGACGGCCGACGGGCGGATCCGCTTCTCGGCGCCGACGGGACCGGCCGACGGCGCGCAGCTGGTCCGGGTCGAGCTGGCCGTGACCGACGGCCGCTCGGCACCGGTGCGCACGTCGATGAGCTTCCAGGTGCAGGCGCCGAAGGACCAGACGTCGTTCGCGCCCAGCGCGGAGCCCGACGTCGTGCGCGGCGAGGTCGGCAAGCCGATCAAGATCCGTCCCCTGCTCAACGACCTGCCGGGGTCGGACCCCAACGACACCGACGCCGAGCTCGCGCTCGGCGGCAAGGTGCCCCAGCAGCCGGGGGCGAGGATCGTCTCCGACCTCGACTCCGGCCAGATCACCTTCACCGGCGACCGGGCCGGCACCTACTTCCTCAGCTACGACGCGGGCTACGGCAACGCGCCGCTCGACCAGGGCACCATCCGGGTCGACGTGAAGCCGCGGCCCAAGCGCGCGGCCGACCCGATCGCGATGCCCGACACCCTGACGGTCTACGGCCAGGCACCCGGCACCGTCGACGTGCTCGCCAACGACCTCGATCCTGCCGGCGGGCTGCTGGTGGTCCAACGAGCGGCGGGGGACCGGCCCGGGCAGCTCGACGTCGCCATCGTCGACGGCCGCTGGCTGCGGATCTCGGCGGTCCAGCCGACACTCGCTCCCGCCACCCAGACGGTGTCGTACACCATCAGCAACGGCACCAGCACGGGAGTGCGTGGCGAGGTCGTGGTCACCCAGCGTCCCGCCCCGGCCGACAACACGCCGATCACCGTCTCCGACCGGGTCGTGGTCCGCGCCGGCGCGTCGGTGTCGGTGCCCGTGCTCGACAACGACGTGTCGCCGGCCGGCGACCGGCTGACGCTGCTGAACGACCTCGTCGAGAGCCAGACCCCCGGCCAGCTCGACGTCGCCGCGCCGATCGACGTGACCGGCGACCTCGGCAGCGCGTTCGTGTCCGGCAGGGTGGTCCGCTACGTCGCTCCCGAGGCGATCGAGGACCGCGACACCTACACCATCACCTACGTCGCCCAGAACCTGGAGGGCAAGCGGGCCCCGGGCACGCTCAAGGTCACGATCGTCCCCGCGGACGACCCCAACGACCCGCCCGAGCCCCCGACGCTGGAGGGGCGGGTGGTGTCCGCCGACTCCGTGAAGATCCGCGTCCCGAGCGTGGGCGTGGACCGCAACGGCGACCCGGTCACCGTCACCGGCATCACCTCCGCGCCGCGCCTGGGCCGCATCGTGGCGGTGGGCGGCAACTTCCTGGAGTACCAGGCCTACCCCCGCACGGTCGGCACCGACGAGTTCACCTACTCGGTGGTCGACTCGCAGGGCGCCTTCGCGACCGGCACGGTGCGGGTCGCCGTGGTGGCGCCCGGCCAGCCGCAGCCGCCCCTGGCCGTCGAGGACCGGCTCACCGTCGAGCCCGGCCGCACGGCGACCTTCGACCCGTTGGCCAACGACTTCATCGCGGCGGGCGACGCGGTCGAGGTCGAGCTGCTCGACGCCCCCGGCGGTGCCACGCTGGACCCCGAGACCAACCTGGTGACGGTGCCGGCGCCGGACGCGGCGGACGCGCCGCCCACGGTGCTGGTCTACCGGGTCACCAACGGGCTCGACGAGTCTCGCTCGACGATGACCCTGACGACCGCCCCGGACCACAACAACCCGCCGGTCGTCCACGACGCGTTCGGCCGGGCCGACGACAGCGGCAGCGTGGTGGTCGACGTGCTCGAGGGTGCCTACGACCCTGACGGTGACGCGGCCGACCTCGCGGTCGCCGAGGTGTCCGGGGACGACTCGGCCCGGGTGGTCGACGGCGTCCAGGTGAGGGCCGACCGCGGCGAGGCCCCGAAGGTGCTGCCGTTCGTGGTGCGCGACGCCGACGGCGCCACGGCCGCCGCGTCGGTCTACATCCCGCCGACGGGCAACGGCCTGCCCTACGTCCTGCCCGACGCGCTCATCGAGCTCGACTCCGGCGGCAGCACCAGCGGCAAGGTCTCCGACTACGTCGCCGCGCCCGACGGCGCCCAGGTGCGGCTGGCGTCCGGGCGCCGGTCGTGGTCGGCGTCGCCGTCGGCGCTCGTCGCCGGCCCCGACGGGGACAACCGCTTCACCCTCTCGGCGTCGCCCGGCTTCCGCGGCCCGGGCGCGCTCCTGGTGGAGGTGACGACCGCGAGGGACGCCAGCGGCAACGAGGACGCCACGACCGTCGACGACGGCGTGACGGCGCTGCTCTCGATCCCGGTGCAGGTCGGTGACGACACCCCGTCGCTCGAGTGCCCGTCCACCGTCGTGCCCATCTCGGCGGGCCAGCGCGTCGACCTCGACATCGCGACCTTCTGCAAGGTCTTCACCCTCGACCCGCGCGACGCCGCCGGCCTGGCGTACTCCGCCGAGTGGAGCCAGTCCGTCGACGGGGTCGACGCCGGCGGTGTCGAGGGCTCCGTCGTCGCGATCAGCGCGGCCGACACCGCCACCCAGGGCGGAGAGGCCGTGCTGGCCGTCCGGGCGGGGGAGAGCAACACCGAGGAGGTGCGGTTCCGGCTGGCGCAGGCGCCGCCGCCGCGGCTGTCGCCGATCCGCGTCGAGACGATGGAGGCGGGCCAGAGCCGGACCTACGACATCGGCGCCTACCTCCGGGCCGGGGTGGCCGAGCCCGACCCGACCATCGTGTCGGTCCAGAGCACCGGCAACCCCGGCGTCCGCGCGACGACCGAGGGGAGCCGGCTCACGCTGACCGCGGAGCGCGACACCCGAGGGGTCCGCGCGAGCTTCCGCCTGGTCGTCAGCGACGTCGCCGACTCCGACCCGCCGTCGTCGCGCACCGCGGAGGGCAGCATCCAGTTCCAGGTCATCGGCACCCCCAGCCAGCCGGGCGAGCCGCGGCCCTACCAGACCAACTCCGAGGTCGGCACCATCAAGATGTCGTGGGCCCCGCCCGACGACGACGGCGGCGCGCCGATCACCCACTACGTCGTCCGCGAGGAGCGGCGAGGCGCGACCCAGCGGTGCGACACCAACGAGTGCGTCTTCCGCAAGCTCCAGACCGGTGGGCGCTACAGCTTCCGCGTGCAGGCGGTCAACCGCGTCGGGGCCAGCGAGTGGAGCGACCTGTCCCGCTCCGCGCGGGCCGACACGGCGCCCGGGCGCGTCCAGGACATCACGATGGCCGACCGGGGCAACCAGCAGATCACCGTGGCCTGGGACCGCCCGGCGACGAGGACCTCGCAGATCCTCGACTACACGATCACCTGGGCGGGCGGCCAGGCGGTCGTGCCGGGCGACGTCACCTCCTACACGGCGACCGGTCTGGACAACAACGAGAAGTACGTCTTCACGATCAAGGCACAGAACGCGGTGGGCTACTCACCGCCGCGGCCGTCCCCGGAGATGCAGTCGCTCGGTACGCCGCCCGTCCCGGCCGCGCCCGCGGTGACCGACCTCGAGGCCGGCGCGAACCAGACCAACCTCCGCATCAGCTGGCAGCCCGTCCTGCCCGAGGGGCCGGGACCCACCGTCTACACCGTCAGCTACGCCAACGGCGCCACGTCGGGTCCCGTGCCCGGGTGCCAGCGGACGGCGTCGCTCACCTGCACGCACACCGGCGTGCCCTACGACGGCCTCGTCTACACCTACCGGGTGGTCGCGGCGAACCAGCCGCTCGGTGAGCCCGGCAACCGGTCGCAGCCCAGCGAGGGCACGTCGATCGAGGCCGTCGGTCGGCCCGCCGCGTGGGGCGCGTTCCAGGTGCGGGCGACCGGCGCCAACCAGGAGGCCGAGGTCACTTACACGGTGCCCGACTCGCGCGGCAGCACCAGCAGCGTCGGCGTCCTGGTCGGTGGACAGGTGGTGCGCGACTTCGACCAGCAGACCGGCACCAACACCGTGCGGTTCGCGACGCCCAGCAACGAGCAGCCCTACCCCGTCCAGCTGCGGGTGTGCAACGAGGACGCTCCGGTCGGCTGCACGCTGAGCGGGCAGCAAAACGTGCAGACCTACGGCCGCCTCGACGGCATGCTCGACGACGTCGGTCCCGGACGGGTGAACGGCAGGACGGTGACATGGACCATCACCGGCACCAGCAACGGCAACCCGAGCATCGTGGAGGTCCAGGTCGACGGAGGCGCCCCCGAGCTGTTCCGTCCGGGCGGGCCGGGCCGCTTCTCGTTCGAGAAGACGTACACCGCGTCGGGCTACAACCAGAACGCCACCATCTCGGTGCGCCTGTACGACGACGACCCCGGCGGCCGGGGAGAGGACCGCTCCTCCCGCACGGACCGTTCCGGCCCGCCCCCAGCGCCCGCAATCGGCGTGTCCCGAGGCGCCGCGTGCACCGACGGTGACCTGGACGCCGGCAACGACTGCTGGGACGGCCCGCCCGAGCGACCCTGCGACACCGCGTCCTGCGGGTTCGTGCACTTCAGCGTCACGTTCGCGCCCGACGCGCCCGACGCCATCTGGCGCTGCCGGTTCGACAAGTTCCCGTGGCCGTCCTCGCGGGTGGCGCAGGGTGCGGGCAGCTCCTCCGGCCAGGTGGATGCCTACTACGACGCCGGCGAGACGGTGTCGGGCCGGTGCGAGTTCTCCGCCAACTACCCGGACCAGTCCTTCAGCTTCGCCTTCCCTCCTCCGTAGCCGACGCCGCCGCCGGGCCGAGGTCCGCCGGGCCCGCACGCTCGTACCTCGCGACTCACCGACACCACCAGGAGCACCCTTGACGATCAGCCACGAACAGGCCGAGTGGTTCAGGTCGACCTTCGACCAGCTCACGGACAACATGGAGAAGGCCGTCCTCGGCAAGCGCCACGTCGTCCGTCTGGCGCTGACCTGCCTGCTCTCCGAGGGGCACATCCTGCTCGAGGACTTCCCCGGCACGGGCAAGACCATGCTGGCGCGGGCCCTCGCCAACACCGTGCAGGGCAGCCACGCGCGGATCCAGTTCACCCCGGACCTGCTGCCGTCGGACGTCACCGGCGTCACGGTCTACGACCAGCACAAGGGCACGTTCGAGTTCCACCCCGGCCCGATCTTCCACACGATCGTCCTAGCCGACGAGATCAACCGGGCCTCGCCCAAGACCCAGTCGGCGCTGCTCGAGGTGATGGAGGAGGGCCGGGTGACCGTCGACGGCGTCGCCCACCCCGTGGGCAGGCCGTTCCTCGTGATCGCCACCCAGAACCCGATCGAGCAGGCCGGCACCTACCGGCTCCCCGAGGCGCAGCTCGACCGCTTCCTGATGAAGACCTCCGTGGGCTACCCGGACCGTCAGGCCACCGTCGAGCTGCTCAACAACGCCGCCGTACGCGATCGCGCGGCGCTCGTCACGCCCGTGATCACCGCCGCCACCATCGCGCAGATGAGCGGGCTCGCCGACGACGTCTACGTCGACCCGGCGGTCATCGGCTACGTCGCCGAGCTCGCGGAGGAGTCGCGGCGCCAGCCGCACGTCAAGCTGGGTCTCTCGGCCCGCGGCTGCCTGGCCTTCGTGCGCGTCGCCAAGACGTGGGCGGCCGCGGACGGGCGCGACCACGTGGTGCCCGACGACATCAAGGACCTCGCGGAGCCGGTGCTCTCCCACCGCCTGCTCCTCGACGCCGAGGCGCAGTTCAGCGGCGTCGACGTGCAGACGGTGATCTCCCGCCTGCTCGACGCCGTCGCCCCGCCGACCGACCGCGTGGGGGTCTGACGCGTCCGATGGGCCCACAGGGATTCAGGGGGCGGCTGAACGACGCGCTCGAGGTGGTCAAGCCGATCGGCTGGCTGGTCGTCGGCCTCGGCCTGGGCGCGCTCCTCGTCGCCGTCTTCACGCTGTGGCGCGAGCTGGCGGTCCTGGGCACCGCGTGCCTGGTGCTCGTCGCGCTGGCGCTGCCCTTCCTGGTGGGTCGCACGACGGTCTCGGTCGACCTGCGGCTGCAGCCCGAGCGGGTGGCCGCGGGGGAGTCGGTGGCGGCCGGTGTCCTGGTCGTCAACCGTGCGGCCTCCCGCCTGGTCCCCACGACCCTCGAGGTCCCGGTGGGCTCGGCCGTGCACCGCTACGGCATCAGCTCGCTGGCGCCGGGCGCCGCCCACGAGGAGTCGTTCACGATCCGCACGGAGCGGCGGGGGGTGATCGCGGTGGGGCCGGCGATGACCCGGCGCGGCGACCCGGTCGGCATCTTCTCGCGCGACGTCGTCTGGACGCCGGTCCGGGAGGTGCTGGTGCGTCCGCACCTGGTGCCGATGGAGTCCCTCGGCGCCGGCCTGCTGCGCGACCTCGAAGGCGTCTCGACCGACGCCGTGAGCCAGAGCGACCTCGCCTTCCACGCCCTGCGCGAGTACGTCCCCGGCGACGACCTGCGCCACATCCACTGGCGCTCGTCGGCCAAGGTGATGGCCTCCACCGGCGAGTCCGCGCTGCTGGTGCGCCAGTACCTCGACACCCGCCGCAGCCACGCCACCATCGTGGTCGACGACCGGCTGGCGTCGTGGGCCGACCCGGAGGACTTCGAGACCGCGATGGCCGTCGCCGCCTCCATCGCCGTGCGGGCGGTGCTCGACGAGTTCGACGTGTCCTTCGTCTGCGGCCGCCACGCCTCGTCCGGCTCCGACGGGCACCTGGCCCTCGACGCGGTCTGCCGCGCCGACTTCGGCGACCGCGGCCTGGTGGAGTCCGGCCGGCAGGCCACCGTGCTGGCACCCGACACGAGCCTGGCGTTCTTCGTGGGCGGCAGCGAGTCGCCGTTCACCGACATGCTGCGCTGCGCCGCGGCGTTCCCGCCCGAGGTGCGTCGCTTCGGCATCGTGGTCGACCCCGCCGGCAACAGCCGCGTCACCGAGACCGGCGGCCTGCCGGTCCTCCACCTCGCCGCCAAGGACGACCTCGGCGGCCTCCTCCGGTGGAGCGTCCGGTGAGCCCCCGTCCGGGCGCGCGCCGGAGCCCCGGCGGCCCCGGCGGCCCCGGTGGCACGTCGCCCTCCGTGACCGGCACCCGCACCCGCGTACGGCCCCACGCGCTGCTGCCCGACCGGCACTCGTGGACCGACATCGCCTTCACCCTCGCCCTGGCCGGGGTGGCCCTCACCGCGTTCGGCACGTCGTTCACCGGGGTGGGCTACCTCGTCGTCGGCATGGCGGGGGTGGTCATCGCGGTGGTGGTCACGCACCTCACCCGCGCAGCGGGGTGGCCGGTCGTCTCGTCCGTCGTGATCTGCCTGGCCCTGTTCTTCCTGCTGGGCGGTCCGCTGTGCCTGCGCTCGCTCGGCGACACCTACGCCCTGCCCGGTGGTGCGACGCTGGCGCGCCTCGCCGACCAGGCGGTCTTCGGCTGGAAGGACCTGCTCACCACGCTGCCGCCGGTCGACGGCGACGGGCCGCTGCTGGTGCTCCCGTGGCTGGCGGGGATGCTCGCCGGTCTCATGGGCCTGAGCCTGGCGCACCTGCCGGTGCGGCGCGCCTGGCTGGCCGCGATGCTCCCCGTCGTCGGCATGACGGTCGTGCTGTCCGGCGCCATCCTGCTCGGCGTCCGCCACCCCCAGTCGCTGCTCGTGCAGGGCTCGGTGTTCACCGGCCTGGCGCTCGCGTGGCTGGCGGTCCGGGCCCGCCGGGCCAGTGCCACCGTGCACGGCGGGGCCACGTCGTACGTCAGGGGCGTCGGGGCGGTGGCCATGCTCGCCGCGGCCGCCGGCATCGCCTACCCGGCGAGCGCGATCTTCACCGAGGACGACACCGAGCGCGCCGTCGCGCGCAACTGGGTGGAGCCGCCCTTCGACATCGGGCGATACCCCTCGCCGCTCGCCGGCTTCCGCAAGTACGTCGACCTCAAGGGCAGGACCGACGCCACCAACGTCTACGACAAGGCGCTGCTCGACGTCGAGGGGGTCCCGGCCGGCACGCGGGTCCGGTTCGCCACGATGGACCGCTACGACGGCATGGTGTGGGGGGCGAGCGACGACGCGCTGCCGGGTCCGGCCGACGACTCCTTCCAGCGGGTGTCGTCGACCATCGACAACCCCGTCGAGGGCGAGGCGGTCGACGTCACCGTGACCCTCGGCGAGGGGTGGAGGGGCGTGTGGCTGCCGACCGTCGGCGCCCTGCAGTCCATGCAGTTCGAGACCAGCGACGCCCGGACCAAGGCGGAGGTGTTCCGCTACAACCTCGCCACGTCGACGGCGGTCGTCCCGACCGGCATGCAGCCCGGGGACCGCTACTCCTTCACGGCGGTGCGACCCGACGACGAGCTGACCGACGAGACCGTCGGCTCCTCCGAGCTCGCGCCCCTGCCGAGCGGGGCGACCTTCATCCAGGGACCGACCGAGAAGTGGACCGAGGACGCGGGCCCCGACCCGATGGACCGTGTCCTGGCCGCCGCCGAACACCTGCGCACGCAGGGCAGGTACTCCGACGGCGTGGGTCGCACCGAGCGCATCTACGTGGCCGGACACAGCGTGTGGCGCCTCTCCGACGAGTTCGTCAACGCCCCGCAGATGGTCGGCAACGACGAGCAGTACGCCGCGACCATGGCCCTCGTCGCCAACGGCATCGGCGTCCCCGCACGGGTCGTGCTCGGCGCGGTCGTGCCGGAGGACGGCACGGTCATGGGCAAGCACGTGTCCGCGTGGGTGGAGCTGCGCGCCGCCGACGGCTCGTGGAAGACGCTGCCCACCGAGGCGTTCATGTCGACGACGCCGCCGGCCGAGCAGATGCCCGAGACCAACACACCGATGTCGGGGACGGTGATCCCGCCGCCGAACCCGATCCCGCCGCCGTCCGACGCGGGGGAGCAGAGCGACGCCGACCTCAAGGAGCGCAAGGCGACCCGCAAGAAGGCCGACGAGGACGAGGAGAGCCTCATCCCGGGCGTGCCGTCCTGGCTCGGTGTCGTCCTGGGCTACGTCGGCGTGCCCGTGCTCCTCGTCGCGCTGGTCCTCGGCGGCATCGTCGGGCTCAAGGCGTTGCGTCGCCACCGTCGTCGCAGCGCCGGCTCGCCGTCGGCACGCTTCGTCGGCGCCTGGCGAGAGCTCGTGGACCACGCCCGCGACCTGGGGCAGGTCGTCCCACTGGGCCCGACCGTCACCCGTCGCGAGCAGTCGGTGGGCATCGTCTCCGGCCAGGCCGGGGCGCTCGCCCGCCGGGCGGACAGCTTCGTGTTCGGCCCGCGCACGCCGGAGGCGGGCGCCGCGAGGTCCTACTGGGAGCAGGTGGACGCCGAGCGGCGCGCGATGTCGCAGGAGGTGGGGCGCTGGCAGCGCGTCCGCGCCGCGATCAGCCTGCGCTCGCTGCGACGCACCTCGCCCGGGGCGGTGCGCGGCCGGCGCCCCGACGCCCGCCCGGAGGCCGGCGCCGCCGCGACGGACGCCGCGGCCCCCGCGACCGGGCGTGTCGTGCCGACCGCGCGGCGTTCGCGCCGGGTTCGCTGATTGGCGTTCTCGCAGGTCGCCTGACTAGACTGGCTCGTCGGCCCAACGTGGGCTGTGTGTCGTGGTGCCTCGCGGCTGCCCGGATCTCGTGCGACTCGTCCCTGACGTGTCGGTGCGCGCCCGGGAAGGGGCTCCCGGGACGCCCCACGAGGTCCACCGGCCACCTGCGCGCAGGAGCCGGGCGGTTCCCGGGCCGACGGTAGACACGCATTTTGATCCAGCACTGCGACAGATTGTGGAGGACATGCCGAAGAAAGAAGGCGTGATCGAGATCGAGGGCACCGTCGTGGAGGCCCTCCCCAACGCCATGTTCCGCGTGGAGCTGGCCAACGGGCACAAGGTGCTCGCACACATCAGCGGCAAGATGCGCCAGCACTACATCCGGATCCTCCCCGAGGACCGGGTCGTGGTGGAGCTCTCGCCGTACGACCTCACCCGGGGTCGGATCGTCTACCGCTACAAGTGACACTGCCAGCCGAGTAGCGAGCCAGCTACACCGTGAGAAAGGCGTTGACATGAAGGTCAACCCGAGCGTCAAGCCCATTTGTGACAAGTGCAAGGTCATCCGCCGTCACGGCCGGGTCATGGTCATCTGCGAGAACCCCCGCCACAAGCAGCGGCAGGGCTGAGCGACCTCGTCCGGCTCCGCCGGACGAGCAGGGCGAGCGGCGCGGCCGCTTGCGGCTCGACCCGAGCAGGACCACCGCACCACCGCACAACTGAAACACCACAACGTGATCGCTAGGCCGGGCACCGCCCGACCGAAGTCACCTCCGGAGCACTGGCCGGAGCCCACCCGAGGCGGGATGGGACGCGACACGACCAGAAACCAGCGCACGAACAGACAAGGAAACCGCCACATGGCACGCCTCGTTGGTGTTGACCTCCCGCGCGACAAGCGCATCGAGGTCGCCCTCACCTACATCTACGGCATCGGCCGTACCCGCGCCAAGCAGCTGCTCGAGACCACCGGTGTCGACCCGAACGCCCGCGTCCACACGCTCGGTGACGAGGAGCTGGTCAAGCTTCGCGACGAGATCGAAGCCAACTTCAAGATCGAGGGTGACCTCCGGCGTGAGGTCCAGGCGGACATCCGCCGCAAGATCGAGATCGGCAGCTACCAGGGTCGCCGCCACCGCATGGGCCTCCCGGTCCGCGGCCAGCGCACCAAGACCAACGCGCGCACCCGCAAGGGCCCCAAGCGCACCGTCGCCGGCAAGAAGAAGGCCAAGTGATCGCACGCCTCACGGCGTCTCACTGACCTCTTCCACGAAGCTTCCCGACCAGAACCTCAGGAGTTACTGAATGCCTCCCAAGAGCCGCGCGACCAAGGTGCGCCGCAAGGAGAAGAAGAACGTCGCCCAGGGCGAAGCCCACATCAAGAGCACGTTCAACAACACCATCGTCACGATCACCGACCCGACCGGTGCGGTGATCTCGTGGGCCTCTGCCGGCACCGTCGGCTTCAAGGGCTCGCGCAAGTCCACCCCCTTCGCCGCCCAGATGGCTGCCGAGGCCGCCGGCCGTCGCGCCATGGACCACGGCATGAAGAAGATCGACGTCTTCGTCAAGGGCCCGGGCTCGGGTCGTGAGACCGCCATCCGGTCGCTGGGTGCCATCGGCCTCGAGGTCGGCACCATCCAGGACGTCACGCCCACCCCGCACAACGGATGCCGGCCGCCCAAGCGCCGCCGCGTCTGACCCGAGACTGAGAAAGAGAGACTGACACATGGCCCGCTACACCGGTCCCATGACCCGCAAGTCGCGCCGTCTCGGTGTCGACCTCGTCGGCGGCGACTCCGCCTTCGAGAAGCGTCCCTACGCCCCCGGCCAGCACGGCCGCGGCCGCATCAAGGAGTCGGAGTACCTGCTCCAGCTCCGTGAGAAGCAGAAGGCGCGCTTCACCTACGGCGTGATGGAGAAGCAGTTCGTCCGCTACTACAAGGAGGCCAGCCGCCGCCAGGGCAAGACCGGCGACAACCTCCTGCAGCTGCTCGAGTGCCGCCTCGACAACGTGGTCTACCGCGCCGGCTTCGCCCGCACGCGCCGCCAGGCCCGCCAGCTCGTCGTGCACGGCCACTTCCTGGTCAACGGCAAGAAGGTGGACATCCCGTCCTACCAGGTCACCGACCACGACATCATCGACGTGCGCGAGAAGTCGCTGGAGCTGACCCCGCTGATCGTGGCCCGTGAGACCCACGGCGAGCGCGTCGTCCCCGCCTGGCTCGAGGTCATCCCCTCGCGGATGCGCATCCTGGTGCACCAGGTCCCGGTCCGGGCGCAGATCGACGTCCCGGTCCAGGAGCAGCTCATCGTGGAGTACTACTCCAAGAAGTGACCCACCGTCGGTGGCCGCCCGCGCCCCGGGCGGCCACCGACGCCCCGCTCTTCCCCTCGCCAACTCCATCAGGTTCGGATCCGTCAAATAGTGGGTGGATCCGGAAAGGAAAACTCCGTGCTTATCGCTCAGCGCCCGACCCTCACGGAAGAGACCGTCGACGAGTTCCGCTCGCGGTTCGTCATCGAGCCCCTCGAGCCCGGCTTCGGCTACACGCTCGGCAACTCGCTTCGTCGTACGCTCCTCAGCTCCATCCCGGGTGCCTCGGTCACCAGCATCAAGGTCGACTCCGTCCTCCACGAGTTCTCGACGATCGAGGGCGTCACCGAGGACATGACCGAGATCATCCTCAACCTCAAGGGACTCGTCGTCTCCTCCGAGCACGACGAGCCGGTCGTGATGTACCTGCGCAAGTCCGGTGCCGGTGACGTCACCGCCGCCGACATCACCCCGCCCGCCGGTGTCGAGGTGCACAACCCCGAGCTCAAGATCGCCACGCTGTCCGACAAGGGCAAGCTGGAGATGGAGCTCGTCGTCGAGCGCGGTCGCGGCTACGTCTCGTCCGTGCAGAACAAGGGCGCCGACAACGAGATCGGCCGCATGCCCGTCGACTCGATCTACAGCCCCGTGCTGAAGGTGACCTACAAGGTCGAGGCGACCCGTGTCGAGCAGCGCACCGACTTCGACAAGCTGGTCATCGACGTCGAGACGAAGCCGTCGATCCGTCCCCGCGACGCCATCGCCTCGGCCGGCAAGACCCTGGTGGAGCTCTTCGGCCTGGCCCGCGAGCTCAACGTCGAGGCCGAGGGCATCGACATCGGCCCGTCGCCGGTCGACGAGCAGCTCGCCGCCGACCTGGCACTGCCGGTCGAGGACCTCCAGCTGACGGTCCGCAGCTACAACTGCCTCAAGCGCGAGGGCATCCACACCGTGGGTGAGCTGATCTCCCGCTCCGAGCAGGACCTGCTCGACATCCGCAACTTCGGCGCGAAGTCGATCGACGAGGTGAAGGCCAAGCTCGTCGAGATGGGCCTCTCGCTCAAGGACAGCGCGCCCGGCTTCGACCCGCACGCCGCCCTCGCCGCCTACGGCGACGACGACGACGACGCGTTCATCGAGGACGAGCAGCTCTGAACCCCCGGGCTCCGGCCCGACCTCACCCAAACCGACCGGCGCCGCCGGTCGTCTACCCGGGTACCTGACACGGCCCGAGAGAAGAAAGGCACCCCATGCCCAAGCCCAAGAAGGGTCCCCGCCTCGGCGGCAGCCCGGCCCACCAGCGCCTGATGCTGTCGAACCTGGCGACCGCCCTGTTCGAGCACGGCCGGATCACCACCACCGAGACCCGCGCACGCCTGCTGCGCCCGGTCGCGGAGAAGCTGATCACCAAGGCCAAGCGCGGCGACCTGCACAACCGTCGCGAGGTCCTCAAGACCATCCGTGACAAGTCGGTCGTGCACACCCTGTTCACCGAGATCGCGCCGACCTTCGCCGAGCGTCCCGGTGGCTACACCCGGATCACCAAGATCGGCCCCCGCAAGGGCGACAACGCCCCCATGGCGATCATCGAGCTGGTGACCGAGGCCTACAGCCCCAAGGCCCCGTCGACGAAGAAGACCGAGGCCGCTGCCGCTCCCGCGCCGGCCGCCGAGGCCGCTCCCGCCGAGGTCGAGGCCGAGGGCGTCGACGGCGAGACCGAGGTGCTCGACACCGAGGCCACCGAGGTCGAGTCGGCCGAGGCGCAGGCCCAGGGCGACGCCGCCGAGGTCACCGACGCGCCGGAGGCCTCCGAGGCCACCGACGAGCCGGCTGCCGAGGACGACACCAAGGCCTGATCCAGGTCCACCCGCACCACGCGAGGCCCGCCACCCTTCGGGGCGGCGGGCCTTCGCGCGTCCCGGGCGCGGACGTCGTACGCCCGAGCGGTGCGTGGGGCAGGTTTTCGCGGGCAGGAAGTTGCCTCACGCACCGCTGGCGCGGAGGTCGTGGGTCGAGCGGTGCGTGGAGCAGGTTTTCGCGGGTAGAAAGCTGCGTCACGCACCGCTGACGCGGTGTTGTACACCCGACCGGTGCGGCAGGCAACTTTTCGCGGGCAGGAAGCTGCCTCACGCACCGCTGACGCGGAGGTCCAGGGTCGTACGCCGAGCGAGCGGGGCCGGTCAGAGCGCCGCGAGGACCGCGCCGGCGTCGAGGCTGCGCGGCGCGCCGCCCGTGGCGGCCAGCCTCCGCGTCGCGGCCACGACGGCCTCGTTGACCGGCGTCGGGAGGCCTAGGAGCCTGCCCTGGAGCACGACCTCGCCGGCGAGGTAGTCGATCTCGGAGTCCCCGGTGGCGCGGGTCAGGCTCTGCCACGTCGACCCGCCGCGGCGCTCGAGGTCGGGGCGGCGCACGAGGATCGACCCGCGCCGGGCGCGGTCCTCCTCGGCGCTCACGACCGTGGCGCCCGCCGCGGCGAGCACCTGCTCGCCCTCCGCCTGCGCCAGCTCCGCGAGCCGGTCGGCCTCCTCGCCCTCGACGAACGAGGCGTCCACGCCGTTGCCGAGGTTCATCACCAGCTTGCGGCGCTTCATCGCCATGATGTCCTCGCGCTCCACCGACTCGATCCGCGCGGCGCGGAGGTCGGCCGACACCGCGGCCGTGGTCGCGTCGGTGCCGCCCGGGAAGCGGCCGATGTCGAGGATCGCCGGCGTGGGGTGGCACGAGGCCACCACGACCCCCGGCTCGAGGTGGGTGGCCGGCAGCATCACGCAGACGGCGTACGTGCGGGCGAAGAGCCGCAGAACGGCCAGCTCGGTCGCGACGCCGTTGGTCAGGCAGACGACCGGCACGTCCGCCGAAGCGTGGGCCCGCAGGTCCGCCAGGGCGGCGGCCGCCTGGTGCGACTTCACCGCCAGCAGCACGACCGTGTCGTCGGTCCACTCGACGTCCGCCGCCGAGTCGGTGGCCGGCGCGTCGACGCGGTGGCGGCCGTCGCCGGCGTCGAGGGTGAGGCCGCGGGCGCGGATCGCCGCCAGGTGCTCGCCGCGGGCGACCAGCGTGACAGCCCTGCCGGCGAGGTGGAGGTGTCCGCCGACGACCCCGCCGACGGCACCCGCGCCGTACACCACGTATCGCATGCCCCGACCCTACGAGCGCCCCCGGCGCGGGTCAGGCAGGCGGTCGCCAGCCGGGATCGCGGCCGACGAACGCCATCAGCCGGTCCACGACCGGCGCGTCGTCGGGCACGGGCACGGCGGGGCCGTACTGGCCCGACTCGCGCAGCAGCTGCTCCATCGGCCGCATCCCCTCGAGCAGCCGGCCGGCGAAGTCCTCGTCGATCCGCGCCTCCTGGCCGCCGGCGCGGGCGAGGTCCCAGGAGTGCATGACGACGTCGGCGGTGTAGAAGCGGTCCACGGTGTCGGCGAGCGAGTGCGTCCCGACCCGGGGGTGCGTGAAGGTCTCGTCGCCGCGCTCGTCGAGGATCGCCTGCACGGCGCCGGCGTGGTGCCGCCACGCCGCGACCGGGTCGTCGGCCACCGGGGGACCGAAGGGCAGCTCGACGCCACCGGCGGCGAGGAAGCCGGGGAACCACGACACGAGGTGGTCGACGACGTCGCGCGCGGTCCAGCCGTCGACCGGTGAGAGGGCCGACCAGTCCGGGGTGTGCGCGGCCAGCCGGGAGAACTCCCCGGCCGCGGCCTCGTGGCGGGCGGCCGGGGACTCGGGCAGCGACATCACAGCTCGCCGTCGGCCAGCAGCGTGTCGATGGCGGCGTACCCGTCGTCGACGCCGACCTCCATGCCGCTGCGGAGCCAGGCGTCGCGGTCCTCGAAGGAGCCGCAGAGGCTCACCGCGTGGAGCCGCGTGCGACCGTCGCCGAGGTCCTCGAAGGTCAGCGTCTCCAGCGAGACGCCGTCGGGCATGCCGTCCCAGGTGAACGTCTGCACGATGCGGTCCTCGCGCACCGTGTGGAAGCAGCCGTGGAAGGACGTCTCGAAGTCCTCTCGGCCGTCGCTGCCACGGGCGGTGTAGCTCCAGCTGCCGCCGTCGCGGGCGTCCCAGTGCGTGATGTCGGCGCCCACGCCCGTGGGCCCGATCCACCGGGCGAACAGCTCGGGGTCGGTGTGCGCCCGGAACAGCTGGGCGGGCGTGGCGGCGAAGTCGCGCCAGATGTGGATGGCGGGCACCTTCTCGTCCGCCTCGATCGTGGCCTCGGTGTAGCGGGTCGTGCGGGCGTCCTGCGTGGTGGTCATGATGCGGTTCCTTCCTGCGATGCGGTGGAGCGGTGGGTGGTGTCGTCGTCCTGCATCCGCGCGAGCACGGCGTCGAGGCGCGTGAAGCGCTCCTCGGCCCGTCGGCGGTAGCGCTCGATCCATCTGGTCATCAGGTCGAACACCTCGGCTTCCAGGTGCACCGGCCGGCGCTGGGCCTCCCGGGTCCGGGTCACCAGGCCGGCGTCCTCGAGCACCTTGAGGTGCTTGGAGACGGCCTGGACGCTCACCTCGTACGGCGCGGCCAGCTCGTTGACGGTGTGGTCGGCCTCCGTGAGCCGGGCCACCATGTCGCGACGAGTGGGGTCGGCCAGGGCGGCGAAGACGCGGGAGAGCTGGTCGGTCACGGAACACCTTCTTCAACTGATCGGTTGAATACAAGGTAGGCCCGCTGCGGCATGGTTGTCAACCGGTTGGTTGAGGAACGTCGCGCGGGTCGGCGGCCGCGCCGCTTCCGCGCGGCCCGGCGGCCCGGCCTAGGATCGCTGCGTGCGCCTGCGGATCGACTGTGCCTACGACGGCGCGGAGTTCTCCGGCTGGGCGGCGCAGCCGGGCCTGCGCACCGTCCAGGGCACCCTCGAGGCGGCTCTGGCCACCGCGCTGCGCGTGCCGGACGCACGGGTCACGGTGGCGGGCCGCACCGACGCCGGGGTGCACGCCCGCGGCCAGGTGGCGCACCTCGACGTGGACCGCGACGTCGTCCTCGCGTCCGCCGGGCGCTCCGCCGATCCACCGCTCGAGGCGCTCGCGCGCCGGGTCGACGGGATCCTGCCGCCCGACCTGCGCGTACGCCGGGTGGTGGAGGCGCCGGACGGCTTCGACGCCCGCTTCTCCGCGACCTGGCGCCGCTACGCCTACCGGATCGCCGACTCACGCGAGCTCGCCGACCCGCTGGTGCGCGGTCACGTGCTGACGTGGGGCCGCCGCCTGGACCTGGACGCGATGAACGAGGCGTCGGCACCGCTCGTCGGACTGCGCGACTTCGCCTCCTTCTGCAAGCAGCGGGAGGGGGCGACGACGGTGCGCACCCTCCTCGACCTCCGCTGGACGCGCGACGACTCCGGCCTCGTGGTCGGGACGGTGCGGGCCGACGCCTTCTGCCACAACATGGTCCGCGCCCTCGTCGGGTGCCTCCTGGCGGTCGGCGAGGGGCGCCGGCCGCCAGGCTGGCCGGCCGAGGTGCTGGCCGGCAGGCGCCGCGACCAGGGCGTACGGGTGGTGCACGCCCACGGCCTGACCCTCGAGGAGGTCGGCTATCCCGACGACGAGGACCTGGCCGCGCAGGCCGGACGAGCCCGAGCACGACGAGAGGCGATCGATGCCTGAGCACTACTTCTCCGCCGACCCCAGCGTCCCCTTCGAGCGCGAGCGCTTCACCGCCGAGCTCTGGGGCAGCACCCTCGCCTTCGACACCGGGGCCGGGGTGTTCAGCCGCGGCCACCTCGACCACGCGACGGCCGTCCTCTTCCACGAGCTGGAGCCCCCGCCGCAGGGCCAGTTCCTCGACCTCGGCTGCGGCTACGGCGTCATCGGGCTGGCCATCGCCCGCGCGGTGCCGCTCGCCAACGTCACGGGCGTCGACGTCAACGAGCGCGCCCTGCTGCTCGCCAACGAGAACGCCCGAGCGGCCGGCCTCGACTCGCGCTTCGTGGCGTGCCTGCCGGACCAGGTGCCGGGGAACCAGGTCTTCGACGAGATCTGGTCGAACCCGCCGATCCGCATCGGCAAGGAGGCGCTGCACGCGCTGCTGCTCACCTGGCTGCCCCGACTGACGCCGGACGGCCGGATGGTCATGGTCGTCGGCAAGAACCTCGGCGCCGACTCGCTTCAGCGCTGGCTCACCGACGAGGGGTGGCCCACCGAGCGGCTGGCCAGCCGCAAGGGCTTCCGGGTGCTGGAGACCCGGCGCGGCTGAGGGCTGCCGTCGGCACTCGCGTCACCGGCTGTCCCGGGCGGGTCGCGTCGCGACCAGCACGCCGATCTTGTCGATGCGGTGCTCGGGGTTGTCGAACTCGTCGGACCAGTAGTTGCCCGCAGCGTGGTCCTCGAGCGTCGCGCAGGTCGAGAGGGTGATCATCGCTCGCGTCGCGTACTGCCCGGGCCGGCCCGGCACCTCGGCGCGCTGCGCCCGGAGCGAGGCGGGCCGGCGGAAGGACGTCCACCGGGTGCGGCGCACCTCGTAGACGTAGAGCGTGTCGACGCTGCGCACCCGGATCCGGTCGCCGCGCACCAGCGACGGCGAGTGGCGCAGGGGAGCGGTGCCGGTCAGCCGGTGCCCGGTGACGATGTAGTTGCCGACCTCGCCGGGGCCGGTGCCGCCGCGCGGCCCCCGGGGGGACGCCATCTCGCCGGCGTTCTGGAGCGCAGTGCCCGGCGCGTCGTCGGGGGAGCCGCGATAGCGCACGACGGGGAAGTCGCGCAGCCCGATCGCCGGGATGGTGACGTAGGAGCGGCGCGGCTCCGGCCGCTCGGGCTCCGGCTCGGTGGTGGGCTCCGTGGGCTCCGTGGGCTCGGTGGGCTCGGTGGGCTCGGTGGGCCCGGTGGGCTCGGTGGGCTCGGTGGGCTCGGTGGGCTCGGTGGGCTCGGTGGGCTCGGTGGGCTCGGTGGGCTCGGACGCCGTGCCCGCCTCGGGCGCCGACGCGCTCGTCGTGCGCCCCTGTGCGGGAGTCCGCCCGGCCCGCGGGTCGTCGGCGGCGCACGCCGTCGTCACCACGGCGAGGGCCGCGGCGAGGATGAGCGCGACGCGGCCTGCCACGACTCCACCGTACGGAGGAGCTGGGCGTGCGAGGCGCCGTCAGCCCAAGCGGACGGGCAGCCGCTCCACGCCGTGGACGATGGCGAGCTCGGTGAAGCGCAGCTCCGTGGGGTCGCAGGCGAGCGCGAGGTCGGGGAACCGGCGGGCCAGGGCGACGAGCGCGGTCCGGAGCTCCATGCGCGCCAGCTCCGCGCCGATGCAGCGGTGCAGGCCGTGGCCGAAGGCGAGCGTCCCGGCGGACGCCGTGGTGGGGTCGAAGCGCTCGGCCTCGACGTGGCGCGCGGGGTCGCGGCCCGCGCCGGTCAGCGACACCACGACGATGTCGCCGGCGCGGACGACCTGCTCGCCGACCGGCACCTCGTGCCGCGCGACTCGGGGGAAGGCGACCTGCACGGGGCAGACGAACCGCAGCAGCTCCTCGACCACCCGGTCGACCTCCGTGGGGTGGCCGCGACGCAGCGCCTGCCACGAGTCGCGGTGCTGGAGCAGGACCCACGTGCCGAGGGAGAGCATGCTGGCGCTGGTCTCGTAGCCGCCGAGGAACACGCCGTCGGCGAGTCCACCGAGCTCGACGTCGTCGAAGTCCGCACCGTGGTCGGCGACCATCCGCGCGAGGAGTCCGTCAGGGAGGTGGGGCTCGCATCGCTCGGCGGCGACGAGGTCGATGAGGAACTGCCGGGTGCCCGCCGCGGTGTCGAAGATCCGCCCGCCGGCGTCGCGCAGGTCGAACCGCGCCGCGCCGTGCTGGCGGAACGCAGACCGGTCGACGTCGGGCATGCCGAGCAGGTCGCAGATCACCCCGAACGGCACCTGGAAGCCGAACCGCTCGACGAGGTCGACCTCGGGTCCGTGGGCCGCCATGTCGTCCAGGGCGGTCTCGACCACACGGTCGATGTCGGGTTGGAGCTCGGCCAGCCGCCGGCGGGTGAAGTAGGGGGTCAGCACCCCGCGGAGGCGGCCGTGGTCGGGCTGGTCGGTCATGCCCAGGCCGCCGATGCGCTCGGCCGGGGCGCGGTCCTGCCGGCCGATGAGGTCGCGCACGTCGTTGGCGAAGGCCTCGGAGTCGGCCAGCACGGCGCGGGCGACGTCGTACCCGGTGACGAGCCAGACGCGGGTGCCGAGCAGGCTGGCGAAGCGCACCACGTCGCCGCGCTCGCGGGCCTGCGCGAGCCGGGGGACCGGCTGGACGCCGTCGCGCTGGAGCGGGTAGCGGATGCGGGCCGGCACCCGGCGGGCCGACGTGAGGGCGACCCGGAGTGCCGTGCTGCGCAAGGTGGCTGGCATGCGGCCAGTCAACCGCCCGCAGGGGTGTGGCGCCATCAGGCACGCCCCGGATCGGCCCTCGGGGGAATCCCCGAGGCAGCGACGCGGCCGGCCGAGGAGGCAGGATGGGGCCATGCCCTACGACGCAGCGCCCGACAGGTACGAAGCCGGCATGGAGTACAGGTTCACCGGGAGGAGCGGCCTGCGGCTCCCGGCCCTGTCGCTGGGCCTCTGGCAGAACTTCGGCACCGACCGGTCCGAGGAGACGCAGCGGGCGATCCTGCGGCGCGCCTTCGACCGCGGGGTCACCCACTTCGACCTGGCGAACAACTACGGCCCGCCCTACGGCCGCGCCGAGGAGAACTTCGGCCGCTACCTCCGCGACGACTTCGCGGCCCACCGCGACGAGCTGATCGTCTCCACGAAGGCCGGCTGGGACATGTGGCCGGGCCCCTACGGGCAGGGCGGCGGCTCCCGGAAGTACGTGCTCGCGTCGCTGGACCAGTCGCTGCAGCGGCTCGGCCTCGACTACGTCGACATCTTCTACAGCCACCGCTTCGACCCCGACACCCCCGTCGAGGAGACGATGATGGCCCTCGACACCGCGGTCCGCTCGGGCCGTGCGCTCTACGTCGGCATCTCGTCCTACTCGGCGGCGAAGACCCGGGAGGCCGCCACCATCGCCCGGGAGCTCGGCACGCCCCTGCTCATCCACCAGCCGTCGTACTCCATGCTCAACCGCTGGATCGAGGGCGGGCTCCTCGACGAGCTCGAGCAGCAGGGGATGGGCTGCATCGTCTTCACCGCGCTCGCGCAGGGGCTGCTGACCGACCGCTACCTCGGCGGCGTGCCCGAGGACTCCCGCGCGGCCCGCGAGGGCTCGACCGTCGCCGGGCTGGACGACCAGGTGCTGGACCGGGTGCGGTCGCTCAACGCCATCGCCGAGCGCCGCGGCCAGAAGCTCGCCCAGCTGGCGCTCCAGTGGGTGCTGCGCGACCGGCGGGTCACGAGCGCGGTCATCGGGGCCTCCAGCGTGGAGCAGCTCGACACCAACCTCGACGCCCTGTCGGCCGCGCCGCTCACCGACGACGAGCTCGCCGAGATCGACCAGCACGCCGTCGAGTCGGGGATCAACCTCTGGGCGAAGCAGACCGAGCAGTGAGGCAGCGCGTCCAGCGCCGGCGCACCCGGGGTGCCGAGCGGGTGCGCCCGTGACCCCGGCCCCCACCCGCGTGGTCGTCGTGGGCGCCGACGCGGCCGGGATGTCCGCGGCGCACCAGGCGCTGCGCACCGCCCGGCGGACGGGCCGGCGGCTGGACGTCACCGTGCTCGAGCGCGGGCACCACACGTCCTACAGCGCCTGCGGCATCCCCTACTGGATGGCCGGCGACGTCCCCACCGGTGACGACCTCGTCGCCCGCACCGCCGACCAGCACCGCGAGGCCGGGATCGACCTGCGCTTCGGCGTCGAGGTCGTGGCCGCCGACCTCGCGGCCCGGACCGTGACCACGGCCGACGGGGGAGCGGTCGGCTGGGACGAGCTGGTGGTGGCCACCGGTGCCCCGGCGGTCGTGCCGGACTGGGCGCTGCGGTCGGACGGCACGACGTACGACGGCGTCGGCGTGGTCAAGACGCTGGACGACGGCGCGGCCTGGATCGAGCGCTTCGCAGCGGCGGGCGACGGTGCGCACGTGGTGGTCGTGGGCGCGGGCTACGTCGGCGTCGAGGTGGCCGAGGCCGCCCTGCGGCACGGGTTCGGTGTCACCGTGCTGACCCGCGGGCGCGGCACCGGGATGCTCGAGGACGAGCTGGCCGACCTGGTCAACACCGGGCTCGTCGACGCGGGTGCCGAGCTGGTCCTGGGTGCCGAGGTGACCTGCCTCGACGTCACCGACGGCCGGGTGAGCGGCGTGCGGTGGGACGGCGGCACGAGGGCGGCGGACCTCGTGGTGGTCGCCGTCGGCGTGCGCCCGGCGACGGGCTTCCTCGAGGGCACCGGCCTCGAGCTCTCTCCCAACGGGGCGTTGCGGCCCGACCCGCACGGCCGGGTCGGCGACCACGTGTGGGCGGCCGGCGACTGCTGCGAGGTGCGGCGCCGCGTCGACGACCAGTGGGTGTTCCGCCCCCTCGCGACGTACGCCACCAAGCACGGCAGGGCGCTCGGCGACAGCCTCGCGGGCGGGTCGCTCGGCTTCGACGGGATGGTCGACACCTCGATCACCCGCTTCGCCCACGCCGACGTGCACCTGGAGATCGCCCGCACCGGCCTGTCGCGCCGCGACGCCGACGCCGCCGGCTTCGACGCGGTCGCCCTGCTCACCGAGGGCACCACGACGGCCGGCTACCTCCCCGAGGCCGAGCCCGTGGCCATCTGGGTGATGGCCGACCGCGCCACCCGGCGGCTGCTGGGCGTGCAGGTCGTCGGCGGCCGGGGCGCGGGCAAGCGGGTCGACGCGGCCGCCGCCGTCCTCTGGGCGGGCGGCAGCGTCGACGACCTCGCGTGGATGGACCTCGCCTACGCCCCGCCGTTCTCCACGACCTGGGAGGTGCTGCAGGTGGCGGCGCGCCGGGTGGCCGAGCGGCTCTGAGCCCGCGGAAACCGGTTGCCGCCGCCTGCAGGATGGCGGCATGGAGCTCGAGATCGTCACCCTCGCCGACCGCCCCGACCTCATGGAGGTCTTCTGGGACCTCGAGACGTCGTGGCCGGAGTTCATGAAGCACGACCCGATCGGCAACGCGTACTACAACGTCCTGAGCGAGTTCAGCGAGTTCGTGCTGGTCTGCCTGGACGCGTCCGGCCGGATGGTCGCCAAGGCCCACTCGGTGCCCTTCCAGCTGGGCGAGGGCGAGCTCCCCGACGCCGGCTGGGACGCCGCCATCCGCAGCGGCCTGCTCACCCGGCTCCGGGGCGAGCAGCCGGACGCCGTCAGCGCCGTGGAGATCGCGGTCGAGCCCGGGCTCCAGGGCACCGGGCTCTCGGGGCGGATCCTCACGGCGCTGCGGGAGAACGCCGGACGGCTCGGCTTCTCCGAGCTCGTCGCGCCGGTGCGTCCCAACGCGAAGGCCGACGTCCACGAGCCCATGGCGACGTACGCGTTCCGCACCCGCGGCGACGGGCTGCCCGTCGACCCGTGGTTGCGCGTGCACGTGCGGGCCGGCGGCCGCATCGACCGGGTCGCGCCGCGCTCCATGGTCATCCCGGGCACCGTGGAGGAGTGGCGCGAGTGGACCGGGCTGCCGTTCGACACGACCGGGCCCGTCGTCGTGCCCGGGGCCCTCGCGCCGGTGATGTGCGACGCCGAGCACGGCACCGCGACGTACGTCGAGCCGAACGTGTGGGTCCGCCACCCCACGGGAGTGTGAGGCCCGGGGCGAGAGGCCCGCGGCCGGCGTCAGCCTCCCGAGACCGCCTTGCGCACCTCGTTGACGCACAGGGCCAGGAAGGCGAGGGCGCACAGCGCCATCAGCACGTTCGAGTGGAGCTTGTTGCGCCACTCCTGCGGCGTGCGGTCGGTGTTGAGCAGCCACAGCAGCGTGATCGCCAGGAACGGCATGAAGAACGCGCCGAGCACGCCGTAGGCCAGGATCAGCCACACGGGCTTGCCGAGGAACATCATCGCCATCGGCGGGAAGGTCAGCCACAGGATGTACGCGCGGTACCACCTGCCGCCGGCGCGGGCGGCGGGGTCGGCGCTGGTGCCGCCGGTGGCGTGCGTCATGAAGTCGGCGAACATCAGGCTCACGCCGTTCCAGACCCCGACCAGCGAGGACATCGCGGCCGCCCAGAACCCGAGCAGGAACAGCTTGCCCGCCCACTGGCCGTAGCGGTCCTGCAGGACCACGCCGAGGTCGAGCAGGCCGGCGTCGCCGCTCTCGATCGCGACGCTCGTGGAGTAGAGCAGCTCCGCGCCCACGACCAGGGTGGCGAGCACGAAGATGCCGGTCACGACGTAGGCCACCGTGTTGTCGATGCGCATGACCCGCATGAACCGGGGGGTGTCCCAGCCCTTCTCCCGCAGCCAGTAGCCGTAGGCGGCGAGCGTGATGGTGCCACCGACCCCGCCGGCCAGCGCGAGGGTGTTGACGAGGCCGCCGTCCGGGATGCGCGGCGCCAGGCCCGTGACCAGCTCGCCGAGGTTGGGCAGCGTCAGCAGCGCGGCGCCGACCATGGTGACGAACATGATGCCGACCAGGGCGGCCAGGACCTTCTCGAAGACGCCGTAGCGCCCGGTCCACACCAGGACGAGGCCGAGCAGCCCGGACAGGATGCCCCACCACGTGGTGGACAGGCCGCCAGCGAGGCCTTGCAGCGCGAGACCGGTGCCTGCCATGGCGGCGGCGCCGTAGACGAAGCCCCAGATCACGATGTACGGCGCGAAGTACCACGTCGTCCACACGCCGAGCGAGCGCCAGCCCTCGAAGATCGTCCGTCCGGTCGCGAGCGAGTAGCGGCCCGCGCCCTCGACCAGCACGATCTTCATCACGCACCCGACGACGACGCACCACAGCAGCGTGTAGCCGAACTTCTGGCCGGCGATCAGGGTCGCGACCAGGTCGGCGGCGCCGACGCCGGTCGCGGCGACCACGAGGCCGGGACCGATGATCTTCCAGCGCGGGACGGTGGTCTGCTCCGGGGAGGTGCTCTGGGACATGGGGTGCACCCTAGCCGCGGACTAGACCACCGTGCGCCGGTGCGGTGCCGCCTGGACGCCGCCGGAAATCCACGCGACGCGGACCGGCGGTGCTTGCGAGAATCGCTGCGTGGGTCACGTGGATGTCGCCGGGGTGCGATACGAGCTGCCGGACGGGCGGGTGCTGCTCGACGACGTCAGCTTCCGGGTGGGCGACGGCCAGAAGGTCGCGCTCGTCGGTGCCAACGGGGCGGGCAAGACCACGCTCCTGCGGATCGTCACCGGCGACCTCAAGCCGCACGCGGGCGTGGTCACGCGCTCCGGGGGGCTGGGGGTGATGCGTCAGTTCGTCGGTCACGGGGGTGCCGACGAGACCGTCGCCGACCTGCTGCTCTCCGTGGCGCCGGCCGACGTGCGCCGGTGGGCCCGGGAGGTCGCCGACCACGAGCTGCGGCTGATGGACGACGACAGCGAGCCGGTGCAGATGGCGTACGCCGAGGCGCTCGGGCACTACGGCGACGTGGGCGGCTACGACCTCGAGGTCGTCTGGGACAAGGTGACCACCGCGGCGATGGGCCTGCCCTACGACCGCGCGAAGTACCGCGCCCTCACGACGCTGTCGGGCGGCGAGCAGAAGCGGCTGGTGCTGGAGTACCTCCTCCAGGGCCCCGACCAGGTGCTGCTGCTCGACGAGCCCGACAACTACCTCGACGTGCCCGGCAAGATCTGGCTCGAGGAGCGGATCCGCGAGTCGCCGAAGACGATCCTCTTCATCAGCCACGACCGCGAGCTGCTCGCCAACACGGCCACCCGGATCGTCACCGTCGAGCTCGGCAGCGCCGGCAACCTGGTGTGGACGCACCCGGGCGGCTTCGCGAGCTACCACCAGGCTCGCGCCGAGCGCTTCGAGCGGTTCGAGGAGCTGCGCCGGCGCTGGGACGAGGAGCACGCCAAGCTGCGCGCCCAGATGCTGATGTACAAGCAGAAGGCGGCCTACAACTCCGACATGGCCAGCCGCTACCAGGCGGCGCAGACCCGGCTGAGGAAGTTCGAGGACGCCGGTCCGCCGACCGAGCAGCCGCGCGAGCAGCAGGTGAAGATGCGGCTCAAGGGCGGGCGCACGGGCAAGCGCGCCGTCGTGTGCACCGACCTCGAGCTGACCCGCCTGATGAAGCCGTTCGACCTCGAGGTCTGGTACGGCGAGCGGGTGGCCGTGCTGGGCTCCAACGGGTCCGGCAAGTCGCACTTCCTGCGGCTGCTGGCTGCCGGCGGGAGCGACCCCGACGTCGAGCACCAGCCCGTCGGCGTCCCTCCGGCGCCCGTCGCGCACACCGGCAGCGCCAAGCTGGGAGCCCGGGTCCGGCCGGGCTGGTTCGTGCAGACGCACGAGCACCCCGAGCTGGTCGGTCGCACCCTGCTGGAGATCCTGCACCGCGGCGACGACCACCGCGACGGCATGGGTCGCGAGGCCGCGAGCCGGGTGCTGGACAGGTACGAGCTCGCGCACGCCGGCGAGCAGCGGTTCGAGTCGCTCAGCGGCGGCCAGCAGGCCCGCTTCCAGATCCTGCTGCTCGAGCTGTCCGGAGCCACCCTGCTGCTGCTGGACGAGCCGACCGACAACCTCGACGTGCAGTCCGCGGAGGCGCTCGAGGCCGGTCTCGAGGCCTTCGAGGGCACGGTGCTCGCGGTGACCCACGACCGCTGGTTCGCACGCGGCTTCGACCGGTTCCTGGTCTACGGTGCCGACGGCGAGGTCTACGAGTCCGACGGACCGGTGTGGGACGAGGGCCGCGTGGCGCGCGCCCGCTGAGCCGCGGCGTGCCCGGGAAAGTGCACGCCTTCGGGGGAGGACAAGGTTTGTCGAGGGCGGTGAGGATGTCGCCGTGCTGCAGCCCTCGCGCCGTCCCGACGCGCTCGCGGTGCCCCACCACCTGTTGCTCGGGCCCGCCACGCACGGCGTCACCCGGTACGCCGGCGAGGTGGCCGGAGCCGCAGGGGCGCCGGTCGTCCGGGACGTCGGGCGCCTCGTCGCCGGGACCCCGGTGCACCTCCACGTGACCGACCGCCTGCTCGGCCGCGACCCCCGGGACGCCGCGGCGGCGGTGGAGTCGCTCGCGCGGCGGGTGTGCCTGACGGTGACGCTGCACGACGTCCCGCAGCCGACCGACGGACCTTTGTTCCACGAGCGGGCGGCGGCGTACGGGCGGATCGTGCGGGCGTGTCGGGCCTGGGTCACCAACTCGTGGCACGAGCACGCGCTGGTCGATCGCTGGAGCGCGGCCGGCGCCCGCGGGACGGTGATCCCGCTCCCGGTGCCCGAGGTGGCGCGCATCCCGCGCATCGTCGGCACGACCTCGCCCGCCGAGCCGGTGCTGGGGGTGTTCGGGTTCGTCTACCCGGGCAAGGGTCACCGCCAGGTGGTGCGGGCCGCGGCGGCTCTCCGGCGCGGAGGGACGTCGGCACTGGTGCGCGTGCTCGGCGGCGCGGCGCCCGGGCACGCCGAGGAGGTGGCGACGATGCTGCGCCTGAGCCGGGAGCGCGGTGTGCCGCTCGAGGTGACCGGTCGGGTGCCGGAGGGCGGGGTCGTCCGTGCCCTGCAGCGCGTCACCGTGCCCGTCGCGGCGCACCGCAACGTGTCCGCGTCGGCGAGCGTCAACTCGTGGATCGCCGCCGGACGCCGGCCGCTCGTGCGCGACGGTGCCTACGCCAGGGAGATGGCGGCACTGCGGCCCGGCACGATCACCCTCTTCGGCGACGCGACGCTCGTGCCGCGCCTGGAGGAGGCGCTGCTGCGGCCCTCGTCCACGTGGACGGCCCCCGACGCGGACCTCGGGCCCCGGTTGGCCGACACCGTCGAGGCCTACCGCGCCTGGTGGGCCGCGGTGCACCGATGACCGCTCCACCGCCCTACGGGACGAGCGTGCCCGGCAACCGGTGGGACCTCGCTCCCACCGGCTCGCCGCGACGGAGCGTGTCGGTGGTGGTGACGCACTACGAGCAGCAGGCCCAGCTCGACCGGACCCTGGCGGCGCTGCGCCGCCAGACCCGCCTCCCCGACGAGGTCGTCGTCGCCGACGACGGCTCCAGCAGGGCGCCCGACGTCCCGCCCGGCGTCCGGCTCGTGCGGCAGGCCGACGAGGGTTTCCGGGCGGCCGCTGCCCGCAACCTCGGGGTCGCCGCGACCAGCGGCGAGGTGCTGGTGCTGCTCGACGCCGACACCTGCCCCGAACCCGCGTTCCTCGAGCGCATGGCGGCGCTGCCCGAGGCGTTGCCGGAGGCGCTGGTCGTCGGCCGCCGTCGCCACGCGGACCTGTCCGGCACGTCCCCCGGGGACATCGTCGAGGCGGTCGGGCCGACGCAGGAGCTCCCCGAGCCGGAGTGGCTGCGCACCGCGTACGCCGCCACGCGCGACCTGCTCGACGCCGACGCGACGAGCCACCGCTTCGTGATCAGCGCCGTGCTGGCGTGCAGCCGCTGGTGGTACGACGAGGTCGGCGGGTTCGACGAGTCGTTCCGCTCCTACGGCGGGGAGGACTGGGAGCTCGCGCACCGGTCGTGGCTCGCCGGCGGCCTGCTGGCGCACCGCCCGGACGCCGTCGCCTGGCACGACGGCCCCGACGCCGCGACGCGCCGGCGCGATCCGGACTCCCGGCTGGCCGAGACCGTCGCGGTCGCCGACCGCACCTGTGCCCCGGGCACGACGTGGCGCGGGCTCGGGCGCGGTCCGGCGGACCTCGTCGTGACCCTCCAGCCGGAGCTGGGGCCGACCGAGGCGCTCGTCACGCTCGACTCGCTGCTGGCGGCCCTGCCCCGCGCGGCCGTCCGGCTCGGTGGGCAGCACCGGGCGCTGGTGGGCGCCGACCCCCGGGTGCTGCGGCTCGAGGACGACCTCCCCGCCAGCGCGCGCCTGCACCTCGTCGTACGACGCGGGCTGGTCGGCGACCGAGCGGCCTGGACGTCGGCGCTCGAGGGCCTCGACGGCACCGTCGCCTCGCGCGAGGTGGCCGCCGGCAGCGCGGAGGTCCAGGACCTGCGGCTCCTGCGCCGGGCGGCCCGGTGGCACCGGGCCGACCTGGCGCCGGGCGGCCCGCCGCTCGCCACGGCGCTGCGGCCGTGGACGGGGGACGTCACGCTGGAGTCGTGGTTGGGCGGGTGGGCCGGCGGCTGAGCGCCGCTGCGCTCAGGCCGGGACCTCCGCCGCCACCGCGCGCACCCAGTCCGCCTTGACCGCACGCCACTGCTCGTCGTCGAGCCCGCGGCGCCAGTAGGGCGAGCAGGAGAGCAGCTCCTCGCGCACGATCCGCTCGCCGAGCAGGACGCGGCGCACGGCACGCGTCGCCGCAGCCTCACCGTGCACGAAGGCACTGACGGTCCCGGGGGGCCGGGGGAGCGCGCGCACCGTCTCGGCGAGGAGGTCGTCCGGGTCGCCCGCGTGCGAGGCCCGGTGCACCCAGCGGACGTCGAGGACGCCCGAGGAGCTGAGCGGCACCTCGCCGGCGGCGTCCTCGACCTCGACGACCGCCACGACCGGCCGGCCCGCGGGAACGGCCTCGGCGCAGGCGGCGATGGCCGGGAGCGCGCTCTCGTCACCCACCATCAGGTAGCTGTCGGCCTCGGGGTGGGGCCGGTAGCCGCCGGCCGGGCCGCGCAGCTGCAGGCGGTCGCCGGGGGAGGCGTGCAGCGCCCACCGGCCGGCGTGACCCACGTCGCCGTGCGCGGCGATGTCCAGGGTCAGCTGGCCGCGGGCCTCGTCCCAGGAGCGCACGGTGATGCGACGTGCGAACGGCCGCTGGGCCCGCGGCAGGTCGCGCACCTCGTCGTCCTGGAACGGCACGGAGTAGGGCGCGGACGGCGGCAGGAAGAAGCAGTTGACGTACTCGTCGGCGTCCCCGGTGGAGACGAAGCCCGCGAGCCCGGGCCCGCCGAGCACCACCCGGACCAGGTGCGAGCCGAGGCGCTGCGTGGAGACGACCTCCCCGTGCACGTCAGCACCGCCCGTCGGGCGCAGCGGCGTACGGCTCAAACTGACGCGGGCGGGACGGAACGGGATGGTGCACGGCGATCTCCTCGGGACGTCGCCCGCGCGGTGGCCGGTGGGCCGGCGCGGGCGGGCCGACCCCCTGTCGACCCGGGTCCACCGTATCAGTTAGGTTTGCCTTACCTAATCGAGAAAGCGGGGACGAGATGTCTGCAGCACGAAGGACGGCGCTGCCCGTCGCACTGGTCGCGATCGCCGCGACCCTGGCGGCGTGCGGCTCGGAGGCCGAGGGGACGGAGGCTCCGTCGGGGAGCGCGGCCACGAAGGACTGGCAGCCGGTCACCGTGCAGCACGCGTTCGGCGAGACGGTCATCGAGGAGAAGCCCGAGCGGGTGGCGACGGTCGACTTCGCCAACCAGGAGGTCCCGCTCGCGCTCGGCATCGTGCCGGTCGGCATGTCCGAGATGACGTGGGGCGACGACGACGGCGACGGCGTCCAGCAGTGGACCGAGGACCGGCTCGAGGAGCTCGGCGCCGAGACGCCGGTCCTCTTCGACGAGACCGACGGCTACGACTTCGAGGCCGTCGCGGGCACCGACCCCGACGTGATCCTGGCCGGCTACTCGGGCCTCACCGAGGACGACTACAACACCCTCAGCGAGATCGCGCCGGTCGTGGCGTACCCGGACGACCCGTGGGCGACCGAGTGGCGCGACTCCATCGTGCAGAACGCCACGGGCCTCGGCATGGAGGCCGAGGGGGAGCAGCTGGTCGCCGACCTGGAGCAGACCATCGACGACGCTCTGGCGACGCGGCCCGAGCTCGAGGGCGTGACGGGCATGTTCATGACCCACGTCGACCCTGCGGACCTCAGCGAGATCAACTTCTACAGCGCCGCCGACACGCGCTCGAAGTACCTCACCGACATCGGCATGGAGATCGCGCCGAGCATCGTCGAGGCGACGGGCGACAGCACCGACTACGCGGGCTCCATCAGCGCCGAGCGCGCCGACGAGCTCGCCGACGTGGACGTCATCATCACCTACGGTGGCCAGGAGCTCATCGACGCGCTCGAGGGCGACCCCGTGCTGTCCCAGCTGCCGGCGGTGAAGAACGAGGCCATCGTCACGCTCGACGGCGCCGAGGCGATGGGCACGGCCGCGAACCCCACGGCGCTCTCGGTCCCCTACCTCGTCGAGGACTACGTCGCCCTGCTGGCCGACGCGGCCGCGTACACGACCGAGTGATGCCGCCGAGCGACCCTGACGCGGTGACCCACCAGTGACGACGTCGCTGGGCAGCCGCCAGGCCTCCGGACCCGCCGCCCCTGCAGCGCCGCTGCGAGCGCGCCGGACCCGGGGCCTGGCGCTGCTCCTGCTCGCGGTCGCGCTGCTCGCCGCCGCCGCCACGTCCATCGTCCTCGGCTCGCGCGACGTGTCCTGGGCCGAGGTCTGGGCCGGTGTCTCGGGCCGCGCCGACGGGTTCGCCGAGGCCGCGGTCGCGAAGCGGGTGCCGCGCACGCTGCTGGCGGCCGTCGCAGGAGCCGCCCTGGCGGTGTCGGGGCTCGTGCTGCAGGGCATCACCCGCAACCCGCTGGCCGATCCCGGGATCCTGGGGGTCAACACGGGCGCCTCCCTGGCCGTCGTCAGCGGCATCGCCTGGTTCGGCCTGGTCTCCCCGACGAGCTACATCTGGGTCGCGATCGTGGGGGCGGCGCTCGCCTCCGCCTTCGTCTGGACCGTGGGGTCCCTCGGGCGCGGCGGGGCCACACCGCTGAAGCTGACGCTGGCCGGGGCAGCCACCGCGGCCGCCCTCTCGTCGTTCGTCACCGCCGTGGTGCTGCCCCGCCCCGACATCTCCGAGAACGTCGTCTCGTGGCAGGTCGGCGGCGTCGGCGGCGCGACCGACGACAAGGTCTGGCTGGTGGCGCCGTTCCTGCTGGCCGGGGCGCTGCTCTGCGCCTGGTGCGCCCGCGGCCTGAACATGCTCGGCCTCGGCGACGACCTCGCGGCCGGCCTGGGCGAGGACGTGAACCGCACCCGGCTGCTGGCCGCCGCCGGTGCCGTCACCCTGGCGGGCGCCACGACGGCCGTCACCGGACCGATCGCCTTCGTCGGCCTCGTCGTGCCCCACGTCGGTCGGCTGCTGCTCGGGACCGACCACCGCTGGCTGCTGCCCTTCAGCGCCATGGGCGGCGCCGTGCTGCTGCTCGTCGGCGACGTCCTGGGACGCGTCGTCGTGCCGCCGTCGGAGGTGGACGTCGGGATCGTCACGGCCCTCGTCGGGGCGCCGGTCCTCATCGCGGTGGTCCGCGGGTCCCGGGTGCGTGAGCTGTGAGCGTCCTCCCGCGCACGGTGGCCGACGACGTGGCCGCCGACAGCCCCGACCTCCTCCGGGTGGTCTCCGCACGCCGGGCCCGCCACCGCAGGCGCCGCCAGCTCGTCGGCGCCCTGGCCGCGCTCGTGCTGGCCGCCTACCTCGGCAGCCTCATGCTCGGGTCGACGACCTACGGGCTGGTCGACGTGGCGCGCGTGGTGGTCGGCGACGACGCCGGCGGCGCCGAGTTCGTCGTCGGGCGGCTGCGGCTGCCGCGGGCCACCCTCGCGCTGCTCGTGGGGGTCGCGTTCGGCCTGGCGGGGGTCACCTTCCAGACGCTCCTGCGCAACCCGCTCGCGAGCCCGGACGTCATCGGGGTCACCGAGGGTGCCAGCGCCGCTGCCGCCGTCGCCATCGTCAGCCTCTCCCTCAGCGGACTCGCCGTCTCCTGGCTCGCGGTCGCGGCGGGGATCGGCGTCGCCCTCACCATCTACCTGCTGGCCTACCGGCGCGGCACCGCGGCCGGCACGCGGCTGATCCTGATCGGCATCGGCGTGGCCGCGATGATGCAGAGCGTCATCGCCTGGCAGCTCGAGCGCGCCACCAACTTCCAGCTCGCCGAGGCGCTGCGCTGGCTCACCGGGAGCCTCAACGGCGCCCTCTGGCGCGACGTCCTGGTGGTCCTCGCCGCCGTTATCGTGCTGGGCAGCACCGTGCTCCTCCAGACGCGCGCCCTGGCGGCCGCGCAGCTCGGCGACGACGCGGCCTCGGCGCTCGGCGTACGCATCGAGCGCACGCGACTGCTCACCATCGTGGCCGCGGTCGGGCTCGTGTGCCTGGCCACGGCGGCGTCCGGGCCGATCGCGTTCCTCGCGCTGCTGTCCGGCCCCATCGCCGCCCGGGTGGTGGGGCCACGGGGGTCCCTGCTGGTGCCGGCGGCGCTCGTCGGGGCGCTGCTCACCCTCGTCGCGGACCTCGCCGGTCAGTACGCCTTCGGCACCCGGCTGCCCGTCGGCGTCGTCACGGGCATCCTCGGCGCCCCCTATCTGCTCTACCTCATCGTCCGCGTCAACCGGGTCGGAGGCACCCTGTGACCACCAGCCAGCCGCGCCTGGAGATCGAGCGGCTGACGCTCGGCTACGGCGACCGGGAGGTCGTCCACGACCTCGACCTCGTCATCGCGCCGGGCGACGTCACCGCCATCGTGGGGCCCAACGCGTGCGGCAAGTCCACGCTGCTGCGCTCGATGACGCGGCTGCTGCCGCCCCGCACCGGCCGCGTGCTCCTCGACGGTAAGGAGGTCCACGCCACGCCGGCCAAGCAGCTCGCCCGCCGGATGGGGCTGCTGCCGCAGTCGCCGATCGCGCCGGAGGGCATCACCGTCGGCGAGCTCGTCGGACGGGGCCGGCACCCGCACCAGCGCGTCCTCGCCCGCTGGTCGCAGGCCGACGACCGCGCCGTGACCGCTGCGCTGCGGGCCACCGACACCCTGGAGCTGATGGACCGCGCCGTCGACGAGCTGTCCGGCGGGCAGCGGCAGCGCGTGTGGATCGCGATGGCGCTCGCGCAGGAGACCGAGGTGCTGCTCCTCGACGAGCCCACCACCTTCCTCGACATCAGCCACCAGGTCGAGGTGCTCGACCTGCTGACCGACCTCAACCGCACCAGCGGCACGACCATCGTGATGGTGCTCCACGACCTCAACCTCGCGGCGCGCTACGCCGACCACCTGGTCGCCCTCCACGACGGCCGGCTGCACTCCGCGGGCCGACCCCACGAGGTGCTCGTGCCCGAGCTCGTCCGCGACGTCTTCGGGATGCCCAGCACCGTCATCGAGGACCCGGTGTCGGGCAAGCCGCTCATGCTGCCCATCGGGCGGCACCACGTGCTCACGCGGGACGGCTGATCGGTGCAGGTGCTTCGATGAGGGCATGACCACGCGTCGCGGGCTCTTCGTCGCTCCTTTCGACCAGCTGGCCGACCCGCGGGTCGTCGGCGACCTCGCCGCCGAGGCCGAGGCGGCCGGCTGGGACGGGTTCTTCGTCTGGGACCACCTGCTCTACGGCGAGCGCGTCACCGACATCGCCGACGTGTGGACCTGCTGCGCCGCGGTCGCGATGCGCACCGAGCGCCTCCTGCTCGGACCGATGGTCACCCCGCTGGCCCGGCGCCGGCCGCAGGTCCTGGCGCGGCAGGCGGCGAGCCTGGCGGTGCTGTCGCGCGGCCGCTTCGTCCTGGGCCTCGGGCTCGGCGACGACTGGGTCGGCGAGTTCAGCGCCTTCGGCGACGAGCCCGACCCGAGGACCCGCGCCCGGATGCTCGACGAGGGACTGGAGGTCCTCTCCGGCCTGCTCGGCGGCGGGCGGGTGGACCACCAGGGCGAGCACCACGCCGCCCGGGGGGTGACGTTCCGTCCCGCGCCGGACGTGCCGATCTGGCTGGCGGGCCGCTTCCCCAACCGCGCGCCGCTGCGGCGCGCGGCGAGGTACGACGGGTTCTTCGTCATCGGCCTCGACGGCCCCGGCGACCTGGAGCGCACGGTGTCCGCGCTCGCCGAGCACGACCCGGCTCCGGGCTTCGACGTCGTGGTCGACCTCCGGCCCGAGCAGGACCCGGGCCCGTGGCTGGACCGCGGCGCCTCGTGGGTGCTGACCCGAATCGGGCCCTTCGACCTCGACCTCGACGAGGTCCGCCGGGTCGTCGCGTCGGGTCCGGCCCGGACCTAGAACGCGCTGACCCCGGTCTCCGCCCGCCCGATCAGCAGCTTCTGGATCTGCGACGTGCCCTCGTAGAGGGTCATCACCCGGGCGTCGCGGAGGTACTTCGCGACGGGGAAGTCGTCGACGTAGCCGGCGCCGCCGTGCACCTGGATCGCGTTGTTCGCCGCCCGCACGGCCGCCTCCGACGCGAAGAGCTTCGCCTTCGACGCCGCCGTGCCGTAGGGCTCGCCCCGGTCGACGAGGTCGGCGCAGCGCCACGCCAGCAGCCGGGCCGCGTCGGCGTCGACCGACATGTCGGCGATCAGGTCCTGCACGAGCTGGAAGGACGCGATCGGCTTGCCGAACTGCGTGCGCCGGGTGGCGTACGCGACCGAGGCCTCGAGGCAGCCCTGCACGATGCCGACGCAGCCCGACGCGACGGCGAGCCGGCCCTTGTCGAGGGTCCCCATCGCGATCCGGAACCCCTGACCGACCTCACCGAGGCGCGCCGCGTCGGGCACACGTACGCCGTCGAGGAACAGCTCGGCGGTCGCCTGCCCGCGCAGGCCGAGCTTGCCGGTGACCTCGCGCGCCACGAACCCGGGGGTGTCGGTGGGCACGAGGAACGCCGTGACGCCGCGGGGGCCGTCGTCGCTGGTGCGGGCGAAGACCAGGGCGACGTCGGCCCACGTGCCGTTGGTGATGAACAGCTTCTGGCCGTCGAGCACCCAGTCCGACCCGTCCCGGACGGCGCGGGAGGTCAGGTTGCCCGCATCGGAGCCGGTGCCGGGCTCGGTGAGGCCGAAGCAGCCCAGCGTGGAGGCGGTGGCCAGCTGCGGCAGCCACTCCCGCTTCTGCTCCTCGCTGCCGTGGAAGAGGATCGACTTGCCGACCAGCCCGCTGCTGACCGAGACGATCCCCCGCAGCGCCGAGTCGGCACGGCCGAGCTCCTCCATGGCGAGGGAGTAGGTCACGTAGTCGCCCCCGACACCGCCGTACTCCTCGGGGATCGTGAGCCCGAAGAAGCCGAGGTCGGCCATCTTCGGCACGATCGCGAGGTCGACGGACTCCTCGCGGTCCCACCGCATGCGGTGCGGGACGGCCTCGCGCTCCAGGAAGTCGCGGGCGAGGTCGCGGAAGGCCTGCTGGTCCTCGGTGAGCGAGAGGTCCATCAGAGCGCGTCGACCAGCTCGTGGTCGTCCACCCGGCCGGCGAGGCGGGCGAGGTGGTGCGGGCCGTTGCCGAGCCACTGCTCGAGCACGGCCAGGTGCGCGGTCCCGACGCCGACGGCGTACTCCGCGGTCATGCCGATGCCGCCGTGCAGCTGGATCGCCTCCTGGCCGATGTGCCGGCCCGACCGGCTGACCTGCAGCCCGACGCGATCGGCGGCCTCCGCCACCGCGTCGCGGTCGCCACCGGCGATCGTCATCGTCGCCCAGTCGACCATGCTGTGCACCAGCTCGAGGGAGACGTACATGTCGGCCGCCCGGAACGTCAGCGCCTGGAAGGTGTTGAGCGTGACGCCGAACTGCTTGCGCGACCCCAGGTAGTCCGTCGTCGCGCGCAGCTGGCTCTGCAGCACGCCGAGGGCCTGGTTGGCGCCCAGGATGCGTGTCAGGTCGCTGATCGTCGCGATGCTCGGGGCCAGGTCGCGCCCGGGCTCGCCGAGCGGCGTCGCGGCGCTGCCCTCGAACCGGACGGTGGCTGCGCGGGTCAGGTCGGCCGCCGCGTAGCCGCTGCGCGACACGTCGTCCGCGGCGACCAGGAAGACACCGGTGCCGCCGCCGTCGGGCAGCGCGGCCGTCACCACGAAGCAGTCGGCCGACTCGCCGCCCATCACCGGGTCCGCCACCCCGTCCAGGGTCCAGCCGTCGCCAACGACCGAGGCGCGGACGCCGTCGGCGCGCGCGGCCCAGCGGTCGCCGGGGGAGGTGTCGGCCGCAGCGAGCAGGAGGTCGCCGGCGCTCAGTCGCCCGAGCAGGTCGGCTCTCTGCTCCGCCGTGCCGACGGCCGCCACGAGCCCGCCCGCGTGCACGACGCCCGACAGGTAGGGCTCGGGGGCCAGCACGCGGCCCAGCTCCTGGCAGACGATGCCGATCTCGACGGGGCCGGCCCCGACGCCGCCGTCGCTCTCGCTGAACGGCAGCCCGAGGATGCCCATCTCGGCCAGCCGACCCCACAGGGCGCGGTCGAACCCGGGCTCGGCGGCGACCGTGCGACGCCGGGCCTCGTGATCGGCGTACGCCGTCGCCAGGAGGCCCCGGACGGCCTCGCGCAGCGCCTGCTGCTCGTCGTCGTAGGTGAAGTCCATCTCGTCCGCCCCTTCAGAGTCCCAGGATCGTGCGGCTGATGATCTGGCGCTGGATCTCGTTGGAGCCGCCGTAGATCGAGGCCTTGCGGAGGTTGAGGTACGTCGGCGCCGATCGTCGCGCCCAGCCCTCCTGGGGCGAGTCGTCGCCTGCCCGCGCCGCCAGCGAGGCCGGTCCGGCGAGGTCGAGCGCCAGCTCGCTGACGGCCTGCTGCAGCTCGGTGCCCCTGAGCTTGAGCACCGACGAGGCCGGGTGCGGCGCGCCGTCGGAGGAGTGCGCGACGACGCGGAGCGCGGTCAGCTCGAGGGCGAGCAGCTCGTTCTCCAGCTCGGCGACCCGGGCGCGGACCAGCGGGTCCGCCAGCTGGTCGGCAGCCGTCGCCTTGAGCGTGGCCAGGGCGCGCTTGGTCGCGCCGACGGGCGCGACGCCCACCCGCTCGTTGCCGAGCAGGAACTTCGCCATGGTCCAGCCCGCGCCGGGCTCACCGACGAGCAGGTCGCCTGGGACCCGGACGTCGGAGAACCACACCTCGTTGACCTCGTGGCCGCCGTCGATGAGCTCGATCGGGCGCACCTCCACCCCGGGCGTCGTCATGTCGATCAGCAGCATGGAGATGCCCTGCTGCTTCTTGACCTCCGGATCGGTGCGCACGAGCGTGAAGATCCAGTCGCCGTGCTGCCCGAGCGTGGTCCAGGTCTTCTGGCCGTTGACCACCCAGTCGTCGCCGTCGCGCACCGCGGCCGTCCGCAGGCCGGCGAGGTCGGAGCCGGCGTCGGGCTCGGAGAAGCCCTGGGACCACCAGATGTCGAGGTTCGCGGTCGCGGGCAGGAAGCGCTGCTTCTGCTCCTCGGAGCCGAAGTGGGCGATCACGGGGCCGATCATCGAGGCGTTGAACGCCAGCGGCGCCGGGACGCCGGCGCGCTGCATCTCCTCGTGCCACAGGTGGCGCTGGAGCTCGGTCCAGTCCTGGCCGCCCCACTCCGTCGGCCAGTGCGGGACGGCGAGCCCCTCGGCGTTGAGGATCCGCTGGCTCGCGACGATCTGCTCGCGGGTGAGGTGGCGTCCCTCCAGGACGGTGTCGCGGATCTCCCGGGGGACCTTCGTGGTGAAGAACTCCCGCATCCGGTCGCGGAACTCCGCGTCGCGGGGGCTGAGCGCGAGCTGCATGTGGCTCCTCGTGGTGGGCGTGGCCGGCGGCGTGCCCATCATGGCGTGGCTGTCCAGCGGGGCGACGGGCGGTGGGCCCGCCGCCCGCCGGCTCACTCGGCGTCGGAGTCGAGGACGAAGTCGGCGCTCTGCTCCTCGCCGTCGCTGAGCCAGGTCACCGTGACGGTGTCGCCGGGGCGGTAGGAGCGGATCGTGGCCACGAGGGAGTCGGCGCCGGTGATGCGGGTGTCGTCGATCCGGGTGATGACGTCACCGGCGGCGAGCCCGCCCTCGTCGGCGGTGGAGCCGGGGGTCACCTCGCTGACGAGTGCGCCCTCGGAGTCGCCCGACCGGGTGTCGGCGACCTGCAGCCCGAGGCGCGCGTGGGTGGGCGTCTCGCCCGCCGCCATCTGGTCGACGATCGGCATGACCTCGTCGATGGGGATCGCGAAGCCCAGCCCGATGGAGCCGGCCCCGCCCTGGCCGTAGGGGGACTGCGAGGCCGCGGTGCGGATGGAGGAGTTGATCCCGACCACCGCGCCGGTCATGTCGACGAGCGGTCCCCCGGAGTTGCCCGGGTTGATGGCGGCGTCGGTCTGGATCGCCGGGTACGTCGTGGAGTTGCCCTCGTCGTCGCGGCCGACGTTGACGGGGCGGTCGAGGGCGCTGACGATGCCGCTGGTCACGGTCGCGTCGAGGCCGAAGGGCGAGCCGATCGCCACGACGCCCTCGCCCACCCCGAGGTTGGCGGACTTGCCGATCGTCGCGGGCGTCAGGCCCGACACGTCCTGGGCCTGGATCACCGCGGTGTCGGTGAGCGGGTCGGTGCCGAGGATCTCGGCCTCCGCGCTCGTGCCGTCGTCGAAGGAGACCGTCAGGCTGCCGCCCTCGGCGGCGCCGTCGATCACGTGGTTGTTGGTGAGGATCGTGCCGTCGGCGGTGAGGATGATCCCGGAGCCCGACGCGCCGCCCTGGGGGGTCGTGACATCGATCTTCACCACGCTCGGCAGCACCTTCTGCGCCACCGACTCGACCGATCCGTCCGCGGCCGGCGCCTGCGGCTGCGACACCGGCGACGTGGCGACCTGGCCTGCCTCGGCGGTGCCCGCGGGGTCGTCGTGGGTTTCGTCCCACCACGCGGCGCCGCCGAGGCCCGCGCCGCCCCCGACGACGAGCGACGTGGCGAGCACGGCCGCCGCCAGGCCGGCGCGCCGGCGCCGCGGCGGTGCCGCCTGCTGGACGGGGATGGCCTGCGTGTGCGCCGGCTGGAACGGCGCGTGCTCCGCCGTGCGGGGCTGGTAGGGGTCGTACCGCTCGCCGGGGTGGTCGCCGTCGCCGTGGTGGGGGGTTCGTCCGTCGCTCATGTCGTCCACGGTGCGTCCGTACCCTGTGGAGGCCCTGAGAACGCGCTGGGAAGGCGCCCAGACCTGCGGGGCCGCCGGCACGGGGCTCCGGACGCGCGAGAGCCCCCGGCCGGGTGGCCGGGGGCTCTCGTCAGCCTGTCGTCAGCGTGTCGTCGGCGGGGAGGCTCAGGCCCAGCGCTCGGAGGCCGCGGTGAAGGTCAGCTCGCGGTCGCCGGTGTAGATCTGCTTCGGGCGGGCGATCTTCTGGTCCTTGTCCTGCACCAGCTCCGACCACTGCGCCAGCCAGCCCGGGGTGCGGCCGATGGCGAACAGCACGGTGAACATCTCCGGCGGGAACTGGAAGGCCTCGTAGATCAGGCCGGAGTAGAAGTCCACGTTGGGGTAGAGCTTGCGCTTGACGAAGTACTCGTCCTCGAGCGCGATCTTCTCCAGCTCCAGCGCGATGTCGAGCAGCGGGTTGGTGCCGGTGACCTCGAAGACGTCCTCGGCGGACTTCTTGATGATCTTGGCGCGCGGGTCGTAGTTCTTGTAGACCCGGTGGCCGAAGCCCATGAGTCGCTCGTTGCCGTCCTTCACGCCGTCGATGAACGCCGGGATGTTCTCCTTGCTGCCGATGCGCTTGAGCATCCGCAGCACCGCCTCGTTGGCGCCGCCGTGGAGCGGGCCGTAGAGCGCCCCGATGCCGGCCGACACGGCCGAGTAGGGGTCGACCTGCGAGGAGCCGACGGAGCGCACCGCGTTGGTCGAGCAGTTCTGCTCGTGGTCGGCGTGGAGGATGAAGAGCACGTCGAGGGCCTTGACGAGCCGCTCGTCGGCCTCGAACTTCTGCTCGCTCATCTTGAAGAGCATCGAGAGGAAGTTGGCGGTGTAGCCGAGGTCGTTGTCGGGGTAGACGTAGGGCTTGCCCTGCGCGTGGCGGAACGACCAGGCCCCGAGGGTCGGCATCTTCGCGATCATGCGGACGATCTGCATGTGGCGGTTGTCGGCGTCGCTGATGTTGCGGGCGTCGGGGTAGAACGTCGACAGGGCGCCCACCGAGGCCATCAGCATGCCCATCGGGTGGGCGTCGTAGCGGAAGCCGTGCATGAAGTTCTTGACGTTCTCGTGCACGAACGTGTGGTAGGTGATCTCGTGCACCCACGCGTCGTACTGCTCCTTGGTGGGCAGGTCGCCGTGGATGAGGAGGTAGGCCACCTCGAGGAAGTTGGACTTCTCGGCCAGCTGCTCGATCGGGTACCCGCGGTACTCGAGGATGCCCTTGTCGCCGTCGATGTAGGTCACCGACGAGCGGCACGAGGCGGTGTTGACGAACCCCGGGTCGTAGGTCGCGAGACCGGGCTGCTCGTCATCGAGGCGGATCTGCCCGAGGTCCTTGGCGGCGATCGTGTTGTCGGTGATCGCGATGTCGTACGTCTGACCGGTCCGGTTGTCGGTGACAGTCAGGGAATCCTTGGCCGCAACGTCGGTCACGTCGGCTCCTGTTCATACGTCTTTGTACGTCTGTGTGCCCCTCAACCTAGACCTGCGCCCGCGGGGACCGCGAATCAGGTGTCCACGCTGCGACTTCGGTATGACGTCAGCGCCCCGCCACCCGGTTCGCCACCCGCGCGACCCGGCTGGTGCGGCCGAGGCCCGCGTCCTCGCGGCGGTCGGCGGCGCGGTAGAGCCGGTAGAGTGCGTGGACGCCCGCCCACCGCAGCGGCTCGGGCTCCCACCGCCGTACCCGGTGACCCGCCCACGGGAGCCGGGTGAGGTCGGTGTCACGGCCCAGCACCAGGTCGCGCAGGGTGCGGCCCGCGAGGTTGGTGGCGGTCAGGCCCGACCCGACGTACCCGCCCGCGTGGCCGAGCCCCGTCGCGGGGTCGTAGGCCACGCTCGCGCTCCAGTCGCGAGGGACGCCGAGCACCCCGCACCAGGCGTGGTCGAGGCGGATCCCCGCCAGCGAGGGGAACAGCGAGAGCAGCGTCGAGCGCAGCGACTGCACGGTCCACTCCTGCGTGCGTCCGTCGACGTCGGTGCGCGAGCCGAACCGGTACGGCACGCCGCGACCGCCCAGGGCGATGCGACCGTCGGCGGTGCGCTGGGCGTAGCAGTAGGCGTGCGCCTCGTCGCCGAGCAGCTCCTCGCCGCTCCAGCCGACCTCCGCCCACTGCGCGGCCGTCAGTGGCTCGGTGACCACCATCGCGGAGTTCATCGGCAGCCAGTCGCGCCGGTGCCCGGGGAGTCCGGCGGTGAAGCCCTCCAGGCAGCGCAGCACCACGGGCGCCCGCAGGGTGCCGTGCTCGGTGACCACCGCGCCCGGCTCGATCCGCACGGCGCGGGTGGCCTCGTGCACGCGCACACCGCGCTCCCGCACGAGCCGCGCGACGCCGGAGACCAGCTTGGCCGGCTGCACCCGCGCGCAGTCGGGGTCGAAGTGGCCGGCCACCGCTCCGGCCACCCGGATCCGGGCCGACACCTGCTCCGCGGTGAGCTCGCCCCCCAGTCGCTGCCGCTGCGCCTCGGACCGCGCCACGACGAGGACGCCGCTGCGCACGATGTCGGCCTCGATGCCCTCGCGCGCGGCGATCGCGACGACCTCGTCGACGGTGCCGCGCAGCGCGGCCCGGAGCCGGTCGACGCCGTCGGCGCCCGCCACCTGCTCGTACGCCCGGGCGCTGCCGGCCAGCTCGCTGGACAGCCAGCCGCCGTTGCGGCCCGAGGCCCCGAAGCCGGCGAACTCGGCCTCGACGACGCGGACCTCGAGCGTGGGATCGGCCTCGCGCAGGTAGTGCGCGGTCCAGAGTCCGGTCAGGCCGCCCCCGACGATCGCGACGTCGCACGTCGCGTCGCCCCGGAGCGGGTCGGTGGGGGAGGGCAGGCCGAGCTGCTGCCACCAGTAGGACACGCCGCCGTTGCGCACCCGGCCATCATGGTCCCTCCCCGTTTTGACCCTGCTCCTCGACGCGCCGTACCCTTGCTGGTCGCGACTCCTGCCGCGTCCGCTCCCTCCCCACGGAGGGCCAGAGCGGGTGCAGATCCGGACGTGATCCCCCCTGGGTGGGGGAGCGATCCGGGCCGTGTTCGTCAGAAGTCGCGCAGCCCCTCGAAGCCTGGGGGGCACCACCGCCCCTCGCCCGAGGGACGGACCCAACGAACGAGAACGGGACATCGCCGTGCGCACGTACAGCCCCAAGCCCGCTGACATCCAGCGCGAGTGGCTCGTCATCGACGCCACCGACGTGGTCCTGGGCCGCCTCGCCGTCCAGACCGCCAACCTCCTCCGCGGCAAGCACAAGCCGACCTTCGCTCCTCACATGGACATGGGCGACTTCGTGATCATCGTCAACGCCTCCAAGGTGTCGCTGTCGGGGACCAAGAAGACCACCAAGATGGCCTACCGCCACTCCGGCTACCCGGGCGGCCTGTCGGCCACCCCCTTCGGCGAGCTCCTCGAGAAGGACGCCCGCAGGGCCATCGAGAAGGCCGTGTGGGGCATGCTCCCGAAGAACAAGCTCGGTCGCCAGATGCTGAAGAAGCTCAAGGTCTACGCCGGCCCCGACCACCCGCACGTGGCCCAGAAGGCCACCCCGTTCGAGATCTCCCAGATCTCCCAGTGACGACTGAGGACTGACACATGTCTGAGAACACCACCGAGGTCGAGGAGACCTTCGAGACCGACGCCGACGGCGTCGCCTACACCTCCGAGAGCGCCGCGTCGGCCGACACCCCGGCCCGCCCGGCCACCATCGCGCCCGCCGGCGCCACCGGCCGTCGCAAGGAGGCCGTCGCCCGCGTCCGCATCGTCCCGGGCACCGGCTCGTGGACCATCAACGGCCGCACGCTCGACAGCTACTTCCCGAACAAGCTGCACCAGCAGATCGCCAACGAGCCGTTCGCCGAGCTGCAGCTCGAGGGTCGCTTCGACGTGATCGCCCGCATCCACGGCGGCGGCATCGCCGGCCAGGCCGGCGCCCTGCGCCTCGGCGTGGCGCGGGCGCTCAACGCCGTCGACGTCGAGGCGAACCGCCCGGCGCTGAAGAAGGCCGGCCTGCTCACCCGCGACGCCCGCGTCGTGGAGCGCAAGAAGGCCGGTCTGAAGAAGGCCCGCAAGGCCTCGCAGTTCAGCAAGCGCTGATCTCCTAGGGTCTCGTCACATGACGCGACTCTTCGGCACGGACGGGGTCCGGGGCCTGGCGAACGCCACACTCACGGCGGAGCTGGCCCTGGACCTCTCCGTCTGCGCCGCACACGTCCTGGCCGACCGCGGCGAGTTCGAGGGCCATCGCCCCCTCGCCGTGGTGGGCCGGGACACGCGCATCTCCGGGCAGTTCCTCGAGGCCGCGGTCGTCGCGGGCCTCGCCTCGGCCGGCGTCGACGTGCTGCTCCTCGGCGTCCTGCCCACCCCGGGCGTCGCCTACATGACCGACCGCCTGGGCGCCGACCTCGGCGTCATGCTGTCGGCCTCGCACAACCCGATGCCCGACAACGGCATCAAGTTCCTCGCGCGCGGCGGCCACAAGCTCGACGACGCGATCGAGATCGCCATCGAGCGCCGCATGGGCGAGCCGTGGACGCGACCCACCGGCGGCGACGTCGGCCGGGTGCGCGCCTACGAGAGCGCGGTGCAGGAGTACGCCGCGCACCTCGAGAGCACGATCACCCATCCGCTCGCGGGGCTCAGGGTCGTGCTCGACTGCGCGGAGGGCGCGGCCTTCCAGGCCGGGCCCCGGGCGCTCGAGGACGCCGGCGCCACGGTCGTCGCGATCCACGCCGACCCCGACGGCCTCAACATCAACGACAGCTGCGGGTCCACCCACCTCGAGTCGCTGCAGGCCGCGGTCGTGGAGCACCGCGCCCATGCCGGCTTCGCCCTCGACGGCGACGCCGACCGCTGCCTGGCCGTCGACGCCGACGGCAACGTCGTCGACGGTGACCAGATCCTCGCGATCCTGTCGCTGTCCCTGCTGGAGCAGGGCCGGCTCGCCAAGGACACGGTGGTGGCGACCGTGATGAGCAACCTGGGCTTCGTGCAGGCGATGCGCGCGAGCGGCGTCGGGGTGCGGCAGACCAAGGTCGGCGACCGCTACGTCCTCGAGGCGATGAAGGTCTCCGGCTACTCCCTCGGCGGCGAGCAGTCGGGCCACGTCATCCTCAGCGACCACGCCACCACCGGCGACGGCATCCTCACCGCGCTGCACGTCCTCGAGCGCATGGCCACCACCGGGAAGTCGCTGGCGGAGCTGGCCTCGGTGATGACCCGGCTGCCGCAGGTGCTGCTCAACGTGTCGGGGGTCGACAAGTCGCGCGCCGACGAGGACGCCGTCCTCGCCGCCGCGGTCGCCGAGGAGGAGGCGCTGCTCGGCGAGCGCGGCCGGATCCTCCTGCGCCCCTCCGGCACCGAGCCCATCGTGCGCGTCATGGTCGAGGCACCCACCCACGAGGAGGCCGACGGCGTCGCGTCCCGGCTCGCCGACGTGGTGAAGCAGCAGCTGGCGCTCTAGGCGAGCGCAGCGCGCCCTGCCTCCTGCTGACGACGCGGGCCGCGCACGCCGATATCCGCATGACGGGCAGGGCGCGCCGCGACTACCGTCGCGGCGTGGTCGACATCGAGCAGATCAACCCGCGCAACGAAGCCGCCCTCAAGGCGTGGTGGGACGTCGGGCACGCGGCGACGGCCGACCGGCCCGGCAAGCCGTGGCCGCTGTGGGAGCAGAGCCGGGTGGCGCTGACCGCGCCGAACCCCGAGCGCGACGTGGCCCTGTTCGGTGCCATCGAGGGTCGCCGCATGGTGGGCGCCGGCATGGTGCTCCTGCCCACGCGCGACAACGCCCACCTCGCCGGCGCCGAGGTGTACGTCGACCCCGACCGACGTCGCGAGGGGATCGGGTCGGCGCTGCTGGCGGAGGCGGAGGTGCTGGCGCTCGGGCACGGGCGCACGACGCTCACCGGCGAGGCGTACGTCCCGCCCGGCGGCACGGCCGCGGCGGAGCCGTTCGCGCTGGGGCGGGGCTTCGCGGTCGCCACCCGGGAGTCGATCAAGGAGCTGACGACCTCCGACTACGTCGAGCGGCGCGACGCGCTGGCGGCGGGGCTCGCGGGCGCCGGCCAGGGCTACTCGCTCGTCACCTTCGACACCGTGTGCCCCGATGAGTACGTCGAGTCGTTCGGGCGCCTCCTGGGGATGCTGGTCTCCGAGATCCCGCTCGGCGACCTCGACCTCGAGGCGTCGGAGTGGAGCGTGGAGCGCGTCCGCGCCGCCGAGCAGCGGCAGGTCGCCACCGGACGGCACGTGCACACGGCCCTGGCGATCGCGCCCGACGGCACGGTGGCGGGTGTGTCCGACGTGCGCGTCGACGACACGGACCACACGCACGCCCTGGTCGGCATCACGATCGTCGACCCGGCGCACCGCGGACACCGGCTCGGGCTCGCGCTCAAGGTCGCGACGCACGACCTGGTCCTGGCGACGTACCCCGACCTCAGGACCGTGGAGACGTCCAACGCCGAGGTCAACACGTGGATGAACGCCGTCAACGAGGCGCTGGGCTACCGCACGACCGAGACGTTGCTCGAGCTGCAGAAGAGGCTCTGAGACGACGGTCAGCCTCGTGACCGCGCCGCCGCCACCGACGGGGCGGCGACGGGCCCCGGGAATCGGATCCCCGGGGCCCGTCGTCCGGCCGGCTCCCGACGTGGTCGGGGGCCGGGGCTCGGGCCGATCAGTCGCAGAACCCGGCGGCACCACCGTTGTTCGCCGTGTCGAACAGGTCCTTCGTCGCCTCGTAGGAGCCACTGCCGATCGCCGCGTTCGTCAGCGCCACCACCTCCGCCGTGGAGAACGAGTAGTCCACCTCGTCGCTCGCAGCGTTCAACAGAGCCGCGGCCGCGTGCCGCAACAGCGCCTTCAAGCCACCACCGCCCAGCGACAGCGCGGCGTCCAGCGTCATCGACGAGTAGGTCGACGACAGGCCGGTGAAGACGCTGCCCAGCGTCGTGTCGGGGCTGTAGCCGGCGGGATAGTCGGACGGGTGGTTCTTCCAGAACCCGGGGGTGCAGCCCTCGCCGCCCGGCTCGGGCGTCGTGGTCGTGGTCGTCGTCGTGGTCGTCGTCGTGGTCGTCGGGACGGTGGTCGTGGTGGTGGTCGTCACCTCTCCGGCGACGCTCACCCCGGCGAACACGGTCGCAAGGACGAAGCCGAGGACCGCCAGGATCGGCAGGCCCAGCATCGTGGTCAGCCTGTTGTCTCTGTCTTTCACCGCGTGCTCCTTCGGTGCCATCGGGTGGGGGACGCCTCGAGCGCACCCTCGAACCGGACCGTAGAGGGGCCGGGGCGAGGAGAACCCGTCCCGGGCGGGAATTCACTGGTTATGGTGACGCCATGCTTCATCCGGCGCGGATGGACACGGCTCGTTGGACGATGCGCTCGGCGCTGCTGGCGCTGAGCGCCGTCCTGCTGCTCCTGTGCGCGGGTGCCTCGGCGTCGGTGGGCGACGGACCGGACGACGGGCCCCGGCTGACGCGGGGGGAGGCGACCCGCATCGTGCTGGTCGAACCGGAGGTCGCCGAGTGGCTGGACCGATACCCGGAGGACTTGCTGATACCCGCGGCCCACTTCATGCCCGAGCGCGGGGAGTGGGAGGTGAGCGTCTTCACCCCCGAGGCCGGCAAGGTGGCCACCGCCAAGGTCGACGACCGCACCGGCGACACGCGCGACGTCTGGGCGGGGCCTGAGCTGGCCTGGCCGCTGGCCCGGGGAGGCGGCGTCGGCGGGCTGATCAACGAGCCCCTCCTGTGGCTGGCGTTCTGCCTCTTCTTCGTGGTCGGCCTCGCGGACTTCAGACGACCGCTGAGCCTGGCCAACCTCGATCTGGTGGCCCTGTTGTCGTTCTCGGTCAACGTCGCGCTGCTCAACGAGGGGCGCGTGTTCGCCTCCGTGCTGGCCGCGACGGCCTCGCTGGTCTACCTCGTCCTGCGGATGATCCGCGTCGGAGTCACCGGACGCGTCGCCGTCCCGCGCTCGACCGTTCCCGTGTGGCTGCTCGTGGCGGGCCTGGTGTTCCTCGTCGGGCTGCGGACGGGGATCAACGTCGAGCACTCGAGCGTGCTGGACGTCGGCTACGCGGGGGTCATCGGCGCCGACCGCCTCTCGGACGGCGTGTCGCCGTACGGGAGGTTTCCCCATGCGGACAGCGGACGCCCCTGCGGCGCTGAGGCCCACGACGGGAGCGTCCTGGACTGGGTCCAGGAGGACGGGCGCTGCGAGACGATCAACTCCTTCGGGGACACCTACGGTCCGGTGAACTACCACGCCTACCTCCCAGGGCTGTGGCTCTTCGGCTGGAGCGGTCGGTGGGACGAGCTCCCGGCCGTCCACTTCACGACCCTGCTCTTCGACCTGCTCGCCATGGCAGGTCTCGCGGCCGTGGGGCGCAGCCGGGGCGGGACCAGGGCGGCGGTCGTCCTGCCGTTCGCGTGGGCGGCGAACCCGCTGACCCAGTACACCTCCAGCTCCAACGCCAACGACACGATCATGGCCGCCCTCCTCATCTGGGCGTTCTGGGCCGTCTCGTCCCCGCCCGGGCGAGGCTGCCTGGTCGCCCTCGCGTGCTGGACTAAGCTGGCCGCCCTGATCCTGGCGCCGATGTGGGCGACCTACCCCGGCACCCGTCGGCTGCGGAGTCCGCTCGTGTACGCCACGAGCTTCGCGCTGACCACGGTGCTGTGCTTCTGGTTCCTGCTGGTCGCCGACGACCCGCTGCGCGAGCTGCGGGTGTTCCTCGACCGGACGTTCATCATCCAGTTCGACCGCAGCTCACCGTTCTCGCTGTGGGACTGGGGTCAGTACGCCGCTGCGGGCCTGCCCGACCTCTCGGCGGTGCAGCACGTCCTGCAGGGGGTCCTCGTGCTCGCGGCGCTGGTGGTGGCGGTCCGGCCGCGCCGCAAGTCGCCGCTGCAGCTGGCCGCCTTCAGCGCAGCCCTGCTGATGTCGTTCCAGCTCCTGCTGACCCACTGGTCCGCCTTGTACACGGTGTGGTTCATGCCGTTCCTGCTCGTGGTCGTCCTGACCGGCGATCTCCTGCAGTCCGGTGGCACGCGTCCGGACGACACGGAAGAGGGCGACACCACAGTCCGGAGCGGGGACGCCGCCCGCGGACAGACCCCCGATTCGCGGTATGCGGCGGCACCGACCTCGCGTCGAGACTGAGGCCAGCGCGATCGTCGCGAATGCCACGTTGGGGGTGCTCATGCTCACCAGTCCCAGGCGGGTCCTTCTGGCGGCGATCGCCGTCCTCCTCCTCGCGGCCCCCGCAGCCATCGTCCGCGACGCGACACCCGCGGAGGCGGCGCCGCAGGTCGACACCGGTTTCGGCGTGCAGACCGTGTTCTCCGGCCTCACGCTCCCCACGGTCGTGCGCTTCTCCCCGGACGGCAGGGTGTTCGTCGCGGAGAAGTCAGGGCTGGTCAAGGTCTTCGACTCGATGAGCGACACCACCGCGACCACGGCGATCGACCTCACCGCAGACGTCCACTCGTTCTGGGACCGTGGCCTCCTCGGGATGGCGCTCGACCCCGACTTCCCCGCAAGCCCCTACGTCTACCTGCTCTACACGTGGGACCGCTACCGCTACGGCGACACGTGCCCCACGCCACCGGGAGCGACGACTGACGGTTGCCTCGCCGACGGACGGCTGGTCCGCATCCCGGTCGACACGGCCAACCGCCCCGGGACCACGGAGGTCCTCCTCGACGGCAACTTCTGCCAGCAGTTCCCGTCCCACTCAGTGGGGACCGTCGAGTTCGGGCCCGAAGGCGCCCTCTACGTCACCTCCGGCGACGGCGCGTCCTTCAACACCGTGGACCACGGCCAGCTCGGCGGCAGCCTCGCCGGCACTCCGACCCCCGTGAATCCGTGTCAGGACCCGCCGTCCGAGGGCGGAGCGTTGCGCAGCCAGGACCTCCGCACCGGCGGTGACCCGCTGAGCCACGACGGCACCTTGATGCGTCTGGACCCCGACACGGGCAACGCCTGGCCGGGCAACCCTGGTGGGGGCCGGGTGCTCGCCCATGGTTTCCGCAACCCGTTCCGCACGGCGGTGGCGCCCGACGGCCACGTCTACGTCGGAGACGTGGGGTGGAACAACTGGGAGGAGATCAACCACGTCCCGAACGCGTCGTCGCTGCGGAACTACGGATGGCCCTGCTACGAGGGCACCGGACGCATGGGGTCCTACGACGCCGCCAACGTGCCCGTGTGCGAGTCTCTCTATGCCCAGGGGAGCGCAGCGGTCACGGCCCCGCTGTTCGAGTACCGCCACGGCGTCGCGCTGGACGCCTGCCCCGAGGTACAGGGCAACTCCAGCGCGATCAGCGGTCTCGCCGTCTACCCGGGCGGTACCTATCCGGGCAAGTACGACGGCGCGTTGTTCTTCACCGACTACTCCCGGGCGTGCGTCTGGGTGATGTACGCGGGCGCCGGAGGGGTGCCCGACCCCTCGACGGTCGACCGATTCACGACGGAGGAGCCGTCGGTGGGGCTGTACGCCGGACCGGGGGGCGACATCTTCTCCCTCGACCACATCAACGGTCGCATCCGTCGGATCGTCTCCACGGGGACCAGCAACCAGCTGCCCACGGCGTCCTTCGTGGCCGACCCGTCGTCCGGGCAGGCTCCGCTGACCGTCGCCTTCGACGCCACCGCATCCGTCGACCCCGACGGCGCTCCGCTGCAGTACGCCTGGGACCTCGACGGCGACGGCCAGCTGGACGACGCGTTCACGGCCACGGCCGCCCACACCTACACGACTCCGGGCACCTACACGGTCCGGCTCCGGGTGGACGACGGTCACGGCGGTGTCGACGACGAGACCGTGCAGGTGGACGTGCGCGCCGACGCCAACCAGGCTCCGACCGCACGCATCGACGCCCCGACGTCCGTGACCACTTGGGCCGTCGGCGACACCGTGTCCCTGCAGGGCAGCGGCGTCGACCCCGACGGCGGCAACCTCACGTACCGCTGGGACCTCGGGGTGGTGCACTGCTCGGCCACACCGCCGTTCGACTGCCACACCCACCCGCTCGAGACCCGCTCGGGTGCCACCGCCTCCTTCTCCGCTCCGGACCACGACTACCCGTCGCGGTTGTCCGTGACGTTGACGGTCACCGACCCGGCAGGGCTGCGGGACGCCGAGACCATCGAGATCCTGCCCCGCACCCGCACGCTGACCGTCGACACCGTGCCCGACGGCCTGCAGGCCTACGTCGGTGGCGCAGCGGTGACGGAGGGGCAGCCGCAGACCGTCATCGAGCGCTCGACCCAGACGTTCTCCGTCCCCTCCCCGCAGGTCCTGGGGGAGCACACCTACCAGCTCGTCGGTTGGAGCGACGGCTCCACGTCTGCGGCCCGCACCACGACTGTCGCCGTCGACCAGGCCTTCACCGCACGCTTCAACGGCTTGCCGCAGGCTCGGGTGACGGCGAACCCGACGACCGGCAAGGCTCCACTGACCGTCCAGCTCTCCGCGACGGGCTCGACCGACCCGGAGGGTGCGCCGCTGACCTACGCGTGGGACCTCGACGGGGACGGGCAGCTGGACGACGCCACCGGCGCCACTGCCAGCCGCACGTTCACCATCAAGGGGACGACGCGGGTGACCGTGCGGGCGACCGACAGCTTCGGTGCCACGTCGACGGCCTCGGTGACCATCACCGTCAAGCCCGGGAAGCGCTGACCGCGACGCGCCGCCGGCGACCGGCGCTCAGAGCTTGCGCAACCGCACGTAGCGCACCGAGTGGTCGGCGTCCTTGCGCAGCACGAGGTTCGCGCGCGAGCGGGTGGGAGCGACGTTCTGCACGAGGTTCGGCTCGTTGATGGAATCCCAGATCCGGGTGGCCTGGTCGACCGCCTCGTCGTGGGACAGCGCGGCGTACTTGCGGAAGTACGACGCCGGGTCACGGAAGGCGGTCTCGCGCAGCCTCAGGAAGCGGTCGACGTACCAGCGCTTGATGTCGGCCAGCGCCGCGTCGACGTAGACGGAGAAGTCGAAGAAGTCGCTGACCGCCAGGCCGGTGCGGCCGTCGTCGCGCACGCGGGCCGGCTGCAGGACGTTGAGGCCCTCGATGATCACGATGTCGGGGCGCTTGACCACGACCTTCTCGTCGGGCAGCACGTCGTAGACGAGGTGGGAGTAGATCGGCGCCTCGACCTCGTCCCGGCCGGACTTGATGTCGACGACGAACTTCAGCAGCGCCTTGCGGTCGTAGGACTCCGGGAACCCCTTGCGGTGCAGGATCCCGCGCCGCTCGAGCTCGGCGTTGGGCAGCAGGAAGCCGTCGGTGGTCACGAGCGCGACGTTGGGGTGCTCGGGCCAGTGCGCCAGCATCTGCTGCAGCACGCGCGCGGTGGTCGACTTGCCGACCGCGACCGAGCCGGCGAGCCCGATGACGAACGGCGTGCGCGGCGGGGTCACGCGGTGCAGGAACTCCTCCTGCTCGCGGTGCAGCCGGGAGTTCGCCGCGACGTAGAGGCTGAGCAACCGCGAGAGCGGGAGGTAGACCTGCTCGATCTCGCGGAGGTCGAGCTGGTCGCCGAAGCCACGGAGGCGGAGGACCTCGTCGGGCGTCAGGGACGTCTCGGCCGTGCCGGCCAGCTGCGCCCAGGCCCCGCGCTCGAGCTCGACGTACGGGGAGGCCTCGCTGCCGGTGGAGGACGACGTGACCTCGGGCATGGGTGCGATTGTGGCACCGCGGCGGGCCACGGCTGCGCGGCGGCCTGCCGATAGACTCCCCGGCCATGTGCGGAATCGTCGGGTACGTGGGTCACAAGCCGGCCGAGAGCGTGGTGATCGAAGGCCTCAGGCGGCTGGAGTACCGCGGCTACGACTCCGCCGGCATCGCGCTCGTCGACGGCGGCACGGTGGTCTCCGACAAGCGGGCCGGCAAGCTCGCCAACCTCGAGAAGGCCATCGCCGAGACGCCGCTCCCGCCCGTCACCACCGGCATCGGCCACACCCGCTGGGCGACGCACGGCGCGCCGACCGACCGCAACGCCCACCCGCACCTGGGCCGGGAGCGCCGCGTCGCGCTGGTGCACAACGGCATCATCGAGAACTTCGCCGAGCTGCGTGCCCGCCTGGAGGCCGACGGCGTCGAGATGGCCTCAGACACCGACACCGAGGTCGCCGCCCACCTGCTCGAGGAGCAGCTGGGGAGCGGCGTGGACCTCACCGTCGCGATGCAGAACGTGTGCCGCGGCCTCGAGGGCGCGTTCACCCTCGTCGCGGTGGACGCGCACGACCCCGACCGGGTCGTCGCCGCCCGCCGCAACAGCCCGCTCGTGGTGGGGATCGGCGAGGGCGAGAACTTCCTCGGCTCCGACGTGGCCGCCTTCATCGAGCACACCCGCGAGGCCATGGAGCTCGACCAGGACCAGGTCGTGACCATCACCCGCGACGGGGTCAGCGTCTCCGGCTTCGACGGCACTCCCGCCGAGGGCCGCCGCTACCACGTCGACTGGGACCTCTCCGCCGCCGAGAAGGACGGCCACGACTGGTTCATGCGCAAGGAGATCTTCGAGCAGCCGCGCGCGGTGGCCGACTCCCTGCTCGGCCGCCGCGGCGCCGACGGCCTGCTGCAGCTCGACGAGATGCGGCTCTCCGACCAGGACCTGCGCGACATCGACAAGATCATCATCATCGCGGCCGGCACGTCCTTCTACGCCGGCATGGTCGCCAAGTACGCCATCGAGCACTGGTGCCGCATCCCCGTCGAGGTCGAGCTGGCCAGCGAGTTCCGCTACCGCGACCCGATCCTCACCAGCGCGACCCTCGTCGTGGCGATCAGCCAGTCCGGCGAGACCGCGGACACCCTCCAGGCCATCCGCCACGCCCGCGTGCAGCGGTCGAAGGTGCTCGCGATCTGCAACACCAACGGCTCGACGATCCCCCGCGAGTCCGACGGCGTGATCTACACCCACGCCGGCCCGGAGATCGGGGTCGCCTCCACCAAGGGCTTCCTCACCCAGCTCGTGGCCTGCTACCTGCTCGCGCTCTACCTCGCCCAGGTCAAGGGGACCCGGTTCGGCGACGAGATCTCCGAGATCATGGACCAGCTCGAGGAGATGCCCGGTCACGTCGAGACCGTGCTCGGCAAGGCCGAGGAGGTCTACGCGCTGGCCCGCGACCACGTCGAGAGCCGGTCGGTGCTCTTCCTGGGCCGTCACGCGGGCTACCCGGTCGCCCTCGAGGGGGCCCTGAAGCTCAAGGAGATCGCCTACCTGCACGCGGAGGGGTTCGCCGCCGGCGAGCTCAAGCACGGACCGATCGCGCTCGTCGAGGAGGGGCTGCCGATCCTCTGCGTCGTGCCGCCCCGCGGCCGCGACCAGCTGCACGACAAGATGGTCAGCGGCATCCAGGAGGTCCGCGCCCGCGGCGCCCGCACACTGTGCCTCGCCGAGGAGGGCGACACCTCCATCGAGCCGTACGCCGACGTGCTGGTCACGCTGCCGCGGGTGCCGGTGCTGCTCCAGCCGCTGGTCGCCGTCGTGCCGCTGCAGCTGTTCGCGTGCGAGCTGGCGACCCGGCTCGGCCACGACGTCGACCAGCCGCGCAACCTCGCCAAGTCCGTCACGGTCGAGTAGGCGGTCCGAGCAGCCATGCCGGTCATCGGCGTCGGCATCGACGTGGTCGACATCGACCGCTTCGTGCAGGCCCTCGAGCGCACGCCGTCCCTGCGCGGGCGGCTGTTCACCGACGCCGAGGCCGTGCGTCCGCCCGCCTCGCTGGCCGCCCGGTTCGCCGCCAAGGAGGCCATCGCCAAGGCGCTCGGCGCCCCGGTCGGGATGGCCTGGCACGACGCCGAGATCGTCTCGGAGGACACCGGCCGGCCGCGCTTCGAGATCCGGGGCACCGTCGCCGCCCGCGCGGAGGCGCTCGGCGTCGCGCACGTGCACGTCTCCCTCTCCCATGACGCCGGCATCGCCTCGGCCGTCGTCGTCCTCGAGGGATAGGCCGAGGGACGAGTCGTGCTGCACGCCCACACCGTGGAGGCGGTACGCCGCGCCGAGGCCGCCGCGATGGCGCGCCTCCCCGAGGGCGCGCTGATGCAGCGCGCCGCCGCCGGACTGGCGGCCGCCGTCCTGGAGCTGCTCGGCGGCGGCTACGGCCGCCGGGTGCTGCTGATCGTCGGCCCGGGCGACAACGGCGGCGACGCCCTGTGGGCGGGCGCCCGCCTGGCCGCCCGCGGCTCACGGGTGGAGGCGCTGCTGCTCGCCGACCGCGTGCACGAGGCCGGACTGGCCGCGCTGCGGGCCGCGGGGGGTCGCGCGACGCACGACCTCGACCGCCTCCACGCGGCACCCGACGTGGTCGTCGACGGCATCGTCGGGATCGGGGGCCGCCCCGGCCTGCGCCCGGAGGCGGTGGCAGCGCTCGAGCGGTACGACGGCGTGCCGGTCGTCGCCGTCGACGTGCCCTCCGGCGTGGACGTCGACTCCGGCCGGGTCGAGGGCCCGCACGTCCGGGCGGACCTCACCGTCACCTTCGGCACCCACAAGGTCGCCCACCTCGTGGACCCGGCCTCGACCGCCTGCGGCGCGATCCACCTCGTCGACCTCGGCCTGGCCGGCGACCTGGGCCCGCCGGCGCTCGAGGCGCTCCAGCCCGACGACGTGCGCGCCCTGCTGCCCCGGCCGGGCCCCACCGCGCACAAGTACACCCGCGGCGTCGTCGGCGTGCGTGCCGGCTCGGACACCTACCCCGGGGCGGCGCTGCTCGCGGTCGCCGGCGCCAACACCGGCCTGGCCGGCATGGTCCGCTACGTCGGTCCGGCCCACGTCGCCGACACCGTCCGCTCCGTGCACCCCGAGGTGGTCGGCGCCGGTCGGGTGCAGGCCTGGGTCGTCGGCCCCGGGGGAGGGGACGACGCGGGAGCGATGCTCGACGCGGCCCGCGCCGACGGCGTCCCGGTCGTGGTCGACGCCGACGCGCTGCGCCACGTCGCAGCGCCGCTGCCGGGCTGCGTGCTCACGCCCCACGCCGGCGAGCTCGCCGCGATGCTGGGCGTGCAGCGCGAGCCGGTGGAGGCCTCGCCGCTGGAGCACGTCCGCGAGGCCGCCCGCCGGTGGGAGTGCGTGGTCCTGCTGAAGGGACACCACACGCTCGTGGCCGACCCCGGCGGCCGGGTGCGGGTGACCACGACGGGCGTGCCGTGGCTGGCCACGGCGGGCGCGGGCGACGTGCTGGCCGGACTCGTCGGCGCCCTGCTCGCGGCGGGGCTCGAGCCGCACGACGCGGCGTCCGTCGGCTCCTGGCTCCACGGCGCCGCGGCGACCGAGGCCGCGGCCGGGGGGCCGCTGACCGCGACCCGCGTCGCCGTCCAGATTCCGCGGCTGGTGCGCGAGACCCTGAGCGGTGCGCGATGATCGCCCCCATGACCGATCCCGCGCCGCACCGCGCCGAGATCGTGGTGGACCTCGCTGCCATCCGGCACAACGTCCGCGTCCTCAAGGACCTGGTGAGCGTGGACCGGCCGGTGCGGCTGATGGCGGTCGTCAAGGCCGACGGCTACGGCCACGGGATGGCCGAGGCCGCCGCGGCGGCCCGCGCAGGCGGGGCCGACTGGCTCGGCGTGGCGACGATCGACGAGGCACTGGCCCTGCGCGGGGCGGGCGACCGCGGTCCGCTGCTGTGCTGGCTCAGCGCGCCCGGCGACGACTTCGCCGGCGCCGTCGCCGCCGACGTCGAGGTGACGGCGTACTCCGTGGCCGAGCTCGACGAGATCGCCGCCGTGGGTGGGGCGCGCGTCCAGCTGAAGGTCGACACCGGCCTCTCCCGCGGCGGTGCTCCGCGCGACGCGTGGGCAGCCCTGTTCGCGGCGGCGGCCGCCCACGAGGCCGCCGGCCGGGTGCGCGTCACCGGCATCTGGTCGCACTTCGCCGCCAGCGACGAGCCCGCGCACCCCGCCAACGACCAGCAGGAGGCGGCGTTCCGGGAGGCGCTCGCGCTGGCCGGGCAGGCAGGGCTCGACCCGGAGGTCGCCCACCTGGCCAACTCGGCGGCGGCGCTCCTGCGTCCGTCCTCGCACTTCGACCTGGTCCGGTGCGGCATCGCGTCCTACGGCCTGGACCCGGCACCCGGTGCCAGCCCGCGGGTGGGGCTGCGTCCGGCCATGTCCGTGCGGGCCCGGCTGGTGATGAGCAAGGCGATCGCGGCCGGCGACGGCGTCTCCTACGGGCACACCTGGCACGCCCCCGAGGACACGACCGTGGGCGTGGTGCCGGCGGGCTACGGCGAGGGCGTCCCGCGCGCCGCCGGCAACACCGCCGCGGTCTGGGTCGACGACTCCCTGCGCCCGATCCGGGGCCGCGTGTGCATGGACCAGTTCGTGGTCGACCTGCACGGCGAGCTGCCGCCTCCCGGCACCGAGGTGGTCCTCTTCGGCCCCGGTGACCGCGGCGAGCCGACCGCCCAGGACTGGGCCGAGGCCACCGGCACCATCAGCTACGAGATCGTCACACGCCTCGGCGGGCGCCTGGTCCGCAGGTACGTCGACAGCGACGCGACGGAAGGAACCCCCCGTTGAGCATGAAGGGCCGCATCTTCGGCACCGTGGTGGGCGCGGCCGGGCTGGCTGCCGCCGCCGGCGCGGTCGGCATCGCCCGCCAGAACCGGGTCATCGGCAACCGTGCCGCCGGCGAGCAGGTGGCGTTCGGCGCGCTGCACAGCCCGCCCCGCGTGGTGGTCGCCGACGACGCGGTCGACCTCCACGTCGAGATCGACGAGCCGGACGACTTCGGCGGCCCCGCGGCGACCGACGACGACCTCACCGTCGTCTTCGTCCACGGCTACTCCCTCAACCTGGACAGCTGGCACTTCCAGCGCGCCGCCTACCGCGGGCAGGTCCGCACCGTCTTCTACGACCAGCGCAGCCACGGCCGGTCCGCCCGCTCCGCGGAGGAGAACTGCACGCTGGCGCAGCTGGCGCACGACCTGCGCCGCGTGATCGAGCACACCGTCCCGGGCCGGTGCGTCGTCGTGGGCCACTCGATGGGTGGCATGAGCGTGATCTCCCTCGCCGAGCAGCATCCCGACCTCTTCGGCGACAAGGTCGTGGGCGCCGCGCTCATCTCGACGACGGCCGGTGGGCTCGACCCCGGCCGCGTCCTGTTCCCGATGCTGCCGCTCGGGCTCGGCGGGCGGTTCATGGGGCGTGCGGTGCGCACCCTCGACCGGGGGCACCGGATCGTCGACCTCGCCCGCGTGTGGGGCCGCGCGGTGGCCGACGTGGTGACCGACCGCTACGCCTTCGGCGACGACGTGCCCGCCTCCCAGGTGGAGTTCGTCTACTCGATGCTCAACGCGACGCCGTTCGCCGTGGTCGCGGACTTCTACCCGGCCTTCGCCACCCTCGACCACTTCGAGCACCTCGAGCCGTTCGGCCGGGTCCCCACGGCCATCGTCTGCGGCACCGAGGACAAGGTCACCCCCATCGGCCACAGCCGCAAGCTGCACAGCAGGATCGCCGGGTCCAGCCTCCTCGAGTGCGAGGGCGCCGGCCACATGGTGATCCTCGAGCAGCACAAGCAGGTCACCGCCGAGCTCGACGACCTCATCTCGCTCGCCCAGGGCCAGGTGCTGTCGTGAGCGTCGTGGTCCGCCGCGTCGGCCCGGAGGCGGCCGCCGAGGTGCTCGCCGTGGTGCGGGAGGCGTTCGGTGACCGGCCACCGCTCGACCCGCCCGCCGACGCCCTCGGCGACGACGCCGCCTCGATCGCGCGCCTGCTCCGCCGCCGCGGCGGCCTGCTCGCCGAGGTCGACGGGCGGCCGGTGGGCTGCGTGGTCCTCGACCCGGCACCCGACGGGCTGGTGCTGCGGCGCTTCGGCGTCACGCCCGACGCCCAGGGGCAGGGCGTCGCGACGGCGCTGGTCGAGGCGGCCGTGGAGGCGGCCGCGGGCCGCTCGGCGGTCAGGGTCCTCGCCCGCGAGGAGCTCCCCGGCACGGTGGCGTTCTGGGAGGGCAACGGGTTCGTGGTCACGGGACGCTCGAGCCCGTACGTCGAGCTGGCGCGCTGGCTCGGCACCACCTTCGACGCGCCGGACGCCGAGACCATGCGGGGACTGGGGGAGAGGCTGGGGCGCACCCTCGTCGCCGGCGACCTCGTGGTGCTGACCGGCGAGCTCGGGGCCGGCAAGACCACCTTCACGCAGGGCCTCGGCGCCGGCCTCGACGTCCGGGGCGGCGTCACGTCGCCGACGTTCGTCATCGCCCGGGTGCACCCCGCGCTGGGGGACGGCCCGGACCTCGTGCACGTCGACGCCTACCGGCTCGGAGGGCTCGACGAGCTCGACGACCTCGACCTCGACGCGTCGCTGGAGGACTCGGTGACCGTGGTGGAGTGGGGCGCCGGCCTCGCCGAGGGCCTGGCCGAGTCCCGCCTCGAGGTCGTCATCGAGCGGAGCGTCGGGGACCACCCCGGTGGCGCGGACGAGGAGGCGCTCGACCCGCGCCGCGTTTCCCTGCGCTGGGTCGTCGGACAGTAACCTCGACGCCGTGCTCCTCGCCTTCGACACCGCGACCCCGCTCGTGACCGTCGCGCTCCACGACGGGGACCGGGTCGTCGTGGAGCACTCGTCCGAGCAGCCGATGAAGCACGGCGAGCACCTCGCGCCGCTCATCGCCCGCGCGCTCGAGGACGCCGGGATCGTGCGCCAGGACCTCACCGCGATCGCGGTCGGGGTGGGTCCCGGTCCGTTCACGGGCCTGCGCGTCGGCGTCGTGACCGCGCGGACCCTCGGCTTCGTGCTCGACATCCCGGTCTACGGGGTGTGCTCCCTCGACGCGATCGCGCTCGAGGCCGCCGCCACCGGTGCCGCACCGGGCAGCTTCCTGGTCGCCACCGACGCCCGGCGCAAAGAGGTCTACCTCGCCTCCTACGACGCCGACGGTCGCCGCCTGGAGGGCCCCGTCGTGACCCGGCCCGCCGAGGTCGCCACGGACGCCCCGGTCGCCGGCGCGGGCCCAGAGCTGTACCCCGACGCCTTCCCCCGGGCGCTCGCGCCGGCGCGGCCCAGCGCCGGCTGGCTGGCTGCGGGAGTGGGCTCGGAGCTCGTAGGATTGCTGGACCCCGAGCCCCTCTACCTGCGGCGCCCCGACGCGGTCGCCGGCGCACCCAGAAAGCCCGTCTCGTGATCCGTGCCGCCACCCTGGCCGACCTGCCCGCCCTCGTCGCGCTCGAGCAGGAGCTGTTCGGCGTCGACGCGTGGAGCGAGGCGCTGGTCCGCCAGGAGATCGAGGGCCCCGGTCGGCGCTTCGTCGTGGCCGACGACCTCTCCGGCTACGGCGTGACCATGAGCGCCGGTGACATCATCGACCTGCTGCGCATCGGCGTACGACCCGAGGCGCGGCGCAACGGCATCGCCTCGCGCCTGCTCGACGAGCTGCTCGTCGACACCCACGGCGCCTCGCGCATGCTGCTGGAGGTGAGTGTGGCCAACGCCCCGGCGCTCGGCTTCTACGTCGCCCGCCAGTTCAGCGTGATCGACGTGCGCCCCCACTACTACCGCGACGGCTCGGAGGCGCTGGTGATGTGCCGCTGGCTGCCGGGTGCCGCGCGCGCGGAGACGGCGACGGCGCATGACTGACGAGCCCCTGGTCCTCGGCATCGAGACCTCCTGCGACGAGACGGGCGTCGGCATCGTCCGTGGCCACACGCTCCTCGCCGACACGGTGGCGAGCAGCGTCGAGGAGCACGCGCGCTTCGGCGGCGTCGTCCCCGAGGTGGCGAGCCGGGCGCACCTCGAGGCGATGGTGCCCACCATCGAGCGCGCCGCGGAGACCGCCGGCGTCGCGCTGAGCGACATCGATGCCGTCGCGGTGACGAGCGGGCCGGGGCTGGCCGGTGCGCTGCTGGTCGGCGTCGCCAGCGCCAAGGCGCTGGCACTCGGTCTCGGCAAGCCCATCTACGGTGTCAACCACCTCGCCGCGCACGTCGCGGTCGACCAGCTCGAGCACGGCCCGCTGCCGGAGCCGTGCCTGGCGATGCTGGTCTCCGGCGGGCACTCGAGCCTGCTCGAGGTGACCGACGTGACCGTGGGCGTCGAGCCGATGGGCTCCACGATCGACGACGCCGCGGGGGAGGCCTTCGACAAGGTGGCCCGGCTGCTCGGTCTGCCGTTCCCCGGCGGTCCGCACATCGACAAGCAGGCGCGCAGCGGCAACAGCGTCGCCATCGACTTCCCTCGCGGTCTCACCAGCCGGCGCGACCTCGAGCGGCACCGCTTCGACTTCTCCTTCTCCGGCCTCAAGACCGCCGTGGCCCGCTGGGTGGAGACCCAGCAGCGCGAGGGCGCGACCGTCCCCGTCGCCGACGTGGCGGCCTCCTTCCAGGAGGCGGTGTGCGACGTGCTCACCCGCAAGGCGATCGACGCCGCGTCGAGCCGGGGGATCGAGGACATCCTCATCGGCGGCGGCGTCGCGGCCAACAGCCGCCTCCGCGCGATGGCCGAGGAGCGCGCGTCGGCCGCCGGGATCCGCGTCCGCGTGCCGCGGCCCGGGCTCTGCACCGACAACGGCGCCATGGTCGCCGCGCTCGGCGCCGAGCTCGTCGCCCGCGGCCGTACGCCGTCGCTGCTCGACCTGCCGGCCGACTCCTCGCAGCCGCTCACGACCGTCGTCGCCTGACGCCGCGTCCGGCGCGGACGCCTCGGAGGGCAGTCGCGGGCGGGAGGTCAGTCGAGGACGCCCGGAGCGACGTCCTCGTCGCCGAGCCAGTCCTGGTCGAGGACCAGGCCGTCGCGCTTCGCGGTCCGGTCGCGCTCGCCCTTGCGGCCGCCACGACCGGCCCCGCCGGCCGTGCCCCCGGCGCCGGCGGCTGCCGCCCCACCGGTGGCACCTCGCGAGCCGGCAGCGCCGCGAGCGCCGCCGGCGCCCACCGAGCCGGAGGCTCGGGCGCCGCGTCCGCCGGCCGAGCCGGCCGAGCCGGCGGAGCCCCGGGTCGTGGGGCTGCCGGCGGCTGCCCCACCGCGGGCCGCCGTCGGGCTCGTGGCGGCGGCCGGCCGCGAGAGCGCTGCTGCCCCGGCGCTGCGGGTGGTGGCGCCGATGGGGCGGGCCGCGGTGCTGCCGGCGGCCGAGGGCCGGACGCCTCCGGTCAGGCTGCTCGCGCCGCCCGGGACCCCGGCCGCCCCCAGCGCGGCCGCGGTGACCCCGGAGGAAGCGGTGGCGGAGGCGGAGAGCGGGCCGGGGGCCGAGGCGACCGGGGTGGACGGGGCGGACGGGGGCTGGTGGGTGACGCCGGCCTGCTGGCTGCCCGCCACGGTCGTGGTGCCGGCGGGGTCCGCGGGGACGACCGGGGGGTGCCCCGTGGGCGTCGTGGGCGTGGTGGGCGTGGTGGGCGTGGTGGGAGTGGTCGGCGTCGGGTCGGTGGGGGTCGTGGGCCTGGTCGGGTCGGTTGGGTCGGTGGGCTTCGTGGTGGTGTCGTCACCGTCGTCGCGGCCGCCGTCGGTCCCGGGGACGGTGTGGCCCTCGACCCAGTGGCCCTGCGCGCCGCCGCGGGTCCCACCGCCGCCGCCTCCACCCCCACCGGTGGGCGGCGGGGCCTGGGTGCCGGGCAGGTAGGTGCCGCCGGGACCCGACGGGACCCGGGTGGGCGGCTCGGTGGGGTCCTGCTGCCCGTGGATCGCGGCCATGGGCGGGATGGCGGAGAGGAAGGCGGAGTCCAGCTCCTTGGTCAGGGCGAGGGACCTGGCCTCCTGCCGGTCGTACTGCGTCTGCCAGGTGCTGCGCTCGTTCTCGCGGGCCTGCGAGGCGTCGGCCCGGGCCTGCAGGTCCTCCCGGGTCAGCTCGACCCCGGGGGTGCCGGGAGGCGCCTGGTAGGGCGGCGGCTTGGGACCGAGGTCGGCCATCGCGTCACGCGCGTCCTTGGCGTGGTCGATCTGCTCCCCGACGGCCACGAGCGCGTCGCCTGCCGCGCGGAGCTGCTCCGCCTTGTCGGCCATCGAGGCCGCGGACTCCTCCATGCCGGCGCGCAGCGCCGGGCCGGTGAGCGTCTGCTCGCCGATGCGCAGCTCGGCCTGGCCGGCGGCCTTGCGCAGCGCGTCGCCGAGCGTGGTGAGGTCGGCGGCCTTGCGCCGCCAGTCGCGGCCGGCGTTCTGGAGCGCTCCGCCCGCGGCCGAGTCGAGGTACTGGTCGAGGCGGAGGCGGTGAGGTCCCTTCGTCACGGTCGTCAGTCCTGGCTCTCGGTCGGGAGGGTGCACTGGCTGGAGCTGAAGTCGGGCGCGGCGACACAGTCGGTGGCGGCCTGGATCCGACCCAGGGTGGCGGTCGTCTGCTCGGTGGTCTGCTGCACGTCGTGCTCGAACGCCTCGAGCGACTGGCCCATCGCGCGCAGCCCGGCGACCATCCGCGCCAGCTCCTCGGCGACCGCCTCGTGGGCCATCTGCACGTTGGTGGCGAGGCGGTGGCCGCCGGTGAAGGAGTCGCCGAACGACGTGCCCTGGACGGGCGTGAGGGGGTCGGACTCCAGGCCGGCGGCAGCGGTGTCGAAGGAGGCGAGCAGCGACGAGATCGTCTCGGGGTCGATGTTGAGCCCGAGCATCGTCTGGTTGAGCAGTTCCCTGTCTTCGAGCGGCAGCATGCGCTGTCCCTTCCCCGGCACGGGCACGCCGAAACCACGTGGTGCAGATGATTTGCACGCTGTGCACGACCGGCCCTGGTGGCGTACGTGCTAGCGGACCTCCGCCACGGACAGGCCCGAGGCGCCGGCGCTGGCGATGCCGACGCGCTGCACCGTGCCGTCGAGCCCGAGCTGGACGACGTAGTAGTCCTCGCCGTGCATCACGCGCACCACCAGGGTGTCGTCGTCGGCCCAGGCGATGCGGTCGTCGATGCCCACGATCTGGCGACGCCCCGCAGCCACCTCGAAGTCCACCACCGGCTCGCCGGTGGTCGCGTCGAGGACCGCCAGCGTCGGGGAGCCGTACGCGCCGCCGGAGGCCACCAGCCCGACGACGTGCCGACCGTCCGGGCTGAACGAGGTGAGCGCGTAGTCGCAGGTGTCCCACATGACGCCGCCGCTGCCGGCCCGGCCGTCGACCACGGCGGAGCACGAGCCCTCGACGGTCGAGCGGGTGACGCCGGCGACGGCGCCGGTCGCGGGCGAGGCCGCCTCGGCCTGCATCAGGCCCGGCAGCTCGACGGGGGTGTCGCCATCGGCGACGAAGTCGGTGATGCGGCCGGTGCCGTCGTTCTGCCGGACGACCACCTCGACCTCGGACACGAAGCCGACGGGCTCGACCCGCTGGTCCTCGGGCCCCGGCGGGAACCTCAGGTAGGTCCACTCGACGCCGCCACCGACCTCGGCCATGACGACCTCCCACCGGGAACCGGTGTACTCGGACCAGGCGACCCTCGTGCCGTCCGGGCTCACGACCAGGCCGCCGGTCGGACCACCGCGGTCCTCGACCTCGAGGTCGGCCGTGAGGAACTCCAGGGTGCCCCGGCCCTCGTCCATCGTCACTCCCACCCAGCCGTCGCGGTAGGGCGTGAGGGTGTCGAAGACTTCGGGCAGGGTGAGCGTGCCGTCGGAGGTGATGAGGCTCGGGCCGTCGACGTCGACGAGCGGGACCGGCGTCGAGTCCACCACCTCCGCGCTGCGCGGGTCGATGCGGACCGTCCCGGTGACGGCGGGGGCGGGTGGCTGCGTCGCCGGCGGGACGTCGCTGCGCGGTGCCGGATCCACCATGCCGACGCCGACCGGCACGGCGACCGCCAGCACGGCGGCGACGGCCGCGCTTGCGGCGGCGGCGCGCCGGCGCCTGATGCGGCGCGCACGCGTGCGCACGTCGGTCACGGTGAGCGGCGCGCGGTGCAGCGGCGCGGCCGTGCGGTGCAGGGCGTCGTGGACCTGGTCCTCGAGGGGAGTGGGGCTCATCGGGCATCGTCTCCGGGCTCGTGGGGGTGCAGCGACCGCGGGGCGCGGGCCCGGAGGCCGGCGAGCGCGCGGCTGGCCTGCGACTTCACGGTGCCGACCGAGACGCCGAGGACGTCGGCGATCTCGGCCTCGCTGAGCTGCTCGTAGTAGCGCAGCACGATCACCGAGCGCTGCTTGGCCGGCAGGGTCTGGACGAACGACCACAGCGCGCCGCCCATGCCGTCGTCGTAGGTGTCGACGGTGCCGGTCTCGGGCAGCACGTCGGTGCTGTGCTCGCGGCGCTTCCAGGCGCGGCGCCACAGCGAGTTGTTCTCGTTGACCATGATCCGGCGGACGTAGCCGTCGAGGGCCTCGCGGTCGCGGACCCGGTCCCAGGAGAGGTAGAGCTTGGCGAAGGCGTTCTGGAGGAGGTCCTCGGCGCCGGCGTGGTCGCCGGCGAGCAGGTACGCCGTCCGGTAGAGGGCGGCCTGGCGTGCCGACATGTACGCCGAGAAGTCGGCGTCCTTGTCCGCGCGGGAGTCCGCGGCGCCGTCCGCGGTGCCGTCCGCGGCCCTGTCGGACCGCTGGTCCTGCGAGCCCATCTGCTTCTCCGGTCCGCCCTCGATCAGTGTCATGGACACCATCCACCTCCTTCCGCCTTGGTGGTCGCTTGCGGGTGGCTTGCGTGCTGGCGTGTCGGATGAGGACGCACCCGGCTCGAGCGGGGTTGCATCGGTTTGGGAGGCTTCGTCGCACTCGTCCCCGTCGTCGCCCAGGAGGCACCGATGCAGCAGGTCCAGGCCGTGGTCGCGCTCGCCAAGGGCGAGCCCGTCGAGCTCACCACGATCAACGTCCCCGACCCGGGTCCGGGCGAGGCGGTGGTGCAGGTGCAGGCCTGCGGCGTCTGCCACACCGACCTGCACTACCGCGAGGGCGGGATCAACGACGACTTCCCGTTCCTGCTCGGCCACGAGGCGGCCGGCATCGTCGAGTCGGTCGGTCCCGACGTCACCGGCCTCGCCCCGGGCGACTTCGTGGTCCTCAACTGGCGGGCGGTGTGCGGCGACTGCCGCGCGTGCGACCGCGGCGAGCCGTGGTACTGCTTCTCGACCGCCAACGCGACCCAGAGGATGACGCTCGCGGAGGGGGACCTCGCCGGCACGGAGCTCACCCCGGCGCTCGGCATCGGCGCCTTCGCGGAGAAGACCCTCGTGGCCGCGGGGCAGTGCACCAAGGTCGATCCGTCGGCCCGTGCCGCCGCCGTCGGGCTCCTGGGGTGCGGGGTGATGGCGGGGCTCGGGGCCGCGATCAACACCGGCGGCGTGGGCCGCGGGTCCACCGTCGCGGTGATCGGGTGCGGCGGCGTCGGGGCCGCGGCGATCGCCGGGTCGGCGCTGGCCGGGGCGTCGCGGATCATCGCCGTCGACATCGACGACCGCAAGCTCGAGGCGGCGCGCAGGCTGGGGGCCACCCACACGGTCAACTCGTCGGAGGTCGACGCGGTCGCCGCCATCCGCGAGCTCACCCCGCCGGCCGACGGCACCGGCCACGAGGGCGGGGCCGACGTGGTGATCGACGCGGTCGGCCGACCCGAGACGTGGAAGCAGGCCTTCTACGCCCGCGACCTCGCCGGCACGGTGGTCCTCGTCGGCGTGCCCACGCCGGAGATGAAGGTGCCCGACATCCCGCTCATCGACGTCTTCGGCCGTGGCGGCTCGCTGAAGTCGTCGTGGTACGGCGACTGCCTGCCCTCGCGCGACTTCCCCATGCTCGTGGACCTCTACCAGCAGGGCCGGCTCGACCTCGACGCCTTCGTGACCGAGGAGATCGGCATCGGCGACGTCGAGGCGGCGTTCGAGAAGATGCACCACGGCGACGTGCTGCGATCGGTGGTCGTGCTGTGAGCGCCGGCGGTGGCCTGCGGGTCGACCACGCCGTCGTGTCCGGCACCTTCAGCCTCGACGGCCAGACCTTCGACGTCGACAACAACGTCTGGGTCGTCGGCGACGACGAGGAGTGCCTGGTCGTCGACGCCCCGCACGACGTCGACGCGATCCTGCAGGTCGTCGCCGGGCGCAGGGTGCGGGCGATCGTCTGCACGCACGCGCACGACGACCACGTGCGCGTCGCGCCGGCGCTGCGGGTCGCCACCGGGGCGCCGATCCTCCTGCACCCCGACGACAGGCCGCTGTGGGAGCTGACCCACGGCGGCGACGAGGAGGGCGCCGAGCTGTGGGACGTCGACCTGTCCGACGGGCAGGCGCTCACGGTCGGCGGCACCACCGTCACGGTCATCCACACGCCCGGCCACGCCCCGGGGGCGGTGTGCCTCCACGTGCCCGACCTCGGGTGCGTCTTCACCGGCGACACGCTCTTCGAGGGCGGCCCCGGCGCGACGGGCCGGTCCTACAGCGACGCCGACCTCATCAAGGAGTCCATCCGCTCACGCCTGCTCGGGCTCCCCGGCGAGACGGTCGTGCACACCGGTCACGGTCCCGACACGACGATCGGCGCGGAGCGGGTCAACGTCTGAGCCCGTCCGTGCGGGGTGGCGTCCCGGCCGTGCCACCATGACGTGGTGCGCCACCGGTCCGCCTCCCTGCTCGCGAGCCTCGTCCTGGTCGCCTCGACGGGCGCGTGCGACGCCGGCACCGGAGGGGGGGACCGGGAACGTCCGGGCGCGGGTCCGGCGGCCGCCGCACCGACCGTCCCGCCCACGCCGTCGGAGCGGCTCGGCCTGGGCGTCGGCTGGGGCCCCGACCGAGCGGAGCTCGACCGGGCCGCGCGGATGGTCGGCCGGATGGCGCTGGCCGACCTCGCCGGCCAGGTCATCGTGGCCGACTGGCGCGGGACCGCCGCGCCGGTGCGGATGGTCCGAGACCTGCACCTCGGCGGCGTCATCGCGTTCTCCTCGAACGTCGCCTCGGCCGAGCAGGTCGCGGCGGTCAACGCGACGCTGGCGCGGCAGGTCCGCCGGAGGTGGCCGCTGTTCATCGGCGTGGACCAGGAGGGCGGCGTGGTCGAGCGGCTGCGCGGCGCAGCCACCCGGTTCCCCGCCTTCATGAGCACCGGGGCCGCGGCCGACCCGGCGCTCACCCGGCGGGCGTACGCCGCGGGGGCCGGCGAGCTGCGCCGCCTCGGGTTCACCGTCGACTTCGCGCCCGACGCCGACGTGACGTCCGGCCCGGACGACCCGACCATCGGGTCGAGGTCCGCGTCGTCGCGTCCGGCCGACGCGGCCGAGCAGGTCGTCGCCGCGGCGCGGGGGTTCGCGGCCGCCGGCGTGCTGCCGGTCGTCAAGCACTTCCCCGGCCACGGCTCGGTGCCGGCCGACAGCCACCTCACGCTGCCCGTGCAGGACGGCAGCCTGCGCCGGCTCGAGGCCACCGACCTGGTCCCGTTCCGCAGCGCGGTCGAGGCCGGCCTGCCCGCGGTGATGGTGGGCCACATCGACGTGCGCGCCGTCGACCCGCGCGTGCCGTCGTCGCTGTCGCGGAAGGTGACCACGGGCCTGCTGCGGGAGGAGCTGGGGTTCGGGGGCCTCGTCGTCACCGACTCCCTGGAGATGGCCGGTGTCACCCGCGGTCGGGACCCCCGGCGGACGGCGGTGCAGGCGATGCGAGCCGGCGCGGACGTGCTGCTGATGCCCCCGTCGCCGGCCGTGGCGCGCAGCGCGCTCGTCCGGGCCGTCCGCAGCGGCGCGCTGCCGCGCCGCCGCCTCGAGCAGGCGGCGGCCCGCCAGGTCGCCCTGCTGAGCCACCTCGCCGCGGTGGAGGCCGCGCCGGGGGGCTCGGCGGCCGAGGCCTCGCGTGCCCTCTCCGCGGCCGCGGTCACGGTGACCGACGGCAGCTGCTCGGGACGCCTCGTCGGCGACGCGGTCCACCCCTACGGCGACCCCGCCGCGGTCGCTGCCTTCGTGCCTGCGGCGCAGCGGGTCGGCCTCACCGTGCTGCTGCGCCGCTCGCCGCCGGCCGACCTCGCCGAGGCGCGGCCGAGGCCGGAGCGCCGCGCGAAGGAGCGTCGGCGCGCCTTCGAGAGGCGGCTCGCGGCCTGGCGCAGGGCGGAGGCCGCTCGGGCGCGACGCCTGGACGCGTGGTCCGAGCGCGAGGAGGCCCGCCTCGCGGCAGGCACCCGGATCGGCTTCACCGGCTTCCGCAACGCCCCCGTCGACGGCACGGTCGCGGTCGCCACCGACACGCCGTGGGTGCTGGGACGGGTCACCGCGCCCACGCGCATCGCGACGTACGGCGACACCCCGGCCGCGATGGACGTGCTGGTGGAGGTGCTCAGCGGCAGCCGGCGCGCCCCGGGCCGGCTGCCGGTCGAGGTCCCCGGCGTCGCGCGGGCGGGTTGCTGACCGGCCTCAGAACGGCTCGACCAGCAGGGCCGTGCCCTGGCCCGCGGCGCGGGTCAGCACCAGGGTCGCCTCGTTGTCCCCCCGCAGCGACAGCCGCTTGCGCAGCTCCTCGGGCACGACCTGGACGCCGCGCTTCTTGATGGTCAGCCGCCCGATGCCGCGCTCGTGCAGCGCGCTCCTGAGCTGCTTCTCGCGGTAGGGCAGGTGCTCGACGACGCGGTAGCCGCGCGCGAACGGGGTGCGGAACGACGCGTCGCTGGTGACGTAGGCGATGTGCTCGTCCACGAGCCCACCCCCGACCCCGGCGGCCACGGCCGTCACCAGGCCGGCCCTGATCACCGCGCCGTCGGGCTCGTAGAGGAAGGCGCCGACGGGGCGCACCTCGGCGGCGGGATCCCCGGGCGGCGGGGCGTCCTCGTCGGTGAGCGTGGCCAGGCCGCGCTCGCCGATCACGGTGGCGCGGCGGTCGGTCGTGGCGAGGCGCGGCGACCACAGGACCGCCTCCTTGACCTCGCCGCGGTCGCTGACCCACTCCGCCTCCGCGCCGGCGGGCACCAGGTCGTGCCCGATGCCCGGGGCGACCTTGACCAGCGCCCGTCGGGTCAGCAGGTCGAGCACCCACGGCCAGGGCGGCGTCCAGCCCTCGACGTCGAAGACCCGTCCCCGGCCGCCGCGCCGTGCGGGGTCGGCGAACGCGGCGTCGAAGCCGCTGACGTCGACCGTGGTCGCGTCACCGGTGTGGACGGCGCCGGCGAGGCCGAGGGCCTCGAGGTTGGCGCGGGCCATCTCCGCGCGCACGGGGTCACGGTCGACCCCGGCCGCGACCAGCCCGGCGCGCGCGAAGGCGAGCAGGTCGCCGCCGATGCCGCAGCCGAGGTCGACGACGCTGCCTCCGGGGACGGCCGCGGCCACCCGCGCCGCGCGGTGCTCGGCGACCCGTGCCCGGGTGGCCTGCTCCAGCGCGTCGGGGGTGAAGAACATCCGGTGCGCGCTGTCGCCGAACTTGCCCACGGCCTTCGCGCGCAGCTGCGCCTGCGTCGTGGCGGCGGCGGCCCTCTCGGCGTCGGGCTCGGCGCGGCGTACGACCGCGGCGACCCGCACGGGGTCACCGGCGTGCTCCTCCCAGGCCTCGGCCGCGAGGACGAGCAGGCGGGCGCCCTCGGTCGTGCGCAGCCAGGCGAGCGTCTCGATCTCCACGTGAGCATCCTGTCAGGCGGTCCCGGACTCCCCGCTAGCACTCGCTCGGCCAGAGTGCTAGCGTCTGATCTGGCACTCTCCCCCTGAGAATGCCAACGCTCGCGAGCCTGGCACGACCCCCGCGACGGCGTGCCGACCGGACCGCGAGCCCACGTCCTGGAGCCGCCCGGCTCCTGAAGAGTCTCGTGAAGAGAAAGTGGAGGTTGATCCGAAGTGTCGGTCAACATCAAGCCCCTCGAGGACCGCATCGTCGTGCAGACGGTCGAAGCCGAGCAGACCACCGCCTCCGGCCTGGTCATCCCGGACACCGCGAAGGAGAAGCCCCAGGAGGGCGAGGTCGTGGCGATCGGTCCCGGTCGCGTCGACGACAACGGCAACCGCGTCCCGATCGACGTCGCGGTGGGTGACAAGGTCATCTACAGCAAGTACGGCGGCACCGAGGTCAAGTACGCGGGCGAGGAGTACCTCATCCTGTCGGCCCGCGACATCCTCGCCGTCGTCTCCTGACGCACCTGGCATCCCGGCTGGCGCAGCGCCAGCCGGGATCCGTGCACGTCCGGTCCTGAACCTTTCCTAGGAGCACACAGATGCCCAAGATCCTGGAGTTCGACGAGAACGCCCGCCGCGCCCTCGAGCGCGGTGTCGACGCCCTCGCCAACGCCGTCAAGGTCACGCTCGGCCCCAAGGGCCGCTACGTCGTCCTCGACAAGAAGTGGGGCGCCCCCACGATCACCAACGACGGCGTGACCGTCGCTCGCGAGGTCGAGCTCGACGACCCGTTCGAGAACCTCGGTGCCCAGCTCACCAAGGAGGTGGCGACCAAGACCAACGACATCGCGGGCGACGGCACCACCACCGCCACCGTGCTGGCCCAGGCGATGGTCCACGAGGGCCTGCGCGCCGTCGCGGCAGGTGCCAACCCGATGGGCCTCAAGCGCGGCATGGACGCCGCGGCCGAGGCCGTCGGCGACGCGCTGCGCGAGGCCGCCCGCGAGGTCGAGTCCCGCGAGGACATGGCGTCGGTCGCCACGATCTCCAGCCGCGACAGCCACATCGGCGACCTGCTCGCCGAGGCCTTCGACAAGGTCGGCAAGGACGGCGTGATCACGGTCGAGGAGTCCAACACCATGGGCACCGACCTCGAGTTCACCGAGGGCATGCAGTTCGACAAGGGCTACATCTCGGCCTACTTCGTCTCCGACCCGGAGTCGATGGAGGCCGTCCTCGACGACCCCTACATCCTGCTGCACCAGGGCAAGATCTCCTCGATCCAGGAGCTCCTCCCGCTGCTGGAGAAGGTCATCGCGACCGGCAAGCCCCTCTTCATCCTCGCCGAGGACGTCGAGGGCGAGGCGCTCTCGACGCTGGTCGTCAACAAGATCCGCGGCACGTTCAACGTCGCCGCGGTCAAGAGCCCCGCCTTCGGTGACCGCCGCAAGGCGATGATGCAGGACATCGCGATCCTCACCGGCGGCCAGGTCGTGGCCCCCGAGGTCGGGCTCAAGCTCGACCAGGTGGGCCTCGAGGTGCTCGGCCAGGCCCGTCGCGTGGTCATCACCAAGGACAACACCACGATCGTCGACGGCGCGGGCGACAGCACCGCCGTCGAGGGCCGGGTGAACCAGATCAAGGCCGAGATCGAGAACACCGACTCCGACTGGGACCGCGAGAAGCTCCAGGAGCGCCTCGCCAAGCTCGCCGGCGGCGTCTGCGTGATCAAGGTCGGCGCCGCCACCGAGGTGGAGCTCAAGGAGAAGAAGCACCGCATCGAGGACGCCGTCTCCGCGACGCGTGCCGCGATCGAGGAGGGCATCGTCCCCGGCGGTGGCTCCGCCCTCATCCACGCCGTCTCCGTGCTGCAGGACGACCTCGGCCTGACCGGCGACGAGGCGGCCGGTGTCCGCGTGGTCCGCAAGGCCGCCGACGAGCCGCTGCGCTGGATCGCCGAGAACGGTGGCGAGAACGGCTACGTCGTGACGTCCAAGGTCCGTGAGCTCGGCGTGGGCAACGGCTACAACGCCGCCACCGGCGAGTACGGCGACCTGGTCGGCCAGGGCGTGCTCGACCCGGTCAAGGTCACGCGCTCCGCGCTGGTCAACGCGACGTCGATCGCCGCGATGCTGCTCACGACGGAGACCCTCGTCGTGGACAAGCCCGAGGAGGAGGAGCCCGCGGCCGCCGGTCACGGGCACGGCCACGGCCACTGAGCCCCCGCACGACCCGCAGCAGGCCCGCACCGGACTCCGGTGCGGGCCTGTCGCGTCACCGGAGGATCTCGCTCACGTGCGCCCGGGCGCCGCTGCGGCCGAACACCTCGCTGACCCGCCCCGCGGGCTCGTTCCACAGGAAGAGGTCGCCGGGGGCCGGTCCCTGCCCGACCGCCCAGGACGAGTGGGCCTCGCTGAGCCGCAGCAGGCGGCCGCCCCCGATGTCGTAGACGTACGTGCCGCCGCTCGCCCGGCCGTACGCCGTCAGGGTCAGGAAGTCCCCGCCGGCGACCAGCCGGCCGCCGTCGACGCCGTCGTCCTGCACCGTGACGACCTGCTCGCCGTCGGTCGTGACCACCTGCACCCGGTCGTCGCGGACGCCGTCGCCGTAGGTGCCGCAGTACTGCGACATCGCGATCCGGTCCCCGGCGACGTCGAAGCCCAGCAGGTTGCACCGCGCGCCCAGCCGCGGGTCGAACGACGTCTCCTCGCCCGTGTCGAGGTCGCGGACGTGGACCCGGCCGGCCGCACCGTTGGAGGAGTCGGTCCACACCAGGGAGTCGCCGTCGAAGTCGAAGGCCCCGACCCGCAGCCGCTCGTCGCGCACGTCCCCGGTGTCGGTGAGCGACGCCGACCAGAGGTCGAAGGTGTCGCCCTCGGCATCGGCGTCGTCGGCCTCGCCGCCGGGCCCCGTCGGCCAGCCGCCCTCGGGCACCTTCCCCCGGGTCGCCGGCACCGGGACGTAGAGCCGGCCGTCGGGGCCGACCTCGGCACCCCACGGCTCGCTCGCGCGGCGCAGCTCGGGCCACGCCAGGGAGCGCCACCGTCGGTCGGCGCGGTCGAAGACGTGCGCCGTCAGGCCCGCGGACGGGCCGTCGGTCACGAGGCCGTCGTCCGGGCTCACCAGCACGAGGCGGTCCTCCGACAGCTCCACGGCCCACAGCTGCGCCTGGCCGACGTCGGGACGCGGCAGCCAGTCCTTCTCGCCGGTGGCGGGGTCGAGGAGCGCGAAGCGGGGGAACAGCTGGTCCGAGCGCGGGCCGTCGCGGGAGAGCAGGAGCCCGTCGTCCGTGACGCCGTCGACGTACTGCCCGTTGTCGGCGTCGAGGTCCTCGTTGGCGTACGTCGTGACGTCGCGGTAGTCGGTCCCCTCGACGGCCGGACGGGCCTCGGCCAGGCGGACGGTCGGACCGGCCGGACGCGGGATCCCCGCGGCCTCGAGGTCCTCGGGGGCGGGGTCGACCCACGCGACCGACGCCAGGGCGACGACCCCGGCGGTCAGGGCGCCGGCGCCGACCACGCCCGCGCGGCGCAGCCGGACCCGCCGGCGACCCGACCGCAGCACCGCGGACAGGTCGCCCGGCGCCTGCGGCGGCGCCGACGACGCGTCCCGCAACAGCTCGCGCAGCTCGTTCACCATGACACCGCTCCCTCGGCCTGCTCGCCCGACGGCGAGTCCTCCAGCACGGACCGGAGCGAGAACAGCGCGCGCGAGGTCTGGCTCTTCACCGTGCCCTCGGTGCACCTCAGCAGCGCCGCGGTCTCGGCGACCGAGAGGTCCTCGAAGTACCTCAGCACCACGCACGCGCGCTGTCGCGGCGGCAGCCCCGCCAACGCCGCCATCAGCGTCTGCCGGTCGACGACGGCCGTCGCGACGTCCTCCGCCGAGGCGAGCGCGGGGTCCGGCTCGGTGGGGCGCTCGGTGCTCGACCGGCGCCGGGCGTGGTCGAGGTATGCGCTGACCACCGCCTTGCGCGCATAGGCGAGCTCCCCGCCGTTGCGCACCAGCCGCGGCCACCGGACGTACACCCGGACCAGGCCCTCCTGGACGAAGTCCGAGGCCCGGTCCCAGTCGCCGCACATCAGGTACGCCGTGCGCCGCAGGCGCTCACGCGCCGACGCGGCGAACTCCACGAACGCCGCCTCGTCACGCACTGTCTCGCTCCATGTCGTTCCCAACGCGGCGATCCGCCCCGGAGGTTGCACGCGGTCCCAGACACTGTCCCAGACCGGCCGGCCCGCCACGTAGAATGCACGAGTGGAGATCCCGGAGAAGTTCGCTGCGCTCGGCCTCACCTACGACGACGTCCTGCTGCTGCCGGGTGAGTCCGACCTCGCCCCGAGCGACATCGACACCACGACGCGCCTCACGCGCGAGATCTCGATCCGGGTGCCGCTGATCAGCGCGGCCATGGACACCGTCACCGAGTCGCGGATGGCCATCGCGATGGCCCGCGAGGGCGGCCTCGGGGTGCTGCACCGCAACCTCTCGATCGAGGACCAGGCCTACCAGGTCGACCTCGTCAAGCGCACCCAGACCGGGATCATCTCCAACCCCATCACCATCGGGCCGGACGCGACGCTGGAGGACCTCGACCGCGTGTGCGGCGAGTACCGCGTCTCCGGGCTGCCCGTGGTCGACCTGGGCAACCGGCTCATCGGCATCATCACCAACCGCGACCTGCGGTTCACCCCCGTGGCCGAGTGGGCCACCACCAAGGTCAGCGAGGTGATGACGGCCGAGGGCCTGGTCACCGGGCACCCCGGCATCTCCCGCGACGAGGCCACGGCGCTGCTGCGCCAGCACAAGCGCGAGCGGCTGCCGCTGGTCGACGACGAGGGTCACCTCACCGGCCTCATCACCGTCAAGGACTTCGTCAAGGGTGAGCAGTTCCCGCACGCGTCGTACGACGACGACGGCCGGCTGCTCGTCGGCGCGGCCATCGGCTACTTCGGCGACGCGTGGGAGCGGGCGACCCGCCTGGTCGAGGCCGGTGTCGACGTCCTGGTCGCCGACACCGCCCACGGCCACGTCCACCTCCTCCTCGACATGGTCAAGCGGCTCAAGTCCGACCCGGCCACCCGCCACGTGCAGGTGATCGGCGGCAACGTCGCCACCCGCGCGGGCGCGCAGGCGTTCGTCGACGCCGGCGCCGACGCCGTCAAGGTCGGCGTGGGCCCCGGCTCGATCTGCACCACGCGCGTCGTCACGGGCGTGGGCGTGCCGCAGGTCTCGGCGGTCTACGAGGCGTCGCTGGCGTGCAAGCCCGCCGGGGTCCCGGTCATCGCCGACGGGGGGATGAAGCACTCCGGCGAGATCGCCAAGGCGCTGGTCGCCGGCGCCGACTCGGTGATGCTCGGCTCGCTCCTGGCCGGGTGCGAGGAGTCGCCCGGGGACCTCGTGTTCGTCAACGGCAAGCAGTACAAGTCCTACCGCGGGATGGGCTCGCTGGCGGCGATGAGCAGCCGGGGCAAGAAGTCGTACTCCAAGGACCGCTACTTCCAGGCCGAGATCGCCAGTGACGACCACATCGTCCCGGAGGGCATCGAGGGGCAGGTGGCCTACCGCGGGCCGCTCGGTCCGGTCGCCCACCAGCTCGTCGGCGGGCTCACCCAGTCGATGTTCTACGTCGGGGCCCGCACCGTCCCCGAGCTGCAGGACAAGGGCCGCTTCGTCCGGATCACGAGCGCGTCGCTCACCGAGAGCCACCCGCACGGCGTCACCATGACCGCCGAGGCGCCCAACTACTCCGGCCGGTAGACCAGCAGCGCGCCGCTCCTCAGGTCGCCCTCGGAGACCATCCGCGTCGTCGGCCGCTCGCCGGCCAGTGTCTCCATACCCTGCCCGACCACCTGGCCCGCGCGTTCGGTTGCCTCCCCGAGTCGACGGGACCCGCGGGAGTGGTGGGAGACTGTGCCCCGTGACCGAGATCGAGATCGGCCGTGCCAAGCGCGGTCGCCGCGCGTACTCCTTCGACGACATCGCGATCGTGCCCTCGCGGCGCACCCGCGACCCCGAGGAGGTCAGCACGGCCTGGCAGATCGACGCCTACCGCTTCGACATCCCGGTCCTCGCGGCGCCGATGGACTCCGTGATGTCGCCGTCGACCGCGATCGCGCTGGGCCAGATGGGCGGCCTCGGGGTGCTCAACCTCGAGGGCCTCTGGACCAGGTACGACGACCCCACCGGTCTGCTGGAGGAGGTCGCCGGCCTGCAGGGGCCGGAGGCGACGCGCCGGATGCAGGAGATCTACACCGAGCCGATCAAGCCGGAGCTGATCACCGCCCGGCTCGCGGAGGTGCGCGCCGCCGGCGTGACCGTCGCGGGCTCGCTGTCGCCGCAGCGCACCCGCGACCACGCCAAGACCGTCGTCGACGCCGGCGTGGACATGTTCGTCATCCGCGGCACGACCGTCTCCGCGGAGCACGTCAGCAGCCAGGCCGAGCCGCTGAACCTCAAGGAGTTCATCTACGAGCTCGACGTCCCGGTCATCGTCGGCGGGTGCGCCACCCACCAGGCCGCCCTCCACCTCATGCGCACCGGCGCGGCGGGCGTGCTCGTCGGCTTCGGCGGCGGCGCCGCGCACACCACGCGCACGGTCCTCGGCGTCGCCGTGCCCATGGCCAGCGCCGTGGCCGACGTCGCCGCCGCGCGCCGCGACTACCTCGACGAGTCCGGCGGCCGCTACGTGCACGTCATCGCCGACGGCTCGATCGGCAGCTCCGGCGACATCGCGAAGGCCATCGCCTGCGGCGCCGACGCGGTGATGATCGGCTCCCCGCTCGCCCGTGCGAGCGAGGCGCCGGGGCGCGGCTTCCACTGGGGCAGCGAGGCCACGCACGCCGAGCTCCCGCGCGGCGAGCGCGTCGAGTTCTCGCCGGTCGGCTCGCTCGAGGAGATCATGTTCGGTCCCTCGCGCGTCGCCGACGGCACCATGAACCTCGTCGGCGCCCTGCGGCGCGCGATGGCGACCACGGGCTACACCGAGCTCAAGGAGTTCCAGCGCATCGAGGTCGTCGTCCACCGCTGACGTCCGCGCCGGGCGCCGCTCGGAGGGCTCGACAAAAGCCGTACGGATGTCAAATGCTGGGAAAAGTGACCAACCAGTAGCAACGGCTTCGGCGCCGACCTACCCTTCGGGGATGAGCGAGCAGACCCCCGCCTCCGGTCCCATCACCGACGGGCCCGCGGACCCCGAGCACGACAGCACGGCGGCCTACGGCCTCGACCGCTCGTACGTCGCCGCCCTGACCCGGCGGATCGTCAGCACCTCCGGCGAGACGGCCGCGGTGACCTCGCCCGTCGGCGGCACCCCGCTCGCGCACGTCCCGCAGTCGAGCGCCGCCGACGTCGCCGAGGCGTTCACCCGGGCGCGTCGCGCTCAGGCGGCCTGGGCGGCCACCCCGCTCGACGAGCGCGCCGCGGCGCTGCTCCGCCTCCACGACCTGGTCCTCGACCGGCAGGAGGAGCTGATCGACCTCGTCGTGTGGGAGTCCGGCAAGGCGCGCAAGGACGCCTACCTCGAGGTGGCCCACGTCGCGCTGACCGCCCGCTACTACGCCCGGACCGCCCACCGGCACCTCGACAGCCGACGGGTCGCCGGGATGTTCCCGGTGCTCACCCGGGCCGAGGTGCACCGCGTCCCCAAGGGCGTCGTCGGCATCATCTCGCCCTGGAACTACCCGCTCACCATGGCGCTGTGCGACGGCCTGCCGGCCCTGCTCGCGGGCAACGCCGTGGTGGCCAAGCCCGACGCACAGGTCATGCTGACGGCGCTGCTCGGCGTGCAGATGCTGGAGGAGGCGGGCTTCCCGCCCGAGATCTGGCAGGTCGTCGCCGGTCCCGGCCCCGAGGTCGGCGGCGCGCTGGTCGCCGAGGCCGACTACGTCGCCTTCACCGGGTCGACCGCGACCGGACGGCTCATCGCCCGCCAGTGCGCCGACCGGCTGATCGGCTGTTCGCTCGAGCTCGGCGGCAAGAACCCGATGCTCGTGCTCCGCGACGCCGACGTGCACCGCGCGGCGGAGGGCGCCGTACGAGCGGTGTTCTCCAACGCCGGCCAGCTGTGCGTGTCGACGGAGCGGCTGTTCGTCGCCGACCAGGTCTACGACCGGTTCGTCGACGCGTTCGTCTCGCGCACCCAGGCGATGACCCTCGGCGCCAGCCACGACTGGTCGCTCGACATGGGCTCGCTGATCTCCCAGGCACAGCTCGACACCGTCACCCGGCACGTCGAGGACGCGGTCGCGAAGGGAGCACGCGTCCTCACCGGCGGCAGGCACCGCCCCGACCTGGGGCCCTTCGTGTTCGAGCCGACCATCCTGGAGGGCGTCTCGGCCGACATGGAGTGCTTCGGCGCGGAGACGTTCGGCCCGGTCGTCTCCCTCTACCGCTTCCACAGCGAGGACGAGGCGGTGGAGCGCGCCAACGACGGCTTCTACGGCCTGAACGCGTCGGTGTACACCCGCGACACGACCCGCGGACGGTCCGTCGCGCGCCGCATCCGGTGCGGCACCGTGAACGTCAACGAGGCCTACGGCGCCACCTTCGGCTCGCTCGCCGCGCCGATGGGCGGCATGCGCGAGTCGGGCTTGGGTCGGCGCCAGGGAGCCGAGGGGATCCTGCGCTACACCGAGGCGCAGTCGGTGGCCACGCAGCGCCTGGTGCCCATCGCGCCGGTGCTCGGCATGTCCGAGGAGGCCAACGCCACGGTGCTGACGGCCTCGCTCCGCCTGCTCAACAAGCTCGGTCGCGCGTGAGCGCGCACTACGACGTCCTCGTCGTCGGGTCGGGCTTCGGTGGCTCGGTCACGGCGCTGCGGCTCACCGAGAAGGGCTACTCGGTCGGCGTGCTCGAGGCCGGCGCGCGCTTCGAGGACGGCGACTTCCCAGCCACGTCCTTCGACGCCAGGCGGTTCCTGTTCGCGCCCGCGCTGGGCATGTACGGCATCCAGCGCATCGACATGGTCAAGGACTGCCTGATCCTCGCCGGCGCCGGGGTCGGTGGGGGCTCGCTGGTCTACGCCAACACGCTCTACGAGCCGCTCGACGCGTTCTACCGCGACCCGTCGTGGGCGCACATCACCGACTGGAAGGCCGAGCTGGCGCCCTACTACGACCAGGCCAAGCGGATGCTGGGCGTGGTCGAGAACCCGCGTCACACCCCGGCCGACGAGGTGATGCGCAAGGTCGCCGAGGACATGGGCGTCGGTGACACCTTCCACCCGACACCGGTCGGCGTCTTCTTCGGAGGGCCCGACGCCCAGGGTGGCGAGCGCTTCGAGGACCCGTACTTCGGCGGTGCCGGCCCGGTCCGGCACGCCTGCCGCAACTGCGGCGAGTGCATGACCGGCTGCCGCCACAACGCCAAGAACACGCTGGTCAAGAACTACCTCCACCTCGCCGAGCAGGCCGGCGCGATGGTGCACCCGCTGACCACCGTGACCCGCGTGCGGCCGCGTGCGGGCGGCGGCTACGAGGTGACGGCCCGCTGGACCAAGGCGAAGCTGTCGCGGCGTACGGCCGTCCGGACGTTCACCGCCGACCAGGTCGTCTTCTCCGCGGCCGCCCTCGGCACCCAGAAGCTGCTCCACCAGCTCAAGGGCGAGGGCGACCTGCCGCACGTCAGCGACCGGCTCGGCGTGCTCACCCGCACCAACTCCGAGGCGATCCTGGGTGCGCTGGCGCCGGACACCTCGACCGACTACACCGAGGGGGTCGCGATCACCTCGTCGTGGCACCCCGACGACGTCACGCACATCGAGCCGGTGCGCTACGGCAAGGGCTCCAACGCCATGGCGCTGCTGCAGACCGTGCTCGCCGACGAGGTGCCCGGCACCTCACGCGTGCGCACCTGGTTGCGCGAGCTGTGGGCGCAGCGGCGCACCGCCTTCGACCTCTACGACTTCAGGCACTGGTCCGAGCGCACCGTCGTGGCGCTCGTGATGCAGACGCTCGACAACTCCATCACCACCAGGGGCGTCAAGGGCCGCTTCGGCTGGCGGATGACCTCGGTGCAGGGCCACGGCCTGCCCAACCCGACCTACATCCCGGTGGCCTACGACGCCGTGCGCCGCATGGCGGACGTGATGGGAGGTACGCCCGGCGGCAACGTCGGGGAGCCCTTCGACCGTCCGCTCACCGCGCACTTCATCGGCGGCTGCACGATCGGGGAGTCGCCGGAGACCGGCGTGGTCGACCCGTGGCAGCGGCTCTTCGGCCACGACGGCCTGCACGTCGTCGACGGCTCGGCGGTGTCGGCGAACCTCGGAGTGAACCCCTCGCTGACGATCACCGCGCAGGCGGAGCGGGCCATGGCGTTCTGGCCCAACAAGGGGGAGCCCGACCCGCGGCCGGCGCTCGGCTCGGCGTACCGGGTGGTCGCCCCCGTGGAGCCGAAGAACCCGGTCGTGCCGGAGGCGGCGCCGGGCGCGCTGCGGCTCCCGATCGTCGGGGTCAGCTGACCCGCAGAATTCCTCGCGGCGGGCCGTAACCACCCCCTCAGGACGTCGTTGGGCCGAGTAAGGAGTCCGACAGTCACGCTCCCTCCCAAGGGTCGGGCTCCGTGATCTCGGCACCTGTCCGCAGGGCTGGGACGTCCGCATCAGGGCCCGGCCACCCTCCCTCCCCGGCCGGGCCCTGATGTCCGTCCGGATAAGACCGTGCAGCGGCGACCTCGATAGACTCCGACCGTGACGCAGCCAGAGCACGACCTCGTCCTCGTCGTCGACTTCGGGGCGCAGTACGCCCAGCTCATCGCGCGGCGCGTCCGCGAGGCACGGGTGTACTCCGAGATCGTCCCGCACACCATGCCGGTGGCCGAGATGCTGGCGCGCAAGCCCAAGGCGATCATCCTCTCCGGCGGCCCCTCGAGCGTGTACGCCGAAGGCGCCCCCGGCATCGACGACCACGTCTTCACGGCCGGGGTGCCGGTCTTCGGGATGTGCTACGGCTTCCAGCTCATGGCCCAGGGCCTCGGCGGCGAGGTCGCGCACACCGGCGCGCGGGAGTACGGACGTACGCCCGTGGCCGTCTCCGAGCCGGGCACCCTGCTGGAGGGCATCCCCGCCGAGCACAAGGTGTGGATGTCGCACGGCGACTCGGTCTCGCAGGCGCCCGACGGCTTCACGGTCCTCGCCTCGACCGAGGGCACCCCCGTGGCGGCCTTCGAGGACGTCGACCGGGGGCTCGCCGGCGTCCAGTGGCACCCCGAGGTGCTGCACTCCGAGCACGGGCAGAAGGTGCTCGAGCACTTCCTGCACCACATCGCCGGCGCCCGCCAGACCTGGACGATGCTCAACATCGCCGAGGAGCAGATCGAGCGGGTGCGCGAGCAGATCGGTGACTCCGGCCTCGCGATCTGCGGCCTCTCCGGCGGCGTCGACTCCGCCGTCGCGGCGGCCATCGTCCAGCGGGCGATCGGCGACCGGCTGCACTGCGTGTTCGTCGACCACGGTCTGCTCCGCGAGGGCGAGGCCGAGCAGGTCGAGCGCGACTTCGTCGCCGCGACGGGCGTGAACCTGCACGTCTACGACGCCCGGGAGACCTTCCTCGCCGCGCTCGCCGGCGTGACGGACCCAGAGGAGAAGCGCAAGATCATCGGCCGGGAGTTCATCCGGGCCTTCGAGGCCGCGGAGGTGCAGGTCCTCGGCGAGGCGGCCGAGCACGGCGAGAAGGTCGGCTTCCTGGTCCAGGGGACGCTCTACCCCGATGTCGTCGAGTCCGGCGGCGGCGCCGGCACCTCCAACATCAAGTCGCACCACAACGTCGGCGGGCTGCCCGAGGACCTCGAGTTCCAGCTCGTCGAGCCGCTGCGCACGCTCTTCAAGGACGAGGTTCGCCTCGTCGGCGAGCAGCTCGGCCTGCCGGCCGAGATGGTGTGGCGCCAGCCGTTCCCGGGGCCGGGCCTCGGCATCCGCATCATCGGCGAGGTGACCGCCGACCGGCTCGACATCCTGCGCCGCGCCGACGCGATCGCGCGCCAGGAGCTCACCCGCGCCGGCCTCGACCGCGACATCTGGCAGATGCCGGTCGTGCTCCTCGCCGACGTCCGCTCCGTCGGTGTCCAGGGCGACGGGCGGACCTACGGCCACCCAGTCGTGATCAGGCCCGTAACCTCCGAGGACGCCATGACCGCCGACTGGGGCCGGCTGCCCTACGAGGTCATGGAGCGGATCTCCACGCGCATCACCAACGAGGTGGCCGAGGTCAACCGGGTCACCCTCGACATCACCTCGAAGCCGCCGGGCACCATCGAGTGGGAGTGAGCCGGGGTCGTACGGCCGGAGCCTGCGCGACCTCGACCCGTCGTTGAGTCGCGACTGCCAGGGCTCGAGGCTGCGGCTGCGGCTGGCCACGGGTGACCCCGGTCGGCGAGTGCGTGCTGTCGCGCTCGCCCGGCGACGGCACGAGCGCCACCCGTACGTCCGGCGCGACGAGCACGTCGCTCCCCGCTAGGCGCTCATGTGTGCGTGCCCGGTCGTGTCGTCGCTATGGCGAGGAGGGCGCCCGGCGGGGGAGCGCCTCTGGTTTGCGGTGCCTGACCGCTGGTCCCTCGTCCGGCACCGCCGTGCGCCCGGACCTATCGAGACGTGCCACCGGCCCCGCCATGGCATGTCTGGCGGGGTGTGGGGCGGGGTTATGGTCGGCGGGGTCGCGGCACGGTGGGCCGATGGGATGGATCGGGTGGGTCGAGTGTTGTGGTGCCGGTGTGGTCGCGTCGGTAGTGGTGGCCGTGGAGGCTGGTCCACTCGAAGATGCCGTTCGAGGTCATGCGGTAGTGCCAGGCGGTGTGGGTCTTGAGGCGGTGGTGGGAGCGGCACAGGGCGGCGAGGTTGTGGGTCGCGGTCGGGCCGGGTTGGGGTCGGCCGTCTGCGTCGGCGTGGTGGTCGTGGGCGATGACGTGGTCGATGTCGCAGCTGCGGGCGGGGCGGGTGCACCAGGGGAAGACGCAGGTGCGGTCACGCAGGATGACGTGCTCCCTGATCCGGTCGGGGATGGCATAGCCGGGCGCGGTGAGGTCGGTGTTGAGGTCGATGACCGGTTTGACGGTGACCTTGGTGCGGCTGTCGCCGCACCAGCTCCTGACCTGGTCGAGCAGCAGCAGCCGCTGGCGCTCCTCGAGCCGGCCGGTCGGCCCGAACACCGTCTCGCCGTCCGGGGTGAGCGCCGTCTCGAAGTGGGCGTGCAGCACCACCTCCCGGGCGACGGGCAGCCCATCCCCGCCCCGCATGCCGGCAACTCCCGTCGTGCCGTGACCGACGGCGCTGTCGTGGGCGGGGGCGCTACGCATGCCTGAGGTGTGGAGGTCGAGGGCGGTCTGGGTGCGGGCCAGGTCGCCGAGGGCGGCGGCGCGGCGGGCGTCGAGCGACGCGGTGGAGCCGAGTGCCTTCAACGTCTCGGCGCCGTGGGCCAGGGCGCGGTCGAGGTCGAGGGCGTCGGCGATGTCGAGCTCGGCCTCGAGGCGCATGGTGCCGGCGTAGTGCACGTCCTCGTCGTGGACGGTGGCGTGGCGCGGGTCGACGGTGAGGTACCCGTCCTCGGGGTCGGCGGTGCGGTCCGCTGTGGCGAGGTGGTGGCGCGTGATGGCTTCGGCCACGAGCCGGTCCAGCTGTGCGGGTCCGACCTTCCGGCGACGGCGGCGACCTGGGTGTCGACCCAGCCTGCTGCGTCGACGGTGAGCGCCGGGGTGGCGTGGATGGTGGCTTCCGCGACGGCGCGGGCCCGCCATGGCGGCACGGCTCCGGCGTGGACCTGCGTCCACAGCCGTGGCAGGCGGTGCCGCAGCTCGAGGGCGTGCCCGACCAGCCGTTTGGCCGCGGTGGTCGAGACGCCCAGCACGGCGCCGAGCTCGGCGATGCAGAACTCCGCCACCAGCGGGCAGCCGTCGCCGGCGATGGGCTCCTCGTGCTCGCACGACGGCACGGTGAACGTCGCGGCGGAGTGGATCGACTCCGGCGGGTGCAGGTCGGCCCACCGGGCCGCGAGGTCGAGCTGCCGAGCCGCAGCGGCGTTCTCCGCCACACGCGCCTCACGCGCCGCGAACAGCAGCTCGAAAGCGGTGAGGTCCTCCACGGCACCTGCGTCCGCGTCAGCCACTGGCCCGATCATGTGTTCGATTCTAGGCGCCGCCACCGACAGCGGCCATGGGTTGAACGACGCTGTGGATAGTGCTGCCCGACCGGAAGCCTTGGCGGGGAGACCACCTCGTCTACGACACGCACGCCGCGGCCCGGGGTGCGCGCCCGCCTCGTGCGCGCACCCCGTCCCGCGAGGGCGGTCGCCCTCAGCGCACTCCCACGGACGACCGGCGGCGGGCTGCGACGACCGGGAGGCCCAACGCGGCGCACCCACCTCCCCGCGGGCGCACCCACGCCCACCGCCCCCCCACACCAACGACCGCCAGCACGACCACGACCGAAACTGCCCCTAGGGTGACCGCATGGGAGCCCGTCGGTGGATCGTGGCGGCGGAGAACGCCTGGGACAGCGCCAGGGCGCGGCGCGGGGCGTCCCGCACTCCGGCCCACTTCCGCATCGAGTCCTACGGCGGGCACGGGACGGGCGCCGGCGTCGTCGTACGCGGCCGGGTGGTGGACGACCCTCCGCTGTCCAGCGCCGTGGAGGGGGAGGGGGTGCGCGCCGCGGTCGGGCGCTCGGTCCGCGCCTTCCTCACCGACGAGCTGCCGGGCGTGCCGCTGCGGGTCAGGGTGGGCGACGCGGAGGCGGCGGCGGTGTCCGACGGCGAGGGCTACTTCCGCGTGCGGCTCGAGCCCGGGCCGCTGGCCGGACCGTGGGCGACGGCGACGGTCGGGCTCGACGGGGTCCACCGCGGGCTCACGGAGCCGCACACGACGGAGGTCCGGGTCCGCGTCCCGTCGCAGGAGGCCGCGTTCGGCGTGATCTCCGACGTGGACGACACGATCCTGGAGACCGGGGTGCAGCGGATCGGCCGGATGCTGCTGCACACCTTCACCGGGTCCGCGCTCACGCGCACGCCGTTCCCCGGCGTCGTCGAGCTCTACCGCGACCTGGCGCGAGGCGACACCAACCCGGTCTTCTACGTGTCCTCCAGCCCGTGGAACCTGCACGCGTTCCTCGACGCCTTCCTGCTGCACCGCGGCTTCCCGCTCGGGCCGGTCCTCCTGCGCGACCTGCTCGGCACCACCGAGGGCCGGGAGGAGAAGCACGACCGGATCCGGGAGGTCATGCAGCTGCACCCCGACCTGCCGTTCGTGCTCGTCGGCGACTCGGGGGAGCGCGACCCCGAGGTTTACGCCGACATCGTGCGCGAGCACCCGGGCCGGGTGCTCGCGGTGTACATCCGAGAGACGCGGCTGGACCCCGGTGACGGACGCGTCGAGGCGGTCTCCGACGCCTGGGACCACGACGTGCCGTTCGTCCTGGCCGCCGACAGCGACGCCGTACGCCGTCACGCGGAGTCGATCGGCCTTCTCGGCCACGCCGGCGGCTGAGGACGCGGCCCGGCGCCCGTCGCAGTACTGAACTGCGTCAATTTGGGTACGAGCAGGTCCGGTTGAGAGCACGGCCGGTCGACACGCAACCCAGAGGAGGCCGCCGTGCGCCACTTCGATCGATCCCTGGTCGTCGACGTCGACGGGCCCGTGCGGGTCGCCGACCTCGGCGGGCCGTCCGACGCCCCCGTGGTCCTGTGCGTCCACGGCCTGGCCGGGTCCGCCGAGAGCTGGCGGCCGCTCGCATCCGCGTCGGACGGCTCCCACCGCGTGCTGGCGATCGACCTGCCCGGGCACGGCCGGTCGCCGTCGGCGGGGCGATCGCTCGCCGTGCCCGACTCGGCGCGCCTCGTCGCGTCCGTCGTCGACCAGCTCGGGGTGGGCCCGGTGGTCCTGGCGGGCCACTCCATGGGGGCCGCGGTGTCGGCGCTCGCCGCCGAGATGGCACCGGACCTGGTGGAGCGGCTGCTCCTGCTCGCGCCGCCGGTGCCGCGGGTCGGCCTGCCGGAGGTGAGCATGTCGCTCCTCCCGCACGTCGCGCTGTGCCTCTGGCCCAAGGTCGGGCTGGCCGCGCTGCGCCGCCAGGCCAGCCGGCGGACCCTCGAGGAGCACGTCCGGGAGGGGCTGCGCCTGACGTGCGCGTCGCTGGAGGACCTCGACGACCTGGTGGTCGCGCTGGCCGCGGACCTGCAGGCGGCGTACGACGAGGGGGAGGACCCGCTGGCGACCTTCGTCCGCGCGGCCCGCTCCGTCGGCCTCCTCGTGGCGGGCGGTCGGCGCTACCGCGAGGCCCTGGAGGGGCTCCGCACGCCCGCGACGGTGGTGCAGGGCGCCCTCGACCGGGTCCTGAAGCCGTCGGGACTGGACGACCTCGTCCGCCTGCAGCCCACCTGGCGCACCCACCTCCTCGAGGACGTCGGCCACTCCCCGCACCTCGAGGCGCCCGTCCGCGTCGCGAGCCTCATGCGCGCGCCGGCCCCGGTGACGGCCGCGCCGACCCACGGAGGGGTGGTCGCGGAGACAGCCGGTCAGGTCTAGGTTGACGGGTGGCCTGCCCCGGCTCACCGAACTCTGGGAGGTAACCCGTGTCCGACACCTTGATCGACGCGAACTGGCTGGACTACCTGCTGGTCGCGATCTACTTCGCCTTCGTCCTCGGCATCGGCGTGATGGCAAGGCGATCGGTGTCGGACTCGATCGACTTCTTCCTCTCCGGCCGCTCCCTCCCGGCCTGGGTCACGGGGCTGGCCTTCATCTCCGCCAACCTCGGCGCCGTCGAGATCATGGGAATGTCGGCCAACGGCGCCCAGCTCGGCATGCCGACCTTCCACTACTTCTGGGTCGGCGCGGTCCCGGCGATGCTGTTCCTCGGCGTCGTGATGATGCCGTTCTACTACGGCTCCAAGGTGCGGTCGGTGCCGGAGTTCATGTTCCGCCGGTTCGGCACCGGGGCGCACCTCGTCAACGCGATCAGCTTCGCCGTGGCCCAGCTGCTCATCGCCGGCGTCAACCTCGCGCTGCTGGCCGGGATCGTCCGCGCCCTGCTGGGCTGGCCGATCTGGGTCGCGCTGATCGTGGCGGGCGCGGTCGTGCTGTCCTACATCACCCTCGGCGGACTGAGCGCGGCGATCTACAACGAGGTCCTGCAGTTCTTCGTGATCGTGGCGTCGCTGCTGCCGCTGACCCTCATCGGCCTGCACCGCGTCGGCGGCTGGGACGGCCTCACCGACAAGATCAACGCCGCCTCGGACGGCGCGGCGTCCGCCTCGGACGCGCCACCAGCGGCGCAGCAGCTGAACGCCTGGCCGGGCGAGGCGCTCTCCGGCTTCGACTCGCCGCTCCTGTCGGTGATCGGGATCGTCTTCGGTCTCGGCTTCGTGCTGTCCTTCGGCTACTGGACCACCAACTTCGTCGAGGTGCAGCGGGCGATGGCGTCCGACTCGATCTCCGCGGCCCGGAAGACGCCGATCATCGGCGCGTTCCCCAAGATGTTCGTGCCCTTCATCGTGATCGTGCCCGGCATGATCTCCGCCGTCCTGGTGCAGGAGATGATCGACCTCAAGAACGGCGGCAGTCCCGAGGGCGGGGCGTCGGGCGAGGGCGTGGCCTACAACGACGCCCTGCTGCTCCTCATGCGCGACGTCCTGCCCAACGGTCTGCTGGGCCTCGCGATCGCCGGCCTCCTCGCCGCGTTCATGGCCGGCATGGCGGCCAACATCTCCGCCTTCAACACCGTCTTCTCCTACGACCTGTGGCAGCGCTACATCCGCAAGGACCACTCCGACGACTACTACCTGCGGATCGGGCGCCTGGCCACCGTCGGCGCCACCGTCATCGCGATCTTCACCGCCCAGATCGCCCTCGGCTACGACAACGTCATGAACTACCTCCAGACGCTGTTCGGGTTCTTCAACGCGCCGCTGTTCGCGACGTTCATCCTCGGCATGTTCTGGAAGCGGATGACCCCCACGGCCGGCTGGGTGGGACTGGTGGCCGGCACGCTGTCGGCGATCGCGGTCGACCGGCTGGCGGCGGCCGGGCTCTTCGAGCTGTCCGGGCAGGGGGTGGCGTTCCTCGCAGCGTCGGTCGCCTTCGTGGTCGACATCGTGCTCAGCATCGTGGTGTCCCTGGTGACGAAGCCGAAGCCGGCGTCCGAGCTGCGGGGCCTCGTCTACTCGGAGACCCCGCGCGAGGACCGCACCGATCCCAACGAGGCGTCGATGCCGTGGTACCAGCGCACGGCGCCGCTCGCCGGCATCGCCCTCGCGATCGTCATCGTCCTCAACTTCGCCTTCTGACCTACCACCAAGGGAGAGGGGCCACCATGTCCCACATGACCGAGTCCGACGAGACGACCGGCAAGCCCCACAAGGCCGGCCTCTTCGACATCCGCAACATCATCGGCGTCCTGATGGGCCTGTACGGCGTGATCCTGGCGCTGGCCGGTCTCCTCTGGGAGCACGAGCCGGACAAGACCGGCGGGGTCAACGCGAACCTCTGGACGGGCCTCGGGCTGCTCGCGGTGGGTGCGTGCTTCCTGCTGTGGGCGAAGCTGCGCCCCATCGTCGTGCCCGCCGACGTCGACGCCCCGGACGACGACCCGACCCGCCCGGCGCCTCGGCGCCGGCGTCCCCCCGCTCATTGACCCGGACGCGACGAGGCCCCGCGTCCGTGGGACGCGGGGCCTCGTGCGTGGTGCGTGGTGCGGTCGCCTCAGATGCGCGAACGGCTCCCGGTGTTGCGCCCGGTGACGGTCGAGGCGATCACGACGAGGACGGCCGCGGTCAGGACCGCGACGATCCATCGGACCCAGTCGACGCCGCCCGAGCCGTCGCCGCCGAACAGCGAGTAGATCCAGTAGCCCAGCAGCACGCCGCCGATGCCGCACAGGATCGTGAGCCAGATGGGGATGTTGTCCTTGTCGCCCGGAGCCACGAACTTCCCGAGCAAGCCGATGATTGCTCCGACGATGATGAGCACGATGAGATCTACGATCACGTGGATCACCCTTTCCTTTGCCACAAGCTCGTGACTGGAGTGCCGGCGTCGACCGCCGGCCTCCCATCCGTTCCCCGTCCGCGGCCGCGGTATTCGTCGCGCCACCCGGAAGCAGGGGCGTCCCACCTCCGCGGGGTCGGCCGGCGGACCGACGCGGTGCAGCGGTCCGTCGCGAGGACACCCGGTGTCGGTGGTCAGACGGCGGTCAGCTCGGTGCGCTCGGCGGCCAGCAGGACGGCCCCGACGAGGGAGGCCCGCTCCCCGAGCTCGGACGCCTGCACCGGCGTGGCCGCCACGGCGTCGAGCGCGTGGCGGCGCAGGCCGATGCGCGCCGACTCGAGCAGCAGCTCGCCGGCGCGGGCCATGTCGCCGCCGACCACGACCAGGCCCGGGTTGAGCAGGTTGACCACGCTCGCCAGCGCCCAGCCGAGGTGCAGCCCGGCGTCCTCGAGCGCGCGCACCGCGGAGACGTTGCCCTCGCGCGCCGCGGCCACGATCTCGTCGACGCCCGCCCCGGGGAGCTGGGTGGTCATCATCGCCTGGAGCGCGCCGGTGGACGTGTAGGCCTCGAGGCAGCCGCGGCTGCCGCACCGGCACACCGGCCCCGACTCGTCGAGGGTCAGGTGGCCGATCTCGCCGGCGGTGCCGCCGCTGCCGTGGAAGAGCCGGTCCTCCAGCACGATGCCGGCGCCGACGCCGGAGGACACCTTCACGAAGACGGAGTTGGCGTGCCCCCGCGCCACGCCCTGGCGGTGCTCGGCGAGCGCGCCGAGGTTGGCGTCGTTCTCGGCGTGCACCTCGAGGCCGAACCGGTCGCGCGCCGCGTCGAGGGCGTTCACCCCCACCCAGCCCGGCAGGATCGCCGAGCTGCGCACCACGCCGTCGGTCATCGGCGCGGGCAGGCCCATGCCGAGGCAGCGCAGCGTGGTCGCGTCCACGGAGGCGTCGGCCAGCACCTCGTCGAGCAGGCGCGCGGCTGCGTCGAGGCCCGCGTGGCTGGGGTGGCCCGAGTCCAACGGCGTACGCCGCTCGGCGAGCAGGCTGCCGGTGAGGTCGCCCAGGGCCACCGAGACGTGGCTGTGGCCGAAGTCCACGCCCGCCACGACCCCGGCGGACGGCGCCAGGACGACGGTCGTGCCCCGCCGGCCGGCGCCGGGCTCGGTCGACACCAGCCCCGCGGCGGACAGCTCGCGCACGATGCTGGAGACCGTCGCCGGGGCGAGCCCGGTCTGTCGCGCCAGGTCGGCCTGGGTGACCCGGTCACCCGAGCGCAGGACGTCGACGACGCGCTGCTGGTTGGCCGACCGCAGCGACGCGGTCGTCCCGGGGGAGCCGGTGACGGACATGGCGCAAGCGTGGGGGACGCAGCCGTAATCGTCAAGACGCACACACAAGATTCGCTTCAGTCACGGTTTGGACAGTTTTGCGTTCGACTCTTGACGACAAGTGGTGATGGTCACCACACTCGTCACGAACCCACGGGCTCGTCGCGAGCCATCACCACCAGGAGAACCCATGTCACGAACCCACCGCGTCGCCGGAATCGGCGCCGCGATCTTGATCGGTGCGCTGAGCTTGACCGCGTGTGGCGCCAACGAGGCCCAGAGCGGCGGCGGTGACAGCGCCGACGGCGGCGGGGACAGCAAGGTCATCGCCCTGCTGCTGCCGGAGTCGAAGACCACCCGCTACGAGGCCTTCGACCGCCCGCTGTTCGAGGACAAGGTCGCCGAGCTGTGCGACGACTGCGAGGTCGTCTACTACAACGCCGACCAGGACGAGTCCAAGCAGACCCAGCAGGTCGACACCGCGATCTCCGAGGGCGCGAGCGTCGTCGTCCTCGACCCGGTCAACGGTGCCGGCGCGGGCGGCATGGTCCAGTCCGCCCAGGACTCCGGCGCGAAGGTGGTCGCCTACGACCGCTTCATCGCCGAGGCCGACTACTACATGTCCTTCGACAACGAGACCGTCGGCAAGATGCAGGCCGAGGCGCTCGTCGAGGCGATGGGCGACAAGGGCAACATCCTGATGCTCAACGGCGCCCCCAGCGACCCCAACGCCGCGCAGTTCAAGGCCGGCGCGCACAGCGTCCTGGACTCGTCCGGGGTGAAGATCCTCGAGGAGTACGACAACCCCGACTGGAGCCCCGAGAACGCCCAGAACTGGACCACCGACCAGCTGAGCAAGTACGACCCCTCGGAGATCCAGGGCGTCTACGCCGCCAACGACGGCCAGGCCGGCGGCGTCGTCGCCGCGCTGACCGGTGCCGGCGTCGCCGCCGACGAGCTGCCCCCGATCACCGGCCAGGACGCCGAGGTCGCCGCGATCCAGCGGATCCTCGCCGGCGAGCAGGCGATGACGATCTACAAGCCCATCCCGATCGAGGCCGAGACCGCCGCCGAGGTGGCCGTCGCCCTCGCGAACGGCGACGAGGTGCCCACCACGAGTGAGTCCGGCGTCGAGCAGAGCGAGTACGAGGGCGTCACCTCCTACATCTTCGACCCGATCGTCGTCACGCAGGACAACGTCGCCGACACGGTGATCGCCGACGGCTTCTACAGCGCCGACGACATCTGCACCGGCGAGTACGCCGAGGCGTGCGAGGCGGCTGGCATCTCCTGATGTCGGACACCTCCACCTCGACTCCCGGGTCGACGGTGCCGGTCGGGGACGCGGTGCTGTCCCTGACCGGCATCTCCAAGCGGTTCGGAGCCGTCCAGGCCCTCTCGGACGTGCACATGCACGTCCGAGCGGGCGAGGTCGTCGCCCTCGTGGGCGACAACGGCGCCGGCAAGTCCACCCTCGTCAAGGTCATCTCGGGCGTGTACCAGCCCGACGCCGGCGACATCACGTTCGCCGGCCGCAAGGTGACAGTGGGTGGTCCCTCCGAGGCCCAGGCCCTCGGCATCGCCACGGTCTTCCAGGACCTGGCCCTCTGCGACAACCTCGACGTCGTCGCGAACCTCTTCCTCGGCCGCGAGGAGTCGACCGGTCCGTTCATCAACGAGGTCGAGATGGAGAAGGAGTCGTGGCGCCTGCTGCGGACCCTCTCCGCCAAGATCCCGTCGGTGCGGATCCCGATCGCCTCGCTGTCGGGCGGGCAGCGCCAGACCGTCGCCATCGCGCGCAGCCTGGTCGGCAAGCCGAAGGTCGTCATGCTCGACGAGCCGACCGCCGCGCTGGGCGTCGCCCAGACCGCGGAGGTGCTCAACCTCATCGAGCGGCTGCGTGAGACCGGCCTCGGCGTCATCCTGATCAGCCACAACATGGCCGACGTGCAGGCCGTCGCCGACCGCATCGTGGTGATGCGGCTGGGCCGCAACGCCGCGGAGTTCCGCGTCGAGGACGTGACCACCGAGCAGCTGGTGGCCGCCATCACCGGTGCGTCGGACAACGTGGTGGCCTCGCGTGCCGCCCGTCGGGACGGAGGAAGCCATGACTGACACGGCCAACCACAGCATCGCCGCCGACCTCGCCGACGAGCGCCTGATCCGCGCCCAGGGCGTGGGCGGCTACGTCCGCCAGTTCCTCGGCCGCCTGCGTGCCGGCGACCTCGGCAGCCTGCCGGTCATCATCGGCCTGCTGGTCATCTGCGTGGGGTTCTACTCCGCGGAGCCGCGGTTCCTCAGCTCGCGCAGCATCGTGTCGATCACCCAGTTCGCGGCGCCCATCGGCATCATCGCGCTCGGCATCGTGCTGGTGCTGCTGCTCGGCGAGATCGACCTGTCGGTCGGCTCGGTCAGCGGATTCACCGCGGCGATCATGGCGGTGCTCGTCGTCAACCAGGGCTACTCGATGGTCCTGGCGATCCTGGCGGCGCTCGCCGTGGGCCTGCTGATCGGGGCGTTCTACGCCGTGCTCTACACCAGGGTCGGCGTGCCGTCGTTCGTGTTCTCGCTGGCGGGACTGCTGGGCTTCCAGGGTGCGCTGCTCTACGTGCTGGGCACGCAGGGCACCATCAACCTGCCCTCGGACTCCTTCCTGGTGCAGTTCACCCGGTTCGAGTTCGTCAGCCCGACCATGTCCTACGTGCTGGTCGTGCTGGTGGCGGCGGTCTACGCCGGCACCCAGCTGCTGCAGGTGCGCCGGCGCTCGGCCGCCGGGCTGAGCTCGCCGCCGACGGTGCTGATCGCGCTCAAGGCGGCGGCCCTGCTCGTCGGGCTCGGGTTCCTGTCCTACTACGTCAACATCGACCGCGGCTGGAGCTACCTCTGGGTGCTGTTCGCCGTGCTGGTCGTGCTGATGGACGTGGCGCTGCGCCGCACCCGCTGGGGACGGCACGTCTTCGCCGTGGGCGGCAACGAGGAGGCGGCCCGGCGCTCCGGCATCAAGGTCAACCGGGTCTACTTCTCGGTGTTCGCCCTCACGTCGCTCTTCGCGGCGCTCGGCGGCCTGCTGCAGGCCGGTCTCCAGACGAGCGTCTCGCAGGCGAGCGGCACGACCGACACCAACCTCACGGCCATCGCGGCCGCCGTGATCGGCGGCACGTCGCTGTTCGGCGGTCGGGGCTCGGCGTACGCCGCCATGCTCGGCATCATCGTGCTGCAGGCGATCCAGACCGGTCTCAACCTGGTCGGGGTCGACTCCTCGGTGCGCTTCATGGTGACCGGCGGCGTGCTCCTGCTGGCGGTCGCGATCGACTCCGTGTCGAGGCGGGCCCGCTCCTCCAGCGGGCGGGGCTAGGTCGTAACCTCCTCGGGATGCTCCGCGCCCGTCTCCTCACCCTCGTGCTCGTCGCCGTCGCACCCCTGGTCTCTGGGTGCGGCGGCGACGAGCCGACCGTCGCGCTCCTCGTCGCCGACGGCTCGGACTCGTCCTCGCGCGCGGTCGACGTGGAGGGCTTCACCGACCGCGTCGAGGCGACGTGCGACGAGTGCCGGGTGCGGGTGTACGACGCCCAGGGCGACGCCGACACCCAGAAGAGCCAGGCCCGGCAGGCCGAGGCGGACTCCGCCGACGTGGTCGTGGTGGTGCCGGTCGACGCAGACGACCTCGGCACCCTCACCGGCAGCGACCTGCCGGTCGTCTCCCTCGGCGAGCTCGTGCCCGCCTCCGACCGGTTCGTCGGGCTGCAGGGTGGCCGGCTGCCCACCCAGGCCGGCACCGACCTCGACGCCGCACGCGAGGTCCTCCGGGGGGAGGAGGAGTCGATGACCTACGTGCCGACGCGCGCCACGAGCGAGCAGGCCGCCGACGTCGCCGTGTCGTTCCTCGCCGGCGACCCCCTCGCCGGCGCGGAGGACGTCGACGGCGTGGAGTCCTGGCTCTTCCGGGACCAGGAGGTCACCATCGACTCGCTCACCTCGGTGCTGGTGGGCCAGGGGGTGCTCACGATCGACGACCTGTGCAGCGGTGCCACCGAGAAGCGGTGCGCGCGGCTGGGGCTGCGATGATGGCGGAGCGATGATCGAGATCCTCACTCCCGCCCAGGTCGACCGCGCCCGCCGCACCGGGGCGCTCGTCGGCACCATCCTGCAGACGCTGAAGGAGCGCAGCCGGGTCGGCACCAACCTGCTCGAGCTCGACCGCTGGACCGCCGAGATGATCCGCGACGCCGGCGCGGAGTCCTGCTACGTCGACTACGCGCCGTCCTTCGGTCGCGGACCCTTCGGCCATTACGTGTGCACCGCGGTGAACGACGCCGTGCTCCACGGCAGGCCCCGCGACCAGCGCCTCGAGGACGGTGACCTGCTCACCCTCGACCTCGCGGTGCGGCTCGACGGCGTCGCCGCCGACTCCGCGATCAGCTTCATCGTCGGCGAGAGCCGACCGGCCGAGAGCGTGCGGCTCATCGAGACCACCGAGCGTGCCCTCGCGGCGGGCATCGCGGCAGCCCGGCCCGGCGCGCGCATCGGCGACCTGTCCCACGCCATCGGCACCGTGCTGAGCGAGGCGGGCTACCCGATCAACATGCAGTTCGGCGGTCACGGCATCGGCACGACCATGCACCAGGACCCCCACGTGTCCAACGACGGCCGACCCGGCCGGGGCTACCAGCTCCGACCGGGCCTGATGCTCGCGCTGGAGCCGTGGATCATGTCAGACACCGACGTGCTGGTGACCGACGACGACGGCTGGACCCTCCGCAGCGACACCGGCTGCCGGACGGCGCACAGCGAGCACACCATCGCGATCACCGAGGACGGCGCCGAGGTGCTCACGCTGCCCTCCTAGTGCACCGTCTCCAGCGGCCGCTCGGCCTCGGCCGCGCTCAGCGGCGCGTCGTGCGGGTCGAGCCTGCTCGGCCACCAGATCCGGCCGCCCAGGTCGAGGTTCAGCGCCGTGACCAGCACGGACCGCACGATCATCGTGTCGAGCATGACGCCGAGCGCGACCGCCACCCCGAGCTCGGCCAGGAAGACCAGCGGCAGCGAGCCGAGCACTAGGAACGTCGCCGCCAGGACGATGCCGGCCGAGGTGATCACGCCGCCGGTGGACGCCAGCGCGATGAGTGAGCCCTTCCGGGTGCCGTGCGTCGCGGTCTCCTCGCGGACCCGCGTCATCAGGAAGATGTTGTAGTCGATGCCGAGGGCGACCAGGAACACGAAGGCGAACAGGGGGAACCCGGGGTCGGACCCCGCGAACCCGAAGACGTACTCGAACAGCAGGGCCGAGATGCCCAGCGCCGCACCGAAGGACAACACCACCGTGGCCATCAGGATCAGCGGGGCGAGAAGCGCGCGAAGCAGGCCGATGAGGATCAGCAGCACCACGCCGAGCACGAGCGGCATGATCACCCAGCTGTCGCGCTCGGAGGCGATCTTGGTGTCGAGGTAGAACGCCGAGCCGCCCCCGACCAGCGCGTCGGCGCCGTCGACCGCGTGGACGGCGTCGCGGGAGGCCTCGACGATGTCGGCGGCCGTGCTGGAGGAGATGTCGGCGTCGATCGTCGCCTCGAACCAGGCACGACCGCCGGACAGTGGCTGCACCTGGCCCGGCGCGCCGAGCCCCTCGATGCCCTCGAGGGCGGCGGTGACGTCGTCGGCCCGGTCGGCGGCGGTGGTCACCTGGATGGTGTTGGAGTTGTCGGACAGGCCGTGCTCGGCGAGCAGCTTCTGTCCCTTGATGGAGTCGAACTCCTTGGTGTAGGTCTCCTCGGTCGACAGGCCGGAGGCGTCGAGGCGGAACAGGCCCAGGCAGGCGAGGAGAAGCAGCCCCGTGGTCACGACCCAGACCCGGCGCGGACGGTGGCTGATCGCGCGGCCCACGCGGGCCCACAGCCCGTCGGCGGTCGGCTCCGCGCTGCCGAAGGCGGGACGCTTGGGCCAGAACACCCAGCGGCCGACGATCACGAGCAGGGCCGGCAGCAGCGTCAGCATCACGATCATGGTCACCGCGACGCCGATGGCGTTGACCGGGCCGAGCCCGGCGGTGGAGTTGAGGTCGGCGAACGACAGGCACAGCATGCCGACCGCCACCGTCGCCGCGCTGGCGAGCACCGCCGGAGCGGCGCGGTGCAGCGCGAAGGCCATCGCCTCGTGCCGGTCCTCGTGCCGGCGCAGCTCCTCGCGGTAGCGGGCGACGAGCAGCAGGGCGTAGTCGGTGCCCGCGCCGATCACGAGGATGCTGAGGATCGCCTGGCTCTGGCCGTTGACAGTCAGCCCGGCGTGCTTGGCCAGCAGGTAGACCAGGCCGGTGGCGATCGTGTTGGCGACGACCGCGCAGATGATCGGCAGCAGCCACAGCACCGGGCTGCGGTAGGTGAAGAGCAGGATCACGACCACCACGCCGAGGGTGATGAGGATCAGGTCGGTGTCGATGCCCTCGAACGCCTCCGCGGAGTCGGCGGCCTGGCCGCCGAAGCCTGCGAGGTGGACCTCGCCGCCGTCGAGGACGGCGATCTCGCGGATCTCGTCGGCGGCGTCGGGGATCGCGTTCCAGCCGTCGGCGCCGAAGTTCAGCACGAAGTAGAGGTAGGCGACCTCGCCGTCCTCGGAGACGAGCGTCGGCACGGGGGCGCCCTGCGCTCCGGCGGCCTCCGCGGCCGCAGGCGTCAGCACGCCCTCGTCGGTGACGCCGTCGAGGCCGGCGATCTCCTCGCCGTCGGACTCCATGGCGGCGAGGTCGTCCTCGGTCAGACCGCCGTCGCGGTGGTAGACGACGAGCGTCGGGATGTCGTTGGGGTCGACGGTCTCCGACAGCTCCTCGAGCACCTTGGTGGACTCCGCCGACTCCGGGAGCCACGACGAGGCCTCGTTGTCCTGGACCTCGGTGAGCTGGGTCGAGAAGCCTCCCATGACGCCGGTCAGCACGACGGCGGCGACGAGGACGAGCCACTTGGTGACGCGGCCGGTCAGGGAGCTGGCGATCTGTCGGTGCATGGGATCCAGTCCAGCAGGACCGCTCGGGTCCTCGCATCGGTGATTCCCCCGAGGACTAGACCGGGTGGCTAGGGTCGTCGCGTGTACTCCGACTACGAGGCCTGCGCCGTCTGCGGCTCCGAGGTCCGGCTGGTCCCCAACGCCGGCTCGTCCGGCGGCGCCCGCGAGCCGGCCGGCCCCGAGGACGGCGTGGTCGGCGCCGGCGACGAGCCCGTCGACGTCCGGGTGTGCACCAACGACGACTGCCCGTCGCGGCGCTAGGGCGGCCCGGAGGCCTGAGGCGGGAGCGGTCCGGTCACGGCGTACGACGCGGCGTGTGGGGTACGGGGCGCCCATGACGTCGTCCGTGGGGGAGCCCCCGTCACCCGCCGCCGGGCTGCTGTACGGCATCGGCCTCGGTGGCTTCGTCGACGGGATCGTGCTGCACCAGATCCTGCAGTGGCACCACATGGTCAGCGCCACGGGCGACCACCCGATGACGACCGTCGCCGGGCTGGAGGTCAACACCCTCGCCGACGGCTTCTTCCACCTGTTCTCGTGGTTCGCCGTGGCCGGCGCCTCGATCGTCACCCTCGCGCAGTGGCGCCAGGGCCGGCTGCCCCCGAGCTGGCGCTTCCACCTCGGCTGCGTGCTCGCCGGGTGGGGCGGGTTCAACCTCGTCGAGGGACTCGTCGACCACCAGCTCCTCGGCGTGCACCACGTGCGCGACGACCTCGGCGGCCCGCTCGCGTGGGACCTCGCGTTCCTGGCGCTCGGCGCGCTGCAGGTCGTGGTGGGCTGGTGGGTCGCGCGGTCGGGGTCGCAGGAGCTCGCCGTCCGCGCCTGGGAGCCTAGGCCCGTGGCGGGAGCCGGTGGAGCGTGACTCCGCCGAGCTCGCCGTCGGCGGCGACCGCCGTCATGTAGGTGCAGTGCGGCTGGCGCCGGCGGTCGGTGGGGGAGCCCGGGTTGAGCAGCCGCAGGCCGGTGGCGGTCGTGGTGTCCCACGGGATGTGGCTGTGGCCGAAGACCAGGACGTCGAGGTCCGGGTGCTCCCGGCTCATCCGCTCCTCACGGCCCTTCGCCTGGCCGGTCTCGTGGACCACGCCGAGGCGGAGGCCGTCCACCTCCACGTGGGCCACCTCGGGCAGCCGCTCGCGCAGCGCTCCGTGGTCGTTGTTGCCGTAGCAGGCGACGAGCCGGTGCGAGCGTGCCTCCAGCTCGTCGAGGAGGCGTACGTCGACCCAGTCGCCCGCGTGCAGCACCAGATCGGCGTCCGCGACGGCCCGCCACACCTCGACCGGCAGGTCCTTGGCGCGCTTCGGGACGTGGGTGTCGGCCAGCAGGAGGAGTCGGGTCGCCATGGGGCCAGTCAACCGGTCCCTCCTCAGCGGGTGGCGCCGACCTCCAGGTCGCTGATCCCGCGCTCGCCCAGCTGGAGCTCCGCGGCCCGGGTGCGCAGCGTCCGCTCGGCCGAGTGCCACAGCGTGGCGGAGTGCGCGTGCCGGTGGTGCGGACCCGTGCCCGGCCGGGACTGGTCGCGACGGACCTCCTGCGCCCACGCCAGCTCGGCGAACACCTCGGCCGCCGCGAGGAGCTCGCGTACGGCCGCCTGCCTGCCGGGTGACGTGCCCTCCATGACCAGAGGTTGCCCGGCGCGCGAGGGCGCCGGGGACGTCGGCGCCCGAGTTGCCCCGAATTGGGGGCGGCTCGGCCGGCCCCTCCCCGCGGGCCTTCGCGGCGGCGCGTACGGTCGTCGCATGGCCCCCGACGAGACCCTCGACGAGTCCACGATCGACGACATGGTCGGCGAGGCCGCCCTCCAGCTCTGGGCGGCGGCGCAGACCGACTTCGACCCGTTCCAGCTGCCCTCGCCCGAGTGGCCGGACACGACCGTGCCGGTGCGTGACGTCGACATCGCGGTCGACACCGGGCTCGAGGAGGACGACGTACGCGCCTCCCTCGCCCGGCTCGACGGCGTGAAGGTCGTGGTGGGCCGGGAGGCCGGCACCGTCAGCGTGTTGCGGGCGATCCCGCAGGACACGCCGCTGTAGCCGGGGGACTCGCCGGGCGCCTACCCGGCGGCCCGCGGGGTCCTCGGGGCCTGCGCCTCGGCGACGGCCGGCCGGCGCAGCGCGAGCGGCAGCGTCGCCACGGCGATCGCGCCGGCGACCAGGAAGGCGGTGGTGAACGACGTGAGCTCGGCGATCACCCCGATGGCCACCGAGCCGATCGCCGTCCCCGCGTCGAAGCCGACGTTCCACACCGCGCTCGCGAGGTTGTGGTGCCGGCGCGAGACGGCCGTGAACGAGATGAGCAGCGTCAGGTTCTGCAGCCCTCCGTAGCACAGGCCGATGAGCAGCATGGCGAGGAGGAACGCGCCGACGCGGACGCTGTCGGAGCCGGCGACCGACCAGGCCACCAGCGCCATCCCGGCCCCGGTGAGGGGGACCAGCGGCACGAGGAAGCGCTGGGCGCCGTGGCGGTCCGCGAGCCGCCCGATCCGCCAGCGACCCAGTGCAGCGGTCACGCCCATCAGCAGCAGGCCGCCCGCTGCGACCGAGGGGCTGTCGACCATCTGGGGCGTGAACGTGATCACCGCCCCGCCGGCGAGCGTGACCGCCAGCAACAGCAGCATCGGCCGCAGCAGCCGGCGGTAGGCCGCCGACTCGGGGTCGCCCGGGTCGGTTGACGAGCTCGTGCCCGGGTGCAAGTCGGGTGCGCTGACGCGGAGCGCCGACGCGAGACGCAGCGCCGCCGGGATGCCGGCCAGGGGGAGGGCGCTCACGGTGAACACCACCCAGTAGCCGGCGCTTTCGGCGATCCACGGCCCGGCGGGGAGGAGGACGACGTTCGGCACCGCCACCGCGAGGCCGTAGGCGCCGATCGCCTCGCCGCGGCGCTCGGCGCCCACGAGCGCGGCGACGGCGGCGCTCCCGGTGACGGTGAGCACGCCGAACCCGATGCCCCGCACCGCCGACAGCGCGAGCACCACCCACAGCTCGTCGCTCAGCGATATCGCGACACCGGGGACGCCGAGCAGCGCCAGTCCCACGGCGAGCACCGGCCCCCAGCCGAAGGCGCGCAGCGCCCGCGGGACGAGCAGCTGGGTCAGCACCGTGAACAGCAGGAGCACGCCGTTCACGAGCCCGGAGCCGGCGGTGGTCGCCCCGCCCTCGACCGCCCACAGGGGCGCGACCGTCAGCAGCAGGGCGTACCCGGAGAACCCCGCGCACGTCATCATGACCAGGGGCGCCATGCCCGGCTGCCGCCAGATCGGCTCCCGCGTGCTCACGGCGGAGATCGTACGGCCGGGGCGCGCTCGCCCGGCCGGCTCCGAGCACCACGAGACGACCCGTTGACGTGGCGGTCATCACACGCCTACCGTTGGTCGGTCGCTGTATGAAACGTTTCACAAAGGAGCGCGCCCGTGCGCAGGTTGGTCTCATCGTCCCTGGCCGTCGTCCTCACGGCGACCGGTGCACTGGCAGGCGCTGTGGCGCTGCCGGCAGCGGTCACGACGGCGGCGTCCGCGGCGGCAGTGGTCGCCGGCGCGCCGACCGACCTGACGGTCGGCCAGCTCCCGTCGCCGCGCGACGTGGGAAACCTGACCGCCCCGCTCCTCGGCTGGCAGGTCGGTCACGCCCGGCAGGCGGCCTACCAGGTCCAGGTCGCGGAGAGCGCCGACCGCCTCGGTGGCAGCGACGTGTGGGACTCGGGACGAGTCGCCTCCGCGAAGAGCACCAACGTCTCGTACGCCGGGCCGGCCCTGGCGCCTGCCGAGTCCTACGTGTGGCGGGTGCGCACGTGGAACGGTGACACCCCGTCCGAGTGGTCCTCGGTCTCCCGGTTCGGGACGGCGGCGGGCGGCACGTGGGGGGACTCGCGGCCGATCTGGGTGGGGGACGGGTCCACCACCGCGTGGGCCGACTACACGCTCGAGGGCAACTTCCGCATCACCGCCCAGAACGCCACCATCGTGTTCCGCGCCAAGGACGCCAGCAACTACCTGATGTGGCAGTTCCGCGGCAACGGCGTCAACACCCTCGCCCCGCACACGAGGGTCGGCAGCACGTTCACCCAGCTCAAGTCCGTGCCTCTGGGCAGGACCCTGGCGAACAACACGACCTACGCGTTCCGGATCGTCGCCTCGGGCAACACCATCACGACCTACCTCGACGGCGTCCAGGTCGACGTCACCACGGTCACCTCCGCGTTCTCCTCGGGACGCATCGGCTTCCGCACCGGCGGCAGCGAGACGAACACGTGGGACGACCTCCGGGTCACCTCCGCCTCGGGCACGGTGCTCTACCAGAACTCCTTCGAGGCGCCGTCGACCGACTTCGCGTGCGGCACCGTCTCGGGCGGGCGGCTGGCCGTCGGCAGCAGCCAGAACTGCGTCTTCGGCGTGGCGTCGACCGACTGGGCCTTCCTGCGCGGCGAGGTCGACCTCGCTGACAAGGAGGTCGCCTGGGCGACGCTCTACGCCACGGGCGCCTCGACCGCGCCGACCCGCCAGTTCGTCTACAAGGCCTGGCTGAACGGCACCTTCGTCGGCCTCGGCCCCACGCAGCCGATCGCGGGGGAGACCCGCTACGACGGCTTCGACGTCACCTCGCTCGTGCGCAGCGGCGAGTCCAACGCGCTCGGCGCGATCGCCTACACGACGACGGACAAGCGGTTCCAGGCTCAGCTCGTCGTGGAGTACGTCGACGGGTCGCGGCAGACGTTCGGCACCGGCGCCGGCTGGCGCGCGCTGAACGGCAGCACGGTCTACCCGACCGCCGGGAGCATCGGGACGTCGTACTTCACCGCCCCGAAGGAGAACATCCAGTCAGCAGCGTTCCCGACCGGCTTCGACCAGCCCGACTTCAACGACGCGGCCTGGCAGCCGGCAGCGGTCAAGGCCACCTTCGCCGACCTCCAGCCCACCCCGACCGCCAAGGTCGAGCACCAGCTGAAGTACCCCGAGGTCGTCGTGGAGAAGTCCCCGGGCAACTACTTCATCGACTACGGCCGCACGTGGATCGGCGGCCTGAGCCTCGACGTCGACGGCACCGCGGGGCAGGTGCTCGACGTGCGGTTCGGTGAGGCGCTGTCGTCGCCGCAGACGGTCCGCTTCGCCATGGCCACCGGCAACAGCTACCAGGACCGCTGGACGCTCAAGGCGGGTGCGCAGCACCTCGAGACGTGGGGCATGCGGGTCTTCCGCTACGCCGAGGTGCTCGGCGCGCCGACCGGGCTCGGGAAGGACGACTTCCCGGCGCTCGCGCAGGTCTACCCGTACGACCCCGAGGGCGCGCAGTTCGACTCCTCCGACCACAACCTCAACCAGGTGTGGCAGCTGTCGCGCCACACCGTCGACGCGACCAACCACAACCTGTACGTCGACTCCTGGACGCGGGAGCGGGACGCCTACGAGGCGGACTCGTACCTCCAGATGATGGCCAACTTCTTCGTCTCCGACGACCCGACGCTGGGCAACTACTCCCTCGACTACCTCCTCACCGGCCGCACGTGGCCCACCGAGTGGCCGATGTACACGATCCTGGCGTTCCACGACAGCTACCAGCAGACCGGCGACGTCGAGGCTCTCGCGCGCAACTACGACCGGCTCGTGCCCAAGCTGCCCGACGAGTGGTTCGAGGCCTCCACCGGGTTGGTGCGCAAGAACTCCGGCTCCAACGGCGCCAACAGCTGCACCGACTGCGACATCGTCGACTGGCCGGCCGGTGAACGCGACGGGTACGTCTTCCGTCCCTACAACACCGTCATCAACGCCATCAGCCACCAGAGCTACCGCGACATGGCCGACATCGCCCGCGCACTCGGCAGAACCGCCGACGCCGCGACGTTCGACGCCAAGGCCGACGCCATCAAGGCGGCCGCCACCGCACGGCTCTTCGACCCGAGCACCGGCGCCTACCGCGACGGGCTCAACGCCGACGGCACCCCGATCAACCACCACGCCATCCAGGCCAGCGTCTTCGCGACCGCCTTCGGGCTCGCCGACGAGGACCAGGCGGCGCAGACCGCGGAGTACATCGCCAGCCGCGGCATGGTCTGCAGCGTCTACTGCGCCGCCTTCGTGCTCGAGTCGCTCTACAACGGCGACCGTGCCGACGTGGCCCACGCGATGCTCACCAGCACCGGCCTGCGGAGCTGGATGAACATGATCAACAAGGGGGCCGGCGCCACCATGGAGGCGTGGGACCTCTCGTTGAAGTCCAACACCACCTACTCGCACCCGTGGGCCGCCTCGCCGGCCTACAACGTCCCGCAGGGCATGTTCGGCATCCACCCGACCACGCCCGGCTACGCCACGTTCGACGTCCGCCCGCAGCCCGAGGCCGTCGAGTGGGCCGGCGTCCGGCTCCCCACGCTGAAGGGCTCGATCGGCGCCGCACACCACACCGTCGGTGACCGCACCGACGTCGGGGTGCACATCCCCGGCAACACCGTCGCGCGCGTCTTCGTGCCCGGCGCGACGGAGTCGAGCGACCCGATCGTGTACGTCGACGGCCGCGCCACCGGTGCGACCTACGAGCGCGGCTACCTCCGCGTCGACGACGTGCCGGCCGGCTGCCACGTGCTGAGCCTCGCCGCAGGTGAGGGCCCCGGGCTCGACGAGCACCTCACCGGTGTCTGCCCGGACGGCTACACGCCGCCCGACGTGACCGCGCCCGTCGTCACCGTGCAGACCGACCCGGCCACGGCCACCGGCGACAACGGCTGGTTCACCGGCCCCGTGGCCGTCGGTGCGTCCGCCACCGACGACCGCCCCGGCGACGTCACCATCGAGTACGGCGTCGAGGAGGGCGTCTGGTCCCCGTACACCGGACCGGTCGACGCGCCCGAGGGCGAGACGACGTTCCTGTTCCGCGCCACCGACGAGGCCGGCAACGTCTCCGGCACCTCGTCGGTCCAGGTGCGTCGCGACGTCACCGCGCCCGGCCTCACCTGGACCGGCGACATCACCGACGGTGCGGCGTACACCTTCGGGTCCGTGCCGGACGCCCCCACCTGCCAGGCCGGCGACGTGCTCTCCGGCGAAGCCGGGTGCGAGGTCACCGGGTGGAGCGATGAGGTCGGCACCCACACGCTCGTGGCGACCGCGCGGGACCTGGCCGGCAACACCACCACGCAGCGGCGGACGTACACCGTCGCACCGTGGCGCCTGACCGGTTTCGGCAAGCCTGTCGACATGGGTGGTGTCGTCAACGTGGTGAAGGCCGGCTCGACCGTGCCGCTGAAGTTCGAGGTCTTCGCCGCCGACACCGAGCTCACATCCACCGACGCCGTGACCGGTCTGCGGACGGTGGCTTCGTCCTGCACCACCGCGGCGCAGGACGAGGTCGAGTCGACCGTCACCGGGGCCACCGAGCTCTGGTACGACGCCACCGAGGGCGTGTTCCGCTACAACTGGAGGACGCCGAGGAACAGCACCGGCTGCCTCAAGCTGGTCGTCACCACGGCCGACTCCTCCGAGCTGACCGCGCTGTTCGAGCTCCGCTGAGAACGAGAACACTCCAGCGAACCCGCACTGCGCTCGCGGCATCGCCGTGAGCGCAGTGCGGGCTGTCTCGTGGGAGGTGCGGCAGCTCAGCTCAACGGGGAGATCACCCACGTGATGTGCCGGCGGAAGCCGGGGTCCTCGTCGACCCACTCGCCGACGATCTCGGACTGCGTGTCGTCCCACGGCCATCCCTCGGGCCCCCAGCCGGTCGCCCCCCAGGCCTCGAACGTCGTCGTCGAGGTGTACGACCGGTTCCTGCAGGTGACGGACTGCGTGCCGTCGCCGCCGCCGACGACGTCGAGGGCGTACTCATCCATGTGCGGCGCCAACAGGAAGTCGGCCGACCAGTTGCGGTCGAGCGTGCCGCTCTCGGTGAAGGAGCAGTCGCCGAAGTGGCCCGAGCCGGTGTAGCTGCCCGTCGCGGACTCGTAGCGCCACATCGCGGTGTGAGCAGGGTCGCCGTGGCGCGCCACGGTCATGGTGATGGACCAGTCGTAGGTGTCGCCGGAGTACTCGCCCTCGCGCACCTCGTGACCGGAGATCTTCACCTGCCAGCGGTCCGGGAACCCCTCGGCGCGGCACGAGACCTTCCCCTCGGCGACGCAGGTGTCGGGGTCGGTGGGGGTGTTGGCGGCGGTGCCGGGGGCACCGCCGTCGCAGGTGTCGGTGCCGGTGCCGCCGTCGCAGGTGTCGGTGCCCTCGCCCATCCGGAGGGTGTCGTTGCCGTCCCCGCCCGTGGCGGTGTCGGCACCGTCCCCGGTGTCGACGAGGTCGTCGCCGGGGCCGGCATCGACGTCGGTGTCGTTGCCGCCCGCGGTGCTGATCGTGTCGTTGCCGTCGCCGCCGTCGACGGTGTCGGGGAAGGGGGAGCCGATGATGTCGTCGTTGCCGATACCGCCCTCGAGGAGGGTGGCCTCCTTGTGGGCGATGAGCTCGTCGTCCCCGTCCTCGCCGTAGAGGCCGATGCCGCCGGCCATCGCGGCGATCCGGTCGTTGCCGGGCCCGCCGTGGAGCAGGCCGCCATCACCGGACCCGGAGGTGACAACGTCGTTGCCCGAGCCGCCGTGCAGGACGTCGGTGCCGTTGGACCCGAAGACGCGGTCCTTGCCGGGACCGCCGTCGACGTCCTTGTCGTCGCCGGGCCCGGCGTCGATGGTGTCGTCGCCGTTGCCGCCGTCGATGACGTCGGGGAAGTCGGAGCCGGTGATGGTGTCCTCTCCGGCGCCGCCCTCGAGGAGCGTTCCTTCCCCGTGCGCGATCAGGGTGTCGCCACCGCCCTCGCCGTAGAGGCCGATGCCGCCCGCCATGGCGGCGATCCGGTCCTTGCCGGGCCCGCCGTAGAGCAGGCCGCCGTCACCGGAACCCGACGAGATGCTGTCGTCGCCGGCGCCTCCGCGGAGGACGTCGGTTCCGTTGGACCCGAAGACGCGGTCGTTGCCGGCGTCGCCGCAGACGAGGTCGTTCCCGGGGCCGGCGTCGATGCGGTCGTGCCCGCCCTTGGCGACGATGACGTCACGCTTCGAGGTGCCCTTGATGACCTCGGACCTGTCGGTGCCGACGATGGTGGCGCGGACGCCCTGGCATCGTGCTGCCGCGGCCTCGGCCGGGGCAGCGGCACCGTGAAGGGTGGTCGTCATCAGGGCTGCTGCGGCCAGGGCCGGCAGGCCGCGCAGCCGGCGCGGGACGTGGTGGGTGTCGGACATCGGGCTCGCTCCAAGTGGTCAGCTGTAGGTGTGGCCACAGCCTGCGGCGAGGCGCTTGCGCATCGCCTGCGTACCGCTTGGTTGCCCTTCGGACCCAGCTCACCGGGGGACTGCCCAGCCCGCTCGAGGGGCCTCGGCGCAGGCAGGGCGACCGCGCGTCTAGAAGAGCAGGAACGCGATGGGGGTGACGAGGACCAGGGTGAGCACCACCCGCTCGAACCAGATCACGACCATCTGAGGCACCGAGATCGGGATGTCGGTGGCGACGACGCACGGGACCATCGCGGAGAAGAAGATGACCTGGGACACGCAGACGACGGCGACGATGAACTTCACGGCGGGCACCGCCTCGGTCACCAGCAGGGCCGGCAGGAACATCTCGGCGATCCCGACCGCTGCTGCCTTCGCGACCAGCAGGGGCTCGGGGATCTGCAGTGCCCACGTGACGGGGTAGAAGAGGTAGCCCAACCAGTCGAAGACCGGCGTCCAGGTGGCGAGCACGAGGCCGAGCAGCCCGATCGAGAGGATGGACGGCAGGATCGCCATCGCCATCAGCAGCCCGTCGCGCACGTTCCGCCAGACGTTGACGTGCAGCGGCGGGGCGGCTGCCACCGTGTGCTTCGCCTCCTGCCAGGCCAGGCTCAGCCTCCGACCGCGACCGTCGACCTCCGGGCGCGCCTCGACGCCCTCGAAGTAGGTGTCCGGCATCCGTGACAGGGGACGGATCCTCACAGTGACGGCAGTGACCAGGAAGGTGACGAGCAGCGTCGTCCAGAAGTACGTCAGCCACGACCCCATGAGGTCCAGGGTCGTCGCCACCACGATCATGAACGTCGCGGAGACCGTCGAGAACCCGGTGGCGATCACCGCGGCTTCGCGCGCGGAGTACTTGCCCTCGCGGTAGACCCGGTTGGTGATCAGCAGACCCAGCGAGTAGCTGCCGACGAACGACGCCACCGCATCGATCGCCGATCGACCCGGCGTTCGCCACAGGGGTCGCATGACGGGCTGCAGGATGACTCCGACGTACTCGAGAAGGCCGTACCCCACCAGCAGGGCGAGGAACACTGCACCGATCGGCACCAGCAGGCCGACCGGGATGACCAGGCTCTCGAACAGGAACGGCCCGATGTCGGGTCGCGCCAGCCACGCCGGCCCGGTCTCGAGCACGAGCAGGAGGCCGATCACCATCCCGACCAGCTTCGCGACCGTGAAGACGACGTCGATGGTCGAGCGGCGCCAGGTGCCGGTGACGAACGGCACCGCCGCCCCGCCGACGATCAGCGCCAGCGCGTAGTAGGGCATCAGCGACGGAGCCGTGTCGCGGATCGCGGTGACCAGGTGGTCGAGCGGAATCGAGTCGCGACCGTCGAGGGTCACGGGGGCGAAGAACATGAACGCCCCGATCGCGCTGTAGACGAAGAACTTCCACATGTGCGACGGGCTCGAGGTGTCGCGGGCGCCAGCTTGGGCGATGCTCTGCTCGGTCATTGAGGGCCTCCGATGTCGAGAGCGATTCCCGATCAGACTGGCACGGGGCCGTGATGGCGTGAAGGGCGTCGCGCGAGGACGGCGTCTCGGATGCGAGACGGAACAGGCGATCCGTGAGCGGGCAGATGACGGCGGCCGACCGCGACCCGATGCCGGTGCTTCCCGGCCGCGACGTCCGCCCGCGGCGGATGAGGACGGCTCCCTGTTCACCTGCACGTCCACCCTGGGTCGCCCGGACGGCGAGCCCTAGTCACCCGCGGTCCCGAGGGTACGAGCGCCCCCGACCCGACAAGAGGAGTGCTCGACCATGCGAAGGATCATCTCGGGCTTGGCCGCAGGTGCTGCGGCCTTGTGCCTTGCAATGCCCACGGCGTACGCGGGTCCGGCGAAGCCGGACCCCGCTGACCTCCCGCTCCACATCCACGGCGGTGCCTGGCCGACCAGCCACGTCCAGGGCGTCGCGATCGACGCCGAGCGTGGCTACATGTACTGGTCGTTCACCCAGATGCTGGTCAAGACCGACCTCGACGGGAACGTGGTCGGCACCGTCACGGGGCTCACCGGCCACCTCGGCGACCTGGACGTCAACCCCAAGGACGGCCGCGTCTACGGCTCCCTGGAGTACAAGGCGGAGGAGGCGTTCTACATCGCGATCTTCGACGTCGACGCCATCGACCGGGTCGGCATGGACGCCGAGGGAGACGGCGTGATGACGGCGGTGCACCTCGACGAGGTCGTCGCCGACTTCACCGCCGACATGGACGGCAACGGCGTCTTCGACGGCGACACGGCCAACACCCCCGACCACCGCTACGGCAGCAGCGGCATCGACGGCGTCGCGTTCGGTCCGGCGTTCGGGAAGACCGGTGGCAAGAACCGCCTCGTCGTCGCCTACGGCATCTACACCAACACCTCCCGCACCGACAACGACCACCAGGTGCTGCTGTCCTACGACGTCACCCGGTGGAGGAAGTACGAGCAGCCGCTCGACCAGGACGCACCCCATCGCAGCGGCCCAGCCGCGCACGACGGCAAGTACTTCGTCTTCACCGGCAACACCCACTTCGGGGTCCAGAACCTCGAGTACGACCCGTACACGCGCGACTGGCTGATGGCCGTCTACGACGGCCGCAAGCCGGCGTACCCCAACTACTCCTTCTTCCGGCTCGACGGCGAGACCGCCCCGCGCACCGGCCTGATCCGGGGGCAGGCGACCCCGGAGACCGGCCAGCTCCTCGAGCTGGAGCAGGGCGGCCTCCACCACCCGGCGTCAGGCACCTTCGGCTACGAGTTCCACGGCAACTACGGGATCGTGGCACTCGGCGACGGCTACTACTACGTGGCCGAGGGCAAGCGCGTCGAGCGGGACGGAGCCGTCCTGCAGGACGGGGACGTCTACCTCTACCGCTGGACCGGCGAGACGCCTGCGCCGTTCGAGCGGGTCACGCGGCGCTGAGCTCGGGGGCCGGCGCACTTCGGTGCGCCGGCCCTCCGCCCTTGCGCGGGCTTCGCTCGGGGATCTCGCTCGACCGAGCGCGGACTGTCGCTGGGCGCGCGTGGAGACGGCCTCGCGGGCACGGGCGGCGGAATGACGCATCGTTCGATCGTGGCCCTGAGAACGAGACGCTCGGGCGACACGCCTCGGCTCAATGCGCGTTGTGCGGGGTGCCCCACAGCGCTGCGACGTGGCTGGCGTCCGTGCCGCAGCATCCGCCGACGATACGAAGGGCGGGCAGGTGTCCGCGCAGCTGGTTCGTGGACCGGGTGAGCAGCGCGAGGTCGCCGGTGTCGAGCTCGCTCATCTCATCGAGCTCGGCGTGGCTGAGCGTCGAGGCGTTCGGTCGGAACGACGCGATGCGGGCCGCCCAGGAAGCGTCGTCGTGCTGGTGAGGCCCTGGCAGTGCGAGCGCCGGCGACACGTGCAGCGGGTGGGCGCAGTTCACGCCGTACCAGTCCGGCGCCTCGGCGGCGTCGACGGCCAGCACGGCATCACGCAACGTGGTCCCGTCCGGCAATCGGCCGTCGGTCTCGACGGTGAAGGAGATCGCCACTGCCATCCCGGCCGCTCGGGGGGCACGCACCACGCCGAGCGCCTCCGCAGGCTCGGACATCGTCATCGCGTGCACGACGTCGACGCCAGCTGCCGCGAAGGTGTGCACCTGGGGGCTGTGGTACTCGGCTGCTTCGTCGGCGTCGGCGCCTGCAGCGACGTAGCCGTCACCGCGGGGGCCCACCACGCCGCTGATGAGCGTCGCAGGGACATCCAGGTCGGCTGCGATGGATCGTAGGAGGTCCACCGCACGGTGGTTCACGGCCCTGAGCCGTGTGGCGTCGTAGCCGAGCCCGGCCGCCCAGTCGGGGTTGGCGCGCCACGTCGGCGTCTCCAGCATCAGGCCGGCACCCGCCGCTCGTGCGACCGCGGCGTAGTCGGCGTAGTAAGCCGACAGCACCTCGACGCCGCCGGCGTCCGACACGAGGGGGAACGCCGCGAAGTCAGGAAGGCCGATTCCCTTGTTGAACAGCAGGTCGGTCTCCAACCCTCCGTCGGTCACCCAGCTTCTGTCAGCGAGCAGATCAGTCATGGCGCTGCCTCCGTCGTTTCAGACCATCTGGTCTGGTTCTACCAGACCAAATGGTCTGGAACAATGGCTTCATGCCGCGAGACGGAACAGCGACCCGGGCTCGACTGCTGGACGCAGCCGAGCAGCTGATCGAGCAGAACGGTTTCGCGGCGACGCGCGTGGACCAGATCATCGCGGCCTCGGGCAGCTCGAAGGGCGCGTTCTTCCACCACTTCGACTCCAAGCAGAGTCTGGCGCGCGAGCTCGTGTCGCGGTACGTCGACGCGGACCTCCGGCTGCTCGACCAGGGCCTTGCAGCGGTCGCCGCGATCGACGGCGAGCTGGAGCGGCCGGTGGCTTTCCTACGGTTCTACGAGCAGTGGGCCGCGGACCTGGTCTCTGAGGAGTCGGCCTGTCTCTACATCGCCGTGCTCACCGAGCGTGATCTGCTCGACGACGCGACCTTGGCCGAGGTGGACCGGGCCGTGGTTGCCTGGCGGAATGGATTTGCCGCGCTGCTGCGTCCGGCGCTCGCGGTTCGCGGACTCCCGATTGCTCCCGACGAGCTCGCCGACCACCTGTTCGCCACCTTCGAGGGCGCCTACCTGATGTGCCGCGCCGCGCGTTCGCCAGAGCCGATGCGCCAGCAGCTGCGGGTGCTGCGCCAGATGGTCGAGGCCCTGCTCGACTGACCGGCCAGGCGCGATGCGCCGGTTGCGTCGTCGCCCCGGCAATCACTTCCCCGCTGGGATCGCTCGTCAGGAGTCCCCGACAGCGAAGACGCAGCCCCGCCGGCACCCTCTTCGCGGCATGAGCGCGGCCTTCGCTCCCTAGCCGGGACGCTAGCGTGGATACTCCGTTGCGGGACCGCGAGGGAGGGCCGGAGCGATGTACGCGGTAGTGGGTTCGTGGCACACAGATCCTGGGCTGGCCGCTCTGCGGCGGAGATGCTCGATCGCATCGTCGAGGGTGTTCGTGCGGCCCCAGGCTTCGTCCATGGATATTGGGCTGACAGCGCGCCGACCCGGTCGCACACCTTCATCGTCTTCGCGGATCGCGCCGCCGCCGAAGTATTCGCGGAGGACGTCCGCAACAATCTGGAGAACCAAGCTCGAGCCGGCGTGAGGAATGAGGAGCTAGCCATCGCGCAGGTCGTGGCCTCCGCGTGACACCGGCCCGCGACTACCGGATCTCGGCAGTCCGTGCGTGCCGACGAGCGGCGGACTGAGCCATCGTCGACGTCGAGTGTCAGGTCCGACCGCTCCCCGGAGACGGTGCGTGAGTCGCGAGCAGGTGTTCGACGGGATCGGCGGCTGGCTTCGCCGTAACCGGTGTGCTGCCCGACTGGTGGGGAAAGAACCGTTGCCCGGACGAGTACGACAGGCGCACGAGCTCGGGACAGGCAGCTGGACTCCCGGTCGAAGGGACTAGCCGGTGTAGTCCCTTCGGGTAGTCCCTCGTCGGTAAGGTAAAGGACCCTGTGCAGCGCTACTACGCTGACGGCAGCCAAATGGCGCCCTCTCGGGACTCTTGGCTGCCCCTGGTTCGCTCGTCCGCCCGTTTCCCGGGCGGACAGGACACGTAGGTGCCGGCGCCTGCCCTCGATCGGGTTCGCGCGCGGTGCCTGGTGCCACGAGCACCTGGTGAGCAGCTACGCGCGACCCTGCGGGCACCCACCACCACCAGGCCTCGACCGGGGCCACAGGAAGGCACGCCCGCACCATGAACAAGCCCACCCGCCGCACCACCAAGGTCCTCGCGGCCGCCACCACTCCCGTCGCGCTCATCGGTGCCGCGGCGCTCATCTACACGTCCTCGTATGCCGCCTTCACCGGACAGACCCGCAACTCAGGCAACCAGTGGTCGACCGGGTCGGTCAGCCTGACCGATGACGACAACGGCTCGGCCCGCTTCCAGGTCAAGGACATGCTCCCAGGCGCGACCGACACCAAGTGCATCAAGGTGACTGCCAACGCGTCGGTGCCCAGCACCGTGAAGGGCTACGCCGTCAACCCGGTCACCAGTCCGCAGGGCCTGGAGAACCGCATCAAGGTGACCATCGACTCAGGCACCGGTGGCTCATTCGCCGACTGCTCTGGCTTCGTCGCCGGCGGTCCGGCACACGTGACGGACGTCTCGCTGAGCCAGATCGCCCAGGTCAACACCTTCGAGGCCGGCTTCGGCGGCTGGACCGTCGATCCGGGCGTGCGCGACCGGACCTACCGCCTGACCTACAAGTTCGACACCACCGGCATGACGCAGTCGGAGATCGACCAGCTCCAGGGCGCCACCACCGGCATCGACATGCAGTGGGAGATGCGCACCAACGGCTGACCCGCGGGTGCGCCACGCCACCGGTTCACCCGCACCTCGTCATGCCATGACCGGCCGGGGCTGACACGCCACGTCGCCCCGGCCGGTCCCAGCGACACCGGCCACTACCGTCGATCCGCCGTCGCAGCGCCCGTCGAACAGCCTTACAGTCCTGGAGGCTCCATGCCCTCCCAGCGCACCGCGGCCGCGGCCGCCGGCTGGGCACGGCTGACAGCCGTGCTCGTCTCGCGCGCCTACCGCACGGGCCTGCTGACCCTCTCGGTCGTCGCGCTCGCGCCGCTGCTGTTCGGTTGGGGCTCCTTCGTCATCAAGTCCGGCTCGATGGGGCCCTCGATCGACGTCGGCGACGTCGTGGTCGCTCGCCCCTTCGCGATCGGGGAGGAGGTTGCCGTCGGCCGCGTCTACGTCTTCGACGACCCGTCGACCAGCCGGGAGCAACTGCTCACGCACCGCATCGTCGAGCTGCGGGACGACGGGTCCTACACCAGCGCAGGCGACGCGAACGAAGTCACCGACGCCACCCCAGTCACCACCGACGACTTCGAGGCCCGCGGCATCCTGCTCGTCCCCTTCGTCGGCCTGCCGGTGACCTGGCTCCAGGATCGCCAGTGGGTCAGGCTCGGCCTCTGGCTGTTGTTGACCGTCGCCGCCTTCTGGACCGCCACCCGCAACCTCGACGGGGAGCCGCCGAAGTGGAACCTGCTGCGGCTCACTCCGCGACCGATGCGCCAGCGCCGCTCGGAGCACACGTCAGACGACGCCGACGACGACAACGGCGCCCAGGAGGTCCCGGCTGCTCGGCGAGTCCCGCACCGAGTCGCGCGCCGCCACGCTCCCGCCCTGCTCGGGATCGTCATCGCGCTGAGCGGCACCGGTCTCGGCACCGCCAACGCCGGCTTCACCGCCCAGACCAGGAGCCCCGGCATGCGGTGGACCGTCGCCAGCTTCGTCCAGCCGTACGTCGCCGCCGTGCTCGCCGACAACCCTGCGACCTTCTGGCTCCTCGACGAGGCAGTTGGCACCGGCACCGCCCAGGACCGCTCCGGCAACCAGACCCTCGGCACCTACCGCGCCGGCGCAACCCTGGGGCAGACCGGCGCGCTGACCAGCCGCAACCCCGGCACCTCGATGCGCGCAGCCGGGGGCCTGGCGGTCACCTCGGCCAGGCCGGTCGCCGCACCGACCGCCCATTCCATCGAGCTGTGGTTCCGCACCACCTCCACCACGGGCGGCTATCTCGTCGGATTCGAATCAACCACCGCGACAACCTCGCCGCTGGCAGACCGCATCGCGCGGATGACCCCCTCCGGACAGCTGACCTACGGCAACTGGAGTACCAATCCGGTCCGAACCATCACGACCCCTCGCGCCTACAACGACGGGAACTGGCACCAGCTGGTCGTCGCCGTCGCCAACCCCAGCTCCTTCGGCGACACCGTGCTCTACGTCGACGGCGTCGCCGCCGTCTCCGGTCAGACCTCGAAGGCGGAGGCCTACAACGGCTACTGGCGTGTTGGCGCCGGAGCAGGCACCAGCCCCGCCTTCAACGGGACCATCGACAACCTCTCGATCTACCTCACGACGATGCCCGCGGCCAGGGTCGCCGCCCACTACGCCGCCAGATGACCACCCTCCGAGCGGCGATGAGAACCGAGCGTTGCAGCCGCCGACTCTCGTGTCATAGGCGACCACAGGACCGAACAGTCATGTGAAGCCGGCGGCGGAAAGACGCAGCTCGAAGCGGATTGACCACAGCAACCCGCGCACCGGCCCGAGATGTCAGATCATCGTCGTGGCCGGCGGCGACAGGGCTGCGCCGGCCGCACCCAGCGGCGCGGCCGACCAGATGTCACGCGAGACGGGCGGCCGGCGCCGAAGTGCCCTCGGATGCGGGGACGTCGATGCCTGCCTCTGTTCGGCCCGTGTGCCGCCACAACGAGACACCCAGCCCGATCAGTGCGACGTCGGTGGGGACGGCCATCGGTCGGTCGAAGGCGGCCGGAAGGACTGCCAGGAGAGCCGTGCCGGAGGTGCCGATCGCCAGCAGGGCCGCGGCCCATCGGGCGAGGACTGCGGCGCGGAACAGCGCTACGCCGAGGAGCACTCCGCCGAGCAGGTAGCCGGCGCCGGCGACGTTGAACAGGGTTTGCAGGGCGCCGATGTCGCGGTCGATCGTCGCGCCGGTCGCAGCTGCGACGGCGTCGTCGACCAGTCCCGGATGGGTGTCGACGAGGATGGGCAGCACGACTGCGGCGATCATCTCGACTGCCAGGATGGCGAGGTAGCCCGTGGCAAACGTGAGGCATCCGAGGAGTCCCAGCACACCCAGTCGGCGGTGCTGGTGCAGGTACATGCCGGTGATGCCCGCGAGCGCGAGGGCTGCCATTGCCGTCTTGGCCAAGCTGCGCGCCACCCATTCGTCGGTCTCGGTGGTGAAGGTGCCGGGATCCGGGTGACCGATCTGGACGGCGATGAAGATGCCGCCCGCGAGGGCGGCAGACGCGCTGCTGGCCCTGAGGAGCCTGGTCGTGGTGATCGCGCTGAGAGGTGGCACCGCACCATTCTCGGGCAGGGCGCGAGGCGGCGTGCGTGATTCGGGGTAGGTCTGGGGGCTGCCTCGGGGGCCGCTCAGTGCGGCATTCGATGTTTGGCGTCACGATGCGCCCCTGAGGTCGTTACATGTGTAGCGGGCGCCGCCGGGTGCTCGTGTTCTGCTGGTGCTCGGGCCGAGCCGGACGAGCAGGGGGTGGGTCTGTGTCTGGGTCGACCGTGCGAGCGCTGACACTGCCGCCTGCCTCGACCGCGGCGCGTGAGGCGCGGCGCGCGGTGCGGGACGCAGTGACGAAGTCGGGGGCTGCGGATCTCGCCGAGGCGGCTGAGCTGGTGACCTCGGAGCTCGTCACGAACGCCGTGGTGCACGCTGGGACGCACGTGCGCCTCCTCATCACTGCAGAGGCGAAGGCCGTCCGCGTGGAGGTGGGTGACGCCAGTCCGCACCTGCCGATCCGCCGGTCCTGGTCACAGATGGCGGGCACCGGACGGGGTCTGGCGATCGTCGAGGATCAGACTGACAGGTGGGGCGCATCGCGGGTCGACGCTGGGAAGGTCGTCTGGTTCGAGATCGGAGAGCCCACCGGTCCGACGCCTCGAGAGACCGTCGCGGCCAGCCCGACCGGTGACACCGTGATCACCACGTTGGTGAACGTTCCCCTGCTCATGCACTGGGCCTGGCAGGAGCACGCGTCCGCGCTGTTGCGCGAGTACCTCCTGTACGCGCTGGAGGACGAGCCACAGGCGGTCGAGGAACACGCTCGCGCCAGCGACGCACTGAGAATCCTCGAGGAACAGATCCCCAAGCCGCAGCTGCCGATCGACCCGGCCGCCCTGATAGCCAGCTCCGTCGAACCGGACACGACCGCCGAACGCCTCGAGCTCGTGGTCCCGGCTGCCGCAGTAGCGCACTTCGAGGTGCTCGACCACGTGCTCACCCGCGCTGTGCGAGCGGCCGAGGCCGGGCATCTGCTCGGTCCGCCCACCCAGCCCGAGATCGTGGAGATGCGCCAGTGGCTGTGCGGGCAGGTGCTGTCGCAGAGCGACGGTGGTCGGCCCGTCCCGTGGGCCGTCCGCACCGACTTGCGCAGCTCCTTCACGAGCAGCTCCCCGTCAGCTGAGATCGCACGCGAGGTGGAGCGACTGGACGTCCCTGCGCTGGTCGCGAACGACGCCGGGGTGATCATGGCCGTCTCGCCGGGGCTGGTGGAGCTCCTTCGCTACCAGGACGCCTCCTCCCTGCTGGGGCGCCGAATCGTCGTCGTCATCCCTCCACGGTTCCACCAGGCCCACATCGCCGGGACGACGTTGCACGCCACGAACGGACGCGACGTCCTGTTGAACCAGTGGGTCGTCGTGCCCGCTGTCCGGGCGGACGGGAGCGAGGTCACGGTGGAGCTGCGCGTCGAATCGCAACGCGCGAACGACGCACATCATTTCGTGGCCCAGTTCCGCGTGCCGCACTGAGGACGCCGCGCACGAGGCGCCCGTCCCTCACGGAACGGGCGCCTCGCCGCTTGTTCGGCGGCTCGGGGCTTCAGTCGAGGAAGCTGCTGATGAAGGCGTAGGCCTCCGGGGTGTCCACGCGGTACGAGAAGTCATTGCCCTTGCAGGTGTTGTTCAGCCCGAAGCTGTTGACCGCCACGACGATGTCGGTGCTCCGGTAGAGGATGGGACCGCCCGAGTCGCCCGAGCAGTTGCCGCCGCGGTCGTTGCCGGGGTTGTTCGTCGTCTGCAGCCCGTAGTCGCCCACCAGAGCGTTGTTCAGGCTGATGAGGTCGCTCTCGGCGTACATGCGGATCTTGTCGCCGATCAGGTAGGGCTTGCGCTGCTGCAGGCCATACCCGACGGTCGTGAAGTAGGTGTCGCGCTGGCCTCGCCGCGTCGACAGGTCGTCGAGGTAGCCCACCGGTGCCAGCTGGGCCGGCTCGATGTCGGTGATGGCACGATCGAGGGTGAAGACCGAGAGGTCGCGCGTGTCCGGGGTCGTCAGCGAGCCGGTCCAACCCGGCATGGCGTGCGGAGCACCGACCGCGTCGAAGTCGGTCGACGTGCTGACGTCCACCGTGCGCAGATCCTCGTCGAAGAAGATGTGGGCGTAAGCCACCCCGTCGGTGCAGTGGGCCGCGGAGAGCACCACGTCTTCGTCGATGAGCGTGCCGCTGCACCGTCCCGCATACGTCCCGTCCTCCTCGAACAGTGCGATGAGCGCGACGTACGGGTGCGCGCCGTTGTCGACCTGGCCGTAGTTGATGGCGTGCGCCGGGGCTGCCGTGGTGCTGAGTCCGAGGACGAGGGCAGCGGCGAGAAGTGTGCGTCGGATCATGCGGGTGCCTCCCGGTTGGCTGATGAGTGCGAGACCATCGTCCTCGGCGCTGGTCCCGGGCGCTAGGTGGGAACAGGGCAGTTTCGGGTCCGACGTGGTCGGTCAGCCCGGTGCCGGAGCGCCAGCGGGGGTGCCGCGCGGACGCCGCCCGCCCCCTACCCCGGCCGCCGGACCTCCAGCAGCCCCCGGTCCTCGACCAGGTCGAGCGAGAGCGTCCGGTATCCGACGTCCTCGAACAGCACGGTGATGCGGTCGTCCTCGACGTCGGTCACGGTGCCGGTGCCGAACTCCGGGTGCTCGACCGTGTTCTGCACGGCGTACGGCGCGTCGGCGTCCTGCGACTCGTCCGGCGCGTCGCCGGAGAGGCAGTTGTCGCACACCCCGCAGCGGTCGCGGACCTCGGCGCCGAAGTAGCCCAGCATGAAGGCGCTGCGGCACCGGTCGGTCTCGGCGTACGCGCGCATCATCTCGACCCGCGACTCCTCGAGCCGGCGGTGCGCCTTCGCCCGCTCGACCACGGCGTCGACGACCGCGTCGAGGTCGGCGTCGTCCCGGACGTCGCCCGCGGCCCTGGCGAGGTTGACGAGGTTGATGATGCGACCCGCCTTGCGGAAGCCGAAGTCGAGGTGCTCGCTCACCTCGCGCGGGTCGTCGCTGTCCGCCGCCCTCATCGCCTCCACGACCGCGCGCACGTCGCGGGGCTTGGGCACGGGCGTGGCGAAGAAGTGCCCGAGCGAGAGGTCCTCGGCGCGGTAGGCGAGCACCGCCTTCGCGGTCGCGCGGTCGCGGCCGGCCCGCCCCACCTCCTGCCAGTACGTGTCGGGGGACTCCGGGACGTCGGCGTGCACCACGAAGCGGATGTCGGGCTTGTCGATGCCCATGCCGAAGGCGGACGTGGCCGCCACCAGCGGCACCTCGCCCGTCATGAACTCCTCGTGCACCTGGTTGCGCCGGCGCTGGGGGAGGCCGGCGTGGTACGCCGCCGCGCGGTACCCGCGCTCGACGAGCGCCTCGGCGAAGGACTCCGCGCCGGCGCGGGTGCGGCAGTAGACCACCCCGCTGCCGGGATCGCCGGCCAGCTCACCGACCAGGTCGAGCACCCGGTCGCGCTGCTCGTCGGCGTCGGCGAAGCGCTCGACCGCGAGCGCGATGTTGTCGCGCTCGAAGCCCGTCAGGACGATGCGCGGGTCGCGCAGCTCCAGCCGCTCGACGATGTCCTGCTGGGTGGGGAGCGCGGCCGTCGCGGTCATCGCGACCACCCGCGGCTTGCCGAGCTGGGCGACGAGGTCGCCGAGGCGGAGGTAGTCGGGCCGGAAGTCGTGGCCCCACGAGGACACGCAGTGCGCCTCGTCGACGGCCACCAGGCGCGGCTCGATGGAGGCGATCTCGGCCAGCACCTCGGGGTTGGCGAGCTGCTCGGGCGCGAGCAGCAGGAAGCGGACCTCGCCCGACCGGGCCGCCTCGAGCACCGCGGCACGGGCGCTGTCGGACTCCGCCGAGCTCAGCCGCGCGGCGGTGAGCCCGGCCTCCTCGAGCGAGTCGACCTGGTCCTGCTGGAGCGCGAGGAGTGGGGAGACGACGACGGTGCACCCGCCCAGCAGCAGCCCGGCGACCTGGTAGACCAGCGACTTGCCCGAGCCGGTCGGGGCCACGAGCAGCACGTCGCGCTCGTCGAGGAGGGCCAGGACGGCGTCCTCCTGGCCGGGCAGCAGCTCCCGGTGCCCGAAGTGTCGTGCTGCTGTCTCGCGCACCTGCTCGGCTGCGATGGCCACCCGGGCCCCTCTCGATGTCCGTCGCGCACGGCCTGTGCGACCGGTGGAGGTACCCGGCCGCGCGAAGCGGCATGCGGGAGAGGTGGGTCACCGCGGGCGGAAGCCAGAGCACATGATCCGCAGGTGCTCGATCGTCGCGCCGCCGCGGTAGTAGGCCTGCTGCTCGGCGACGTACGAGCCGTCCGGGTTGACGAGGTCGAAGCGGTAGCTGACGTGCGAGGTGTCGGCGACGTCGGACCGCTCGGCGACCTCGACCACCCGCTCGATCGTGTCCGACTCCTCGAACCACGAGCCGAGGACCGTCTCCACGACGTCGTCGGGGCCGGAGCCCTCCCAGAGCCGGCCGGGGGTGAGCCCCTTGAAGTCCACGTCGTCGGCGAGCAGGGCGCGCAGCGCGGCCTCGTCCTTGGCCGCGATGGCGCCGGCGAGCCGCGCGCCCAGGCTGTCGGTCATGCGGTCAGTGTGCGGCCCCGCCGGGGCTGAGGGGAAGTGGGGTCACGGTCGCTCCGTGCGGTCGCGCAGCCACGTCGTCGTGCCCGGTGCCATGCCGCGTGACTTAGGGGTCGACGGCACCGGGCTCACGAGGAGTGCGGCATCGTCGGGGAGCGACCACTTGAGGGCGTGGAAGACCGCCGACAGCGACTCGGTGCTGTCGACCAGCAGGAGGCCGGGTGCCACCTCGCGGGCCTCCGTCCACGGACCCTCGAGCGTGTCCGGCGGGGCGGCTGTCCAGGCGAGGTAGACCGGCATGTCGCCGATTGTGGCGTCAACCCGCCAGCGCCGCGAGGTCGCGCTCGGCGTAGAGCCGGTGCTCCCACTCCTCGTTGAGGACCACCTTCAGGCACGCCGCCACGGTGAGGTCGTCCGCGTCGCCGAGGAACGGCGTGGCCGAGGTGACGCGCCGCTCGAGCCCCTCGTCGGTCAGGCCGTCGAGCACCGCCTGCACGGTGGCGCGCCGCCGGGCCCGCAGGTCGAGCACGTCGTCGAGCGAGGGGCGTACGTCGCGGTCCCACGGCACGCCCGCCACCGCCGGCGCCTCGTCCCACGGCAGGTCGAGCGGGTGCCACGGCGACAGGTCGCCCAGCACCACGCCACCGACCCAGCAGGCGTGCGCGAAGCCGAGGTGCCGCAGCGTCTCGATGAAGGACCACTCCCCGTCGACATGCTCGTGCAGCCGGTCGGCGGGCAGGGCCCGGGCCGACCCGACGGTGCCCGCCCACAGCCGGTCGAGCGTCGAGAACGCCGTGCGGAAGCCGGCGAGGTCGGTGGGGCGCATCAGCGCCCGCTCGGGCATCCGGCGGTCGAGCTCCGCCTCGACGAGGGGAGCCACGTCGACCCCGTTGACCACCAGCCTGCCGACCTCTCCATGGATCTCCATGTCGGGCGCCTCGACGCCCGTCATGCGGACGCCCTTCAGCCAGGCGGCACGCAGGCGGACCTCGCTGAGGTCGACGTCGCGGAGGTCGGCGCCGGCGAGGCGCACCTCGCGGAAGGTGCTGCCCGACAGGTCGACCCGCTGGAGGGTGGAGCCGCCGAGGTCCTGCTCGGTGAAGTCGCTCATCCCGGCAGGCTAGGAGTCGTTGCGGACGATCCGCGACCGGTTCGATCATGTGTCCATGACCGACGCCCCCCGCACGCCCGGCACGGTCGCCGTCCCCGGCGCCGTCCTCTCCTTCGACGTCATAGGCGACCTCGCCGACGCCACCGCTTCCTCCCCGCCGCTGGTCCTGGCGGGATCGCCGATGGACAGCACCGGGTTCGGCAGCCTCGCCGCCGCGCTGAGGCGGGCGGCGCCGGACCGGGTCCTGGTGCTGACCGACCCGCGCAACACCGGCCGCAGCACCCGCGACGACGACACCGCGCCGGTGACGCCCGAGCAGCACGCCGACGACCTGCACGCGCTCGTCGAGGCGCTGGGCGTCGGGCCGGTCGACGTGTTCGCCTCCTCGGGCGCCGCGGTCAACTTCCTGCACCTGGTGGCGACGCACCCCGGCGACGTCCGCACCCTCGTCGCGCACGAGCCGCCGATGACGGCGCTGCTCCCCGACGCCGAGGCCATCGCCCGGGTGTGCGCCGACATGGTCGCCACCTACGACGCGTCCGGCCGCGGACCGGCGATGGCCCGCTTCATCGGGCTGGTGATGCACCGCGGCGAGGTGCGCGGCGACGAGCCCGCTCCCGACCCCGCGATGTTCGGGCTGCCGACCGAGGACGACGGCTCCCGCGACGACCCGCTCATGGCCAACATGCGCGGCGAGGGCGTCACCCGCGTGCCCGACCTCGACGCGGTGCGCGCTGCGAGCACCCGGGTGGTCGTGGGCGTCGGCGAGGAGTCGGGTGGGCCGGCCGACGGCGAGGTCGCGGGGCGGTCGGCGTACGCCGTCGCGCGAGCCCTGGGCCAGGAGCCCGTCGTGTTCCCCGGGGGCCACAACGGCTTCCTCGGCGGGGAGTTCGGCCAGACGGGCAAGCCCGAGGAGTTCGCCGCGCGCCTGCGCGAGGTGCTCGCCGGCTGACCGGTCAGCGACCGGCGGTCACCAGGTCAGCTCGATCTCGACCTCGTTGGACTCGCCGAGCTCGACCTCGACCTTGAGGGCGACCTCGTCGGGCACGGCGACGGTGATCCGACCGCCGTCGCGCGCGAACTCGATGGAGTTGTGCTTGGCGAGCGAGTCGGCGAGCGCGCGCAGTCGGGTGGCGGCCTCCTCGCGGGTCATGGTCCGGGTCTCGTCCATCTCGAAGAGCTCCATGGCCCGAACCTAGCCAGCGGCTACAACCCGAGCATCCGGCCGATGATCTCCTTCTGGATCTCGGTCGTCCCGCCGTAGATGGTCTGGATCCGCGAGTCGGTGTACGCCTTCGAGATGGGGTACTCGCTCATGTAGCCGTAGCCGCCGTGGAGCTGCACGCCGGCGTCGACGACCCGCTTCTGCAGCTCGGTGGTCCACCACTTCGCCATCGACGCCAGCGCGGTGTCGACCTCGCCGGCGTTGAGGCGCAGCACGCAGTCGTTGATGAAGACCCGGGCGACGTGCGCCTCGGTGGCCATCTCGGCCAGGACGAAGCGGTTGTGCTGGAAGCTGCCGATGGGGCGGCCGAACGCCTCGCGCTCCTTGACGTACGCCAGGCACAGGTCGAGGACGTGCTCGACGGCCGCGACCGCGATGCAGCCGATCGAGATGCGCTCCTGGGGCAGGTTCTCCATCAGCGACACGAAGCCCGAGCCCTCGGGGCCGAGGAGGTTCCCCTTCGGCACGCGCACGTCGGTGAACGACAGCTCGGCGGTGTCCTGGGCGTGCAGACCCATCTTGGCGAGGTTCCGGCCGCGCTCGAAGCCCTCCATGCCCCGCTCGACGACCAGCAGCGAGATGCCCTGGTGCCCGGCCTCGGGGTCCGTGCGGCAGACCACGACCACCAGGTCGGACAGGATCCCGTTGGAGATGAAGGTCTTCGAGCCGTTGAGGACGTAGTGGTCACCGGCGTCCACGGCCGTGGTGCGGATGCCCTGGAGGTCCGAGCCCGCGCCCGGCTCGGTCATCGCGATGGCGGTGACGAGGTCGCCGGACACGCAGCCGGGCAGCCAGCGACGCTTCTGCTCGTCGGTGCCGAGGGAGGAGATGTAGGGGACGATGATGTCGGTGTGCACGGCGAAGCCCGGGCCGGTGGCACCGGCGCGGGCGGCCTCCTCGGCCAGCACCATGTTGTAGCGGAAGTCCTTGATCCCCGGCCCGCCGTAGGCCTCGTCGACGTCGAAGCACAGCAGCCCGCGCTCGCCGGCCCGGCGCCAGACCTCGCGGTCGACGACCCCGTCGAGCTCCCACGCCTCGTGGTGCGGCACGACCTCCTTGTCGAAGAACGCGCGCGCGACGGCGCGGAAGTCCTCGTGCTCCCGCTCGAGGATGCTGGGACGGTCAGGCACGGTTCCTCCGATCGGCCGGGGACCTCCCCGGTGGGGTGAGGCGACGCCGCCGGGGCGCGCCTACGTTGGCAGCATGAGCCTCGTGAGCACCGCCGTGCGGGCGACCCACACGGTCACCAACGCCGCCTGGTTCGGCGGGGCCCTGTTCGGGGCCGTCGGGCTCAACCCGGCCGCCCGCGAGCCCGACACCGAGCGCGAGCGGGTCGAGGTCTCGGGGACGGGCTGGGAGCGCTGGGGCCCGGTGCAGGGCGCGGCCATCGCGCTGCACCTGCTGAGCGGACTGGCGATCACGGCCGACAACCGCAACCGTGTCGTCGCCCACCGGCCGACGACCGCCGCGACGGTCGCCAAGGCGGTCGTCACCAGCGCCGCGGTCGCGTCGACGGCGGCCGCCTACGTCTACGGCGAGCGGCTCGGCCGGGCCGCCGGCGAGGACGGCCACCCGCGCGACCCCCGGGCGGCCGACGACGCCCGCGGCAAGCTGCGCTGGCTGCAGTGGACGACTCCCGCGCTCACCGGCGCGATGCTGGTGCTCGAGGCCCATCTCGGGGAGCAGCAGCGGGGCGCGGCCGGGCTGCTCGACGAGCGCTGGTGACGTCGTGACCGTGCCCGGCGGGCACGGGGTCACGACACCCACTCCTTGAGCTGCTCCACCGTCGCGACCGGGTCGGAGACCGGGGTGACGTGGAGGTCGGTGACGCCGGCCTCCCGGAAGGCGGCGATGCGCTCCTTGACGTACGACGCGGGGCCGACGAGGTTCGCCGCCTCCAGCCACTCGGTCGGGACCAGCGCCTCGGCCTCCTTCTTCCTGCCGGAGAGGTAGAGGTCCTGGATCGCCTCGGCCTCCTCCTCGTAGCCGTAGGCGCGGGCGACGTCGTTGTAGAAGTTCCTGCCCTTGGCGCCCATCCCGCCGACGTAGAGGGCGAAGTACGGCCGGGCGAGGTCGAGCAGCGCCGCGGTGTCGGGTCCCTCTCCGATCGCGACCAACCCGCCGGCCATCACCTGCAGCGGGCCCAGGCCCTCCTGTCGCTCGGCGTTGCCGGCGGCGAGGGCCTCGCCCCACACGGTGTGGGCCTTCTCGGGGTGGAAGAGGTGGGGGATCCAGCCGTCGGCGATGGCGGCGGTCTGCTCGACGTTCTTCGGACCCAGCGCGGCGATCCAGATCGGGATGGTGTCGCGCTCGGGCCGGGTGAGCAGCTTGAGCGGCTTCCCGAGCCCGGTCACCGCGCCGTCGTCCTTGGTCAGCGGCAGGTGGAACTCGCCGTCGGCGGTGAGCGGCTCGCGCCGGAGGCCGCGGCGGACGATGTCGACGACCTCGGCGGTGCGGGCCAGCGGCCTGCGGTAGGGCACGCCGTGGAAGCCCTCGATCACCTGCGGGCCGCTGACCCCGAGGCCGAGGATCGCGCGCCCGCCGCTCACGTTGTCGAGGCCGGCTGCGGTCTGCAGCAGCGCGCCGGGCGTGCGGGAGTAGATGTTGAGGATGCCCGAGCCGATCTGCACCGTCTCGGTCCGCGCCGCGAGGTAGCCCATCAGGGTGGGGGAGTCGAAGCCGTACGCCTCGGCGACCCACACGCTGTCGAGGCCCGCCTTCTCGAGGGCGACCACCTGGTCCGCCGCGGCGCGCGGGTTGCCGTCGTACATCAGCAGGGAGGCGAGACGCATGCCGCAATCGTGACAGTGACACTGTCACGATTGCAAGGGTGGGGCGTCCGGCGCGGGGAGCGCTCGCGGGCGGATCAGCCCTTGCCGTGCCAGGACTCCCAGAGCGCGGCGTAGGGACCGCCGGCGGCGACCAGCTCGTCGTGCGGACCGAGCTCGGAGATCACCCCGTCCTCCACGACCGCGACGCGGTCGGCGTCGTGCGCGGAGAAGAGCCGGTGCGCGATCGCGATGACGGTGCGCCCCTCCAGCACCGCCGCCAGCGAGCGCTCGAGGTGCCGGGCCGCGCGCGGGTCGATGAGGGAGGTGGCCTCGTCGAGGACGAGCGTGTGCGGGTCGGCCAGCACCAGCCGGGCCAGCGCGACCTGCTGCGCCTGGGCCGCCGCGAGCGCCAGCCCGCCCGACCCCACGACGGTGTCGAGGCCCTGGGGCAGCGCGTCCACCCACTCCAGCGCGTCGACGGCGTCCAGCGCCTCGCGCACCGCGTCGTCGGAGGCGCCGGGGCGCGCGAGCACGACGTTGTCGCGCACGCTGCCGACGAAGACGTGGTGCTCCTGCGTCACCAGCGCGACGTGGCCGCGCAGGTCGTCGAGGGGCAGGTCGACGAGGTCGACGCCGCCGACCGTGACCCGCCCGGTGCGGGGCGGGTGGATGCCGGCCAGGAGGCGGCCGAGGGTCGACTTGCCCGCGCCGGAGGGGCCGACCATCGCGACGCGCTCGCCGACGCCCACGTCGAGGTCGATGCCGTGCAGGACGTCGCGGCCCTCGACGTAGGAGAAGCGGACGTCCTCGGCCTCGATCTGCTCGTCGTGCGGCCGTGCCTCGCCCGCGGTGCGGTCGTCGGGCACGAGCGAGACGCCGAGCAGCCGCGCCAGGGAGGCAGCGCCCATCTGCAGCTCGTCGAGGATGGAGACGATCCGGTCGAGCGGGTCGATGAGCATCTGGACGTAGAGCGTGGCGGCGGTGACGTCGGCGAGCGACACCTCGCCGCGCGTGTGCAGCCAGCCGCCGAGGAGCAGCGTGCCGACCACCGGCAGCAGGTAGCTGATCTCCATGCTCGGGAAGAACACCGTGCGCAGGCGGAGGGTGTACCTCTCGGCCTCGAACGACCTGGCGCAGTCGGCGTCGCCGCGGGCGATGCGGCGCTCCCCGAGGCCGAGCGCCTCGACGGTGCGGGCGCCCTCGACCGTCTCGGTGAGCGAGGCGGTGATCTCCGAGTACGTCGCCGACTCGCGCTCGTAGCCGTCGCGCGCGCGGGCGAGGTACCAGCGCAGCCCGAGCACGAGCGGCGGCGCGGCGAGCAGGCACGGCAGCGCCACCCACCAGCCGACGCTCAGCGCGGCGGCGAGGGTCAGCACCGCCGTGACCACCGCGATCGTCCACTCCGGCAGCGCCATCCGGACCGACCAGCCCAGCTGGTCGACGTCGCGGTTGGTGCGGGTGAGCAGGTCGCCGGAGCCGGCCGACTCGACGGTCCCGACCGGGAGCGAGAGCGCGCTGGCGACGAAGTCCTCCCGCAGCTCGGCCAGCACCTGCTCCCCGAGCACCTGGCTGTAGTAGCGCGCGAAGCGGGTGAGGACCGTCTGGACGACGAGGAAGCCGGCGAGCAGCAGCGCGATGCGGTCGACGTGGCCGCGGGTGGTGCCGTCCTCGACGGCGCCGACCAGGTCGCCGAGGAGGCGGGGTGCGGCCAGGGCCGCGACCGCCGCGAGCACGTGGAGGGCCAGGGCGCCCCACAGCAGGCGCGGGTGCCGGCGGGCGATGCGGACGGCGTACGACCGCACGTCGCGCGGCCCGGCCACGGGGAGACGGGTGGTCACGAGGCCTCCTCCGCCAGGTCGGCGGTCTCCCGGGTGACGACGGCCCGGTAGCCGGGCTCCGACTCCAGCAGCCACGCATGGGTGCCGCTGGCGACGACGCGGCCGTCGACGAGGAAGGCCACCTCGTCGGCCGTGTCGAGCAGCAGGGGGCTCCCGGTGGTGACCACCGTCGTCCGTCCGGCCCGGTGCTCACGCAGCCGGGACGCGATGCGCGCCTCGGTGTGCGCGTCGACCGCCGAGGTGGGCTCGACGAGCACGAGCACCTCCGGGTCCGCGGCCAGGGCGCGGGCCAGCACGAGACGCTGCCGCTGCCCGCCGGAGAAGGACCGGCCCTTCTCGGTGACCACGGTGTCGAGCCCGGCGGGGAGCTCGGCGAGCACGTCCTGCGCCGACGCGGCGGCCACGGCCTGCTCCACACCCCCGCGACCGGCGACGTCGAGCACCTCGCGCAGCGGGCCGGAGAACAGCTGGGCGCCGGAGTCGGACACCACGACCCGGCGCCGCACGTCGGCGCGGGGCAGCGCCGTCAGCGGTACGCCGCCGAGGGTCACCTCGTCGTCGGGCACCGGCGCGCACAGGCCGAGCCGGTCGGCGAGCGACGCCGACTCGTCGGGGTGCTCGGAGACGATCGCCGTGAGCCGGCCGGGGGCGACCCGCAGCCCCGAGCGGGCGTCGGCGAGCTCCGATCCGACGGGCGGCGCCGGCGCCGGGCCGACGGGCTCGTCGAGGTCGGGCTCCAGGGCCAGGACCCGGCACACGCGCCGTGCCGCGACGCGACCGCGGATGTACTTGTTGGCGAACTCCGTCGCCGTCCGCAGCGGGATGAGGAGGAACGCGGAGTACCCGTAGAAGGCGACGAGCTCGCCGGCCGTGATCTCGCCGGCGACGGCGGCGCGGGCGCCGAGCCAGACCACCAGCACGACGAACACGCCGGGCAGCAGCACCTGCAGCGCGCTCAGCACGGACTGCACGCGGGCCACCTGGACGCCCGCCTGCCGGGTGTCCTGCGACTCGCGGCGGTAGCGGGACAGGAACACCTGCTCGCCGCCGATGCCGCGCAGCACCCGCAGGCCGCCGACGATGTCGCTGGCGGTGTTCGACAGGTCGCCCATCAGCTGGCGCTGGTGGGCGCTGCGGGACTGCAGCGGGCTCAGCAGCGGACCGATGAGCACGAGCAGCAGCGGCACCCCGAGCAGCACGACGAGGCCGAGCGTGACCGAGGTCTGCAGCAGGATCACCGACACGAGCAGGAACGAGACGACCGCGCCGGCGAAGCGGGCGAGGATGTCCATCACCTGGCCGATGTGCGACAGGTCGCTCGTGCCGATGGCAACGACCTCGCCCGTCGACACCTTGCGCGGCAGGGTCGCCCCGAGGCGCACCGTCTGCCGGGTGACGAGCTGCACCGTCCGGTAGGCCGCCACCAGCCAGTTCGTGACCGCGAAGCGGTGGCGCATGATGCCCGCCGCCGCCTGCACCAGCCCGACGACCAGCAGCACGCCGGCCCAGACCAGCAGCTGCTCGGCGTCCCGGGCCGCCACCCCGCGGTCGATGGCGCGGCCGAGCACCGCCGGGATGACGGCCTGGGCGCTCATCCAGAGGATGCCGAACGCCATCCCTCCGGCGAGGGTCGGCCACTGCCCGCGGGCGACCCACCAGAGGAAGCGTCCGGGGGAGCGGTGGTCGGCGGTCCCGGGGTCCTCGAGGGGCAGGCGTCGCACCGACCGATCCTAGGTTCGGGCCGCTCCCGCGGACGAATCCTCTTCCGACCGCTCGGTCAGGCGAGACCGGGGAACTTCGCCGTCACGCCCTCGAGCAGGGTCGCCGGGCGCTGCTCCTCGCCCGCCTGGGCGCTGAGGACCACCAGGGCGCCGGTCAGCGCGGGCACGGCCCACTGCAGCAGCTTCAGCTGCCGCTGGGCGGCGGCGACGTCGCTGGGCGTGTGGGCCGACGGCTCGGTGCCGGACTCCGCGGGCACGGCGGTCTGCTGCGACACCCGCTTGCCGAGGGCGCGGCTGTAGGCGGTGACGCCCAGGGCCGCGACAGTGAGCCCGGTCTTCAGCACGACGGTGCGTCCGGCGCCCTTCTGGGCCGACACGCGGCCGGCGTCGCTGGCGAGCATCCCGATGCTGCCGACCAGGTGGGCGGCGATGGCCGCGGCGTTGACCGGGGTCCACCGGTCCCAGCCGACGTTGGCGACCGCGCCCGTGCCCTGGGCGGAGTCGGCCTCGGCCGCCGCGGGGTTGAGTGCCGTCGCGTTGGCCAGCGTGCCGCCGAACCAGGCGGCCAGGCCGACGTCGTGGAGCGAGCGGGACAGGGTGTTCGTGGACATGGGTCCTCCGTCGGGGGTGGTGTGGATGCGAATCAGGTCCGTACCCGTGGCGATCCGATCCATGCCCGGCCGCCCCTCCGGAGAGGGGGCTTCAGCGCCCGAGGTCGGGCACCACCTCGGCGCCGGGCAGGTCGGCGAGGAGGCGCCCGGGCAGCAGCAGCTTCGAGCGGCGCACGCCGCTGCCCAGCACGACGACGGGCTCGTCGAGCAACGCGTCGTGCACCATGACCCGCCACCCGGCGGGCAGCCCGACCGGGGTGATGCCGCCGTACTCCATCCCGGTCTCCGCGACCGCCCGCTCCACCGGCAGGAACGAGGCCTTGCGCACGTCGAGCATCCTGCGGACGAGGGTGTTGACGTCGGCGCGGGTGTCGGCGCGCACCACGCAGGCCGCAATCCGCTCGTCGCCGGCCCGCGAGCCCGCGACGACCACGCAGTTGCCGCTGGCGGTCATGGGGATGTCGTACGCCTCGCTCATCGCCGCCGTGTCGGCGAGGTCGGGGTCGATCCCGACGACCGCCACCTCGCCGGCGCCGGCCCACCCGGCCAGGGCGGCGGCGACCGGAGGGGCCACGAGGTCCGGGTGCTCGACGGCGGGCAGCGAGGCGAGGGCGGGGAACGACGGCAGCGGCGGGAGCGTCACGCGGTCATCATGCGCCATTCACCCGCACGCCACCCGGCGGTCCCGTGCGCCGGTCACGGTGGCTGCATGACGGTGACCCGCGAGGCGCCCACGGGCCGGACGGCCAGGACCTCGTCGTTGGTCCTCACCCCCGCCGTGGTCGCGCACCGCGGCGCCAGCGGCCACCGTCCCGAGCACACGCTCGAGGCCTACCGCACGGCCATCCGGATGGGCGTCGACGACATCGAGCTCGACCTGGTCTCCACCCGGGACGGGGTGCTGGTCGCCCGGCACGACCTCGAGCTCAGCACGACGACCGACGTCGCCGACCGCCCCGACCTCGCCCACCTGCGGCGGACCCTCACCGTCGACGGCGTCGCCCAGCGCGGCTGGTTCGTCCAGGACCTCACCCTCGCCGAGCTGAAGACCCTCGCCACCCGCGAGCGGATGCCGGGCACCCGGCCCGGCAACACGCTGTACGACGGCGCGGAGGGGGTGCCGACGCTCACCGAGGTGCTGGCGATGGTCGGCGCCGAGTCCGCGCGGCGCGGACGTGCGGTGGGCGTGCTGCTCGAGCTCAAGCACGCCCTGCACCACGACCGGATCGGCCTGCCGCTCGACGTCCCCCTCATGCGCGACCTGGCCCGTCACGGCCTCGACCACCCGTGGGCGCGGGTGACCCTGATGTCGTTCGAGACCACGATCCTGCGGCGGCTGGCCGCACGCACCCGGCTGCCGGTCGTGCAGCTGCTCGAGTCCGCGCACCGGCACCCGGCCGACCTGCTCGCCGCGGGGGACACGCGCACCTACGGCGACCTGCTGACGCCCGACGGCCTGGCGTGGGTCGACGAGTACGCCGACGGCATCGGCCCGCACAAGTCGCTCGTGCTGCCGCGCGACGGCGCGGGGGCGATCGGCGCCCCCTCGGCCCTGGTCGGCGACGCGCACCGGCGGGGCCTGACCGTGCACGTGTGGACCGTCCGCGGGGAGAACCGCTTCCTGCCCACCAACCTGCGCCGGGGCGACGCGCCCGACGCGCTCGGCGACATGCTCGCCGAGGTCGGGGCCCTCCTCGCGGCCGGCGTCGACGGGGTGATCACCGACCACCCGGAAGCGGCGCTGGCGGCGCTGCGCACGGTGACAGGCACAGCCTTGCACCGGCGTACGCTCACCTCGTGACGACAGCCGGTGCCGCCTCGACCGCCCTCCTCGAGCGCATCCGCGCGTCCGTCATCGGCGACGACCAGGTCATGCAGGGCCCCTACGGCCCGCGCCGGGTGACCTACGCCGACTACACCGCATCGGGCCGCAGCCTGACCTTCATCGAGGACTTCATCCGCCACGAGGTGCTGCCGGCCTACGCCAACACCCACACCGAGGCCAGCGGCACCGGCCTCCAGACCACCCGGCTGCGCGAGGACGCGCGGCGCATCATCCGCGACGCGGTCGGCGGCGACGACGAGACGGTCGTGGTGTTCTGCGGCTCCGGCAGCACCGCCGCGATCGACAAGCTCATCGGCATCCTCGGTCTGCGGATCCCCGCTGGGCTCGACGACCGGTACGACCTGAGCGCCGCGATCCCGGCCGACGAGCGGCCGGTGGTGTTCATCGGACCCTTCGAGCACCACTCCAACGAGGTCAGCTGGCGCGAGACGATCGCCGACGTCGTGACGATCCACGAGGACGCCGACGGCCGGGTCTCCCTCGACCACCTGCGCGAGGAGCTCGAGCGCCACGCCGACCGGCCGCTGAAGATCGGCTCCTTCTCCGCCGCCTCCAACGTCACCGGCATCGTCACCGACACCGAGGGCGTCGCCGACCTGCTGCACGAGCACGGCGCCCTCAGCTTCTGGGACTTCGCTGCCTGCGCGCCCTACGTCGACATCGAGATGTCGGGCCCCGGCCGCTCGTACAAGGACGCGATCTTCATCTCGCCGCACAAGTTCATCGGCGGCCCGGGGACCCCCGGCGTGCTCGTGGTGCGCCGCGAGCTGATGACCAACCGGGTTCCGGTCGTGCCCGGCGGCGGCACGGTCATGTACGTCAACCCGACCGAGCACCGCTACCTCGACGACAAGGCCCACCGCGAGGAGGGCGGCACCCCCGCGATCGTGGAGTCCATCCGCGCCGGCCTCGTCTTCCAGCTCAAGCAGGCCGTCGGGGTCGAGACCATCCAGGCCCACGAGGAGGAGATGCTGCGGCGCGCGGTCGGGGCCTGGCAGGCCGAGCCGTCGATCCAGATCCTCGGCAACCTCGCCGCGCAGCGGCTCTCGATCGTGTCCTTCGTCGTCAGGGCGCCCGACGGGACCTACCTCCACCACAACTTCGTCGTGGCCCTCCTCAACGACCTGTTCGGCATCCAGACCCGCGGCGGGTGCTCGTGCGCGGGTCCCTACGGCCACCGCCTGCTCGACATCGACCTCGACCGCAGCCACGCCTTCGAGGCGCAGATCGCCACGGGGTGCGAGGGCATCAAGCCCGGCTGGGTGCGGGTGAACTTCAACTACTTCGTCGACGAGGAGGTCTTCGCCTACGTCGTGGAGGCCGTCCGCCTCGTGGCCCGCGAGGGCTGGCGGCTGCTCGGCGACTACCGGTTCGACCCGCTCACCGGTCTGTGGCGCCACCGCACCGGCCCGGTCGAGCCGCCGATGAGACTGGCCGACGTGACGTACGCCGAGGACGGCACCATGACCTGGCCCGCGCACACGCAGACGGCCCCCGTCTCGGTGCTCCGGGAGCACCTCGACGAGGGCCGCGCGATCATGGCCGCCGCATCCCCTCCGGACTGGTCGGACACCGCCCACCTCGGCGCCGAGCTCGACGACCTCCGGTGGTTCGCCCTGCCGGCCTGCTCGCTGGCCTAGGGCCGGTCGGACCCCCGGCGCGACGGCCACACCGACGCGGCGAGGCCGGCAGCACCGGCGGCGAGCCAGGGGACCGGCAGCAGCCAGCGCAGCTGGGAGGTCTCCACCACGTCGCCCTGGACCAGCGCCCACACCAGCACCAGGCCGGCGAAGGCGACGCCCATCACGAGCTGGCCCACGTTGACGGGGTGCCAGCCGGACGGCCGGGACGGGGCGTCGAGCGGACCGGTCATGGGCTCGTCGTACATGTCGTGCTCGGACATCGCGGTGCTCCTCAGGCGGCTTCGCGGACGAGGACCTCGCCGGCGAACAGGTCGATGGTGACGGACAGGTCGGGGACGTCGTCGCCGCCGTCCCGGAAGGACTCCACGGTGATGTCGAAGCCGTCCTGATTCCGGTCGAGGACGCGGACGTCGCCGGCCGCGACCTGCGCCCGGACGTCGACGTCGACGCCGTCGGGCACGACGACCTCGACCTCGCCGCCGAAGCCGTCGATGGTGAGGTCACGACCGTCGAGGGCGTCGAGGTCCTCGACGTCGCTGAGGTCGAGGGTGAAGCGGCCGCCGCCGAACTCGTAGGCCTCCTGGACCTCGGCGGCGCTGGTCGGTGCGTAGGAGCGGTCCTCGTCGTCGACCTGGGAGCCGACCGTGGCGACGGCGGTCGCCGCCGCCGCGACGAGGCCGAGCGCGATCAGCCCACCCGCGCGGCCCCAGAACGAGCCCACCAGCAGCATCGCGGCGACGATGCCGAGGGCGAGGGCGGGGTACGCGCTGTCGGCCACGGCGATCCCGGCGAGGTCGATCACTCCGAGCACGCCCTCCGCGAGCGCGACGAGCGCGAGGGTGAAGAGGAACAGCCTGGGTCCGCGCTTGCGGGGCCGCGGTGCCGGTGCGTAGGACGACCACTGCCCGGGCTCGCCGACGGGACCGTAGGCCGTCGTCACGCCGTGGTGGGCGGGCGCCGCGTCGTCCCAGCCGTCGTCGCGCTCGTCGCCCCAGCCGTAGCCGTGGCCCGTGCCGTAGCCGGTGCCGTAGCCCTCCCGCGCCGCACCCCGGGCGGGGGCGCCCTTCTGCTTGTTGTGCAGGAACCACACGACCAGCGCCGCGATGATCGCCAGCGGCCACGGGAACCAGAACGCCCCCGCCCAGTCGCCGAGCGCGCAGACCACCGCGAGCACGCCGACGCCGGCCAGCGCCAGCGTGCGGCTGCGCTCGTCCAGGCCGAGCGGCTCGTCCTGCGTGCCCTCCTCGGGCACGAGGATCCACGCGCCGATGTAGAGCAGCAGGCCGGCACCGCCGAAGAACACCGCCACGACGAGCGCGACGCGGACGATGATGGCGTCGATGTCGAGGTGGCGGGCGATGCCGGCGGCGACACCGGCGACGTGCCGGTCGGTGACGCTGCGGCGCAGCCGGCCGAGGTCCTTCATCTCCTCACGGGTGACCCGTGGTCCCGACGGCGGGCCGGTCGGTGGGCGGTCACCGGTCGGGGGCTGCTCGGCTCCGGTGCCGGTGGTGGGGCTTGCGTTGTCCATGGCTCAACTCTGCGCCGCCCCGCTCGGTCGCACCATCGGGGACAGCCCTGATCCGCGGGCGCCGGGCGGGGTCCCGGCTCAGGGTCGGCTCGGGGTCAGTCCTCATGGTCCGGCACGTGCGTGCCTGCGACGATGGAGCCACGATGACGCATCCCGGCTCCGCCCACCCCTCGACCCCTGCCCCGTCCGCCACGCGGCGCGCCGACGGGTCGCGTCGTGCGTACCGCGACACCAACACCGCCATCGTCGGCGGCGTGGCCGCCGGGCTGGCCGAGCACCTCGCGCTGCCGGTGCTGTGGGTGCGCGGGTTCTTCGTCGCCACCGCCTTCCTCGGCGGCTTCGGGCTGATGCTGTACGCCGGGCTGTGGGCGTTCCTCCCCGCCGGCCAGCGCTTCGACGTCGGCGCCCCCGGCCTGGAGAGCGCCACCCGCACCGGCAAGCGGCCCGGTCGTCGGTCGCGGCTGCGCGACGCGGGCCCGGCGATCGCGCTCGGCGCCCTGTTCTTCGGCGTCGTCCTCGGCGTGGAGGGCATCGTCGGGCGGGGCGCCTTCTTCTGGCCGGTCGTCCTCGGCATCGCCGGCGTCGCCCTGCTCTGGCGCCAGGCCGACGAGGCGCAGCGCGAGCGCTGGATGGACTCGACGGGCCGCATCGACCCGTTCCGCGCGATCTTCGGCAACGGCGGCTGGGCGGCGTACGTGCGTATCGCCGCCGGCCTCGGCCTCGTCCTCACCGCCCTGATCGTCTTCGCCGTCGCCGCCGGGCAGGCCAGCTTCGCCGTGCCGGTCCTGGTCTCCGGGCTGCTCGGCCTGGTCGGACTCGCGATCGTGGTCGGGCCGTGGGCGCTGCGCCTGGTCGACGACCTGTCGGCGGAGCGCGCCGAGCGGGTGCGCACGCAGGAGCGGGCCGACATGGCCGCGCACCTGCACGACTCGGTGCTGCAGACCCTCGCCCTCATCCAGAAGAACTCCCACGACTCCACGACCGTCGCCCGCCTGGCCCGCTCGCAGGAGCGCGACCTGCGGCAGTGGCTCTTCGAGGGCGAGTCCGCCGACGCCACGACGCTCGCCGGTGCCCTCAAGGAGATGGCCGCCGAGGTGGAGTCGCAGCACCCCGTGGTGGTCGACGTGGTGACCGTCGGCGACTGCGACCTCGACGAGGCGCTGCGACCGGTCGTGCTCGCCGCCCGTGAGGCCGTCGTGAACGTCGCAAAGCACGCCGGCACCCAGCGCGCCGACGTCTACGCCGAGACCACCCCCGCCGCCGTCGACGTGTTCGTCCGCGACCGCGGGACCGGCTTCGACGTCGACGGGGTGGCCGCCGACCGCCAGGGCGTGCGCAGCAGCATCGTGGACCGGATGGCGCGTCACGGCGGCAGCGCGGACGTACGCTCGGCGCCCGGCGACGGCACGGAGGTCCGGCTGCACATGCCGCGCGCCGGCCGGTCGCAGGACCGGCACCAGGACCACCACCCGGAGCGCCCGGACCACCACCAGGACCACCACCAGGACGACCGCGAGCAGCAGGAGAGCCGATGACCCAGACCACCGCCGCCGGACCCGTGAGCGTCGTCCTGGTGGACGACCACGCGATGTTCCGTGCCGGAGTGCGCGCCGAGCTGGCCGCGAGCGGCGCCGGGGTCGTCGAGGTCGTCGGCGAGGCGGCCGACGCCGACGCCGCGGTGGCCGTCGTGCACGAGCTCCGCCCGCAGGTCGTGCTCCTCGACGTGCACCTCCCCGGCGGGGGCGGCGTGGAGGTCATGCGGCGCCAGCCCTCGCCCGAGACGCTCTACCTCGCGCTGTCGGTCTCGGACGCCGCCGAGGACGTCATCGGCACCATCCGCGGCGGCGCACGCGGCTACGTCACCAAGACGATCACCGGCCCCGAGCTCGTCGACGCGATCACCCGGGTGGCCGGCGGCGACGCGGTGTTCTCGCCGCGGCTGGCCGGTTTCGTGCTCGACGCCTTCGCCGGCTCCATCGACGTGGCCGCGGTCGACGAGGACCTCGACCGCCTCACCGAGCGCGAGCGCGAGGTCATGCGGCTCATCGCCCGCGGCTACGCCTACAAGGAGGTCGCCAAGGAGCTCTTCATCTCGGTGAAGACGGTGGAGACCCACATGTCCTCGGTGCTGCGCAAGCTACAGCTCTCGAGCCGGCACGAGCTGACGAAGTGGGCGTCCGACCGCCGGCTCCTCTGACGCAGGCACGTGCCCGATGGGGTGGGGCGACGATTGACAACCCCGGGCCGAGGCGGTTCGGTCAGGGGATGGCCGACTCCGCCACCATCCCGCGTCCGGACGAGGACGACAGCGAGCTCAAGCGGTCCATCACCGGGGCGCAGCTGTTCTTCTACACCCTCGGTGACGTGCTCGGCTCCGGTATCTACGTCCTGATCGGACTCGTGGCCGCCGCGGTCGGCGGTGCCTTCTGGATCGCCTTCGCCGCCGGCGTCACCGTCGCGGCGATCACCGGCGCGGCGTACGCCGAGCTCGTGACGAAGTACCCCCGCGCGGCCGGCTCCTCGCTCTACGTCCAGAAGGCGTTCGGCAACAAGGCCCTGACCTTCCTGGTCACCGTGTCCTTCCTGTCCGCGAGCTTCGCGGCCACGGGCTCGCTGGCCACCGGTTTCGCGTCGTACTTCACCGAGCTCTGGTCCGCGCCGCCGGCGCTGCTGGTCTCCCTCGTCTTCGTGGCCCTGCTCGTCGTCGTCAACTACATCGGCATCACCGAGTCGGTCGTGATGAACATGGTGATGACCTTCGTCGAGGTCAGCGGCCTGCTGATCATCATGCTCATCGGCATCTGGCACGTCGCCGAGGGCGGTGCCGACTTCGGGACGCTCACCGACATCAGCGTCTCGGGCAACCCCGCGCTGGCGGTCCTCGCCGGTGTGGCGCTGTCCTTCTTCGCGATGACGGGCTTCGAGAACACCGCCAACGTCGCGGAGGAGACCATCGACCCGCACAAGGCGTTCCCGCGCTCGCTGGTCGGCGGCATGGTGGTGGCCGGCCTGGTCTACGTCCTGGTCTCGATGGCCGCGGCGCTGTCGGTGCCCACCGACCAGCTGGCCGACGAGGGCAACGGACCGGCGCTGCTGCAGGTCGTCGAGTCGGGCATCCTGCCGATCTCGACCGACTTCATGACGAAGCTGTTCACCATCATCGCCCTGATCGCGATCACCAACACCACGCTGGTCACCCTGGTCACCCAGCCGCGGATCCTCTACGGCATGGCCCGCGAGGACGTCGTGCCCGGCGTCTTCGCCAGGGTGCACACCACCCGTCGCAGCCCGTGGGTGGGACTGCTGTTCAGCGGCCTGGTCGTGGGTGGACTGCTCGTCACGGGCTACGCCGTGTCGGCCGCCGGAGGCGGCCTCGACCTGGTCAACAGGCTGGCGACCGTGACCGTGGTGTTCCTGCTCGCCATCTACGCCCTCGTGATCGTCACCTGCCTCAAGCTGCGCGGGCACGACGAGGACGAGCGCGCCTTCCGGGCCAACACGCCGCTCCTCCTGCTCGGCCTGGTCGGCAACCTCGCGATCCTCTACTACGCCGTCTACGACGACCCGTCCTCGCTGATCTGGTGCGCCGGCCTCGTCGCCGTGGGTGTCGTGCTCTACCTGGTCGAGCAGCTCTTCGGCGGAGGGTCGAAGCCTCGGCCCGGCACCGTCTCACGGACGCCCAAGGGAGACCTCTGATGCATGTCATCGTCGCCACCGACGGATCCAGGCAGTCGCTCGCGGCGGCCAAGCACCTGAAGTCCTTCGCGGACCCGGCCAAGATCACCGAGGTCTCCATCGTCGCGGTGATCCGGCCGCTGGCCTCGGTCGCCTTCGCCGACGACCTGTCGGAGGACGGGTTCGAGGGGTCCTTCCGCGACGCGGCGCAGAGCGCGGTCGACCGGATCGCCGCCGTCTTCGACGGGTGGGGACCCAAGGTCAACAAGCGCATCCGCAGCGGGTCGGCGGCCAACGAGATCATCAAGGCGGCCCGGCAGTACGAGGCCGGGCTCGTGGTGGTCGCCTCCGGCGGGCGCGGACTGAGCGACGCCGTGCTCGTGGGCAGCACCGCCCAGCGCGTGCAGCACTACGCGCCCTGCCCGGTGCTCGTCGTACGCCCCGCCCCCCGGAAGCCGAGGAAGCGCTGAGCCGGTCCTAGGGTGTCCGCATGGAGACCCTGCGGCTGGTGCTGCTCTTCGTCCACATCCTCGGCTTCGCCGCGCTGCTCGGCGGCCTCCTCGTGCAGCTGCGCGGGACGACGAAGTCGGTCAACGCGCTGATGCGCGACGGGTCCGGCACGGCGTTCCTGGCCGGCCTGTTCCTCGTCGGCGTGCTCGAGAGCCTCGGCTCGCCCGACCACGCCAAGATCGGCGTGAAGTTCGCGATCGGCCTGGTCATCCTGGTGCTGGTGATGGCCAACGTGCGCAAGCCGAGCATCCCGAAGGGCCTCTACCTCGGGCTGCTGGCGCTGACGGTGGCCAACATCGCCGTGGCGGTCTTCTGGTCGCCCGTGCACGCCTGACCGGGTTGTCCCACCTGCCGCATAGGCTGGGCAGGTCATGAGTCCTGCAGAAGCACCCGGTCGAGCTGCCTCGCCCGCCCTGATCGACCACCCCCTCCTCGAGGGGCTCAACGAGCCCCAGCGGGCGGCCGTCACCCACGCCGGTGCGCCGCTGCTCGTCGTGGCCGGCGCCGGCTCCGGCAAGACGCGGGTGCTCACCCGCCGCATCGCCTGGCTGATCAACGAGCGCCGGGCGCACCCGGGGTCGATCCTCGCCATCACCTTCACCAACAAGGCGGCGGCCGAGATGAAGGACCGCGTCGAGGAGCTCGTCGGCAAGCGCGCCCGGATCATGTGGGTCTCGACGTTCCACTCCGCCTGCGTGCGCATCCTCCGCAAGGAGATCGACCGGGTCGGCTTCAAGTCCAACTTCTCGATCTACGACGCCGCCGACTCCAAGCGGCTGATGACCCTGGTGCTGCGCGACCTCGAGCTCGACCCCAAGCGCTACCAGCCCAACGCGGTGCTCCACTGGGTCTCGGACCAGAAGAACGAGCTGCGTGACGCCGAGGACGCCGCCAAGGAGGCGCGCAACTCCTTCGAGGAGGCCTACGCGAAGGCGTTCGCTCACTACCAGCGGCGGCTGCGCGAGGCCAACGCCCTCGACTTCGACGACCTCATCATGACGACCGTGCACCTGCTGCAGGCGTTCCCCGACGTGCGGGAGAACTACCGCCGGCGGTTCCGCCACGTGCTCGTCGACGAGTACCAGGACACCAACCACGCCCAGTACAGCCTCATCCAGCAGCTGTGCGGCGCGTCGTTCGAGATCGACGCCGGGCCGGAGGGCGAGGGGGCCGAGCCGGCCGAGCGCGTCGAGCCGAGCGAGCTGATGGTGGTGGGCGACGCCGACCAGTCCATCTACGCCTTCCGCGGCGCCGACATCCGCAACATCCTCGACTTCGAGCAGGACTTCCCCGACGCGACCACCATCCTGCTCGAGCAGAACTACCGCTCCACCCAGACGATCCTGAGCGCCGCGAACTCCGTCATCGGCAACAACCGCGGCCGCAAGCCCAAGCGGCTGTGGACCGACGCGGGCGAGGGGGAGCGCATCGTCGGCTACGTCGCCGACGACGAGCACGACGAGGCGCGGTTCGTCAGCGAGGAGATCGACAAGCTCACCGACGACGCCGGCGTGCGCCCGGCCGACGTGGCCGTCTTCTACCGCACCAACGCCCAGTCGCGCGTGTTCGAGGAGGTGTTCATCCGCACCGGCCAGCCCTACAAGGTCGTCGGCGGCGTCCGCTTCTACGAGCGGCGTGAGGTGCGCGACGCGCTGGCCTACCTCCGCATGCTGGTCAACACCGCCGACGAGATCTCGCTGCGGCGGGTGCTCAACACCCCCAAGCGCGGCATCGGCGAGCGCGCCGAGGCCTGCATCGCGGCGCTGGCCGAGCGCGACCGCACCACCTTCTGGGAGGCGCTGACCCGCGCCGCGGAGGCGCCGGGGCTGGCCACCCGCAGCCTGAAGAACATCGAGGCCTTCGTGGCGATGGTCCAGGAGCTCCAGTCGATGGTCGAGGCCGACGAGCGGCCCGACGTCATCCTCGAGTCGGTCCTCGAGCGCTCCGGCTACCTCGCCGAGCTCGAGGCCAGCGACGACCCGCAGGACGGCACCCGCGTGGAGAACCTCGCGGAGCTCGTCGCGGTCGCGCGCGAGTTCGCGGAGGACCCGCAGCCGGGGCCGAGCGCCGACCCGGCGGAGGTCGAGGCCGGCACGGTCGCCGTGGGGCTGGGTGACTTCCTCGAGCGGGTCGCCCTGGTCGCCGACGCCGACCAGATCCCCGACGCCCCGGGCGGCGACGACTCCGGCGTGGTCACGCTGATGACGCTGCACACCGCCAAGGGCCTGGAGTTCCCGGTCGTGTTCCTCACGGGGCTGGAGGACGGCGTGTTCCCGCACCAGCGCTCCTTGGGCGACCAGCCCGAGCTGGAGGAGGAGCGTCGGCTGGCCTACGTCGGGCTCACCCGGGCCCAGAAGCGCCTCTACGTCTCCCGTGCGCTCGTCCGCTCCGCCTGGGGCGCGCCCAGCCACAACCCCGCCAGCCGGTTCCTCGACGAGCTCCCGGTCGACCTCGTCGACTGGCGGCGCACGGCGGCCGAGCAGACCCGCTGGGGCCGGCCCGACCTCACCGGCGGACCGTCCCGGCTGGGCACGCCGACCGAGGCCGGCCGGCGCAACTTCAGCTCGGCCGCGCTGCGCGCGGACGCCGCGGCGAAGGCCAAGCCCGCGCGGGCGATCCCGAGCCTCGAGCCGGGGGACCGGGTCGTGCACGACTCCTTCGGCATGGGCACGGTTGTGGCGGTGGACGGGGTCGCCGAGAAGTCCGTCGCCTCCATCGACTTCGGCTCCGAGGGCGTCAAGCGCCTGCTGCTGCGCTACGCGCCGGTCGAGAAGCTGTAGCCGCCGGGGCGTGCCGGCGTACGGCGTACGGCGTACGGCCCCCGCGCCCCGCCGATCGGTGCGTGAGGCAGGTTCTGACGGTCGGAAACCTGCGCTACGCACCGCCAGCCAGGCGAGCGGTGCGTGGGGCAGGTTCCGCAGGCCGGGAACCTGCGCTGCGCACCGCGGTCGCCGAGCGGTGGGTGAGGCAGGTTCTGACGGTCGGAAACCTGCGCTGCTCACCGCCACCCGCGGCGAGCGGTGCGTGAGGCAGGTTCTGCAGGGCGGAAAACCTGCGCTGCGCACCGCCGGCCGCGCGGAGCGGTGCGTGAGGCAGGTTCTGCAGGTCGGAAACCTGCGCTGCGCACCGCCAGCCGCGGCGAGCGGTGGGTGAGGCAGGTCCTGACGGCCGGAAAACCTGCGCTACGCACCGCCAGCCGCGGCGAGCGGTGCGTGAGGCAGGTCCTGACGGCCGGGGGGCCTCGGTCAGGGAACGATGCCGTGCTCGACGAACGCCTGGAACGGGTCGACCGGGCCGCCTCCGCCGGGTCGCACCTCGAGGTGGAGGTGCGAGCCCGTCACGTTGCCGGTGGCTCCGACGGTGCCGATGGTCTCGCCGCCGTTGACGCGGTCGCCGACCGAGACGTGGATCGAGGTCTGGTGGCAGTACCAGATCTCCGTGCCGTCATCGAGCGTCACCACCGTCTTGTTGCCGTAGGCGCCGTCGTAGCCGGTCTCGGTCACGGTGCCGTTGGCGACCGACATGATCAAGTCGCCGCTGTTGGCGTTGAAGTCCAGGCCGGTGTGGTAGCTCGCCCATAGGCCGTACTGGCCGAACGTCGCGGTGATGCCGTAGCTGGCGAGGGGGAGAACCCACTTGTTCTCCTTGATCTTCGCCGCCTGCTCCTCGGCGGCCTTGCGGATCTCCGCCAGCTTCGCCGCGCGCTCGGCCATCTGCTTCTCGGCCAGGGCGATGAGCTCGGGATCGGTCTCCTCGGCACCGGAGTCGCGGGTGTCGCTGCGGCTGACGACCGCGCCGCGGCGCGCGAGCGCCTGGCCGGTGACCGAGCCGATGGAGCCGCTCGCCTCGACGGCGGAGCCGGTGGAGGTGAGGGCGGTGACGCCGGCGCCCGACGCGGTCACCGCGCCACCGGCGGAGACGGCGAGGACGGCGACGCCGGCCACGAGGGGGAGGGAGGGCAGCGCGAGCACGGGACGGCGGGACGGCGTGGCGCGTCGCTTGCCGGTCGTGGGTGCAGCCGATGCCGAGGTGCGTCGCTTGGGAGCGCGCTCCGCTCGGTGGTTGCCCATGAAGGAACACCAATCTGCCGGGTCAGGGGGGTGGGGGTCGGCGAGACCGCGCACGACTGTAACGGAAAGATCACGACAACGTGCAACCCTCGACCAAATTTGTGCAAGTACCCCGCTCGGCGTCCGATAAACGGGGCGAAGCATTTCAGCGACGGGCCGCCTCGTAGCGCGCCAGGGCCTCCCGCCGCTCCGCGGCGTGGTCGACGACGCGCTGCGGGTAGCCGTGCTCGTAGCCCACCTGGGATCGCCACGGCTCGTGCGCAGCGCTGCCCGGCAGGTGCCGCAGCTCGGGCACCCAGCGGCGGACGTAGTCGCCGTCGGGGTCGAACTTGAGGCCCTGGGTGACCGGGTTGAAGACGCGGAAGTAGGGCGAGGGGTCGGTCCCCGTGCCCGCGACCCACTGCCAGCCGTGGCTGTTGGAGGCGACGTCGCCGTCGATGAGCAGGTCGAGGAAGTGCCGGGCGCCGAGGGTCCAGTACACGTGCAGGTCCTTGGTGAGGAACGAGGCGGTGATCATCCGCACGCGGTTGTGCATCCACCCGATGCTCGCCATCTGCCGCATCCCGGCGTCCACGATGGGGTAGCCGGTGCGGCCCTCGCGCCACGCGTCGCTCGCCGCGCCGGGCTCGTCGTACGTCATCCGGGCGAGCGCCGGCTTCAGGTCGCTCCACGCCGAGGCGGGCGCGTGCCACAGCACGTCGGCGTAGAACTCGCGCCACGCCAGCTCCTTGGCGTACGTCGAGCCGGCGTCGACCTCCGCCAGCAGGGAGCGGGGGTGGAGCACCCCGAGGTGGAGGTAGGGGGACAGGCGCGAGGTGCCGTCGTGGTCGGGACGGTTGCGCTCGGTCTCGTACGCGCCGAGCGCGCGGTCGCGGAAGTCCCGCCAGCGCCGCCGGGCCGCGTCCTCGCCGGCGTCGGGCAGCTCGACGGGCGCGTCGTCCACCGCCCTCCTCAGCAGGTCGAGCGCCTCGCGGTCCGACTCGCCCTCGCGGACGTCGGGCGACGCCGGCGCGGGCGCCGGCTCCGACCAGCCGTGCTCGCGCCAGGCGCGGGCGAAGGCCGAGAAGACCTGGAAGGGGTCGCCACCCCCGGTGCGCACCAGGCCCGGCCCGACGGCGTACGGCGACCCGGTGGCGACCAGCTCGACCCGCTCGCCGACCGCCTCGTCGCGGCGCCGTCCGTAGGGCGTGGTCTCCGCGGAGACGTGGACCCACCGGCCGTCCGCGACGTCGGGCACGACGTCGCGCGGGTCCCCGAGCCGGACGGTGAGCGGGATGCGCTCGGCGAGCGACAGCACGTTGGCCGCCAGCCACGCCCGCCGGGCGGGGCCGGCGGAGGACCAGATCGCGGGGTCGAGGACGAACAGCGCCGTGGTCGTCCCGTCCTCGAGCGCCGCCAGGAGCGCCGGGTTGTCGCGCAGGCGCAGGTCGCGCCGGAACCACATCACCGAGGACGTCGTGCCCGAGCCGGTCGAGGACATGTCCCTCAACCTAGCCCGGGCGTGAGCACCACCACGCGCACCCGATCTCGTGCGACCCGCTCCGGGAGGTCTAGGGTGCCGAGAGGGAATCCCCCGCCACTGTTCGCAGACGAAAAGGACCGGTCACCTCGTGGACCTGATGGAGTTTCAGGCGAAAGAGCTGTTCGCCAAGCATGGAGTAGCGACCACCCTCGGTGTCGTCGCGGAGACCCCGGAGGCGGCCCGCGCGGCAGCCGAGGAGATGGGCGGCGTCACCGTCATCAAGGCGCAGGTCAAGGCCGGCGGTCGCGGCAAGGCCGGCGGCGTGAAGATCGCGAAGACCGCCGACGAGGCCGAGTCCTACGCCCGCGACATCATCGGGATGGAGATCAAGGGCCTGCGCGTGAACCGCGTGCTCGTCACGCCGGCCACGCCGCCGGTCGAGGAGTACTACTTCTCCTTCCTGCTCGACCGCTCCAACCGCTCGCACCTGTGCATCGCCTCGGTCGAGGGCGGCGTGGAGATCGAGGAGGTCGCCAAGACCAACCCCGAGGCCGTGAAGCAGATCCGCATCGACGCGCTCGAGGGGGTCACCCCGGAGAAGGCCGCCGCCATCGTCGACGAGGCGAAGTTCCCCGCCGAGCTGCGCGACCAGGCCATCGAGATGGTCCAGAAGCTGTGGCAGGTCTACGTCGAGGAGGACGCGACCCTCGTCGAGGTGAACCCGCTGGCCCGCCTCGAGGGCGACAAGCTCGAGGCGCTCGACGGCAAGGTCTCCCTCGACGACAACGCCTCCGAGGTCCGCCACCCCGAGCACGAGCAGTTCGAGATCCGCGAGGAGGCCGACCCGCTGGAGGCGAAGGCCAAGGACAAGGGCCTCAACTACGTCAAGCTCGACGGCCAGGTCGGCATCATCGGCAACGGCGCCGGCCTCGTGATGAGCACCCTCGACGTCGTCGCGTACGCCGGTGAGGCGCACGGCGGGGTGAAGCCCGCCAACTTCCTGGACATCGGCGGCGGCGCCAACGCGCAGGTCATGGCCGACGGCCTCGACGTGATCCTCAACGACGAGCAGGTCAAGAGCGTCTTCGTCAACGTCTTCGGTGGCATCACCGCGTGCGACGAGGTCGCCAACGGCATCAAGGGTGCGCTGGAGATCCTCGGCGACGCCGCCACCAAGCCCCTCGTCGTCCGCCTCGACGGCAACAACGTCGACAAGGGTCGCGCGATCCTCGACGAGCTCAACCACCCGCTGGTCACCCAGGTCGACACGATGGACGGCGCGGCCGACAAGGCCGCCGAGCTCGCCCACCAGGCCTGAGAGAGAGAACTGAACAGATGAGCATCTACCTCAACAAGGACAGCAAGATCATCGTCCAGGGCATGACGGGCGGGATGGGTGCCAAGCACACCACCCTCATGGTCGAGTCGGGCGCGAACATCGTGGGCGGCGTCAACGCCCGCAAGGCCGGCACGACCGTCGAGCTGGGCGGCAAGGAGCTGCCGGTCTTCGGCACCGTCGAGGAGGCCATGAAGGAGACCGGAGCGAACGTCTCGGTCGCCTTCGTGCCGCCGGCGTTCACCAAGGACGCCTGCATCGAGGCCATCGACGCCGAGATCCCGCTGCTCGTGGTCATCACCGAGGGCGTCCCGGTGCTCGACACCGCCGAGGTCGTCGCCTACCTCGAGGGCAAGTCCACCCGGATGATCGGCCCCAACTGCCCCGGCATCATCACCCCCGAGGAGTCGCTGGCCGGGATCACGCCGCACACCATCGCGGGCAAGGGCCCCGTCGGCCTGGTCTCGAAGTCGGGCACGCTGACCTACCAGATGATGTACGAGCTGAAGGACTTCGGGTTCACGACCGCCATCGGCATCGGCGGCGACCCGATCATCGGCACCACGCACATCGACGCGCTGGAGGCCTTCGAGAACGACCCGGAGACCAGGGCGATCGTGATGATCGGCGAGATCGGCGGCGACGCCGAGGAGCGTGCTGCGGCGTACATCAAGGAGCACGTGACCAAGCCGGTCGTCGGCTACGTCGCCGGCTTCACCGCCCCCGAGGGAAAGACGATGGGCCACGCCGGCGCCATCGTGTCGGGCTCGTCGGGCACCGCGCAGGCGAAGAAGGAGGCCCTCGAGGCCGCCGGCGTCAAGGTCGGCAAGACGCCGTCGGAGACCGCCGCGCTGATGCGGGAGATCCTTCAGGCCCTCTGATCCACCGCGCCTTCGAGGCGACGCTCGAGACGGCTCCGTAGGTCATCCTGCGGGGCCGTCCGTGCGTCGTGGCGCCCCGGCCGCCGCGCGTCCCACAGGACGCGCCACACGACGTGCGCGCCGAGCAGGCGCACCGGCGCGACCGCGTTGAGCCGCCGCGGCGAGGGCAGAGTCGGGCAGGCCGAGCTGGCCAGCGTCGAAGGAATGGACATGTCTAGCACCCCGTTTTCGTGAACACGCACATCGCTGGGTTCTTCCCCGTCGTCCTGGTGGCCGCGTCGGCCCGTTCGTCCAGCGATGCGAGCGAGCCCTCACCGTACGTCTGGACCAGCCCCCGGGCCGCACCGACCCGCGTGACCTCGAGGACCGAGCTGCCCGGGCCGCTGACGTCCGGCGACCCCGTGGGCGCCCCGGTGGGCTCCGTGGGCTCCGCGGCGGGGTCGATCGACCCGTCGGCGAAGACGCCCAGCGCCGAGACGGTCTCGCGGAGCGGCTCGACGGTCCGGTGGACGGCCTGCGGCGACTCCGCGCGGGTCCATCCGCCGTACGTCGAGGCGACTAGCAGGGCCGCCCCGACGGGCACGACGTGGACGACCGTCGCTCCGGTGCCGGGGGCGCCGTCGACGACGTAGGTCTGCACGAGCGTCGTGGCGGGCGGCGGGGCGAAGGGGGACCCGACCACCTCGGTACGGGTCTGCACGACCTGCCGGCCGCTCGAGGCCGCGGGCTCGCAGGTCGAGGCGAGGTCGGCGAGCTCCTGGGCGACCGCGACCGCCTCGTCGGGGCTGCCGAGCAGCACCAGCTCGCGGGTGTCGGCGGCCTCCCCGCCGCTGTCGTCGGCGACCATGCGGTCGCGGATGCCGAGGCCGCGCAGCGGGGAGGAGCCGCAGAGCTCGAGGTCCCGCAGGCCGGTGCCGGTGCGAGCGGTGGGGATGCTGTCCTGCGGTGCGCCCATCCCCGTCGAGAGGGGGAAGTCGTCCGGGATGGAGGTGCCGGGCACGGAGCCTGAGCGGGAGTCAGCGCCACCGGCGGAGCCGCCCGAGGACCCGCGCGCCGTCGACTCGTCCGCCGACCGGTCGCCGCAGCCGCCGAGAGGCAGCAGGCAGGCGAGGGCGGCGGTCACGAGGCGCGCGCGGGCGGTCATGCCTGCTGAGACAGCCCGGGGACGGAAAAGGTTGCGTCAGCGGGTGCGGTCGAGCGGAGCGAGCCGCTCGAGCACCCGCCGCGACAGCGCGACGAAGTCCGCCCGCGACATGGTCATGTCGCGGTCGGGTGCGAAGCCGAGCTGCGAGACGGCGGTCCCGTCGCGCACGATCGCCATCAGGAACGGGAACGACTGCCGGTCGTTGAGCTCGATCGTCAGCGACCACGCGCTGAGGTCGCTCGTCCGCGACGAGGAGGAGACCAGCTCGGTCACGCTGGTGCCGAGGTTCGCGCGGCCGCACTGCCGGATGCGGTCGCGGACCTGGTCGACGAAGGACGAGGCCCTCGCCGGGGCCATCGAGCCGACCGTCTGGGTGAGTCCGAGCTGGTTGGCGCTGGGCGTCTCGGGGAAGAGGAAGGTGCGGGTCAGCGCCTTGCTGATGCCCTTGCCCTGGAACGTCGTTCGGTCGCAGCGTGTCGCGGCGTAGTTCGTGCGTGCCCGCTCCGGGTCGGTGCCCACCCAGGGGCCGCGGACCGCCGCGACCGGCGGCAGGTCGACGACCGACAGCAGGCCGGGCGGCGTGCCGATGGCGAGCGGTGCCGCCGTGCGCGCGCGGGCGCGACCGGCGCAGCTGCCGGCGCCCTCGGCCCCGCAGAGGCCGTTGACGGCCGCGGCGAGGCCGGTGACCGCCGCCTTGTCCGGGACGGCCCGGCCGTTGCTGCGCACGACGGTGGTGACCACGAGGCTCCCGGTGCGGGCGACGCCCACGTCGATGCTGCTCGGCACCTTGCCCCACGAGCGGAGTTGGAAGGTGCGCGCCTGGTCGCCGACCCGCTCGACCGTGCGGGTGGAGACGAGCTGGGTGCGCGGGTCGATGCACCCGGCGAACCACAGCGACGCGGTCTCGAACGCCCGACCGGCCTGCTTCTCGTTCTGCGACATCTCGACCATCTGCACCGCGCGGGCCTCGACGCCGCCGGCCCGGCCACGGTCCTGCTCGCGGCGCGCCTTGCCGCTCGGCCGCTGCTGCGCGCGCGCCGCGGAGCCCTCCCAGGTCCGGGCGAGCGCGGTGACGCCGTCCGGGTCGGCGAACCGCTCGCGCTGGCACGGGGCGAGCAGCCCGTTGCCCGTGAGGTTGTCGGTCGTGCCCGTCTCGGCCCAGTCCAGCCCGGGACCGAAGCGGTCCACCTGGTCGGTGGTGAACAGGGCCGCCTCGCTGATGATCTCCTCGCCCGCGCTGACGGGCTCCGGGGCGTGCACGGTGACGCCGGCCTGCGCCTTCTCCTCGCTCAGGCTCGTCGGCTCGGCGCCGGCGCCGGTCGCCACGAGCGACCCCGAGGCCAGCAGCGCGGCGGTGGCCAGCGCGGCGCCGATCACAGTGTGCGTACGACGTCGCGCGGCGCCCGACCGCCGGACCACCGTCGCGCGGGGCCAGCGGATGTCGGCCAGCGGGACCGCCAGGTCGTGCAGCAGGCGGGAGATCTCCGTCGTCGGCACGTCGCGGTGCAGCGAGAACTGCGAGCTGGCGGTCTGGAGCTCCCGCTCGGCGTCGAGCCGGGGGAGGCCGACCTCCCGGGCGAGCTCGTTGAGCGTCAGCGCGGAGAGGCCGTTGAGCACGAGCAGCTCGCGCTGGCGGGCGGTGAGCTTGGACAGGGCGTCGAGGGTGCTGCGCACCTCGGGGTCGAGCGACTTGTCGCGGTGCCAGATCCGGGCGGTGTGCCGGCGCCGGGCGCGGCGCAGGGCGAGCCGGCGGACGTAGCCGTCGCGGTCCTCGAGCTGGCCGACCTTGCGCCAGTGGTGCCAGGCGACGACGAACGCATCCCGGACCGCTGCCCGCGCGGCCGGCGCGTCGCCGGTGAGGGCGTACGCCTCGTGCAGGAGTCGGGTGCGGGTCTCGACGTAGTAGGCGTCGAAGGTCTCGGGGCTCCTCATGACCGCTCCACGGTACGGGAGTGCCCGACGCCGCGCACATCCCTCCCCGGCCCGGACGGGGCGGCGTGGGAGCACGATCTGCCCGGGCGCCCGGGGCAGGATGGGAAGGCCATGACGTCGCTGCTCACCCGTCCCGACCACGTGCGGGCCGATGCTGCCCGGCAGCGACCGCTGGTGCTGGTCGCCACGCTCGGCGGGGTGCTCGCCGCGCTGGGACCGCTCGTGGTGCTGCTCGCGGTCGGCGTGATCGGGTGGTTCGCCTCGGACGCCGGCGTGCACGGCGCGCCCCGCGACGGGATGCGGGTCGCTGCGCTGGCCTGGCTGGCCGGTCACGGCTCCGGCGTCACCGTGCTCGGGGCCCGGATCACGATCGTCCCGCTCGGCGTCACCGCGCTCGCCGCCTGGTCGATGTGGCGGCTCGGGCACCGCGTCGGTGACGCGGTCTCCGGCCACGGCCCCGACGCCGACCGGATCTCCGACGGCGAGCGCGACCTCACGGTGCCGACCGCGATCACCCTGTTCTTCGCCGGGTACGCCGTGGTGGCCGTCGTCGTGGCCGCCCTGGCCGCCGGCAGCAGCGCCGCCCCGTCCGTGCCGCGCGTGCTCGCCTGGACCCTCCTGCTGACGGCGTCCGTGGCCGCGCCGGCGATCGCCGTCGGCTCCGGGCGCGCCGCCATCTGGACGTCGTTCGCGCCCGCGACCGTCCGGGCCGGCGCCGCCGTGGCGGGCGCCGTGCTGTCGCGGCTGCTCGCCGTCTCCGCCGTGCTGTTCCTCGTGGCGCTGGTCGCGTCCTTCGACGAGGCGGCCACGATGACCTCGCGCCTGCACCCGAGCCCCTCCGAGGCCGCCCTCTACGCGCTCGTCAACGCCGCCTTCCTCCCCAACGCGGCGCTCTTCGCGGCCTCGTGGCTGCTGGGGCCGGGCTTCGCGGTCGGTGGCGCCACCCTCGTCTCGCCCGGTGCGGTGGTCCTCGGGCCGCTGCCGGTCGTCCCGCTCCTCGCCGCCCTTCCCGCCGCAGGCACCCCGGCCGGCTGGACCGGCGTCCTGATGGCGCTGCCGCCGCTCGTGGCGGCCGTCGTGGCCTTCCGGGTGCTGCGCCACCGGCTCCTCACCTGGGACCAGGTCGCCCTGGCCGGGTGCGGGGGCGGCCTGGTCGCCGGCGTGGCGCTGGCGGTGCTCGCCTCGGTCTCCGGTGGCGCCGCCGGTCCGGGCCGGATGCGGTTCGTCGGGCCGTTCACGCGCGACGTGCTCGTGCACGCCGTCACCGCGTGCGGCGTCGGCGCCCTCCTGGGGGCCTCGGTGGTGTCCCTCCTCCTGTGGCGCGCGGCTCGGACCCGCACCGACGCGGCAGGGGACTGACGGGTGGGAGCTGGTCACGGCCACGGCGAACGGTCCTCGCTCGGACCCGCGCCTCGGCGGCTGCGGGTGCTGGTGGGCCTGCTCCTCGCCCCGCTGGTGCTCGCGACCCTCGTCGGCCTCCTCGCGCTGTGGCCCGACGGCGACCTGGAGATCAGCGGCCCGGGGGTCGACGTCGAGCGCGGCACCGCCCGGGTCCAGGAGATCATCGGCTGCCCGCAGGACGTCGACGTGGACGGGTGCGAGCTGGCCCGGGTGGAGCTGCTCAGCGGCCCGGGCGCCCCGGCCGAGGCGGAGGCGCTGCTGCCCTACGGCGACACGGCGCCCGAGGTCGTGCCGGGGGACCGGATCATCGTGTCGTTCACCGAGCAGGCGCCGGAGGGGCAGCAGTACGCCTTCCAGGACTTCGACCGGGGCCCGCCGCTGCTCACGCTGACGATCCTCTTCGCCGTCGGCGTCCTCGCGCTGTCGCACTGGCGCGGCATCGGCGCCCTCGCCAGCCTGGCGTACTCCCTCGTCCTGATCGCCGTCTTCACCCTCCCCGCGATCATGGAGGGCTCGCCGCCGCTGGCGGTCGCGGTGACCACCGCCGCGGCGATCATGCTCGTGACGCTCTACCTTTCCCACGGCTTCGACCTGCGCTCCACCGTCGCGATGCTCGGCACGCTGGTGGCCCTCGTGGTGATCGGTGGCATCGGCTGGGTCTTCACGCGGGTCGGCCACTTCACCGGCCTGGTCGACGAGGGCAGCCAGTACATCTCCGGCATCGCCGCGCAGGTCGACCTCCGCGGCCTGCTGCTCGCCGGCCTGGTGATCGGGGCGCTGGGGGTGCTCGACGACGTCACGGTCACCCAGACCTGGGCCGTGTGGGAGCTCGCCGACGTCGACCCCGACGCGAGCGCGCGGTCGCTCTTCGTCCGGGCGATGCGCATCGGGCGCTCGCACGTCGCGTCGACGGTGAACACCCTCGTCCTGGCGTACGTCGGAGCGACGCTGCCGCTGATGCTCGTCTTCTCCGCGCTCTCGCTGCCGTTCGAGATCGCGGTCAGCCAGGAGGTGGTGGCGCAGGAGGTCGTGCGCGGCCTCGTCGGCGGGCTCGGCATCATCGCCGCGGTCCCCGTCACCACCGGGATCGCCGCGCTCGTCGCCGGCCGCCTGGCGCGGGACCGGTCGGCGCGGGACCGGTCGGCGCGGGACCCGTCGACGCGGGACCCGTCGGCGCAGGACCGGTCGGCGCGCAGCGGACCCTCGCACCGCGCCTGAGGCGTCGCTCGCCCTAGACTCCCGGCGTGAGCCAGCCCGCCCGCCTCGTCGTCCTCGTCTCGGGGTCCGGCACCAACCTCCAGGCCCTGCTCGACGCGTCCGCCGACCCGGCGTACGGCGCCCGCGTGGTCGCGGTCGGCGCCGACCGCGAGGACATCGAGGGCCTCGCGCGCGCCGAGCGGGCCGGGGTGCCCACCTTCGTCCGCAAGCTGTCGGACTTCGAGACCCGCGAGGGCTGGGACGCCGCGCTGACGACCGTCGTGGAGCGGTTCGAGCCCGACCTGGTGGTCTCGGCGGGGTTCATGAAGCTGCTGTCGCAGGAGTTCCTCGACCGGTTCCTCACCCTCAACACCCACCCGGCGCTCTGCCCGGCGTTCCCCGGCATGCACGGGCCCCGCGACGCGCTCGACTACGGGGTCAGGGTGACCGGGGCGACCCTCTTCGTGGTCGACGCGGGCGTCGACACCGGGCCGATCGTGGCCCAGGTGCCTGTCGAGGTGGCCGAGGACGACGACGTGGCGTCCCTCCACGAGCGCATCAAGACCGCCGAGCGCGCGATGCTCGTCGACGCGGTCGGCCGCATCGCCCGCGAGGGCATCGCCGTGGAGGGCCGCCGGGTTCGCATCGGCGGCGGTCGTCGGTAGGCTGCGCGCACACGACTGGCGCAGGTGGGCCACCACCGGGGAGTGACGCGCGGGAGCATCGAACGCCTGGGTGCCCCGACTCGAACCGACCGAGGAGTCCCGTGTCCGACCACGCTTCGAACGACGCCCCCGAGCACCGCATCCCGATCCGCCGCGCCCTGGTGTCCGTCTACGACAAGACCGGCCTCGACGACCTGGTCCGCGGCCTCCACGACGCCGGCGTCGAGCTCGTCTCGACCGGTGGCTCGGCGGCGCTGATCGCGTCGCTGGGCCTGCCCGTGACGCGGGTCGAGGACCTCACCGGCTTCCCCGAGTGCCTCGACGGCCGGGTCAAGACGCTGCACCCGCGCGTGCACGCCGGGATCCTCGCCGACCGCCGGCTGGACTCCCACGTCGCCCAGCTCGAGGAGCTCGGCGTGGAGCCGTTCGACCTCGTCGTCAGCAACCTCTACCCGTTCACGCAGACCGTCGCCTCCGGCGCGAGCCCGGACGAGTGCGTGGAGCAGATCGACATCGGTGGCCCGTCCATGGTGCGGGCCGCGGCGAAGAACCACCCGAGCGTCGCGATCGTCACCTCGCCCGCGGCGTACGACGCCGTGCTCGCCGCCGCGGCCGCCGGCGGCTTCACGCTGGCGCAGCGGCAGCGGCTCGCCGCCGAGGCGTTCGTGCACACCGCGACCTACGACGTCCACGTCGCCTCCTGGATGGGCAACGTGCTCACCGACACCAGCGACGGCACCGGCTTCCCCGCCTGGATGGGCGCGACGTGGGACCAGCAGGCGGTGCTGCGCTACGGCGAGAACCCGCACCAGTCCGCCGCCCTCTACTCCAACGGCTACCTGCCCGGCGGTCCGGGCCTCGCCCAGGCGACGCAGCACCACGGCAAGGAGATGTCGTACAACAACTACGTCGACGCCGACGCGGCCCGCCGGGCGGCGTACGACTTCGACGAGCCCGCGGTCGCCATCATCAAGCACGCGAACCCGTGCGGCATCGCGGTCTGCGCCGACGACGTGCCCGACCCCGTCGCGGTGGCGCACCGCAAGGCGCACGAGTGCGACCCGGTCAGCGCCTTCGGCGGCGTCATCGCGACCAACGTCCCGGTCTCGGTGGCGATGGCCGAGCAGGTGGCCGAGATCTTCACCGAGGTGATCGTGGCGCCGGGCTACGAGGACGGCGCCATCGAGGCGCTGCAGGCCAAGAAGAACATCCGGATCCTGGAGTGCCCGCCGCTGGCCCGCGGCGGCGCCGAGACCCGCGCGATCTCGGGCGGGCTGCTGCTGCAGCAGCGCGACGTGCTGTCCGCCGAGGGCGACGACCCCGCCTCGTGGACCCTCGCCACCGGTGAGGCTGCCTCGGAGGAGGTGCTCGCCGACCTCGCCTTCGCGTGGCGCGCGTGCCGTGCGGTGAAGTCCAACGCGATCCTCCTGGCCGCAGGCGGGGCCTCGGTCGGCGTCGGCATGGGACAGGTCAACCGCGTCGACTCGTGCCGCCTCGCGGTGGAGCGTGCGGGGGAGCGGGCCGCGTCGGCCGTCGCCGCGTCCGACGCGTTCTTCCCCTTCGCCGACGGTCCGCAGATCCTCATCGACGCCGGCATCAAGGCCATCGTCCAGCCGGGCGGCTCGGTGCGTGACGCCGAGGTCGTCGCCGCCTGCGAGGCGGCCGGGGTGACGATGTACCTGACCGGCGCACGGCACTTCTTCCACTGATGGCCGGCCTCCCTAGGATGACGCCCGTGACCGCACAGACCCTCGACGGCGCCGCCACCCTGTCGACCATCAAGGCCGAGCTCGCCGAGCGGGTGGCCGCGCTCCGGTCCAGGGGAGTGACGCCGGGGCTCGGCACGGTGCTCGTGGGCGACGACCCGGGCTCGCACTGGTACGTCGGCGCCAAGCACAAGGACTGCGCCGAGATCGGCATCACCTCGATCCGGCGCGACTTGCCCGCCACGGCGACCCAGGCCGAGGTCGAGGCGGTCATCGACGAGCTCAACGACGACGACTCGTGCACCGGGTTCATCGTCCAGCAGCCGACCGGTCTCGACGAGTTCGCGCTGCTCTCGCGCGTGCGCCCCGACAAGGACGTCGACGGCCTGCACCCGGTCAACCTCGGCAAGCTGGTCCTCGGCGAGCCCGGCCCCCTGCCGTGCACGCCGGTCGGCTCGATCGAGCTGCTGCGCCGCCACGGCGTGGAGATCGCCGGCGCCGAGGTCGTGGTGGTCGGTCGCGGCATCACCGTGGGCCGCCCGCTGGGCCTGCTGCTCACCCGTCGCTCGGAGAACGCCACGGTCACGCTGTGCCACACCGGCACCCGCGACCTGGGCGCCCACGTGCGCAGGGCCGACATCGTCGTCGCCGCCGCCGGGGTGCCGGGGATCATCACCGCCGACATGGTCAAGCCCGGCGCTGCCGTGCTCGACGTCGGCGTCTCCCGCGTCGACGGCAAGGTCACCGGCGACGTCCACCCCGACGTGTGGGAGGTGGCCGGCTGGGTCTCGCCCAACCCCCGGGGCGTGGGTCCGATGACCCGGGCGATGCTGCTGACCAACATCGTCGAGATCGCCGAGTCCGTCCGGTCCTGACGATGGCCGAACCCGACAACACCGACCGCGGCGGACACATCGAGCCGCCGGAGTCGGTCCCGCCCGTCTCGGCGGAGCCGGTCGACCCCGAGGAGCCCCGCCGCTACCCGTCCACCATCGGGGGCGCGTTCTACCTCGTCGTCCTCGGCGTCGTCGCGGTCGCCATGGTGATCGTGGCGCTCGACGAGTGGCGCACCGGCATCCGGCTCATGGGCGGGGCGCTGATCGGGGCGGCCGTCGTCCGCCTCGTGCTGCGCCGACGCGACGCCGGCATGCTCGCCGTACGCCACAAGGTGCTCGACGCGCTGGTGCTGCTGGTCCTCGGCGGGGCGCTGATCTTCCTGGCCGGGTCGATCCCGGACCAGCCGGGCTTCTGAGGGCGCCCCACCTCTGAACCCTGGCCCCCGGACGCGCGAGCGGTGCGTGGTGCAGGTTCTCGGGGTGCGGAATCTGCCTCACGCACCGCTGCGGGGGCTGAGCCCGCCGCCGGACGCAGGTGCGGTGCGTGGTGCAGGTTTCCGAGGTGCTGAACCTGCCTCACGCACCGCTCCGGGGCTGGGGCCGCCGCCGGACGCAGGTGCGGTGCGTGGTGCGGGTTTCCGAGGTGCTGAACCTGCCTCACGCACCGCTCCGGGGGCTGAGTCCGCCCCGGACGGGGAAGCGGTGCGTGGTGCAGGTTCTTGAGGTGCGGAACCGGCCTCACGCACCGCTGCGGGGGCTGAGGACCCCCTTCAACGCACGAGCGGTGCGTGGTACAGGTTCTCGAGGTGCAGAACCTGCCTCACGCACCGCTCCGGGCTGAGAGGCGGGCTGAGAGGGGGCCGAGAGGGGGCTGAGCGCGTCAGATCAGGCCGAGCTCGGTGACCGCGTTGCGCTCGTCGGCCAGCTCGGCGGTGGAGGCGTCGATCCGGCCGCGCGAGAAGTCGTTGATCTCCAGGCCCTCGACGATGGACCAGTCGCCCCCGGAGGTGGTGACCGGGAAGGACGAGACGAGGCCCTCCGGCACGCCGTACTCGCCGTTGGAGACCACGGCCATCGAGACCCAGTCGTCGGCGGGGGAGCCGAAGAGCCAGTCGCGGGCGGCGTCGATCGTCGCGGAGGCGGCCGAGGCGGCCGAGGAGGATCCTCGGGCGTCGATGATCGCCGCGCCCCGCTTGGCGACGGTGGGGATGAACTCGTTCTCGAGCCACGCCTGGTCGTCGACGAGCTCGGCGGCGTTCTGGCCGTTGACCTCGGCGTGGAACAGGTCGGGGTACTGGGTGGCCGAGTGGTTGCCCCAGATCGTCATCTTCTTGATGTCGCTGACCTTGGCGCCGGTCTTGGCGGCGAGCTGCGAGATCGCCCGGTTGTGGTCGAGGCGGGTCAGCGCGGAGAACCGCTCGCGCGGGATGTCGGGCGCGTTGCTCATGGCGATGAGGGCGTTGGTGTTGGCCGGGTTGCCCGTGACGCCGATGCGTACGTCGTCGGCCGCGACCGCGTTGAGCGCCTTGCCCTGCGCGGTGAAGATGGCGCCGTTGGCCGAGAGCAGGTCACCGCGCTCCATGCCGGGTCCGCGCGGGCGCGCACCGACGAGCAGGGCCAGGTTGACGCCGTCGAAGATCTTCTCGGCGTCCGAGCCGATCTCGACGCCGGCGAGACCGGGGAACGCGCAGTCGTCGAGCTCCATCACGACGCCCTCGAGCGCCTTGAGGGCGGGCTCGATCTCGAGCAGCCGCAGCTCGATCGGGCGGTCCCCGGCGAGCGCGCCGCTGGCGAGGCGGAAGAGCAGGCTGTAGCCGATCTGGCCGGCAGCGCCGGTGACGGCGACCTTGAGGGGTTCGGAGGTCACGGTGGTTCTCCTCGTGAGTGTGCGGGAGGCGGGACGTCTGTCCCGCTGACGCTAGCAGCGGGGGGCGGCTGGCATGCTGGCGCCCATGACGAGGGCGCTGCGAGCCGTACGCCGCGCCCGCGGGTCGGCGGCCGTCGCCGCGTCGCTGGTGGCGGCGCTGGCCGGAACGCTGTCGGGCTGCGCGGGGATCGGGCAGCCGGCGCCGTACGACTCGCCGGGCATCAACGGACTGGTGATCCCCACGCCGACGATCGATGCGGGCGACTTCGTCGAGGTCGTCGACAACCCGTGGCTCGCGCTCGAGCCGGGCGCGGAGTGGACCTACGACGCGGTCGACGCCGGCCGGAGGGTCGGCTCGATCGAGGCCGCGGTGCTCGACGGCACGACGGCGGTCGCCGGGCTGGCCGCCACGGGAGTCACGACGACGACGGACATCGAGGGCGCACGAGAGACGGCGACCCGCTACTACGCCCAGGACGAGGACGGCAACGTCTGGCTGGTCGGCGTCGACGCCGACCGCCCGGGGGGAGACGTCAGCTGGCGCGCGGGCCAGGGCGGTGCCCAGGCCGGGCTCGCGATGCCGGCGGACCCCCGGCTCGGCGACGGCTGGCTGACGTACGACCTGCCCGGGCTGCCCCGCGCGAGCACCACGATCGAGCAGCGCAGCCGCGACCTGGTGCAGGCGCGGGTCGCGGAGACCGGCGCGCCCGACGACGGGACGGACGACGGGACGGACGACGGCGGGACGGACGACGGGGCCGGCGCCGCGACCCGCACCGTCTACGAGAAGGGGGTCGGCCTCGTGAGCGTCGAGGACCTCACGGCCGGCTGGACCGCTGCGCTGAGGGACTGAGGGACTGACCCCGGGTCAGTCGGGGCGGCGCACCTGGGTGCGGCCGTCGTCGTCGCCGTCGGGGTTGCCCCAGTGGCCGGGCGCGCTCTGCTGCCCGGGGTGGCCCGGCTGGGCCGGCTGCTGCGGCGGGGCGCCCCACTGGCCGGGCTGGGCGGGCTGCTGCTGCGGGGCGGGCTGCCCCCACTGCGGCGCGGACTGCGGCGTGGGCTGCGGCGTGGACTGCGGCGCCGGCTGCGGCGGCCCGTAGGTCGGGTCGGGCTGCTGCGCGGGCTGGCCCCACTGCTGCTGCGGGGGTGCACCCCACGCGGCGCCGGGCTGGCCCCAGCCGCCCTGCTGGCCCTGGTTCCACTGGGCCTCGTAGTTGCCCGGGACGTACTGGTTCTTCCGGCCGCCGCCGAAGTTGAGCCCCGAGCCGGCGACCGGCTCGGCGCCCTGGCCGAAGAGGATCGGGTAGGTGAGCCCCGCGATCGCCGCGCCCACGAGCGGCGCGACCACGAAGAGCCAGAGCTGGACGATCGCGTCGGTGCCGGCGTAGACCCCCACGCCGATGGAGCGGGCGGGGTTGACGGAGGTGCCGGTCGCGCTCATCGAGGCGAAGTGGATCATCGCCAGCGCCAGGCCGATGGCGAGCGGACCGAGCGCGACGTTGACCTCGTTGCGCCCGTCGGTCACGGCCAGGATGACCCAGAGGAAGATCGCCGTCAGCAGCATCTCGAGCAGGAGCGCGGCCCACCACGCGTAGCCCGAGCCGGTGTCCCCGAAGGAGTTCTGGCCCATGCGGCCCTCGGCGTTGAAGCCCTCGAAGCCGTGGTTGAGCCCGAACAGCGCACCGCCGGCGAGGAGGCCGCCCAGCAGCTGGGCCGCCATGTAGATGCCGACCTGGTTCCAGGGCAGGCGGCCGCCCAGCACGGCGCCCAGCGTCACGGCGGGGTTGAAGTGGCCGCCCGAGATGCGCCCGACGGCGTACGCCATGACCACGACCGTGAGTCCGAAGGTGAGGCCCGTCGCGACGTAGTCGCCACCGCTCATCAAGAAGGCGCCGCAGCCGAAGAACACCAGCACGAAGGTGCCGAGCGTCTCTGCCGTGAACTTCTGCGCGGTGGTCGGTGTGTCGTCGACGGTGCTCATCGCGATTCCCCCTCGGAGTCAGTGGTCGCGCCCGGCGACCACGGCGACTCTAGCGGCGTGGTTGCAGGGGTGCGAGGGTAGTGAAGTCGCCACCCGGTCCTGCGTCAGGTATCTTGACGTCAAGAGGTTTGCCCAGGATCAGATCACGATCTACAGGAGCTGTCGTACCCATGGCCAAGATCATCTACACCCACACCGACGAGGCGCCGCTGCTCGCGACGTACTCGTTCCTCCCGATCATCGCCGCCTACGCGAGGACCGCGGGTGTGGACGTCGAGACGCGCGACATCTCGCTCGCCGGTCGCGTGATCGCGCAGTTCCCCGACCGCCTCACCGACGAGCAGCGGATCTCCGACGACCTCGCCGAGCTCGGCGAGCTCGCCACCCGGCCCGAGGCCAACATCATCAAGCTGCCCAACATCTCCGCCTCGATCCCGCAGCTCAAGGCCACGATCGCCGAGCTGCGGTCGCAGGGCTACGACCTGCCCGCCTACCCGGAGAACCCGCAGACCGACGAGGAGCGCGACGTCCGCGCCCGCTACGACAAGGTCAAGGGCTCCGCGGTCAACCCGGTGCTCCGCGAGGGCAACTCCGACCGGCGCGCGCCCGCGTCGGTCAAGAACTACGCCCGGTCCCACCCGCACTCGATGGGCGCGTGGAGCAGCGACTCGAAGACGTCGGTGGCGACCATGGGTCACGACGACTTCCGCAGCAACGAGCAGTCGGTCGTCGTCCCCGACGACGACGCCCTGTCGATCGTGCACGTCGGTGCCGACGGCCAGGAGACGGTGCTCAAGGACGCCCTGCAGGTGCTGGCCGGCGAGGTGGTCGACGCCACCTTCATGAGTGCCGCGCGTCTCGACGAGTTCCTCGAGGCCCAGGTCGCCCGGGCCAAGGCCGACGGCGTGCTGTTCTCCGCGCACCTCAAGGCCACGATGATGAAGGTCTCCGACCCGATCATCTTCGGCCACGTGGTGCGCGCCTACTTCGCCGACGTCTTCGCGCAGTACGGCGAGGAGCTGGCCGCTGCCGGCCTCTCCGCCAACGACGGGCTCGGTGCCATCCTGGCCGGCCTCGACTCGCTCGACAACGGCGCCGAGATCAAGGCGGCCTTCGACAAGGGCCTGGCCGAGGGCCCGGCGCTTGCGATGGTCGACTCCGACCGCGGCATCACCAACCTCCACGTGCCCTCCGACGTCATCATCGACGCCTCGATGCCGGCGATGATCCGCACGTCGGGACAGATGTGGAACGCCGACGGCGAGCAGCAGGACACCCTCGCGGTCATCCCCGACTCCTCCTACGCCGGCGTCTACCAGGCCGTGATCGACGACTGCCGGACCCACGGCGCCCTCGACCCCGCCACCATGGGCTCGGTGCCCAACGTCGGCCTGATGGCCAAGGCGGCCGAGGAGTACGGCTCGCACGACAAGACGTTCGAGATCCCGGCCGCGGGCCGCGTCGAGGTCCGCAACGGCGCGGGCGAGGTGCTCATGTCCCACGAGGTCGAGGCCGGCGACATCTGGCGCGCCTGCCAGACCAAGGACGCCTCGATCCGCGACTGGGTCAAGCTCGCCGTCACCCGCGCCCGCGCCAGCGCGACGCCCGCCGTGTTCTGGCTCGACGAGACCCGCGCCCACGACGCCAACCTCATCGCCAAGGTGCGCGAGTACCTCGCCGACCACGACACCGACGGCCTCGAGATCGACATCATGGCGCCCGCGGCGGCCACGACGTACTCCCTCGAGCGGATCCGCCGGGGCGAGGACACGATCTCGGTCACCGGCAACGTGCTGCGCGACTACAACACCGACCTCTTCCCGATCCTCGAGCTCGGCACCAGCGCGAAGATGCTCTCCATCGTCCCGCTGATGAACGGCGGCGGCCTCTTCGAGACCGGCGCCGGCGGCTCGGCGCCCAAGCACGTCCAGCAGCTGGTCAAGGAGGACTACCTGCGCTGGGACAGCCTCGGCGAGTTCTTCGCGCTCGCCGCCTCGCTCGAGCACCTCGCCGGCTACGCCGACAACGCCCGCGCGAAGATCCTCGGCGACACCCTCGACAAGGCGACCGAGACCTTCCTCAACGAGGACCGCTCGCCCGGGCGCAAGCTCGGCACGATCGACAACCGCGGCTCGCACTTCTACCTCGCCCTCTACTGGGCCGAGGAGCTGGCGAAGCAGACCGACGACACCGACCTCGCCGACGCCTTCTCCGCGCTCGCGACCACGCTCCGCGACAACGAGCAGAGGATCGTCGACGAGCTGCTCGCGGTCCAGGGCAAGCCGGCGGACATCGGCGGCTACTTCCGGCCCGACCCGGAGAAGGCCACTGCGGTGATGCGCCCCTCGGCCACCTTCAACGAGGCGATCGCCTCGCTGGCCTGAGCACGGCCGACCGCACGCACATGGTCACGGGAGAGCAGGGGCTGCCGCGCGCGCCCCTGCTCTCCTCGCTCTCCCTGGTCGCCGGCAACCTGTCCCCGCTGTGGGCGGTGCGGGCCGGTCACATGTCCGTCGGCGACGTGTTCGTCACCTACTGGATCGAGAACCTCGCCTACTGGGTCATCACCATCGTCAAGGTGCGCACCGCGCGCGGCCCCGGTGCGGCGAGCCGGGTCCGGATGACCGTCAACGGCAAGCCGGTGGACGCGTCACGTCCGGGCGCGCTGGCGTCCTTCTTCGCCTTCCACTACGGCATCTTCACCCTCGTCCACGGGGTGTTCGCCTTCGCGCTGGCGTTCCTCGCCGGCGGCGAGCTGCACCCGGCGACGTGGGTGCTCGCAGGCCTCGCGCTGGCGCTCAGCCACCTCGGCTCGCTCTGGCTCAACTGGTTCGACGGCGGCGAGCGCTGGCGTGTCTCGCCCGCCACGGCGATGTGGCAGCCCTACCCGCGGATGCTCGTGCTGCACGTCGCCATCATCGTGGGATTCGGGCTCACCCTGCGCTCCGTGGGCTCCGCCGACGCCCCGAGCGGACTCGAGGAGCTGGCCCCGGTGCTGCTCCTGCTCGGCTCGAAGACCGTCGTGGACCTCGGCCTGCACCTGTGGGAACGCCGACGCGCCGGCTCGCCCGCCGCCGCCGCGGCCGCGTGATCTCGGCCACGAACGGGGCGACCGCCGGGTCCCACGGGAACAAAACCGGTCCCGCCGGCCCTTGCGGGAGGTGATGACCACGACTGCCGAGACCCCCGCCCCGCCCGTCCCCGACCTCGACGTCCCGTCGGTCACCGCCCGGCACTTCGCCCTCGCGGTCCTCGCCCTCGCGATGGGCGGCTTCGCGATCGGCACCACCGAGTTCGTGACGATGGGCCTGCTGCCGCAGATCTCGGCGGGTGTCAACGTCTCCATCCCCACGGGCGGCCACGTGATCTCGGCGTACGCCGTGGGCGTGGTGGTCGGCGCACCCGTGCTGGCGTTCCTCGGTGCCCGCCTGCCGCGCCGGGCGCTCCTCGTCGCGCTGATGGCGGCCTTCGCCGCCGGCAACGGGCTGAGCGCGCTCGCCACGTCGTACGAGCAGCTCATGGTGGCGCGCTTCGCCGCCGGCCTGCCGCACGGGGCGTACTTCGGCGTGGCCTCGCTCGTCGCGGCCAGCATGGCGCGGCCCTCGCGCAAGGGCCGCGCGGTCTCGCAGGTGATGCTCGGGCTGTCCGTGGCCAACGTGATCGGCGTGCCGGCCGCGACCGTGCTGGGCCAGGAGCTCGGCTGGCGTGCGGCGTTCTGGACGGCGTCCGGGCTCGCGTTGCTGACGCTCGCGCTGGTGGCCTGGTTCGTCCCCTCCGTCGCAGGCGACGGCGAGGCGAGCGGCCGCCGCGAGCTCGCCGCCTTCCGGCTCCCGCAGGTGTGGCTGACGCTGCTGGCCGGCGCGATCGGCTTCGGCGGGATGTTCGCCGTCTACACCTACATCGCCCCGGTCGTCACCGACGTGGGCGGGCTGGGGGAGCGGTCCGTGGCCGTCTTCCTGCTGTCGTTCGGGCTCGGCATGGTCGCCGGCACCTGGCTGGCCGGGATCATGGCCGACTGGTCGATCTTCCGCTCGCTGATCATCGGCGGCACCGGCATGGCTGCCACGATGCTGGCCTTCTGGCTCACCGCGCCGCACGGGTGGGCCGCGCTGCCGGTGGTGTTCCTCGTGACCACCCTGGGGTCGGTCCTCGTGGTCAACCTGCAGCTGCGCCTGATGGACGTCGCAGGCGACGCCCAGACCCTCGGTGCCGCGTTGAACCACGCCTCGCTCAACATCGCCAACGCCCTCGGCGCCTGGCTCGGCGGCCTCGTGATCGCCGCCGGCTGGGGCCTGCGCGCCCCCGCGCTGGTGGGCCTGGCGCTGTCGCTGGCAGGCGTGGCCGTCCTGCTGGTCTCCGCGCGGCTGCACGTCCGCGAGCAGGACGCCACGGCCTGACCCCGGCGCCGTTCCCCACCGGGAGCGGCCGTCCGGATCCGTCTCGGGCGCGGGCGAGCGGTCGTGACGTGCCAGTGATTTCCGTGCATGTTGCGTGGAGTTAACACGGGCGGAACTCTTGTGTAGCGCGCGTTTGTAACGATCCAATCCATGACGGGTAGACCAGCCACCCGCAATCTTCCGGAGGGGGAGTCATGGTGGACGAGAACAAGATCGCGGCCGAGATGGAGCGTCGCCGGCAGTTGGCCGACCGCAACGTCGCCGACGTGGTGAGCCTGCTGGAGCGCCGCCAGGAGCTGCGCGGGATCTACCCCGCGGCGGACCTCGTCGCCGAGAACGTCGGCTGGGTCGTCTGAGGGGCTGGCCCGCCTACCGGTCGCACCGCTCCCCCCGGACCCCGTCGAGCAGCGGGCGGGGGCGGTGAGAGACTGGGCCGCATGTCGACCACGCCCGCCACGCGTCCGCGGGTCCTCTCCGGCATCCAGCCGACGGCGGACTCGTTCCATCTCGGGAACTACCTCGGTGCGCTGCGTCAGTGGGTGGCGCTGCAGGAGGAGTTCGAGCCGTTCTACTTCATCGCCGACCTCCACTCGATCACCGTGGAGCAGGACCCCAAGGTGCTGCGGGAGCGGACGCTCGTGTCGGTGGCCCAGCTCGTCGCCGCGGGCGTCGACCCGGCCCGCGCCACGATCTTCGTGCAGAGCCAGGTCCCCGCGCACACGCAGGCCGGCTGGGTGCTGCAGTGCCTCACCGGCTTCGGCGAGGCCCGGCGGATGACGCAGTTCAAGGACAAGTCCGCTAAGGCCGGTGAGGGCGCCGCGAGCGTCGGGCTGTTCACCTACCCGATCCTCCAGGCCGCCGACATCCTGCTCTACCGGCCGCAGTACGTCCCCGTCGGCGAGGACCAGCGCCAGCACCTGGAGCTCACCCGCGACCTCGCCAACCGGTTCAACCACCGGTACAAGAAGACGTTCCGGCCGCCGGAGCCCTACATCCTCGAGTCGACGGCCAAGATCTACGACCTGCAGATCCCCGAGAAGCAGATGTCGAAGTCGATCGGCGGCCAGGGCTGCGTGTGGGTGCTCGACGAGCCGCAGGTGCTCACCAAGAAGTTCCGGTCCGCGGTGACCGACTCCGAGACCGAGATCCGCTTCGACCGGGAGGCCAAGCCGGGCGTGAGCAACCTGCTCACCATCCACTCGGCCCTGTCGGGGGAGAAGGTCGAGGCCCTCGTCTCGGCGTTCGAGGGCCGCGGCTACGGCGACCTCAAGTCCGAGGTGGCCGAGGTCGTCCTCCAGACCCTGACGCCACTGCGCGAGCGCACGCGCGAGCTCCTCGACGACCGCACCGAGCTCGAGCGGATCCTGGCGCAGGGAGCGGAGCGCGCGGGTGCCGTGGCGGCGGCGACGCTGGGCGACGTCTACGACCGCGTCGGCTTCCTGCCCGCGGCTGCCCGGGACCGGTGACGTGCCGACCATCGGCGTGGCCATCGCGATCCCCGAGCCGTGGGCGAGCGAGCTCCAGGACTACCGCACCGGCATCGGGGACGCCACGGCGGCGCAGATCCCCACGCACATCACGCTGATCCCGCCCACCGAGGTCTCCGACGACCTCGACGAGGTGACGACGCACCTCGCCGAGGCCGCCAGCACCGTGGCGCCGTTCGACATCCACCTCCGCGGCACCGGCACGTTCCGCCCGGTCTCGCCGGTCGTGTTCGTCACCGTGGCGGAGGGGATCTCCTCCTGCGAGATGCTGGCGGGCGCGGTGCGCCGGGGGCCGCTCGCGGTCGACCTGCACTTCCCCTACCACCCGCACGTGACCATCGCGCACCACCTCGACGACCGCACGCTGGACCGGGCCTTCGAGGAGCTCGCCGACTTCGAGTGCCGTTTCACCGTCGGCTCCTTCAGCCTCTACGTCCACGACGAGCACGCCGGCTGGCGACCCACCCACCGGTACGAGCTGGGCTGAGCGGTGTCCGTCGTCCCCGCAGCCAAGGCCCGGCTGGCCCGCGTGCGCGAGCGCCGGCCGTTCATCGACCACGTGGTGCGGATGGTCGAGCACTACGGCGACGTCAACGGCAGCGCCCTCGCCGCCGCGGTGACGTACTTCGCGTTCCTCTCGTTCTTCCCGCTCCTGGCGCTGTCCTTCGCCGTCATCGGCTACGTCTCGCGGGCCTACCCCAACGCCGACGAGGACCTCGTGACGGCGATCAACGACGTGCTCCCGGGCATCATCGGCAACCGGGAGGGCCAGCTCCCGCTGTCGACGTTCCAGGACAACGCGCCCGGCATCCTCAGCGTCGGCATCCTGGTGGCCCTGTACTCCGGGCTCGGCTGGCTGTCCGGGATGCGCACCGCGATCGTCGCCGTCTTCGAGGAGCCGGAGCGCGAGCAGCCGAGCTTCGTCGTCGGCAAGGTGCGTGACCTGCTCGCGCTGATGACCCTCGGGTCGGTGCTCATCGTCAGCGTGGCGGTGTCGGGTGTCGCCACGAAGGTCGCCACCCCGATCCTCGACGCGCTGGGGCTGGGCCTGGGCGCCGAGCCGCTGCTGTGGCTGCTGGCGCTGGCGCTCGGCCTCGCCGCCAGCACCGTGCTCTTCTTCTCGTTCTTCAAGGTGCTGGCCGCCCCCGACGTGCCGAGCCGCTCCCTGTGGTCCGGCGCCGTGCTCGGCGCCGTGGCGTTCGAGCTGCTGAAGCAGCTGTCGACGTTCCTGCTGCAGGGCACGCGCGAGCAGCCGGCCGTCCAGGCCTTCGGGATCGCCCTGATCCTCGTCGTCTGGATCAACTACTTCTCCCGCGTCGTGGTCTACTCCGCCGCCTTCGCGCACACCTCGCCCGAGGCCCGCGCGGCCCGGGAGGCGCGGATGGTCGCCGACCAGATGCCCGAGGGCCCGCAGATCGACCTCGCGGCCGCGGCCGCCGGCGTACGCCAGCCGTCGTCGGGATCCGCCGCGTCCCCGTCCGCCTCGCCGAGGGCGGCCTTCGCCGCCGGCGCGGGGGCGATGCTGGGGCTGGTGGCGCTCGTACGCCGGCGCCGCCCCTGACCGTCCCTCGGGCGGTGCGTGGCGCATGTTCTGCGCTCTCGGAAGCTGTCTCACGCACCGCTGGGGTGGCGGTCCGCCGTCGAGCGGTGCGTGGTGCAGGTTCTCGGGCGCAAGAAGCTGCATCACCCACCGCCGGGGTGGCGGTCCGCGGTCGAGCGGTGAATGGGGCAGGTTCTGCGCGCTCGAAAGCTGTCTCACGCACCGCCGGGGTGGCGGTCCGCGGTCGAGCGGTGCGTGGTGCAGGTTCTCGGCCGCGAAAAGCTGCGTCACACACCGCCCCGTTGGGGGTCCGCGGTCGAGCGGTGCCTGGTGCACGTCTTTCGGCCGCGAAAAGCTGCGTCACACACCGCTCGAGGTGGCGGAGGCTGGCCCGCAGCCGTGCACAGCACGATCCCGCTGGGGGTCGTCCACAGGGCCGCAACGGAGGGCTGGGTCCGCGACCGCGACCCGTGGCCTCATGGCGGCGTGCTCGAGATCCCCGACGACTTTCGCGCTCGCCCCTTTCATCGCTCCGAGGCGCTCGCCGGCGGCCTCACGCGCGGCGTCCTGCAGGGTCGCCGGTTCCGCCGCCTGCACGAAGCGGTCTACTGCCACGTCGACCACCAGCCGTCGTTCGAGGACCGGATCGCCGCCGCCCGACTCGCCCTGCCGGTGGAGGCGCTCACCACGGGCATCACCCGCATCCAGGAGCTCGGGATCGACGTCGGTCCGCGGGCGCCGCTCCACTTCGTCGTGGAGGGCGATCTCCACCTCACGCTGCACGACGTCTTCCTGCACCGGACGGTGAAGGCGCCACCGAACGACGGCACGAGCGTGGCTCCGGAGGCGGCACTCCTGGCCTGGTGCGCCGAGGCTCGGATGATCGACGCCATCGCTGTCGGGTGCGAGCTGCTCCGGCTCGGGTTGCTCGACCTCGACCTGCTCGACCGGCTCCTCGTCGAGGAGAAGTGGCGACGCGGCGTCGCCGAGACGTCGTACGTCCTGCCCTTCCTCGACGACCGGTGCCGCTCGCTCCCCGAAGCGGAGCTGCTGGCGTACGTCGTGGCTGCCGCCCTCCCCACTCCCGACGTCAACCGTGCGATCGAGCTGGCGCCCGGTGTCGAGGTGACACCCGACCAGTGGTTCGGCTCCTGGCGGGTCGCTGTGGAGTACGAGGGCAGCCGGCACCAGGAGGACCGGGCTCAGTACAACGCCGACATCGACCGGTACGCCGCCTACCGCCGGCACGGGGTGGCGTACGAGCTGGTCACCAGGGAGCGGCTGCGTTCGCCGAGGTCTGTCGTCCGGACGATCCATCGCACCCTGGTCGGACGCGGCTACGCGGGGCCGCCGCCGGACTTCGGCGCAGCCTGGGAGGCGCTGTTCCGACCGTTGGCGACCGGCGCGCGACCGCGTACGCCGCGGTAGCGGTGCGTGGCACAGGTTCTGGCGCTCGGAAAGGTGTCTCACGCACCGCCGGGGCAGCGACCGAGGGAGGGGCGGTGCGTGGGGCAGGTTCTGGCGCTCGGAAAGGTGTCTCACGCACCGCCGGGGCAGCGACCGGGGGAGGAGCGGCGCGTGGGGCAGGTTCTGGCGCTCGGAAAGGTGTCTCACGCACCGCCGGGGCAGCGACCGCGGGAGGAGCGGCGCGTGGGGCAGGTTCTGGCGCCCGGAAAGGTGTCTCACGCACCGCCGGGGCAGCGACCGGGGGAGGAGCGGCGCGTGGGGCAGGTTCTGGCGTCCGGAAAGGTGTCTCACGCACCGCCGGGGCAGCGACCGGGGGAGGAGCGGTGCGTAGCGCAGGTTCTGGCGTCCGGAAAGGTGTCTCACGCACCGCCGGGGCAGCGACCGGGCGAGAAGCGGTGCGTAGCGCAGGTTGCGGCGTCCGCAAAGGTGTCTCACGCAGCGACCGGGGGAGGAGCGGTGCGTGGGGCAGCTTCGGGTGCTCGAAAACCTGCTTCACGCACCGCCGCGGCACCGCCCCCCGGAGGAGCGACCGGAGGAGCGACCGGCCCGGAAGCCGACGGACCCCGGACACGCGACGAGGGCCGGGGAAGCACCCCGGCCCTCGTTCGTCGTACGTCGGCTCAGTGACCGTGGCGGATCGCCGTGCGCAGGTCCTTGTTGAGCTGCGAGATCACGTCGAGCGGGATCTCCTTGGGGCAGGCGGCGGTGCAGGCACCGATGTTGGTGCAGCCACCGAAGCCCTCGTGGTCGTGCTGGGCGACCATGTTGACCACGCGCTCGTCGCGCTCGGGCTGGCCCTGGGGGAGCAGGCCGAGGTGGGTCACCTTGGCGCCCATGAACAGCGAGGCCGAGCCGTTGGGGCACGCCGCGACGCAGGCGCCGCACTGGATGCAGGTGGCGACGTTGAAAGCGCGGTCGGCGTCGTCCTTGGGCACGGGCACCGAGTGCGCCTCGGGGGCGGAGCCGGTGTTGACCGAGACGTAGCCGCCGGCCTGGACGATGCGGTCGAGCGCGCCGCGGTCGACCACCAGGTCCTTGACGACCGGGAAGGCGTCGGAGCGCCACGGCTCGATGGTGATCGTCTCGCCGTCCTTGAAGGACCGCATGTGCAGCTGGCAGGTCGTGGTGACCTCGGGGCCGTGCGCGTAGCCGTTGATCATCAGCCCGCACGTGCCGCAGATGCCCTCGCGACAGTCGGAGTCGAACGCGATCGGCTCCTCGCCCCGGTCGTTGAGCTGCTCGTTGAGCACGTCGAGCATCTCGAGGAACGACATGTCGGGCGAGACGTCGGCCAGCTCGTAGGTGTGCATCGCGCCCTCGGACGCGGCGTCCGGCTGGCGCCAGATCTTCAGGGTCAGGTTCACTTGTAGCTCCGCTGCTTCATCTCGATGGCGGTGTAGACCAGGTCTTCCTTGTGCAGGATCGGCTTCTCGTCGAGGCCGGCCCACTCCCATGCCGCGACGTAGGCGAACTCCTCGTCGTGGCGCAGCGCCTCGCCGTCCTCGGTCTGCGACTCGGCGCGGAAGTGGCCGCCGCAGGACTCGCGCCGGTTGAGGGCGTCGATGCACATGAGCTCGCCGAGCTCGAAGAAGTCGGCCACGCGGCCGGCCTTCTCCAGCGACTGGTTGAGGGACTCGGACGTGCCGAGCACCTTGACGTTGCGGTAGAAGTCGTCGCGCAGGCCGCGGATGAGGTCGATCGCCTTCTTGAGGCCGTCCTCGCTGCGCTCCATGCCGCAGTACTCCCACATGATGTTGCCCAGCTCGCGGTGGTACGAGTCCACGCTGCGGTTGCCGTTCACGGTGAGGAAGTGCTCGATCCGCTGCTTCACCGAGTCCCGCGCCTCCACGACGGCCGGGTGGTCCTCGCTGATCGGCTCGAAGGGGCCGTCGGCGAGGTAGTCGCGGATCGTGTGGGGCAGCACGAAGTAGCCGTCGGCCAGCCCCTGCATCAGCGCCGACGCGCCGAGGCGGTTGGCGCCGTGGTCGGAGAAGTTCGCCTCGCCGGTCACGAACAGGCCGGGGATCGTCGACTGGAGGTCGTAGTCGACCCACAGCCCGCCCATGACGTAGTGCACCGCGGGGTAGATCCGCATCGGCACCGAGTAGGGGTCCTCGCCCGTGATCCGGGCGTACATGTCGAAGAGGTTGCCGTACTTGGACCTCACCGCGTCGAGGCCGAGGCGGTCGATGGCGTCCGCGAAGTCGAGGTAGACGCCGCGGCGCACGCCGTCGACCTCGGGACCGACGCCGCGACCCTCGTCGCAGACGTTCTTGGCCGCCCGCGAGGCGATGTCGCGCGGCACCAGGTTGCCGAAGGAGGGGTAGATGCGCTCCAGGTAGTAGTCGCGGTCCTCCTCGGGGATGTCGCGCGGGTCCTTGTCGCAGTCGGCCTGGTTCTTCGGGACCCAGATGCGGCCGTCGTTGCGCAGCGACTCCGACATCAGCGTCAGCTTCGACTGGTGCGAGCCGGAGACCGGGATGCAGGTCGGGTGGATCTGCGTGTAGCAGGGGTTCGCCATGTAGGCGCCCTTGCGGTGGGCGCGCCACGCGGCGGTGACGTTGGAGCCCATCGCGTTCGTCGACAGGTAGAACACGTTGCCGTAGCCGCCGGAGGCGATGACGACGACGTCGGCGAGGTGGGTCTCCACGGCGCCGGTGACCATGTCGCGGGCGATGATGCCGCGGGCCTTGCCGTCGACGACGACCAGCTCGAGCATCTCGTGCCGGGCGTACATCGTCACCGTGCCGGCAGCCACCTGGCGCTCCATCGCCTGGTAGGCGCCGATCAGCAGCTGCTGGCCCGTCTGCCCGCGGGCGTAGAAGGTGCGCGACACCTGGACGCCGCCGAACGAGCGGTTATCGAGCAGGCCGCCGTACTCACGGGCGAACGGGACGCCCTGCGCGACACACTGGTCGATGATGTTCGTGCTGACCTCGGCCAGGCGGTAGACGTTGGACTCGCGCGAGCGGTAGTCGCCGCCCTTGACGGTGTCGTAGAAGAGGCGGTGGACGGAGTCGCCGTCCTCCTTGTAGTTCTTCGCCGCGTTGATGCCGCCCTGCGCGGCGATCGAGTGGGCCCGGCGCGGGGAGTCCTGGTAGCAGAACGTCTTGACGACGTAGCCCGCCTCGCCCAGCGTCGCCGCGGCCGAGGCGCCGGCCAGGCCGGTCCCGACGATGATGACGGAGAGCTTGCGACGGTTGGCCGGGTTGACCAGGCGGGCCTCGAACTTGCGGTTCTGCCACCGCTCGGAGATCGGGCCGTCGGGGGCCTTCATGTCGACCAGCGGGTCGCCGGGGGTGTAGTAGTCGATGGCGTCGTCGTAGTCGCCGTCGATCGCGCCCGTGGCCGAGGCCTCCGTCGAGGTGACGGTGTCGGGCATGTCCATGTCGTGGCTCATGTGCGGGGGACCCCTTGGGTTACTTGGTGATGATGCCGGCGAGGACGGCGAGCGGGACGAGGGAGTAGCCGACCGACACGACCAGCGCGGTCACGAAGCCGATGGTCTTCGCACGGCGGCGCTTGGTGGCGGTGCCGGTCCAGCCAAGGGTCTGCGCGGCGCTCCAGATGCCGTGGTGCAGGTGGGCGCCGAGAGCCAGCATCGCGACGAGGTAGATGACCGTCATCCACCACACGTCGAAGGTGTCGACCATCAGGTTGTAGGGGTCGTTCGTCGCCCCGCCCTGGGGGTTCACCTTGCCGATCGTGAAGTTCAGCAGGTGCCACACCAGGAAGACCAGGATCGTCACGCCGCCCCAGCGCATCATCAGGCTGGCCCGGGTGACGCCGGAGTTCTTCTTCTGGACGTACTTCGTGGTGCGGGCCCGCGCGGCGCGACGCCAGAGCAGGACGCCGGTGACCACGTGCACGACGAGCGAGATGATGAGGCCGAGGCGGAGGATCCACAGCGCCCCCTCGTGCGGCAGCAGCGGCTCGCCCAGCTCGCGCAGGTGGTGCGCGTACTCGTTGAACGCGTCGTGCCCGCCGAAGGCCTTGAGGTTGCCGTACATGTGCGCGAGCACGAACCCCACGAAGAGGAAGCCGCTGACCGCCATGGCGAGCTTCAGCGCGACGGTGGTGCGCGAGGCCCGCGCGCCCTTCACCAGAGTGGGACCGGACGGGCGGGAGGCGTTGAGTTGGGTTGCCACTCCTTCACCGTATATCTCGGCCCGCGCGTAGCACGCCCCGAGGGCGTGTGAGGTTCGTCCGGGCGCGCCCTCTTCCGCTGCGGTGTGACGCACGCCATAGTCGGACTCGCCGCGACCCGCACCGGAGGAACCACGGAGGACGCATGGCAACGACCGACCACGGCGTGACCAGTCCGGGTCGCGCGCACATCGAGGAACGCACGCTGCGGCGGGACCGGTGGTGGCTCCAGCCGCTGACGACCTTCGTGGTGTTCTCCGCGTTCGTCGTCTACGCGACGGTCCGGGCGTTCATGGGCCGCGACTACTACGCCTCGCCGTACCTCTCGCCGTTCTACTCGCCGTGCCTGGGTGACTGCGTCGCCGGGGCGTCGGACTTCGGGCAGCCGTTCGCGTGGTGGCCGCTGTCCGCAGCCCTGATCATCCTGGTCTTCCCGCTGGGCTTCCGGATGACCTGCTACTACTACCGCAAGGCCTACTACCGGGCGTTCTGGATGAGCCCGCCGGCCTGCGGCGTCGCGGAGCCGCACCGCTCGTACTCGGGCGAGACCCGCTTCCCGCTCCTCCTGCAGAACGTCCACCGCTGGTTCTGGTACGCCGCCGTGCTGGTCGGCGCGGTGCTGACGTTCGACGTGGTGCTGGCCTTCCGGCCGATGCCGGCGCAGTACGCCGTGGGCGACGGCGAGACCAGCGGGGTCCACATGGGGCTGGGCACGCTGCTGATGCTCGTCAACGTCGTCCTGATCTGGCTCTACACCCTGTCGTGCCACTCGTGCCGCCACATCGTGGGCGGCCGGCTGCGGCACTTCTCGCAGCACCCCGTGCGCTACCGGCTGTGGACGTGGGTCTCGCGGCTCAACGAGAGCCACGGCAGGTGGGCCTGGTACTCGCTGTTCTCCGTCGCCATCGTCGACCTCTACATCTTCCTGCTCGCCACCGGCACGATCCAGGACGTGAGGTTCTTCTGATGGCGCAGACCAGGCATCCGATGACCGGCAACGAGATGTCCTACTACGCCGAGGGCGGCACCGAGCGCCACCGGTACGACGTCGTGGTGGTCGGCGCCGGCGGAGCGGGCCTGCGCGCCGCGATCGCCGCCCACGAGGCGGGCGCGGAGACCGCGATCGTGTGCAAGTCGCTGCTCGGCAAGGCGCACACGGTGATGGCCGAGGGCGGCATCGCGGCGGCGATGGGCAATCGCTGGCCGGAGGACAACTGGCAGGTCCACTTCCGCGACACCATGCGCGGCGGCAAGATGCTCAACCACTGGCGGATGGCGCAGCTGCACGCCCAGGAGGCGCCCGAGCGGGTGCTCGAGCTGGAGGACTGGGGCGCCCTCTTCGACCGCACCGAGGACGGGCTGATCAGCCAGCGCGACTTCGGCGGCCACAGGTACGCCCGGCTCGCGCACGTCGGCGACCGCACCGGCCTCGAGATGATCCGCACGCTGCAGCAGCGAGCGGTGCAGCTCGGCATCGACGTCTTCATGGAGTGCACCGTCACCGAGGTGCTCAAGCAGGACGACCGGGTCGCGGGGGCGTTCGGCTACTGGCGCGAGACCGGTCGCTTCGTGATCATCGAGGCCCCGGCGGTCGTGCTCGCCACGGGGGGCATCGGCAAGTCGTTCAAGGTGACCTCCAACTCGTGGGAGTACACCGGCGACGGCCACGCGCTGGCCCTGCGCGCCGGCGCGAGCCTGATCAACATGGAGTTCGTGCAGTTCCACCCGACCGGCATGGTGTGGCCGCCGTCGGTGAAGGGGCTGCTGGTCACCGAGTCGGTGCGCGGCGACGGCGGCATCCTGCGCAACTCCGAGGGCAAGCGGTTCATGTTCGACTACATCCCCGACTACTTCCGCTCCGAGACCGCCGACTCCGAGGAGGAGGCGGACCGGTGGTACGAGGACAAGAAGAACAATCGGCGTCCGCCGGAGCTCCTGCCGCGCGACGAGGTCGCGCGCGCGATCAACTCCGAGATCAAGGCCGGTCGTGGGTCACCGCACGGCGGCATCTACCTCGACATCGCCAGCCGCCGCGACGCCGACTACATCCGCAAGCGGCTGCCGTCGATGTACCACCAGTTCAAGGAGCTCGCCGACGTCGACATCACGGCGGAGCCGATGGAGATCGGGCCGACGTGCCACTACGTGATGGGGGGCGTCGAGGTCGACCCCGACACCCAGCAGTCGGCAGTGCCCGGCCTGTACGCCGCGGGCGAGGTGAGCGGCGGCATGCACGGCTCCAACCGGCTGGGTGGCAACTCGCTGTCCGACCTGCTCGTCTTCGGCAAGCGCTCCGGCGAGGCCGCGGCGGCGTACGCCGCCTCGGTCCCGCGCCCGAGCGTCGTGGAGGCGGACGTCAGGGCGGCGCAGGCCGGCGCGCTGGCGCCGTTCGAGCTGGCGGCCGCAGCGGGAGCCGCCGAGAACCCCTACACGATCCAGCAGGACCTGCAGCAGGCGATGAACGACCTGGTGGGGATCATCCGCACCGGGGTCGAGCTCGAGCAGTCGTTGGTGGCGCTCGAGCGGCTCAAGGAGCGTGCGGGCTCGATGGCGGTGGAGGGCCACCGCCAGTACAACCCGGGCTGGCACCTCGCCCTCGACCTGCACAACATGCTGCTCGTCAGCGAGTGCATCGCCAGGGCGGCGCTGGCGCGGCAGGAGTCGCGCGGCGGCCACACCCGCGACGACTTCCCGGGACCCGACCCGGAGTGGGGCGCGAAGAACCTCGTGCTGACGCTCGATGCGAGCGGCGACGGCGTGGAGATCGCGGAGAAGCCGCTGCCGGTGATGCCGGACGACCTGCGCGAGCTGTTCGAGGACTGAGGAGAGGGCCATGGGCTACGACCTGAAGATGCGCGTCTGGCGCGGCGACGCCGAGGGAGGTGGGCTCACCGACTACACCGTCGAGGTCTCGGAGGGCGAGGTCGTGCTCGACGCCCTGCACCGCTTGCAGGCCACGCAGACCGGCGACCTGGCGATCCGCTGGAACTGCAAGGCCGGCAAGTGCGGGTCGTGCAGCGCGGAGGTCAACGGCAAGCCGCGGCTGATGTGCATGACCCGGCTGTCGGACTTCGAGGAGTCCGAGACGATCACGGTCACGCCCCTGCGGACCTTCCCGGTCATCCGCGACCTCGTCACCGACGTGTCGTTCAACTACGAGAAGGCCCGCGAGCTGCCGTACGCCGAGCTCGGCCCGCGCGACGCCGACGGCAAGCGCCGGATGATGCAGGTCGACGTCGAGCGGGGCCAGGAGTTCCGCAAGTGCATCGAGTGCTACCTCTGCCAGGACGTGTGCCACGTCGTGCGCGACCACGAGGACAACAAGCAGCACTTCGCCGGGCCGCGGTTCTTCATCCGCTACGCCGAGCTCGACATGCACCCGCTCGACACCCATGATCGGCGCAGGCTGGCGCAGGAGGCAGCCGGCCTCGGGATGTGCAACATCACCAAGTGCTGCACCGAGGTCTGCCCCGAGGGCATCCACATCACCGACAACGGGATCATCCCGATGAAGGAGCGCGTCGTGGACCGCAGGTACGACCCGTTGGTCTGGCTGGGCAACAAGATCGGCCTGCGCAACAAGGACAACGACGGCCGCACCGAGGTGTGAGGTGCTCCGCGACGACTTCGACGGCGCGGAGCTCGACCGCTCGGTGTGGCTGCCGCACTACCTGCCCGCCTGGAGCTCCCGCGCCGCCACCCGCGCCAGCCACCGGCTCGACGGCGGCCGGCTGGTCCTCGACGTCCCGGTGGACCACCCGCTCTGGTGCCCCGACGACCACACGCCGCCGCTGCGCGTCTCGGGCATCCAGTCGGGCAGCTGGTCGGGACCGGTCGGGAGCACGCGCGGCCAGCAGCGCTTCGCCGAGGGGCTGAGGGTCAAGGAGGAGCAGGAGCGCTTCGAGGGCTGGCTGCCGTCCTCGGGACACGTCGAGATCCGCTGCGCGATGGACCTCTCGCCGCGCTCGATGGCCGCCATGTGGATGTCGGGCTTCGAGGACGACGAGGAGCAGCAGCGCTGCGGCGAGCTCTGCGTCGTCGAGGTGTTCGGCAACGCGGTCGCCGACGGGTCGGCCGAGGTCGGCGTCGGCATCAAGGCGTTCCGCGACCCGGCGCTCACCGAGGACTTCGCGGCCCCTCGGCTCCCCCTCGACGTCTCCGAGCCCCACACCTACGCCGTCGACTGGGACGCGGAGCTCGCCGTCTTCACCGTCGACGGGGTGGAGGTACGACGCTGCCCGCGCCCGCCGACGTACCCGCTCCAGCTGATGGTCGCGGTTTTCGACTTCCCGGAGTGGTCGTCCGGCGACGACGCCCACCTGGTGCCGCGACTGGTCGTCGACCACGTCGCCGGGTGGTAGCTCACCACCGCGACGACGGGGCCGTGCGCCGCAGGTAGACGTCCGAGGCGCGTGCCACGAGCGGGTGCCGGTCGGCGTGGTGGACGGCCTGCTTGCGCAGCCAGAAGCCGCCGGCCCGGACCTGGCTGCTGAGCACCTCGGCGGGTGTCGGCAACCGGCCCTCGCGATCGACGAACGCGCGCCGGTAGCGGCGGAACAACCGCCCGTGGTCCAGGGCCAGCGACACCAGCGCGGCCTCGGACGCGGCGAGCAGCTCGGCGTCGGTCACGTCGTCGAGGGCGCGGCCGGGGGCGACGACCTCGGGCGGCACGAGGTCGGCCAGGTCGCCGTGCACCGGGACCTCGCGGCGTTCGAGCTCCTCCACCAGCCGCTGGCCGTACGACCTCGCCCACGGCAGGTGCTCCGGCGGCAGCTCGAGCGGGCGTGCCGTGCTGCCGGCGAGGCGGGAGCGGATGCCGGCCTCGATCACGAACCGGTGCTGCGCGGCGTTGAAGCGCTCGCCCACCGCCTCGTTGAGGCGGCGCACCACCTCGAGCTCGGCCGCTCCCAGCGACACGTTGCGGAGGTCCTGCTGCTCGCCGGGCCAACCGGCGGGCAGGTGCACCGCGTCGGCGAAGCGCGCCAGCAGGACGGCACCCGGCGTGCCGCGCGGCGGCACGGTGACCAGCCGGACCCGCTCGGCGGGCACGACCGACCCCCACGTGTCGAGGACGCGGAGCAGGTCGTGGCGCCAGTGGAACGACACGCCATCGCCCGGCGGCGCACCCTCCTGCCCCCGCACCGAGGCCACGAACTCCGCCCAGCTCGTGGTGCCGCCGTTGACGATCGTCTGCTGCCAGGCCGAGACCAGGGTCCGCGCCATGTCGCGGGCGCCGACCACGACGTGCACCTCGTGGCCGGCGAGCGCGCGCACCAGCCGACGCGCCTGCCGTGGCCGCGCCAGCGACAGCTCTTCCTCGGAGACCACCACGGTCGGACCGTCGTGGGCCGACACCAGGTCGACCAGCCGGCCCAGCGCCCCTGCGGACTCGCCGCGCAGCTCGCCGCCCACCCGCTGGCCGAGCAGGTCGTAGGCCGCGAGGCGCTGGGCACGGTGGCCCCCCGGGAAGAGCACCCCCGCGGCCGCGAGCTGGTCGGCCGTGGCCGCGAGGGCCCCCTGGATCGTGGTCGTCCCCGTCTTGTAGAGACCGACGTGGAGGAAGACGTCTGCCATGGCGACGACGCTAGGAACGCGAGCCGGCCCGCACATGGGCCCGGTGTCCCGGCCCTCCGGGAACGTCGGGCAACCGGGCCGGGACGGTGACCTATCCCATAGCCGGCGGCAGTGACCCTCGCCACGCCGCGGGCCTATCCTGCGCTACATGACGGACCCGGACGGCGGCCCCGACGCCGACCTCGACGGCAGGCTCGAGGGCGGCCTCGACGAGCCCGCGGAGCTGCAGCCCGCCGCGGGCACGTTGCGGCTCGTCGGCGACGGCGACGCCTACGACGTCTCGGCGTGGGAGGCGGCCGCCGCCGCGGTCCTGCGCAAGGCGCGGCGGCTCGGCGACGACGCCCCCGACTCCGAGGTCTGGGCGGCGCTCACCCGGACGACGCTCGACGGCATCGCGGTCCCGCCGATCGGCCAGCCGGCCGACCTCGACCGCCTCACCACCGCCGGGCGCCCGCAGCGCGTGGGCGCGTGGGACGTGCGCACGCCGCTCGTCGGGGACGACGCGGCCGCGGTCAACGAGGCGGCCCTGGTCGACCTGGACAACGGCGCCACCTCGCTCCACCTCGACCTCGCCCGGACCGTCGACCTGTCCGCCGCGCTCGACGGCGTGCTTCTCGACCTCGCCGCGGTGAGCCTGGAGCGGCCCGACGCCGAGCAGTCCGAGGCGCTCGCGCGACTGCTGGACGCCGTTCCCGGCGACCCCCACCCGGGCACGAACCTCTCCGCGGACCCCGCCACCGCCGAGGTGTTCGGCCACCGGGTCGCCGACGACGGCCGGGGCCCCTTCGAGTCCTTCGTCGAGACCGTGCGCCGCGCACAGCGGCTGGGCGTGCTCGGGGCGGTCGTCGACGGCACCGCCCTGCACGACCGGGGCGCCAGCGACGGGCAGGAGCTGGGCTGGACGATGGCCGTCGGCGTGCACTACCTGCGGGTGCTGACCCGGGCCGGGTTCCCCGTCGACGAGGCGGCCTCCCTGCTGGAGTTCCGCTACGCCGCCACCGACGAGCAGCTCCCGACGATCGCCAAGCTTCGCGCGGCCCGCCGGCTGTGGGCGCGCGTGCTCGAGGCGAGTGGCGCCGACCACGTGCCGCAGCGGCAGCACGTGGTCACGAGCCGCCCGATGATGGGCAGGTACGACCCCTGGGTGAACATGCTGCGCACCACCGTCGCCGCCTTCGCCGCCGGCGTCGGCGGGGCCGACGCGATCACCGTCGTCCCCTTCGACGAGCGCCTCGGCCGGCCCGACGCCTTCGGCCGCCGGATCGCCCGCAACACCTCCGCCCTCCTCATCGAGGAGTCCCACGTGGCCGCCGTGGCCGACCCCGCCGGCGGCTCCTACGCCGTCGAGCGGCTCACCGACGACCTCGCCGTCGCCGGGTGGGCCGAGCTCGGCCGGATCGAGGCCGACGGCGGGTACGGCGAGCAGGCCGCGGCCGGCGTGCGGGAGCGGGTCCGTGCCGTCAGCGCCGAGCGGGCCCGCGGCATCGCGGACCGCTCGCGCCCCCTGACCGGAATCTCGGAGTTCCCGAACCTCGCCGAGGTGCTGCCCGAGCGCCCGCCGCGGCGCGTGCGCCCGGTGGAGCACTACGCGGCGCCCTACGAGGAGATGCGCGCCGCTCCGGCCGCCCGCCCGGTCTTCCTCGCGACCATGGGTCCCGTCGCGGCGCACACCGCTCGCGCCACCTTCGCGACGAACCTGTTCGCCGCAGGGGGGGTCGCCGTCGAGGCGGCCGGTGCCACCACCGACACCGCCTCCGTGGTTGCGGCCTACGCGGGCCAGAGCGTCGTCTGCCTCGCCGGCACCGACGCGGCCTACGCGGAGTGGGGCGTTGACCTCGTCGCCGCGCTGCGGGCGGCAGGGGCGTCGTACGTCGTGCTGGCCGGTAGGCCGGGGGAGCGGACCGTGACCGACGTCGACGACTCGTGCGCCATGGGGGTCGACGCGCTCGCCTTCCTCGGCCGGGTCCGGAAGGAGCTGTCGTGAGCATCCCGGAGAACTTCGCCGAGGTGGACCTCCGGTCCGACGCCCCGCCGGCGGCCGGCGCCGTCGACGCGGAGCCGTGGAGCAGCCCGGAGGGCATCGACGTGCTGCCGGTCTACGGGCCCGAGCACCTCGAGGGCCTCGACGCGTTGGACACCTGGCCCGGCCTGGCGCCGTTCCTGCGCGGGCCCTACCCGACCATGTACACCACCCAGCCGTGGACGATCCGGCAGTACGCCGGGTTCTCGACCGCCGAGGAGTCCAACGCGTTCTACCGCCGCAACCTCGCGGCCGGCCAGAAGGGCCTGAGCGTCGCCTTCGACCTCGCCACCCACCGCGGCTACGACTCCGACCACCCGCGGGTGCGCGGCGACGTCGGCATGGCGGGCGTGGCCATCGACTCGATCTACGACACCCGCACCCTCTTCGACGGCATCCCGCTCGACGAGATGTCGGTGTCGATGACGATGAACGGCGCGGTGCTGCCGGTGCTCGCGCTCTACATCGCGGCGGCCGAGGAGCAGGGAGTCAGGCCCGAACAGCTCGCGGGGACCATCCAGAACGACATCCTCAAGGAGTTCATGGTCCGCAACACCTACATCTACCCGCCGGCGCCGAGCATGCGGATCATCAGCGACATCTTCGCCTACACCTCGCAGCGGATGCCGCGCTTCAACTCGATCTCGATTTCCGGCTACCACATCCAGGAAGCAGGGGCGACCGCCGACCTCGAGCTCGCCTACACCCTCGCCGACGGCGTGGAGTACATCCGCGCCGGGCTCGGGACGGGGATGACGATCGACCAGTTCGCGCCGCGGCTGTCGTTCTTCTGGGCCATCGGGATGAACTTCTTCATGGAGGTCGCGAAGCTGCGCGCCGCCCGCGCGCTGTGGGCCCGCCTGGTCGACGACTTCGAGCCGCAGAACCCCAGGTCGCGCTCGCTCCGCACGCACAGCCAGACCTCCGGCTGGTCGCTGACCGCGCAGGACGTCTTCAACAACGTCGGCCGCACCTGCATCGAGGCGATGGCCTCGACCCAGGGCCACACGCAGTCGCTGCACACCAACGCGCTCGACGAGGCCATCGCCCTGCCGACGGACTTCTCCGCGCGCATCGCCCGCAACACCCAGCTGCTGCTGCAGCAGGAGAGCGGCACCACGCAGGTGATCGACCCGTGGGCCGGCTCCTACTACGTCGAGAAGCTCACCCACGACCTCGCGGAGCGCGCCTGGGCGCACATCCAGGAGGCCGAGCGCGCCGGCGGCATGGCCGCCGCCATCGAGCAGGGCATCCCGAAGATGCGCATCGAGGAGGCCGCCGCCCGCACCCAGGCGCGCATCGACGCAGGCGTGCAGAAGGTCATCGGCGTCAACACCTACCGCCTCGCCGCCGAGGACCGGCTCGACGTGCTGCGCGTGGACAACGACGACGTCTACCGGCAGCAGGTCGCCAAGCTGGAGCGGCTGCGTGCCGAGCGCGACGACGACGCCGTACGCCGCTCGCTCGAGGCGCTGACCGCCAGCGCCGAGCGCGGTCCGGTCGGCGGCGGCTCCCTCGAGGGCAACCTCCTCGCGCTCGCCGTCGACGCCGCTCGCGCCAAGGCCACGGTCGGTGAGATCTCCGACGCGCTGGAGAAGGTCTACGGCCGCCACCAGGCGGTGATCCGTACGATCAGCGGCGTGTACCGCGAGGAGGCAGGGGCCCCGGAGGGCTCCGCCGTCGCCGCCGTGCTGGCCGCGACGGAGGAGTTCGAGGCCGAGGAGGGTCGCCGCCCGCGCATCCTCGTCGCGAAGATGGGCCAGGACGGCCACGACCGCGGCCAGAAGGTCGTGGTCACCGCCTTCGCCGACCTGGGTTTCGACGTCGACGTGGGGCCGTTGTTCTCCACGCCCGAGGAGGTCGCCCAGCAGGCGATCGACGCCGACGTGCACATCGTCGGCGTCTCGTCGCTGGCCGCCGGCCACCTCACCCTCCTGCCTGCGCTCAAGCAGGCGCTGGCCGACCAGGGCCGGCCCGACATCATGGTCGTCATCGGCGGCGTCATCCCGCCCGACGACGTGCCGGTGCTGAAGGAGATGGGCGCGGCGGCGGTGTTCCTGCCGGGCACCGTCATCGCGGAGTCCGCGCTCGACCTGCTGACGCGGCTGCGGGACGAGCACTCCGCCTGATGGCCCGGCCCGTGGACGTGGCGGCGCTGGTCGAGGGTGTCCGCCTCGGCCGGCGGGCGGACGTCTCGCGCGCCATCACCCTGGTCGAGTCCTCGCGCGTCGAGCACCGCGCCGCCGCGCGCGAGCTGCTCACCGAGCTCGCCGCGACCGGACTCCCGCCGGCGACCCGGGTGGGCGTCTCCGGGGTCCCCGGAGTGGGCAAGTCGACCTTCATCGAGGGCCTCGGCACCCGGCTGACGGCGGCGGGGCACCGCGTCGGCGTCCTCGCCGTGGACCCGTCGTCGGTGCGCACCGGCGGCTCCGTGCTCGGTGACAAGACCCGGATGGCCGCGCTGTCGGTCGACCCGTCGGCGTTCATCCGGCCCTCGCCCTCGGCCGGCACGCTCGGCGGCGTCGCGCGCGCGACGGCCCAGGCGATGCTGGTGCTCGAGGCCGCCGGCTACGACGTGGTGCTGGTCGAGACGGTCGGCGTCGGCCAGTCGGAGGTCACCGTCGCCGGCATGGTCGACACCTTCCTGCTCCTCACGATCGCGCGCACCGGTGACCAGCTCCAGGGCATCAAGAAGGGCATCCTCGAGATCGCCGACGTGGTCGCGGTCAACAAGGCCGACGGCGACCACGAGGCGGACGCCCGGGTCGCCGCGCGCGAGCTCGCCGGGGCCCTGCGACTGGTGCGCGGCCATGCCGAGTGGGCGCCTTCGGTCGTCACCTGCTCCGGCCTCACGGGGGCCGGCATCGACGACGTGTGGCAGCGCGTCGGAGCCCACCGCGACCACCTCGGGGCCGACGGCCTGGCCCGCAAGCGGGCGGGGCAGCAGCTCGACTTCACGTGGGCGCTGGTGCGCGACGAGCTCGACCAGCGGCTGCGGTCCTCGCCCGGCGTCGCGGCCGTGCGCGACGACGTACGGCAGGCGGTGCTGTCCGGCGAGCTCCCGGCGCCGCTGGCCGCGGACCGGATCCTGGCCGCCTTCGACGGGGCCGGCACCTAGACTGGGTCGGTCATGCCGAATCAGCTCCCCGCCACGTCCGTCATCGCCGAGACCGTCGACAAGTACGCCGACGAGCTCGTCGCGCTCCGCCGCGACCTCCACGCCCACCCGGAGCTGAGCTGGGCCGAGGAGCGCACCTCCGACGTGGTGGTGTCCGCGCTGGAGGGCGCCGGCTGGGCGATCACCCGGCCCGAGGGCGGCGGCGTGCTCGCCGAGATCGGCCACGACGGCCCGCTCGTGGCGCTGCGCGCCGACCTCGACGCGCTGCCGGTCGACGACCTGATCTCCGACCCGTGGCGGAGCACCAACCCCGGAGTGGCCCACGCCTGCGGGCACGACGTCCACACCGCCGGCCTCGTCGGCGCGGGGCTCGCGCTGGCGGAGGTGGCGACCCGCGGGCTGCTGACGGGCCGCGTCCGGCTGCTGTTCCAGCCGGCCGAGGAGGTCATGCCCGGCGGCGCGCTGCACCTGATCTCCTCCGGCGCGCTGGAGGGCGTGTCGCACGTCTTCGGCCTGCACTGCGACCCGAGCCTGGACGTCGGCCGGGTCGGCCTCCGCGAGGGCCCCCTCACCGGTGCCGCCGACGCGCTCACCGTGCGGCTCATCGGCAAGGGCGGGCACACCTCGCGCCCGCACCTCACCGAGGACCTCACCTTCGCGCTCGGCAAGGTGATCACCGAGCTCCCCGCGATCCTCAGCCGCCGCCTGGACCCCCGCGCCGGCGTCAGCGTGGTGTGGGGCATGGTCCGGGCGGGCTCGGCCCACAACGTCATCCCGCACGGCGGTGTCGTCGCGGGCACCGTCCGGATGCTCGACGCTGTCGCGTGGGCCGACGCTGAGCACCTCATCCGCCAGCTGATCACCTCGATCGTCGCGCCCTACAGCGTGACCGCCGAGGTGACCTACCAGCGGGGCGTGCCGCCGGTGGTCAACCACCCGGTCTCGACGTCGCTGCTCGGCATCGGGGTGGAGAACGTCCTCGGGCCGCACGGCCACGTCTCGACGCTCCAGAGCCTCGGCGGCGAGGACTTCGGCTGGTACCTCGACTCGGTCCCCGGCGCGATGGCCCGCCTCGGCACGCGCACGCCCGGCGGCCCGACGTACGACCTGCACCAGGGCAACCTGCGCGTCGACGAGGCGGCCACCGGGATCGCGGCGCGGGTGCTCGCCGAGGCGGCGGTGACGGCCCTCAGCGTCTGAGGGCCCGGTCAGTCGGTCGGCGACGGCGGCTCGTCGCCGGGCTGCACGAGCGGCAGCCTGAACGTGAAGGTGCTGCCCTCCCCGAGGACGGAGGACACCTCGAGGCGCGCGTCCATGAGGTCGGCGAGCTGGCGGCAGATGGCCAGGCCGAGCCCGATGCCCTGGTCCTGGCCGGCGTACTGCGGATCGGCCTGCGTGAACGGCTCGAACAGGGCGTGCAGGCGGTCCGGCGCGATGCCGATGCCGGAGTCGGTCACGGTGAAGTCCAGCCAGGTGCCGGCGCCGGGTGCCGGCTCGGGCTGCGACGTGACCCGGACGTCGACGGTGCCCTGCTCGGTGAACTTGATGGCGTTCTGGACGAGGTTGGTCACGACCTGGGTGATGCGCAGGGCGTCGCCCACCGCCGTCGCCGGCACGGACCCGTCCACCTCGAAGGACGCGACGAGGCCGCGGTCCTCGGCCGAGGGGACGGCCCACTCGGCCACGTCGGCGACCAGGGCGCGCACGTCGAACGGAGCATGCGTCAGCACCGTGCGGTGGGCCTCCAGGCCCGAGAACTCCAGGATGTCGTTGACCAGGTGCAGCAGCCGCTGGCTGGAGCGGCGCACCATCTGCGCGTAGTGGTCGGGCTCGGGCTCCAGCTCGGCGTCCAGCAGCAGGTCCGTGGCTCCCACCAGCACGGCCAGGGGAGTGCGGATCTCGTGGCTGACCGTCGCCAGGAACAGGCTCTTGGCGGCGTTGGCCTCCTCGAGCTCGCGCAGCACCCGCTTCGACTCGGTGATGTCCTCGGTGATGCCGTGCAGGCCGACGACCTCGCCGCAGACCACGACCGGTATCGCGGTGCACCGGATGTGGACGACCTCCCCGTCGGCGCGCAGGACCCGGGCCTCCTCGACCTGGGGCTCGCCGGCGAGGGCCCGGTCGAAGCCGGCCTGGATGATGTGCACGTCGTCGGGGTGGATGACCTCCGAGAAGTGCGTCTGCCTCATCTGCTCGAGGGTGAGGCCGGTCATCGCGAGCGCGCGGGGGTTGGCGTCGGTGTAGTAGCCGCGGCGGTCCACCGAGTAGGCGGCGTGGGGGTGGTGGGAGAACATCGAGGCGTAGCGCTCGACGCCCTGTGACAGGGCGTTCTCGCCGAGCGACGCCTTCGCCCGGTCCGCAGGGCCGGGCCGGTCATCGTGCATCTGAACCCTCCGAGTGTCGGCGCCGCACCGTCCGGCCCGGGCTCCCGTCGCCGGCCGGCGGCCTCCAGTACAACACGGTGCCCCTTCCCCGGGCGGGGCCCGGGTGGGCCCGGGGTGAGGCTCGGGCCGGGGTGGCGGGCTACTGCTGCCGGTACGGGACGCCGTCCGCCGCGGGCGGTCGCGAGCGGCCGACCAGGCCGGCCACGGCCAGGATGCCGACGAGGTAGGGCAGCATCAGCATGAACTGGCTCGGCACCGGGGAGCCGATGACGGAGAGCACGCCCTGCAGGTTGGTCGCGAAGCCGAACAGCAGCGCGGCCAGGGTGGCGCGGATGGGGTCCCACTTGCCGGCGATGACCGCGGCCAGCGCGATGTAGCCCGCACCGCCCGTCATCTCCCGGTTGAACTGGCCCACGGACACGAGCGTGTAGTACGCGCCGCCCGCGCCGGCGATGGCGCCGGCGAGCAGGAGGGTGCGGTAGCGGGTGCGGTTGACCTTGATGCCGACCGTGTCGGCGGCCTTCGGGTGCTCGCCGACCGCGCGGACCCGCAGGCCCCAGCGGGTGCGGTAGAGGGCGTAGGCCACGAGCGCGACAACGGCGTAGAGCACGTAGACGAGGGGGGTCTGGCGGAACAGGATCGGCCCGATCAGGGGGATGTCGCCGAGGACCGGGATGGGCAGGCGGTCGAACCCGTCAGGGGCGTTGAGGCCCTCCGCGTTGGGCGTGAGGACCTGGCGGAAGAGGAAGTTCGTCAGCCCGACGACCAGCACGTTGAGCACCACGCCGACGATGACCTGGTCGACGAAGTAGGTGATCGCGAAGAGGCCGAGGATCAGCGCCACGAGGGCACCGGCCGCCATCGCCGCGAGCAGACCCGCCCACGGCGAGCCGGTCAGCGAGGCGGTGATCGCCGCGGCGAACGCGCCGAGGAGCAGCTGACCCTCGATGGCGATGTTGACCACGCCCGCGCGCTCACCGAGCACGCCGCCGAGGGCGCCGAAGACGAGCGGCACCGCGAGCGCGACCGCGCCGCCGAGCAGGCTGACCATCCGGATGGAGCTGTCGGCGGCCGCCCAGCTGAGGAAGCCGACCATCCAGGCGAGGGCGAAGGCGATCGGGATCCAGGCCGGCTGGCGCAGGTGCGCGAGCATGCGGCGTACGGCCTCGGCGGTGAGCGCCAGGCAGGCCACGACCATCAGCCAGGCGGTCGGCCCCGAGGGGACGACGATGTCGGGCAGGGCGAAGAAGTCGCTCTCCGCCGCGAGCTGGAAGGTGGTGCTGCCCGCGTGCGACGAGCGGAGCAGGACGACCGCGAGCAGCGCGGTCAGCACCCCGAGGACCACGGGGAGCTTGCGCGACCCGCCGCGCGTGGGCGCGACGACGGTGTCGGGCGCGAGACCGCCGCTGTCGGGGGCCGGCTGGTCGGTCACGGTGCTCACTTGGCCTCCTGGGCGGGGAGCCGGAAGATCGCACGCACCAGCGGAGGCGCGGCGAGGAAGAGGACGATCAGCGACTGGACCACGAGCACCAGGTCGACCGAGATGTTCTCCGAGGCCTGCATGGTGAAGCCGCCGGCCTTGAACGCGCCGAACAGCAGTCCCGCGGCCAGGATCCCGAGCGGGCGGGACCGGCCGAGGAGGGCCACGGTGATGGCGTCGAACCCGATCGAGGCGTCGAGGTCGAGCGAGACGCCGCTGGAGACGGTGCCGAGCACCTGGTTGACGCCCGCGAGCCCGAGCAGGGACCCCGCCACCATCATGACCACGGTGTACGTGCGCCCGACGTTGATGCCGGAGGCGCGGGCCGCGTGGGGGTTCTCGCCGACCGCGCGGATGCGGTAGCCGAGGGTGGACCGGTTGAGCAGCCACCACACCACGCCCACGGCGACGAGGGCGAGGACGAACCCCAGGTGGAGGTTGAACTGCTCGCCGAGCACCCGGGGGAGGGTCGCCGTCTCCTTCATGGGCGGCGACTTGGGGTTCACCGAACCCGGCGTCTTGAGCAGCCAGTCCTTGGTGAGCGCCCAGAACAGCAGGTAGTAGGCGACGTAGTTGAGCATGATCGTGACGATCACCTCGTGGGCGCCGGTGCGCGCCTTGAGGAGGCCGGCGATGCCGCCCCACAGGGCGCCGGCCACCATGCCGACCACGATCGCGAGCGGCAGGTGGACGATCGTCGGCAGGTCGAGCTGGAAGCCGACGTAGCCGGCCGCGCCACCGGCGATGAGCATCTGGCCGCGACCGCCGATGTTGAACAGCGCCGCGCGGAACGCCAGGCCCACGCCGAGCCCACCGAGGATCAGCGGTCCGGCGAACTTCAGGGTCTCGGTCAGCGGGCGCCACTGCTGGGCGGGGTCGGCGAGGTTGTAGTTGAAGATCGCGCCGCGGAACATCGCGCTGTACGCACCCGACACGGCGTCCCACAGGGCGGTGAGGAAGTCGGAGGGGCGAGCGGTGAGGTACCCCGCGGTCTCGCGGACGGTCTCGTCGGTCGCCGCGATCATCACCGAGCCGACGAAGACGGCGAGGAGCACCGCGAGCACGCCGGCCAGCGCATCGCCCGAGACGATCTCGCGCAGCACCGACCGCGACCGCTCCGGCGGCACCCCGGAATCCTCGGCCCGGTCCACCTCGGGGGTGGCGGGTGGGGTCTTCACGCGACCACGTCCTTCAGGTCCTTCGGGCGTTCGCCGGTCATCATGAGTCCGAGGGTCTCGCGGGGGGTGTCGGCCGGCACGATGCCGACGACCCGGCCGCGGTAGAGCACCATGATCCGGTCGGCGAGCGCGACCACCTCGTCGAGCTCGGTGGAGACCACGAGGACCGGGATCCGGCTGTCGCGGGTCGCGACGATCTGCTTGTGGATGAACTCGATCGAGCCGACGTCGACGCCGCGGGTCGGCTGGGCCGCGACGAGCAGGCGCAGGTCGCGGGAGAGCTCGCGGGCCACGACGACCTTCTGCTGGTTGCCGCCGGAGAGGTTCGCGGCGAGCGAGTCGATGTCGCGGGCGCGGACGTCGTACTCCTTGAGCTTCTTCTCCGCGAAGGCGCGCAGGGCGCCGAGCCGCAGGGAGCCGTTCTTGACGAACGGGGACCGGAAGCTGCGGTTCAGCATGAGGTTCTCGGCGATGGTGAAGCCGGGGACCAGCCCGTCGACCTGGCGGTCCTCGGGGATGAACCCGACGCCCGCGTCGAGGATCTTGCGGGTGGTCCGGCCGACCAGCTCGACGCCGTCGAGGGTGATGGAGCCGCTGACGTCGTCCTGCAGGCCGAGCAGGGCCTCGGTGAGCTCGGTCTGGCCGTTGCCCTGCACACCGGCGACGGCGAGCACCTCGCCGGCCCGGATCGTGAAGCTGATGCCGTCGACCTGGGTGTGCCCGGCGACGTCGACGACGCGGAGGTCGCGGACCACGAGAGCGTCCTCGCCCAGCGTCGGCGCGTCCTTGTGCACCACCAGCTCGACCGGGCGGCCGACCATCATCGAGGCGAGCTCGGCGTTGCTGGCCTTGGGGTCCGCCTCGCCGACGACCTTGCCGTGGCGGATCACGGTGATCCGGTCGGCGACCTCGCGGACCTCGCGCAGCTTGTGGGTGATGAACACGATGGCCTTCCCGGCCTCGCGGAGCTGGCGCATGATGTCCATCAGCTCGTCGGTCTCCTGCGGGGTGAGGACCGCGGTGGGCTCGTCGAAGACGAGCAGCTCGGCGTCGCGGGAGAGGGCCTTGATGATCTCCACGCGCTGCTGGACGCCGACGGGCAGATCCTCGACGACCGCGTCGGGCCGGACGTGGAAGCCGAAGCGCTCCGAGATCTCGGTGACCCGTGCGCTGGCGGCCTCGAGGTCGAGCGTGCCCGCGAAGCCGGTCGTCTCGTTGCCGAGCATGACGTTCTCGGCGACGGTGAAAACCGGGATGAGCATGAAGTGCTGGTGGACCATGCCGATGCCGGCGGCCATCGCGTCACCCGGTCCGGTGAAGTGCTGGACCTCGCCGTCGAGCTCGATCTCGCCCTCGTCGGCCTTGTAGAGCCCGTAGAGGACGTTCATCAGGGTCGACTTGCCCGCACCGTTCTCGCCGAGGAGGCAGTGGATCTCGCCGGGCTCGACCGTGAGGGAGATCGAGTCGTTGGCCACCACGCTGCCGAAGCGCTTGGTGATGCCTCGCAGGACGAGTCTCATGGCATCGCATCCTAGGGGTCGGAATGGTCGGGAGGTCGGTCCCGGGGTCTGGTACGGCGGCGCGGTCCGGCACGGAAGAGGGAGGCCGACGGTTCCGTCGGCCTCCCTCCGTGGTGGAGCGTGCGGGTGGTCAGCCCAGGTAGGACTTCACCTCGATGGAGCCGTCGATGATGCCGGCCTTGACCTCGTCGAGCTCAGCGGCGAGCTCGGGGTTCACCTTGTCCTCGAAGTTGTGGAACGGCGCGATGCCGACGCCCTCGTTCTCCAGGGTCCCGACGTAGGGCTCGAAGTCGAAGTTGTCCTCGCCCGCGGCCTTGACGGCCTCGTAGGTGGAGACCTTCATGCCCTTGAGGATCGACGTCAGGACGTAGTCCTGGGTGGACGGGTCGGTCTCGTAGAGGTCGGCGTCCACGCCGATCATGGCGATGTCCTTGCCGGAGTCCTCGATCGCGGTGATCGCGCCCTGGTAGATCGGGCCACCGACGGGCAGGATGACGTCGACGTCCTGGTCGAGGATCTGCTTGGCGGTGCTGGTCGCGGCCTCGTTGGCCTCGAAGCCACCGGTGAAGGAGCCGTTCTCGCCGTCCCAGCCGACGACCTCGACGTCCTTGCCCTTCTCCTCGGCGTAGTACTCGGCGCCCTGCTTGAAGCCGTCCATGAAGATCGTGACGGTGGGGAAGGGCATGCCGCCGAAGGTGCCGACCTTGCCGGTCTTGGTGTAGTCGGCAGCGGCGTAGCCGGCCAGGAACGCAGCCTGGGCGGTGTCGTAGAGCAGCGGCTTGATGTTGGGCTCGTCGGCCTCGCCGTCGAACGTGGCACCGTCGTCGCCGCCGTCGGCGGCGTCGTCGATGAGGACGTACTCGATGTCCGGGTTGGCGGCGGCCGACTCCTTGGTGGCCGAGGCGAGCGCGAAGCCGACGGTCACGATGACGTCGCAGCCCTGTCCGACCAGGCTCTCCAGGTTGGGGCCGTAGTCGTTCTCGCTGTTGGACTCGACGGAGATGAGCTCGGTGCCGAGCTCCTCGGCGGCCTGCTCGGCCCCCTCGAAGCCGAGCTGGTTGAACGACTTGTCGTCGAAACCGCCGGCGTCGGAGACGATGCACGGCTGGAAGTCGCTGGTGGCCGAGCTGCCCTCGCTCCCGCTCCCGGTGTTGGTCTCCTCCTCGGGCGCGTCACCACACGCAGCCAGGGTCGCGGCCGCGAGCATGGCCACGAGGCCGCTCGAGACGACCTTCCTCGTCTTCACCACAAATGCCTCCAAGTTCGTGCCCCTGGGATGGGGTCTCTTCCGGGGAGCATGATGCCTGCCGCTTCGCACCCCGTCACGGGGTTCGCGACCTTTGAAATGCGTTTGAGACCAAAAACCCGCCGGACGACTTTCGGCCGATCCTGCCGATGACCGCCGGTTCGTTCCATGCGCCATAGTTGCCGCGTGAGCGACAGGCTGGAGCAGGGTGACTGGGACGAGCTGCGGGCGGCCGCCGTCGAGGCGATGGGGCGGGCCTACGCGCCCTACTCGGGCTACCCCGTGGGCGCGGCGGCGCTGGTCGACGACGGCCGCGTCGTCGTCGGCTGCAACGTCGAGAACGCGGCGTACGGGGTGGCGCTCTGCGCGGAGTGCGGCCTGGTCTCGCAGCTGCACGCCAGTGGCGGCGGCCGGCTGACCCACTTCGTGTGCGTCAACGGCGCGGGCGAGGTCATCATGCCGTGCGGGCGGTGCCGCCAGCTCCTCCACGAGCACGGCGGGCGCGACCTGCTGCTGTGGACGGTCTCGGGCGTCAAGCCGATGTCCGAGGTGCTCCCCGACGCCTTCGGGCCCGAGGATCTGGCCGCCGTCGCCCCTGCCGCCCTCGAGACCCTGGACCCGGCCGGAGACGCGGCCCCCCGTGACCCGGAAGGAACCCCGTAGTGGCCGCACACGACGCCGTCGAGGTGATCCTCGCCAAGCGCGACCAGCACGAGCTCACCGACAGCCAGATCGACTGGGTGATCGACGCCTACACCCGCGGGGAGGTCGCCGACGAGCAGATGTCGGCCCTCGCCATGGCCATCCTGCTCAACGGCATGGACCGCCGGGAGATCGCCCGCTGGACGGCGGCGATGATCGCCTCGGGCGAGCGCATGGACTTCGCCGCGCTCTCGCGCCCCACCGCCGACAAGCACAGCACCGGCGGTGTCGGCGACAAGATCACCCTGCCGCTGGCGCCGCTGGTCGCCGCGTGCGGTGTGGCGGTGCCCCAGCTGTCCGGCCGCGGCCTCGGCCACACCGGCGGCACGCTGGACAAGCTCGAGTCGGTCCCCGGCTGGCGGGCGGCGCTGAGCAACGAGGAGATGTTCGCGATCCTCGAGGACGTCGGCGCCGTCATCTGCGCGGCCGGTGACGGGCTCGCGCCCGCGGACAAGAAGCTGTACGCCCTGCGCGACGTGACGGGCACGGTCGAGGCGATCCCGCTGATCGCCAGCTCGATCATGAGCAAGAAGATCGCCGAGGGCACCGGCGCGCTGGTGCTCGACGTCAAGGTCGGCAGCGGCGCCTTCATGAAGGACGTCGACAGTGCGCGCGAGCTGGCCGAGACGATGGTCGCCCTCGGCACGGACGCCGGGGTGCACACCGTCGCCCTCCTCACCGACATGGCCACCCCGCTGGGCCTGACCGCGGGCAACGCCGTCGAGGTGCAGGAGTCGGTCGACGTGCTGGCCGGCGGTGGACCGGCCGACGTCGTCGAGCTGACCCTGGCGCTGGCGCGCGAGATGCTCGCCGGGGCGGGCCGCGACGACGTCGACCCCGCCGACAAGCTCGCCGACGGCTCGGCGATGGACGTCTGGAAGGCGATGATCCGCGCCCAGGGCGGCGACCCCGACGCGTCGCTGCCGCAGGCGAAGGAGTCGCACGTCGTGACCGCCCCCGCGAGCGGCACCCTGACGCGCCTCGACGCGATGGCGGTCGGCATGGCCGCCTGGCGCCTCGGCGCGGGGCGCGCGCGCAAGGAGGACCCGGTGCAGGCCGGGGCCGGCGTCGTCTGGCACGCGCGTCCGGGCGAGGAGGTCACCGAGGGCGAGCCCCTCTTCACCCTGCTCACCGACGAGCCCGAGCGCTTCGAGCGGGCCCTCGCCTCGCTGGAGGGCGGGTACGACATCGGTGACGGGCCGTTCGAGCCGGCGCCGCTGGTCATCGACCGGATCTCCTAGCCGGCGTCCGCCCCGGGCCGGCGCCAGCCGCCGGGCCGCCGCCGGGCGCGGGGCTCGCCCGCCCGCGGGCTCGCCGGTCGCCGATCGCCCGGTAACGCCCCGGAACGCGCGCTCCCGCCTCCACCGGTGAGGGCGGGAGTGCCCTGATGAGGGCGTTACCCGACCTCGGGGGCCCGGCGGCGGCGGCGGGGGCGGCGGGCTGCGGCGGGCGCGGCGGGGGCGGGCGCCGTACCGCTCAGGCGAGGAGGAGGACGACGTGCGCGGCCACGCAGGCGGGCTTGTCCTGCCCCTCGATCTCGACGGTGTGCTGCACGACGAGCTGCTTGCCGGCCGGCAGGTCGCGCACCTCGCCGAAGCGCACGTGGGAGCGCAGCCTGCTGTCCACCGGCACCGGGCTCGGGAAGCGGACCCTCTCGAGGCCGTAGTTGAGCCGCGCCCCCGGCGTCTCGAACGCGAAGACCTCGGAGGCGAAGTGGGGGAGCAGGCTGAGGGTGAGGAAGCCGTGGGCGATCGTGGAGCCGAACGGCCCCTCGCCGGCCGCCGCCACGTCGACGTGGATCCACTGGTGGTCGAGGGTCGCGTCGGCGAAGGCGTCGATGCGGGCCTGGTCGACGGTGAGCCACTCGCTGGTGCCGATGTCGGTCCCCGCGGCGGCCGCCACCTCGTCGAGCGTGGTGAAGGTGCGCATGCCCCGAAGATAGTCGCCCCTGCTTGGATGGGACGGTGACGACTCCTACCCGCGACCAGGTGCTGGCCGCCCCCAAGGTGCTGCTCCACGACCACCTCGACGGCGGCCTGCGCCCGCAGACGATCGTCGAGCTCGCCGCGGACACCGGCCACGAGCTCCCGGCGCCCGACGCGGAGTCGCTCGGGCGCTGGTTCACCGAGTCGGCCGACTCCGGCTCGCTGGTGCGCTACCTCGAGACCTTCGACCACACCGTCGCGGTGATGCAGAACGGTCCCGCGATCGCCCGCGTCGCCCGCGAGTGCGTGGAGGACCTCGCCGCCGACGGCGTGGTCTACGCCGAGGTCCGCTACGCGCCCGAGCAGCACGTGAGCGGGGGGATGACGCTCGACGAGGTCGTCGCCGCGGTGCAGGAGGGCTTCGAGGAGGGCATGGCCGCCAGCGGCGGCAGGATCGTCGTACGCCAGCTGCTGACCGCGATGCGCCACCAGGCCCGGTCCATGGAGATCGCCGAGCTCGCGATCGCGTGGCGCGACCGGGGCGTGGCCGGCTTCGACATCGCCGGCGCGGAGGCGGGCTTCCCGCCCACCCGCCACCTCGACGCCTTCGAGTACCTGCAGCGGGAGAACGCCCACTTCACCATCCACGCCGGCGAGGCCTTCGGGCTGCCCTCGATCTGGGAGGCGATCCAGTGGTGCGGCGCCGACCGGCTCGGCCACGGCGTGCGGATCATCGACGACATCACCGTCGAGGACGACGGGTCGGTCCGGCTGGGCCGGCTTGCGGCGTACGTCCGCGACAAGCGCATCCCGCTCGAGATGTGCCCGAGCTCCAACATCCAGACCGGCGCGGCGGAGTCGTTCGAGCAGCACCCGATCGGTGTGCTGACCGACCTGCGCTTCCGGGTCACCGTGAACACCGACAACAGGCTCATGAGCGACACCTCGATGACCCAGGAGATGCACCGCCTGGTCGAGACGTTCGACTACACGCTCGAGGACCTGCGCTGGTTCACGATCAACGCGATGAAGTCGGCGTTCCTGCCCTTCGACGAGCGGCTCGCGATCATCGACGAGGTCATCAAGCCGGGCTACGCCGCCCTCATCGGGTGAGCTCGGCGTAGGCCTGGTCGCCGGTCGCCCTGCGGCACCCCTGCCGGAGGGCGTGCGCCACGACCCGCTGCTGGTCGCGCATCAGCGCCGTCCCGCGGCGCAGCAGGACCAGCGGCGGCTTGCGGTGCTCGCGGAGGTCCCGGGTCAGGCGCCTCCAGAAGGTCACGAGCGGGTGCTGGGTGATGCAGTACGCCGCCGCCAGCAGGCCCTCCTCGCGGCACACGGCCACCACCTCCGGGGCGAAGATCCCCTCCGCCACGAACCTCGTGCTGCCACCGAGGTCGACCGTGCGCGAGCCGGAGCGGCCGTTGCGGGCGATCTCGTAGACCGGCACCTCGCTGCGCCCCGTCGCGCAGAGCTCGCGCAGGGCGGCGAGGGCGTCGGCCTCGTGCCAGGAGTCCGGGTGGTCCCAGTCCACCAGGCCGGCGTTGGCGCCGGTGCGGATGCGCGGGAGGGTCGGGTCGTCGCCGTCCTTGTAGAAGTCGTCGAGGCGCAGGACGGGTAGTCCCAGGCGCTTCGCGAGCCGGGACTTCCCGGCGCCGCTGGGGCCGGCCAGGACGACGACCTGGGCTGTGCTCATTCGGTGCGGACTCTTTTCCTGGTTCGGCCACGGACGATCGGGCTGGAGATTAGTCTCGCGCAGACCCTCGACCGACACCTCTGTGGGAGGACCCTCATGAGTCCCGACGACTCGACCGCGCCCGTCGGCACGCCCGGCGCTGCTGCCGGACGTACGGGGAGGACCCGGCTGCTCCTCGGCCTCGCCCTCGCGCTGGTGGTGGCCGTCGCCGGCTTCCTCGTGCTGGGCGGCGGTGGGGACAGCGAGGCCACGGGGCCGGACTGCGTCTCCGACGAGGTCTCGCTCACCACGGCGCCGGTCATGGCGCCGCTGGTGGAGGAGGCCGTCGAGGCCGTCAACGCCGACGAGCCCTGCATCGACATCCAGGTGACCACGGGCACCGTGAAGGACGTGGTGGCGCTCCTCGGGGACCCCGAGGCCCAGCTCCCCGAGCTCTGGATCCCGGACAGCCCGACGTGGAAGGGGCAGCTGAGCAGCGCCGGTTTCACCGGTACGCCGATCGCCGACGTGCTCGCGCAGACGCCGGTCGGCCTCGTCGGCGGGCCGGCGGCGAAGGCTCCCGCGTCCTGGGCGGCGGTCCTCGACGGCGGCAGCCTCGCGATGGCCGACCCGAGCGCCGAGGGCGCCTCGGCACTCGCGCTGCTGGCGCCGTACGCCGAGATGAAGAAGACGGGGGAGACGCCGGTCACCATCGAGGAGAAGACCGTCCCGGTCGCGCAGACCTACGGCGAGCGGGCCGTGTCGGGCGGCGCCACGGAGACCGACCTCGACGCCGTCACCGCCTCGAGCACCCAGCTGGTGCCCGCGACCGAGCAGGCGTACCTCGCGGCCCGGCGCGGCAACGACCAGCTCTCGCTGGTCGCGCCCCGGACCGGTGTGCCGATGCTGCGCTTCCCGATGGTCGCGGTGACCCGCGGCAACATGGACGTGCTGTCGACGGGCCGCGACGTCTCGGCCCGCGTCGGCCGTGCGCTGACCCGCTGGTTCACCTCGAGCGCCGGCGTGGAGGCCATCGCCGCGGCCGAGCTCCGCGGCCCGGGCGGTGAGCCGCTGCCCAACGAGATCGGTCTCGGCAGCGCCGCGCTGCTCAGCACGGTCGCGCAGAAGACCACCGACGACACCCTGCGCCAGTGGCGCGTGCTGTCGGTGCCCTCGAGCATCCTCGCCGTGGTCGACCTCTCCGGATCGATGAAGACGGCCCTGGGCGACACCACCCGCATCGGCCTGGCCGTGCAGGCCTCGCAGCTCGCCTTGGACGCCTTCCCGGCGCAGGCGCGGATCGGCATCTGGGGGTTCTCGAAGAACCGCGGCGAGAACGGCGCGTCGTGGGCCGAGTACGCCGCCCTCGACCGTCTCGACGCCGCCGCCGGCGACGCGGGCACGCACGGCGACGTGGTCCGCAAGGAGGCCGGCGCCCTCGTCGGTCGCGTCCGCGGCGCCACGGGGCTGATGGACACGACCCTGGCGGCCTACAAGCACGCGCAGGAGGAGTGGGACCCGGCGTGGTTCAACTCCGTGGTGATCTTCACCGACGGGGCCAGCGACGACTCGAGTTCGCTGTCGCTCGAGGCCCTGATCAACCAGCTCAAGTCGATCCGCGACCCCGCCAAGCCGGTCAAGGTGATCATCATCGGCATCTCGCAGGACTCCGACACCGGTGAGCTCGAGCAGATCGCCGCGGCGACGGGTGGCCAGAACTACCTCGTCAACAACCCCAACCAGATCCTCGGCGTGCTCGCCTCGGCCCTGCTCAACCGCTGACCGAGCGCACCAGAGCCGAAGGCCCCCGGACGTCGTCCGGGGGCCTTCGTCGTCCGTGCGTGGCGCTCAGACGCCGATCGGGTGCCAGACGGTCTTGGTCTCGAGGAAGTGCGTCATCCGGTCCAGCCCGGGCTCCGCGAGCCAGTCGGTGTCGGGAGCGGGGCGGCGTACGCGCTTGAGGTTGTCGGCCGCGGCGACCTCGAGGGACGCCGCGAGGGCGGGGTCGGCGACGCCGGTCAGGTCGATGCCGTTCACGTCCATGTGGGAGGCGAGCCAGGGCGCGATCTCGGCCTGCGAGCCGGTGAGCACGTTGACCACGCCGCCGGGCAGGTCGCTGGTGGCCATGACCTCGCCGAGCGTGATGGCGGTGAGCGGGTGCTGCTCGCTCGCGATCACGACCACGGTGTTGCCGGTGACGACGAGGGGCGCCACGACGCTGACGAGGCCCAGCAGCGGCCCCTGCGGTGCCACCACGGCGACGACGCCGCTCGGCTCGGGGGTGGAGAGGTTGAAGTACGGCCCGGCGACCGGGTTGGCGTTGCCGACGACCTGGGTGATCTTGTCCGCCCAGCCGGCGTACCAGACGAGGCGGTCCACGGCGGCGTCGACGTAGGCGCGGGCGCGGCCCGACGAGACGCCCTCGGCGGCGCGGAGCTCGGCCTCGAACTGCTCGCGGCGACCCTCCAGCACCTCGGCGACGCGGTAGACGACCTGGGCGCGGTTGTACGCCGTCCGGCCCGACCAGCCGCCGAAGGCCGCGCGGGCGGCCACCACGGCGTCGCGGGCGTCCTTGCGGGAGGCCCGCGCGGCGTTGGCCAGCAGGCGGCCCTTGGCGTCGTTGACGACGTAGGAGCGACCGGACTCCGAGCGGGGGAACTGCCCGCCGATGTAGAGCTTGTAGGTCTTGCGGACGTCGATGCGGCTCACTGGTCAGCTCCCTTGAGGTAGGCCTCGAGGCCGTGGCGACCACCCTCCCGGCCGTAGCCGGACTCCTTGTAGCCGCCGAACGGCGACGTGGGGTCGAACTTGTTGAACGTGTTGGCCCACACCACCCCGGCGCGCAGGCGGTTGGCCATGGACAGGATCCGCGATCCCTTGTCGGTCCACACGCCGGCCGACAGGCCGAAGGGGGTGTTGTTGGCCTTCTCGACCGCCTCCGCCGGGGTGCGGAACGTGAGCACCGAGAGGACCGGCCCGAAGATCTCCTCGCGGGCGATCCGGTGCGCCTGCGAGACGCCGGTGAACACGGTGGGCGCGAACCAGTAGCCGTTGGCGGGCAGGTCGCACGGGGCCGACCAGCGCTCGGCGCCCTCGGCCTCGCCGACCTCCGACAGCTCGCGGATCTTCGCGAGCTGCTCGGCGGAGTTGATCGCGCCGACGTCGGTGTTCTTGTCGAGCGGGTCGCCGACGCGCAGCGTCGCCATCCGGCGCTTGAGGCGGGCCATCACCTCGTCGGCGACGGACTCCTGCACGAGGAGGCGCGAGCCGGCGCAGCACACGTGGCCCTGGTTGAAGAAGATGCCGTTGACGATGCCCTCGACGGCCTGGTCGATCGGCGCGTCGTCGAAGACGATGTTGGCCGCCTTGCCGCCCAGCTCGAGCGTCACCCTCTTCTGGCTGCCGGCGACGGCGCGGGCGATCGCCTTGCCGACCTCGGTGGAGCCGGTGAAGGCGACCTTGTCGACGTCGGGGTGCGAGACGATCGCGCGGCCGGTGTCGCCGGCGCCGGTGACGATGTTCACCACGCCCGGCGGGAGGTCGGCCTGCTGGCAGATCTCGGCGAACAGCAGCGCGGTCAGCGGCGTGGTCTCGGCCGGCTTGAGGACCACGGTGTTGCCGCACGCGAGCGCGGGCGCGATCTTCCAGGCGAGCATCAGCAGCGGGAAGTTCCACGGGATGACCTGGCCGGCGACGCCGAGCGGGGTGGTCCCGTAGCCGGCGTACTTCAGCTTGTCGGCCCAGCCGGCGTAGTAGAAGAAGTGCGCGGCCACGGTCGGGACGTCGACGTCGCGCGCCTCCCCGATCGGCTTGCCGTTGTCGATCGACTCCAGGACGGCGAGCTCGCGACCACGCTCCTGGATGATCCGGGCGATCCGGTAGAGGTACTTGGCCCGCTCGGCGCCCGGCATCCGCGACCAGACGCGGTCGTAGGCGCGGCGGGCCGCCCGGACCGCGTTGTCGACGTCGGCCTCGCTGGCCTCGGCGACCTCGGCCAGCACCTCCTCGGTGGCGGGGTTGACCGTCTTGAACGACGTGCCGGTGCCGTCGACGAACTCGCCGTTGACGAACAGGCCGTAGGACGGCTTGATGTCGACGATCGCGCGCGACTCCGGCGCGGGGGCGTACTCGAGGGTGCGACTCATGGGGTGGTCCTCAGTCCAGCGTGAAGTAGTCGGGACCGGAGTAGCGACCGGTCGTCATCTTGGTGCGCTGCATGAGCAGGTCGTTGAGCAGCGTGGAGGCGCCGAAGCGGAACCAGTCGGGGTCGAGCCAGTCCTCGCCGCAGGTCTCGTTGACCATCACGAGGTACTTGATGGCGTCCTTGGTGGAGCGGATGCCGCCGGCGGGCTTCACGCCGACCATGCGGCCGGTCTGCTCGCGGAAGTCGCGGACGGCCTCGAGCATGACGAGCGTGACGGGCAGGGTGGCGGCGGGCTGCACCTTGCCGGTCGAGGTCTTGATGAAGTGGCCGCCGGCCATCATCGCCAGCCAGCTCGCGCGCCGGACGTTGTCGTAGGTCTGCAGCTCGCCGGTCTCGAAGATCACCTTGAGGTGGGCGCTGGTGCCGTCGGGCCGGGCGCAGGCCTCACGGACCTGGACGATCTCCTCGTAGACGTCGAGGTAGCGACCCGACAGGAACGCGCCGCGGTCGATGACCATGTCGATCTCGTCGGCCCCGGCCTCGACCGCGTCGCGGGTGTCGGCGAGCTTGATGCCCATTGCCGCCCGGCCGCTGGGGAACGCGGTGGCGACGGCGGCGACGTGCACGCCGCTCTCGCCGAGGGTCTGCTTCGCGGTGGCCACCATGTCGGGGTAGACGCACACCGCCGCGGTGGGCGGGCACGACGGGTCGGCCGGGTCGGGCCGCATCGCCTTCGACGCGAGCGCGCGGACCTTGCCGTGGGTGTCCTGGCCCTCGAGCGTGGTGAGGTCGACCATGCGGATGGCGAGGTCGATGGCGAAGGCCTTCGACGTCGTCTTGACGGACCGGGTGGCGAGGGTGGCGGCGCGAGCCTCGCAGCCGACCTGGTCGACTCCCGGCAGGCCGTGGAGGAACCGGCGGAGCGAGGAGTCCGAGCGCACGACGTCGTCGAGGACGCCGAGCCCGGGAGCGGTGCTCGCCGTCGAGCTGGCAGTGGGTGTCACCGACCCAGCATAGAGTTGGGTCGAGGGCCCCCGGCAATCCGCACGGGGGCACCATCTGCCCGAGGTCGACGGCCCGGACGGGGGCGGACCGCCACGAGGGCCACGAGGACACCATGGCACGCCCGCAGGACCACCGCCACGACGTCGTCGAGCGGTTCCGGCCCACGAGCGGTCGCCTCACCGGATGGCTCGCGGTCGTGCTGGGGGCGCTCCTCGTCGTGGCCGGCCTGGTCTACCTCGACGACGGCTTCCCGCCGTGGATTGCTGCTGCGGGCCTGCTCCTGGCCGTGCTGGCGTGGGCATCGATGCTGCGTCCGGCGCTGTGGGCCACCGAGGAGCACCTCGTCATGCGCAACCTGGCCGAGACCGTCCACATCCGGCTCGCCGCGATCGAGGAGACGGCGATCGGCCAGGTCCTCGCCGTGCGCGCCGCCGACCGGCGCCACGTCTCGCCCGTCGTCGGCCGCACCTGGCGCAAGGCACTCGTCTCGCGGCGCGGCGGCGCCGGCACGGCCGAGGAGGGTCCCCGTGAGGGGATGCCCTACGTCGACTGGGTCGAGCACCGGCTCCGCGAGCTGGTCGAGCGTGCGCAGCGCGACGCCGGCGTCCGGCCCGGCTCCGCGGAGCAGCTGGCCCTGCCCGACGCCGTACGCCGCGAGCGGGCGGTCGTGCCCCGCGCGCTGATCGCGGTGGCGGTGGTAGCGCTGCTGGTCTCGCTGTTCCTGTGACCGGGCCTCAGCCACGCCGTGCCGCAGCGGCGGTCCCCGGGGTCGGCCACCACCGCCCGACGGCCGCGGACTGGGCCAGGGTCCAGGTCGAGCTGCACACCCAGTAGACGAGCAGCGCGACCGGCACCACGCCGCCGGCGACGAGCAGGCCGCCCGCCGACATCACCGGCATGATCCGCTGCGCCACGAGCACCGCCTCCGGCATCCCGTCCACCGGGGTGTTGGGGGCGACGACGTAGCGCTGGGTGACGTACGACAGCGCTGCCGCGGTGGCGGCGAGCCCGGCCACGACCGCGAGGTGGACGCCGCCCGAGCCGAGGTAGCCGTGACCGGCCAGGGAGACGCCGACGACGGAGGCGGCGCCGAACGACGACACCAGGCCGGGGCCCATCGCCCCGACGGCGACGCCGGACGCCACGTCGGAGAGGAGGTGGTAGAGGGAGAGCCACACCGGCAGCTGCACGAGCACCGGCAGGCAGCCGAGGCGGCTCATCCCGTGCTCGGCCGAGACCGCGCGGCGCTCGTCGAGCTGGGCGCGCACGCTGTCGACGTCGGTGCGCCCGCGGTAGCGCTCTGCGATCCCCTGCAGGTGGGGCCGAGCGCGGGCGGCGGCGTGCGCCTGGCGCACGCCCTGGACGACGAGCGGAAGCAGGGCGAGCCGGACCAGGACGACGAGCGCCACGACGCCGAGCACCCAGGTGCCGGCGGCGTCGGGCAGGGCGCCGAGGGAGGTGAGCGCGTGGTGGGTGGCCGCGAGGACCGCGGCGAGGGCGTGCGAGAAGGGGTCGAGCAGGGACATGCGGGCTCCAGGGACGAGGCGGGACGGGTCTGCGTGGCGTCGCCGCGGCGACGCGTCAGATGCGTCCGGGAGCGCGCGGGCGCACCGGGTGGTGCACCACGTCGGTGGTCCGCCCGGCCAGCACGAGCGGCACGTCGGCCGCACGCCGGGGCGGCCGCAGGGAGGGGCGCCCCGAGGGCGGCACCGCGATCAGGCCGGGGACCCGGGTCAGCGCCGCGTGGGCGGCGAGCGCCGTGAGCACCACTACCGACTGGGTGGTCGTCGACGGCGCCAGCGAGACGGCCGCGACGAGCGAGCCGAGGCCCACCAGCGCCAGCACGAACGCCACGCGCGCACGAGCCACCGTGGTGGGGGTCGGGACCATGCGCCCGAGCCTAGCCAACGACGCGGAGCCCGGTCAGCGACGCTCGTGGGCGCCGACGTCCACCCGGCCGCGCGCCGAGCGGCGGACGAGCCCGGTCGGGGCGACGTACTCCCAGCGTGCGCGCCAGCGTCGCGGCAGGGCCACGCCGCGGTCGAGCGCCGGGGACGACGACCGGAGCCGGAAGTCCTCCGAGCCCGGGTCGACGAAACCGCCTCGACCGACGCGGCGGTTGGCGCGGGCGTCGGTGCGGCCGGTGGTGAGGTCGCCGGGGCCGACGAGCAGGTTGTTGCGCAGGTGGGCCCGGCTGCCGTCCGCGAGCGCCACGAAGGTGCCCGACGAGCGCTCGTTGACGAAGGTGTTGTTGACGACCCACAGGGTGCGCGAGGGGCCGAGGCCCTCGGCCCCGTAGGACACCAGCGCCGGGTTCTCCGAGTGCGGGCCCTGCACGACCACGTTGCCCGCCACCAGGGCCCGACCGCCCTCGGGCAGGTCGACGGAGTAGCTCGCCGTCGAGCGGCCGTCGCTGATCCGGTTGGCCACGACGGTGGTGCGCGCGGCGCGCGACTTCACGTGGTGGCCGGTGTCCGCGCCGGCGAACCAGCTGCCGACCACGGTGAGCGAGCGGACGGCGCCGACGTAGAGGTTGTGCGAGTAGCCGTCGCCGTGACCGTTGCCGGAGAACCGGGAGCTGCGGACGACGACGTCGCTGTCGGGGTCGGCACCGGTGAGGATGCCGTTCTCGTTGTCGTGGAACCAGCTGCGGGTGACCCTGAGGTCCGTGCCCTCGTGCCGGATGCCGGCGCCGTTGCGGTCGGCCACGGCCGCGCCGCTGAGCTCGATCCGGTCGACGGTGGTGCGGTCGCCGGCGATGACCCAGATGGCCTTGCCCTGCACGTCGTTGCCGGCGGCGCGCAGGTGGGCGCGTCCGCCGTCCCCGCGGAGCGTGAGGTCGTCCTGGGTCCAGGTCGCCACGTCGCCGGGGTAGGTGCCCGGGTCGATTAGCACGGTGTCGCCGTCGCGCGCCACGGCCGCCGCGGCGCTCGGGGTGGTCAGGGCGCGTTCGGGGCCGACGCGCCACGTGCGCGGGACCTGCTCGTCGTACGCCGCACCGGCGGGCGCGGCGGCCACCGGAGCGGCCATCAGCCCCGCCACCAGCCCGGTCGCCATTCCGGTCGCCAGTCCGGTCACGAGCCCGGTCGTCAGGGCCGGGGCGCGGGTCCGCACGTCAGCGGTCCGGTCCGAAGGCGGCGCCCCGCAGGTCGGCCTTGATCGCGTCGAGCCGGCCGGCGGCGTTGATGCGGGCGGCGTCGACGCCGCCGTCCGCGTCGGCCCCGACGGGCACGACCACCTCGAGGTAGCACTTCACCTTCGGCTCGGTGCCGCTCGGACGGACGATCACCCGGGCGCCCTGGGCGAGGGAGTAGCGCAGGCCGTCGGTCGGGGGCAGCAGCTCCGAGCCCTCGGCGAGGTCCTCGACCCGCTCGACGGCGAGCCCGCCGAGGGCCGTCGGAGGCGCGGCGCGCAGCCGCTGCATCGTGGCCGGGATGTCGGACAGCTGCTCGAAGCGCACCGACAGCTGGTCGGTCGCGTGCAGGCCGTGCTGGCGGGCGATGTCGTCGAGGATGTCGGTGAGGCCGCGGCCCTCGGCCTTCGCGGCCGCGGCGAGCTCGCACACCAGCAGCAGCGCCGAGACGCCGTCCTTGTCGCGGACGTGCTCGGGGTCGCAGCAGTAGCCCAGCGCCTCCTCGTAGCCGAACGCGAGGCCCTCGACGCGGCCGATCCACTTGAACCCGGTCAGCGTCTCCTCGTGCGGCTGGCCGGCCGCGGCCGCCATCTTGCCGAGCAGGCTGGAGGAGACGATCGAGTTGGCGTAGGTGCCGGTGCGGCCGCGGGCGAGCAGGTGGTGGGCCAGCAGCGCGCCGACCTCGTCGCCGCGCAGCATCCGCCAGCCGTGGGCGTCGGGCACCGCGACGGCGCAGCGGTCGGCGTCGGGGTCGTTCGCGACGACGAGGTCCGCCCGCGTCTCCGCGGCCAGCGCCATCGCCAGGTTCATCGCGCCGGGCTCCTCGGGGTTGGGGAAGGAGACCGTCGGGAAGTCGGGGTCGGGGTGCTCCTGCTGCTCCACGACGTGGGGTGCGTCGAAGCCGGCGGTCTCCAGCACCTGGGCGACGGTCGTGCCGCCCACGCCGTGCAGCGGCGTGTAGACGAGGCTGAGGTCGCGGGGACCGTCCGCGGCGAGCCCGGCGACGGTGTCGAGGTAGCGGTCGACGATCTCCTCGCCGACGACGCGGCCGGCGTCGCCGCGGGGGAGGTCGGCCAGCGGGCCCACGGCGGCGATCCGGTCGGCGATCTCGCTGTCGGCCGGCGGCACGATCTGGCTGCCGTCGCCGAGGTAGACCTTGTAGCCGTTGTCCTGAGGCGGGTTGTGGCTCGCGGTGACCATCACGCCCGCGGCGCAGCCCAGCTCGCGGATCGCGAAGGCCAGCAGCGGGGTCGGCAGGGTCCGCGGCATGACGAGCGCCTTGAAGCCGGCGCCGGTCATGATCTCGGCCGTGTCGCGCGCGAACACGTCGGAGTTGTGGCGCGCGTCGAAGCCGATCACGACCGAGCCGCCGGCGTGGCCGGTGTCGCGCAGGTACGCCGCGAGGCCGGCGGCAGCGCGGGTGACCACGACGCGGTTCATCCGGTTGGGGCCGGCGCCGAGGGCGCCGCGCAGGCCGGCGGTGCCGAACTCGAGCGTCCCGGCGAAGCGGTCGGCGAGGTCGGTCTGCTCCCCGCGCGCAGCGGCCGCGACGAGTGCCTCGAGCTCGGCGCGGGTCTGCTCGTCCGGGTCCTTGGCGGCCCAGGCCCGGGCCTGCTCGATCAGGTCGGTCGGTGCGGTCTCGACGGTCATGGACGCACGCTATCCCCAGGCGCGGGCCGCTGTCGGTGGGCGGTGCCACGATCGGTCCATGATCGATCACCTGGGCATCAACTGCACCGACCTGGCCCGCGCGGCCGCGTTCTACGACAGGGTCCTGGGCGTCCTCGGACACCGCCGGATCATGGACTTCGACGTGGCGATCGGCTACGGCACCGAGGAGCCCGACTTCTGGATCAGCACCTTCGACGGCGTCGGCCCCAACCGCGAGGTCCACGTCGCGTTCCGGGCGCCCGACGCGGCGACGGTCCGCGCCTGGCACGCGGAGGCCGTGGCGGCGGGTGCGGAGTCGCTGCACGAGCCGCGGCTCTGGCCGGAGTACCACCCGGGCTACTACGGCGCCTTCGTCCGCGACACCGAGGGCAACAACGTCGAGGCGGTCTGCCACTCCGGCGACTCCTGACCGCGGGCCCGGCCGGCACCCCGGGCTAGCGTGGCGCCGTGACCGCGACCGTGCTCTCCGTCAACGCCGGCGCCCTGGCGCCGGTCGAGGGGATGCGTCGCCCGAGCGGCATCCGCAAGCACCCGGTCGACCGGATCGACGTCCGCGACCCCGGTCCCAAGCGCGGCGGGCTCGGCAGCGGTGTCGTGGGCGACGAGATCTACAGCCGCAAGCACCACGGCGGAGCCACGCAGGCGGTGTACGCCGTCGCGCGCGAGGAGCTGGACCACTGGGGCCGCGAGCTCGCTCGCGACCTGCCCGACGGGATGTTCGGCGAGAACCTCACCACCCGCGGGCTCGCGGTCGACGATAGCGAGGTCGGCGAGCTGTGGGAGGTCGGCAGCGCCCTGCTCGAGGTGTGCGGACCGCGGGTGCCCTGCGCCACGTTCGCCAAGCACATGGCGGAGCCCCGGTGGATGCGCCGCTTCGCCGAGCACGGCCGCACGGGGGCCTACCTCGCGGTGCGCGAGCCCGGGCGCATCGAGCCGGGCGACCCGGTCACGGTGGTGCACCGCCCGGGGCACGGACTCACGGTGCCGATGTACTTCCGGGCGTGGATGGGCGACCAGGGCCTGGCCGAGCTGTTCCTGAGGGCGCGGGTGCTGCCGCGGGCCGAGCACGACTGGCTCGAGTCGCGGCGGTGAGCGCCGCGACCCGAGGCGCAGTCGGTGGGCCTCAGTTCAGGGCGGCGACCGCCGCGTCGTAGTCGGGCTCCTGGCCGATCGCCTCGGTGAGCTGGGTGTGCAGGACGGTGCGGTCGGCGTCCAGCACGACCACCGCACGCGCGAGCATCCCGCGCCAGCCGCCGTCGGCCATCTCGACGCCGTAGTCCCGGCCGAAGCTCGAGCGGAACGCCGACCCGACGAGCACGTCGTCGATCCCCTCGGCGCCGCAGAACCGGGCCTGCGCCAGGGGCAGGTCGACCGACACGTTGACGACGGCCGTGTCCTGGAGCCCGGCGGCGAGCTCGTTGAACCTCCGCACGCTCGCCTGGCACACGCCGGTGTCGATGCTCGGGAAGATGTTGAGCACCACACGCTTGCCGGCGACGTCGGCGTCGGTGAGCGAGCCGAACGAGGAGTCGACCAGCTCGAAGCCGGGGGCCTGGGAGCCGACCGTCGGGAGCTCGCCGACGGTGCTGACGGTGTTGGGACCGAGTTGGGTGGTTGCCATGGCGCAAACCTAGCGGGCACCTAGAGTGCGCCCATGGCCACCCGCGACCGGACCGGCGTGATCGTCGAGGTGCTGCGCGACGCCTTCGCGCCCCTGATGCGCGCCGACCCGACGGCGTTCCGCGCGAAGTACCGCAAGATGGCGCGTGACCCGCTGGCCTTCTACCGCGGCACCGCGTGCCTGTTCTTCCACGACGTCACCGCGGCCTCCGACGACTGGGCCGCCCACGGGGCGGAGCGCATCTGGATCCACGGCGACCTCCACGTGGAGAACTTCGGCACCTACCTCAACTCCGACGGCAGGCTGATCTTCGACGTCAACGACTTCGACGAGGCCTACCTCGGACGCTTCACCTGGGACCTGCAGCGCTTCGCGGCCAGCCTCGCGCTGCTCGGCTGGCAGAAGGCCCTGCCGGAGGACGCGATCCGCAAGCTAGTCGGCCGCTACACCCGCTCGTACCTGGCCCAGATCAACCACTACACCGGGACCGAGGACGACGAGGGCTTCGAGATTCGCCTCGACACCGCCCACGGGCCGGTGCTGACCGCGCTGCAGTCGGCCCGCCGGATGCGGCGCGCGGACCTCCTCGACAGGGTCACCACGATGCAGGGCGGCACCCGCATGTTCCTCGAGGACGCCACCACGCGGCGGCTCTCGCGCACCGAGCGCGAGAAGGTCGTGGCGGCCTTCGGCGGCTACCTCGACACGATCCCCGACTCCAAGCGCTTCGACCGCGAGCTCTTCTACGAGCTGCGCGACGTCGTCGGCAAGTCCGGCTTCGGCATCGGCAGCGCGGGGCTGCCGGCGTACAACGTGCTCGTCGAGGGCTACAGCCAGGCGCTGGACAACGACGTCGTGCTGAGCATGAAGCAGGCCAACGTCCCGGCGCTGAGCAGGTTCGTCGACACCGCCGACGTCGACGCCTACTTCGAGCACGAGGGCCACCGCACGGCCGTCAGCCAGCGGGCCCTCCAGGTGCACACCGACCCGCTGCTCGGGCACACCAGCATCGACGGCGTGGGCTACGTCGTCTCCGAGGTCTCGCCCTACGAGGTCGACCTCGACTGGGGCGACATCAACGAGCCGGAGGACATGCGCGCCGTGGTCGACCTCCTGGGGCGGGCCACCGCCAAGATCCACTGTGCCTCCGACGAGGACAGCCAGCAGGACCTCGTCGACTTCCAGGTCGAGGAGGCCATCGCGCGGTCGCTGCACGGTCGGCGCAACGACCTCGTCGCCTGGCTGTCCGACTGGGCGATCGAGTACGCCGCTCGCGTGCGCAAGGACCACGCACTGTTCGTGGACGCGTTCCGCGAGGGCCGGGTCGGGATCGCCGCCACCTGACGTCGCGGGCGCGCGGTGCCCCGCGGCGATCCCGGCCGGGTGCGCTCAGGCGTCGATGGTGGACATGTCGCCGTAGCGGTCGCCGGCGACCGCGTCGCGCGGGACCGCCCGCTCCAAGGCCGCGAGGTCGTCGCGGGTGAGCGCCACGGCGACAGCGCCGACGTTCTCCTCCAGGTAGGCCACCCGCTTGGTGCCGGGGATCGGGGCGACCCCCAGGCCGTCGTCGCCCTGCGCGAGCACCCACGCCAGCGCCAGCTGGCCGGGCGTGCAGCCCTTCTCCTCCGCCAGCCGGACGACCTCCCCCACGAGCGCGAGGTTGGCGTCGAGCGCGTCGCCGGAGAAGCGGGGGAAGCGGCCTGCGGCGCGAGAGTCGCCGGACTCCAGGGACTCCCGGGTCACGGCGCCGGTGAGGATCCCGCGGCCGAGGGGGGAGTAGGGGACCAGCCCGATCCCGAGCTCCCGCAGGACGGGCAGGATCGCGTCCTCGAGGTCGCGGGTGAAGAGCGAGTACTCCGACTGGAGCGCGGTGAGCGGGTGCACGGCGTGCGCGCGCCGGATCGTCTCGGCGCCCGCCTCCGACAGCCCGAGGTGGCGCACCTTCCCGGCCTCGACGAGCTCCGCCATGGCCCCGACCGTCTCCTCGATGGGGACCGTCTTGTCGACGCGGTGCTGGTAGTAGAGGTCGATGTGGTCGACGCCGAGCCGCTCGAGGGAGGCGTCGCAGGCCCTGCGGACGTACTCCGGGGTGCCGTTGATGCGCACCCACGAGCCGTCCGGGTTCCGCTCGTTGCCGAACTTGGTCGCGAGCTGGACCTCGTCGCGGCGGCCCGCGATGGCCCGGCCGACGAGGCGCTCGTTGGTGAACGGGCCGTACATGTCGGCGGTGTCGAGGAAGGTGACGCCGAGGTCGAGCGCGCGGTGGATGGTGTCGATCCCGGCCTGCTCGTCGGGGGTGCCGTAGAACTCCGACATCCCCATGCAGCCGAGTCCGAGCGTGCTGACCGTGAGCGGTGAGGTGGTGCCGAGGTCGCGCTGCCCGACGGGTGCGGTGGAGGAGGTGTTCGTCATGTCCCTCACCCTCCGACTTCGAGCGCGCTGCAGGTCAAGGCCCCGGCGCGCGGGCGGGCGGCAGGGGTCTCAGGAGGCGGGCGCCAGGTTCTCGTAGAGCGCGATCTTGTGGTCGATGGCACGCAGGTGGGAGGTGACCTCGGCCAGCTGCCTCTCGACCACCTCGCGGTGCGCCAGCAACAGCGCCAGCCGCTCGGACTCGTTGCCGTCGCCGTCGCGCACGAGGGCGGCGTAGCGGCGTACGTCCCGGATGGGCATCCCCGTGGCGCGGAGCCGGGTCACCATCTCGATCCAGCGGAGGTCGTCGTCGGTGTAGCGCCGGTGCCCCGAGGGCGCGCGCTCGACGGCGTGGAGGAGCAGCCCGTCACGCTCGTAGTAGCGCAGGGTGTGGGCGGTCAGCCCGGTCCTCTCGGCCGCCTCGGCGATGGTCAGGCTGGTCATCGCACCAGTCTCGGACTTGGAGTGCACTCCAGGTCAAGGCCCCCCGGCTCGCCCGGCGTCGCCGGCGCGAGTCGCCGCCCGGGCGCGAATCCCCCGCTTAAGCGGGGGATTGCGAACTTCCAGTGGCCTGCACGCCCCCGGAAGTTCGAACTCCCCCGCTTAAGCGGGGATTCTGGGGCTGGAGCAGCGGAGCGGAGGCGGCGGCGCGAGCGTCACGCGCCCAGGGCCGGGCGGTGGAAGCGGGCGGTGGCATAGGGGCCGCCGACGAACTCGGCCTCCGCCTCGTCGTGGGGGCCCGCCTGGACCCGGTCGGCGTACGCCTCGGCGTCGTCCTGCGGGTGGTAGCCCAGCCGGCGGCCGGGCTCGAGGTCCCACCAGGCGCGGGTGTTGGCGCTGATGCCGTAGAGCACGGCGTACCCGGGGGCGGGCGCGGTGGTTGCCGCGTCGACCATGCGTACGGCGTCGCCGGGGGAGAGCCACGTCGAGAGCGCGCGGACGGTGGTCGGCTCCTCGAGGAACGACCCGATGCGGCACGCCACGGCGTCGAGGCCGTGACGGTCGGCGAAGAGCCGCAGCAGCGCCTCCGCCGCGACCTTGGCGACCCCGTAGTACGTGTCGGGGCGCGGGGCGGCGTGCTCGGTCAGCTCGCCGTCGGCGCGCGGCGTGCGGCCGACGGCGTGGTTGGAGGAGGCGTAGACCATGCGCGGCACGTCGTGGGCCACCATGGCGTCGAGCAGCGCCGCCGTGGTGACCACGTGCGAGGTGAGCTCCTCGGGCAGGGAGCGCTCCTCCGGCACGCCCGCCAGGTGCACGACCGCGTCGAGCCGCTCGGCCGCGAGGACCGCGTCGACGGCGTCGGCGTCGGCGCAGTCGGCCTCGTGCCACGCGAACGTGGTGCCGTCGGGGGCCGGGACGAGGTCGAGGCCGACGACGTCGTGGCCGAGGGCGGCCAGTCCGGGAGTGACGACCCGGCCGATGCTCCCGGCGGCGCCGGTGACGAGGACGCGCACGCTCGCGTGCCTCAGATGCCCGCCACGACCCGGCTGAGCAGCCCGCCCATCCGGCTGGCGGCCGCGCGGCCCGCCTCGAGGACCTCCGCGTGGTCGAGCGGCTCTCCGCTCAGGCCGGCCGCGAGGTTGGTGACCAGGCTGATGCCGAGGACCTCCATGCCGGCCTCACGGGCCGCGATCGCCTCGAGCGTGGTGCTCATCCCCACCAGGTGGCCGCCCATGATGCCGGCCATCCGGACCTCGGCGGGGGTCTCGTAGTGCGGCCCGGGGAACTGGACGTAGACGCCCTCGTCGAGGGAGGGGTCGAGGTCCTTGCACATCGCTCGCAGGCGGGGGCTGTAGAGGTCGGTGAGGTCGACGAAGGTCGCGCCGACGATCGGGCTGGTGCCGGTGAGGTTGATGTGGTCGGAGATCAGCACCGGCTGGCCGGGCTGCCAGCCCTCCTTGAGCCCCCCGCAGCCGTTGGTGAGCACGATCGCCGAGCACCCGGCCGCGGCCGCGGTGCGGACCGGGTGGACGACGGCGGCGACGCCCTTGCCCTCGTAGTAGTGCGTGCGGGAGAGGAAGACCAGCAGGTTCTTCCCGCCGCTGCGGATGGAGCGGATCTTGCCGCTGTGCCCCGCGACGGCCGCCGCGCTGAAGCCGGGGAGGTCCGTGGTGTCGATCTCGGCGGTGGCCTCGCCCAGCGCGTCGACGGCGGGCAGCCAGCCGGAGCCGAGCACGAGCGCGATGTCGTGTCGCTCCACTCCGGTGAGGTCGGCGAGACGGGCGGCGGCGGATCCGGCGAGCTCGTAGGGGGTGGGGGCTGCTGCGGCGTGGGTCACGCGCGAACTCTAGACCGCCTCGGCCGGAGGTGCGGGGTCAGAGCCCGGTCGAGCGGCACGCGCGGCGGCGCAGCGCGGCGACGTAGTCCTCGGGCGCGCCGGCGGCCTCGGCGGCGTCGGCCAGCACGCCGAGGTAGGACGCCGAGGGCAGGCCGCCCTCGTAGGCGTCGAGAACGTAGGCCCACACGACCAGCGGACCGGTCATCGTCTGCACCCGCACCTTGGTCTTGCGGTACAGCCCGGTGTCGGCGGACTCCCAGCCGTCGAGCGCGCGCTCGTCCTCGGGCGTCACGTCGTAGACCGCCACGAAGACCTGCTCGAAGGGGTCCTGGACGATCGTGGAGAGCGCGCCGTCCCAGCCGTGCTCCTCGCCGCCGAACGTCAGCCGCCAGCCGGTGAGCCACCCGGTGGACTGGAGGATCGAGTGGGGGCAGCGCTCGCTCATGCGGGCGGGATCGAGGTTCGTCCCGTAGGCGGCGTAGAGCGTCACGGGCCACACGATATCGAGCCGCGACCTCGGGTGTCCGCCGTGCGAGGCCGACAACTAGGCTGGGCGCGTGACCGACACGCACTTCGACACCCTCGTCCTCGGCGCCGGCCCCGGTGGCTACGTCGCCGCGATCCGCGCAGCCCAGCTCGGCCAGAAGGTGGCCGTGGTGGAGGACAAGTACTGGGGAGGGGTCTGCCTCAACGTCGGCTGCATCCCGTCCAAGGCCCTGCTCAAGAACGCCGAGCTGGCGCACACGCTGCAGCACGAGAAGGCGAAGTACGGCATCGAGGGCGAGGTGTCGATGGCCTTCGGTGCCACCCACAAGCGCAGCCGTGACGTGAGCGCCGGCATCGTCAAGGGCGTGCACTTCCTCATGCGGAAGAACAAGATCACCGAGATCGACGGCTGGGGCACGCTCCAGGGCCGCAACGACATCGACGTGTCGGACAAGGACGGGCAGACGACCCGCTACACCTTCGACAACCTGATCATCGCCTCGGGCGCCACGGTGCGCCTGGTGCCGGGTGTCGAGCTCAGCGAGAACGTCGTCACCTACGAGGAGCAGATCCTCGACGACCAGCTCCCGGGCTCCATCATCATCGGCGGCTCCGGCGCTATCGGCGTCGAGTTCGCCTACGTGATGGCCAACTTCGGGGTCGACGTCACGATCGTGGAGTTCCTCGACCGGATGGTCCCGACCGAGGACGCCGACATCTCCAAGGAGCTGCTCAAGCACTACAAGAAGCTCGGCGTGAAGGTCATGACGGCCACGGCGGTCAAGGGCGTCGAGGACACCGGCTCGGGCGTCAGGGTCACCGTCGCCCCCGCGGCCGGCGGCGACGAGCAGGTGCTCGAGGCCGACAAGTTCCTCGCGGCGTTCGGCTTCGCCCCCCGCGTCACGGGCTTCGGCCTCGAGAACGTCGGCGTCACCGTCACCGAGCGCGGCGCGATCGAGATCGACGACTACTGCCGCACCAACGTCCCGGGCGTCTACGCCATCGGCGACTGCACCGGCAAGATGATGCTCGCCCACGTCGCCGAGGCCATGGGCATCGTCGCCGCCGAGACCATCAACGGCGCCGAGACCATGCCGGTGGACTACGACTTCGTGCCCCGCGCGACCTACTGCATGCCGCAGATCGGCTCCTTCGGCTACACCGAGGCGCAGGCCAGGGAGAAGGGCTACGACGTCAAGACCGCGACGTTCCCCTTCACCGCCAACGGCAAGGCGATGGGCCTCGGCGAGGCCGTGGGCTTCGTGAAGGTCGTCGCCGACGCCGAGCACAACGAGATCATCGGCACCCACATGATCGGCCCGGACGTCACCGAGCTGCTGCCGGTGATGACGCTGGCGCAGAAGTGGGACCTCACCGCCGACGAGGTCGCCCGCAACGTCTTCGCGCACCCGACGCTGGGCGAGGCCGTCAAGGAGGCCGTCCACGGCATCGCCGGCCACATGATCAACCTGTGATGACCGACCACATCGTCATCATCGGCGGCGGCCCCGGCGGCTACGAGGCGGCCCACGTGGCCGCGCAGCTCGGCGCCGAGGTCACCGTCGTGGACACCGACGGGGTGGGTGGTTCGGCCGTCCTCACCGACTGCGTGCCCAGCAAGACCCTCATCGCGACCTCGGAGCTGATGACCGAGATGGCCTCGGCACGCGAGCTCGGGGTCAACTTCCGCGACCACGAGGGCGACGCCGCCACCTCGATCGCGGTCGACCTGGGGCGCGTCAACGCGCGCGTGAAGCAGCTCGCGGCCGACCAGTCGACCGACATCGCGGCCCGGCTCGAGCGGGACGGCGTACGCATGGTGCGCGGTCGCGGCCGTCTCGGACCCGACCTGACCGTGGTGGCGACCACCGCCGACGGTGAGGAGACCCTGCGGGCCGACGCGATCATCGTGGCGACCGGCGCGGCGCCGCGCACGCTCCCCAGCGCCCAGCCCGACGGCGAGCGGATCCTCACCTGGGAGCAGGTCTACGACCTCACCGAGGTGCCGGAGAAGCTCATCGTCGTCGGCTCGGGTGTGACGGGCGCCGAGTTCGCCAGCGCCTACCTCTCGCTCGGCATCAACGTGACGCTCGTCAGCAGCCGAGACCGGGTGCTGCCCGGGGAGGACGCGGACGCGTCCGCGGTGCTGGAGGAGGTGCTCACCCGACGCGGCATGAACGTCCTGGGGCAGTCGCGGATGCAGTCGGTCACCCGTGACGGCGACACCGTCACGGTCACCCTGACCGACGGGCGCACCGTCTCGGGCAGCCACTGCATCCTCGCCCTCGGGTCGGTGCCCAACACCGCCGACCTCGGCCTCGAGGAGGCCGGCGTGGCGACCGGGGACGGCGGCTTCATCACCGTCGACCGCGTCTCGCGCACCTCCGCGCGCGGCATCTACGCCGCGGGCGACTGCACCGGCGTGCTGATGCTCGCCTCGGTGGCGGCGATGCAGGGCCGCATCGCGATGTGGCACTTCCTCGGCGACGCCGTGGCGCCGCTCGACCTCAAGAAGGTGTCCTCGAACGTCTTCACCTCCCCGGAGATCGCCACGGTCGGGTGGTCGCAGCAGGCCGTCGACGCCGGCGAGATCCACGCCGAGGTCGTCACCCTGCCCCTGGCCGGCAACGCCCGCGCCAAGATGCAGGGCGTGCGCGACGGCTTCGTGAAGCTGTTCTGCCGCCCCGGCACCGGCATCGTCGTCGGGGGTGTCGTGGTGGGACCGCGGGCCTCCGAGCTGATCCACCCGGTGTCGATCGCCGTGGCGGAGTCGCTGACGGCCGACCAGCTCGCCCAGGCGTTCACCGTCTACCCGTCGATGAGCGGGTCGGTCGCCGAGGCTGCCCGCCGCCTGCACCACGTCTGACGCGGCTCCCGCCGACTCGCATCTCCGGGCCCGGCCCGGGCTGGCACGCCGGGCACCACCAGGTACGCCGGTTGGCGGGGTCGCCCGGCACCTCGGCGCTCACGCTGACCGGGCCCCGGCAGCGGCGACAGCCCTGGCGCTGCCGCCCGGTGACCCAGTGGTCGTCGCCCCTGACCGGTGACCCGGTCGTGACCTGGTAGGCGCCCTCGACCGTGGCGGAGTGGCGCAGCATCGTCGCCGCCCGCTCGACCAGGCGCGCGACGTCGACCTCGCCGACCGGGGTCCACGGGCTGACGCCGGTGAGAAACGCGAGCTCGTTGGCCCACAGGTTGCCCAGCCCGGCCAGCGAGCGCTGGTCGAGCAGCGCGGTGACCAGCGGCGTCGCCGGCTCGCGGAGCAGCCGGCGCACGGCCTCCTCGGGGTCCCAGTCGTCGCGGAGCGGGTCGGGACCCAGGTGCCCGACCAGGTCGGCCTCACGGTCGGTGGGCACGAGCGCGAGGTCGTGGAGGCGGATGCCGTGCACGGTCCGGCCGTCGTCGAGCGCCAGGACGAGGCGGACGTGCGGCTGGACGCTGCCGGGCAGCCGCTTGCCGGGCGCGAGGGTCGACCACGAGCCGTCCATCCGCAGGTGGCTGTGCAGCGTGGCGGGCGGCGAGTCGCCGAGCGCGGAGAAGCGGGTCAGCAGGTGCTTGCCGTGGGTGTCGTGCCCGACCACCTCACGCCCGGACACGTCGCGGGTGGCCAGCGCCGGGGTGCGGAAGTCGGACCGCACGACCGTGCGCCCCACCAGCTGGCGGTCCAGCCGGCGCGCGAGCTTCCAGACGCTGTCTCCCTCGGGCACCCCTCCAGTGTCACAGGCGGGCCCGAACAGCCGTCCCGCGCGAGCGTCAGTCGCCCCCGCCCCCGCCTCCGCCGTCGCCGCCCCCTCCACCGTCACCGCCGCCGCCGCCGCCACCGTCACCGCCGCCGTACCAGCTGTAGTCGTGGCCGCCGATCATCCCGCCGCCCTCCCACGAGCCGGGGTCGCTCCACGCGGCGGCGAGCGGCAGCTGCGCGCCCGCCCCGCCGGGCGTGCCGGCGTACGCCATGGTGAGCCGCTCGGCCTGCATCCGGCCCTCCTGCACCAGCTCGGTGTACCAGCCGCCCGCCCAGGCGGCGTACGTCGGACCGGAGGCGAACCAGGCGACGCGGCGGTCTCCGAGCCGGACCAGGCGGACCTCGGGCTGCCCGCCGGCGGCGAGCCGCTCGGCGTCGCGGAAGCAGACCGGCACCTCGCGCGGCACCCCGCCGGGCGGCGCCCACGTGACGTCGCGGGTGGCCGGACCGTGGGCCGGGTCGAAGAAGCAGGGTGGCCGGCGCTCGGGCCGGGGCTTCCCGGCCTGCGCGGCCAGCACGCACGCGTGCGCGAAGCGCCCGTCGGCCAGCGTGCGGGTGACGGTGGTGACGTCGGCGGCGGCCTCCGCCCGGCGGAGCGCCGCCTTGGCGCCCTCGTAGGCGTCGAGCGCGCGCTGGTAGTCCGCGCGCATGTCGTCGTCGAGGTCGGTGCCGAGGGTCTCGAGGTGGAGCGCGGTGAGCTCCTCGCCGAACCGGGTGACGTCCTCGTCGGCCGCGCGGCGCACCTGGCGGAAGGCGTCGAGCTCGGCGAGCTCGCGCGCGTGCCTCTCCCTCCGGCGACGTCCCAGCACGCAGTCCATCCTGCCACCGTTCCCGCGGTCCGGACCCCCGCGCTGCGGACCACCTGTAGTCTCGGAGGTTCTTGTTCCGTCGTTCTCGGGGGAGAGCCACGCCCATGACCAGGACCCGCACGTTCCTCGCGCTCGCAGCCGGCGCCCTGCTGCTGCCGATGCTGCCCACGCCCGTCGCGAGCGCCGCCGAGCCGCGCAGCCGGGCCGAGACCTGGCCCGTCACCGGCAGCACCGCGATCACGGTGACCGGACACGGGTTCGGCCACGGGCGCGGGATGTCGCAGTACGGCGCCCTCGGCGCGGCCCAGCAGGGGCTCTCGTGGCGGCAGATCAACGAGTTCTACTACCCGGGCACGACCTGGGGCGCGGTGCGCGGCAAGCTCCGCGTGCTCATCACCGCCGACACCGGGCGCGACGTGCAGGTTGTCGCCGAGCGCGGGATCAAGGTCACGACGCTCGGCCGCAAGCGCACCTGGCGGCTGCCGCCCGTGGCGGCGCGCAAGTGGCGCCTCGTCGCGCGGGGCGACGACACCGCGGTCCAGTGGACCAAGGGCGGCGCCTGGCGCACGTGGCGGACCGTCCGGGGCGAGGCCGAGCTGACCGCCGCGGACGGCCGGCTCACCCTCGTCGTGCGCGGCGCGCGCCGGGAGTACCGCGGCGCCCTCCAGTCCGTGGCCGCGCGCAAGGGCGGCCGGCGGCAGACCGTCAACCGGGTCGGCATGGAGGCCTACCTGCGGGGCGTCGTGCCGCAGGAGGTGCCGGCGCTGTGGGAGCCGGCCGCGGTGAGCGCCCAGTCGGTCGCGGCGCGCACCTATGCGGCGTACGAGCGCGCGCACCCGGCCGCGGCGCACTACGACATCTGTGACACCACCCAGTGCCAGGTCTACGGCGGCGCCGACGTCGAGCACCCGGCGGCGACCGAGGCGATCCGGGCGACCGCCAAGCAGGGCCTGTTCCACGACGGCCGACCCGCGTTCACCCAGTTCTCCGCCAGCAACGGCGGCTTCTCGGCCGCCGGGTCCATGCCGTACCTCGTCGCGCAGCCCGACCCCTACGACGGCCTCGCGAACCCGAAGTACTCCACGTGGACGACCGTGATCGACGACACCCAGGTCGAGCGGCACTGGCCCGCGATCGGCGACCTGACGAGGATCGAGGTCATCTCGCGCGACGGCAACGGCGACTGGGGCGGTCGGGTCACCGACATGGCGTTCATCGGCACCACCGGCACGGCCCGCGTCGACGGCGACACCGTCCGCTCCTACTTCGGGCTCTACTCCGACTGGTTCACCTTCAGCGTGATGCCGCGGCAGAAGGGTCCGGTGCGGTAGTGCCGCTGCCCGGGGCCCGGCTCGCGGCCGCGCTGGCGGCACTCGTCCTCGCCGGCTCGGCCTGCCAGTCCGGCGGAGCCGCCGACGACGACGCCGGCCTGCCCGACCCGGTGGTCAACGCCGAGGTCGCCACGCCCGTCGACTACGTCGCGATGGGTGACTCGTTCTCGGCCGGGCCGTTCATCGGCACGATGCGCAGCGACCCCAGCGGCTGCGCGCGGTCGAAGGACAACTACCCGGCCTTCCTCGCCGACTGGCTCGACGTGGCCAGCTACACCGACGTCACGTGCTCGGCCGCCACGACGGCGGACCTGTACGACCGGATGACGATGTTCGACGGCAACGTGACCCGCCCGCAGCTCGACGCGGTGTCGGAGGAGACCGACCTGGTCACCCTCGGCATCGGCGGCAACGACTTCGGGATCTACGACTCCCTGATCCGGTGCCAGCGCGGGACGGCGGCGCAGTGCCCGGTCGCGCAGCTGCGCACCGATGCCGGCAAGGTGGCCGGCCGCGTCCGGCAGGCGGTGCGCCGCATCCGCGACGCCGCGCCCGGCGCGGAGGTCCTCGTCGTGGGCTATCCCGACATCCTGCCCACGGAGGGCACCTGCCCGGCCGTCGGCGTACCCGCCGAGGTGCTCGGTCCGGTGGCCGAGGTCGCGGGACTCCTCAACGACGCGCTGCAGCGCGGCGCGACCGCCGGGGGTGGGAAGTACGTCGACCTCGAGGCCGCCTCCGAGGGCCACGACGTGTGTGCCGGCGGCCGGGCGTGGGTCAACGGGCCCCGGCTCCGCGTCGGGGTCGCGGCGCCGTTCCACCCCACGATCACCGGCATGCGCGCTGTCGCGGTCGAGGTCTTCCGGCACGTGACCGGCGAGGACCCCGCCGAGGTGGGCGAGTACGCCGAGCCCGACCCCGACGTGGTCGTCCTCAACGAGGGCTGATCACCAGCACCAGGTCGCCGCCCTCGACGGCCTGCGTCGACGGCACCGCCAGCCGCGCGACCGTGCCTGCCACCGGCGCGGTGATGGAGGCCTCCATCTTCATCGCCTCGATGGTCGCCACCGTCTGCCCGGCCTCCACCTCGTCGCCCTCGGCGACCGCCACGGTCACCGCCCCGTCGTAGGGGGCGGCGACGTGGCCGCGGTCCCTCGGGTCGGCCTTCTCGGCCGAGGCGACCTCGGCGGAGATGCTGCGGTCGCGCACCTGCACGGGTCGCATCTGGCCGTCGACGGTGGCCATCACGTTGCGGAGGCCGCGCTCGTCGGGCTCGCTGATCGCCTCGAGACCGAAGAGCATCTCCCGGCCCTCGCGCACCTGCACGCGGTGCTCCTCGCCGCGGCGCAGGCCGTAGAGGTAGTCGATGGTGGAGACCGCCGAGAGGTCGCCGTAGGCCTCGCGCGACTCGCGGAAGGCGGCCGTGGGGCCCGGGAAGAGCAGCTCGTTGAGGGTGGCGCGGCGGTCGGAGGCCAGGCTCGCCTGCTGCTCCTCGGTGAGCTCCTCCGTCGGCTGCTTCCAGGTGCGGCCGGCGAGCGCCTTGGTGCGGAACGGCTCGGGCCAGCCGCCGGGCGGGTCGCCCAGCTCGCCGTTGAGGAAGCCGATCACCGAGTCCGGCACGTCGTACGACGCCGGGTCGGCCTCGAACTCCGCCGGGTCCGCGCCCGCGGCGACGAGCGCGAGGGCGAGGTCGCCGACGACCTTGGAGGAGGGCGTCACCTTGACGACGTTGCCGAGGATGTCGTTCGCCGCGGCGTACATGTCCTCGACCTGCTCGAACTTCTCGCCGAGGCCGAGCGCGATCGCCTGCTGGCGCAGGTTCGAGAGCTGCCCGCCGGGGATCTCGTGGCGGTAGACGCGGCCGGTCGGCGACGGCAGTCCGGACTCGAACGGCGCGTAGACGCGGCGCACGGCCTCCCAGTAGGGCTCCATCGCGTTGACCGCCGCGAGCGACAGGCCGGTCTCCCGCTCGGAGTGGTCGGTGGCCGAGACCAGCGCGGACAGCGCCGGCTGGGACGTCGTGCCCGCCATCGACGCGCACGCCGCGTCGACGGCGTCGACGCCCGACTCGATCGCGGCGACGAGCGTGGCGAGCTGCCCGCCCGGGGTGTCGTGGGTGTGGAGGTGGACCGGGAGGTCGAAGCGCTCGCGCAGCGCGGTGACCAGGGTGCGGGCCGCGGGGGCGCGCAGCAGGCCGGCCATGTCCTTGATCGCCAGCACGTGGGCGCCGGCCTCGACGATCTGGTCGGCCAGGCGCAGGTAGTAGTCGAGGGTGTAGAGCCGCTCGTCGGGCGAGGACAGGTCGCCGGTGTAGCAGAGCGCGACCTCGGCGACCGACGTGCCGGTGGCGCGGACGGCGTCGATGGCGGGCCGCATCTGCGAGACGTCGTTGAGGGCGTCGAAGATGCGGAAGACGTCAATGCCGGTCTCGGCCGCCTCCTGCACGAAGGCCTCGGTGACCTGGGTGGGGTACGGCGTGTAGCCGACGGTGTTGCGACCGCGCAGCAGCATCTGGAGGCCGACGTTGGGGATCGCCTCGCGCAGCGCGGCCAGCCGCTCCCACGGGTCCTCGGCCAGGAATCGGAGCGCGACGTCGTACGTCGCCCCGCCCCAGCACTCCACCGACCACAGCTGCGGCGTGGTGCGGGCGACGTGGTCGGCGACCGCGAGGAGGTCGCGGGTGCGCACGCGGGTGGCGAGCAGCGACTGGTGCGCGTCGCGGAACGTGGTGTCGGTGACCGCGACCCGGTCCTGCGCGCGCAGGCGGCGCGCGAACTCCTCGGGCCCGACGTCGCGCAGCAGCTGGCGGGTCCCGGGGGGCACCGGCTGGGAGCGGTCGAGCGGCGGCAGCTTGGTGGCGGGAGCGACGGAGACGGGCGCCGGGCCGTGCGGCTGGTTGACGGTGACGTCGGCGAGGTAGGCCAGCAGCTTCGTGGCGCGGTCGCCGCCGAGGTTCGCCTTGAGCAGGTTGGGGTGGTCCTCGATGAAGGAGGTGGTCACGCCGCCCGCGGCGAAGTCGGGGTCGGCGAGCACGGCCTGGAGGAAGCCGACGTTCGTCGAGACGCCGCGGATGCGGAACTCCAGCAGCGCGCGCCGCGCCTTCTGCACCGCGGCCTCGAAGGTGCGGCCGCGGCAGGTCAGCTTGGCGAGCATCGAGTCGAAGTGGGGGCTGATCTCGGCGCCGGTATAGGTCGTGCCGCCGTCGAGCCGCACGCCCGGGCCACCGGGGGAGCGGTAGGTGGTGATCTTCCCGGTGTCGGGCCGGAAGCCGTTGGCGGGGTCCTCGGTGGTGATGCGGCACTGCAGCGCGAAGCCGCGCGGCTCGACGGCGTCCTGGGTGAGGTCGAGGTCGGCCAGCGTGGCGCCGGCGGCGATGAGCATCTGCGACTGCACCAGGTCGACGGCGGTCACCTCCTCGGTGACGGTGTGCTCGACCTGGATGCGGGGGTTCATCTCGATGAAGACGTAGCGGCCGGCCGGGTCGAGCAGGAACTCGACCGTGCCGGCGTTCTTGTAGCCGATCTCCCGGGCGAAGCGGACGGCGTCGGCGCAGATCCGGTCGCGCAGCTCGGGGTCGAGGTTGGGTGCCGGCGCGATCTCGACGACCTTCTGGTGGCGCCGCTGGACCGAGCAGTCCCGCTCGTAGAGGTGGATCACGCCCTCGTCGGAGCCAGTGCCGTCGGAGAGGATCTGGACCTCGATGTGGCGGGGGTCGACGACGGCCTGCTCGATGAAGACCGTCGGGTCGCCGAAGGCGCCCTCAGCCTCGCGCATGCAGGTCTCGATGGCCTCGCGCAGGTCGGCGCGGTCCTCGACGCGGCGCATGCCGCGGCCACCGCCGCCCGCGACGGCCTTGACGAAGAGCGGCGCCTCGATCTGCTCCGCGGCGGCGAGGAGCTCCTCGACGTCGGTCGACGGCGGCACGGACTCCAGCACGGGTACGCCGGCCGCGCGGGCCGCCGCGATCGCGCGCGCCTTGTTGCCGGTCAGCGTGAGCACCTCGGCGCTCGGGCCGATGAAGGTGATGCCGGCGGCGGCGCACGCCTCGGCGAGCGCGGGGTTCTCGGACAGGAAGCCGTAGCCGGGGTAGATGGCGTCGGCGCCGCACTCCACGGCGACCGCCACGATCGCCTCGTGGTCGAGGTAGGCGCGGACCGGGTGACCCTCCTCGCCGATCTGGTAGGCCTCCTCGGCCTTCATCCGGTGCTCGGACCAGCGGTCCTCGTGGGGGAAGACGGCCACTGTGCGCGCACCGATCTCGCGTGCGGCACGGAAGGCCCGGACTGCGATCTCGCCACGGTTGGCGACGAGCACCTTGGAGAACATGGCCGAACGCTATCCATCGGCCGGTGTGACCAGGGTTACCGGTCCGTACTCCGGTCGGCGCGCTCCGTGGTCAACGAGCGAGCCCCGGTCCGGGTCGCCTCCGGTAACGCCCCGGAACGTGCACTCCCGCCCGCACCGATGGGGGCGGGAGTGCGCAGTCGGGGGCGTTACCGGGGGGATCGGGCGGCGGTCAGCCCTGGATCTCGCAGATGACCGCGCCGTTGGCGACGGTCGCGCCGACCTCGGCCTGGAGCCCGGTGACGGTGCCGGACTTGTGGGCCTTGAGCGGCTGCTCCATCTTCATCGCCTCCATGACCACGATGGTGTCGCCCTCGGCGACCTCCTGGCCCTCGGTGACGACGACCTTGACGATCGTGCCCTGCATCGGGGAGGTGACCGCGTCGCCGGACGCCGCGGCGCCGGCCTTCCTGGCCGACCGCTGGGGCTTCTTCGCCCCGGCTGCGCCGCCGCTGGCACCGGCGAGGCCGCCGAGCCCGGCCGGGAGGACGACCTCGAGCCGGCGGCCGCCGACCTCCACGGTGACCTTCTGCCGCTCACCGGCCTCGGGTGCGTCGGCGGCGTCGCCGGCGTAGGGCTCGATGCGGTTGTCGAACTCGGTCTCGATCCACTGGGTGTAGACGTCGAAGGAGCCGGTGCCGTCGGGGGTGGAGGGACCGACGTACGCCGGGTCCCGCACGACCGCGCGGTGGAACGGGATGACGGTGGGCATGCCGTCGACGACGAACTCGTCGAGCGCGCGGCGCGAGCGCTCCAGCGCCTGGGTGCGGTCGCGGCCGGTGACGATCAGCTTGGCGATGAGGGAGTCGAACGAGCCGGGGATCGTCTCGCCGTTCTCGTAGCCGCCGTCGAGGCGTACGCCGGGACCGGACGGCGGGCTCCACGCGGACAGGGTGCCGGGGGCGGGCATGAAGTTGCGGCCGCCGTCCTCGGCGTTGATGCGGTACTCGATGGAGTGCCCGCGGATCTCGGGGTCGTCGTAGCCGAGCTCCTCGCCGGCGGCGATGCGGAACATCTCGCGCACCAGGTCAATGCCGGTGACCTCCTCGGAGACGCAGTGCTCGACCTGGAGGCGGGTGTTGACCTCGAGGAAGGAGATCGTGCCGTCCTGCGCGACGAGGAACTCGCAGGTGCCGGCGCCGTGGTAGCCCGCCTCCTTGAGGATGCGCTTGGACGACTCGTAGAGCTCGGTGAGCTGCGCGTCGGTGAGGAACGGCGCGGGCGCCTCCTCGACCAGCTTCTGGTTGCGGCGCTGGAGCGAGCAGTCGCGGGTGGAGACCACCACGACGTTGCCGTGCTGGTCGGCCAGGCACTGGGTCTCGACGTGGCGGGGCTTGTCGAGGAACTTCTCGACCAGGCACTCCCCGCGGCCGAACGCGGTGACCGCCTCGCGCACCGCGGACTCGTAGGCGTCGGGGATCTCCTCCAGGGTCCGGGCGACCTTGAGGCCGCGCCCGCCGCCGCCGAAGACGGCCTTGATGGCGACGGGGAGGCCGTTGGCCCTGGCGAACTCGACGACCTCGTCGGCGTCGGCGACCGGGTCCTTGGTGCCCGGCGCCAGGGGCGCGTTCGCCTTGTCGGCGATGTGCTTGGCCTTCGCCTTGTCGCCGAGCGCCTCGATGGCCGCCGGCGGCGGGCCGATCCAGATCAGCCCGGCGTCGATGACGGCCTGGGCGAAGTCGGCGTTCTCGGCCAGGAAGCCGTAGCCGGGGTGCACGGAGTCGGCGCCGGACCGCTGCGCGACCGCGATGATCTTGGCGATGTCGAGGTAGGACTCGGCGGGCGTCGCGCCGCCCAGGGAGTGCGCCTCGTCGGCCAGGCGGACGAAGAGGGCGTCGCGGTCGGGGTCGGCGTACACCGCCACGGAGCCGATGCCGGCGTCCTTGCAGGCGCGGACGACGCGGACGGCGATCTCGCCACGGTTGGCGATGAGGACCTTCTTCAAGCTCACGCGGGGCTCCTGGTTCGAGGTGCGGAGGCGTACCGCTCGGCAGGCTACCGCGCCCCCAGCACGGCGCGACCGACCGCGTGGCCGACAGGGCGCACGAGGCGGGCGTAGGCGACGCCGACTGTGAGGGACGCCACAAGGGCGAGCCACTGGTGGCCGGCGTCCTCGAGGGCCGGGTAGACCTGCCAGTGCGTGAGGTAGATGAACAGGCTGGCCCCGGCGAGCACGCCGGCGGCGCGCGCCAGCAGCGGCGGGACGGCGACGTGCGGCACCCACAGCAGGAGCAGGAAGCCGCCGAGCACGATCGCCTCGCGGTGCGGCTGGCCGAAGAACCCGGCCGTGAGGACCACGGCGAGCGCCGAGACGAGGACGCGCTCGCGGGACGTGGTCGCGCGGGCGCCCGCCCAGCCGAGGGCGAAGAAGAACGCCACCACGAGGGTCGTGTAGCGCTCGGTGGGGCCGGCCCGGAGCCCGACCTCCGCGAAGCGCGCCGCTGCGGCGACGCCGAGCACGCCGAGCGCGAACCCGAAGGGCGTGCGCCGCTCGAGGCGGTGCAGCACGGGCAGGGTGGTGGTGGCGAGCGCGGCCGCCGTGATCCACACGAGCGACTCGAGGAACCACAGCTGCCACTGGTCGTCCCACTCCGAGCCGTTGACGAGCTCGCGGACGAGGAGGACCGTGGTGAGGTCGTAGCTGCCGAGCAGGAGGGCCGCGCCGCCCACCCAGAACACGGCCGGCACGACGAGCTGGGCGAGGCCGGAGAGCCCGTGCCGCAGCCGGGCACGGGCGCCGCCGCTCGCGGACAGCTGGAACCGGGCGAAGTTGAAGCCGGCGAGCGCCAGCAGCAGGTGGGCGCCACCCTCGAGCGCGACGAGGTCGACGTGGGAGGCGACGACGAACAGGATCGCCAGCGCGCGCAGCGCGACCGTCGTGTCGAGCCGCGTGCGGCGGGCGGCCGGGCGCCGCCGTGCAGTGCCGTCGCCATCGCCGACGGCACGGCCGTCGCGGCTGTCCGCACGCGCGGCGTGCCCGTCGCCGCCGGCGGCCAGCCGCTCGAGCTCGCCGATGCCGCGGGTGTGCCAGCCGGTCGGCAGGCCGGCGGGGAAGCGGTCGGCCAGCCGGGTCGCCAGCTCGACGTAGGACAGCGAGTCGCCGCCGAGGTCGACGAACGAGTCGGCCTCGGTGGCGTCAGGCCGGCGCAGCACCCGGACGAAGTCGGTGCGGACCGGGGTGCTGGTGCCCGCCGTCCCGTCGGCGGTATGGCGCGCCTCGTGCTCGGCCTGCTCGTCCAGCCCGGCCAGCTCGGCCAGGGCGGCGTAGTCCGGCTTGCCGGACCCGGTCAGCGGCACCTGCGGCAGCACGGTGGTGCGCACGGCGTGGGGAGGTACGCCGCACTGGCTGACGACGACGGCGCGTGCGGCAGCGCTGTCGCGACCGGCGCCGAGGAAGACGTGGACCGCGCGGTCGGTCGCCACGACACGCGCCGCGCGGTCGACCTCGGCACGGAGGCGGCGCTCGACCCCGTCGAGGTCGATGCGCAGGCCGAAGACCTTGCCGTAGCGGCTGAGCCGGCCGACCACCTCGAACACCCCGTCGCGTTCCCGGGCGAGGTCGCCGGTGCGCAGCTCGGTGGTCTCGCGCCCGAGCGCGAGGTCGGCGGGGGACTCGGCGTAGCCGAGCATCACGTTGGGTCCCGAGTAGACGAGCTCGCCGATGCCCGGTCGCGTGTCCACCGTCTCGTCGAGGCGCAGGCGTCCACCGGGGATCGCGACACCGATCGCCCCGGCGTGGTCCTCGGCGAGGTGTGGTGGCAGCCAGGCCATGCGCGCGGTCGCCTCGGTGGCGCCGTACATCACGACGAGGTCCCAGCCCCGCTCGCGGCCGGCCCGGCTCCAGCGGCGCACGTCCTCCGGCGCGAGCCGGCCGCCGGCCTGGGTCACCTGTCGCAGGGTTGGCAGCTCGCGGTCGTCGAAGCCGCTGGTGGCCAGCAGGTCGAAGGTGTGCGGCACGCCGGCGAAGCTGGTGACGCCCGTGCGGGCGGCGAGGTCCCAGAAGCAGTCGTCGACGACGCTCAGCCCGGTGAGCACGACGCTCGCGCCGGCGACGAGGTGCGAGTGCAGCACCGACAGGCCGTAGCAGTAGTGCAGCGGCAGGGTGGTGGCGGCGCGGTCGGTCGGGCGGAGCGCGAGGTAGTCGGCGATGGCGGCGGCGTTGCTCGCGACGTTGTCGCGCGAGAGGCGCACCAGCTTCGGGGAGCCGGTCGTGCCCGACGTGCTGAGCAGGAGGGCCAGGTCGGGGTGGAGGTCGTGCGCGCCCACCCCGCGACGTACGTCGTCGGCGGCGCCGGCGCTGCAGACGATGTCCGGGTCGTAGGCCTCGACGAGCGCTCGGCGCTGGGCGGGGCGCCCGTCGGGCACGACGAGGGCCACGTGGCCGTGCTGGAGCGCGGCGAGGTAGGCCACGAGCGAGTCGAGGTCGTTGCTCCCCTCGACGAGCACGAGCCGGCGCGCGGGACCCCAGGACGCCGCACGGTCCGCGACCCGACGGGCGAGCCCGGCGTGGGTCAGCACCGTGCCGTCGGTGACGACGGCCGGCGCCTCGCCGTAGTGGGCGTGGTCGAGGACCGGACGGGTCGCGACGGTGCGGCGCAGCGCCGGCTGCGGGACGGTGAGGGTCACGTGGAGCCCCCCGACCGGTAGGGGCGGACCAGTCCGGTCACCCGGAGGTGCACGGTGTCGCCCGGCGCCGGGTGGCGCACGCCGGAGATCCGCGAGAGCACCGACGTGCCGTCCACGAGGCGCACCTGCACGGCGCAGGCGTGCCCGTAGTAGCTGACCTCCTCGACGGTTCCCCGGACGCCCTCGGCGTGGGTGAGGTCGACGAAGACCTGCTCGGGCCGGATCATCAGCGAGACCGGGCCGGCGGCGGGCTCGGAGAGCACCACGTCGCCCAGCGCGCACGTGGCGTGGGCGTCCCTCGCGGTGCCCGGGAGCACGACGGCCCGCCCCACGAACTCGGCGACCTGCGGGTCGCTGGGCGACAGGTAGACCTCGCTCGGCGGCGCGGACTGCACCAGCCGGCCGGCGCGCATCACGGCGACCTGGTCGGCGAGCGAGAGGGCCTCGTCCTGGTCGTGGGTGACCAGGAGGGCCGTGGTGTTCGTCGCCTCGAGCGCCCGCCGCACGGCGCGGGCCGTGGCGCCGCGCAGGCTGGCGTCGAGAGAGGAGAACGGCTCGTCGAGCAGCACCACGGCGGGCTGCGGGGCCAGCGACCGGGCGAGCGCCACCCGCTGCTGCTGGCCCCCCGACAGCTCGTCGGGCCGCCGGTGGCGGTAGTCGGCGGGCAGCTCGACGAGGTCGAGCATCTCGGCCACCCGGTCGCGGACCGCACCGTCGCGGGCCTTCCTGGGCAGGCCGAAGGCGATGTTGGCGGCGACGTCGAGGTGCGGGAAGAGCGCTCCCTCCTGCGGGACGTAGCCCACGTGGCGCGACTGCGGAGCGAGCGGCCGCACGTCGGGGCCCGCCACGACGGTGTCGCCGAAGGCGATGCTGCCCGAGTCGGGGACGAGGAAGCCCGCGATGAGCCGGAGGAGGGTCGTCTTGCCGCAGCCCGACGGGCCGAGCACGGTGGTGAAGGACCCGTGGGGGACGTCGAGCGTGACGTCGTCGACGGCGCGCGTCGCCGCGGCGCCGGAGCCGAACGACTTCGTCACGGCGGTGAGGGTCAGCGAGCTCATGCCGGCACCGTCTCCGTCCGGGTCGCGGGGCTGTCGCCACGCATCAGCAGGACCGTGGCGGGGATCGACACGAGCACGAGCAGCAGGGCGTAGGGGGCGGCCGCGCCGTAGCGCAGCTCCGACGACGCCGACCAGAACTCGGTGGCGAGGGTCCGCGTGCCGATCGGCGAGAGCATGAGGGTGGCGGTGAGCTCGGTGGAGATGGCGAGGAAGACGAGCGCGGCGCCGGCGCCCAGGCTGGGCGCGATGAGCGGGAGGGTCACCCGGCGGGCGGTGGCCAGCGGGCCCACGCCGAGGCTGTGGGCGACGTCGTCGAGCACGGCGGGCGCCTGCTCCAGCCCGGCGCGCACGGTCACCACGGCGCGCGGCAGGAAGAGGATGGCGTACGCCGCCACGAGCAGGGTGGCGGTCTGGTAGACGACCGGCACCAGGCGGAGCGAGGCCACCACGAGCGCGAGGCCGACGACGATGCCGGGCAGCGCGTTGGCGACGTACGACGTCCGCTCGATCAGCGTGCTCGCCCACCCGCGGTGCCGCACGGCCAGCCAGACGACGGGCACCGCGGCGAGCGTCGTGACGACCGCGCCGGCGAGCGCCAGGAGGACCGTGGCGACCAGCGCCTCGGTGAGGTCGGCCAGCGGGAACTCCGTCGACGTGCCGACGACGAGCCAGCGGACCAGGGCGAAGGCGGGCACGCCGACCGCGAGCGCCACGACCGTGGCGACCGTCGCGAGCAGCGGCCAGCGCCAGCGGCCCAGCGCGAGGGGCACGGACGTGCGGGCTGCGCCGCGGCCGAGGCGGGCGTACCTGCGCTCACCGCGGAGGCGGAGCTCGCCGAGCAGGAGGAACAGGCAGAGCAGGACCAGCACGCCGGCCATCGCCGTGGCGCCGCCGCCGTTGAAGGTGGAGCCGTACTGGTCGTAGATCGCGGTGGTGAAGGTGGGGAAGCGGAGCAGCGACAGCGCGCCGAACTCGGCGAGCAGGTGCAGGCCCACCAGCAGCGCCCCGCCGAGGACCGCGGGGCGCAGCTGGGGCAGGACGACGGTCGCGAAGGTGCGGGCGCGCGAGTGGCCGAGCGACCAGGCGGACTCCTCCAGCGCCGGGTCGAGGCGGCGCAGCATCGCCACGACCGGCAGGTAGACCAGCGGGTAGTACGACAGCGTGACGACGGCGAACGCCCCGGCGAAGCCGTGGACGCTGCGGTCCAGGGACACCCAGGCATAGCCGTTGACGAACGCCGGGACGGCGAGCGGGGCGACGAGCAGGCCGTGCCACAGCCGCCGTCCCGGCAGGTCGGTGCGCTCGACGAGGACGGCGAGCGCGACGCCGAGTGCCGCGGTCGCGGCCATGCAGGCGGCGGCGAGCGTCACGGTGTTGCGGAGCAGCTCGGCGATGCGCGGGCGCGCCAGGAGGCCCCACAGGTCGACCGGACCGATGATCGCGACGTAGGAGGCCACGTAGGCCAACGGGACCAGCGCCAGGACTGCGACCGCCACCCCTGCTGCGAGGAGCAGGGGCGGCGTGCGACGCCCGGTGACGGTCAGAGCAGGCCCGCCTCGGTCATCAGGTCGGTGACCTGGGGCCCGTTGAGGGCGGCCACGTCGACGACCGGCGGCTCGAGCTCGCCGAACGGCTTCACGTCGGGGTTGAGGGCGGCGTCGGGGTTGAGCGGGTACTCCAGGGCGTAGGACTCGGCCATCGCCTGCTGCGCGTCGGTGCCGGTCAGCCAGGTGACGAACTCCTCGGCCGCGTCCTGGTGCTCGCTGCTGGCCAGGATGCCCGCGCCGGAGATGCTCAGGAACGCACCGGGGTCCTGGTCGCCGAAGAAGTGCAGCGCGGAGTCGTCGGAGTCGGTGCCGTTCTCCTCGCGGTCGCGGTACCAGTAGTAGTGGTACGCGATGCCCGCGTCGACCTCGCCGGAGTCGACGGACTGCATGACGACGAGGTTGTTCTGCACGACCACGCCGTTCTCCTTCAGCCCGGCCAGCCACTCGGCGGTGGCCTCCTCGCCCTCGAGCTCGAGGACGGCGGAGACGATCGCCTGGAAGTCGGCGCCGGTGGGGGAGAACGCCACCCGGCCCTGCCACTCGGGGTCGGCGAAGTCGAGGATCGAGGCGGGCATGTCGGCCTCGGTCATGGACTCGGTGTTGTACATCGCGACGGTCGAGCGGGCCAGGAAGCCGGTCCACGTGCGGTCCACGGGGACGTACTCGTCCGGGATCGTGGCGTACGCCGACTCCGGCAGCTCGGCGAACAGTCCCGCGTTGTCGACGATGCTCATCGCAGGGGAGTTCTCGGTGAGGAACACGTCGGCGGGGGAGTCCTCGCCCTCCTCGACGATCTGGTTGGCCATCTCGAGGTCCTTGCCGTGGCGCAGCTCGACGTCGAGGCCGGACTCCTCCTCGAACAGCGGCACGATCTCGTCCAGCAGCTGCTCGTGCTGGGCGTTGTAGATCACCAGGTCGGGCGAGCCGAACACGCCGCAGCCCGAGAGGGTCGAGGCGGTGAGGAGGGTGCTGGTCAGGGTCACGCCGATGCGGGTGGCTGTGCGGCGCCGGTGAGTCGTCATGGAGTCGTCCTTGTTTGCTTAGGCTGCCCTAACCCTAGACCCGTCGGCGCCACGCCGCGAAACGTGTCGGGCGCCCGGCGGGCGCGGCGCCGGAGGGTTAGCGATCGTTAACCCGCACCGGCTACCATGCCGCCCATGACCTTCGAGCTGTCCCCCGAGCACGAGCAGTTCCGGCGCAGCGTCCGCGACTTCGCCGAGGCAGAGATCGCCCCGCACGCGGCGCGGTGGGACCGCGAGCACCACTTCCCGACAGACGTCGTGCAGAAGATGGGCGCCCTGGGCCTGATGGGGCTCACCGCCCCGGAGGAGTTCGGTGGTGCGGGGATGGCCGGCGAGGACGGCGGGTTCACCTCGCTGTGCCTGGCGATCGAGGAGATCGGCCGCGTCGACCAGTCGATGGGGATCACGCTCGAGGCCGCGGTCGGCCTCGGCATCAACCCGATCCTCACCTTCGGCACGGACGAGCAGAAGAAGACCTGGCTGCCCGACCTCGTCGCCGGTGAGCGGCTCGCCGGCTTCGGGCTGACCGAGCCGGGCGCCGGGTCCGACGCGGGCGCGACGAGGACGAAGGCGGTCCTCGAGGACGGCGAGTGGGTCGTCGACGGGGCCAAGCAGTTCATCACGAACTCGGGCTCGTCGATCACCTCGCTGGTGACCGTGACCGCGCGCACCGGCGAGCGGCCCGACGGACGTCCCGAGATCTCCACGATCATCGTGCCCTCGGGCACGCCCGGCTTCACCGCGGAGAAGGCCTACGACAAGCTCGGCTGGCACGCCTCGGACACCCACCCGCTGTCCTTCGACGGCGCGCGCGTGCCGGAGGCGAACCTGCTCGGCGAGAGGGGCCGCGGCTACGCGCAGTTCCTCGCGACGCTCGACGACGGCCGCGTCGCGATCGCCGCCCTGGCGGTGGGCTGCATCCAGGCCTGCCTGGACATGTCGGTGCAGTACGCCGGGGAGCGCCAGACGTTCGGCGGCCCGATCGGGCGCAAGCAGGGCCTCGCGTTCCAAGTCTCCGACCTCCAGGTCATGCTCGACGCGTCCCGGCTGCTGACCTACAAGGCGGCCGCGATGAAGGACGCGATGGACGCCGGCTCGTCGTCGGTCTCCATGGCGGCGTTCAAGCAGGCCGCAGCCGTGGCGAAGCTCTACGCCACCGAGTCGGCGGTCACCGCGACGCGGATCGCCACGCAGGTGTTCGGGGGCTACGGCTTCATGGAGGAGTACCCGGTCGTCCGGTTCTACCGCGACGCCAAGGTGCTCGAGATCGGCGAGGGCACCTCGGAGGTCCAGCGGATGCTGATCGCGCGGGGGCTCGGCCTGCCGGTCGAGTGACCCCGGCGCCTCAGGCCGACCGGGGCGCGTACATGATCACCGCGACGCCGACGAGGCACGCCAGCGCGCCCACGACGTCGTACCGGTCGGGACGGAACCCGTCGAGGACCATCGCCCACGCGAGCGAGCCGGCCACGAACACACCGCCGTACGCGGCGAGGATCCGTCCGAAGTGCGCGTCGGGCTGCAGGGTGGCGACGAGTCCGTAGAGACCGAGCGCGACGACGCCGGCACCCACCCACAGCCAGCCCCGGTGCTCGCGCACGCCCTGCCAGACCAGCCAGGCGCCCCCGATCTCGGCCAGGGCGGCGAGCGCGAAGAGGGCGAGCGACGTGGCGATCCGCATGGCGGCAGTCTGGCAGCCGCGTGCTGCCGTCGGCGTCCGTGGCGGCCTGCGAGCCCCGGACGCCGATCTCCACCTCCCGGCGGATCTGCGGGGGCCGGGCGCGCCCTACCCTCGCTCCATGCCGACCCCGACCCAGCGCGTCCTCACGTGGTTCGGCGTCGACGACACGTGGGAGCGCCACCGGCCGCCGGTCGGACGCCAGGACGTCGTCCTCGCGGCCGGCGTCGAGGCGGTCAGCCTGCTCGCCCTCGAGCTCGTCCGCAGCGCCGGGGGCTTCGAGCACACCGACGCGCCGGTGTGGACGCAGTGGCTGGCCGTCTCGAGCGGCGCGCTGCTGCTGCTCGGCAGGCGGCGGTGGCCGCTCGTGGTCGCGCTGCTCGCGGCGACGCACATGTTCGTGGCCGGGGTGACCATGCCGCAGGTGATGGGCCAGGTGTCGCTGCAGATCGTGTACTTCGTCGCCCTCCTCAGCGGCGTGGCCTACGCGCGGGACAGGAGGGCGATGGTCCTCGTCGTCGGCACCATCGTGCTGTTCATGTTCGCGTGGATCACCTGGCAGTTCGCGGTCGGCTCGGCCGCGCAGGACATGATCGACGACCAGGCGCCCTCCGAGCGGGTCGGCGTGCTGCCCCCCATCCCGGCCGCCGTGGCGATGACGCTGGTCGTCAACGCCCTGTACTTCGGAGGCGCGATCGTCGGCGGCGGCGTCTCGTGGCGTGCCGCCCGCCAGCGGGCGCGGCTGCAGGAGCAGGCGAGCACCATCGCGACGCAGGCCGGCCGGCTGCGCGAGCAGGCCGTCGTCGACGAGCGCCTGCGCATCGCCCGCGACCTGCACGACGTCGTGGCCCACGGCGTCTCGGCGATGGGCGTGCAGGCGGGAGCGGCGCGACGGGTGCTCGATCGTGACCCCGACGCCGCACGTACGGCCCTCGCCCGCGTGGAGGAGGCCTCGCGCGACGCGGTCACGCAGATGCGCCGCCTGCTCGGCACCCTGCGCGAGGGAGCCGGCGAGGGCGCCGACGACCCACAGGACGCCCGGACGACCGAGGCCGGGGTCGGCGACCTGCCGGACCTCGTCACCGAGGCCGGGCACCACGGGCTCGGGGTCCGCCTGGAGGTCGTCGAGGCGCAGGACGGCGCGGCCGACCGCCTGCCGCGCGGCGTCGGCCTGGCGATCTACCGCACGGTCCAGGAGGCGCTGACCAACGTGCGCCGGCACAGCACCGCCGACACCGCGTCGGTGGTCGTCCGGGTCGACGAGGCGGCGGCGTACGCCGAGGTGGAGGTCGTCGACGACGGCCGGCCACGGCACGGGACGTCCGGCAGCGGCCTGGGCCAGCTCGGCATCCGGGAGCGCGCGGCCACCCACGGCGGCCAGGTCGACATCGGACCCCGGGTGACGGGCGGCTACCGCGTCCGGGTCCGCTATCCGCTGGGAGCGCGGCCGTGAGCGGCGCGAGCCCCCTCTCGAGCGCCGCCGACGCGGGCAGCCCGTTGCGGGTGCTCCTCGTCGACGACCACGCCATGGTGCGGTCGGGCTTCGCGATGGTCCTCTCGGTCGAGGACGACGTCGAGGTCGTGGGCGAGGCGGCCGACGGCCTGGACGCGCTCGAGCGGGCCCGGGCGACGCGGCCCGACGTGGTGCTGATGGACGTGCAGATGCCGCGCATGGACGGCATCGAGGCCACCCGCCACCTCGTCGCCGAGGACCTCGGCCACGTCGTGATCGTGACGACGTTCGACCGCGACGACTACCTCTTCGACGCGCTCCGCGCCGGGGCGAGCGGGTTCCTGCTGAAGAACGCCGGTCCCGAGCAGCTGCTCGACGCCGTACGCGCCGCCGGCCGTGGCCATGCCCTGCTCGCGCCGGAAGTGACGCGCCGCGTGATCGGCAGGATGTCCGGTGCGGCCCCCGTCCCCGACCGCCCCGAGCCGCCGGCGCTCGCCCACCTCACCGGCCGGGAGCGGGAGGTGCTCGTGCTGCTCGGGCGCGGGCTCTCCAACGGCGAGATCGCCGCGCAGCTCGTGCTCGGGGAGGCGACGGTGAAGACGCACGTCTCCAACGTCCTGGCGAAGCTGCACCTGCGCGACCGCGTGCAGGCCGTCGTCTACGCCTACGAGGCCGGCCTCATCCTCCCGACGGAGGAGTGACCGCGTCCGAGGTGTCTCCACCCCGGGCTCCGTCGCGCGGTTCCGTCCGGCGGGGGATCCGGAGGGGGTGGGCACCGCCCTAGCGTCGTGGTCATGTTGGAGATCAGGGAGCTGACCAGGCGGTTCGGGGACAACACCGCCGTGGACCACGTGTCGTTCGAGGTGCCGGCCGGGCAGATGACCGGCTTCGTGGGCGGCAACGGCGCCGGCAAGACCACGACCATGCGGATGGTGATGGGCGTGCTCGGCATCGACGAGGGGGAGGTGCGGTGGCAGGGCCGACCGATCACCCGCCTGGACCGCCGGTCCTACGGCTACATGCCCGAGGAGCGCGGGCTCTACCCGAAGCAGCCGATCCTCGACCAGCTGGTCTACATCGCCCAGCTCAAGGGCATGGCACGGGTCGAGGCCCGCGCGCAGGTGCAGGAGCTGCTGGAGCGCTTCGGCCTCGGCGGGCGCACGACCGACCACCTCGAGAAGCTGTCGCTGGGCAACCAGCAGCGGGTGCAGATCATCGCCTCGGTGCTGCCCCGGCCGGCCGCGCTCATCCTCGACGAGCCGTTCTCGGGGCTCGACCCGAAGGCCGTCGACTCGATGGTCGACCTGCTGCGGGAGTACACCCGCGACGACGTGCCGGTCCTCTTCTCCAGCCACCAGCTCGACCTCGTCGAGCGCCTGTGCGACCGGCTGGTCGTGCTGGCCCACGGACGCCGGGTCGCCGCCGGGACGGTGACGGAGCTGCGCGACGCGGGGGTGCCGCGCTTCCGTCTCGTCCTCGGCGGCGACGCCGGTTGGGTCCGCGACCTCCGCGGCCTCGAGGTCCTCGACCTCGACGGCACCACCGCGCTGGTCGAGGTCCGCGAGGACGGGGCCGAGCAGCACCTCGTCGCCGAGGCGACCGGCCGCGGCGACGTCCACGAGTTCGTCCGGGTGCGCCCGGCGCTGAGCGAGATCTACCGGGAGGCCACCGCATGAACGCCGACAGCACCGACCGCAGCACCGACCGCAGCACCGACCGCAGCACCGAGCCCGCCTGGCTGCTCGTGACCCGCCGCGAGGTCGTCTCGCGGATCACCGACAAGTCGTTCCTCGTCGGCACCGTGCTGATGGTGGCCATGCTCGTCGGCTTCATCGGCTTCACCGCCTGGCAGGACGGCCGGACCGACGAGGTCACCCTCGCCGCCACGCCCGACGCCGCCGAGATGGCCTCCGCGATCGAGGAGTCGGCGCCCGAGGTCGACGACAGGGTCGAGGTCACGGTCCTCGAGGTCGACGACCGGGACGCCGCCGAGGCCGCGCTGCGCGAGGACGAGGCCGACGCGTGGCTCCACCCCGCCGACGGCGGGTGGCAGCTGACCTCGGAGTCGAGCGAGCAGGACTCGCTGACCGACGTGGCCCGCGTGGTCGTGCGCCAGCAGGTGCTGGCCGAGAACGCGGCCGACGTCGGGAGCACGGTCGAGGCGCTCGAGGCGGGCAGCACGGTGAGCACGGACTTCCTGCGCGGCGACGCCGAGAGGGCGAGCGTGGCCGAGGCGGTCGGCTTCGTCTTCGTCTTCCTCTTCTACTTCGCGGCGCTGGTCTTCGGCATGCAGCTGGCCTCGTCGGTGATCGAGGAGAAGCAGAGCCGCATCGTGGAGATCATCGCGGCGGCGATCCCGCTGCGGCACCTGCTCGCGGGCAAGGTGCTCGGCAACACCGCACTGGCGATGATCCAGCTGCTGGTCTACCTCGCCGTCGGGCTGGTCGGCCTGACGTTCACGCCGTACAAGTCCTTCGTCCCCGACCTGTCGGGGCCCACCGCGTGGTTCGTCGGTTTCTTCTTCGCCGGCTTCGTCGCGCTGGCCTGCCTGTGGGCCGTGGCCGGCTCCCTCGCCTCGCGCACCGAGGACCTGCAGGCCACCTCCACCCCGCTGACGATGCTCATGCTGGTGATGTTCTTCGGCGGCGTCTCGCTCGACGGCCGCGGCCAGGTCATCGCCTCCTTCGTCCCGCCCGTGTCCGCGGTCGTGATGCCCAAGCGGATCCTCGCCGGCGGCGTGGCGTGGTGGGAGCCGCTGCTCGCGCTGGGCCTGCTGGCCGCCTTCGCCGCGGTGACCGTGTGGGTCGGCGAGCGCCTCTACCGCCGCGCCCTGCTGCAGACCGGCGGGCGGGTCACCCTGCGCCAGGCGTGGGCCGCCGCCGAGTAGCACCGGGCGCCGGCGTCCTCGCACCGGCCGTGGGCCGCGGTCCGCACGGGTCAGAAGAGGTGGAGCAGGGACGACGTCCCGGCCACCACGGCCCAGAACCGCAGCCCGCGGCCCAGCACGCCGGTCACGAGGAAGATCCACAGCGGAACCCGCAGGACGCCGGCGAGCACCGCGGTGACGGCGTACGGCGGGATGCCGCTGGCGGCGGACACGAAGAGCAGGCCGGCCGTGAACCACGGCCGGCCCTCGGCGCGCTCGTGCCACTTGTCCAGCGAGGCCTTGGCGCGCGGCTTCTGGAGGTGACGGTGCACCCAGGGCGCACGCTCGACGTGCATGCCGCCCCAGTACCAGAGGATCTTGCCGAGCATCTGGCCGAGCGTGGCGGCGAGGAGCAGGCCCCACGTGTGGCCGGGGGCCCGGCTGACGGACACGGCGAGGATGGCCTCGATGTTGATGAGGGGGAGCAGGGCCGACCCGATGGAGGCGCCCATGACGCTCCAGAAGAGCATCAGCCGACGGCCCCGGGCACGGGCAGCCCGATCCGCGTGAGGCGGCGCAGCGAGACGCACTTGAGCACCAGCAGGGCGGTGGCGATCGCGAGCCCGACCCACATCCAGCCCGTCACCAGCAGCAGGACGGCGAAGAGCGCGCTGTTGACGGCCTTGGCGGGCTTGGACCAGTTCCACAGCCAGATCTGCCGGTCGACGACGAAGAAGTAGTTGGGACTGCGGATCGGCCACGCCAGGAACGCGATGGACAGGAAGCAGTCGACCACCATGAACTCGGCCAGGTAGACGAAGACCGCCGGCGACAGGTCGGGCTGCAGCCAGGCGAGGCCGATGTAGAAGGCGGCGGCGTTGAGCCGGTCGCACATGATGTCGAGCACCGCGCCGATGCGGGTCTCGCAGTCGCGCACCCGGGCGTAGAACCCGTCGAGCATGTCGCCGACCCAGTAGACGCCGAGCGCGACGACCAGCAGGGTCAGGCTCTGCTGGTGGGCGGCGGTCGCGGCGAGGACGACGCTGGCGACGGTGCGCACCGCGGTGATCACGGTGGCGCCGGTCAGCAGCCGCTCGTCCCGGACGCCGTAGCGGTCGTCGGGGTCGGCCACCACGGCCGGTCCTCCCTGCGCCCCGCTCCCCACGCCGGGGATGCTATCGGGTCAGCGCCACAGATCGGTCCACGCGTGGCCGAGCCCCAGGACGAGCTCGCGCAGCAGCGGGAGGCTGACCCCGACGACGTTGTGGTGGTCGCCCTCGATCCGCGAGACGAACGCCCCGCCGAGCCCGTCGATGGTGAACGCCCCCGCGACGTGCAGGGGCTCGCCCGTGGCGACGTACGCCTCGACCTCGGCGTCGCTGACGTCGGCGAAGTGGACGAGCGTGGAACCCGTCGCCGCCGCGACCCGCCCCGTCGCGACGTCGCGCAGGCAGTGCCCGCTGTGCAGCACCCCGGACCGACCGCGCATCGCGCGCCAGCGGCGGGCCGCCTCGTCCGCGGTGTGAGGCTTGCCGAGCGGCTGGCCGTCGAGCTCGAGCACCGAGTCGCAGCCGAGCACGAGCGCCTCTGCGGGCAAGTCCGCGCGCTCGGCGACCGCCGCGCACTTGAGCTCGGCCAGCCGGAGGGCGAGCTCCGCGGGCGGGAGCCCCGTCACCTGCGACTCGTCGACGCCGCTGACCACGACGGTCGGGTCGAGGCCGGCCGCGCGCAGCGTCGCCAGCCGGGCGGGCGAGGCGGAGGCCAGGACGAGCGTCGTCACAGGCGCTCCAGCGCCGTGCGCAGCGGGTCGAGCCCGCGGCGGTCGTCGCCGTGGGCGTCGCACAGTCCGTCGATGGTTGCGGTCACGCCGGTGACCCTAGCCGCGGGGGCGCGACAGTGGAGCCGGCGGCCGGTAGGTCCGGCCGGTGCCTCCATCGTCGACGTACAGTCCGCACCGGGTCCCGCAGGGGCGAGCCGTCCCCTCCCAGCCGCGTCGCCGCAGCACCGTGGCCACCGCCCCGGCGAGCCGGCAGGGCTCGAGGACCTGCGCCCACCCGGCCCGCAGCGTGACGTGGTCGTCGACGACCGCGTCGACGTCGCGTCCCAGGTCTGCCCACCGGTCCACGGCGTCGCGGTGCCCGAAGGCGCCGTCGAGCTCGACGAGGGTCCGCTCGGGGCCGTACCGGACGTCCCGCAGCACCGTGCCGCTCGCGGTGTGCTGGCGGACCTGCCGCTCGCCGCGCGGGAGGCCGTGGGCACGCTCCACGTCGCAGAGGTAGCGCTGCTCGAGCACCGACCGGGTGCCGGCGGCGACGTCCTCGACGATGGCCAGGAGCAGGGCCCGCTGCGGCAGCCGCGGCAGCTGGCCGAGGGTGTCGACCAGCCGCCCGGCGGTGGTGAGGCCCTGCTGCACCCCGTCGGAGAGCAACGCGACGGCCTCGGCCTCGGGCCGGTCGGCCGCAGCCTTGAGGAGCGCGTAGTCGAAGCGCGCCCGGGGCGGCCGCCGGTGCTCGTGCACCCACCTGCCCATGTCGCGCACGCGCTCGACGTGCACGCCCTCGGGCGGGGTGAGTCGGCGCCCGCGGTCCACCACGAGGTGCACGACCGCCGGGCCGCCGGAGGTCCCGCGGTCGCGGGTCATCCCGGAGGCGTCCAGGGCGGACTCGCGGTGCAGCGCGGCGGGCGCGCAGGCGAGCACGGCCGCCCACTCGCGCTGGCGGCGCGTGGGACGACCGGAGTGGTCGACGTACACCCCGGGGTGCACCGCGACGAGCTCGCGGCGGTCGAGCAGGCGGCGTACGTCGGCACGGGAGGCGCCGAGGTCGACCAGCTGTGGCCTCGACACGAGCCCGTCCTGCTCCCGCAGCAGGCGTGCCAGTCCGGCATGGTCGAGCGTGCTCGGTGAGCGCTTCGGCATCCCCCGACGATCCCGCCCGTCGAGGACCGGCGCGAGCCACCGGCACCCGCCTGTGGACGGCGCTCCGCGACCGTGGAGCCCGCGGCCGCTAGGTCCGGCCCGGCGCTCCACCGTCGGGTCAGCGCGGCAGGCCGCTGGCGCGCCAGGCGCCCGGACCCGCCCGGTGCGGGGTGCGCACCCCCCGGGCGGGGTGGTTCCACGACGGCCGCGGCCGCGGCGGCGGCTCGGCGCCCGCCGAGCCGAGGGCGGTGAGGACGGCCACGAGGGCCGCGACCTCTTCGGCCGTCGCGTCGGGGTCGACCACCCGCAGCAGCGGGGTCTCGTCGCTCGCGGCCCCCATCAGAGCGGGATGTTCCCGTGCTTCTTCGGCGGGAGGGTCTCCCGCTTGGAGCGCAGCAGCCGCAGCGACCGGATGACCTCGACGCGGGTCTCGTGCGGCGCGATGACGGCGTCGACGTAGCCCCGCTCGGCGGCGATGTAGGGGTTGGCGAGCGTGGTCTCGTACTCGTCGATCAGCTCGGCCCGCTTGGCCTCGACGTCGCCGCCGGCCTCCTCGACCGCCTTGAGGGTGCGGCGGTGGACGATGTTGGCCGCCCCCTGCGCGCCCATCACCGCGATCTGGGCGGTGGGCCAGGCGACGTTGATGTCGGCGCCGAGGTGCTTGGAGCCCATCACGTCGTAGGCGCCGCCGTAGGCCTTGCGGGTGATGATGGTGACCAGGGGGACGGTAGCCTCGGCGTAGGCGTAGATGAGCTTGGCGCCGCGGCGGATGATGCCGTCCCACTCCTGGTCGGTGCCGGGCAGGAAGCCCGGGACGTCGACGAACGTCAGCACCGGGATGTTGAAGGCGTCGCAGAACCGGACGAACCGGGCGGCCTTCTCGGAGGCGTCGATGTCGAGCGTGCCGGCGAGCTGCATGGGCTGGTTGGCCACCACCCCGACCGAGCGCCCCTCGACGCGGCCGAAGCCCACGAGGATGTTCGGGGCGAAGAGCTCCTGGACCTCGAGGAACTCCTCGTCGTCCACGACGGCGGTGATGACGTCGTGCATGTCGTAGGGCTGGTTCGGCGAGTCGGGGATGAGCGTGTCGAGCGTGCGGTCGAGATCCGTCGCGGACAGCCCACCTGTGTACTCGGCTGGCGCCTCGTACTCGGGTGCGGGATCCAGGTTGTTCTGCGGGAGGTAGGACAGCATCGCCTTGACGTAGGCGATGGCGTCCTCCTCGTCGGAGGCCATGTAGTGGGCGTTGCCGGACTTCGTGTTGTGGGTGCGCGCCCCGCCGAGGTCCTCCATCGAGACGTCCTCGCCGGTGACGGTCTTGATGACGTCGGGACCGGTGATGAACATCGCCGAGGTCTGGTCGACCATGACGGTGAAGTCGGTGACGGCGGGGGAGTAGACGTGCCCGCCGGCGCAGTTGCCCATGATCAGGCTGATCTGCGGGATGACGCCGGAGGCGTGGACGTTGCGGCGGAAGATCTCGCCGTAGAGGCCGAGGGAGACCACGCCCTCCTGGATGCGCGCGCCGGCGCCCTCGTTGATGCCGATGATCGGGCAGCCGGTCTTGATGGCGAGGTCCATCACCTTGGTGATCTTCTCGCCGTAGACCTCGCCGAGGGAGCCGCCGAAGACGGTGAAGTCCTGGCTGAACACGCACACCATCCGGCCGTCGACCTCGCCGTAGCCGGTCACCACGCCGTCGCCGTACGGGCGGGTCTTCTCCAGCCCGAACGCCGTGGAGCGGTGCCGCGCCAGCTCGTCGAGCTCGACGAAGGTGCCCTCGTCGAAGAGCATCTCGATGCGCTCGCGGGCGGTGCGCCGGCCCTTGGCGTGCTGCTTCTCGACCGCCTTCGCCGAGCCCGCGTGCACGGCCTCGTCGAGGCGGCGCTCGAGGTCGGCGAGCTTGCCGGCGGTCGTGTGGATGTCGATGTCGGTCCCCTGCTCGGTCCCCGGGACGGGGACCTCGGTGCCTTCACCCGGCTGTGCACTCACGCGGTGGCCTCCTGTGGCATGACTCGGTCGCTTGCACGTGGCTGTCTCCCACTGCGGCAATCTAGACCCATGAGCGACCCGACCCCCTCGCGCCCACCCCTCGACCTCGACCGGCTGGCCACGCCCGCGGGGTGGCGCGTCGAGGTCGTGGCGGCCACCCCGTCGACCAACGCCGTCCTCGCCGAGCGCGCCCGGGCGGGCGAGGCGCCCGGCCTGGTGCTGGTCACCGAGCACCAGACGGCCGGGCGCGGGCGCCTCGACCGGATCTGGACGACGCCCGCGCGGTCGGCGCTGACCTTCTCGCTGCTGCTGCGGCCCGACACACCGCCGACCTCGTGGCCGTGGCTGCCGCTCCTCACCGGGTACGCCGTGCAGGCCGCGCTGGCCGACCGCCTGCCCGACATCGCGCTGAAGTGGCCCAACGACGTGCTCGTCGACGCCGACGGCGGGCCCGGCCGCAAGGTGTGCGGGATCCTCGTCGAGCGGGTCGAGACGGCGACCGGCCCTCTGGCCGTCGTGGGCGTGGGCATCAACGTCGACCAGACCCTCGACGAGCTCCCGGTCGCCCAGGCCACGTCGGTGTCGCTCGAGACCGGCGAGCCGGTGGAGCGCACCGACCTGCTCGGGCAGGTGCTCGGCTCGCTGCACGGCCTCCAGGGACTGCTCGACGACGTCGGCTCGCTGCGGGCTGCGTACGCCGACGTGTGCGTCACGCTCGGTCGGACCGTCGACGTGCACCTGCCCGGGGGCGACGTACGCCGCGGCGAGGCCCTGGACATCGACGCGACCGGGGCGCTCGTGGTGGGCACCGACGACGGCACGCTCACCGTCGCCGCGGGCGACGTGGTGCACGTGCGGCCCGCCTAGCAGTCGGGTGCACCGGGTGACATGATCGGCGCGTGCCGTTCCCGACCAAGCTCCTCAACGAGGGCGAACACGTCGTGGTCTCCACCCGGACGCACGCCAAGGCGCTGGTCGGTCCCGCGCTGGTGCTCGTCCTCGCGGTCGCCGCCGTGCTCGTGCTCAGCACGGTGACCGACTCCACGGTCGTCGGCCTCGTGGCGGGGGCCGTCGCGGTCCTGGTGGTCGTCTGGTTCGTCGTCCGCCCGCTGGTGGTGTGGTCGACCACGACGTACACCTTCACCAACCGCCGCTTCATCAAGCGCTCCGGCCTCGTCGCGAAGGAGGGGCGCACCATCCCGCTGAACCGCATCAGCGGCGTCGACTTCGAGATCGGCGTCGTCGACCGCCTCTTCGGCTGCGGCACCCTGGTGGTCTCCGACGCGAGCACCGAGGGCCGGGTCGAGCTGCACGACATCCCCGACGTGGAGCGGGTCCAGCTCCAGGTGTCCGACGAGCTGCACCGCCTCTCGAGCGGCGACCACCGCGACGATGGCGCCTGACCGCACTCCTCGTGGCGGGTCGCCCGACCGGGACGGGGGACAGCCGGCGGGCGAGGAGCTCGACCAGGCCATCCTGCGCAGCGCCCCCGAGTTCGACGCCTTCGAGGTGGCGGCCGAGACCGGCATGACGATCGAGCAGACCCGCCGGCTGTGGCGCGCGCTCGGCTTCCCCGAGCTGAGCGGTGAGAAGGCCTACACCGCGGCGGACATCGAGGCCGTCGCCACGCTGATGGGCTTCGTCGACGCCGGCGCGGTCGACTTCGACATGGCCGTGAACCTCACCCGCGGTGTGGGCCAGACGATGGCCCGGCTCGCCGACTGGGAGGTCTCCACGCTCGTCAGCCGGGTGGAGGAGCTCGAGGCCGGCGACGAGGCCACCGGCTCGCGCATCGGCTCGGCGCTGCGCCTCATCGAGGAGGTGAACCCGCCCTTCGAGCGGCTGCTCGTCTACGCCTGGCGTCGCCACCTGGCCGCAGCCGTCGGCCGGATCGAGGCGATGGGCGCCAAGGACGAGGACCTGCACACGATCGACGTGACCGTCGGGTTCGCCGACCTGGTCTCGTTCACCGCCTTGTCGAACACCCTCGACCGGGACGAGATCGGCGACCTCGTCGAGGTCTTCGAGAGCCGTTGCCAGGACGTGGTCGCCCGCTACGGGGGGCGGATCATCAAGAGCCTCGGCGACTCGGTGCTCTTCGTCACCCCCACCGCCGAGGAGGCGGTCGGGGTCGCCGAGGGCATCATCAACGTCATCGGGCGCGACTCCAAGATGCCCGACGTGCGCCTCGGCCTGGCCAGCGGGCCGGTCATCCAGCGCCTCGGCGACATCTTCGGCCCGCCGGTCAACATGGCGGCCCGGCTGACGCAGGTCGCACGCCGCAACCGGCTCATCGTCGACCAGAACACCGCCGACCTGCTGCCGGCCGAGGAGTGGGAGAACCGCCGCCTGCCCGCCCGTCCGGTGCGCGGCTTCGGGCTCGTGGAGCCGGTGGCCGTACGTCGTCGCTGACCGGCCGCGGACCCGCGTGGGTCGTCAGGGGGCGATGACGAGCTCGGCGATGCGGTCGTCGACGAGCGTGAACCGGAAGCGCAGCTCGGCGACCCCACCGGGGAAGTCGCCCTCGATCCGGTTGACCGCCACCCAGCGGGTGTCGTCGACGCGCTCCGCGCCGACGAGCTCGGTCGTGTAGGTGTACTGCCCGCCGGCGTCGCGCAGGAAGCGACGGACCTCCTCGGTCCCGCGGTAGGTGTGCCCGTCGTCGACGACGACCGGTGGCGAGGTGGGGGAGGAGGAGAAGGCGCGGGCCGCGGCGTCCACCTGCCTGGCGGCGTGCGCGGCGAGGAAGGCCCGGATCGTGGGAGGCAGGGCGGCGTCGGGAGCGTTCGTGTCCATGTCGGCCACCGTGCCGGGTCCGTGCGGGCGAGGGTCAAGCGTTGGACCCTCCCCCTGCGAGAGGGTGCACACTGCGGGGCATGCTGGCGATCGGCGAGTTCTCCCGCTTGACCCACCTGAGCATCCGGACCCTGCGTCGCTACCACGACGCCGGCCTGCTGGTCCCGGCGACCGTCGACCCCGCGACCGGCTACCGCTCCTACGGCGCGGACCAGATCCCGACTGCACAGGTGATCCACCGCCTCCGCGACCTCGACGTGCCGCTCGCGGACGTGCGACGCATCCTCGAGGCGCCGGACCCGGCCGCCCGCGGCGCCCTCGTGGCCGAGCACCTCCGCCGGCTGGAGGCCGAGCTGGAGCGGACCCGGGGAGCCGTCGCCTCGCTCCGGCGGCTCCTCGCCCCCGACCCGGCGCCCGTGCACGTGGAGGTGCGCGCGGTCCCGGCCACCACCGTGGCCGCCGTGGAGGGTGACGTCGGCGTCGACGACGTCCTCGCGTGGTAGGCCGGCGCGATGGCCGAGCTCGACGCGGTCGTCGAGGACGGCGACGGCGCGCCCGGGGGGCTGTACGACAACGCCCTGTTCGAGGAGGGCCGCGGGCACGTGCTCGTCCACCGCCCGACCGCACGCCCGCCGCGCCGCGGCCGGGTGCACCCGGTGACGCTGCCGGCCGTCGAGCTCGCCGTCGCCACCCACACCGGCCCCCACGACGACATCGACGTCACCTACGGCGAGGTCGGTGCCTGGGTGGTCGCGAACGCCCTGGCGGTGGCCGGACCGGTGCGGGAGACCTACCTCGTCGGTCCGCGCGACACCGCCGACCCGGCGGCCTGGCGCACCGAGATCGGGTGGCCGGTCTTCGGCGTGGGCGAGCGCTGAGGGCCCGCCCCCGGGCGACGCACGGGAGCGCGGGCCACGACAGCGAGGCACGGCGGCGAGTGGACCAGACCACTTGCCGTTTCTCGTCGAAAGGCCCACCGGTGGGACCGGTCGTCCCTACCTTCGGCGCGTGTTGGCTGTGCAAGACGTGCGACTGGACCCGACCGCGCGGCGGGTCTGGCGCGGCGACCGCGAGATCAGGCTCTCCCGCAAGGAGTTCCAGCTCCTGCACGCCCTGATGGCGCGCCCAGGCGACATCGTCACGCGCGGCGAGCTCATGGCCGACGTCTGGGAGGCGTCGTTCTACACCAGCTCCAAGACCATCGACGTGCACCTGGGCTGGTTGCGCCGCAAGCTCGGGGACGACCCCCGCCGGCCCACCCTGATCACCACCCACCGTGGGCGCGGGCTGCGCTTCGAGACCGCCGGCACCGCCGCCGGCTGAGCCCTCGCCCGGCCCGGCGATCCCGGGTCGATAGGCTCCCCGTCGTGTCCTCGACCGTGCACCGTGCTCCCACGCTCGCCGTCATCGGGGGCGGCCAGCTGGCCCGGATGATGGCCCAGCCCGCGATCGGGCTCGGGCTCCCGCTGCGCCTGCTCGCCGAGGCCGAGGGCGTCTCCGCCGCGCAGGTGATCCCCGACCAGGTCGTCGGCGACCACACCGACCTCGCGACGCTGCGCCGGGTGACCGACGGCGCCAGCGTGGTCACCTTCGACCACGAGCACGTGCCGACCGAGCACCTGCACGCCCTGGCCGCCGACGGGCTGGCCGTGCGCCCCGGGCCCGACGCGCTCGTCCACGCGCAGGACAAGGCCGTGATGCGCCGTCGCCTCGCCGAGCTCGGCGTGCCGTGCCCGCGCAACGCGGTGGTCGCCTCGTCGGCCGACGTCGAGTCGTTCGGCCTGCCGTGCGTCCTCAAGACGACGCGGGGCGGCTACGACGGCAAGGGGGTGTGGGTCGTGCGCGCCCTCGACGAGGCGCAGGCGGCCTTCGACGCCGCTGCGGCGGCCGGCGTGGAGGTGCTGGCCGAGGAGCTCGTGGACTTCCGTCGCGAGCTCTCCGCCCTCGTCGCCCGCGCCCCCAGCGGCCAGGCCGCGGCGTACCCGGTCGTCGCCTCGACCCAGCTCGACGGCATCTGCCACGAGGTCGTCGCGCCCGCTCCGGACCTCTCGCCCGCGCTGGCGGGGCACGCGCAGGAGATCGCGCTCCGCATCGCCGGCGCGCTCGACGTCACCGGCATCCTCGCCGTCGAGCTCTTCGAGACCACCGACGGCCGGATCCTGGTCAACGAGCTGGCCATGCGCCCGCACAACACCGGCCACTGGTCCCAGGACGGTGCCGTGACGTCGCAGTTCGAGAACCACCTGCGCGCCGTCATGGACCTCCCGCTCGGGTCGCCGGCTCCGCGTGCTCGCTGGACCGTGATGGTCAACATCCTGGGCGGACCGGCCGACACCGGCCGGCTCTACGACGGCCTGCCGCACGCCATGGCGCGCGACCCCCGGCTGCGGGTGCACTTCTACGGCAAGGACCTCCGTCCCGGGCGCAAGGTCGGCCACGTCAACGCCTACGGCGACGACCTCGAGGACTGCCTCGAGCGCGCCCGGCACGCCGCCGCGTGGTTCCGCGGCGACCTCGGCGACGAGAGCGAGTGAGGGACACGATGAGCCAGACGCAGCAGCCGGACGGAGCCCAGGACGGGGCGCAGGACGGGGCGCAGGTCGGGATCGTGATGGGCTCGGACTCCGACTGGCCGGTCATGCAGGCCGCCGGCGAGGCCCTCACCGAGCTCGGCGTCGCCTGGGAGGCCGACGTGGTCTCCGCGCACCGGATGCCCACCGAGATGATCGAGTGGGGTCAGCAGGCGCACACGCGGGGCCTGTCGGTCGTGATCGCCGGTGCCGGGGGCGCGGCGCACCTGCCCGGCATGCTTGCCGCGGTCACGCCCCTGCCGGTCATCGGGGTGCCGGTGCCTTTGAAGTACCTCGACGGGATGGACTCGCTGCTCTCCATCGTGCAGATGCCCGCGGGCATCCCGGTCGCGACCGTCGCCATCGGCAACGCCCGGAACGCCGGCCTGCTCGCCGCGCGGATCCTCGCCACCAGCGATCCGGGGCTCCGGCAGCGGCTGCTCGACCACCAGGCGGCGCTGGCCGAGACCGCGCACGCCAAGGGCGAGGCCGTCCGGGAGGCCGCGCGGCCCAGGAAGCTCGGCTTCTGAACCAGGGGCCGGCGCCGGACCGCCTCGTCGGGATCGACGTGGCGCGGTGCCTGGCCCTGCTGGGCATGGCGGCCACGCACGTCCTGGAGCCCCGGGACGCCGACGGCTCCCTGTCCGTCGCGCAGTGGCTGGCGGGCGGGCGCGCGTCGGCCCTCTTCGCCGTCCTCGCCGGCGTCAGCATCGCCCTGGTGACGGGCCGGGGACGGCCGCTCAGCGGGAACGCGCGCGCCGAGGCCACCGTGGCGCTGGCGGTGCGGGCCGTGCTGGTCGCCGGGGTCGGGCTGCTGCTCGCCGGCCTCGACTCGGGGATCGCCGTGATCCTCACCTACTACGGCGTGCTCTTCGTGCTGGCGCTGCCGTTCCTCGGCCTCAGCGCCCCACTCCTCGCCGCCCTCGCCGCCGGCTGGGCGGTCGTGGCGCCGGTGGTGTCGCACCTCGTGCGGCCGCACCTGCCGGGGCGCGGGTTCGACAGCCCCTCACCGGAGCAGGTCGTCGACGACCCCGCCGGGTTGCTCGCCGAGCTCACCTTCACCGGCTACTACCCGGCGGTGCCGTGGCTCGCCTACGTCCTGGCCGGCATGGCGATCGGCCGCCTGGACCTCTCCTCGCGCCGGCTGGCCGCCGTGCTCGCCGTCGGGGGCGCGGCCCTCGCCGTGCTGGCCACCGCGGCGTCGCGGTGGTCCACCGCGCGACCGGCGGTGCGGGAGGCGCTGATGACGGACCCGCCGGCGCGCGACGACGGCGCCGGGGCCCTCCTGGACCGCATCGGCGAGGGCCTGTACGGCACGACGCCGGCAGGCGGGGCGTGGGAGTGGCTGCTGGTCGTGGCCCCGCACTCCGCCACCCCGTTCGACCTGGCGCAGACCATCGGCGCGGCGTTCCTCGTCATCGGCACCGTCTCGGTGGTCGTGGAGTCGCTCGGACCGCTCGCCCGGCGCAGCACGGCCCTGTTCTTCGGTGCCGGGACGATGACCCTCACCCTCTACGCCGTCCACGTCGCGGCCCGCGCGCCCGACGTGCTCCCCGACGACCTGCGCGACAGCTACCTCTTCCACGTGCTGCTCATCCTCGGTCTCGGCCTGGTGGTGAGCGGCCTGGGCCGCCGCGGACCGCTGGAGGGCGCTGTCGGGGCGGTCTCCCGGCTCGCCGCCGGTCGGGCGGCCGCGCGGCGCCCGGACGGCGAGCGCCCCGACGGCGAGCGGTCCGGCGGCGAGGGGCCCGGCGGGCCTAGGGTCGGAGCGTGACGACTCGATGGGGCATCGCGGGCACCGGCGGCATGGCGGAGGCCTTCCTCGCCGACTTCGAGCACGTCCCCTCCGCGGAGGTGGTCGCCATCGGCAGCCGCAGCCGGGCGCGGGCGGGGCAGCTCGCCGACCGCTGGGGCGCCACCGGCATGACCAACGGTGAGCTCGTCGCCGCCGACCTCGACGTGCTCTACGTGGCCACCCCGCACGCGCAGCACCGCGACATCGCCCTGGCAGCGATCGGCAACGGCATCCCGGTGCTCGTGGAGAAGTCGTTCACCGTGACGCTGGCCGGCGCGGAGCAGGTCGTGGCGGCCGCCCGCGCGTCGGCGGTCTTCTGCATGGAGGCGATGTGGACCCGCCTGCTCCCGGCCGTCCTCCGCGCCCGCGCGCTCGTCGCCGCCGGTGAGATCGGCGAGGTCGTCGCCGTGCACGCCGACCTCGGCGCCCACCGCCCCTACGAGCCCGGCCACCGGCTCTTCGACCCCGCCCTCGGCGGCGGAGCGGTGCTCGACCTGGGCGTCTACGTGATCTCGCTGGCCCAGCACTTCCTCGGCGCCCCGGACCGGGTGCGGGCCACCGGCACGCTGTTCCCCAACGGCGCCGACGCGACCGCCTCGATCTCGCTGGCCTACGACGACGGCCGCGGTGCCACGCTCGCCACGTCGCTCACCGCGCAGACCGCGTGCCACGCGGTCCTGGTCGGGACGAACGGCTCGATCGAGATCGGCCCGCCGTTCCACCACCCCGACCGGCTCGTCGTGCGCCGCGCCGGTCAGGCCGCCGAGGAGCTGGTCGTCCCTCGCACCGGACGCGGCTACGCCCACGAGATCCGCCACGTCCAGGAGTGCCTGTGCGACGGGCTCCTGGAGAGCCCGGTGGTGCCCCTCGACGACACGCTCGCCGTGCAGCGGGTGATGGACGAGGCCCTGGCGCAGCTCGGCGGCGTCGCGCCGGTCGAGGGCGCCGTGGCGGGCGTCTCCGCCTGAGGTCGGCGGGCGAGGCGGTCGTGGACCGCCTCGTCCCTCACTCGGCGACGCGGCCGCGCAGCGACTTGGTGCGGCTGCGCAGCTTCTTCTCCCGCAGCCGCCGCTCCTTCGCGCCCCGGCTCGGCCTGGTGGGGCGCCGCGGCGGCGGTGGCGGCGCGAGGGCGTCGCGCAGCAGGCCGGCGAGCCGCTCCCGCGCCGCGACGCGGTTGCGGTGCTGGGAGCGGTGCTCCGAGGCGGCGACCGCGACCACCCCGCCGGGCCACCGGCGCAGGGCGCGCGCCCGCTGCGCCGGCGTGAGGCTGCTCGCCGACCGGACGTCGTACTCCAGCTCGACGCGGCTGTCGGTGGTGTTGACCGACTGGCCGCCGGGGCCGGGCGAGCGGGAGAACCGCTCGACCAGCTCGGCCGCCGGCACGACGAGGCCCTCCGGCAGTCCCGGGCCCGGCGGGACGTGGAGGTCACGCATCCGTCCATTCAACCGTGCTCGGCCGAGCCCGAGGTCCGGACGGGGGTGTCGAGGCCCGCGACGGTCTGCCTAGGGTTCGCTGGTGACCGTTGACGACTCCCGACTGCACTCGATCTACGACCTCGTCGTGCGCCGCAACCCGGGCGAGGACGAGTTCCACCAGGCCGTGCGCGAGGTGCTCGACAGCCTCGGCCCGGTCGTCGCGCGACACCCGGAGTACGCCGACGCGCGGGTGATCGAGCGCATCTGCGAGCCCGAGCGGCAGATCATCTTCCGCGTCCCGTGGGTCGACGACTCCGGCCGGGTGGAGATCAACCGGGGCTTCCGCGTGGAGTTCAACTCCGCGCTCGGTCCCTACAAGGGCGGCCTGCGCTTCCACCCCAGCGTCTACCTCGGCATCGTGAAGTTCCTCGGCTTCGAGCAGGTCTTCAAGAACGCGCTCACCGGCATGCCGATCGGCGGGGGCAAGGGCGGCTCGGACTTCGACCCCAAGGGCCGCTCCGACGCCGAGGTGATGCGCTTCTGCCAGTCCTTCATGACCGAGCTCTACCGCCACATCGGCGAGTACACCGACGTCCCGGCCGGTGACATCGGCGTTGGGGGCCGGGAGATCGGCTACCTGTTCGGGCAGTACAAGCGGATCACGAACCGCTACGAGTCCGGGGTGCTCACGGGCAAGGGGACCGGCTGGGGCGGATCGGCGGTGCGCAAGGAGGCCACGGGCTACGGCACCGCGTTCTTCGTGCAGGAGATGCTGCGCGAGCGTGGCGAGTCGCTCGACGGCAAGCGGGTCGTGGTCTCGGGATCGGGCAACGTGGCGATCTACGCGGTGGAGAAGGTGCACGCCCTCGGCGGGACCGTCGTGGCGGTCTCGGACTCGGCCGGCTACGTCGTGGACGAGACGGGTGTCGACCTCGAGCTCCTCAAGCAGCTCAAGGAGGTCGAGCGCGCGCGGATCAGCGAGTACGCCGAGCGCCGTCCCGCGGCGTCGTACGTCGCGGGCGGCTCGATCTGGGACGTGCCGTGCGACGTGGCGCTGCCGTGCGCCACCGAGAACGAGCTCGACGAGTCCGCGGCCCGGACCCTCGTGGAGCAGGGATGCACGGTGGTGGCCGAGGGCGCCAACATGCCGACGACGCCCGCCGGCGTGGCGGTCTTCGTGGACGCGGGGGTGCTCTTCGCCCCGGGCAAGGCGGCCAACGCCGGCGGCGTCGCGACCAGCGCGCTGGAGATGCAGCAGAACGCCTCGCGCGACTCCTGGACCCACGAGCACGCCGAGTCCCGGCTGGCCGAGATCATGGCCGGCATCCACGCGCGGTGCGCCGAGGCCGCCGACGACTACGGACGGCCCGGTGACTACGTGCTCGGCGCGAACGTGTCCGGCTTCCTCCGGGTCGCGGACGCCATGCTCGCGATGGGCGTCGTCTGAGGCGCCCCCGGTCACCGGCCCCGTCTGCGCCACTCGATCGCGGGGCAGGTGTCCATCACCATCGGGACGCCGGCGGCCACCGTGCGCTCGAACGCCGCCTCGTCGACCACGCCGAGCTGGAACCACACGCCGCCGGCGCCGATGCGGACCGCCTCGTCGGCGAACTCGCCGGCAGCCGAGGAGCGCCGGAAGACGTCGACGACGTCGACGGGGAACGGCACGTCGGCGAGGGTGGCGTAGCCCTGCTCCCCGAGCACCGGCTCGGCACCGGGGTCGGCGAACTGCGGGTGCACCGGGACGATCCGCTTGCCGCGCTGCTGGAGCAGGGCGGCGATGGAGTACGCCGTGCGCGACGGGTCGCCCGACAGGCCGACCACCGCCCAGGTGGCGGCCTCGTCGAGCATCCGGTCGACGGTCTCGGGATCCTGCCAGCGATGGCGCGCGGCGCTCGACGTGGTCATGACCACACCGTAGACGGCTGCTCCAGAAAGCATGGACGTCCTACAATTCGGCCATGAGCGAGTTCCCGTTGTACGCCCTCTCCGAGGAGCACCAGGCCATCCGGGAGGCCGTCCGCGCGGTCGCCGACGCCAAGATCGCGCCGTACGCCGCGGCGGTCGACGAGGAGGCGCGCTACCCGCACGAGGCGGCCGAGGCGCTGCTGGCCTCCGACTTCCACGCACCCCACGTGCCGGAGGAGTACGGCGGCGCCGGTGCCGACGCGCTCGCCACGGTGCTGGTGATCGAGGAGGTCGCGCGCGCGTGCGTCTCGTCCTCGCTGATCCCCGCCGTCAACAAGCTCGGCTCGCTGCCGGTGCAGATCGCGGGCTCCGAGGAGCTCAAGAAGCGCTACCTGGGAGCGCTCGCTCGCGGCGAGGGCGGGTTCTCCTACTGCCTCTCCGAGCCCGAGGCCGGCTCCGACGCCGGCGGGATGAGGACCCGGGCCGTGCGCGACGGCGACGAGTGGGTCATCGACGGCGTGAAGCGCTGGATCACCAACGCCGGCGAGTCGGAGTTCTACACCGTCATGGCGGTCACCGACGCCGAGAAGAAGACCCGCGGCGGCATCTCCGCCTTCGTCGTGGAGAAGTCGGACCCGGGCGTGTCCTTCGGCGCGCCGGAGAAGAAGCTCGGCATCAAGGGGTCCCCGACCCGCGAGGTCTACCTCGACAGGGTCCGCGTCCCCGCGGACCGGATGATCGGGGAGGAGGGGACGGGCTTCGCCACGGCCATGAGGACCCTCGACCACACCCGGGTCACGATCGCCGCCCAGGCCGTCGGTGTCGCGCAGGGAGCGCTCGACCACGCGCTGGGCTACGCCAGGGAGCGCCAGCAGTTCGGCAGGCCGATCGCCGACTTCCAGGGCCTGCAGTTCATGCTCGCCGACATGGGCATGAAGGTGGAGGCCGCGCGGCAGATGACCTACGCCGCCGCCGGCCGCTCCGAGCGCGGCGACGACGACCTCACGTTCTTCGGGGCCGCGGCCAAGTGCTTCGCCTCCGACGTCGCGATGGAGGTCACCGTCAACGCCGTGCAGGTGCTCGGCGGCTACGGCTACACCCGCGACTACCCCGTGGAGCGGATGATGCGCGACGCCAAGATCACCCAGATCTACGAGGGCACCAACCAGGTCCAGCGCATCGTGATGGCCCGCCAGCTGCTGGCGGGCGTGCAGTCCGAGCTCTGAGAGGGCCCGCCGGGTGACGGGTCGACCGGCCGATCCTCACCACCGCCGCGTCGGCATACTGGGCGCGTGACACGCCTCCTCCGGTACGCCGTCCCGCTGACCCTGGGCGCCGTCGTGCTGGCCGGTTGCAGCGGAGGCGACGACGGCCGGGTCGAGGCCGGCCACACGCACGCGCCGGGGCAGGGCCACACGTCCCTCCCTGTCGGCGACGGGACCCGCGTCAGCGAGGTCGGCTACTCACTCGCGGGCCTGCAGGTCCGGCAACAGCCCGGGGGCACCGGCGAGGTGCGCTTCCGCATCCACGACTCCGAGGGCGAGCCGGTCACCGACTACGTCGAGGAGCTCACCAAGGAGCTGCACCTCTACCTCGTCAACGACGAGCTCACCGTGTTCCGTCACCTGCACCCCACCCGCGACGCGGACGGCACGTGGTCCGCGCCCTTCGACGTCCCCGACGCCGGCGCCTACCGCGTGGTGGCCGAGTTCGTCGCGGTGGACGAGGGCGGCAACGGCGACCACGTCGTCCTGGGCCGGCCGATCGCCATGCCCCCGGGCGATCCCGGCGACACCGCGGCCGAGGACCGGGCCGTGTCGGTGACCGTCTCCGAGGCGCCGACCGCCGGGCTCGACGGCGAGCTGGGTCTCGTCGTGCGCGACGCCGCCGGACGGCCGGTCGAGCTCGGCACGTACCTGGGCGCCTACGCGCACGTCACCGGCTTCCACCGCGAGACAGGGGCGATGGTGCACCTGCACCCGCTCGGCGCGCCGGACGTGACCGAGGACGGCTCCGAGCTGACCTTCCACGCCGAGATCCCCGACCCCGGCGACTACCGCCTCTTCGCGCAGGTGCGGGTCGACGGCTTCCTGCACACCGTGCCGGTGGAGCTCACGGTCGCACGGTCAGCCTGACGGTCGTCACGGGGTTCTCGAACCGGCTCAGCTCGACCCCGACCTGCACCTCCCACACGCCGGCGCGCGGGACCACGACCTCGCCCCGGTAGGTGCCCGCGGCGATGGGCGTGACCGCGACAGCGCCGATGTCGAGCCCCTCGGTGCGCAGCTCGACGACCGGAGTGGCGGGCGGGTCGTACGGCTCCCCGGCCGCGTCCTGCACCTGCACGAGCAGCGCGTTGCTGCCGGTGCGCCTCGGGTCCATGACCGCGAGCACCCGCAGGTCGCCCAGGGAGGCCGTGCCCACGCCGGTGGCACCGGACTCCGCCTGCACGGGAGCGGGACGGGGGGACTGGTTGACCAGGACGCCCGTCACGCCGAGGAGGGCGACGAGGAGCACGGCCTCGACGCGCACCGTCCGGGTGACCGCGGCGGCGGCGGCCTCGCGGTCGCCGAAGCCCGTCGCCCGGCGGACCGCGGGGAGGGTGCGCCAGCGGTTCCACCCGCCGAGGCCGGCGACCAGCAGCGCGATCCCGACCTTGGCGAGCAGCAGCCAGCCGTAGCGCGTCTCCACGAGTCCGGTCAGCGAGCCCAGGATCCGCCAGCCGAGGAACGTGCCCGTCGCGGCGACCGCGAGGAGCACGCCCCCGGCCAGCGTGGAGAAGCGCGCCAGGGTCTGCGCGGCGAGCACCTCGCGGCCCGACAGGGCACGCAGCGTCAGCACCAGGCCGACGAGGCCACCGAGCCAGACGGCCCCCGCGGCGACGTGCAGGACGTCGGCCGCGACCAGCAGCGGCGACGGGGTGAAGGCCCGGCTGTGGCCGACCAGCGCCGGCCCTGCGAGAGCCACGACGGCCCCGGCGACGAGGAGCCGCCCCCGGGTGCGGTCCGGCGGCGCGGCCGAGGCGGCCCAGGCGACGAGGCCGAGCCCCGCCGCGAGGAGGGCCGCGGCCAGGACGTCGTTCGCGACGAGACCCAGGTCCACGGCGCTCGGCGAGCTGTGGAGGTCGAGGCCCTGGGCGTAGACCGACGCCACCGGCACCAGGAGGACCGCGCCCGTCACCCCGGCCAGGGCGGCGTACCTCGTCCAGAGGCGGAGCCGGGTCCGGACGTCGGGACCGGCCCACGAGCGTGGCAGGACCAGCGCGGTGAAGAGCGCGAGCCCAGCGGCGAGGAGCAGGCCGACGAGGGACGTCACGGTGAGCGCGTCACGCAGCACCGTGACGCTGCCGGGGGAGGCCTGTGCCTCGGGCGGCGGGGTGACCGACGCGCTCGGGGCGCCGACGGAGAAGGTCAGCGCCCCCGAGATCGGGTGGCCGTCGCCGGAGAGGACGTTCCACGACACGACGTACGTGCCGTCCGCCAGGTCCGCCGCCCCCGTGAGCCCGACCCTGACCTCCGTGCCGCCGGCCGTGGCGGTCGACGGCACGGCGCCGCCCGCGGCGTCGTAGACCGCGATCTCCTGGGCGGTGAGCCGCACCGGCTCGTTGAAGGTCAGCGTGACCGTCTCGGGCGCCGTCTGCACGACGGCGCCCTCGGCGGGGTCGGTCTCGATGAGCTCCGCGTGCGCGGAGGCGGGCGTCGCCCCGAGGAACACGAGCGCGAGCGCGACCAGCGCGGCGGCGACCGAGGCCCGTCCGGTGGAGGGGTTCCGGTGCCGCCGCGCCGGGCGCGCCGCCGCGGTCACGACCTGCGCGTGCGGGCCAGGGCGAGTCCGCCCGCGGCGAGCCCCGCCAGGCCCGCGACCAGGCCGGCCCACCCGAGGGCCGAGGTGCCGTCCTCGTCGTCGGCGGCCGCGTCCGCGCTCCCGGCCGCACCTGCGGCTTCGGCTGCGTCGTCGGCCTCGGCCGTGGTGTCGTCCGCGGTCCCGGCCGTGGCGTCGTCGTGGCCGGTCCCCTCGGCCGCCGGCAGCACCTCGAACGACGGGGCCGGGGCCTCGAGCTCGTCCTCGTCCTGCCCGTCGGCCGGGACCTGCGTCCAGCCGGTCTCGCCCTCCCGGCAGGTCTGGATCGTCGGCCAGGCGAGCGTCTCGCCCGCGGCGTCGGGGACCTGGAAGGACAGCTCGAAGGTGTCGCGCTGGCCGTCGGGGAGCGGGGTCGTGGCGGTGTAGACGACCGACGCGGTGCGTTCCGTGACCTCGTTGCCGTGGCCGTCGGCCACCGGCTCGTCGAGCTGCGCGGTGGTGGTCTCGACGTCGTAGAACGGGTTGCGGGTCGGGGTCACCGACAGCACCGACTCGGGGACCTGGATCTCGACCTTCGTGGTGGGCGAGCCCTCGCAGCCGTGCGGGACGCTGAAGGTGGCGATCGTGTAAGCGCCGGCCGAGGCGTCGGAGACGGTTGCGCTGACGTGCGCGCCGGCGGGCGCGGCGAGCGAGAGGGCGATGGCCGCGGTGGCGGCCGGGAGCGCGCCGAGGCGCGCGATCGTGCGGATGGACATGTCTCTCCTGGGGCGTGGTGCGGGTCTGAGGTCGCTGGAGCCACCCGAGCCCGTGGCGGGCTCAGGCGGACGGGACCGCTAGGGGTGGCCCGCGCCGCGGGGAGACGAGGAGGTGGACGAGGGACGGGCGTGCGGGCGCGCCGGCCGGCGGTCGCGGCAGCCAGCTCGCCACGAGCAGGGTCGGGTGCTCGCCCAGGGAGACGGCGTACGACGCGGCGCGCCGGCCCGCCCACCACAGGACGGCGGTGACCAGCGTGACGACGAGGTGGGCCAGGCCCATCTGCCAGGTCCAGCCGGCGTCGCCGGGAGGAGCCGCCGGCGCCGGCGGGTGGTGGTGGGCGACCAGGCCGAACGACTCGTGCACGCCGAGCTGGGCGATCGCCACGACCGGCAGCAGCGCCCACCCCGGCACGTCCCGGCAGAACACCAGGAGGCTGCTCGCGAGCACGACCGCCGCGACCAGCGAGAGCCCCGGGCCGGTCGGCACGTCGCCGCCGGCCCAGGTGTGGGCGGAGGCGGCGCTCGTCACGGTCACGGCGGTGGCGGCCGCGGCCCGCGCGAGGGCGTGCGGCGCACGCGCCTTCACCACTCGCGTCGACCTCACGAGGGACATGCTCGCAGACGGGGCCGCACGGCCCCGTCGCGCTCCAGCCGGGCCCGGGTCTACCAGCCGTGCGAGCGGCGTGGCCGCCGGTAGTCGGCGTGTCCGTGGGGCGGAGCACAGCCCATGCCCCGGCGGCGACCGGTGAAGAACATGAGGGGGAACACCAGCAGCCACAGCGGGGCGCCCAGCAGGATGCTCAGCGCCAACAGCAGCGCCAGGACCGGGAGGAGCGGGACCCGGGAGCGGCTCCCCGCCGGGTGCTGCGACCGCGCCACCGTCCTCGCCGGCTGCGGTGCCTCGAGCCGGGGGAGGTCGCTGAAGAGCACGGCCAGGTCGGCCCGGGTCCGCGCCGTCCAGATGGCGTCGAGCCGCTCGTCGTACTCCTCGTGGTCGAGGCGGCCGTCGGCGTAGTGCATCGCGAGGTCCGCCATCGCCCGCTCGCGGTCGCTGTCGGCGATGCGCAGGCGCGGGTCGGGGGCGGTCATCGCTCGCCGTCCCGTCCGTCCGCGAGGATGCCGTAGAGACGACGGCGGGTGTCGACGAGCACGTCGAGGGCGGCCCGGCGCTGCTGCTCCGAGCCCTGGGTGACCAGCTGCCACACCGCGCTGACGACCTGGCCGATCTCGCTCTTGATGTCGGCGTGCCCGGACGGCTGGTCCGCGACCGCCTGCTCGGTGCGGGCGAACGGGGCCCAGACCGCTGCGAGGTCGGCGGCGTTGTCCTCGGCCCAGGCGGCGCCGGCGTCGGTGAGCCGGATCGTGCGGCGCCCCCGCGCGTCGTCGGACTCCACCAGCCCCTCGTCCTGCAGCTGCTGGATGGTCGGGTAGACCGAGCCGGGGGAGGGGCGCCACTCGCCGTTGCTGAGCTCGGCGATCTCCTGGATGACCTGGTAGCCGTTGATCGGCTCGTCGGCCTTGCGGGCGCGGTGCAGCACGTCGACGATCGCCGTGCGGACGTCGCCGCGGCGGACCCGCGGGCCGCGCTGCTGCGGGCGCTGCGGGGCGCTCGTGAAGCCGAAGATCTCGCCGAGCCACGGCGGTGGGCCGCTCGGTCGGCGCCCACGACCGCCACTGAAGGCCTGTCCCCAGCTGCTCCAGTCGTTGGCGCTCGGGCGCCGGTGGTCGTCGCCGCGGTCGTTGCTCTCGGGCCAGTCGGCGCCGGGCCAGTGGTGTCCCATGTCGGTGCTCCATCGGGTGTCGGTCGGGGTGTCGGTCGGGGTGTCGGTCGGGGTGTCGGTCGGGTGTCGGTCGGGTGTCGGTCGGAGTGCAGGTGGGTGTCGGCGGACGTACCGGCGGCCGATGCCGGCCAGCGGCCTGGCCTATCGGTGACGTATCGCGATATATCGCTAGCGTACGCCCGGCCGGCGGTGGGGACAAGGCCCCCGTCGTCGATCCACGAGCCCGGGGAGCTGCGCCCGCAACCCGGGACCGGGTCGGGCAGGAACACCGCGATGCACTAGGTTCGCTGTTGCAAACAACTTGCAACAAGGAGGACCGTGCCCGTCGACACCGCCGTACGCGCTCCGGCGTCCGACGAGCGTGCGGGTGCCGACGACGTGCTCGGCCTCCGCGCGGCGCGCCGTCGCACGACCGCCTGGCTGGTCGCGCTGGCGGCAGGACTGCTCGCAACGGTCGTCGTGGCTGTCGCCACCGGCGCCGTCCCCGTGCCTGCCGGGACGGTCCTCCGGGTCGTCGCCCACCACCTGACCGGCTGGCCGGCGGAGCCCTCGTGGAGCGCTCCGGTCGACGCGATCGTGTGGCAGGTGCGTCTCCCGCGGGTCCTGCTCGGGGTGCTCGTCGGCGCGGGCCTGGCCGTCTGCGGCGTCGCACTGCAGGCCATGGTGCGCAACGTGCTGGCCGACCCCTACCTCCTCGGCGTCAACTCCGGCGCCTCCAGCGGCGCGGCGGCCGCGATCCTCTTCGGCCTCGGCGCGGGCGTCGTCGAGCACGCGCTGCAGGTGACCGCCTTCCTCGGCGCACTGGCCGCCTCCCTGCTCGTGCTGGTCGTGGCGCGGAGCGCCGGACGCGTGACGTCCGTGCGGCTGCTGCTCGCCGGCGTGGCGGTCGGCTACGCGCTCTACGCCCTGACCAGCTTCCTCATCTTCGCGTCGGGGTCCGCCGAGGGCGCGCGGTCGGTGATGTTCTGGCTGCTCGGCTCGCTCGGCCTGGCGACGTGGGGACTGCCGCTGGCCGTCGTCGGCGCCGTGGTCGTCGGCGCCACGGCGCTGCTCACCGTGTGGGGGCGCAGGCTCGACGCGCTCGCGGTGGGGGACGAGACCGCCCACACCCTCGGGGTGCGTCCCGAGCGGCTCCGACTGCAGCTGCTCCTCGTCGTTGCGCTGTGCGTCGGGGCGGTCGTCGCCGCCGCCGGCAGCATCGGGTTCGTCGGGCTCGTCGCGCCCCACCTCGCCCGCCGGGCCGTCGGCGGGACGCACGTGCGGGTGGTGGTCGTGGCCGCACTGATGGGCGCCATCCTCCTCGTCTGGGCGGACGTCGTGGCCCGCACGCTCTTCGCGCCGCAGGAGGTGCCCATCGGGATCGTCACCTCGCTCCTCGGCGCGCCCTTCCTGCTCGTGCTCATCAGCCGCCTGCACGCCGCCCACGCGTGACTCCCGACCCCACGCCCGCACCCATCCGCACCCACCTGAGCCCACCCGAGTCCACCTGAGCCTGAGGAGACCCGTGCCCGTGCCGACCCCGTCCCGACTCGTCGCCGCGGTGTGCCTGGCGGCTGCCCTGGCCGCCTGCGGCACCGGCGCCGCGAGCGAGGATCCCGCGCGGGCCGCCAGCGGGTCGTACCCCGTCACGGTCGCGAACTGCGGCGCGGACGTCACCTTCGAGCGGGCGCCCGAGCGCCTGGTGCTGCTGAAGAGCGCCGCCGTGCCCTTCCTGCACGAGCTGGGCGTGCTGGACCGGGTGGTGGCCCGCACCGGGCAGTACCCCGAGGAGTACTACGACGAGGAGGTCATCGCCGGGCTCGACGCGATCCCGCTGCTGACCGACGAGCTCGACAGCAGCGGCCACCTGCAGATCTCCCGGGAGGTCGTGATCAGCCAGGAGCCCGACCTCGTCCTCGGGCAGGTCGACAACCTCTCGCGGGAGAGCCTCAGCGCCGTCGGCATCCCGCTCGTCGAGGAACCGGCCCTCTGCGAGGCCGGCGGGGCGGAGCCGGGGTTCGGCGACGTGCGCGACCAGCTCGAGGCCTACGGCCGGGTCTTCGGCCGCGAGGCCCGGGCACGCGACGCGATCGCCCGGCTCGACGCCGACCTCGCGGACATCGCGGAGCGGGTCGGCGGCGGCTCCGGTCGCACCGCGGCCGTGCTCTACCCGACCGTCGGAGGAGGCACCACCTACGCCTACGGCACCCGCAGCATGGCGCACCCGCAGCTCGAGGCGGCGGGTCTGCGCAACGCCTTCGGCGACGTCGACGAGCGGGTCTTCGAGGTGACGCTGGAGGAGCTCCTGGGCCGTGACCCCGACGTGCTGGTCCTCCTGCACAGCGAGGGGGACCCCGCACCGGTCGCGCAGGCGCTCACCGGCCTGCCCGGCGCGGAGCGGCTGACGGCGGTGCGCAACAGGGACGTGATGACGCAGCTCTTCAACTTGACCGAGCCGCCCAGCCCGCTCGTCGTCGAGGGCCTCGAGCGGATCGTCGACAGGTTCGGAGCGGGCTCGTGATCGCCGTCCGGGACGTCTCGTGGGCCTACGGGTCGGCCCGCGTGCTCGAGTCGGTCTCGCTGTCCGCACCGCACGGGCGGGTGCTCGGGCTGATCGGTCCGAACGGGAGCGGCAAGACCACCCTGCTCCGCCTGCTGCACGGCGCGCTCACCAGCCCGACGGGCTCGGTGACGGTCGACGGCGAGCCGCTCACGCTGCTCCCGGCGCGCGAGGCGGCGCGGCGGGTGGCCGTGGTCGTCCAGGAGTCCGGTGCGGACAGCGCCCTGACGGTCGCCGAGACGGTCCTCCTGGGCCGCACGCCGCACCTCTCGTCCTTCCAGCGCGTCGGCCGGGCCGACCACCACGCAGCCGCCGAGGCACTCGCGCGGGTGGGTGGCGCCCACCTGGCGGGCAGGGCCTTCGCGAGCCTCTCGGGCGGGGAGCGGCAGCGGGTGCTCATCGCGCGTGCGCTCACGCAGGAGGCGACGCACCTGCTGCCCGACGAGCCGACCAACCACCTCGACATCCGCTACCAGCACGAGGTCCTCGGCCTGGTCGCCGACCTCGCCCACGACCTGCACCGGACGGTGGTCGTCGTGCTGCACGACCTGAACCTCGCGATCCGCTACTGCGACGACGTCGTCCTGCTCGGCGACGGCGGGATCGCGGCGACCGGCCCGGTGGCGGACGTGATGACGCCGGAGGTGCTGGAGCCGGTCTACGGCATCGGCATCGAGCGGGTCCGCGCCGGCGGCCGACTGCACCTGCTCCTCGACCCGCTCCCCGCCGGGTCGCACCAGCGACGCGACCTGCGTGACCACCCCAGCCCGCACTGCCGTCCCGAGGAGCACCGCACCGCATGAGCCACGCCGACACCCGCCTGCAGGACTCGATCAACGACTACTGGACCGAGCGCGCGCCGGCGTACGACGCCTACCAGCAGCGACCCGAGCGGCGCGACCTCGATCACCGCGTGTGGGCTCGGGTCTGGTCGTCGGTGCTGCCCCCGGCCCCGGCGGACGTGCTCGACGTGGGCACGGGGAGCGGCCACGTGGCCAGGCTGCTCGCCGGGCTCGGGCACCGCGTGACCGGGATCGACCTGTCCGCGGGCATGCTCGAGATCGCCACCCGCCACGCGGCGGGGGACCCGGCCCCGCCGCGCTTCCTGCCCGGCGACGCCGTCGATCCCGAGCTGCCCGCCTCGTCGTTCGACGCCGTCGTGGGTCGCTACGTGATGTGGACGCTGCGCGACCCGGAGCGGGCGGTGGCGAGCTGGCGACGACTGCTGCGGCCCGGCGGCGTGGTGGCCATGGCGGACAGCACGTGGTTCACCGACGGCCTGGGGGACCTCTACGGTGAGCGGCCCGAGGGGCACCTCCCCCTGGCCGATGCCGGCAGCATCGACGAGGTGCGCGACGCGATGGTCCGCGGCGGACTCGTCGACGTCACGATCACGCCGCTGCACGACGTGCTCGAGCTCGACCGCGCGCACGGCGTCGCGCCCGGGCACGAGGTGCGGCTGCAGCACCTGCTCGTCGGTCGCCGGGGCTAGCGGGCGCGCCCCGTCGGGGTGCAGGCGCGCTTCGGCACCGTCGAGTCCTCGATGATCGCGTCGAACAGCGCCGGGGCCCGGTCGGGGTCGGCGACGAGCCGGTTGGGGTCGCTCGGGGCGGGCAGGTTGGGCATCGTGCAGGTCTGGCTGTCGCCGGTCATGGCGAGGGCGAACCTGCCGAGGTCGAGCGGGTTCATCTCCTCGTCGACGCGGATGGCGCCCGACGCGGCGGCGTTGATCTGCCAGTAGCGCACCGGGTTGACGAAGGTCCACGGCGACAGCGCCTCGTCGCCGAGCGCGCTGATGACCTCGCGCTGGCGGGCCACGCGGTCGAGGTCGCTGAGCGCGGTCACGTGGCGCGAGCGGGAGTACGCCAGCGCGGTCAGGCCGTCGACCTCCTGGCAGCCCTTCTCGATGTCGAGGCGCGCCATCGGGTCCCTCATGTCCTGCTTCGGGCAGATCTCCACGCCGCCGAAGGCGTCCACCGTGTTGATCACGCTGCCGAAGCCGAGCTCGACGTAGTGGTCGATGTGGATCCCCGTCAGCTGCTCCACGCTGGCGACGAGCAGGGGAGGCCCGCCGGTCGAGAACGCGGAGTTGATCATCGCGGTGCCCTGGCCGGGGACCTCGGTGAGGGTGTCGCGGGGGATCGACATCATCGTCCGGCCGGCGGAGCCGGTGTGCAGGACGATGATCGTGTCGGTGTTGGTGCCGCCCCGCTCCCCGGTCCGCAGCGCCGCGCGCTGCTCGTCGCTGAGGTCGTCGGCCTTGTCGGAGCCGACGATGAGGTAGTTGGTGCCGGGCTGGTCGCTCGGCCGGTCGCCGCTCGGCGCCGCGTCCACCTTGTCGATCGCCGTCCAGTGGTAGAGCGGCACGCCGACGAGGTAGACGAGCAGCAGCAGGAGCAGCAGCGGGACGAAGCCCAGCCGGAGGCGCGGGCGCCACCGACGCCTCGGCCGCGGGGCGGCCGCCGGCGTGCGGCCCGTCGGCGGCCGGCCGCCGGACCCGCTGCCGCCGCCACGCGCCTCGCGACGGGCCACCGGCATGACCCGGGTCTCGTCGGGCCGGGCGTCCCGGTCGCCCGCCTGCGCCGGCACGCGCTGCGTGGCGTCGCTCGGCGGCGTCTGCGACTGGCTCCCGTAGAGCCAGTCGTACTCGGGTGTTCCCTTCTCGGGCATCCCGGAGCCCTGCGGACGATCAGCCATGGGGAGGGACGCTACCGTGCGCAGCATGAGCGCAGCCCGACCGACGTCGTACAGCCGGGTGAGCCTCGGGATCATGGCGCACTCCAGCGAGGCCAACCTCCTCGGCAACGTGCACGGCGGCGAGATCATGAAGCTGGCCGACTCCACCGCCGGGGCCGTGGCGCACCGGCACAGCGGCGGGCCAGCCGTCACTGCCGCGATGGACGAGATGACCTTCCTCGCGCCGGTGCACGTGGGCGACATCATCAAGACCTACGCCCAAGTCAATTGGGCCGGCACCTCCTCGATGGAGATCGGCGTGCGGGTCGAGGCGCAGCCGTGGGGCAACGCCTCCGACGAGCCGGTGCACGTCGCGAGCGCCTACTTCGTCTTCGTGGCCATCGACGACGACGGGAAGCCGCGAGCCGTGCCGCCCCTGGAGACCGAGACGCCCGGCGACGTACGACGGCAGCGCGAGGCCGAGATCCGCCGCGCCCACCGGCTGGCCCGCAAGGCCGAGATCGACGAGGGTCGCGAGGCCTGAGCCGCTGACGGGGCTGTCCCGGCGCGTCGCGGCGCTGTGGGACGGATGTGACTGGTGATACTGGGCGGGCTGACTTCCCCCAGCAGAGAGGTACCCCCGATGCCGCCCGTCCCGCCCTCCGGGTCGCACCAGCCGCGCACGACGCACCACCGCGCCCAGCGGGTGCGGTTCCGCCGCGCGGTGACCCTCATGGTCATGACGCTCGTCCTCCCCGGGTCGGCGCAGCTCGTGTCCGGCAACCGTCGGGTCGGGCGCTTCGCGACGTGGACCTGGCTCTCGCTGCTCGTCCTGGGCGTGCTGGCGGTCGTCACGTCGTACTTCTGGCACGGCCTGGCGTTCTGGGCCGGCACGAGCACCACGCTCCTGCAGGTGCTCCGCCTCGGCCTCGTCGCGCTCGCCCTCGGCTGGGCCTACCTCTTCGTCGACGCCTGGCGCCTGGGCCAGCCGCTGACCCTGCAGCGCCAGCACCGCCTCGCCGTGGTCGGCGTCAACGGGTTCCTGTGCTTCAGCGTCGCCGGCGCGCTCCTCTTCGGCGCCCACGTCGTCGGCGTGCAGCGCGACTTCATGATCTCGATGTTCGGCGAGGGGGACGCCGTCGACGCCGCCGACGGGCGCTACAACGTGCTGCTGATGGGTGGGGACTCCGGAGCCGGCCGCTGGGGCCTGCGGCCCGACTCGATGACGGTCGCGAGCATCGACGCCGAGACCGGCAAGACCGTGCTGATCTCGCTGCCGCGCAACATGCAGAACTTCCCCTTCGCGGAGGGCTCGGTGATGGACGAGCAGTTCCCCGACGGGTTCGACGTCGAAGGGATGTACCTCAACGGGCTCTCCACGTGGGCCCTCGACCACGCCGAGCTGTTCACGGGATCGAAGAACCCCGGCGTGGACGCCACGGTCCAGGGCGTCGAGGGCATCACCGGCCTCGACATCAACTACTGGGCGATGGTAAACCTCGAGGGCTTCAAGGACCTCGTGGACGCGGTCGGTGGCGTCGAGCTGACGGTGCGCCAGCCGATCCCCGTCGGGCTGCCCCACGAGAAGACCTTCCACTACATCGAGCCGGGCACCCGCGTCCTCGACGGGCACGACACGCTGTGGTTCGCCCGCGCCCGCGAGGGATCCGACGACTACTCCCGGATGGCCCGGCAGAAGTGCGTGATGAGCGCGATGCTGCAGCAGGTGAGCCCGCAGGTGGCGCTGCGCAACTTCGAGCAGATCGCCGGCGCGAGCTCGGCGATGGTCTCCACCGACCTCCCGCGCGGGGAGGTCGACCGCTTCGTCGACCTCGCGCTCAAGGCGCGAAGCCAGAAGATCGCGACGCTGTCGCTGGTGCCCCCGATGATCAACACCGCCGAACCCGACATCGCCCTCATCCACCGCAAGGTCGAGGCGGCGATCGCGAGGGCGGAGGGCCGCGCGCCCGCCGGCGAGCCGCCGGCGGAGACCGTCGAGGCGGCCGACGCGGGCGACCCCGGCGCGCCTCAGGACGGCGCCACGACCCCGCAGGACGTCGCCGCGTCGACGCCGGCCGCGCCGGCGACACCGAGCGCGCCCCCGGCCGTCACCGGAGGCTCCCTCGGCTCGCTCTCCACCGGCTACGCCGCGAACCAGTCGGAGGACCTCGGCGCGGTTTGCTGACGGTCCTCGCCCGGCCCCTAGGGTGTACGCGTGACCACCGGACCCCTGCCCCGCGTCGTCGCGGTGGTGGTCACCTTCAACCGGCTGCCCCTGCTCGAGCGGCTCGTCGAGCGCCTCGGCGAGGTCGACGGGCTGGCGGAGGTGCTGGTGGTGGACAACGCGTCGACCGACGGCACGGGGAAGTGGCTCGCGGCCCGGCCCACCACCGGTGAGATCCCGTTGCGGGCGCGCACCCTGCCCACCAACCGCGGCGGCGCGGGCGGCTTCCACGACGGCCTCGCCTGGGCGATCGACCGCGAGGCCGACCTCGTCTGGCTGATGGACGACGACGGGCTGCCCGACCTCGACTGCCTCGACCGGCTCCTGCTCGAGGACGACCTCGACTTCTGGGGCCCGCTCGTCGTGGACGAGGCCGACCCCGGGCGCCTGGTCTTCCCGATCCGGCTGCCGCGCACCACCCGGGTGGTGCACGCCGTCGACGACGTGCGGCGGGCGGCGCGGGGCGAGCGCATCGAGGGGATCGTCATCCCGTTCAACGGCGTGCTGGTGACCAAGGAGCTCGTGGACCGCATCGGGCTCCCGCGCGAGGAGTTCTTCATCTGGGGCGACGACCACGAGTACCGGCTTCGCGCCGAGGAGGCCGGCGCACGCGTCGCCACCGTGGTCACCGCGACGGTGCGACACCCCAGCGTCGGCAACCTCGGCACGCCCATGATGTTCGGGCGCACGACCTACAACGACTCGCCGAGCGACCTCAAGCACTACTGCATGGCCCGCAACAACCTCGTGAACCTGCGCGACTACCGCGGACCGCTGCACGCGATCGCGTTCGTGGTGAAGACCGCTTGGTTCTACACCTTCACCCGGCCCAGCCTGTCCCGGCTGCGACTGAGCCTGGGCGCGATGCGCGCCGGCATCGCCGGCGACTTCGACGGCCACCGGAGGTTCCTGTCGTGACGGCCCCGACCGCCCGGCCCGGAGGGGAGACGGTGGCGGTCGTCGTGGTGACCTACAACCGCGCCGACCTGCTCGTCGGCATGCTCGACGGGCTGGCCGCCCAGACGCACCGCCCCGACGCGGTGATCGTGGTCGACAACGCCAGCACCGACCACACCCGCGAGGTCCTCGACGCGCGCACGGACCTGCCGCTGGTCGTCACCACCAGCGAGACCAACCTCGGCGGGGCCGGCGGCTTCCACGCCGGCGTGCGGGCGGCGTACGACGGTGGCTGGGACCGCGTGTGGCTGATGGACGACGACGTGGTGCCCGCGCCCGACTGCCTCGAGCGGCTGCTGGCCGTCGACGAGGACTGCCTCATCGCGGTGCGCGAGGACACCTCCGGCGCGCTGGTGGAGAAGGCCGCCACCGACTTCGACCTGCGCAACCCGCTCGCGATCCGTCCCAAGCGCGCCGCCGTCGACACCGTGTACGCCGACCGCGCGTCGATGCCCGAGCTGGTCGAGGTGCACAACGTGGCCTTCGAGGGCTTCATGGCCCGGCGTGGCGTGGTGGCGGAGATCGGCTTCCCGGACCCCGCCTTCTTCATCTTCTACGACGACGCGGACTACGCCGTGCGGGCCCGTCACGCCGGCCACCGCATCTGGGCGGTGCGCGACGCCGTCCTGGTGCGCCAGCTCGACTTCGACCAGCAGCACGACCTCGCCGGGTGGAAGGGCTTCTACATGTACCGCAACCTCTTCGTGGTGCACCTGCGCCACGGGGAGAACGCGCTGGTCCGCCTCAAGCCGTGGCTGATCACCCTCGTCGTCGTCCTGCTCAGCCCGGTGCGAGGCGGGCGGGCCGAGGCCCGCAACGTGATCCGGGCCATGGCGTCGGCCCGGGGCATGCGCCGCCTCACCGGTTCGGCCCGACCCCCTCGTTAGACTTCAGTCCGCGTTTCTCACCCAAGGAGTTCATCCCTTGTCCCAGGGCCCCACCACCGTCACGGACCAGCTGCCCGACCTCGTCGTCGTCGGCGCCGGCCTGTTCGGCCTCACGATCGCCGAGCGGTGCGCCGAGGAGCTCGGCCTCCGCGTGCTGATCCTCGAGCGCCGCAGCCACCTCGGCGGCAACGCGTACTCCGAGCGCGACCCCGAGACCAACGTCGAGGTGCACAAGTACGGTGCGCACCTCTTCCACACCTCCAACGAGCGGGTGTGGGAGTACGCCAACCGGTTCACCTCGTTCACCGACTACCGGCACCGGGTCTTCGGCAAGTACCAGGGGCAGGTCTACTCCCTGCCGATGAACCTCGCCCTGATCAACCAGTTCTTCGGCAGGTCGCACACCCCCGACGAGGCCCGGGCCCTCATCGCGGAGCAGTCCAGCGAGATCGCCACCGAGGACGCCTCGAACCTCGAGGAGAAGGCGATCAGCCTCATCGGCCGCCCGCTCTACGAGGCGTTCATCAAGGGCTACACCGCCAAGCAGTGGCAGACCGACCCGACCGAGCTGAGCGCCGACATCATCACGCGGCTGCCGGTGCGCTACACCTTCGAGAACGGCTGGTTCAGCGACACCTACGAGGGCCTGCCGGTCGACGGCTACACCGCCTGGCTGACGAAGATGGCCGACCACCCGAACATCGAGGTCCGCCTCGAGACCGACTTCTTCGCGGTGGCCGACGACTACAAGGGCAAGGTCCCGATCGTCTACACCGGCCCGGTGGACGAGTACTTCGGCAACGCCGAGGGCCGCCTGTCGTGGCGCACGGTCGACCTCGAGGAGAGCGTCGTCGACACCGGCGACTTCCAGGGCACCGGCGTGGTCAACTACAACGACCAGGACGTGCCGTACACCCGCATCATCGAGTTCAAGCACTTCCACCCCGAGCGCGAGCGGACGCACCTGCCGGGCAAGAGCGTGATCGTCCACGAGTACAGCCGCTTCGCCGAGGAGGGCGACGAGCCCTACTACCCGGTGAACACCGCCGAGGACCGCGCCAAGCTGCTGAAGTACCGCGAGCGCGCCAAGGCCGAGCCGATGGTCCTCTTCGGCGGCCGCCTCGGCACCTACAAGTACCTCGACATGCACATGGCGATCGGTTCGGCGCTGTCGATGTACGACAACAAGCTCAAGCCGCACTTCACCGAGGGTGCCGAGCTGACGAGCGGAGGCATCGACGCATGACCACCACCAGCCAGACCACCGCCACGGGGACCGCGCCCGCCGCGGCCGGCACCGTGACCCGGCTGCTCCAGCGGCAGATCCTGCCCCTGGACCGCGACACCGACGTCTTCCCGCTCTACGTCGACCCGGAGGAGGCCAAGCTCGACACCGACCGCTACGCGGTGGGCGGCAACAAGGCGGCCAAGGACCTCAACAACGCGGCGATCCGCCAGTCGACCTCCACCGGCCGCAAGGTGCACCCCGACCAGATCCGCTCGCGCACCGCGCTGCGGCTCGAGCCGTCGCAGCTGCTGTCCTTCGGCACCTACTTCAACGCCTTCCCGGCGTCCTACTGGCGCCGCCACACCGTCGTGACCGAGGTCGAGCTCACGGTCTCCGTCACCGGTGCCGGCTCGGTCGTCACGGTCTACAAGTCGATGGCCCGCGGCCACTCGCAGCGGGTGGACGCCGCGACGGTCGAGGGCGACTCCGGCTCGTTCTCGTTCGTCCTGCCGCTCAAGCCGTTCGTCGACGGCGGCTGGTACTGGTACGACGTCGTCGCCGGCGACGACGGCGCCACGGTCGAGGGCGCCGAGTGGACCGCGCAGGTCCCGGCCGACCGCGCCGAGCACGGCACGGTCGACGTCTGCATCACCACGATGCTGCCCGACATGAGCGCCCAGCTCCTCGGCCAGCTCGGCGCGGCCGAGGAGCTCCAGCCCTACCTCGACACCGTCTTCGTGATGGACCAGGGCAAGGACAAGGTCACCGGCAGCGAGTACTTCCCGGCCGCGCAGGAGGGCCTGGGCGACAAGCTGCGGGTCATCGTGCAGGGCAACCTCGGAGGCTCCGGGGGCTACGCCCGCGGCCAGCTCGAGAGCGTCCGCAAGGGCACCGCGACGTACGCCATGATGATGGACGACGACGTGGTCTGCGAGCCCGAGGGCATCATCCGCGCGGTCACCTTCGGCGACCTGGCCAAGCGGCCGACGATCGTCGGTGGCCACATGTTCAACCTCTACAGCCGCTCCGAGCTGCACTCCTTCGGTGAGATCGTCCAGCCGTGGCGCTTCTGGTGGCAGACCCGCCTCGACGGCTACAGCCAGTGGGACCTCGGCGCGCGCAACCTGCGCTCCTCGCGGTGGCTGCACAAGCGCGCCGACGTCGACTTCAACGGCTGGTTCATGTGCCTGATCCCGCGCGTGGTCCTCGAGGAGGTCGGTCTCTCGCTGCCGGTCTTCATCAAGTGGGACGACTCCGAGTTCGGCCTGCGCGCCAAGGAGGCGGGCTACCCGACGGTGTCCTTCCCGGGCGCGGCCGTGTGGCACGTGCCGTGGACCGACAAGAACGACGGGGTGGACTGGCAGTCGTACTTCCACCACCGCAACCGCATCATCGCCGCCCTGCTGCACTCGCCCTACGAGCGCGGCGGCCGGATGGTGCGCGAGAGCTTCAACCACCAGGTCAAGCACCTGGCCTCGCTGCAGTACTCCACCGCCGAGCTGCGCCACCTGGCGATGGAGGACGTGCTGCGCGGCCCGCACGCACTGCACGGCGAGCTGGCGACCAAGCTCGCGGAGGTCAACGCGTTCCGCAAGCAGTTCTCCGACGCCCAGCTCCACACCGACCGCGACGAGCTGCCCCCGGTGCGCCGCAAGAAGCCGCCCAAGAAGGGCAAGTCCGACATCGAGATCCCCGGCCGGCTCAGCACCCTCGTCGCCGCCGGCCTGGCCCCTCTGCGCCAGCTCCGCCCGGTGCGCGAGATGGCGCAGGAGTTCCCGGAGACCGAGCTGAGCGCGATGGACGCCGGCTGGTACAACCTCGTCAAGTACGACTCCGCGGTCGTGTCGATGAACGACGGCAGCTCGGTCGCGTTCTACCGCCGCGACCCGGCGCGCTACCGCGACCTGATGAAGCGCACGATCGACATCCACCGTCGCTTCCACCGCGAGTGGCCCGAGCTCGCCCGGCAGTACCGCGAGTCCCTCGGCGCGATCACGTCCCCCGAGGCCTGGGAGAAGACGTTCGCCCCGTGGACGGACGGTGCGCCGGCGACGGCCCCCGACGGGAAGGACGGGTGAGCCAGCCCGGCGACACCCGCCCGGTCGAGGTCCGACACGACCTGGCCCACGTGCCGCTGTCGCCGCCGTCGCGGACGTCGGGCGTGCTCGAGGTGTTCCGGCGTCGCTACCTGCTGCGGCTCATGGTGCGCCGGGAGATCCGGGCGCGCTACGCCGGTACGGCGTTCGGCCTGGCGTGGTCGTACATCAATCCGTTCACCCGGTTCCTCACCTTCTACTTCGTCTTCGGCCTGCTGCTGGGTCGGGGGATGGGGCTGGAGAACTTCGCGATCCACCTGTTCGCGGGCATGGTGCTGGTCAACTACTTCACCGAGTCCGTGACCGCCGGCACCCGCTCGCTGCTCGCCAACAAGGGCGTGATCGCCAAGATGGCGATGCCGCGGGAGATGTTCCCGGTGGCGTCGATGCTCGTCTCGCTGTGGCACGCCGTGCCGCAGCTGATCATCCTCGTCGCCGCGTGCCTGGCCACCGGCGTCTTCGGCGACGGCCCGATGTGGGTGCCGGACGCCGTCGGGATGGGGGCGGCGTTCCTCGGCTTCCTGCTGATCATGGTCTACGGCACGGCCGCGGGGCTGATGTTCTCCTGCGTGAACGTGATCTTCCGCGACTTCCAGCGGATCGTGCAGACGTTCATCAACATCGTGCCGTTCACGGTGCCGATGATGTACCCCTACCACCTCATCGCCGACGGCGAGCGGATCCCGGCGGAGTACCACGACCTCTACGTCGCCAACCCCGTCGCCGAGGCGGTCATGCTCATCCAGCGCGGGTTCTGGTACCCCACGTGCGAGGGCCGGTGCGCCGTCGACCCGGCCACCGGGGCCGAGCTGCCGGAGTTCGTCTCCGACCTCTACACCCGCGGCTTCGTGATGCTGGGCATCGGCCTGGTGCTGCTCGCGCTGTCGCAGTTCGTCTTCTCCCGGCTGGAGAAGACCGTCCCGGAGCGCCTGTGATGACGCTCTCGCCCACGACGTCGATCGTCGTCGACAACGTCTCGAAGACGTTCCGCTACCAGTCGCACCCGACGCTGAAGAAGGTCCTGCAGGGCAAGCTGCGCGGGCAGTCGACCAGCGAGACGTTCAAGGCCCTCGACGGGGTCTCCTTCCAGGTGCAGCAGGGGGAGTCCATCGGGCTGATGGGTCTCAACGGCTCCGGCAAGTCCACCCTGCTCAAGCTCGTGAGCGGCGTCATGCGCCCCGACCAGGGCGAGGTCCTCACCCGGGGCCGGATCTCCGGCCTCATCGCGACCGGCGCCGGGTTCCACAACGAGCTCACGGGCCGCGACAACATCTACATGAACGCCGCGATGCTCGGCATGTCGAAGGAGGAGACCGACGCGAAGTTCGACGACATCGCCGCCTTCGCCGACGTCGGCCGCTTCCTCGACACCCCGGTCGGCAACTACTCCTCGGGCATGTTCGCCCGGCTCGGGTTCTCCGTGGCCGTGCACGTCGACTGCGACATCTTCATCGCCGACGAAGTCCTCGCGGTGGGGGACCGGCCGTTCAAGCGCAAGTGCCTCAAGCGCATGAAGCAGATCCGCGAGTCCGGCATCACGATGTTCTACGTCAGCCACTCCGCGGGCTCGGTGAAGCGCATGTGCGACCGGGCGATCGTCCTGGAGAAGGGCCGCCTCGGCTTCGACGGCGACGTCGACGAGGCGATCAAGTTCCTCCACTACGACGGCGACGACGACGAGCCCGACGGCGAAGAGGTCGAGGAGGACGAGCGCGACGACGCGCTCGCCAGCGACATCTGAGCCCCGCCTGCTGGCCCCCCGGTCGCCCCTGCGCCCCCGCCGCGCCCGGCCGCGCCCGGAGGCCCTCGCCGGCGGGTAACGCCACCGAACGTGCACTCCCGCCCCCACCGGTGAGGGCGGGAGTGCGCGTTCGGTGGCGTTACCCGGGCGACGGGTGACGCGAGGGGAGGCAGCGACAAGGCAGCGACCGGGGGAGGCGAGGGGCGGCAGCGGGGGCGGACTCGCGCGGATTCAGGGGCGGCCGCCGGGCAATTTCGCATAAATTACACAGATGTAACGGCGTGTCGGCTGGAAATTACACGTCTGTAGTTACTCAGAAACCCTTCCGTGACTGATGTGACTGGTGTGAAACTCCTGCCTTGTGTGACCTTCCCCCACACAGGAGTAGAGATTTCCATGCGACCTCTTCAGGCCCGTCTCGTCACCCTCTGCCAGCAGGTGCTGGCCCTGGGCGTCGTCCTCGTCGTGCTCACCCCGGCCTCCGGCGTGGTGTCCCTCGACATCGTCGGCGAGCGCCCCGTCGACCGGTCCTCCGGCACGGCCGGGGGCCAGTCCGTCCCCGCCGAGCTGGTGTCGGCCACGGTGCCGACGTCGGCGGTCGAGCCGACCGTCACCGAGGTGCCGCTCACCGGTTCGTCCGGCGGGTTCGCCGGCCTGCGCGGTCGCACGGTCGCCGGCGGCGCCACCGCGGCCCGCGTGGTGAGCACGCCGCAGGCGGTCACCGACCTCTCCGCCGTCGGCGTCACCTGGGACGGCGGCGCGCAGCTCGAGGACGACCAGATCTCGCTGCGCGTGCGCACCCGCACCGGCGAGGAGTGGAGCGCCTGGCAGGACCTGGAGTACCACGACGAGCACGGTCCCGACCCCGACAGCGCCGAGGCGGCCTCCGCCCGACCGGGCACCGAGCCGACCTTCGTCGGCGACGTGGACGACGTGCAGGTCCAGGCGACCACCGACGGCGTCGCGCTGCCCGACGACCTCTCGCTGGCGATCGTGGACCCGGGCCAGGCCCGCGCGAGCGAGACCGAGGCGCCGGCCGACCGATCCTCCGGCGAGGACACCGACGGGTCCTACGACGCGGAGTACGACGCCGACGCCGGCGCCGACGGCTCGGACGACCTCGTGCTCCAGGCGGCTCGGGCGCGGACGGTGGCACAGCCGACGATCTTCTCGCGGGCCCAGTGGGGCGCGGACGAGAGCATCCGCAACAAGGGCTCCCTCCGCTACGGCACGATCAGCGGCGGCTTCGTCCACCACACCGTCAACGCGAACAACTACACCGAGGCCCAGGTCCCCGCCCTCATCCGCAGCATCTACGCCTACCACGTGAAGTCCCGCGGCTGGAGCGACATCGGCTACAACTTCCTCGTCGACCGCTTCGGTCGGATCTGGGAGGGCCGCTACGGCGGCATCGACAAGCCGGTCGTCGGCGCGCACACGCTCAACTACAACGACTACTCGTTCGCGATGTCGGCCATCGGCAACTTCGACGTGGTGCAGCCGCCGGACGTGATGCTGCGCGCCTACGGCCAGCTCTTCGCCTGGAAGCTGTCGCTGCACGGGGTGAACCCGGCCTCGACCAACCAGAGGATCGGCCGTGGCACCTTCCCGGCGATCAACGGCCACCGCGACGCGGGGTCCACGGCCTGCCCCGGCAGGTACCTCTACGCGCAGCTGCCGCTCATCCGGACGTACGCCACCCAGGCCGCTCCGGTCACGCCGACGGTGCAAGCGGTCGCGGTGTCCGCCCCGAACCCCCAGAACAACCTCGACGCGTCGCCCTACCCGGACCTCGTCGTGCGCCGCGCCTCCGACGGTCGGGGCCTCGTGCTCCCGACGGGCGGCCTGACGTCGTTCCAGGAGCGCATCGTGGTGGGCAAGCGCGGCTGGGACAAGCCGGCCGAGGTCCTGGTGTCACCCGACCTCACCGGCGACCAGCTGGCCGACCTGGTGACGCTCGACCGGTCGGGCGTCGCGCGGATCCGCGCCGGCAAGGGCAACGGCAAGTTCGGGAAGACCACCCGCAAGATGTCGCTGCGCCGGTACTCGCTGATCACGGCGGTCGGCGACATCGACGGCGACGGCCGCAACGACCTCGTGGCGCGGTTCAAGGGTCGCCTCACCACGCTGACGGCGACCGGCAGGGGCGGCTTCGACCGTGACGTGACCCGCAAGGGCTACGGCAACTACCGGCAGATCATCGGGCCGGGCGACGTCAACGGCGACGGCCGGGCCGACCTCCTGCTGCGCACCAAGAACCGGCTGTTCCTGCAGACCGGCTACGGCACCGGCAGGTTCGCCCCGCCGGTGCGGGTCGCCGGGTCGTGGAGCGGCGTCAACCGCATGGTGGCCGGTGACTTCAACGGCGACGGCCGCTCCGACATCGTCGCCCGCTCCTCCAGCGGCAAGATGATGCTCCTGCCCGGTCGCGGCGACGGCACGTACGGTGCGGCGCTGGGCCCGGCGACGAACCTGAAGTCGATGCGCTGGATCACCGGCGTCAACCTGGTGGGCGGGCCCGGTGCCGACCTCATCGGCGCCGCGGGCAAGCAGCTCGTCGTCGTCGCCAACCGCGACACGTTCGAGCTCGGCGCCCCGATCGACACAGGCGTCTCGTTCGCGGGGATGGACCGCATCCTCAACGCCGGCGACGTCACCCAGGACGGGTTCGGCGACGTGGTCACGCGGGACGGCTCCGGCCGGCTCTGGCTCTTCGCCGGCAACGGCACCGGCGCACTGGCGGCCGGCCGGGTGCTGGGCAGCGGCTGGGGCCCCGTCGAGGGACTCACGGCGGTCGGCGACGTCACCGGCGACGGCAAGCCCGACCTGGTCGGTACGCCGGCCGGTGGCAGGCTGACCGTCTGGACCGGCACCGGCAGCGGGTTCGGGGCCGGCGTCCCGGTCAAGGGCGGGCTCCCGCGCCCGGCCGGCCTGCCCTCCGACCTGTCCGCCTTCGACTGGGTGCTCGGGGTGCAGGCGATGACGCTCAAGGGTCCGGGCGACTACATCGTGCGTGACCGCGCGAGCGGCGTGGCCTACGTGTACGGCGGCCGCAAGGCCGGCGTCTCGAGCCCCCGCGTGCTCGGTGAGGGTCTGGGGGCCTTCGACCTGGCCGGGTGACCGGCGGACCGGGGCAGCAGGGACCGCGATCAGGCCCGCGCCGTCGCCCGCTCGGCGTCGTAGACGCCGTCGAGGCGGGCCGGGTCGGGGTTGCGGACGAGGACCAGCGAGCCACCTCGTGCGAGGGGCTCGGTGAAGGTGGCCATTCCTGGTGGGGAAGCCGGGTCGGCCACCGAGAGAAGACGGCCGCCGTCGGTGAGACCACTCCCGACGGCGGCCGTCAGGTCGTCGCCCAAGGGCGCGGCCGGCGCGAAGAGCTGGCGCTGGGTGAGCTCGTCGGTCGCGAGGTCGTCGGGGGTGGGCGGGTCCCACGCCGTGAAGCCGTCGGGCTGGGACCAGATCTCCACCCCGACGTCGTGCACGGCCGCGGGGAGCGGCTCGGCGAACCGCACGCCCAGCGGACGCAGGCTGCACGCGAGCACCGGCACGGAGCCGGCGCGGTCGGCCCACACCCCGAGCCCCTCCGGGCCGCACACCACCGCGTCCGGGTCGTCGCCGGACGTGACGCGCAGCCCGATCGTCCAGGCCGCCCCCAGGAACACCGGCGAGAGCCAGTGCGGGGGCAGGTCGACCCGCAGCGACATCCCGCGCTCGAGGTCGGCCACGTCCGTGAGCAGCCCGGACGCCTTGGCCACCCAGTTGGCGTACGTCGTCACCGACAGCTCGACCCGCTCGTCGGTGGCGTGGTCGTAGAAGGTGACCAGCGGTCGTCCGGGGTCGCGCCGCAGCTGGGCGGCGAGGACCTCGGCGAACGTCGTCACGTCAGGGTGTCGCTCAGAGGACGGCGGGCTCCGAGGAGTCCATGTAGGGGTAGTCCTCCATGAACGTGTCGAGCGCGGCGCCGCTGACCTCGGAGCAGTACTGCCACACGCCGACCTGCTTGGACGGGTCGGTCTCGCCGACACCGCCGATGGACCAGTGGGTGAAGGCCACGTGCTGGCCCTTGGGGAACGCCTTGCCGTCCTCGGAGGTCCACGGCACGGCCTTGAACTTGTCGCGGAGGTTGGTGGTGCTGTCCAGCTTGGAGGCGATGCCGCGCAGGTCGTCCATCTGCTCGGGGTCGTCGGCGACGGTCTCGTCGTACCAGAGGATCGTGTAGCCGTGCTCGAGGTTGTGCACGAGCTCGCCGAGGTCGGGCCGGTCGGAGGCCGTGTAGAGCTTGCGGTCGATGGTGTCCCACATGTTCCAGTGCGTGCCGAAGGCCGGCGGGGCGTCGGGGTAGCTCATCGGCGTGCCGACCTCGACGTGGTCCTGGTTGCCCTCCGCGGGCTTGGTGGTCACCTTCTCGCAGGCCGAGGCCTTGGCGCCGATGTCGGACAGCGAGTCCGAGGCGTAGGCACGCAGGTCGTACCAGTCCTTGATCGGCTTGAACGCGGCCGCTCCCACGATGAGCACGGCGACGAGGACGCACACGCCCACGATGGCCATGCCGCGCCGGTTCTCGCGGCGGGACTGCTGGGAGCGGATGGAGTCGATGACCGCCTGACGGTCGGTCTTTGCCTGCTTGGCCACGGTGCTCGGTGTCTCTCGGTCGACTGCTGGGTGGGACTGCGGTGGCAGAGTCTACGTAGTCCCGGGTGATCCGACCCACACCACGTCGCGTTCAGCGGGGCGATCCGTCGCGCTCCCAGTCCTCGAGGCTCCATCCGTGGGCGAAGCAGACGGCCGCCAGCGCGGTCCGGTCGGCAGCCCGCGGGAGCCGGTCGAGGGCCGCAGCGAGCTCGTCGGCGGGTGCGCGCGCACCGAAGGCCTCGCGGTCCGCGGGGTCCCCGGCCAGCGCGCGTACGACGGCCTCGCGGGCGCCCCAGCCGAAGAGGTCGCCGCCCTCGGGGCGCACGAGCGACGTGGCGCCGGGTCCGTCCTCGCCGGGCGGCAGCACGAGGTCGCCGCGTCCCCGCACGACCGCGACGGGCCGGGCGGACAGCTTGCCCTGGGCGAGCTCGGCCGCCCCCGCGATCTCGTCGGCCACGGCGGGCAGGGTGACGGTGAGCAGGTTGCCGTGCGGGTCGGTGCGGCCGGCGTGGTCCTCGGCGACGCGCAGGCCGGCGGCACCGATCGCGATGTCGGTCTGGCCCTCGCGCCACGCCCGGCCCGCGGTGTCGGTCACCACCACGCCGACGTTGCGCCCGGTGCGTGCCCGCACCTCGCGGCGCAGGCTGCGCGCGGACGCGTCGGGGTCGAGCGGGAGCAGCACGACCGACCCCGCCTCCACGTTGGAGGCGTCCACGCCGGCCGCCGCCACGGTCAGCCCCAGGCGGGTGCGGACGATGCGTGTCGCCCCCCGCCGGGCCACCACGCGCACCGTCTCCTCCTCGATCGCCGCGTCCCGGCTGCCCACCCGGGTGCGGCCCTCGGCCTTGCTGACGACCTTGCTCGTCACGCACAGGACGTCGCCGTCCGCGAGGGCCGTCGCGTCGGCGGACCCGTGCGCGAGCGCGGCCAGCACCAGTCCGGCCAGGTCGTCGCCGGCGGCGACCTCGGGGAGCCCGTCGGGCGCCCACACCTCGAGCCTCACGCCGGCGCGCCGGAGACGAGCGAGACGGCCGCGGCGGCCATGGCGGCGGTCGCGGCGCGGTCACGCATCATGAGCGGGACGGCCGCCGCGCGCACGCCGGCCTCCTCCAGCAGCGGCAGCTGGGCGGCGTCGCGCTCGTCGACCAGCCAGCCGTCGAGGACGCCGCCGGCGGCGCGGGCACCGAAGTGGGTGCCGACCGCGGCGGCGCTGACCTCCACGCCGATGCTCGTGAGCATCTGCGCCGCCATGCCGTGCACGTGGGAGGCGCCGACGATGGGGGAGAGGCCGACGACCGGAGCGGCCGTGGCGCGCAGCGCGTCGCGGACACCGGGCACGCCGAGGATCGTGCCGACGGACACCACCGGGTTCGACGGCGGCAGCACGACGAGGTCGGTGTCGGCGATCGCGTCCAGCACGCCCGGCGCGGGCGCAGCGGTGTCCTGCCCGACGACGAGCACCGCCTCGGCGGGCACGGCGGCGCGCAGGCGCACCCAGTACTCCTGGAAGTGCACGACCCGGCGACCGCTCGCGCTGTCGGGATCCGCGATGGCGACGTGCGTCTCGACCCGGTCGTCGGTCATCGGCAGCAGCCGCACCCGTCCGCCGTGGACGTCGGAGAGCCAGCGCCGGCACAGCGCCTGCGTGACCTGCGAGAGCGTGTAGCCGGCCTCGAGCATCTGCGTGCGGACCAGGTGGGTGGCGATGTCGCGGTCCCCCAGGCCGAACCACGTCGGCTCGACGCCGTAAGCCTCGAGCTCGGTGCGCGTGCTCCAGGTCTCGTCGCGGCGGCCCCAGCCACGCTCGACGTCGATGCCGTCGCCGAGGGTGTACATCACGGTGTCGAGGTCCGGGCACACCTTGAGGCCGTGGACCCACCAGTCGTCGGCGGTGTTGGCCACCACGGTCACCTCGGTCTCGGCCGAGCCGCCGGGCACGACGCCGGTGCGCAGCCCGTGGAGGAGTCCCTGGATGAACCTGGCGCCGCCGACACCGCCCGAGAGGACGGTCAGGCGGCGCAGCGAAGTCGCGGATGATGGCATAGGAACAGCCTGCCGGACGCAGAACGGCCATATCAGATCCGGGCTTGACTTGCAGTGTACGACAGGCATGTAATTCCCACAGTGTCGTTCAGTTCTGAAGACAGGGTCGAAAGGGCGTCAGCCATGAGAGCAGAACTGTTTCTTCTCGAGCCCGAGGGCGAGGAGTTCGGTTGGCAGGACCGCGCCTTGTGCGCGCAGACGGACCCCGAGGCGTTCTTCCCCGAGAAGGGCGGCTCCACCCGGGAGGCCAAGAAGGTCTGCCTGACGTGCGAGGTCCGCGACGACTGCCTGGAGTACGCACTGATGAACGACGAGCGCTTCGGCATCTGGGGCGGCCTGTCCGAGCGTGAGCGCCGCAAGCTGAAGAAGCGCGCCGTCTGAGGCCCTTCCGGCAGCTCTCCGGCGGTTTCAAGGAGCGCGGAGCGCCTCGCTAAGGTGCTCCGGTGACCGTCACAGCGCTTCTCGTCAGTCACGACGGGGCGCGATGGCTCCCAGCAGTCCTGACCGGTCTGATCGGGCAGACCCACCCGGTGGACCGTGTCGTGGTCGTCGACACCACGAGCCGCGACGACAGCGTCGACCTCGTCCGCGCCGCGCTCGGGCGCGCCGAGCTCGAGGCGCGCTCCGCGGTCGAGGTCGTCCCGGGCTCCACGAGCTACCCGGCAGCCGTGCGCCGTGGTCTGGACCTCGCCGCCGGCCTCCCGGGCTCCGAAGGCGACGCCGACGAGTGGATCTGGCTGCTCCACGACGACAGCAACCCCGAGCCCACCGCGCTGGCCGCCCTGCTGGCCGCGGCCGCCGAGCACCCGGACGCCGCGATCCTCGGCCCCAAGCTGCGCGAGTGGCCCTCGCTGCGCCGCCTGCTCGAGGTCGGCCTCACCATCACCGGCACCGGCCGGCGCGAGACCGGGCTCGAGCGAGGCGAGTACGACCAGGGCCAGCACGACGCGGTCCGCGAGGTGCTCGCCGTGAACACCGCCGGCATGCTCGTGCGCCGCCGGGTGCTGGAGTCGCTGGGCGGCCTCGACGAGGAGCTGCCGATCTTCGGCAACGACATCGACTTCGGCTGGCGTGCCGCGTTGGCCGGCCACCGCACGCTGGTCGTCCCGCAGGCCGTGGTCTTCCACGCCGAGGCGGCCCACCGCGGCGTGCGGCGCACGCCCCTCACGGGGCGCCACACGCACTACCAGGAGCGCCGCGCGGCGCTGTTCACCTCGCTCGCCAACGTGTCCACGCGCGGCTTCGCGTGGCAGTACGTCCGGCTGTTCGTCGGCTCGCTCCTGCGCGTCGTCGGCTTCCTCGCCGTCCGCTCCGCCGGCGAGGCGCTCGACGAGCTGGCCGCCGCCCTGTCGGTGCACGGCCGGCCCGGGCAGCTGCGCGCCGCCCGCCGCGAGCGCGCACGGCGGCGGACGGGCGAGCCGCAGCAGGAGGCCGCGCGCCGCCTGCTGGCGCCGGCCTGGCTGCCCTACCGGCACGGGCTGGACTTCGTCACCGACCTCGCCTCGGCCGCCACGAACCAGGCCGCCGACGTCGCCGAGCGGCGGCGGCTCGCGAGGGCCGCGGCCGCGGAGCCGGCACGGGTGCCGCCCGGGGAGCGGCGCGGCTCGTCCGCCTCGCGGGGTGAGGACGACGAGGAGGCCTACCTCACCGACACCGGCCTCGTGGCGCGGTTCTTCACCAACCCCGTGGCGGTGGTGCTGGTGCTCTTCGGGGTGCTCGCCCTCGTCGCGGGGCGGGAGGCCTTCGGCACGATCACCGGTGGCGCGCTCTCCCCGGTGCCGGAGTCGGCGGGGGACTGGTGGCGGCTGCACGTCACGACGTGGCACCCGCTCGGGACCGGCACCGACGTGCCGGCGCCCGCCTACGTGCTGCCGTTCGCGGTGGCCGCGTCGGTCCTGCTCGGCCACACCGGCGCGGTCGTCTCCGGCCTGATGCTGCTGGCCGTGCCGGTCGCCGCGTGGGGCGCGTGGCGCCTGCTCAAGGTCGTGGGCCGGCTCGTCGACCCGCTCGGCCTGCCCCGCTGGCTCGTGGTGTGGGGGGCGCTGAGCTACGCCCTCGTCCCGGTGACGTCCGGTGCCTGGGCGGAGGGGCGGTTCGGCACGGTGGCGGTCGCCGCGCTGCTGCCGTGGGCCGCGCACGCCGCGCTCGGCTTCGTCGACCCCGACAGCGACCGGCGCTGGCGCGCCGCCTGGCGCACGGCCCTCCTGCTCGCGCTCGGCGCCGCCTTCGTGCCCGGCTTCTGGCTCTTCGCGCTGCTCGCGACCGCCGTGGTGCTGGGCTCGGCCGCGCTGATCGCGCCGCGGCTGCTGCGCGAGCGCGACAGCTGGGGACCGCCGGTGGTCGCCGTCGCGGCCACGCCGGTGCTGCTCGCGCCGTGGCTGCTCCCGCTGCTGACCACCGGCTCGGCGTCCGGGCTGCTCCTCGAGGCCGGCCGGCTGACCGTCGACCAGGTCACCTTCGGCGGCCTGGTGACCGGCCGGCTCAACGACCTCGGCGCCCCCTGGTGGCTCGGGGCGGTGCTCGGCCTGCTGGCGTTCGCGGCCCTGGTCCCACGACGTACCCGCGTGCCGGTGCTGATCTGCTGGCTGGTGGCCCTGGCGGCCGCCGTCGTGTCCGGCGTGCTCTCCCACGTGCGCCTGGACCTGCCGTCGGTCTCCACGCGGCCGAGCCTCGGCCTGTTCGTGGTGATCCTCCAGGGCACGGCGGTCGTCGCGGTCGTGCTCGGCGCCGACGCCTACCTGCGCCGCCTCGCCGACCACCACCCCTGGTGGCAGCGGGGGTTCGCCACCGTCCTCGCCGTCGTCGCCGCGGCCGTGCCGGTCGGCGGCCTCGGCTGGTGGCTGACCACCCCCGACAACGCCATGGCCCGCGACGCCGAGCAGGCGGTGCCCGTCTACATGCAGCAGAGCTCGCTGCTGGGCCAGGAGCACGGCGTGCTCGTGCTCGAGGGCTCCGTCGACGACGGCATCGGCTACCGCATCCGGCGCGACGACGGCACGACGGTGGGAGAGGACGAGGTGCTCACCCTCGCCGACGAGGACACCGGGCTGACCGACGACGTGCGGGCGCTCGTGTCGTCGCCGACCCCCGCCGTCGTGGCCGCCCTGGGCGACCGGGGCGTGGAGTACGTCGTGCTCGGCTCCCCGGCGGACGGACGGGTCTCCGCGCTCCTCGATGCCACCGCCGGTCTCGAGCAGGCGAGCGCCGAGGACCGCAGCACCCGGGCGTGGCGCGTCGACCGGCCGCTCGACCCGGCTGCCGTCGACGGCTCGGGAGCGTGGTGGCGCACCGCCCTGCTGGTGGTCCAGGCTGCGGCACTCGTGGTCGCCCTGGTGCTCGCCGCGCCGACCGTGCGGCAGCGCAGGGAGGTGCGCCGCGATGCCTGATCCCAGCAGCACGCCGCCCGCGACGTCCCCCGTTGCCGGCAGCCGTCGGCGCGCCGCCGTGGCGACCAGCCGTCGCCCGTCGCCGCTGACGGTGCTGGCCCTGGTCATCCCGCTGCTCACCGTCGCCGCGCTCGCCCTGGTCCGACCTGCCGACGAGCCGCCCGCCGCCTACGCCCCCGCCGGTGCGGCGCTCGACCGGTCGACGGCGGTCTGCCCCGGCCGGCTGCCGGGTGCGGACGAGGTGCGGTTCGGCAGCGCCGCCCTCGCCACGGGCGAGCTCGCCCTGAGGGTCGGGCCGCAGGAGGCCACCCAGGCCATGACCGACGGCACCGCGGCGCGCCGGGAGCGCGAGGCGGTCGTGGCCGGCGCCACCGGTGACCTCGCCCCCGGGCTGGTCCTGTCGCGGTCCGGCGCCGGGTCCGCCGTCGTCTGCGAGCCGCCCGCGCCCGAGCGCTGGTTCACCGGGGTCGGCGCATCGGCCGAGCACGCCTCGACCCTGACGCTCGTGAACCCCGACCGAGGACCTGCCGTCGCCGACGTGACCGTGTGGGACGGCAGCGGTCCCGTCGACGTGCCGGCGCTGCGGGGCGTCCGGGTGCCGGGCAGCCGGTCGGCGTCCTTCGACCTCTCGGCCGTCGCCCCCAACCGTGACGCCCTCGCCGTCCGGGTGACGGTCTCGCGCGGGCGTCTGGCCTCCAGCGTCGTCGACGTCATCGACCCGGTCGGCCCCGGCCGGCCGGTGCGGGAGTGGCTGCCGGGGCAGGCCGCCCCCGCCTCGACGTCGTACGTCGCCGGGGTGGGCACGACGGCAGCCGACCGCGTGCTGACCCTGGCGAACCCCGGTGACAGCGAGGTGCGGGTCGCCCTCCGGCTCGTGAGCGAGGAGAGCGAGTTCACTCCCTCGGGCGTCGAGGAGGTGCCGCTGCCACCGGGGTCGGTCTCCGAGGTCGACCTCAGCGGCGTGCTGCGCGGTCGCACGCTGCGAGGCGTGCAGGCGCTGCGGCTCGAGGCCACCGGTGCGGTGACGGCGACCCTGCGCACCCGGACCGCCGCGGACCTCGCACTGGCGAGCGCCGGGACGACGGTCGGCACGGAGACCGCGGTCGCGCTTCCCGGCGGCGCGAAGCGGCTCGTCGTGACCGGTGCCGGCGCGCCCGGCGTGGTGACGCTGCAGGCGTGGGACGCGGACGGCCGTCCGGTCGTGCGCGAGCGGCGGGTCGAGGTCGACCCGGCCACCGCCTCACGGCTGCGGCTGCCCGACGAGGCCGTGCTGGCCCACGTCCGCCTCCAGCGCACCGGAGCCGTGGTGGCGCTGGAGGTCAGCGACCGGGGGCTGTCGGTGCTGCCGCTGTCGCAGCTCGAGACGACCAGCGAGGTCCCGGACGTCCGACCCGCCCAGCGCTAGTCGTCGTCGCCGTACCTCTCGTCGACCTGCCCCGGCGCGAGGTTGAGCAGCTCGGCGAGCTGCTCGACGACGACCGTGTGCACCATCGCCTCCAGCTCGTCACGCGTGCTGGCCCGGTGCTCGATGGGGCGGCGGAAGATCACCAGCCGGGTCGGTGCCTGGCCCTTGCCGCGCACCAGCGACGACAGCGGCACGGTCTCGTCGCCCCAGTCGTCGGGCAGCATCGGCGTGTCCTCGACGGCGTACTCGACCAGGCCGAGGTGGCGGTGCCAGCGCTCGTCCAGCGGGGTCACCACGTCGAGCACGAGCTGGTCGAAGCGCTGCCGCGCGGTCCGCAGCGCCGGGGTGCCCGGCACGGCGGGCAGCACTCCCGGCCCGCGCATGCCGCGGCCGCGCCGGTCCCGGGTCCGCGGCTTCACGTCGTCCACCCCGTCGCTCACGCCGCGAGCCTAAGCGTCGCGCGTGCGTACGGCAGGTAGCGTCGGGCCCGTGAGCCTTGCCCGTCGTTGTTCGCGGACGGCGTGTGGCCGTCCGGCGGTCAACACGCTGACCTACGTCTACGCCGACCAGACCGCCGTCCTCGGTCCGCTCGCGACGTACGCCGAGCCGCACGCCTACGACCTCTGCGAGCCGCACAGCGAGCGGCTGTCCGCGCCCCGCGGCTGGGAGGTGCTCCGGCTCGCCCCGGACCCGAAGGCGCAGGGACCCAGCAGCGACGACCTGCTGGCGCTGGCCGACGCCGTGCGCGAGGCGGCGCGGCCGGCCCCGGCCCCCGTGCCGCTGCACTCAGCCGACGACCCGACGCGGGGCGCCAAGCGCGGGCACCTGCGGGTCCTCACGCCCACCGACTGACGTACTCTTCGGCACGTGAACATCGACGAGCAGCTGCTGAGCATCATCGTCTGCCCGGCCTGCCACGGCACGCTGTCGGAGTCCTCGTCCGGGGGCGTCGAGGAGCTCGTCTGCCAGGGGTGCGGCAACGCCTACCCGGTCCGCGACGACATCCCGGTGCTGCTCGTCGACGAGGCCCGCAAGCCCGACTGAGACGGGGACGGTCGTGGCGACGTGGTTCGACGAGGCCCGGCTCGATGACGCCGGTGTGCTGGAGACGGTGGACCTCCGGCTGCGCACGCTCGCCGAGAGCGGCGCGCGCGTGCGGCGCGAGGCGCACGAGGCGGCCACCGCGACGGCCCAGCTGATCGCGGCCGGCCGCGACGGCGAGCGGCCGCGTGCGGTGATCGCCGCCGGCCCGGACTCCCGGCTGCTGCGGGCGGTGCTCGAGCCGTGGTGTCCCGTGCCGTTCGTCGCGTGGCCCAACCCCGGCCTGCCCGGCTGGGCCGGGTCGCTCGACCTGGTCGTGATGCTGGCGCCCGAGGGCAACGACCACGGCTCGGCGTCGGCCGTCGCCGAGGCCGTGCGCCGCGGCGCGCAGGTCGTCGTGGCGTGCCCCGAGCGCTCCTTGGTCGGCGAGCACGCCGCGGGCCGGCACGTGACGGTGCTGCCGACGGTGACCGGCGACCAGCTCGCGACCGCCGTGGTGATGCTGGACTACCTCGCCCACGTGCACCTCGGTCCCCGCGCCGACGCCGAGTCGGTCGCCGCCTCCCTCGACGACGTCGCCACCAGCTGCTCACCGCACCGGGACCTCTCGGTCAACCCGGCCAAGATGCTCGCGATCGCGATGGCCGACACGAACCCGCTGGTGTGGGGCGGGTCGGTGCTCGCGGCCCGGGCGGCCCGCCGCCTGGCCGAGTCGCTGCGACGCACGAGCGGCCGGTCCGCGATCGCCGGCGACGCCGAGCACCTCCTGCCCGTCATCGAGGCGACCAAGCCGCACGACCTCTTCGCCGACCCGTTCGCCGACGAGCCCGGCGACCTGCGACCGCTCCTCCTGGTCCTCGACGACCGCTCCGACGACCCCGTCGTGCGCGAGCAGGCGGGCCAGCTGCGGGCGGCGGCGGCGCGGCACGGCGTACGCGTGGAGACGCTCGAGACCGAGGCCGACGCCGAGGTGGCGCGCTACGCGTCGCTGCTGCTGACCGGGACCTATGCCGCGGAGTACCTGCGCATCGGGCTGGTCGAGGACTGACTGCCCGGGGCGCCGCGAGCAGCCCGCGGCGGACCCGGCCCCAGGGCGGCGGCCGGGTGCGTCCATGTCCACGGCGCGAGTGTCACGCCCGGCACGGACGCTCAGTCGCGCTGCGGCCCGGAGTGCACGTGCACGTGCAGGTGCTTGGAGTCCTGGTAGCGGCCGAGGTTGGTCAGCACGGCGGCCGCGCCGTGCTCCTCCTCGACCCGTCGGGCCACCCGCTGCACGACCTCGAGCAGCGCGCGCACGTCGGGCTCGTCCGCCGCGCCGACGGTGGTGAACGACGCGATGTGCCGCCGCGGCACCACCACGACGTGGACCCGCCAGAACGGCCGGGTGTGGTGGTAGGCGAGCACCAGCTCGTCCTCGTGCACGACCTCCAGCGGCACGGCCCGCGGGATCGCCACGTCGCAGTAGAAGTCGTTCCCGGCGTAGGTCGCTGCACTCACGGTGGCAGCCTCGCAGGGCGGCGGGCGGGTCGTCGGCCCCTATTCTCGGTGTCCCGGACGCACGTCCTCGGGATCCGTTCGCTCGAAGCGGGTGCCGGCGCGTGATCCTGGCGTGGGCTCGGCCGTGCGGTGGGTCGCTGCGCGAGGCGCTCGGCCGGCGGACGAGTGAGTGAGCGCCGGGCGGGGGTCGGTCGGAAAGGGGTCGATCGGGGAGGGGCGGCCGCGATCGGTGGCCGGTGGAGGTGCTACGGCGCGTGTCACGAGGCCCGGTCGCGCCGCGCGGACAAGCCGGTGGCCCCGCCGATGTCAGGTCGCCGGGGTGTGGGGCGGGGTCACGGTCGGTCGGGCGGCGGCGCCTCGGCGTCGGTGCGTGGGTCCAGTGGCCCGGTGCCGGTGTGGTCGCGCAGGTACCGATGGCCGTGGGGGCTGGTCCACTCGTAGACACCGTTGCCGGGCATGTCGTAGTGCCAGGCCGAGTGGGTCTTGAGCCGGTGGTGGCTGCGGCAGAGGGCGGTGAGGTTGTCGGTCTGCGTCGGCCCGGGCTGGGGTCGGCCCTCGGCCTCCGCGTCGGGGTCGTACGCCATGACGTGGTCGATGTCGCAGCTCCGAGCGGGCCGGCTGCAGTGCGGGAACACGCACGTCTGGTCGCGCAGGACCACCTGTTCGCGCAGTCGCGCGGGGATGTCGTAGCCGGGCGCGGCCAGGTGGGCATTGACGTCGACGACCGGGGCGATGGTGACCTTGGTGCGGGTGTCGGCGCACCAGTCCTGCACCTGCGCCAGCAGCACGAGTCGCTGGCGTTCCTCCAGACGGCCGGTGGTCTCGAACACCGTGTCGGTGCCGACGGTGGTGGCGTCGAAGTGGGCGTGCAGCACCACCTCACGCGCCACGGGCAGCCCGTCGGCGGTCTTCGTCGTGCCAGCGACCGCGGCGCCGTGGGCGAACAGGTCCAGCGCCGTCTGGGTGCGGGCGAGGTCACCGAGCGCTGCGGAGCGGCGGGCGTCGAGCGGCGCCTCGGACCCAAACCCCTTGAGCGTCTCGGCGCCGCGGGCGAGGGCGCGGTCCAGGTCGAGGGCGTCGGCGATGTCGAGCTCGGCCTCGAACCGCATCATCCCCGCGTAGTGCACGTCGTCTGAATGGAGCGTGGCGTGGCTGGGGTCGACGTGCAGGTACCCGTCCTCGGGGTCAGTCGAGGGGTCGACCGCGTCGAGGTCGTAGCGCTCGATGGTCTCGGCGACGAGCCGGTCGAGCTGCGCCGGCCCGATCCTGCTGGCGACGGCAGCGACCTGGGAGTCGACGTAGGCGGCGGCCTCGGGAGTCAGAGCCGGCGTGGTGTGGATCGTCGCCTCGGCGACCGCACGCGCCCGCCAGGCCGGAACGCGGCCGGACTGCACCTGAGCCCACAGCCGGGGAAGGCGGTGGCGCAGCTCGAGGGCGTGGCCGACGAGCCGCTTCGCCGCCGTGGTGGACGTGCCGAGGGATGCGCCGAGCTCGGCGATGCTGAACTCGGCGACCATCGGGCAGCCCTCGCCGGCGATCGGGATCTCGAGCTCGCGGCCCCACCGACCGTCGTCAGAGAACGTCGCTGCGTGGTGGATCGACTCGGGCGGGTGGAGGTCCGCCCACTGCGCCGCGAGGTCGAGCTGCCGGGCGGTGGTGTCGTTCTCGACGTCGCGGGCGTGGCGGATCGAGGCGAGCAGGCCGGCGGCTGGGAGGCCGTCTGCGCCGGTCTCGGGGGTCCGCTCCAACGACTCGATCATGTGTTCGATTCTATGCGGGCGCACCGACGGTCGGGTAGGGCTGTGGACGGTTGCCGGCCTACGAGTTCCACCGCGGAAACGCCAGGAGCGCCTGGGGGTCGGCTGGCACGCTGTCGTACGCGGACTGCCCGCACGTGATCACCCCAGCCGCGGTGGTCGGCGCCGAGGTCGCCGCCGTCGGTGCGCGGCCGGGCGCATCGTCGTCGTCGGCATGGGCACGGGGCCGGGGTGCGGCCGTCGCCGATAGGCTGCGGTTCGACCCGACCGACGACCCGAAGGACCGACCATGGCTGGCGGACTGTTCGCCCTCCTCGACGACGTCGCCGCGCTCGCGCGCATCGCCGCAGCCGGCGTGGACGACGTGGGCGCGGCCGCCGCGCGGGCGAGCGCCAAGGCCGCGGGTGTGGTGGTCGACGACACCGCCGTCACCCCGCAGTACCTCCAGGGGTCGGCCGCGGCGCGCGAGCTGCCGATCATCAAGAAGATCGCCATCGGCTCGCTGCGCAACAAGCTGCTCTTCATCCTGCCCGCGGCGGTGCTGCTCGGGCAGTTCCTGCCCGAGCTGCTGCCGGTGATCCTGATCTTCGGAGGCGCCTTCCTCGCCTACGAGGGCGCCCACAAGGTCCACGAGAAGCTCTTCCACCACACCACCGAGGCCGAGGAGGAGGTGTCGCCGGAGGGCGAGTTCACGCCCGAGCACGAGGCGCGCACCATCGCCCAGGCCGTCCGCACCGACTTCATCCTCAGCGCCGAGATCATGGTCATCGCGCTCAAGGAGGTCGTCGGCTCGGATCCCGACGCCACCATCTGGATGCGCGCGCTCATCCTGGCCGTCGTCGCGGTCCTCATCACGGTCCTCGTCTACGGCGTGGTCGCGCTCATCGTGAAGATGGACGACGTCGGCCTGCACCTCGCCGAGAAGCCGTCCCGGGGCTCGCAGCGCCTGGGACTCGCCCTCGTCACGGCGATGCCGCGCCTGCTGGCCGCGATCTCGTTCATCGGCACGCTGGCCATGCTGTGGGTGGGCGGGCACATCTTCCTCGTCAGCCTCTACGAGATCGGCGGCCACGACGGCCTCCTCGAAGGGACGGGCATCGGCGACGTCCTGCACGCGCCGTACGACCTCCTGCACCACTGGGAGGAGGACGTGCACCACGCCGTCGGCGGGGCGCTCGGCTCCCTGCTCGGCTGGCTGCTCAACACCGTGGTCTCCGGGCTCGTCGGACTCGTCGTCGGCGCCATCGTCCTGGCGGTCCTGCGGGCCTTCGGCGTCGGCGGCGGCCACGGGGACGAGCACGGGAAGCACCACGCCGAGCAGCACGCCGCGGGGCACGTCGCCGGGGACGCTGACGGGGGCTCGCCGGAGTCGTCGGAGGGGCACGCGGGAGGACCTCCCGGAGAGGCTGCCGAGGATTCCCCGAATCGCTGAGAACGGTCCTACTCTCTTCTGGTCCGCGCGGGAGATCCCGACGATGCACAGATGTGCGGCGCAGACGCTCCTCCTCGACACCAGGAGACACCCATGGACTTCAAGGTCGCCGACCTGAGCCTGGCCGAGTACGGCCGCAAGGAGATCGAGCTCGCCGAGCACGAGATGCCCGGACTGATGGCCATGCGCGAGCGCTACGGCGCGGAGCAGCCGCTCCGCGGCGCCCGCGTCGCCGGCTCGCTGCACATGACGATCCAGACCGCCGTCCTCATCGAGACGCTCGTCGCGCTCGGCGCCGACGTGCGCTGGGCCACCTGCAACATCTTCTCCACCCAGGACCACGCCGCCGCGGCCGTCGTCGTCGGCCCGCCCGCCAACGGCGGCACCGTCGACGCCCCCGCCGGCACGTCGGTCTTCGCCTGGAAGGGCGAGACCCTCGCCGAGTACTGGGACGAGGCCGAGAAGGTGTTCGCCTTCACCGACGCCGACGGCAACCCGGTCGGTCCGAACATGCTCCTCGACGACGGCGGTGACATCACCCTCCTCGTCCACAAGGGCGTCGAGTTCGAGAAGGCGGGCGTGGTCCCGCCGCAGGACTCCACCGACAACGAGGAGTACAAGGAGGTCCTCCGGGTCCTCGCGCGCTCCTTCGCCGCCGACCCGCAGCGCTGGACCCGCATCGCCGCCGACATCAAGGGCGTCACCGAGGAGACCACCACCGGCGTCCACCGCCTCTACGAGCGGTTCAAGGACGGCTCGCTGCTCTTCCCGGCGATCAACGTCAACGACTCGGTCACCAAGTCCAAGTTCGACAACAAGTACGGCTGCCGCCACTCCCTCGTCGACGGCATCAACCGCGCCACCGACGTCATGATCGGCGGCAAGGTCGCGGTGGTGTGCGGCTACGGCGACGTCGGCAAGGGGTCCGCGGAGTCGCTGCGCGGCCAGGGTGCTCGCGTCATCGTCACCGAGATCGACCCGATCTGCGCGCTGCAGGCGGCGATGGACGGCTACGAGGTGCGCCGCCTGGAGTCCGTGGTCGACACCGCCGACATCTTCATCACCACCACGGGCAACTTCGACATCATCAAGGTCGAGCACTTCCAGCGGATGAAGAACCAGGCCATCGTCGGCAACATCGGCCACTTCGACAACGAGATCGACATGGCCGGCCTGGCGAGGATCCCCGGCATCGTCAAGGACGAGATCAAGCCGCAGGTCCACCAGTGGATCTTCCCCGGCGAGGACGGCGCACCCGGCAAGAAGATCATCGTGCTGTCCGAGGGCCGCCTGCTCAACCTGGGCAACGCCACCGGTCACCCGTCGTTCGTCATGTCGAACTCCTTCACCAACCAGGTGCTGGCACAGGTCGACCTCTTCACCAACCGCGACGCCTACGAGATGGGTGTGCACGTGCTGCCCAAGCACCTCGACGAGGAGGTCGCCCGGCTGCACCTCGACGCCCTGGGCGTGGAGCTGACCGAGCTCACCAAGGAGCAGGCCGAGTACATCGGCGTCTCCGTCGAGGGCCCGTACAAGCCGGAGCACTACCGCTACTGAGCCGGGACGGGCCTCCCCGTCACGGGCAGGTCGGTCGTGGCGCCACCCTAGACTGGCGCCATGACCGACCTTGCCGAGCCCGCGCGTGGCAGCGTGCTCGTCGTCGACGACGACGCCTCCCTGGCGGAGATGCTGTCGATCGTCCTGCGCCAGGAGGGTTTCGACAGCCGCATTGTGGGCCGCGGTGACGTCGCGCTCCACGCCTTCCGCGACTACAAGCCCGACCTCGTGCTGCTCGACCTGATGCTCCCCGGCAAGGACGGCATCGACGTGTGCAAGGAGATCCGCGCCGAGTCGGGCGTGCCGATCGTGATGCTCACCGCCAAGGGCGACACCGTCGACGTGGTCGTCGGGCTGGAGTCGGGGGCCGACGACTACATCGTCAAGCCCTTCAAGCCCAAGGAGCTCATCGCCCGCATCCGCGCCCGCGTGCGGCGCAACGACGTCACCCCCGACGAGGGCCTGACGATCGGCGACGTGTCCATCGACGTGGCGGGGCACTCGGTGACCCGCGACGGCCGCCCGATCAACCTCACGCCCCTCGAGTTCGACCTGCTGGTGTGCCTGGCCCGCAAGCCGTGGCAGGTGTTCACCCGCGAGGTGCTGCTCGAGCAGGTGTGGGGCTACCGCCACAGCGCCGACACGCGCCTGGTCAACGTGCACGTGCAGCGGCTGCGGTCGAAGGTCGAGCACGACCCGGAGAACCCCGAGGTCGTCGTGACGGTGCGCGGCGTGGGCTACAAGGCCGGCAAGTCCTAGGAGCGAGCGGTGAGCATGCTCGACCGGCTGCCGGCGGTGCTGCGCCACGGCCCCGCCTTCTGGCGGCGCTCGGTGCAGGCGCGCGTCGTGGTGAGCACGCTGCTGCTCTCGGCCGCGGTCGTCGGTGTCGTCGGCTGGTTCCTGATCCAGCAGACGCGCGACGGCCTGCTCGCCAACCGCGTGGACGCCGTCGTGGCCGAGGCCGAGGGGGAGACCGCCGCGGCACGTGAGGCGCTCGCCGCCACCCCGGGCATCGACGTCGACGAGTCGGCGCAGCAGGAGGCCCTGGTGGAGCCGATCCAGGCGCGGGGGGCCACCCGCGGCTTCGCCGTCGTCCTGTCCCCGCCGGTCGGCGAGGGCCTCCGCCTGGCCGAGGGCGGCGCGAAGTTCACCGAGGGCCTCGACCTCGCGAGCGTCCCCGAGACGCTCGAGGAGCGCTTCGACTCGGCCTCGTCCACGGCCTGGACCTACACCGACATCCGCACCACCCAGGAGGTGCCGGGGCTGCCCGAGGGACCGGGCATCGTCGTCGGCAGCCAGGTGCGGCTCCCGGCCGACGACAACACCTACACCCTCTACTACCTCTACCCGCTGGCCGAGCAGCAGGAGACCCTCGCGCTCGTGTCCCGCGCCATGCTTGTCGCCGGGGTCCCGCTCCTGCTGCTCGTCGCCTGCCTGACCTGGCTGGTCACCCGGCAGGTCGTGACGCCGATCCGGATGGCGCGGCGGGTCGCCGAGCGGCTCGCCGCCGGGCAGCTGCACGAGCGGCTGCGCGTGCGCGGCGAGGACGACCTCGCCCGCCTCGCGACGTCGTTCAACCAGATGGCCTCCAACCTGCAGCGGCAGATCCGTCAGCTCGAGGAGCTCAGCCGGCTCCAGCGGCGGTTCGTCTCCGACGTCTCCCACGAGCTGCGGACACCGATCACCACCGTGCGGATGGCGAGCGACGTCATCCACGACGCCAAGCCGTTCCTCGACCCGGTGACCGGACGTGCCGCCGAGCTGCTGCAGAAGGAGCTCGACCGCTTCGAGACGCTGCTCGCCGACCTGCTCGAGATCAGCCGGTTCGACGCCGGCGCCGCCGTGCTCGAGGCCGAGGACGTCGACCTCGTCGACGTCGCCCGCCGCGTGGTCGACATGACGTCGGTGCTCGCCGCGCAGCGCGAGACCCGCGTCGTCCTGCACGACCCCGGCAGGCCGTGCGTGGCCGAGGCCGACGTACGCCGCGTCGAGCGCATCGTGCGCAACCTGGTCACCAACGCGATCGACCACGCGGAGAGCCGCGACGTCGAGATCTTCGTCGGCTCCGACCGGCAGTCGGCCGCGATCGCGGTGCGCGACCACGGCATCGGGCTCGGCCCGGGGGAGTCCGCCATGGTGTTCAACAGGTTCTGGCGCGCCGACCCCGCCCGCGCGCGCACCAGCGGCGGCACCGGGCTGGGCCTGTCGATCTCCCTCGAGGACACGCATTTGCACGGAGGCTGGCTGCAGGCGTGGGGACGCCCCGGCGAGGGCGCCCAGTTCCGGCTCACGCTGCCCCGCCAGCTCGGCTCCCAGCTGCGCCACTCACCGCTGCCGCTGGTGCCCCACGACGCCCGGGAGACCGCATGAGACGAGCCCGAGCCCGAGCCCGAGCACGGGCGACGCGGGTGCTGACGGCCGCGGCCGCCTCCGTGCTGCTGGCCGGCTGCGTGCAGATGCCGACGTCGGGCCCGGTGGTGGAGTCCGAGGTGACCACCGGCGCCGACGACGTGCCCGGCATCTCGTTCAACCCCCGTCCACCGCAGGAGGGCCAGGCCGCGGCAGACATCGTCAAGGGGTTCTTCGACGCGATGAGGGCCACGCCGGTCCGCACCAGCGTGGCGCGCCAGTTCCTCTCCCGCGAGGCCGCCGAGGCGTGGGTGCCCGAGCGGCAGATCATCACCTACGCCGAGTCCGCCGAGCCCACGGCCGGCACGTCGGTGCGGGTCCGGCTCAGCGACGTCAAGCGCTACGACGCCCGCGGGGCGTGGCAGCGCACCCAGCCGAGCGCCGACCTGTCGCTGCGCCTGGTCGAGGAGGACGGCGAGTGGCGCATCGACGAGGTGCCGGACGCCCTGATCGTGCCGGACTCGTGGTTCGACGACTGGTACGAGCCGGCCTCGCTCTACTACTTCGACCCGGCCACCGAGGTGCTGGTCCCCGAGCCGGTGTTCGCGCCGCGCGGCGACCAGTTCGCCTCCTCGCTCGTGCGGGGCCTGCTCGCCACGCTGCCCGAGGACCTGCAGGACGTCGCCCGCAGCTACTTCCCGCCCGGCACCACCCACGGGCTCTCCGTGCCGATCAACTCCGGCATCGCGGAGGTCTCGCTCTCGGGCGACCCGGACGCGGTCGACGAGGTGACCGCCCAGCGCATGCTGGCCCAGCTGGTGTGGACGCTGCGGCAGGAGCCGCGCATCAACGCCGTGCAGCTCACGATCGGCGGGCGGGTGATCAGCTTCCAGGGCGGGTCCACGCAGGTCGACCTCGGCGGCGTCGGCAGCGCGTACGACCCCAACGGCGAGGCCACGAGCACCGAGCTGTACGCCCTGGCTGACGGGCTCGTCGTCGCCGGCTCGATGGCCGGCTTCGAGGAGACCCTCGGGCCCCTCGGGCAGGACGACTACGGCCTGCGCTCCATCGGCGTCGACCTCGCGGGCTCCCGCGTCGCGGGGGTGTCCGCCGACGGGTCGCGACTCGTCGTGGCTCCCGCCGAGGCGCCCACGGGAGAGGTCACGCCTGTCGTCGTCGGCGCGGCCGACCTGGCGGCACCGAGGTGGGACCACCGTGACCGCATCTGGGTCCTCGACCGCAACGCGGGCCGGGCCCGGGTCGTCCTGGTGGTCGACGGGTCCGCGGTCGAGGTCGACGTCCCCGGCCTCAGCGGCCGCCGGGTCACCCAGCTGCTGGTGTCCCGCGACGGCACCCGGCTGCTCGGGGTGCGTCGGGGGCGGAAGGCCGACCAGGTCGTCTCCGTCCGCGTGCGCCAGGACGAGGCCGGGGTGGTCGTGGGGTTCACGCCGGTCCGCAGGCTGCCGCTCCCGGTCGAGGGCAACGGGCGCATTCGCGACGTCGGCTGGCGCTCGCCGACGACCGTCTCGGTGCTGAGCGACATCAACGAGGAGCTCTCCCTGGTCCGGACGCTGTCCGTGGACGGCGCCCCGGGCGAGGTCTCCACCGACGGCACCGTCCGGCTCCGCGGCTCCAACCGGGTGCTGGTGTCCACCCCCGCCGACGCGGAGTCCTACGCCCTCGCCGGGCGTTCGGTGACCAGCCTGACCCGTCCCGAGCGGACGGTGTCGGACCTGCCCGACGGCCTCACGTCGCTCACCTACGTCGGCTGAGCCGGCGGTCCTCCCCAGCCGCGCGGCGGGCGGTTGCCGCGGCAGCCGACGGCTGCTGGCATGGGTGGGTGCTCGACGCGGCGCTCGACCTCTTCCTCGGTAGCCGCTGCGTGGGGTGCGAGCACCCCGGCCGGATGCTGTGCCGTCCCTGCCGGGCCGCCCTGGCGCCGACCGCGCGGGTCGCCTGGCCCACCCCCGTGCCACCGGGACTGGTGACGCCGTGGGTCGCGCACACCTACGACGGCGCGGTCCGCGCGCTCGTGGTGGGACACAAGGACCGCGGGCAGTGGAGCCACCGGCGGGTGCTGGGCGGGCTGCTGGCCGAGGCGGTCCGCGGCGCCGTGGGGGAGCTGGACCCGACCGTGCCGCTCCTGCTGGTGCCCGTCCCGTCGCGCCCCGGCGCAGGACGCCAGCGCGGCTACGAGGCCACCGCAGCGCTGGTGCGGCACGCGGCGGCACTCCTGCGGGTCGAGCGCGCCGCGGCGGTGGCGCCGCTGCTCGTCTCGCGCGGAGCGGCGGACCAGGCGGGGCTCGACGCCGCCGGCCGGGCCGCCAACGTGACCGGGTCCATGCACTGTCCCGCGCCGGTGCTCGCCCGGGTCGGCCGCCGCCACCGGGAGGCGTACGTCGTGGTGTGCGACGACGTGCTGACGACGGGCGCCACGGCCCGCGAGGCGCAGCGGGCGCTCGAGGCGGTGGGGCTCCGGCCGGTTGCTGTCGCCGCCGTGGCGGCGACCCCCAGGCGGGTCGGCCCGAGGGGTGGGCCCGCGGTTGGTTCGGGGCGGTGGAGGGGCTAGCGTCTCTTCATGGAGTCCGCCCGGGTCCGTGGTTGCGTCACGGAGAGGGCTGTGCGCGGCACCGTCAGGTGCGGCGACGAGTCCCACCCGTGGCTAGCCGATGCCAGTCGCAGGCGAAACGGTCCACGTAAGTCCCCGGGCGCCGGGCTGCCCAGCAGCCCAGCGGCCGCGGGACGATCACGGTGCGGCTTAGAAGTAAGTCCTGCCCCGTCGCCGGCACCAGATGTGCCGGATGCCGGGAGAAGGCCAGTAGTGACGGAGAAGTTGCGAACGCTTCAGCAGGCGGTTGTGGGGTCGAAGACCAGGTCGGCCGGGCGGGCTCCATCCCACCCTGCCCCGGCGGGTGTGCCGCCGCGGCGAATGGAGGGGTGCGGCCCGTTCGCTAGTTGAGGAGGTTCACATGGAGGTTGTGGTCACGGGACGGCACTGCGAGGTGTCCGACCGGTTCCGCGAGCACGTGTCCGACAAGCTCACCCGTCTGGAGAAGCACGACCACCGCATCATGCGGGTCCAGGTCGAGGTGGAGCTCGAGAAGAACCCCCGCCAGCACGACCGGTCGACCAAGGTCGAGCTCACCGCCTTCTCCAAGGGGCCGGTGATCCGCGCCGAGGCCGCCGCCGAGGACAAGATGGGCGCCCTCGACCTCGCGCTCGACAAGATGCAGGCCCAGATGCGCCGCGCCGCCGACCGGCGGCGGGTGCACAAGGGACGCAACGCGCACGTGTCCGTCGGCGAGGCGCTGGCCGGCATGCCGCAGCTCGAGGACCCGGTGGAGGACGACGGCGTCGTGGAGCGCAAGGTCGGCCCCATCACCGTGACGGGTGACGGTCCGCTGGTCGTGCGGGAGAAGTCCCACAGCGCGGTCCCGATGACCCTCGACCAGGCGCTCTACGAGATGGAGCTCGTGGGCCACGACTTCTACCTGTTCGTCGACAAGGAGAGCGAGCGTCCCTCGGTGGTCTACCGCCGGCGCGGCTACGACTACGGCGTGATCTCCCTCGACGTCGGCTGAGCGCCGCGGCGGTGCTCCGGTCACGCGCGCATGACATGATGCGCGCGTGACCGAGGCAACAGGCACCGACGCCGCTCGTGCAGGCTCCGAACCCGTCCGCGTGCTCGTGGTCGACGACCAGGAGCTGTTCCGCCGCGGCCTGATCATGCTGCTCGGCGGCGACACCGACATCGAGGTGGTCGGCGAGGCGGCCGACGGCGTCACGGCCACCGAGCTCGCCGTCACGACCGCGCCCGACGTCGTGCTGCTCGACGTCCGCATGCCCCGCCGCACCGGCGTCGAGGCGTGCCGCGCGATCAAGGAGGCCGTCCCGGCCACCAAGATCATCATGCTCACCGTCTCCGACGAGGAGGCCGACCTCTACGAGTCGGTGAAGAACGGCGCCTCGGGCTACCTGCTCAAGGACTCCTCCATCGAGGAGGTCGCCCAGGCCGTCCGCGTCGTCAACGAGGGGCAGTCGCTGATCAGCCCGTCCATGGCGGTGAAGCTCATCGACGAGTTCAAGCAGATGTCGAAGCCCGAGCGCGAGCAGGGCCCGGCGCTCCGCCTGACCGAGCGCGAGCTCGAGGTGCTGCGCCTGGTGGCCAAGGGCCTCAACAACCGCGAGGTCGCCAAGGAGCTCTTCATCTCCGAGAACACGGTGAAGAACCACGTCCGCAACATCCTGGAGAAGCTGCAGCTGCACTCGCGCATGGAGGCCGTCATGTACGCCATGCGCGAGAAGCTGCTCGACCTGCCCTGACGGTGGACCGGCTCACCGCGCTCCAGGCCCGCCGCATCGCGCTGGCCGCCCAGGGCTTCACCGACCGGCCGCACGCGACCCCGTCCACCAGGACCTTCGACCGCACGCTCGCCCGCACGGGCGTGCTGCAGGTCGACTCCGTCAACGTGCTGCAGCGCGCCCACTACATGCCGCTGTACTCCCGGATGGGTCCCTACGACACCGACCTGCTGCGCCGCGCGGCCGAGCGCCGGCCGCGCCGGGTCGTGGAGTACTGGGCGCACGTGCAGGCGCTGATGCCGGTCGGCCTCTGGCCGCTCATGCGGCACCGGATGGACCAGTACCGCGCCGAGCGCGGCAAGTGGGGCTTCGTCGCCGACCCGACCCTGGAGCCGCGCGTGCTCGACGCGGTCCGCGACCGCGGCCCCGTCACCGCGCGCGACCTCGAGGACGAGTTCAGCACCGGACCCCGCACCCGGGAGCACTGGGGCTGGAACTGGTCCGAGGCCCGCAAGGTGCTCGACTACCTGTTCCTCGTCGGCGACGTCGCGGTCGCCGGGCGCACCAGCCAGTTCGAGGTGGTCTACGACCTGCCCGAGCGGGTGCTGCCGACGGCCGTGCTCGACGCGCCCACGCCCACGCCGCAGGACGCGGTGACCGAGCTCGTACGCCGCGCCGCCCGCTCGCACGGCGTGGCCAGCGCCCCGGACCTCGCCGACTACTACCGGCTCCGGCTCCAGCCCGCCCCCGGCCGGCCGAGCGCGAAGGTGGCGATCGACCAGCTCGTCGAGTCGGGCGAGCTCGTCCCGGTCGCCGTCGACGGGTGGAGGCGCCAGGCGTACCTCCACCGCGACGCCCGGCTGCCCCGGCGCGTGAGCGCCCGGACGCTGCTCAGCCCGTTCGACCCCCTGGTGTGGGAGCGGGCGCGGACCGAGGCGCTGTTCGGCTTCCACTACCGGATCGAGATCTACGTCCCGGCGCCGAAGCGGCGGCACGGCTACTACGTGCTCCCGTTCCTGCTCGGCGACCGGCTGGTGGCGCGGGTCGACCTCAAGGCGGACCGGGCCTCGCGGTCGCTGCTCGTCCCGGCCGCGTTCGCCGAGGCGGGCGCCCCTCCGGGGACCGCCGAGGAGCTCGCCGAGGAGCTCCGGCGGCTCGCCGGCTGGCTGGGCCTCGACGACGTGGTGGTCGGCGACCGCGGTGACCTCTCCGGAGGCCTCTCACACGCATTGGGATCCCCGTTGGCACGGTAGGTACAGTTACCACTCGTGCCTGCCATCATCGACAAGCTGCTCCGCATCGGCGAGGGCAAGATCCTCCGCGAGCTCGAAGCCGTCTGCAAGGCGGTCAACGCCATCGAGGACGACTTCGTCAAGATGAGCGACGACGAGCTCCGCGGGATGACCGCCGAGTTCCGCGAGCGGCTGAGCAACGGCGAGACGCTCGACGACATCATGCCCGAGGCGTTCGCCACGGTGCGCGAGGCCTCCAAGCGCGTGCTGGGCATGCGTCCGTTCGACGTGCAGGTGATGGGTGCGGCGGCGCTGCACCTGGGCAACATCGCCGAGATGAAGACCGGTGAGGGCAAGACCCTCGTGGCGGTGCTGCCGTCCTACCTCAACGCCCTGGAGGGCAAGGGCGTCCACGTCGTCACCGTCAACGACTACCTCGCCAAGTTCCAGTCCGAGCAGATGGGCCGCGTGCACCACTTCCTCGGCCTGACCGTCGGGGTCATCCTGCCCTCCATGCGCCCCGCCGAGCGCCGCGAGGCCTACGCCTGCGACATCACCTACGGCACCAACAACGAGCTCGGCTTCGACTACCTGCGCGACAACATGGCCGACTCGGTCGAGGACTGCGTGCAGCGCGGTCACAACTTCGCCATCGTCGACGAGGTCGACTCGATCCTCATCGACGAGGCGCGGACCCCGCTCATCATCAGCGGCCCGACCCAGGACGAGGTCAAGTGGTACGCCGAGTTCGCCCGGATCGCGCGCACGATGGTCCGCGACACCGACTACGAGGTCGACGAGAAGAAGCGCACCATCTCGGTGCTCGAGCCCGGCATCACCAAGGTCGAGGACCACCTCGGCATCGAGAACCTCTACGACTCGGTCAACACGCCGCTCATCTCGTTCCTCAACAACTCGATCAAGGCCAAGGAGCTGTTCCGCAACGACAAGGAGTACGTCGTCATGGACGGCGAGGTGCTCATCGTCGACGAGCACACCGGCCGCATCCTGGCCGGTCGCCGCTACAACGACGGCCTGCACCAGGCCATCGAGGCCAAGGAGGGCGTGACCGTCCGCGAGGAGTACCAGACCCTCGCCACGATCACCCTGCAGAACTACTTCCGCCTCTACACCAAGCTCTCCGGCATGACCGGCACGGCGATGACCGAGGCGTCGGAGTTCGACAAGATCTACAAGCTCGGCGTGGTCCCGATCCCGACGAACCGCCCGATGCAGCGCATCGACAACGTCGACCTGGTCTACCGGACCGAGGAGGCGAAGTACGCCGCCGTCGCCGACGACATCGCCGAGCGCCACGAGAAGGGACAGCCGATCCTCGTCGGCACCGTCTCGGTGGAGAAGTCGGAGTACCTCTCCAACCTGCTGAGGAAGCGCGGCATCCCGCACACCGTCCTCAACGCCAAGCAGCACGCCGACGAGGCGAAGGTCGTCGCGCTCGCCGGTCACAAGGGCGCGGTCACCGTCGCCACCAACATGGCTGGTCGCGGCACCGACATCATGCTCGGCGGCTCGGTCGACTTCCTCGCCGACCAGGAGCTGCGCAAGCAGGGCCTCGACCCGGTGGAGTCGCCGGAGGAGTACGACGCCGCGTGGCCGGCGATGGTCGAGCGGATCAAGGCCCAGGTCGCGGCCGAGCACGACGAGGTCAAGGAGCTCGGCGGCCTCTACGTGATCGGCACCGAGCGCCACGAGTCGCGACGCATCGACAACCAGCTGCGCGGTCGTTCCGGCCGTCAGGGCGACCCGGGTGAGTCCCGGTTCTACCTGTCGCTGCAGGACGAGATGATGCGCCTGTTCAAGTCCGAGTGGGTCGACCGGATCCTCACCGTGCTCAAGGTCCCCGACGACGTGCCGATCGACGCGAAGCGCGTCAGCAACGCCATCGCCGGCGCCCAGGCCAACATCGAGTCGCAGAACTTCGAGTCGCGCAAGAACGTCCTCAAGTACGACGACGTGATGAGCCGCCAGCGCGAGGTCATCTACGCCGAGCGCCGCCGCGTCCTCGAGGGCGCGGACCTCGGCGAGCAGATCCGCGGCTTCCTCGACGACGTCATCGCCGGCTACGTCCGCGGCGCGACCGAGGGCTACGCGGAGGACTGGGACCTCGACGGCCTGTTCACCGCGCTCAACCAGCTCTACCCGGTGGGGCTCACCAAGGAGGGCGTGGTCAAGGCGGCCGGCGGGGTCGAGGGGCTCAACCGCGAGACCCTCATCGAGGAGCTCCAGAAGGACGTCCAGGAGGCCTACGACCGCCGCGAGGACGAGATCGGCGAGGAGGTCCAGCGCGAGCTCGAGCGTCGCGTCGTCCTCTCCGTGCTCGACCGCAAGTGGCGTGAGCACCTCTACGAGATGGACTACCTCCGCGAGGGCATCTACCTCCGCGCGTACTCCCAGCGCGACCCGCTCGTGGAGTACCAGCGCGAGGGCTTCGACATGTTCACCGCGATGATGGACGGCATCAAGGAGGAGTCGGTCGGGTTCCTCTTCAACCTCCAGGTGGAGGTCGAGGACGACGCCCAGGACGCCGACGGCCTCGACGAGGGCGACGCACCCGTCCAGCCGGTCGCGCCGCAGGTCTCCGCGTCCACGCCGCAGATCGACTTCGCCCAGGCGGCGGCGCACGCACCCGGGGCCCAGACGGCCACGCAGCAGGCGCCGACCATCCGCGCCAAGGGCCTCGAGAAGCCGAGCCGGCCGCGCAACCTCGCCTACAGCGCCCCGTCGGAGGACGGCGAGGCCGAGGTCCACGCCGAGCCGGCCGCCGAGGACGACCCGTTCGCCGGGGTGGGCCGCAACGCGCTGTGCCCCTGCGGGTCCGGGCAGAAGTTCAAGCGCTGCCACGGGGCGCCGGGCGGCGCCTCCGGCCGCGCCACCGTGGGCGGCTGAGTAGCACCGCGGTCCGCGGGCTGCTCAGCCCCAGGCCAGAGCCACGCACTGCCAGCGGTCGCGCACGACCTCGAACCGTGCCGCGACCGCCCGGGAGCGGCGGCCGTACCTGACGTGCGCGCTCGCCTCGACCGCGTCGGACCGGACCAGGGCCGTGCGCACGCCCACGACCACCGGACGAGCCGGGTTCGGGCCGCGCAACCGGCCGGAGGCGGAGCCGGCGGCTGCACCGACGGTCCGCGCCCGCCGCGCGAGGTCGTCGTAGACCTCCGGCACCGTGTGGCGCAGCAGCTGGCTCACCGGGCGGTCCCCGGCGGCGATCTCGACGGCCGCCGCCAGGTAGCGGGCGACGACCGCGTCGACCTGCTCGCGAGCGGCCTCCGGGGCGGCGACCAGGTCGGTGGAACGGGCCAGCCGAGGTCGCGGGCGCGGGGGAGCGGTGCGCTGGGTGAGGTCGAGCGCGAGGGCTCCCTGGACGCTGGCCACGCCCGGGCCGGGTCCGGGATCCGACCGGAGGAGGATCACCTCGGCGTCGCTGCCCGACGGGGTGGCCATCATCGCTTCCCGTCCTCGTCGGTGTGGTCCCCGGTGTCGTCCCGGGTGGGCGGGTCCGGCTGCTCGTCCATGTGCATGTCCCTGTCGGTGTTCGTGTGGTTGCTGTCGGTGTCGGTGGGGGCGCCAACGGTGCGCCGCGTCCCCGGCAGGCGGAGCACCTGGCCGGGGTGGATCAGGTCGGGGTCGCGCCCCACCACCTCGCGGTTCGCTGCCCAGATCGCGCGCCAGCGGGTGTGGACGTCGCCGCTGCCGGGGTGGTCGCGCGCGATGGACCACAGCGAGTCGCCGGGGCGCACGACGTGGGTGCCGGGCGTGGCAGGGGCCTCGGGTGCGCCGGCGGGTCGGTCACGCTGCGGCTGCACCTGCGCGACGGCCCGGTCCGGGATGCCCAGCCCCACCAGGAGCTCGGCGCCCTCGCCGTCGACCGCGTGCGCCGGGACCGTCGTCGAGGCCGCCGCGGCCACGCCACAGGCCAGCAGCACCAGCCGCCGGGTGGCCCCCGTCGCCGTCGGCACGCCGCCGCCGAGCACGTCGAGCACGGTGGTCGTCGTGAGGAGCCACAGCCAGCCGAGCGCGACCGCCAGTGCGCTCGCGCACCCGGCGACCACGAGGTCGGTGAGCCGGTCGGAGGCCGGTGCCGAGCCGGCGCGCTCCCACGCCCGCGGTGCGGCTGCCGCGGCCGTGGCGGCGACGACGGTCGCCGCCAGCCACACGGCGAGCGGTCGCCAGAGCGGTGCGGGGTCCCGAGACACCTGCCGAACCTTTCGTTTGCGTCCGTTTGCTTCATTCAACGAAGGTTGGGGACGCGGGTCAAGGCGTCCTCCACAGCCGGGACGCGGCCTAGGCTCGGTGCCATGTCCTGGGAGCACGACCTGTTCGCCCTGTTCGACGACCTCGAGGGTCAGGCCGCCGCGGCGTGGGAGGCCGACCGCGCGGCCGAGCTGGCGGACCGCGCTCGTGCCGAGTACGGCACGGTCACGCTGGCGAGCCGGCTGATGGCCTCACGGGGTCGCGACGTCGCGCTCGACCTGCCGCACCTCGGTCGCCTGGAGGGCAGGCTGTCCCGCGTGGGGGAGGAGTGGTGCCTGCTCCGGGGCCGCGGGCAGGAGTGGGTCGTGCCGCTCGCGGCGGTGTCGGGCGTGCACGGGGCCAGCGAGCGGTCGGTGGCCGAGGTCGCGTGGTCGCCGGTCGACCGGCTGGGCCTGCGTGCGGCCCTGCGACGGCTCGCCGACGCGGAGGCCCGGTGCGTGCTGCACGTCGCCGGGGGCGCGCGCCACGAGACGTACGTCGAGCGCGTCGGCGCCGACTTCCTCCAGGCGCGGGACGTGTCCGGGAGCGAGGTGCTGGTGCCCTACACGGCCCTTGTCGCGGTGCAGAGCCGCGACGGCTGACCGCTCGGCTCAGGTGGCTTCCACGTCGTAGGGCGGGACCGCCCCCTCCGGCAGCGCCGACCGCTGGGTCGCCCGGGCCTGCTCCCGGTCGACCTCGGCCATCGCCTCGGTGATGTGCTTGCGCACGATCGCGCGGGGGTCGAGGTCGCGCAGCTGGAGGTCGGCGTACTCCGGACCGAGCTCGCTGCGCAGCTCGTCACGCGCGTTGTGGGCCATGTTGCGGGCGCGGTGGAGCAGCTGGGCCGCCTGACGGGCGAGGTCGGGCAGCCGGTCGGGCCCGAGGACCACGACGGCGACCAGGGCGATCACGGCCAGCTCGAGGAGCCCGACGTCGAACATGCCTCAGAACCTCCTGGTCCGGCGCCGGTCAGAACCTGCTGGACGGGGTCAGCCCGAGCTGCATGCCGGCGAGCCCACGGCCGCGGCCGGAGAGGGTCCGGGCGACGTTGGTCAGCTCGCGGGCCGCAGGTGCGCCGGGATCGGCCTCCACGATGGGCTTGCCGACGTCGCCGCCCTCCCTCAGCGAGATGTCGAGGGGGACCTGGGCGAGCAGCGGGACGTCGTAGCCGAAGCGCTCCGACAGGGTCTGCGCGACGCGGGCACCGCCGCCGCTGCCGAAGACCTCCAGCCGGTGGTCGTCCTCGGCGGGGCAGTGGGGGCACGGGAGGTAGCTCATGTTCTCGACGACGCCCACCACCCGCTGGTGCATCATCGAGGCCATCGTCCCGGCGCGCTCGGCCACCTCCGCCGCCGCCTCCTGGGGGGTGGTCACCACGACGACCTCGGCGCTGGGCAGGTGCTGGCCGAGCGAGATCGCCACGTCACCGGTGCCCGGCGGGAGGTCGAGCAGCAGTGCGTCGAGGTCGCCCCAGTAGACGTCGGCGAGCATCTGCACGAGTGCGCGGTCGAGCATCGGGCCACGCCAGGCGACGACCTGGTCGCGGCGCGGCTTGAGCATGCCGATCGAGATCACCGACACGCCGCTCGGGGTCGGGACCGGCATGATGAGGTCGTCGACCTGCGTGGGGCGGGTGTCGGCGACGCCGAGCATGGCGGGCACCGAGTGGCCGTAGATGTCGGCGTCCACGACGCCGACCCGGAGGCCCTGGGCCGCCATCGCGAGCGCGAGGTTGACGGTGACCGACGACTTGCCGACGCCGCCCTTGCCGCTGGCGATCGCGTACACCTTCGTCAGCGACCCGGGCTGCGCGAACGGGATCTCGCGCTGGGCGCGACCGTCGCTGAGGACCTCCTTGAGGCCGGCGCGCTGCTCGGGGGTCATCACGCCCAGGGTGAGGTCGACGGAGGCGACGCCCGGGACCGTGGTGACGGCCGCCGTGACGTCGCGGTTGATCGTGTCCTTGAGCGGGCACCCGGCCACCGTGAGCAGCACGTGCACGGCGACGGAGCCGTCGGCGGCCACCTCGACGGAGTCCACCATCCCCAGCTCCGTGATCGGGCGCTTGATCTCCGGGTCGTTGACGGTCGCCAGCGCGTCCATCACCTGCTGCTGCGTGGGGGTGCTCATGATGCCCCAGTCTACGAGCCGACCCGAGGGCTCACGGTTCGGGCTCGTCGTCCGCCTGCTGGCGCGAGAGGTCCTCGATGTCGCCGAGCAGCCCGCGCAGCTCGGAGCGGAGGAAGTCGCGGGTGGCGACCTCGCCCACGGCCATCCGCAGCGAGGCCACCTCGCGGGCCAGGAACTCCATGTCGGCGTGCGCCCGGGCGTTGGCCTGCCGGTCCTGCTCCGCGACGACCTTGTCCCGCTGCTCCTGCCGGTTCTGCGCGAGCAGGATCAGCGGCGCGGCGTACGACGCCTGCAGGCTGAGCATGAGCGTGAGGAAGATGAACGGGAACGGGTCGAAGCGCAGGTCGCGCGGGCTCAGCGTGTTCCAGAGGATCCAGGCGGCGACGAACATCGTCATCCAGAGCAGGAACTTCGCGGTGCCCATGTAGCGGGCGAACGACTCGGCGAACACGCCGAACGCGTCGGCGTCCACGCTGGGGCGCCGCACCAGGTGGCGGCGGGCGTCGCGCGGGGTGTCGAGGCGGGAACGGCGGTCCACCGTCATCGGACGCCCCCGCCGCGTGCCCGCGCGCCGGCGTCGCCGGCGATGGGACCGGGCCGGGGCGCGCGGTCGCGCCAGCCCTCGGGCAGCATGTGGTCGAGCAGGTCGTCCACCGTGACGGCGCCGAGCAGCCGGCCCTCGTCGTCGACCACCGGCGCGGCGACGAGGTTGTAGGTGGCGAGGTGCGCGGCCACCTCGTCCATCGAGGCGTCGGGGCGCAGCGGGTCCATCGACTCGTCGAGGGCCGCCGCCACCAGGGTCGACGGCGGCTCGCGCAGCAGCCGCTGGATGTGCGCGGCGCCGAGCAGCCTGCCGGTCGGCGTCTCGAGCGGCTGGCGGCAGACGTAGACCAGCGCCGCGAGCGCCGGCGTGAGCTCGGGGTTGCGCACCTGCGCCAGCGCGTCGGCGATGGTCGCGTCGGGGGAGAGGATGACCGGCTCCGGCGTCATCATCGCGCCGGCGGTGTTGTCCTCGTAGGACATCAGGCGGCGGACGTCCTCGGCCTCGTCGGGCTGCATCAGGCCGAGCAGGGTCGCGGCCGTCTCGGGATTGAGGTCGGCGATCAGGTCCGCGGCGTCGTCGGCCGACATCTCCTCGAGGACGTCGGCGGCGCGCTCGGAGTCCAGCTGCTCGAGGATCTCGACCTGGTCCTCCTCGGGCAGCTCCTCGAGGACGTCGGCGAGCCGCTCGTCGTCGAGGGCCGCCACCACCGCCGTCCGCCGCTCCCGGGGGAGGTCGTGGATCATGTTCGCCGCGTCGGCGGGGCGCATGTCGTTGAGCGCGGAGATGAGGTGGGTGGCCCCCTGCGTGGGCTCGGGCCGGGTCAGCCCGGTGACGTCGCGCCACTCCACGACGTACGTCTGCCCGCGCCGCCGGAACCCCTTGCTGGGCTCCTGCACGGCGACGCGCGAGAGCACCCAGTCGCGGTTGCGTGCCTGCTCCATCGCGACGTCGTAGACGACCCCGGTGACGCCGGACTCCCTGATGGTGACCGTGCGGTCGAGCATCTGCCCCATCACCAGGGTCTCGGTCGAGCGCTGCTCGAACCGCCGCATGTTGAGCAGCCCGGTGGTGTGCACCTGGCCGCTGTCGATGTTGGTGATGCGGGTCATCGGCACGAAGATCCGTCGCCGCCCGAACACCTCGGCCACCATGCCGAGGACCCGCGGCTGGCTGGTCTCGGTGCGGATGGCGACGACGAGGTCGCGCACCTTGGCCACCTGGTCGCCCTGCGGGTCGAAGATCGGCAGCCCGACGAGCCGGGCCACGAAGACGCGGGTCGGGGAGGTGCTCACGGCGGCAACGTTAGCGTGCCGGGACCGCGCCCGAAGCCGTCGTGCGGGCGAGGCCGTCGTGTACCCTGAGGCCGCACGAGTCACTTCCGTCACATCACACCCGTCACATCGACCGTGTCCTCGCAGCGCGTCCCACGCGCCGGGCGGCCACGGTCGGGCCACCTCGACGACGCCACTTCCCCGACGACTGTGAGGCCCCACGCATGTCCGGCACGACCACGTCCTCGCGCTCCACGCGTCCGCCACTCACCGGGCTGCGACGCCTGTGCGCCACCTCGCTCGCCCTCGCGACCGCGCTGCTGATCGCCCCGGCCACGCCCGACGCCCTGGCTCCGGCAGCCGGGGCGGCAGCCGCGGCGGCACCGGTGGGCGCACGGGTCGCCGACACCCCCCAGACGACGCCCGCCACGTCGTTCCGGGTGGCCAACTTCAACGTCCTCGGCGCCGACCACACCGCGCCGGGCGGCAACCGCAAGGGCTGGGACTCCGGCGTGGTGCGCATGGACCGCGTGGTGACCCTGGTGAAGGAGAACGCGCTCGACGTCGTCGGCTTCCAGGAGTTCCAGCCGCCGCAGGCCACGCGCTTCGCGGAGCTGATGGGGACCTCCTGGCAGACCTACCCCGGCCTGAACAACCCCGCCGGACCGTCGGTCAACTCGATCGGGTGGAGCACCGCGGTCTGGCGGCTGCTCGAGGCGCGCACCATCCCGATCCCCTACTTCGACGGCGTCCCCAGCCGGATGCCCGCGGTCCTGCTCCAGAACATCGAGACCGGGCGCCGCGTGTGGTTCTTCAACACGCACAACCCGGCCGACACCCGGGGGCCGGCCCAGCAGTGGCGCGACACGGGCTTCGCGATGGAGGTCGCCCTGGCCAACGAGCTGCGCGCCGCCTACCCCGACGCCCCGTTCATCTCGCTCGGTGACAAGAACGAGCGCGGCGAGTACTACTGCGCCGTGGCCCCCGGCGCCGACCTGTGGTCGGCGAGCGGCGGCTACGTCGACGGCACCACGTGCCGCCCGCCCGCCGGCGGGGCGATCGACTGGATCATGGGCACGAAGGACGTGTTCTTCAACGGGTACACCCGCCTCGACAACGCGTTCGTCCGCCGCACGAGCGACCACCCGCTCTACTTCGCCAACGCGGTGGTCCCGGCCTCGGCGCCCGTCGGCGTCGACCACGTCGTGGTCGTCGCCGTCCCCGGCCTGACGCCGACCGTCGTGCGTGGCAAGGTCGGCGACGCCGGCGAGATCGCCCGCCTGCGTGCCAACGGCGCCTCGACGACCAACGCCCGCACCGTCCGGGAGAGCACGCAGGCCGACGCGAACCTCATGTCGCTGCTCACCGGCCGCCGGGTGTTCGCCAAGGCCGGCGGCCACGGCGTCGGCTCCACCAAGCGACTGCCCGCCACGGTGCACGCCTCGGCCGGGCAGTACGTCTCGGGCGTCTTCGACCTCGCCCACAACCTCTCGAACCGCACGATGTTCGGCGCCAGCCGCCCCGAGACGCACCTGGTCCACCGCAGCTGGAACCGCAAGTCCGGCGGCGGTGACCCCTACGGCGTCGACGACGGGAAGGCCAAGCTCGACGCCGCCAAGGTGATGCGCGACGACGCCGCGCTCGTCGGGTGGTGGCGCGACAAGATCGCCAAGGCGCCGGCCGAGCTCAGCGTCCTCGAGCTCTCCGGGGTGCTGGACGCCGGTCTCGACGACGGCTTCACCGGTCCGGCGTACCAGAAGGCGGTCCGCAAGGCGTTCCGTCGCGTGGCAGCCGTGCGCCGCAGCATCGCCGCGTCGCCGGAGATGCAGGGCACCACCCTGCTGGTGGTCACCGGCACCGGCGGCGCCCAGAAGGCGCGAGGGTCCTCGCGCGACTGGGCCCAGAGCTACCGCGTCCCCATGTGGGTGACCGGTCCCGGCGTCCCCGCCGACAGCGACCTGTACGACCTCAACCCGTCGTTCGCCTCGCCGGGCAAGCAGCTGGTGGGCTACTCGGGCGTCCAGCCGATCCGCGTCGGTGACCTGACCAACCTCGTCACCCGCACGCTCGGGCTCCCCCCGGTGCCCGGCTCGTCGATGGACCCCGAGCAGCGCTTCCAGGTCTTCGACCCGCTCCTGGTGCCGGGCGCCTGACCGGAGGTTGGGACGCGGCCCGGAGGCCCGGCTAGGCTGGCCGCCTCCGAGCCGTCCGCCCGACCCGCCCGCGCGGCAGGCGGCTCGCCTCCCGGAGGTGGCCGTGATGCACAAGGATCCGACCGTGAGCGGCCCGCGCCGCTCGCGCGCGGAGGTGTGGGCACCCCTCCTGGTGCTGGCGGTCATCGCGGGCGTCGTGTGGGCGTCCTTCTGGTCCGGTCCCGCCGGCACGGGCTCCGCGGACGACCGCGTCGGTGCCTCCCAGGAGACCGGCGAGCTCACGGAGCCGGACGGGCCCACCGGGACGGAGGAGCCGGGGTCGGCGACGCCGGACGACGAGGCCACGTCCGGGGAGGGCGGCAGTGCCGAGCCGGACGTCACCGAGCCCGAGGAGCTCGAGGCGTCCGTACGTCGCTTCCGCGCCGCCCAGCGCCGGCTGGCGGCCCGGGTCGCCCAGCAGCTCGAGCGCCGCACCCAGCCGGCGGTGGAGTTCCAGGTCGCGACCTACAACGTGCTCGGCGACTCCCACACCGGTCCCGGCGGCAACAAGCCCGGGTTCCCCGACGCGGGTCCCCGCATGGACATGGCGATCGCCGCGCTGCGCGGCAACGGCATCGACGTGGTCGGCTTCCAGGAGTTCGAGGCCAGCCAGCACAACATGTTCGTCGCCCGGGCGGGGGAGTACTCGCTCTACCCGGGGCTGTCCCTCGGCGACAAGTCCGTCCGCTTCAACATCGCCTGGCGCTCCGACATGTTCCGGATGGTCGAGGCGCACACCCTCACCATCCCCTACGCCGGCGGCAGCCGGATCGCGATGCCGGTCGTGCTGCTGGAGTCCACGAGCACCGGTCGCCGGGCGTGGTTCGCGAACTTCCACAATCCCGCGGACACCCCCCGCCTCGGCAACAACGCCCGCTGGCGGGCCGAGGCCGCCGGCATCGAGATCGCCCACCTCACCGAGCTGCGCCGGTCGGGCGACTACCCGGTGATCGCCACGGGCGACTACAACGAGCGCGCAGAGATCTTCTGCCGCTTCACCGCCGGGGGCGTCTTCAGCGCCGCCAACGGCGGCAGCTCGGCAGGCGGTTGCTCGCCGCCCCCGAGCATGCAGGTGGACTGGATCTTCGGCTCCACCGGCGTCGCCTTCGCCGACTACGCCGTGACCGGCACCGGCAAGGCGTCCGACCACAGCCTGGTGCACGCCACCGCCACGCTGACCGCGTCGGAGTAGGCGCAGCGCCGGCGACGGCGCTCGATATACTCCGGGAGTGAGGTCACTGAGCCAGCTGCGGCGTCCCGGCGCGCTGGAGGTCCTCCGGATCGACGCGCAGGAGATCGTCGTCTCGCCGTCCCGCGAGCGGCTCGTCGACGTCGCCTTCGACGGCCGGCGCATCTGGTCGTTCTGGCTGCTGCGTGACGGCCAGGCGCGCGACGACGGGGTCCACCTGTCCTGGCCCAAGCCGCTGCGCCCCTTCCTCGACGGCGTCACCGAGGTCACGATGACCGACCCGGGCACCGGCACGGTGCTGTACTCCCGGACGGTCCGGCTCGGCGATCGTCGCGACCGGATCGAGGTGGTGAACGCGGCGGGCCGACCGCTCAGCCTCGACAAGTCGCTCAAGCTCGTCGAGACCTTCGACACGCGCGACGCCGCCCAGGTGGAGCCGCTGCTCGACGCGATCGACGAGGTCCTCGGCGCGCTGCGCAAGGCCGGGCTCGACGCGTTCCTGGCCTACGGGACCGCGCTGGGCGCGGTGCGTGACGGCGGGCTCATCGGCCACGACAGCGACGCCGACCTCGGCTACGTCAGCACCTACGACCACCCGGTCGACGTGATCCGCGAGTCCTTCCGCGTGCAGCGCGCGCTGACCGACATGGGCTACCGGGTCACGCGTTACTCCGCGATCGCGCTCAAGGTCCACGTGCTGGAGAGCGACGGGCTCGACCGCGGCCTCGACGTCTTCGGCGGCTTCATGCGCAACGGCGTGCTGTACCTGATGGGCGAGATCGCGGTGCCGTTCCGGCGCGAGTGGATCCACCCGCTCGGCACGGCCTCGCTGGAGGGCCGCGAGTTCCCCGTGCCGGCCGATGCCGACAAGTTCCTCACCGCCACCTACGGTCCCCACTGGCGCGTGCCCGACCCGGCCTACAAGTTCACCACGCCGGCCAGCACCATCGAGCTGTTCAACGGCTGGTTCCGCGGGATGCGCACGGGCCGGGCCGGCTGGCACGGCTACCACAAGCGCACGATCCACCAGGAGCCGACGGTGTCCGACGTCGCGCGCGAGGTGGCCGAGCGCCACCCCGACCTGGCGACGTACGTCGACATCGGCTGCGGCCGCGGGGCCGACGTCGGCTTCTTCGCCGACCGGGGCGTCGCCGCGGTCGGCCTCGACTTCCAGCCCTATGCCTACGAGGCCGAGGCGCAGCGCCGCGCGGACGACCCGCGCGTGACCTTCCAGCTGTTCAACCTGCTCGAGCTGCGCCACGTGCTCGCCGTCCCGGCCTGGCTCGCCCGGCTGCCCGGCCCCCGCGCCGTGGGCTGCGTCCACGTCGTCGAGCGGCTCGGCCGGCGCGGGCGGCTCAACATGCTGCGGGCCTCGCGCATGGTCCTCGCCGGCACCACCGGCACGCTGCACCTGCAGTTCCTCAGCGAGAAGGGCCGTGACGGCTACGCTCGCCGCACCGGCGCCCGCAAGGCCCTCGACCCGGCGGTCGTGCTGGCCGAGGTGGCCGAGTCCGGCGGCCGCGTCCTCGAGGACCGGCGCACGCGCGTCTCGGCCGACCCCGCGAGCTCGCAGGTGTGCCGCTTGATCATCGACTGGAACGGGTGAGGTGGGAGCAGACATGTTCGGACGCAGGAGGCACGGGCCGGCGAGCGGGGACCTGGAGAAGCGGGTCGCCGCCCTGGAGGAGGCCGTCCAGGAGAACCGCGCCCTCAACGTGCGCCTCGCCGAGCTCACCGACGTCGTGACCGAGCTGCTCCTGCCGGTCGCCGCGCGCGACGAGGAGAAGCTGGAGGAGCTGCTCGAGAAGTACCGCGGGGACTTCTCTTGAGCCCAGGCCCGGACAGCCGCGGCGGGCCCCGCCGGGTGTTCCTCCACATCGGCCTGCCGAAGACGGGGACGACGTACCTGCAGCAGGTGGTGTGGGGCAACCGCGACCGGCTCCGCGCCGCGGGCCTCGTCCTGCCCGGCTTCGGGCACCGCGAGCACCTCTGGGCGGCGCTCGACCTCCAGGAGCGCCCGCGGCTGGCCAGGCGCCACCCGGACGCGCCGGGGGCCTGGCAGCGGCTCGTCGACGAGGGCGCGGGGCAGTCGGCCGACGTCCTCATCACCCACGAGTTCCTGTGCGGGGCCAGCGCCGCGCAGGCCTCGCGTGCCGTCGCCAGCTTCCCCGGAGCCGAGGTGCACCTGGTGGTCACGGCCCGCGACGCGGCGAGCGTGGTCTCGGCCGGCTGGCAGGAGTCGGTGAAGAACGGCGGCACCGTCGACCTCGACTCGGTCCTGGCCGGCAAGGCCGCCGGCGGCCCGGAGTTCAGCATGCGCACGTGGGACCTCGCCGCCGTGCTGGAGCGCTGGACCCGCGACCTGCCCGCCGAGCGGGTGCACCTCCTCGTGATGCCCGGCGCCGGCGAGCCGCGGGACCTGCACTGGCGCCACTTCGCCGAGGTGCTCGGCGTCGACCCCGACGAGTTCGAGGCGCCGGCCGAGGCGGTCAACCCCGCGCTCGGGATCGTGCAGATCGAGACCCTCCGGCTGGTCAACAAGCACCTGCCGCCGTACTCCGCCCAGGAGCGCGGCGTGTGGATCCGCGGCTACCTCGCCGAGGACCTGCTGGCCCGGCAGCCGAGCGAGCGCGGCGGGCTGCCCGAGGCCTACCGCGACCGGTTCGACGCGATGGACCGAGCGGCCGCCCGCCTCGTGGCGGAGCGTGGGTTCCACGTGCTCGGCGACCTCGCCGCCCTCACCGGCCGCCGCGTCGCCGGCGCCGGCCGCCTGCCCGGCACCGTGACACCGGAGGAGCTCCTCGAATCGGCGGGGCGCCTCGTCGCTGATATCGTGGCCGACGTCCGCGCGAGCACCCACGACGTGGTGCCGCGGTCCCGGGGGAGTCTCTGACCCGGGTGCCGGAGGGCACCCCGAGGGAGTTTGTGTTGCGTTCCACGTTCATCGCCCTGTCCGCCGCCTGCGGCCTGCTGACCGCGCTGCTGGTCCCGGCCTCGGCCGCCGCCCCGCCCGCACCGGCGACCGTCGCGCGCGGCGTCGCCGCGTCGGCCCCGGCCGCCCCCACCACGCTGGCGCGCCCCGGCAAGCCCAACAAGCGGTGGAAGGTGCCCACGGGCCCGAAGTTCAACAACCCGATGATCCCCAAGGACCGCTTCGTCATCGAGCGCCACGTCCTCCGGGCGATCCGCAACACGCCCAAGGGCGAGAAGATCACCATCTCCGCGTACTCCCTCGACCGGCAGGTGTTCGCCGACGAGCTGATCCGCGCCAAGCGGCGCGGCGTCAAGGTGAAGGTGCTGCTCAACGACCACCTGGTGCCCAACGCCCAGGTCCGGATCCAGCGCGTCCTGGGCAACAAGACCAAGAAGTCCAGCTTCCTGCGCCGCTGCGTGTCGGGCTGCCGTGCCGACAAGAACGAGTACAACAACCTGCACAGCAAGTTCTACCTGTTCAGCCGCACCGGCCGGAACCGCAACGTCGTGATGCTCGGCTCCTACAACATGACGCTCAACGCGGTCCGCTGGCAGTGGAACGACCTCTGGACGACGGTCGGCAAGAAGACGCTCTACGACCAGTTCGTCTCCCTGTTCAACGACATGCGGCCCGACTGGGACAAGCGCCGTGCGTCCTACGCGTTCTGCGAGAACGGCCGGGACTGCCCCGCAGGTGACCAGCAGAAGTACTACAACATCGTCTTCCCGCGGCACACGACGCCCAAGAAGGACGTCGTGCTCGACATCCTCAACAACGTCCAGTGCGTCTACACCGACGCGGCGGGGGTGCAGAGGCGCACCCAGCTGGCGCTCTCGATGCACACCATGCGCGGCAACCGGGGCAACTACATCGCCGACAGGCTGCGCTCCCTCTACGCGCAGGGCTGCAACCTGCGGGTCAACTACGGGCTGATGGGCTTCTACACCAAGAAGCACATCGGAGCGCCGACGCCGAGGGGCCGCGTGCCGCTGCGCTCGACCGGCTTCAACCTCCGCGACGACGTCCCGACCGGTGACCCCGAGATCGACAACATGCCCGAGAACATCGAGCGCTACACGCACCACAAGTACTTCGTGCTGCGCGGCTCCTACAAGGGCAACGTCGACTCGCACATCGTGTGGACGGGCTCGACGAACTGGTCGAGCCTCGGCACGCCGCAGGACGAGATCCTGTTCAGCATCCACGGCCGCGGGGTCGTCCGCGACTACATGGCCAACTTCAACCTGATGTGGAAGAAGCCCTTCAGCCGCGACGCCTACACCACGACGTACTCGTCGTGGCGGATGGTCAACGGCCGCCGGGTGGGCGTCGGCCCCATGGTCACGGTCGAGCCCGACCGGCTCAGGGGTGCCGGACCCACCTGGGAGAACGACTGACCGGCGACTGACCGGCGTCAGCCCTCCTGCTCGCCGGCGTCCTCGGCCGGCAGGAGGGACTCGGCGAGGCCTCGCACGGTCTCGAGGTCGGGGCCCTGGAGCACCACGGTGCTCGTCTTGAGGTCGTAGGCGAGCACCGTCGCGCCGTCGTGGTCCCACGCCGACCACCGGCCCGTGCCCCAGTCGGAGAGGTCCACGTCGTCGCCCGGCGTGAGTCCGGGCCGGTCGGCGAGGACGTCGTCGCTCGAGCCGGGAAGCTGGTCGAGCACCACGTCGCCGGCCGGCGCGGTGAACTCCATCCGCCACCACTGCGGGTCGGCCCGGTAGCCGCCGCCGACCGTGGTCCAGCCCTCGGGCAGCACCGTGGGCACCATGGTGACCAGCTCGTCGTCGACGGCGCGCAGCGCGGCGCGCTTGTAGGGCTTCCGGACCGCCGGCTCCTCGCCGAAGTCGACCGGGTCCACCGGCGTCGAGGTCGGCGACTGGCTCGGCGAGGCGTCGCCGGAGGTCTCGGACGAGGCGTCGGCCGCCGTGTCGGAGGCGTTGCTCGGGTCGTCGCCGCACGCACCGGCGAGCAGGACGAGGGAGACGCCGAGGGCCGGTCCGATCGCACGGGTGGTTCGCATGCGCTCCAGTCTCTCACGCTGCGACGAGGGCGGGTCCGTGTGACGACTGTCTCTCCCGGCGACCCTGCCGACGGTGAACGCCCGTTAACTAGACTCCGAGCGATCCAGCCGCGAGAGCACAGGAGCCACCACATGCCCCGCCTCTGCCAGACCGACGGCCTCACCGAGGACCAGTCCGAGATCCTCAAGGCGGTGCGGCAGTTCGTGGACGAGCGGATCATCCCGGTCGCGCAGGAGCTCGAGCACGCCGACGAGTACCCGCAGGAGATCATCGACGGCCTCAAGGAGCTCGGCGTCTTCGGCCTGACCATCCCCGAGGAGTTCGGCGGGCTCGGCGAGTCGCTGCTGACGTACGCGCTGGTGGTCGAGGAGATCGCGCGCGGCTGGATGAGCGTGTCCGGCGTGATCAACACCCACTTCATCGTGGCCTACATGCTCGTCCGGCACGGCACGCAGGCGCAGAAGGAGAAGTACCTCCCGCGGATGGCGACCGGCGAGGTCCGCGGGGCGTTCTCGATGTCGGAGCCCGGCCTGGGCTCCGACGTCTCGGCGGTGTCCACCAAGGCCACCGTGTCGAAGGCGGACGACGACGGGACCGCCCTCGAGTACTCCATCACCGGGCAGAAGATGTGGCTCACCAACGGCGCCACCTCCACCCTCGTCGCGGTGCTCACCAAGACCGACGAGGGTGCCGACTCGGTCTACAAGAACATGACGACCTTCCTGGTGGAGAAGGAGGCCGGCTTCGGCGAGACCGCCCAGGGCGTCACGGTGCCGGGCAAGATCGAGAAGATGGGCTACAAGGGCGTCGAGACGACCGAGCTCATCCTCGAGGACCACCGGATCGCCGCGGACCAGGTCCTCGGCGGCGAGCCCGGCCGGGGCTTCGCGCAGATGATGGACGGCGTCGAGGTCGGCCGCGTCAACGTCGCCGCCCGCGCCTGCGGCCTGGCCTGGCGGGGCTTCGAGCTCGGCATCGCCTACGCCCAGCAGCGCAGGACCTTCGGCAAGCCCATCGCCCAGCACCAGGCCGTGCTGTTCCGCCTCGCGGAGATGGCGACCAAGGTCGAGGTCGCCCACACGATGATGGTGAAGGCCGCCCGCCTCAAGGACACCGGCCAGCGCATGGACGTCGAGGCCGGCATGGCGAAGATGGTCGCCAGCGAGTACGCCAACGAGGTCGTGGAGGACTCCTTCCGCATCCACGGCGGCTACGGCTACTCCAAGGAGTACGAGATCGAGCGCCTCATGCGCGAGGTGAAGTTCATGCTCATCGGCGAGGGCACCTCCGACATCCAGAAGATGATCATCGGCCGGAGCCTGCTCAGCGAGTACGAGCTGCGCTGAGCGCCGCCGGCCCGGCGCCTCGGGCCGATCAGTTCGCGGCCGCGACCTCCGCGGCGGCGTCCGCGGCCGCGAGCGCCTCGCTGGCCGCCTCCACCACGTCGGGGGACAGGACGTGCTCGATCGCGAGCGCCGACGCCCCCAGCACGGCGGCCTCGCGGCCCGCGCGCGAGGTGACGATGCGCAGGTGCTCCGTGGCGAGCGGCAGGGAGCGCTGGTAGACGGACTCCCGGATGCCGGCGAGCAGGTGCTCCCCGGCGCCGGCCACCTGGCCGCCGATCACGACGACCGACGGGTTGATGAGGTTGACCATCGTGGCGACGACCTCGCCGATGTCACGGCCGGCCTGCCGGACGACGGCCATCGCGACCTGGCTCCCGGAGCGCACCAGCTCCACCACGTCGCTGCCGGTCTCGGCGTCCTCGCCCTGGGCCCGCACGGCGGCGGCGAGCGCCGGCCCGGCCGCGACGGCCTCGAGGCAGCCGAAGTTGCCGCAGCGGCACGGCACGACGTCGGCACCGGGCACGCGAACGTGGCCGAGGTCGCCGGCCGTGCCCTGGGCGCCGCGCTGCAGGATGCCGCCGGTCACGATGCCGGCGCCGATGCCGGTGGCCACCTTGATGAGCACCAGGTCGTCGACGTCGCGCAGGTGCCGGCGCCGCTCGCCCAGCGCCATGATGTTGACGTCGTTGTCGACGAGCACCGGGACGGGGTAGCTGCCCTGGAGGTAGCCGGGCACGTCGAAGCGGTCCCACCCCGGCATGATCGGCGGGTTGATCGGCCGGCCGGTCGAGTACTCCACCGGGCCGGGAAGGCCGATGCCGATGGCGGCGAGGTCCTCGATCGGGCGGTCGTTGGCGGCGACGAGGTCGCGGACGGACTCCACGACCCAGTTGAGCACCGCCTCCGGGCCGTCGGCCACGGAGATGCGCGTCTCGACCTCGCCGAGGATCGAGCCGTTGAGGTCGGTCAGGGCGGCGCTGGCGTGGGTGGCGCCGACGTCGACGCCGACGACCACCTTGGCCGTCGGGTTGAGCGCGAACAGCGCCGGGGGCCGCCCGCCGGTGGACCTCGCACCGCCGAACGGCGCCACCAGGCCCAGGCGCATCAGGGTGTCGATCCGGGCCGTGATCGTCGACCGGGCCAGCCCTGTCGCCTCGGCCAGCTGGGCGCGGGTCCAGGGCCTTCCGTCACGGAGGAGATCGAAAAGCTCACCGGTGCGCACAGTTGGAGTCAAGCACATGCACGACTTTGCACGCTAGACCTGAGACTTTTGGCGGGTGCTCGACAAAAGCCGGTGACGCATGCCACAGTGTGCCTGTGAGCACTCCTGCCCTCGTCGCGACCGGGATGACCAAGAGCTTCTTCGGCAACACCGTTCTCTCCGGCCTCGACCTGACCCTCGAGCCGGGTCAGGTGCACGGTTTGGTCGGCGAGAACGGCGCCGGCAAGTCCACGCTGATGAAAATGCTCGCCGGCGTCTACACCCCCGACAGCGGGACGATCGTCGTCGGCGGCGAGCAGGTCTCCTTCAGCCACCCCGTCCAGGCGCAGCGCGCCGGCGTGTCGACCGTGTTCCAGGAGTTCAACCTCCTGCTCGAGCGCACCATCGCCGAGAACATCTGGCTGGGCCGCGAGCCGCGACGCTTCGGCAAGGCCGGTCCCGTCGACACCGCCCGGATGCGCCGCGACACCGAGGAGCTGCTCGACGGCCTCGGGGTGTCCGGGCTCAAGGCCGGCACCCTGGTCCGCAGCCTCTCCGTCGCCGAGCAGCAGATCGTCGAGATCGCCAAGGCCGTCAGCTTCGACGCCAAGGTGATCCAGATGGACGAGCCCACCGCGGCGCTCGCCGACCACGAGGTCGAGCTGCTCTACTCCATCATCCGCCGGCTCACCGACCGCGGCGTCGCGATCGTCTACGTCTCCCACCGGCTCAAGGAGATCTTCGACCTCTGCCAGACGATCACGATCCTCAAGGACGGCCAGCACGTCGCCACCCGCCCCGCGGGCGAGCTCAGCGAGGCGGAGCTCGTGCGGCTGATGGTCGGGCGACCGCTGACGACGTACTTCCCGGAGAAGCCGGCCGACGTGGTCGTCGGCGACGTGCGGCTCGCGCTGTCCGGTGTCGGCAACGGCTACGTCGACGACGTCTCCCTCGAGGTCCGCGCCGGTGAGATCGTCGGCATCGCCGGGCTCCAGGGCTCGGGTCGCACCGAGCTCCTCGAGACGGTGTTCGGCGTGCACCCCGTCGCGCGGGGGAGCATCACCCTCGACGGCGCCCCGCTCAAGGTCAGCAGCCCCCGCCAGGGCGTACGCGCCCGCCTCGCGTTCATCACCGAGGACCGCAAGGCCAAGGGCCTCGCCCTCAACCAGTCGATCCTCGACAACGCCCTGGGCGTGGTGCGCTCGGTCTTCCCGCGGCGCACGTCCGTCGCCCGCCGGGAGATGCCCGGCGTGCTGTCCGGGCTCGAGGTCTCGGCACACAGCCTCGGGCAGGAGGTGCAGTTCCTCTCCGGCGGCAACCAGCAGAAGGTCGTCCTGGCCCGCTGGTTGAGCATCGACCCGCTCGTCGTGCTGATGGACGAGCCCACCCGCGGCATCGACGTGGGCGCCAAGCACCGCGTCTACGAGCTGATGCGCGAGCTGACCCGCAAGGGCGTCGCCGTGCTGATGGTCTCCAGCGAGCTCCCCGAGGTCATCGGCATGTCCGACCGGATCCTCGTGATGAAGGACGGCACGCTCGCCGGCGAGCTGCCGGCGGGCGCGAGCGAGGAGGCCGTGCTGGCGATGGCCACCGGAGCGACGAACGAGGAGGAGGCGGCATGAGCGCCACCGCTGCCCGTACCCCGGGGACCCCCGAGTCCCCGCGCACCCCGAGCACCCCGGACGGTCCCGGGGCCACCGAGCCGAAGGAGTCCGCCCGCCGCCGCCGCGCGGCGCGGCCCAAGGGCGCCCGGCGCCTGGACTCCACCGCCCTGATCTACCTCGTGCTGGTGGGCGTCGTGGTGGTCTCGGTGGTGCTGACCGGCATCGAGGGCCGCAACTTCTTCAGCCAGGGCAACATCTGGGCGATCCTCACCGCGATGAGCGTGCTGGGCCTGATCGCGATCGGGCAGACGCTGGTCATCCTCGTCGGCAGCCTCGACCTGTCGGTGCCCTACGTCGTGAGCCTGTCGACCCTGATCGCCGCCGGCGGGATGAAGGGCCTGGACGCCAACGTGCCCGCCGCCGTCTTCAACACCCTGGTCGTCGCGGCGGTGATCGGCCTGGCGATGGGCGTGCTGGTGAGCGTGTTCGACGTCCACGGGTTCATCGCCAGCCTCGGCGTCGGACTGATCGTCAGCGGCTACCTCGCGACCAACTACCAGGGCAGCCACGGCGCCGCCGCCCCCGACCTGCGCCTCGTGGGCCGCAGCGGCATCGCCTCGATCATCCCCACGGCGTTCCTGCTCCTGCTCGTCGCCGCGGCACTGGTCACCCTCGTGCTGCGCTACACGCGGCTGGGCCACCACCTCTACGCCATCGGCGGCAACCGCGACGTAGCCCGCATGTCCGGCGTGCGCACCGCGCTGCCGGTGATCTCGGCACACGTCATGTGCTCGGTGCTGGTCGCGATCGCCGGTCTGCTCCTGCTCTCGCGCACCGGCGTCGGCTCGCCGACGATCGGCTCGCAGGGCCGCTACGACCTGCTGTCCATCGCGGCCGTGGTCCTCGGCGGCACCCTGCTCGCGGGCGGCAAGGGCAGCGTGATCGGCACGATGGGCGGTGTCGCGATCTTCGCGGTGCTCGACAACGTCATGGGCGTCATGCAGGTCAACCCGTTCCTCAAGGACTTCGTCCGGGGCCTGGTCATCGTGCTCGCGGTCGCGGTCTACGCCCGCCGCAGCGTGGTCCGCCGCCCACCCCGTTTCGGCGGCACCCGACCCGTCCTGCCCGGCGCGATCGCCGGCGCGACCCAGAAGGGAGAGGGCGCATGAGCACCGCGACCTCCAGCCCCACGACCCGCCCCCTCCCGCTGACGGAGGGCTCCTTCCTCCAGCGCGTGGTCCGCGGCGCCGTGACCCCCGGCGGGGCGGTGTTCATCCTCCTGGCGGTCCTCTTCGTCGCGGTCGTGGCGGTGAACCCCAGCTTCGGCGAGCCGCCGCAGCTCATCCGCTTCATCGGCCGCACCGCGCCGATCGTCATCGCCGCCATGGGGCAGTACTACGTCATCGTCTCCGGCGAGTTCGACCTGTCGATGGGCGCGGTCATCGCCACGCAGGTGGTCATCGCGGGCAACTACATCGGCGAGGACGAGAGCCGCGTGCTCCCCGCCATCGGTCTGATGCTCCTCATCGGCGTGGTCGTGGGCCTGGTCAACGGCCTGGGCACGACGTTGCTCAAGGTGCCCAGCTTCATCGTCACCCTCGGCACGATGCTCGCGCTCGGCGGACTGGTGCGCTTCCTCACGGGCGGCGCGGCGACCGGCAATCCCGTCGACACCTTCCGCGAGATCGGCCGCGGCGGCATCCAGGACGTCCCGGTCCTCGAGGTGCTGCCGTACTCGGTGATCATCCTGGTGGCCGTCGCCGCCGGCTCGGTGTGGCTGATGCGCTCGCCGTTCGGCCGCACCCTGATCGCCGCGGGCGACAACCCCGACGCCGCCACCCTGGCCGGGGCGCACGTGTGGTGGATCAAGACGCGGGCGTTCATCCTGTCCTCGCTGTCCGCCACGGTCGCCGGCATCCTGCTGGTGGGCTACGCCGGTGTCCACCCGTCGGTCGGCGCGGGCTACGAGTTCCAGGCGATCACCGCCGTCGTCCTCGGCGGCGTCGTCCTCGGCGGAGGCCGCGGCTGGGTGCTGTCCGCCGCGGCGGGTGCCCTCGCCCTCGAGCTGCTCTTCTCGTTCCTGAACTTCCAGGAGGTCGAGTCCACCTGGAGGAACTCCGTCCAGGGACTCATCATCATCCTCGCCGTCGCCGTCGCGGCCCGCGCCTGGTCGCTCGGTCGGCGTCCGTCTTCTCGGCCAGCTCCACCTGCACCACCATCCACCCCTGCCCGACCGGGCACTGAAACAGGAGATAATTGATGCGCCACAAGATCCACCGCGCGCCGATGGCCGTGGCCTCGGCCCTGCTGCTCGGGGTGTTCGCCACCTCCTGCAGCACCGAGGACCCGACGGACTCCACGACGGGGACCGACGAGAGCTCGGAGACCTCGGAGTCCCCGGACGCCTCGGAGAGCCCGGCCGAGGAGCAGGAATGGTTCGACCAGGAGCTGTACGACACCCAGTTCGAGCAGCGCTCGGCCACCTTCGAGGGCGACCCCGAGGAGCCGTACCTGCAGTACATCGACGGTGAGATGACCGACACCGCGGAGTACAAGGCCAACGGTCCGATGAAGGCGTGCTTCGCCAACGCCTCGATCTCGAACCCGTGGCGCCAGACCGGCTGGATCACCATGAACCAGCAGCTCAAGGACCTGCAGGACCAGGGCGTCATCTCCGAGATGGAGACCCGCGACGCCGGTGACGACGACAACACCCAGATCGCCGACATCGACTACTTCATCTCCGAGGGCAACTGCGACGCCTTCATCATCTCGCCGAACTCCACGGCCGCCATGACCGACGCGGTCGAGCGCGCCTGCGAGACCGGCAAGCCCGTCGTGGTCTTCGACCGCGGCGTGCAGACCGACTGCGCCACCACCTTCATCCACCCGATCGGTGGCTTCGCGTGGGGCATCGACACCGCCGAGTTCCTCATCGACAACCTGGAGGAGGGTGACAAGGTCGTCGCGCTGCGCATCCTGCCCGGCGTCGACGTGCTCGAGCAGCGCTGGGCCGCGGCCGAGAAGCTCTTCGAGGAGAACGGCATCGAGGCGGTCGACTACTTCACCGGCGCCGACCCGACCGAAATCAAGAAGATCATCACCGACGAGCTCGGCAAGGGCGAGGTCCAGGGCGTGTGGATGGATGCCGGTGACGGCGCCGTCGCCGCGATCGAGGCCTTCGAGGACTTCGGTGCGGACTACCCGGTCATGACCGGTGAGGACGAGATGAGCTTCCTGCGCAAGTGGGAGGAGACCGGCCTGACCGGCCTCGCGCCCGTCTACTCGAACTTCCAGTGGCGCACCCCGCTCCTCGCGCTGCAGAAGATCTTCGCCGGCGAGGAGGTCCCGAAGGAGTGGGTCCTGCCGCAGACGCCGATCACCGAGGACGAGCGTGCCGACTACCTCGAGGCCAACGACGGCATGCCCGACGGCCACTACGCCAAGTTCGGTGGCGAGAACCTCCCCGGCTACCCCGAGGTGTGGCAGGAGCGTCAGATCCCCTGACGGGTCTGATCACCAGTAGCACCAGCTCCACCAGCAGCACCTGAGACGCGTCGGTGGGCCGGGTCCCGAGACCCGGCCCACCGGCAGCACCTGCATCCCCACCCCGTCAGCTCCACCACCTCGACCCGTCACCGGAAGGACGGCCCCCGCATGCGAGAGATCGGCGTCAACACGTGGGTCTGGACCTCGCCGCTGACCGACGCGGACGTGGCCGACGTGCTGCGGCGGATCGCCGACATGGGCTTCGACGCCGTCGAGATCCCGCTCGAGAACGCCGGTGACCTGAGCGTCCCGGTCGTCGCCGACGCGCTCGCCGAGACCGGCCTGACGCCGTGCGTCGTCGGCGCGATGGCGCCGGGCCGCGACCTCGTGGACGCCTCGTGCGTCGCCGACACCCAGGACTACCTCCGGGCCTGCACCGACTTCGCCGCCGGCATCGGCGCGCGCTCCGTGTGCGGCCCCTTCTACGCCTCGACCGGTCGGGTGTGGCGGATGGACGCCGACCAGCGCGCGGCGGCGTACGACGACCTGCGGGCGAACCTCGCCCCCGTCGTCGACCATGCGGCGGCGCGGGGCGTGCGCCTCGGCGTCGAGCCGCTCAACCGCTACGAGACGTCGCTCATCAACACCGTGGACCAGGCCCTCACCGCGCTCGAGCCGCTGCTCGGCGACGGGCTCGGCCTGGCCCTCGACAGCTACCACCTCAACATCGAGGAGCGCTCCAGCGCCGACGCGATCCGCGCCGCGGGCGCGCACCTGGCGCACGTCCAGGTCTGCGGCAGCGACCGCGGCGCCCCCGGCGGCGACCAGACCGACTGGCCGCAGCTCGTGGCCGCCCTCGACGAGGTGGGCTACGACGGCCCCCTGGTCATCGAGAGCTTCACCGCGGACAACGCATCCATCGCCACCGCCGCCTCCATCTGGCGGCCGCTGGCACCCACCCAGGACGAGCTCGCCCGAGACGGCTTGACCTTCCTCCGGTCCCTCGCCTGAGCGACCCTCACCGCAAGTCAGGAGAAGCACGTGACCAGCACACCCAGCGCCTCGGGCGCCGCCGGGTCCCCAGGAGTCGCCGTCATCGGATACGCCTTCATGGGCAAGGCGCACTCCCACGCGTGGCGCAACGTCGCCGCCCTCCACCCCGGCGCACCCGGCGTACGCCGGCAGGTGCTGGTCGGTCGTGACGAGGACGCCGTCGCCGCTGCCGCCGGCCAGTTCGGCTGGGCGGAGTCGGCCACCGACTGGCGCGCAGTCCTGGAGCGCGACGACATCGACATCGTCGACGTCTGCGTGCCGGGGCACCTGCACGCCGAGGTGGCGATCGCGGCCCTCGAGGCGGGCAAGCACGTGGTCGCGGAGAAGCCGCTCGCCAACACCCTGGCCGAGGCCGAGAAGATGGTCGCCACCGCGCGCGCCGCCCGCGAGCGCGGCGTCCACTCGATGGTGGGCTTCAACTACCGCCGGGTGCCGGCGCTCGCGCTGGCCCGGCGGCACATCGCCGAGGGCCGCCTCGGCGACGTGCGCCAGGTCCGCATCGCCTACCTCCAGGACTGGCTGGCCGACGCGGAGGCGCCGATGACGTGGCGGCTGCGCCGCGAGCTCGCCGGCTCCGGTGCGCTGGGCGACCTCGCCTCGCACGCCATCGACCAGGTCCGCTTCCTGCTCGGCCAGGAGGTGACGGAGGTCAACGCCCTCACCCAGACGTTCGTCCCGCGGCGCACCGGCGCCTCCGGGCTCGAGGACGTCACGGTCGACGACGCCGCCTGGAGCACGATGCGCACGTCCGGCGGCGCCATCGTCAGCCTCGAGGTGACCCGCATGGCGACCGGCCGCAAGAACGCGCTGGGCATCGAGGTCTACGGCAGCACGGGCGCGCTGCGCTTCGACCTCGAGTCGCTCAACCACCTCGACGTGAGCCTCGACGGCTCCGGCACCTTCTGCCGGCAGCTCGTCACCGACCCGGGCGACCCGTACATCGACGGCTGGTGGCCGCCGGGGCACGTGCTCGGGTGGGACGCCACCTTCACCAACCAGGCGGCCGACTTCCTCGCGGCCCTCGCCGCGGGGCAGGAGCCGACACCGTCGTTCGAGGACGGGCTCGCGGTCCAGCGGGTGCTCGCCGCGATCGAGACCAGCGCGACGCGGGGTGGCAGCTGCACGCGCGTCGACGAGGGACTGGAGCACATCTGATGGGTCGACCGTTCACCCTGTTCACCGGCCAGTGGGTCGACCTGCCGCTGGAGGAGGTTGCCCGGCTCGCCGCCGAGTGGGGCTACGACGGCCTCGAGGTCGCCGTCTCCGGCGAGCACCTCGACGCGTGGCGCTGGGAGGACGACGACTACGTCGCGGAGCGGCTCGGCATCCTGGAGAAGCACGGCCTCCAGCTGCACGCGATCTCCAACCACCTCACCGGCCAGGCCATCTGCGACGACCCGATCGACTTCCGGCACCAGGCGATCGTCCGTGAGCGCGTGTGGGGCGACGGCGACCCGGAGGGCGTGCGGCAGCGGGCCGCCGAGGAGATGAAGCTGACCGCCCGCCTCGCGCAGAAGCTCGGCGTCAAGACGGTCGTGGGCTTCACCGGCTCCTCCATCTGGCAGTACGTCGCGATGTTCCCGCCGGTGCCCGCCGAGCGGATCGAGGCGGGCTACCAGGACTTCGCCGACCGCTGGAACCCGATCCTCGACGTCTTCGACGAGTGCGGCGTGCGCTTCGCGCACGAGGTGCACCCCTCCGAGATCGCCTACGACTACTGGACGACCCGCAGGGCGCTCGACGCGGTGGACAACCGGCCGGCGTTCGGCATCAACTGGGACCCCAGCCACATGATGTGGCAGGGCATCGACCCCGTCGCGTTCATCACCGACTTCGCGGACCGGATCTACCACGTGGACTGCAAGGACACCCGGATGCGGATGGGCGGCGGCCGCAACGGCATCCTGTCCTCGCACCTGCCCTGGGACGACCCGCGGCGCGGCTGGACCTTCGTGTCCACCGGGCACGGCGACATCCCGTGGGAGGACTGCTTCCGCACGCTCACCGCGATCGGCTACGACGGCCCCATCTCGGTCGAGTGGGAGGACGCCGGGATGGACCGGCTGCGTGGCGCCCCCGAGGCGCTGGCACGCCTGCGCGGGCTCGACTTCGACCCGCCGGCGCAGTCGTTCGACGCCGCCTTCAGCAAGCAGTCGGAGGGCTGAGCGGGCCTACACTCCCCGCATGAGGGGATTCCGCGCCCGGGACGCGGACCGCGACCGCTGCGTCGAGGTCATCGAGGCGGCGTACGCCGACGGTCAGATCGGCGACGCCGACCGCGAGCTGCGCACCTCGCGCGCGCTGTCGGCAGAGACGCTCGACGAGCTCGAGACGCTCACGCGTGACCTGCAGCCGCCCCCGGGGCCCGCCGAGCCGGTCCGCGCCCCGGCCACGTCGGGGCCCGTCCGGCCCCGACGCCCGGTCGCCGTGCTGGCGGCGCTCGGCACCGCCGTCGTGGTCGTCGCCGCGGGAGCGGTCGGCCTGGCGGTGCTGTCCACCACCGACGACACGGGAGGGCAGCCGGCGGTCGAGGTGAGCGGTGAGGCGGTACCGGTGCCGGACCCCGCCGTCGCAGGGGATCCTGCCGGGTTCGAGATGACCGCAGCAGGGGTGCGCCGCTTCCTCCGGGCCTACGAGCAGCAATTCGGGACGCTCGACGCCTGGGACGTGGCCTTCTACCCCCACCGTGTGGGCGCCGACGTCCCGGTGCGGGGATCGCGCCCGCGCTTCGAGGCCTGGACGTGGGACGGCAGCTGGGAGCGCACGTCCGAGGCGCAGGCGATCCGCCCGAGCCACACCGGCGTCGTCGACCTGGGCCGCATCGGGCCGGACCGCCTGGTCGCCAACGTCCGCACCGCCGAGCGCACCCTCGGCGTCCAGCGCGGGACGTTCAGCCACGCGGTCCTGTGGCGCCACGACGAGGTGGGCCCGACGCTGAACATCCACGTGGGCAACACGTTCGGCGAGGGCGGCTACCTGCGCACGACCCTGGCCGGCGACCGGGTCGTGGCGCGCTTCCCCTACGACAGGTGACGGATCCCACCTGGGGCGGACGGCTCCGGAGGGCCTGGCTGCGGCACGATGAGCGCCATGAGTGCTGCCAAGACGAACGCCGGCAACTTCTTCGAGGACTTCGCCGTCGGGCAGGTCATCGACCACGCCACCCCGCGCACTGTGACCGAGGGGGACCGCGCGCTCTACGGCGCGATCTACCCCACCCGGTTCGCGGTCGGGTCGTCGGCTGACTTCGCCGCGTCGGTCGGTCTCGCGCCGCACCCGGTCGAGGAGCTCGTGGGCTTCCACGTCGCGTTCGGCAAGACCGTGCCGGACGTGTCGCTGAACGCGGTCGCGAACCTCGGCTACGCCGAGTGCCGCTTCCACGTGCCGGTGGTCCCCGGCGACACCCTCCGCACCCGGTCGGAGGTCATCGGGCTCAAGCAGAACTCCAACGGCAGGACCGGCGTGGTCTGGGTGCGGTCCACCGCGACCAACCAGCGCGGCGAGGTCGTCGTCGACTGGGCCCGCTGGGTCATGGTGCACAAGCGCTCCGCGGACTCGCCGGCGCCGGAGACGGTCGTGCCCGAGCTCGCGCCGATCGTCGCGGCCGAGGACCTCGTCGTGCCGTCCGGCCTCGACTTCACGGCGTACGACGTCGCGGCCGCCGGCGCGCCGCACCGCCTGGGCGACTACGAGGTGGGGGAGCGGATCGACCACGTCGACGGCGTGACGCTCACCGACGCCGAGCACATGATGGCCACCCGGCTGTGGCAGAACACCGCCAAGGTGCACTTCGACACCGGGGCCCGCCCCGACGGCCGCCGGCTCGTCTACGGCGGCCACGTCATCTCCCTCGCCCGGGCGCTGTCCTTCAACGGTCTCGCGAACGCGCAGCTGGTCGCCGCGATCAACGCCGGCGCCCACGTCGCCCCGGCGTTCGCCGGCGACACCGTCCACGCGTGGTCGGAGGTCCTCGACGCGGCCGCTCTCGACGCGCCGGGAGTCGGTGCGCTGCGGCTCCGGCTGGTGGCGACGCGGGGCCGCGACGAGTCCATGACGCTGCGCGAGGAGCGGGCGTACGTCGACGGGGTGCTGCTCGACCTCGACTACTGGGCGCTCGTGCCCCGCTGAGGCCCGCCGGTCGGCTCCGCCCGTCAGCTCCGCCCGGTCAGTCGTCGGACGGCGCGCCGCACGGCGGACCGCGGGGCGGACTCCTGCGCCGGGTCGGCGCGGGTCACCGCCGGGGGCCGGCGCGGCGACGTGCGCGTCTCGAGCTCGGTCGCGATGGCGTCGAGCGCGTCGTCGAGCGAGTCCGGCGCGGGCCTGTCGAGCCGCGCCAGGACGGCGGTGGCGGCCGAGCGCACCTCGTCGTCGTCCACCTCGTCCGGCGTCCGTCCCTCCCGGGGGGCGGCGGGCAGCAGGTCGTCGAGGTCGCCGACCACGTCGTAGGAGCGCCTGCGCAGGTCGGCCACGATCCCGTCGGCGCGTGCGCGCACCCAGGCGGCGTGCTCGCCGGGGAGCACGAACGGCTCCGGCCGGGCGCTGCCGGCCAGCACGTCGCGGGCGAAGCGACCCTTGGCGTAGCGGGTGAGCTCGAGCGTCCGGCGCTGGCGGGGGATCCGCGCGTTGACCCGGCGCAGCAGCTCGGCCTCGACGATGCCGAGCGAGTCGTTGGGCAGTCGCGGGTCGGTCGAGAGGTCGTCGACGTCGACGTCGAGCACGTGGGCGGCTCGTCGCCAGAGCTCGTCGCGCGGAGCGCCCGGGGGCGGCACCGTCACGACGTGGACGCGCTCGGGGGGCAGTCCGACCGTCCAGCGGTCGAGGATCGCGGGGACGTCCTGGTAGCGCCAGAACTTCCGGTCCGCGGCGCCGTCGCGGACGGCGTCGAGGAACGCGCCGTAGGGCTGGCGGGCGCCCTGCTTGACGCGTTGCTGCCACGCCGAGGGCAAGACCCGCGCGAGGTCGCGCACGGTGAGCACGAGGTGGACCTCGTCGGCCGCACCCGACACCTCGGCCAGCGCGCGCCGGGCCGCCTCGGGTGGGGAGTCAGAGAAGTGCTCGTGGCTGATGAGCACGTCGTCGTGCCACTTGCCCGCCTGCTCGAGCATCCGCTGCCACGCGCCCCGCTCCTCCGTCGAGAGCCTGCCGACGAGGGCGTCCATGCCCTTGACGACAGCTGCGGCGAGGAAGTGCTCGCGCATGACCGCGCCCGGCAGCAGCAGCCCTCGGTGGCGCAGGGTCTCGTGGTGCTGCCACCACAGGTCGTGGAGGTACGTCGTGCCCGACTTCGCGGTGCCGACGTGGAGGAACACGCGTCGGGCCATGCGGCGACCCTATCGCCGGCGCCCACGACGGGGCGGCAGACTCCTCCCGTGGCCTGGGATCGCGAGCTCTCCTCCGACGTGAGCAGGACGGCGTCGCGGGTCGTGCGCTCCTCCGCCTGGCCCGTCTGCTGCGCGAGCCCGACCGCTACCGGTCCGAGCTCGGCGACGCGGTGTACGACGCGATGCTGGCGGCGTCTCGCTGGGAGGTGCACCGGATGACGGGCGGCCTGGCCAACCGCGTCGACGTGCTGCGCAAGCCATGGCCGCGCGGGTAATCCCCTCGACCCGGCCCGACCGCTTTGGCAGGGTGGTGGCTCCGACCCTCACCAAGGAGGAGCCCATGGCCGACAAGGACGCCAACGCCGACCTCAAGGCGAAGATGCGCGAGGCCCTCGACCGCAAGAAGGGCCACCACCATCCCGACGACAGCGCAGCGGCGCGCGAGAAGGCCCACGGCTCGGAGGTCGGCGACCGCAACGTCGCCAAGCCGATGCACCGCCGCAAGTCCGGCGGGGGCGGCGTCTGACGCTGTCAGTCGTCACGTCCCACCGGCGACGGCGGGCCGCGTGAGGGACGTCATGGTGAGCGGTGTGGCGGGCCGGCCGGTCGTGCGTGGCAGACTCGCGGCATGTCCTCCGGCGGCCCCGACTCCTCTGGTCCCGAGCTCTGGATCGTCCGTCACGGCGAGACGGAGTGGAGCCGCGACGGACGGCACACCTCGACCACCGACCTGCCGCTGACCGAGGCCGGTGAGCAGGCCGCCACCTCGCTCGCGCCGCGGCTGGCCGAGGTGGCGTTCGACCTCGTCCTGACCAGCCCGCGCCAGCGCGCCCGACGTACCGCCGAGCTCGCCGGCTTCGCCGACGCGCAGCTCGACGAGGACCTCGTCGAGTGGGCCTACGGCGACTACGAGGGCGTCACGACGGCCGAGATCCGCGAGCAGGTGCCCGGCTGGACGGTGTGGAGCCACGCGTCGCCCGGTGGCGAGACGGCCGAAGGGGTGTCCGCACGGCTCGACCGCGTGGTGGCCCGGGCGCGCGAGCACGACCGGACGCTGGTGTTCGCCCATGGTCACTCGCTGCGGGTGCTGACGGCGCGGTGGCTGGAGCAGCCCGCCGAGGAGGGCCGGTTCTTCAAGCTCGACACCTCGACGATCTCGGTCCTCGGCTACGAGCGCGAGCACCCCGCGCTGCTGCGGTGGAACAGCTGACGTGCGCATCGACCTCCACACGCACTCCTCCGCCAGCGACGGCACCGACACCCCGGGCGACCTGGTGCGCGAGGCGGCTGCCGCCGGGCTCGACGTCGTCGCGCTCACCGACCACGACGCCATGTCCGGGTGGGCCGAGGCGCAGCGGGCGGCGGACGAGGCCGGCATCACGCTCGTCCCGGGCCTCGAGATCAGCACGACGTTCCGCCACCGGGGGGTCCACCTCCTCGGCTACCTGCCGGATCCGGCGTACCCTCCGCTCGTCGCCGTCCTCGACCGCATCCTCGCGGGCCGCACCGCACGCACGCCCGCGATGGTGGCCGCGCTGCAGGCACGCGGCATCGCGATCACCGAGGACGACGTACGCCGGGAGGCGGGTGGCTCCGTCGCGGCCGGTCGCCCGCACGTCGCCGACGCGCTGGTGCGCATGGGGATCGTCGCCGACCGCACCGAGGCCTTCCACGTGCTGCTGAACCCGGGCCGCCCCGGCTACGTCGACCGCTACGCGGTGCCGCTGGAGGAGATGATCCCGATCCTCACCGCCGCCGGGGGCGTCGCCGTCATCGCCCACCCGTGGGGCCGCAGCGGCGGCAGCGTGCTCGACGAGCCCGCCCTCGCCTCGTTGAAGGAGCTCGGGCTCGCCGGGATCGAGGTGGACCACCAGGACCACAGCCCTGCGTTCCGCGCGCGCCTGCGGTCCATCGCCGCGGACCTCGACCTCGTCGTGACGGGGAGCAGCGACCACCACGGCCTCGGCAAGGTCGACCACGACCTCGGGGTGAACACGACGGACCCCGAGCAGTACGAGCGGCTGCTGTCCCTCGCCGGCCGGCCGCTCGGCGGCTGACGTGCCCGACCGGATCCTCGTCTACGGCGTGACGGGGAGCGGCAAGAGCACCGCGGCGCTCGCCATCGGTGCCCGCACCGGTCTCCCGGTGACCCTCGTCGACGAGCTGACCTGGCTGCCGGGCTGGGTGCCGGTCGAGCAACCGGTGCAGCGCGCGGTGTTCACCGAGATCGTGGCAGGGGAGCGGTGGGTGCTCGACTCGGCGTACGGCGCGTGGCTGGACGTCGTGCTACCGCGGGTGCAGCTGGTGGTCGGCCTCGACTACCCCCGCTGGCTCTCGCTGGGGAGGCTGGTCCGCCGAACCGTCACGGGCGCCGTCACCCGCGAGCCACGCTGCAACGGCAACGTCGAGTCCTGGCGCAACATGCTCGGCCGGCGATCCATCATCCGGTGGCACTTCCAGTCCTTCGCGCGCAAGCGCACCCGGATGCGGGCGTGGGCCGCCTCGGCGGACGGGCCCGAGGTGCTGCTGTTCCGTCGTCCGCGCGAGCTCGAGGCGTGGCTGGCCTCGCTGGGGGACGAGCGTCCGGTGGCCGAGTAGGCGCGCGTCGCGGCAGTGCCTGCCGACGCTCGTGCGCTGGCTGTTGTTCATCTCAGTACTCCGATCGGTCAGCGTCGCCGTCGCCGTCACCCGCCGGTTCAGTGAGGGAGGGTGTGGGTACCCGTCGCGGCCACGACGCCCGGCGTGCCGCGCACGGACCGAACACGTGCTAGCCGACGCGTGCGACTGTTCGAAAAGAGTTCTCCACAGAGGTGTTCGGGCAGGTCAGGTTGTCGGTGGGGTCTGGGAGACTGGACGCATGTCCACCACCGCCCCGGCTGCTGTTGATCGGCCTTCGAGCCGTGCGGTGCTGGATCGTGCGGTGGCGGCGGTCGAGGTGCGGCGGCGGGCCGACGTGGAGGTGCTGGAGGCGGCGTTGGCGTGGGCGCACGCCCACGTGCTGGCACCGGACGCCGATGACGACCTGGTGGCGGGGTGGCGCTCGGACACGGTTGCGTCGGTGGGGAGCGCTGCGGGGTTGTTCGGGGAGCGGGCGCTGCCGGTCGCGGGTGCCGGGACGCCGCGGGTGGCGGAGTTCGCCGTGGTGGAGCTGGCGGCGGTGCTGGGGGTGTCGCACGAGGCGGCGTTGGCGCTGGTGGGTGACGTGCTCGACCTGGCCCACCGGCTGCCGCGGCTGTGGGCGCTGACCCGTGGGCTGCGGGTGCCGGTGCGGCTGGCGCGGGAGGCGGCGCGGGTCTCCCGCGACCTGGACCCGGTGGCGGCGGGGCATGCGGACCGGCTGCTGGTGTGGCAGCCGCGGCGGTTGAACCCGCACCGCATCGCGGTGCTGGTCCACGAGGCGCGGTTGTACGCCGACCCGGACCGGGCGGTCGCCGACCACGACCACGCGTTGGCGGCGCGGCGCGTCGAGGTGCACCACGACGACGGCGCTCCTGGCACGTCGGCGGTGTTCATGACGCTCGACACCGCCGACGCGGTCGCGTTCGACCACACCGTGACCACGATGGCCGCCACGATGCGCTCCCTGGGCCACCCCGGCGCGCTGGGCGTGCGTCGCGCGCACGCGGTCGGGGTCCTCGCCGACCCGCAGAAGGCACTGGACCTCCTGAGCGCCGTGGACGTCGCGGACCCCGATCGCGCCGTGGATCCCGACACCGACCCGGCGCTGTGCGTCGCCGAGGACGTCGCCTACGAACCCGCCACCCCGTTCCGACGCCCCACCAGCGGTGAAGACAGTGAGGGGGGTGAGGTGCGGCTGGTCGTGCACGTCACCGACCGCGACCTCCTCGACCACCCGGGCAGGGGGACGGGCATGGCGATGGGGAGCCGTGGTGTGGCGCGCTGCGACCGGCTCGGCCCGATGCTCCTGGGCCGGCTGCGGTCGTGGCTTCTCACCGCCGGACAGGTCACCGTGACCCCGGTGCTGGACCTCGACCCGCACACCACCGCCGTCCCCGCGGTGGACCGCCACGACCCACCCCCACGCATGGCCGAAGCGGTCCGGCTGCGCGACGATACCTGCGTCTACCCCCACTGCTCCCGCCCGTCACAGCGCTGCGACCTCGACCACATCACCGCCTACGTCCCCCTCGACGACGGCGGACCACCGGGCCAGACCCGCCCCGACAACCTTGCGCCGCTGTGCCGGCGTCACCACCGCGCCAAGACCTTCGCCGACTTCACCTACCACCGCCAACCCGACGGCTCCTACCACTGGACCCTGCCGTCCGGACGCACCGTCACCACCGACCCACCCCACCGACGACCCCAACCGCCCCGCTGAGCCCGACACCCACCCGGTGATCGGGCCACCGGCACGCCCGGACCTGCCGACGAGCGAGTCGTCTGCTCGGCGAGCGCAGCCCTGGCGACACCGCGGCCGTGCGAAGCGATGTTCTCCACTGCAAGCAAACCTCTAGCCTCTGAACATGGACAGCCGGTTCGATGACGCAGTGCTGGCGGGTGACGGCTTCCGCCTCAGCCCTCTGGGCGAAGGCGACGTCGAGGACGTCACCTCGGCATGTCGTGACGAGACCACCCAGCGATGGCTACCGCTTCCGAAGCCGTACACCGCTGACGCAGCGCGTGGGTTCATCCAGGAGATGGCACCCGAGATGCACACGAGCGGCGCGGGTCTCGTGCGACGGATCGAGATCGCTGGGAGGCTGTGCGGCGTCATCGACCTGAAGAACACCGACTGGCTCGTGCGTCAGACCGAGATCGGCTACTGGGTCGCGCCCTGGGCGCGAGGACGCGGGCTGGCGGGCAAGGCGTCCCGGGTCCTGTCCGACTGGGCCATGTCTGACCAGGGCATGGCGCGGGTCGTGATCCAGTGCGCCACCGGCAACAAGGCTTCGCAGAAGGCGGCTGAGTCGGCCGGGTTCATCCACGAGGGCGTCGCGCGGTCGGCCGGACTCGTTCACTCCGGAAGGGTCGATCTCGCCGTCTACAGCAAGATCGCGTCGGATCTCCACCTCGCGTAGGCATCGCATCGCCGCGTCTGTGCGTGCGTTCGTGCCGATGGCGTGCCACGTGGTAGGAACCCACGGCCCCATGTCGTCCTCCTGCCTCCTTCTGGGTCCTGCACGCACCGCCTGCCGGACCCCGCTCGTGCACGACCCGCCGCGAAGGGGCCGCCAGGGTCCATACTGACCGACATGGAGGGTGGGGCCGGGCGCGAGACGTCTGTGTTCCGCGCGGCCGCGACCGACGGACACCATGCTGCCGCCTCACGCGACCAGCTGTTGTTCGCGGCCATGCACACCTCGCCGGACGCCTTCGTCGTCCTCGACCACGAGGACCGGGTCGAGTGGTGGAACCGCGCGGCGGAGCGGCTCTTCGGATGGTCGGTGGAGGAGGCGGTCGGGCAGCCGCTCACCGACCTGGTGGTGCCGGAGCCGTACAAGGCGGCCCACGACGAGGGGCTCCGGCGCCGCGCGGCCGGTGGGCGTCCGCGGCTGGGAGCCGACCCCGTGCAGGTCGAGGCCGTGTGCCGGGACGGCCGCCACATCCTCGTCGAGCTGAGCGTCGGCGAGCTGGAGTGGGACGGTGGTCCCCGGTTCCACGCCTTCATCCGTGACGTGACCGACCGGGAGTCGGCTCGGACGGCGCTCGAGCTCAGCGAGAACCGCTTCCGGATGGCGTTCGAGAACGCGCCGGTCGGCATGCTCCTGACCGAGGTCGGGGACGCCGACTTCGGACGCGTGATCTCGGCGAACCCGGCGGCTGTGAAGATGCTCGGCTACTCGCAGGAGGAGCTGTGCTCCATGTCGTGCGGCGAGATCACGCACCCGGACGACGCGCGCCGCGACGCCCGGCTGGTTCCTCGGCTCCTCAATGGTGCAGTCGACAAGCTGCAGTACGAGAAGCGCTTCATCGGTCGCGACTGCCGACACGTCTGGGTGGCGTTCAGCGCCACCGTCGTGCGCGAGGTCGACGGCTCGCCGATCCACAGCATCCACCAGCTCGTGGACGTCACGCAGCGACGCTCGGCCGCGCAGGAGCTCGTCCGGCTCAACCGTGAGCTGCGCCGGGCCAACGAGGAGCTGGCCGCGGCGAACGCCGAGCTCGACGGCTTCAGCGCGGCCGTCGCCCACGACCTGCAGAACCCGCTGACGGCGATCGCGATGCACGCCGACCTGCTGGCGGAGTCGGAGGGGGAGCGTGCCACGGCGCTTCGTGCCGCCGCGGCGATCGCCCGCGCCGCACGGCGGATGAACTCTCTGATCGAGGGCCTGCTGGCGTACTCGCGCGCCGAGGGCGCCGCGCTGCGCCGCGAGGAGGTGGACCTCGACGCCTTGGTGGACGACGTCGCGAACGAGCTGGCCGTGCTGTCCGACCGCCCTGTCCGCGTCACCCGCGACGACCTGCCGTCGCTGCACGTGGAGGCGATCCTCTTCCGCCAGGTGGTGTCCAACATCATCGGCAACGGCCTCAAGTACGTGGCGCCCGGAGTGGTGCCCCACGTGCACGTCAGCGCCGAGAAGGACCCCGCGACGCACGCGTGGACGCTGCGCTTCGCCGACAACGGGATCGGCGTCGCGCCCGAGTCGAGGGAGCGGGTCTTCGAGGCGTTCCACCGCGAGGCGACGGCGTACCCCGGGACCGGCATCGGGCTGGCGACTTGCCGACGGATCGTCGAACGGCACGGAGGCAGGATCTGGATCGAGGGCGGGACGGCGGGCGGGACCGTCGTGTCCGTCCGGCTCCCCGTCGACGGGGACGCATGAGCCCGTCGCCGGCTCCTCGCCGAGGTGCTGCGCGCCGGCGGCCGGCCTGCGTCAGTCCGGCCGGCCGTGGCGGGCGACGTGCTCGGCCGCGACCTCGCGCAGCTTGACGTTGGTGTGCTGCGACTGCGTGGCCAGCACGGCGAACGCCTGCTGCGCGTCGAGGCCGCGCCGGGCCATGAGCAACCCGACCGCCTGGCCGATCACGCGTTGCGACTGCATCGCCGTGCGGAAGTTCTCGAGGTCCGAGCTGGCCTGCATCCACGCGGCGTGCAGGTCCTGGGATCGGGCGTAGAGGTCGCTGTCCGCCTCGTCGAGCGACGGCACGACCTCGAGCTGGCGCCCTGACCGGACCTGCATCCACTCCGTCACGTCGGTGACGCGGTGGAGCAGCAGCGCGACCTCGCCGTCCTCGTCGAGGACCGGCACGTTCACCGGGCTCCACCACCGCTCGACGAAGTCGCCGGTGTTGGGGTCGAGCAGGTCGTACTTCTGCACGGGCATGGGGTCGGGCGCCTTCGTCGCCAGGACGCGCTCGAGCGAGGCCCGGAGGTTGCGCACCCCCGTCGCGGCCGGGTCGCCCGGGTTGTCCGGGAACACCTCGAAGACCGGCCGGCCGACGATGTCCTCGCGCCGCGTGCCCGTCACCGCCTCGCGCGCCCGGTTCATCCCGACGATCACGAGGTCGGGCATCAGGACCAGGTACGGCGTCGGCGTCGCGTCGAACACCGCGCCGTAGTCCACCGCGGGCTTGCTCATCCGACCTCCCCGTCGTCGAACCGCGATCCTAGGTTCGCCGCACGCCGGCCCGCCAGCCGGGCCGCCACCGCGGACGGTGACCGGCGTGCGGGCTCACCGCCCCCACCGACTGCGTCAGCCGCAGGGCGCGGTTGGGGATGGCCTTGGTGAGCAGCCGGATCGCCTTGTACTGCGCCCCCGGCACGGAGTAGGCCCGCCGCTTCGCGAAGTCCTCGAGCGAGGTGCGGACCAGGAAGTCGGCGTCGAGCCACATGAAGCCGTCGCCGCGCCGGACCTGCATCCGCTCGTGGAACTCGGTCTTCGTGAAGCCCGGGCACAGCGCCATGACGGTGACGCCGCGCGACGCGTACTCCAGGTGCGCCCACTCGCTGAAGCTGTTGACCCACGCCTTGGCGGCGGAGTACGTGCCGCGGGGGAGGAAGGCGGCGACGCTGGAGACGTTGATGATGCCCCCGTGGCCGCGCTCGGCCATCGCGCCGAGGGCGGCGTGGCTGAGCCGGAGCACGGCGGTGACCAGCACCTCGAGCATCGCCGTCTCCTCGTCCGCGGTGTTGTCGAGGAAGCGCTTCCTGAGCCCGAAGCCGGCGTTGTTGACGAGCAGGTCGACCGGGCGGTCGCGGTCCGCGAGCCGGGCCTCAACCCGAGCCAGCTGGGAGCGGTCGGTGAGGTCGGCCGCCAGCACCTCGACGTCGACCCGGTGGGCGCGGCGCAGCTCCTCGGCGACCTCCTCGAGCCGCGCGGAGTCGCGTGCGACGAGGACGAGGTCGTCGCCGCGGGCGGCGAGCTGGACGGCGTACTCGTGGCCGATGCCGGCGGTCGCGCCGGTGATGAGGGAGGTCGTCATGGGCCCGAGCATTTCAGGAGGTCCGGATGGACCGCGACCCCGTCCGGCACAATGGCCGACGATGAGCACCCACAGCACCGCAGCGGCCCCGGTCACGCTGGCCGTCGCGAACCAGAAGGGCGGCGTCGCCAAGACGACGTCCGTGGCGTCCATCGGTGCTGCGCTCGCCGAGCTCGGGCACCGCGTGCTCCTGGTGGACCTCGACCCGCAGGCGTGCCTGACCTTCTCCCTCGGCGTCGACCCCGAGGACGTGGAGACCTCGGTGCACCACGTCCTGACCCGGGGTGTCGACCCCGCCGAGGTCGTCATCGCGACCGAGGACGGGGTGGACCTGCTGCCGGCCACCATCGAGCTCGCCCGCGCCGAGGCCGACCTGCTCACCCGCACCGGTCGGGAGCACGTCGTCGCGGGCGTGCTCGAGCAGCTCGCCGAGGACCGGGGGGACGAGGCGTACGACTGGGTGCTGCTCGACTGCCCGCCCTCGCTCGGCGTCCTGACCGTCGCCGCGCTCACGGCGGCCGACGGGGTGCTCGTGCCGCTGCAGTGCGAGACGCTGTCGCACCGCGGCGTCGGCCAGCTGCTCGACACCGTGCACGACGTGCGCCGCTTCACCAACCGCGGCCTGGAGGTGTGGGGCGTGCTGCCGACCCTCTACGACGGCCGCACCACCCATGCCCGCACCGTGCTGGAGACGATCAGCGACACCTACGACCTCGAGGTCGTCGAGCCGCCGATCCCCAAGACGATCAAGTTCGCCGAGGCGCCGGCGGCCGGGCGCTCGATCCTCGCGACGAGCCGCACCAGCAAGGGCGCCGCCGCCTATCGCGAGGTGGCGCGCGCCCTGGTCGAGCGGGCCTCGCGCCCGAAGGCGAGGCCCGCCCGATCGAGGCGGTGACCGGAGGTCAGGCCTTCGGGGCCTCGACCGACTGGCCGCCGCGCGTACGGCGACGGCTGCGGTTGCGACGACGCGGCGCGTCACCGGACTCCGCGGCGCCGGAGTCGGAGCGACCCGAGTCCGAGCGACCGGAGTCCGAGCGGCCGGAGTCGGAGCGGCCGGAGTCGGAGCGACCGGAACCCGAGCGGCGCTCGCGCGGAGCGCGGTCCTTGGCCTCCCGCTTCGGGGCCGGGGCGGGGTCGACGACGCGGCCCTTGGTGCCGGCCGGGATGCCCTGGTCGTGGAAGAGGTGCTCGGAGGTCGAGTAGGTCTCCTGCGGCTCGTCGAACGGCAGGTCGAGCGCCTTGTTGATGAGCTTCCAGCGGTGCAGGTCGGCCCAGTCGACGAAGGTGATCGCCGTGCCGGAGGCACCCGCCCGGCCGGTGCGGCCGATGCGGTGGACGTAGGTCTTGTCGTCCTCGGGGCAGGTGTAGTTGATGACGTGCGAGACGCCGCGCACGTCGATGCCGCGGGCCGCGACGTCGGTGCACACCAGGACCTGGATCTTGTCCTCGCGGAACCTCGCCAGCGCCTTCTCGCGCGCCACCTGCGCCATGTCGCCGTGGAGCGGGGACGCCTTGAAGCCACGCTCCTGGAGGTCCTCGGCGACCCGCTGCGCCTGGCGCTTGGTGCGGGTGAAGACGATCATCTTGTCGGCGTCCTCGGCCTGGAGGACGCGCCCGATGATCTCCGGCTTGTCGAGGTCGTGGGCCTGGTAGATGAACTGCGCGGTGGCCGGGACGGTGGCGTTCTCGTAGGAGGACTCCGCGCGGATGTTCATCGGGTGGCGCATGTGGGTGCGGGCGAGCGCCACGATGGCCGCCGGCATGGTGGCCGAGAACAGCATCGTCTGGCGGGTCTCGGGCGTCTTCGACAGCAGCGTGATGACGTCGGGGAGGAAGCCCAGGTCGAGCATCTCGTCGGCCTCGTCGAGGACGAGCGCGTGGACGTGGGACAGGTCGAGGGCCCGGCGGTTGGCCAGGTCGATGAGCCGGCCGGGGGTGCCGACGACGATGTCGACGCCGCTCTCGAGCGCCTCGAGCTGCGGCTCGTAGCCGACACCGCCGTAGACGGTGAGGACCCGGAGGCCCAGGTCCTTGCTCGCGAGGTGCAGGTCGTTGGAGACCTGCAGCGCCAGCTCGCGCGTCGGCGCGACGATCAGGGCCTGCGGCTTGCCCTGCGGCAGGTCGGCGTACGCCGGGTCGCTGGGGGCGACCGAGCGCTGCAGGACGGGGATGCCGAAGGCCAACGTCTTGCCGGTGCCGGTGCGGGCCTGACCGATCAGGTCGGTGCCGAGGAGCGCGACCGAGAGGGTCATCTCCTGGATGGCGAAGGGGGTGGTGATGCCGGCGCGCTCGAGCGCGTCGCAGATCTCGGGCAGCACGCCCATGTCACGGAAGGTGGTCACGAAGGTCGCTTTCGGAAGAGTCGGGTGTCCCACGCGTATGCGGTCGACCCACTCGAAAGCTCCCGGGAGGGGATGACGACCGCGCACATACAGGCGGCCACCGGCGGAAGGACGGCGGCTCGGTCCCCGTCATGATATCGCTAGGCTGCGACCATGACGGAATCGCCCGACGAGGACTACCGCCGCGCAGCAGTCGACCTCCTCGGCGCGATCGCCTACGGCGAGCTCTCCGCCTTCGAGCGGCTGGTCGAGGACGCCAAGCTGGCGCCCGGCATCGACGACAAGATCGCGATCGGCGCGATGGCCACCGCGGAGTTCGGGCACCTGCAGAAGCTCGTCGAGCGGCTCGAGCAGCTCGGCGCCGACCCGGCCGAGGCGATGCAGGCCTTCCGGTCGAGCTTCGACGGCTTCCACGCCCACACCGCCCCCTCGGACTTCTACGAGGGACTCGTCAAGGCGTACGTCGGTGACGGGCTGGCCGCGGACTTCTACCGCGAGATCGCCGCCTACCTCGACCCCGAGACCCGCGAGGTCATCATCAGCTCGCTGGAGGACTCCGGGCAGACCGCGTTCATCGTCGAGCGCGTGCGCGCCGGCATCGCCGAGGACCACCGGCTCGGCGGTCGCCTGGCGCTGTGGGGCCGCCGCCTGATGGGCGAGGCGCTCACGCAGGCGCAGCGCGTGGCCGGCGACCGCGACTCCCTCACGGCGCTGCTGGCCGGGGGAGTGGACCGCCCCGGGCTCGACCTGGCGGCGCTGGGGCGGATGTTCGCCCGGCTCACCGAGCTGCACGCGGCGCGGATGGCCGAGCTCGGTCTCGACGCCTGAGCCCGCCGGGGCTCAGGCCTCGCGGTCGCGGCGCCCGGTGACGGTCGCGGCCACCACAACCAGGACGGCGGCCGCCCCCACCTGCCAGGCGTGCCGCCACCAGTCCAGCCCGCGGTTGGTGTCGTGCATGTCGCCGCCGCGGTAGCCGTCGGCCGCGCCGAAGAGCGCCCAGTAGAGGTAGTTGCCCACGACGGCGCCGAGGATCCCGCACACGACCGTGAGCCACAGGGGGATGTTGTCGCGCGACCCGGGTGCGACCGCCTTGCCGAGGAAGCCGATGACCAGACCGAGAAGGATCGTGACGATCACGGTCCAGATCAGACCCACGGACGGCCCTCGCTCAGCGGAAGCCCACGGTGCTGGCGGTCGGGGACCCCAGCTCGACGTACGCGATCTTCGCGGCCGGCACGACGACCGCGCGGCCCTTGGTGTCGCGCAGGTGCAGCACGCCGTCGGTGGCGAGGGCCTCACCCAGCCGCTTCTCGATGTCCTCGGGCGTGCTGTCGGTGTCGAGCACCAGCTCGCGCTGCGCGTGCTGCACGCCGATCTTGACCTCCACGGTGATGCTCCTCAGCTGTCGGGGTTGTCGTTCGCCGGTCCGTCGTGGCGTACCGGTCGGTCCGGTCCGTCTCGATGATGACGGGTCGGTGGTCGTGCCTGGGTCGGGTCAGTGGTCGTCGGTCATCGGGTAGCCGCGGATGCCGCGCCAGGCCAGACCGGCGATGAGGGCCGCCGCGTCGTCCTGCGAGATCCCGCCACCGCCCGCGAGCCAGAACCGCGCGGACACCTGCGCCATTCCCACGAGCGACACGGCGAGCAGCTCGGAGGCCTCGTCGGGCAGCCCGGTGTCGGTGCGGATGACGTCGGCGATCATCGACGCGCACTCGGTCGTGACCCGGTCGACGCGCTCGCGCACGTCGGGCTCGCTGGTCAGGTCGGACTCGAAGACCAGCCGGAACGCGCCCTCCTCGGAGGCGACGTAGCTGTAGAACACCTTCATCGTCGCCGCGACGCGGTCCTTGTTGTCCGTGGTGGAGGCGAGGGCCTCGCGGCAGTTGTCGATGATCATGTCGCAGGAGGAGTCCAACAGCGCGAGGTAGAGGTCGAGCTTGCCGGGGAAGTGCTGGTAGAGCACCGGCTTGGAGACCCCGGCGCGGTCGGCGATGTCGTCCATCGCGGCGGCGTGGTAGCCCTGGGCCACGAAGACCTCGAGAGCCGACTCGAGCAGCTGCGCGCGGCGCTCGCGCCGCGGCATCCGGCCGCCGCGGGGTCGCGCGAACGCCCCGTCGGAGGAGGGTTCGGTGGTGCCTGCGGTCACGTGGTGCTCCTGGGGCCGTGGTGCTGCTGCTGCGGGGGAGGCGGGCCGGTGCTGCCGGGTGCTGGTGGCGAGCCTATCGGCAGCCCGACGTGCGAGGAGGGACCCCGGTGTCCCGGAGTCCCTCCCCGCCGGTCAGCCGTCGGTCGGTCGGCGGCTCAGTAGGTCACGTCCACGAGCATCGCGCGCGTGGTGGCGTCCACGCTCCTGACGGTGGCCTTCACGCCCTCGCCGGCGACCCGCACCGAGTTCTGCGGGTTGTTCGCGGCGTCGTAGTAGGCCGAGACCAGCGTGTCGTCGAAGGTGGCCTGCTGCGGCACGCCGCCCGAGCACGTCTCGAGCGTGCTGTCGACGGCGACCTGCTTGTGGAGGCAGGTCCGGTCGATCACGTCGAGGCCGAAGGTGGCGTCGAACGGCTCACGCCGGTTGGTCGGGCTGGTGCCGTCGCTGTAGGTGAACGAGTTCGGCGTGGCGTCGACCGGGAGGGCGTAGCCGGAGCCCGGGTGCACCGAGGTGTTGTTGTCGGCCGTGGTCGGGTCCACCAGCCACACCAGCATGCCGTCCTGGAACGTGAAGAACTCCACCCAGTTGGGTCGGGTGACCGCCTCGGAGAAGTTGTACGGGCCCTCGGCTAGGGTCGCGTCGTAGCCGACGTACTGCCGGTTCTCGATGAGGTAGTAGCGGTTGTCCGACACCGTCTCCGTGCCCGTCGAGCGCTTCCAGCCCTTGACCGTCCAGCCGGGTGCCTCGGTCTCGGCGTCGTCGGTGAACGTGGTCCGGTCCGCCTTGATCGTGATGTTGTCGAGGAACGCGCCGGCTCCGTTCACGCCGCCGTCCGTGGCGTAGCGGAAGCGGAACTTGGTGGCCTGGCCGGCCGCCTTGTAGCTGAAGCGGAGGCCGCCCCAGCGGGTCTTCGCGCCGGTGAGCGCGCGCCCGGCCGTGGTCCAGGTGTCGCCGCCGTCGACGGAGTACTGGGCGTAGAGGAAGTCGTAGCCCTGCTCGATGTCGTACCAGGCGTCGGCGGTGACGGTGACCGTGTCGGCCGCCGGGACGTCGCGGGTCAGCGTGTTGCGCAGCTCGTCGCCGCGACCTGACCACCAGGCCCGCTCACCGCCGGGGATGTCGACCTGGGCCTGCGTGGTCGTCGCCGCCGGCAGGTTCACCTTGACGGCCTGGTAGGCGCCCTCGACCTGCTTCTCGGACGGGCTCAGGGTGATGCTCCGCGTGCCGGCGCCCTTGTCGACCTCGGTGTACTTCAGCCAGCCGAGGAAGAGCTTCTCCTCGGGGCCGAAGCTGCCCGGGTGCGTGCCGATGCCCTCGTCGGGGCCGCCGTGGCCGAGCCAGGACCCGGACGACATGGTGGTCCAGAAGGACGAGCCGTTGTCGCCGCCGTTGGTGTCGTAGAAGTCGGGCAGCCCGAGGTCGTGGCCGTACTCGTGGGCGAAGACGCCCAGTCCGCCGTTCTCCGGCTCGACGGTGTAGTCGCCGATGAAGTAGTCGGTGTCGCCGATGCGCGCTCCGCCGTTGAGGTTGGGCTTGCCGTCCACGGACGGGCCCTCGGACCCGGCGGTGGTGGGGTAGGCGTACCAGCGGTGCGACCAGATCGCGTCGGGGTCGGCGCCGGCCTCCTCGCCCTCGCCGGCGTGCACGGCCTGGAAGTGGTCGATGTAGCCGTCGGCCTCGTCGAAGACGCCGTCCTCGTCGAAGTCGTAGCGGTCCCACACGTCGAACTGGGACAGGTAGGCGTTGAGCTCCGCGGTGGACCTGCCCGAGGAGGTCGCCCAGGCGTCCGCGGTGTCGTCGATGAACGCCCACGAGCCGCCGTCGTCCTCGACGGCGTTGTCGCCGTAGGTGGAGGCGTTGCCCGGGACGGTGACCCAGTCCTCCGTGGTCACGTCGACGGTGTAGGCGCCGTTGGACTGGGCCGAGTAGAAGTTGGCCATCGACTCGCCGGGGCCGTTGAACAGGTCGTCGTAGTAGGCCTTGTCGTAGGACGGCTCCCAGGTCGTCGAGTTGTCCTGGGTGCGGTCGGGGCGCGGGATGGCGTCGTGCACCGGGCCGGGAGTGAGGCCGAGCTTCTTGGAGCCCTCGGTGCCGAACTCGGACAGGATCGTCCAGATGCGGTCGGTGCCGGTCTCCCCGAGCTCCACGAACTCGCCCTCGGCGACCTCGACCACCTGGGTGCCGTCAGGCGTCGTGCGGGCCCGGGCCGACCCGTTCTCGACCATCGCGCGGGCCTTGGCCTTGAGCCGCGCCTGCCTCCTGATCTGCGGCGACGTCCGGTTGTCGGGCTTGGACCTGACCTTCTCCGAGGACGCCGGGGCGTCGCTGGAGGAGGAAGCCACGGCAGGCGACAGGGCGGTCAGGCCCAGGGCCAGCGTGGCGGTTCCGGCGAGGACGCCGGTTGCCAGCTTGTTCACGTTGGTGCTCCACGAGATACGGCAGTGCCTGCACCCCCCAGGGCCACCGGACCGTCCGGCTCTTGGGCACCACAGCGGGTTACTCCACTCCACGCCGGCGGGGTTTGGCAAGGAGATCTTCGGCCGGGACACGCCCAGGGCCGCAGATGCTGCGGCGCCGGTGGGTGCCGCGACGTCCGGATGGCGGGACTCGTCGGGGTGCCGCCAGTAGCGGGGCGACCATGGCAGGGAACAGAGCCGGCGTCGCGCCGGTTGTGCCTGTTCCCCGAGTCGAGGAGAAGTCGTGTCGTTCCCTGCACTTGTCGAGCCGGCAGCCGAGCTCAGCACCGACGAGGTGCGCCGCTACAGCCGCCACCTGATCATCCCGGACGTCGGCATGGCCGGGCAGAAGCGGCTGAAGAACGCCAAGGTGCTCGTGATCGGCGCCGGCGGGCTCGGCTCCCCGGCGCTGCTCTACCTCGCTGCGGCGGGCGTCGGCACGCTCGGCATCGCCGAGTTCGACGAGGTCGACGAGTCGAACCTGCAGCGCCAGATCATCCACGGCATGTCGGACCTCGGCCGGCCCAAGGCGGAGTCGGCCAAGGAGTCGATCGCGGAGGTCAACCCCTACGTCGAGGTCGTCGTGCACAACGAGCGGCTCGACAACGACAACGTGATGCGGGTCTTCGAGGGCTACGACCTCATCGTCGACGGCACCGACAACTTCGCCACCCGCTACATGGTCAACGACGCCGCCTACTTCCTCGGGATCCCCTACGTGTGGGGCTCGATCTACCGCTTCGACGGCCAGGCGTCGGTCTTCGCGCCGACGCTGGCGGACGACGCTCCGTGCTACCGCTGCCTCTACCCCGAGCCCCCGCCGCCGGGCATGGTCCCCAGCTGCGCCGAGGGCGGGGTGCTGGGCGTGCTGTGCGCGAGCATCGGCTCGATCCAGGTCAACGAGGCGATCAAGCTGCTGACCGGCATCGGCGACCCGGCCGTCGGCAAGCTCGTCATCTACGACGCCCTCGAGCTGGAGTGGCGCAAGCTCAAGGTGCGCAAGGACCCGAGCTGCGCCCTGTGCGGCGAGAACCCCACCGTCACCGGCCTCATCGACTACGACGCCTTCTGCGGCGCGGTGTCCGACGAGGCGGCGGAGGCCGCGGCCGGCTCGACGATCTCGGTCACCCAGCTCGAGGCGATGCTCAAGGAGCGCGAGGAGGGCACCCGGGACTTCGAGCTCATCGACGTCCGGGAGCCCAACGAGTACGAGATCAACCGGATCCCGGGCGCGAAGCTGATCCCCAAGGGCGAGTTCCTCAACGGCAACGCGCTCGGCGACCTGCCCAGCGACAAGCCGATCGTGCTGCACTGCAAGTCGGGCGTCCGCTCGGCCGAGGTCCTCGCGATCGTCAAGGGCGCGGGGTACGCCGACGCGGTGCACGTGGGCGGCGGCGTCGTGGCCTGGGTCAGCCAGGTCGACCCCAGCCAGCCGGCGTACTGACCGACGTCCCCGCGCCACTCGCACGGGCGACCGGCGTCACCTAGGGTCGCGCCATGCGTGCGTGGGGCAACCGGACACCGGCGGCACGGGCCGTCGTCGCCGTGACCGGCACGTGCCTGCTGGTGGTGCTCCTCGCCTGGGCGACCCTGCTCGGCCCCGACCAGGTGTTCACCGGCCCGGGGCCGCGCCCGGCCACGACCACGACCACCGCGAGCTGCATCCCGCCCCCGGTGGGCACCGACGACGACGGCACCGCCGTCCCCGCGCCCGAGGACCCTGCCGGGCGCGAGGCCTGCGACGTGCCCGCCGGGTCCGCGGACGGGACGCAGGAGGTCGTCGAGCGGCCGCCGCCGCTGTGGGTGCAGGTCCTCGCCTGGCTCCTCCTCGCGGCGCTCGTGGCGGGCGTCGCGGCGCTCGTGCTGTGGCTCCTCGCCACGGTCCTGCGCGAGGTCCGGGTGCGTCGCGCGCGCACGGAGGAGCGCTCGGCGGTGGGCTTCGCCGTGCTCGACGAGCCGGTCCGGGTCGCCGAGCAGGTGGCCGCGGACGCCGCCGAGCAGGACGCCGTGCTGCGCGACGGGGACCCGCGCAACGCGATCGTCGCCGCGTGGCACCGCTTCGAGGTCCAGGGCGAGCGGGCGGGCGTGGCGAGACGGCCGTCCGAGACCTCCTCGGAGTACGCCGTGCGGATCCTCGACATCGCCGACGCCGACACCGGCTCGGTGAGCCGGCTCGCGCAGCTCTACCGCGAGGCCCGGTTCTCCGACCACCCGGTCACGGAGTCGCACCGCGCGGAGGCGCTGGCCGCCCTGGCCGTCCTGAGGAACAGCCTCGGGGTGGACGCATGAGCCGGCTCCCCGCGCTGTGGCGGGGTCGCGCGGCGGGGGGCGTGGTCCTCGCCGGGATCGGCTACGCCGTCACGGCCTGGCTCGACATGGAGCCCCGGCTCCTGCCGTACGTCGTCTGGTCGGTCGTCGTGCTGGCGACGGCGTACCTGGTCATCGACACCGTCGACGTGCCCGCCGCCGAGTGGCAGCAGGGACCGCCGGCTCCGTCGGACCGGGTGGACGAGGCGACGCCCGACCTCCGCGTGCTGTCGAGCCACCAGCAGGCCGACCACCCCTCCGACGCCCTGGCCCACCGGCTCGTGGCGCTCGCGCGGGCCCGCGACCCCGGGCTGGGCGACGCCGTGCAGCGGGAGCTGGCCGGCACGCACCGGCTGGCGCCGGCCGACATCGACCGCATCCTGACCCGAATCGAGGACGTCCGTGACCGAAGCTGACCGCCCCGGCCCAGCCCCCGACCGGCTGTCGGCGCCCGCCGCGCCCGCGCAGGTCGCGGCCTTCGCCGAGCGCGTGCTCGACGAGGTGGGGCGCGCCGTCGTGGGCAAGCGCGAGGTGCTGGCGCTGGTGCTGGCCGGCATCCTGGCGAAGGGGCACGTGCTGCTCGAGGACTTCCCCGGCCTGGGCAAGACGCTCGCGGCCCGCTCGTTCGCCGGTGCCCTCGGCCTGGAGTTCTCCCGCGCGCAGTTCACCCCCGACCTCCTGCCGGCCGACCTCACCGGCTCCTACGTCTACGACCAGCGCCGCGCCGAGTTCGACTTCCGGCCGGGCCCCGTGTTCGCCGGCCTGCTGCTCGCCGACGAGATCAACCGGACCCCGCCCAAGACGCAGGCCGCGCTGCTCGAGGCGATGCAGGAGGGGCAGGTCACCGTCGAGGGGCAGACGCACCCGCTGCCGAGCCCGTTCCACGTCCTGGCCACGGCCAACCCGGTGGAGTACGAGGGCACGTACCCGCTGCCGGAGGCCCAGCTCGACCGCTTCCTGCTGAGGGTCGGCTTCGGCTACCCGACCGCACGGGAGGAGCACGACGTGCTCCGCCGGCGGCTGGACCGCCGGCGCGAGGAGGTCGACATCGCGCAGGTCACCGACGCGGCCGGCCTCACGGCCGCCCAGGCCGCCGTCGAGGAGGTGGTCGTCGACGAGTCGGTGGCGCGCTACTGCGTGGACCTCGTCGCCGCGACCCGGGCGCACCCCGACGTCCTGACCGGGGCCTCGCCGCGCGGCAGCCTCGGCCTGGTACTCACCGCGCGGGCGTGGGCGGCGATCCGGGGCCGGGACTTCGTCGTGCCCGAGGACGTCAAGGTCGTCGCCCGCGCCGTGCTCGCGCACCGGATCACGATCAAGCCGGACCTCTGGATGACCCAGGCCTCGGGCACGCGCGTGGTCGACGCGGTGCTGTCCGGTGTGGCGACGCCGCGGACCCTCGAGTCCCCGGGCGCCGGAGGGGGCGCGCAGCGGTGACCTCGTGGCGGCCCACCCCGGCGCTGGTCCGGTCGTGCCTGCTCGCGCTCGGTGGTGTGAGCGGCGGGGTCGTGCTCGGCCAGGAGGTGCTGGTGGTGCTGGCCGCGCCGTTCGTGGTCCTCGCCGCGATGGGGCTCGCCGGCCGGCCGCGCCGGTCGCCGCGGCTCGTCGCCCGCCTCGACCACCACCGCCTCCACGAGGGGCAGGGCACGACCTCGCGCCTGGAGGTCGACGACCTCGCCGGTGTCGAGCACGTCACCCGGGTCGCCGCCCGGGCGGTGCACGTCGCCACCTCGCCGACGTACGGCACGGTGGGCTCGCTCGTCGACGAGGGGCTGCCGGGCGTGGCCTTCAGCCCGCGCCGGTGGGGCCGGCGCGCGGTGGGTGCCGAGCGGGTGGCGCTCACCAGCGCGTGGGCGGGCTGGCGCTTCGGGCCGGTGCCGCTGCCCGAGAACAGCCTCGTGGTGCTGCCCCAGACCGCGCCGTACGACACCCGGGCGGAGGTGCCGCAGCCCGACGGCCTCGTCGGACGGCACCGCTCGCGGCGGCTCGGCAGCGGCACCGAGCTCGAGGGCATCCGGCCCTTCGCGCCCGGCGACCGCCTCAAGCGGATCACCTGGCCGGTCTCGCTGCGCACGGGCGAGCTGCACGTCGTGACGACGCGCGCCGAGCAGGACGCCGGGGTGTGGCTGGTCGTCGACGGGCTGCGCGACATCGGCGTCTCGGGCGGGATCGACGGTGCGGCCAGCACCCTCGACCTCACCGTGCGGGCAGCGGCGGCGCTCGCCGAGCACCACGTCCGGACCGGCGACCGGGTCGGGCTCCTCGTGGTCGCCGCCAACGGCGCACGGGTGCCGCTCGGGTCCGGCCCCCGGCACCTGCAGCGGCTCCAGGGCACCCTCGCCCGGGTGCGCGCGGAGGCGCGCAGCACCCCTCCCGAGCGGCTCGACCTGGGCGCGGGAGCGGGCAGCGTGGTGCACGTGCTGTCGCCGATGCTGTTCACGCCGCTCGTCACCGCGACGGCCGGCCTGCAGCGCGCCGGGGCGTCGGTCGTGGTGGTCGACACGCTGGGCGACGCGCTCACCGCTCCCGACGGCGCCGACCGGCTCGCCCTGCCCAGCCTCGCGGCACGGATGCAGAGGATCGAGCGCGACGACCGGCTGCGACGCCTGGCCGCCCTCGGCACACCCGTGGTGCCGTGGCGGGGACCGGGCACGCTCGACACGGTGCTGCACCAGCTGGCGCGCCGTGCGCAGGTGCCGAAGGTGCGTGCCTGATGCGCGTCCTGCGGCCCGGCGTCACCGCGACGGTCGTCGCCCTCCGGGCGCTGCTCCTCGTGCTGCCGTGCGCCGCGCTGGCGCTGGCGCTGCCGGAGGCCCCGCACGGGACGGTCCTCGCCGGGGTGGTGGTCTCGGCCGCGGCATGGGCGTGGCTGCCCGACCACGCCGTCGGCGTCGTGCCGCTCGCGCTCGTCGCCGGCTGGTGGGCCGCGCACGGGGTGGTCGACTGGCGGGTGCTGGTCGTGGGGGCGCTGCTGGTCGCGGCGCACGTGGCGGCCACGGTGGTCTCCTACGGCCCGGCGACGCTCCCGGTCGACCGCCGCCTGGCCCGGCGCTGGTCGGCCCGCGGACTGCTGGCGCTCGTGCCGCTGCCCGTGGCGTGGCTCGCGGTCCGCGGCCTCGACCCGGGGGCCGCGCCGTCGTGGCTGTGGCTGGCGGCCGCGGCGACGACCGTCGCGATGCTGCTCCTCACCGCCCGCCTGGTGCGGCCCGGGCCCGCGTGACGACCGCCGAGGAGCGCGAGCTCTACGTCGAGCTCGTGCTGCAGTGCGCCGAGTCGGTCCCGCGCGGGCGGGTGACGACGTACGGCGCCATCGCCGACGTGGTGGGCGAGCGGCTCGGCCGCGGTGGTCCGCGTCTGGTCGGCACCGTGATGGCCACGCACGGCGCCGCGGTCGCGTGGTGGCGGGTGGTGCGCGCCGACGGGTCGCTGCCGCCCTCGCACGACGCCGAGGCGCGCCAGGCCTACCTCGAGGAGGGGACGCCGCTGCGTCCGGGCGGGTCCGTGGACATGGCGCGTGCCTTCTGGCAGCCGCGCCTCGGGGCACAATGACGCCATGCTCTACTCGGTGCTCCACAGCGTCGTCCCTCCGTTGGCGCGCGCAGTGTGGCGGCCGACCATCGAGGGCCTGCACCACGTGCCGCCCACCGGCCCGGTGATCGTGGCGAGCAACCACCTGTCGTTCGTCGACAGCGTGGTGATCCCGTGCGTGGTGCCGCGCAAGGTCGTCTTCCTGGCCAAGTCGGACTACTTCACCGGGACGGGGCTCAAGGGCGCCGCGCAGCGGGCCTGGTTCGAGGGGCTGGGCATGCTGCCCGTCGACCGCGACGACAGCAGGGCCGCCCTCGCCAGCCTCGACACCGCGCTGGAGGTGCTCGGACGCGGGGAGGCGTTCGGGATCTACCCGGAGGGCACCCGCTCACGGGACGGGCGGCTCTACCGCGGCCGCACCGGGGTGGCCCACCTGGCGCTGACCGCCGGCTGCCCCGTCGTCCCGGTCGGGCTGCAGGGCACCGAGGACATCCAGCCCGTCGGGTCCAGCCGGCCGCGGCTGGCCGAGGTGAGCGTGCGCTTCGGTGAGCCGATCCGGGTCGCGGGCGAGTACGACGGCGTCCCGTCGGGGCGCGCGCGCCGCGAGCTCACCGACCGGATCATGGCCGCGATCGCCGAGCTGTCCGGCCAGGAGCTCGCGGGCGTCTACAACGAGCGCCCGGCGGAGGCCTGAGCAGCCCTGGCGGCAAGGGCGGCGAGCGCCTGCGGGAAGATCTCGGCCGGCGGCGTGACCAGGCCGGCACCGACCTGGCCCACGCCGGCGACGCGGCCGGCCATGCCGGTGTTGATTTGCGGCAGGATCCCCGTCCGGCACACCCTGGTCACGTCGATGCCCGTCGGCGTGCCCTGGAACTCCAGGACCGGCACCGACCACCGCGGGTTCTCGGCGAGCGTGATCTCGTGCATCCTCCGGGTCGTGGCCAGCGCGTCGGGCACCGTGCCGCCGACCAGCCGCACGATGGCCGGGGCGGTCGCCATCGCGAACCCGCCGATGCCCGCCGTCTCGGTGATCGCCGAGTCGCCGATGTCGGCGTTCGCGTCGTCGGGTCCGTAGTCGCCGAGGAAGAGGCCCTCGGCGACCTGCGCCGGGCCGGTGAACCACTCGTCGCCGGTGCCCGAGACCTGGATGCCGAAGTCGGTGCCGTTGCGAGCCATGGCCACGACCATGGTGGAGCCGGGGACGTCACGGCCGGCGTCGAGGGCCAGCTTGCAGGCCGGCATCGCGAGGTTGAGGAAGAAGTGGTCGTTGCCACCGACGAAGCGCAGCGCCGCGGCGACGTCGGCGGCGTCGAACCCGGCGCCCACCATGGCGGGGGAGAGGTCGCGCAGCAGCATGAGCGTGCCGGCACGGTTGCGGTTGTGCGCCTCGTCGCCCATCTGCAGCATCTGGGTGAGGATGCCCGTGACGTCGGTGGCCTCCTCCGTCCCGCGCACCGCCGCCTGCAGCAGCGGGCCGAGCACGTCGCCCATCCAGCGCAGGCGGTCGAGCACCTCGGGGCCGTACGCGCCGTAGCGCAGCACCTTGCCGAGCCCCTCGTTGAGCGAGCAGTACGTCCGGCGCCCGGTGGCGCGGTCCTCGAGGACCCACATCCACATGGACGGCGTGACGACGCCGGCCATCGGGCCGACGGCGCTGCGGTGGTGGCAGGGCTCCAGGCTCACGTCGCGCCCGGACTCGAAGAGCGCGACCGCGTCCTCGGGGTCGTCGACGAGCCCCTCCAGCGCCGCGCCGCCCATCAGGGCGCCGCGCAGGGGACCGGAGGCGCGCTCCCAGTCGATCGGCGGGCCGGCGTGCAGGAACTGGCCGCGCTCGAGGCCGAGGACCTCGGCCGCCGGCGCGACGTCGACGAGGTGGGCGGTGACCCCGAGCATCGCCTCGACGGCCCTCCGGTTGGCCTCGGGGCGGCGCGGGTCGGTCGCGACGGTCGCGAGGTGCGCCTCCGTGCCGGGCATCGGCGGGCGCCAGTCGACGCGCTGGACGTCGACGGCCTGCCCGGCCACGGCGTCGGCGAGCATGTCGGCGCCGCAGGCGACGACCGTGGGGGTGGAGGCGCCGCGGGTGACCCCGGTGGGGCCCGAGGTGCCGGGAGCGACCCCGGTGGCTGCGCTGGTCATCGGGCGCCTCCGATCAGCTGGAGGGCGCGACGGGTGGCCGCCGCGTTGGAGAGGTGGACCTCCGCCCCGGCCGCCACCAGGGCGTCCCGCTGCTGCGCGAGCCCCTGCGGGTCGAGGTCGGTGCCGACGAGGCTCACGACCACCGGGACCGGGCGGTCGCGGCGCGCCTGCCGGATGGCGGGGGCGAGGAGGGCGGCCGGGTCGGGCTCGGCCCCGTGGCCGAGCACGAGGTCGAGCAGCAGCACGCCGGTGCCGGGGTCGGCGGCGGCCCTTGCGAGCTGCTCGTGGCGCAGCGTGGGATCGATCATCGGGTGGGCGCGCCCCTGCGTGAGCGCGTCGTCGCCGAAGTCCACGAACGTGTGGGTGTCGGCGAGCAGGTCGTCGCCCAAGGCCAGGTCGTCGGTGAGCGGGATGTTGCTGCGCACCGGGCCCAGCGCCTCGGTCGCCAGCAGCATCGACTCGTCGCACAGCGTGCCGCCGACGAACAGCCCCCGCAGCAGCGGCCCCGTCGCGGGACCGCTGTTGTCGGCGCCGTCGACCGGCCACGGTGGGGCGTCGTGGCCGAGCCGTGCGAGCACCGCCTCCGCGACGGCGGTCAGGTCCCGCTGCCCGGGGCCGAGCAGCCCGAGCTCGACGGGCGTCCCGAGCCCGTCGGCGTACGACGTCAGCGCCTCGGCCACCTCGGCGGCGGGCGGCTTCGAGACCACCACGACGAGGTCGACGTCCGGGTCGGCGTCGAGGCGGCGCAGCGCCTCGCGCGTGGCCAGCCCCCCGACCGCGGCCGACAGGTCGCGGCCGCCGACGCCGATCGCGTGGCGCACGCCCACGCCGTCGTGCCCCTGGGCGGCCAGCCGCTCCCCGGCGTGGTGCAGCAGCGCGAGCAGCTGCTGGCACCCGGTGCCCGACGCCGCCACGATCCCGATCCGGCCGGGGCGCACCGTGTTGGCGAAGCCGAGCCCGACGCCGTCGATGACCGCGGTGCCGCAGTCGGGGCCCATGACGAGCGCCCCGCGCGCGGCGGCGTACGTCTTGAGCGCGACCTCCTCCGCGAGAGGCACGTTGTCGCTGAAGACCATCACGTCGTGCCCCGCCTCGAGCGCGTCCATCGCCTCGACGCTGGCGCTGGCTCCGGGCACCGAGACGAGGGCGACGGCGCCGCCCGCGACGGCACGCAGGGCCGACGCGGTGGTGCGCGGCGGCGCGACCGTGGCGCGGCCCGAGTCGGGCCGGGCGGGGGCGAGCGCGGCGTCGACCGCCGCGAGGACCGCCGCGAGGTCGGCGTCGTCGTCGAGCCGGAGTGCGACGACCATGTCGTTGGGCAAGGACTCCGGGACGTCGAACCCCATGCCCTCGAGCACCTCGAGGTTGAGCCCGGTGGCCATGGCGACCTGCGCGGCGACCACGCCGGGCGTGGCCTGGACCGACCGGCTGACCTGCAGCAGGGTCACCGAGTCGGCGTAGGCGCCGCTGCGGAGCTCGACGTGGTCCTTCATGCAGCCCTCCTGGGGGTCGTGCGGCGGGGCAGGGAGGCGACGGCCAGCTCGGCGCCGGCGAGCAGGCCGGCGCCCGAGGTGGCGCCGACGGCCAGCAGCGCGCCGGCGCTGGCGTCGGTGGGGGCGGCCAGCCAGTCCGCGAGCTGCGGCAGCGACTCGCCGCGGATCGCGCAGTCGAGCAGCGTGGCGGACAGCAGCGTCGTGGCGCCCAGGCGCTGGCGCACGGCCGCGGCCAGCACCTCGTCGGGTGCCCCGGCGGCGGCGCGGGCGGCGAGCCAGCCCGCCAGCACGTCGTCGCCCAGCGGCGTCAGTCCCGGCCCGCGGCCGAGCAGCCGGTCGAGGTGGCTGGGCGTGAGCCGGCCGTCGGCGGGCAGGTCGTACGCCGCGGCGAGAGCGGTCGTCTGGCCGGACGCCGGTCGGGCGGTGGGTCCCGCGCCCGACCGGGGACGGGCCGCGCGGGGGTCGACGAGCCGGGTGACGCGTGCCTCGCGACCGCCGACGACGAGGGTCCCGCGCCGCACCCGGACCACAGGGTCGAGGTCCGTCAGGTCGGGCAGCGTCGACCAGAGCGCGCACGGGACCCGGCTCGCGGTGGCCGAGACCAGGCCGAGGCACCAGCCGTCGAGGTCGACGTAGACGGCGGTCGCGCTCGCGTGCACGACGCGCCGGGGGCCGTCGTCCGCCGCGGCGAGCCGCGTCCGCACGCGGACCGGGGCCGCCACCGCGATGACCGGCTCGTCCGGCACGGTCGGGCTGGAGGTCACCTGCCAGACGCTATCGGCCCGTGCGACACTCGCGAATGTGACTTCCTGACAAGCGAGGGGCAGAAGTGGGCCAAGACTTGATAAGCGATCCGGAGGCCGTCGCGGCGCTGGAGCGCGCGGACGCGCTGCACACCGCGCTGACGCACATCGTGCTCGAGGGCGGCGACCTCACCGCGATCGCGGAGGCCGTGGGAGCCGCCCTGGGCTGCGGGGTGGTGTTCACCTCGACCGACGGCCGGGAGCGAGCAGCGCACCTCGACGAGGCCCAGCGGGAGGCGCTCGCGCGCGCCGGGCTGCTCGACCCGAGCGGCCGGGTGCGCGTCGAGCGGATCGACCCCGACGGCACTGCGGTGGGACCGGGGGAGGCGGTCGTGCGCCGCGTGGTGGCCGCCGGCGTCGACCTGGCACGCCTCGTCGCGCTGCGTCCCGACGGCCGGGTCCACTCCTCCGACGTGCACGCGCTCGAGCGGGCCGCCATCGTGGCGGCGCTGCTCGTGACGCGCGTCGAGGCGATCACCGCCGTGGAGAACAAGTACCGCGGCGACTTCCTGCGCGACGTGTTCCTCGGCCGAGCGGGGGAGGAGGAGGACGTCGCCGAGCACGCGCAGGCCTTCGGCTGGCACCTCGACCGGCCGGTGGTGGTCGTGGTCGCCGTGCTCGACCCCGACGCCATCGCCGAGCTCGGGCCGGACCCGGAGGACCGGCGCGCGTGGCAGGACCGGTTCGCCCACGCGTGGCGGCAGGTCGCGGCGGCCGCCGACGACAGCATCGCCTCGGTGGCGTTCAGCCGCGAGGTCGTGACCCTCGTCCCGGTCGACCCCGGGGCGCCGGCCGCCGTCGGCCACGCCGCGGTCGACCGCATCGTCGACGGTGTGCGCGGCGACCGCGGCGGCGGCAGGATCGCGTTCTCCGCCGGGGTCAGCCGGGTGGCGCACGGGCTCGCGGACCTGCCCGAGGCGTTCCGCCAGGCGCAGCGAGCCGTCGAGATCGGCCGCCGCGTGCACGGGGGCGGGTCGGTGACCCGCTTCGACCAGCTCGGCCTGCACCGGCTGCTCGCCCTCGTGCCGGACAGCGCCGAGCTGACGGCGTTCGCCTCCGACGTGCTGGGTCCGCTCGCCGACCGCACCGCCGAGGCGGCCGACCTGCGCCAGACCCTGCAGGTGCTGCTCGACACCAACTTCAACGTGGCGGAGGCGGCGCGCGCCCAGTTCTTCCACTACAACACGATGCGCTACCGCGTCGGCAAGCTGCAGCGCATCCTCGGCCCCGTCGCGACCGACCCGCACCTGCGCCTTGACGTCGCCGTGGCGCTGCGGGCGCTGGAGATCGTGGGCTGAGCGGGCTCGACCTTGCCGCAGCGGCAAGGCCCACGGGGGCGGCCGGTCCTCAGGCGGAGCCGGGGCGTGAGCGGAGGCGCACCGACAGGCAGGTGACGCACCCCTCCATCTTCTCGAACTCGGAGATGTCGACGGTGACGACGTCCAGGCCCCGGCTCCGGAACAGCTCGGCCGACCGCGGTGCGGAGGCGGCCATGAGCACCGTCGTGCCGTCGAGGAGGACGACGTGGGCGCCGGACTCCTCCGGCACCTCGAGGAAGTGTCCGGCCCACACGTCCGGGTCGTCCACCAGCGGGCGGTGGCCCACGACCGTCCCCTCCGGCAGCGCGGTCACCGCGGTCTTGAGGTGGAGCACCGTGCGCACCGGGACGCCCACGACCTGGGCGCCGAGCGGCGCGAGGAGGGCGCGGAGCTGGGCGACGCCGTCGGCGTTGGTGCGCCCGCCCGTCCCGACCCACACGCGGCCCCCGAACTTCAGCACGTCCCCGCCGTCGAGGGTGCCCGGTGCCTCGATGTGCGCGATGCGGTAGCCGTGCGCGGCGACCGCAGCCTCGGCGGCGACGGTCTCCCCGCGCCGCTCCGCTGCGCCGGGGCGGCTGATGACGGCCAGGTCGCCGTAGACGACCATCGTGTCCTCCACGAACACCGAGTCGGGGAGCTCGTCGGCGGGCTCGACCTCGTCGGTGGTCCATCCGGCGCGGTGGAACGCCTCGACGTACGACTCCCACTGGCGCACGGCCAGGTCGGGGTCGACGTCGTCGCTGCGCTCGATGTGGGTGACCAGCCCCTCGCCCATGCGAGGCGACGGTCGGCGGACGAGGGCGTGGCGGTACTCCATGCCACGAGCCTAGGGCGGGCTCCGGGGCCCCACGTCCGTGCCGGTCCGTCGTGGACCGGCCCCCGTCGTGCGCCCCCGGGCGCGGCTGCCTGGCAGGATACCCGGCCGGTCAGGCCTGGGCGGAGGCCTCCGTGGTCTCCTGCTCGGCCTCGCACGTGGCGAGTCGCTCCTGGGCCTTGGCGAGGCGCTGCTGCTGTGCGCGCTTGGTCGCCTTGGTCTCGTCACGGTCCTGCTTCGCGGCGGCCAGCGCCCGACGGGCGGCAGCCCTCTCGCGGCCGGCCTCGGCCTGCGCGACGGTCTTCTTGGCCTTCGCGACCCGGGCTTCCTGGCGCGCGAAGACGGCGGTGACCCGCTCCAGGGCGTCCTCCGCCTTGTCGACCTTGGCCTGCTGCTGCGCGCAGGGGGCGGGGGCGGGTGCCTCGTCGGCGGCGGCCGGGGCGGCGATGGCACCGCCGAGGGCGACGGCGGCCGCGGTGGCCAGGCCGGCGAAGCGGATGGAGACAGACATGGTGATCCTCCTCGGTGTCGGGGCGGTCCGTTCGCCACCCCCGCCACTACAGCGACCAGCCGCCCGGATCTGTTACGTCCCGTCCGTCACGTCCCGTCGGCGTCCCGCCGGCAGGTGCCGCGGCGCGGCCGCCGGTCGTGCCCTGCCAGGGCCCGCGCGGGGTCGGCAGCCGCTCGACCCGCCCAAGAACTTGTCATCGACTCCGGCGTTCCTTCGGCAGATGTCGCCAGTGAGGGTGTGAGATGGGCCGCACTAGTTTGTGGCTTCTCGGGTCCACACCCACCGAATCTGGAGGCCTGCTCATGTCGATGTTCAAGTGGGACGTGGTCGATCCCGCCCCGGGTGAGGCGGTGCTGCCGCAGCAGCGCCTGCCGTGGGGCAAGACGATCGGGCTCGGTGCCCAGCACGTGGTCGCCATGTTCGGCGCCACCTTCGTGTTCCCGCTGGTGATGGGGCTCGACGCCAACCTCGCCATCATGTTCTCGGGCCTCTGCACCATCCTGTTCCTGCTGATCGTCCAGAACCGGGTGCCCAGCTACCTCGGCACCAGTGCCTCCTTCGTCGCCTCGGTCGCCGCGATCCACGCTCTCGACGAGGGCAACGACTCCTCGTACGTCACGGGCGCGATCCTCGTGGGCGGCCTCGTGCTCGCCGCGGTCGGCGTGCTGATCCACTTCGCCGGCGCCGAGCTGATCCACCGCATCCTGCCGCCCGCCGTGACCGGGGCCGTCGTGATGCTGATCGGCTTCAACCTCGCCCCGGTCGTCGCGGGCATCTACTGGCCGCAGGACCAGTGGATCGCGCTCGCGACCGCGACCTTCATGGTGTTCGCCGCCGTCATGCTGCCGGGCTTCTGGTCGCGCATCGCGGTGTTCCTGGCTCTCATCTTCGGCTACGTGCTGTCGTGGCTCGCCGACCTGGTCTTCGGCCCCATCACCTCGGTCCTGGGCGGCGCGACCGAGGCCACCGAGCACGACCGCGTCTCGTGGGCGGGCGTCCAGGCCGCGGACTGGATCGGCCTGCCGAGCGGCACTCTGGCCGACGGCGTCTCCGTCGTCCACGGCCCGTCCTTCTCGCTGACCGCGATCCTGCTGGTCCTGCCGGGCGTCATCGCGCTGGTCGCCGAGAACACCGGACACGTCAAGGCGGTCGCCGAGATGACCGGCGAGGACCTCGACCCCTACATGGGCCGCGCGATCGGCGCCGACGGCGTCGCGACCGCGTTCGCCAGCGCCTTCGGTGGCTCGCCCACCACGACGTACGCCGAGAACATCGGGGTCATGGGCGCGACGCGCGTCTACTCCAGCGCCGCCTACTACGTCGCCGCGGTCGTCGCGATCCTGCTCGGGCTGTGCCCGAAGTTCGGCGCGATCGTCAACGCGACCCCGGGCGGCGTCCTCGGCGGCATCACCGTGGTGCTCTACGGGATGATCGGTCTGGTGGGAGCCAAGATCTGGGTGGAGAACGGCGTCGACTTCGGCAACCCGGTCAACCTGGTGGGCCTCGCCGGTGGCCTCATCGCCGGCATCGGCGGAGTGACCCTGACCTTCGGCGACGACTTCGAGCTCGGCGGCATCGCGCTGGGCACGATCCTGGTCATCGTGTTCTTCCACATGGTCAAGGGGCGGCTGGGTGAGTCCTCCACGTCCATCGCCGGCAGCCTCAACCACGTCGACCAGCACCGTCAGGCCGACCGGCCCGGTCGTGAGGGCTACGTCGACGAGACCGTCCACCCGGACGACGCCGGACGGCCCGGACACGTCGAGGACCACCGGGGTCTCGGCGACGACCAGGCGGATCGCCGGCGCGGCTCGCACCGGGACGACTGACCTCGTGAAGCCCGCACCCTTCGCCTACCTGCGACCGTCCACCCTCGAGGAGGCCCTCGCGGCCCTCGCGGGCACGCAGGGGGCGAAGGTGCTGGCCGGCGGTCAGTCGCTCGTCCCGCTGCTGTCCATGCGCCTGGCCGCCCCCTCGATGCTCGTCGACATCAACGCCCTGCCCGACCTCGACCACGTGACCTGTGACGACGACCGGGTGCGTGTGGGGGCGCTCGCCCGGCACGCCGACGTCCTGGCCTCCTCGGCGGCCGCGGCCGCCCAGCCGCTGCTCGCCATGGCGCTGAGCCACGTCGCCCACCCGACGATCCGCAACCGCGGCACCACCGTCGGCTCATTGGTGCACGCCGACGCCGCGGCCGAGATGCCGATGGTGCTGAGGCTGCTGGAGGGCTCGGTGGACGTCGCGTCGGTGCGCGGCCGTCGTACCGTCCCGGCGGCGGAGCTGTTCGCCGGCCCGCTCGAGACGACGCTGGCCCACGACGAGATCGCCGTCGAGGCGTTCTTCCCCGCCCTCGGGCCCGGCGCCGGGGTGGCGTTCCAGGAGATCGCCCGACGCCACGGCGACTACGCCCTCGTCGGGGCCGCCGCGCACGTCGAGACCGACGGCGACGCGGTCACCCGCGCGCGCGTGGGCTACGTCTCGGCCAGCGACGTGCCGGTCGTCGTCGACGTCACCGACGCCGTGAAGGACCCTGCCGGCGACCCCGCCGCCGCCGCGCTCGCGGAGCTCGAGCCGGCCGACGACATCCACGCGAGCGCCGCCTACCGGGCCCACCTCGTCACGGTGCTCACCCCGCGGGTGCTGGCCGACGCGACCGACCACGCCCGCAGGCGGGCCCGCGAGAGGAGCACCGCATGACCAGCCCCGCAGCCGAGGAGCTGCACGACGTGCGCCTGCGCGTGAACGGCTCCGTCCACGAGGTACGGGTCCCGGCCCGGCGGCTGCTCTCCGACGCGCTGCGGCACGACTGCGGGCTCACCGGCACCCACGTCGGCTGCGAGCACGGCGTCTGCGGCGCCTGCACGATCCTCGTCGACGGCAGGCCGGTGCGGTCCTGCCTGATGCTCGCGGTGTCGGCGGTCGACGCCGAGGTCACGACGGTCGAGGGGCTGACCGAGCCCGACGGCTCGCTGTCGCCGGTGCAGCAGGCGTTCTCCGACTGCCACGGCCTGCAGTGCGGCTTCTGCACGCCGGGCTTCCTGACGACCATCACGGCGGGCTTGCGGGAGAACCCCGACCCCTCGGAGGACGAGGCCCGGGAGATGATCGCGGGCAACCTGTGCCGCTGCACCGGCTACCAGAACATCGTGCGCTCGGTGCTGCGCGCCGCCGAGATCGGCGCCGAGGGCCCTGCCTCCCGCACCACCGACGTCGACGACGGGGGTGAGGACCGGTGACCACGAAGCTCTTCGGCAGCAGGGTCCCCCGGGTGGAGGACCAACGGTTCCTGCGCGGGCAGGGCCGCTACGTCGACGACCTGCTCCACGACGACCCGCGCCTGCTGCACGCGGCGGTGCTGCGCTCGCCCCACGCGCACGCCCGCGTCGTCGACATCGACGTCGCCGACCTGCTGGACGTCGAGGGCGTCGTCGCGGTGTGGACGTGGGACGACCTCACCGGGCCGATGGCCGAGCCGCTGCCGTTGCTCATCCCGCACCCCACGCTCACCCACGGCCGCACGCAGTACGCCCTCGCGAAGGACGAGGTCAACTACGTCGGCGAGGCGATCGCCTTCGTCGTCGCGACCGACCGCTACGTCGCCGAGGACGCGGTCTCGCGCATCCGCGTCGACTACGAGCAGCTCCCGCCGGTCGTCGGCATCGCTGCCGCCAGGGAAGCCGCGCGCGCGGTGCACGACGACGTGCCCGACAACGTCGGCGCCCGCATGGTGCAGGAGACCGGCGACGCGCGGGCCGCCATCGCGGCCGCACCGCACACGCTCACGCTCGACCTCGACGTCGAGCGCTCGGCCTGCACGCCGATGGAGGGCCGCGGCACCGTGGCGCGGTGGGACCCCGACACCAGCCGCCTGACGGTGTGGTCGTCGACCCAGACCTCCACCGGCGTACGAGGCTGCGTGGCCGCCAAGCTCGGCCTGGACCTCGCGAAGGTCGACGTGGTCACCCCCGACGTGGGCGGCGGGTTCGGCGTGAAGATCAACCACCCGTGGCCCGAGGAGCTGCTGGTGCCGCTCGCGGCGATGACGCTGGGCCGGCCGGTGAAGTTCACCGAGGACCGCCGCGAGCACTTCATCTCCTCCGCGCACGAGCGGGCGCAGCAGCACCACGTGGAGGTCGGCTTCGACGACGACGGCCGCCTCCTCGGCCTCAGCGTGGAGTTCTGGCACGACCACGGCGCCTACACGCCCTACGGCCTCATCGTCCCGATCATCACCTCCACCCAGCTGCTCGGGCCGTACAAGCCGCGGAACTACCGGGTGGCGTTCGAGTCGCTCTACACCAACACCGTGATCGTCACGCCCTACCGCGGCGCCGGCCGCCCGCAGGGCTGCTTCGTGATGGAGCGGACGATGGACGCGATCGCGGCGTACCTCGGCAAGGACCGCACCGAGGTGCGCAGCGCGAACTTCATCCAGCCCGACGAGTTCCCCTACGAGCACGGGCTCGTGTTCCAGGACGGTCGCGAGCTGACCTACGACTCCGGTGACTACCCGGCGTCCCTCGCCAAGCTCAAGGAGCTGGTCGGGTGGGACGAGTTCGAGGACTTCCGCGCCGAGATGGCCGCCCAGGGCCGCCGGGTGGGCATCGGCCTCGCCTGCTACGTCGAGGGCACCGGCGTCGGCCCCTACGAGGGCGCGCACGTGCACATCGAGACCTCCGGCAGGGTCAAGGTCGCCACCGGGCTCACCACGCAGGGACAGGGCCACCAGACCGCCTTCGCGCAGATCGTCGCCGACACGCTCGGGGTGCGGTTCGAGGACGTCGAGATCACCACCGGCGACACCCGCAAGATGCCGTACGCCGTGGGCACCTTCGCCTCCCGGGCGGCCGTGATGAGCGGTTCGGCGATCCACCTCGCGGCGCTGCGGGCGAAGGAGAAGGCGCTGCGGATCGCCGCGGAGGCGCTCGAGGCCGACGAGTCCGACCTCGAGATCGCCGACGGGGTGGTCTCGGTGCGGGGCACCGACGCCTCGATCGACCTCGGCACCGTCGCCGTGCTGTCGAACCCCCTGCGCTACGCCTTCGACGAGGCGTCCAAGGCCGCGACGCAGTTCTCCGTGGGCGACCCCGGCAAGCCGCCCGTCGCGGAGGACGACGAGCCGGGGCTGGAGGGCAAGGACTTCTACTCGCCGGCGCGGTCGACGTTCGCCAACGGCATGCACGCGGTGATCGTCGAGACCGACCCCGACACCGCCGAGATCAGCATCCTCAAGTACGCCGTCGTGCACGACTGCGGTCACCTCATCAACCCGATGATCGTCGAGGGGCAGATCCACGGCGGGGTGGCCCAGGGTGTCGGCGGCGCGCTCTACGAGCGGATGGCCTACGACGAGTCGGGGCAGCTGCTCAACGCCTCGTTCATGGACTTCCTCATGCCCTACGTCACCGAGGTGCCGACCTCGATCGACATCGACCACCTCGAGACGCCGTCCCCGCTCAACCCGCTGGGCATCAAGGGCGCCGGCGAGGCGGGTGTCATCCCGTCCGCCGCGGTGTTCGCGGCGGCCATCGAGGACGCCGAGCGGCCCCACCACCCGGACCTGGCGATCACCGCGATGCCGATCTCGCCGTCCGAGCTGTTCGAGCTGCGCCTCGCGCACGCCGCCGAGCCCGCCGCCGAGCCCGCCGCCGAGCACGCCGCCCAGAAGGAGACCCGATGAAGTTCACCGGAGAGAACGTCCTGGCCGCTCCCGTGGAGAAGGCGTGGGACGCGCTGCTCGACCCGGCGGTCCTCGTCCGCACCATCCCGGGCTGCGAGCGGCTCGAGGCGACGGGGGACAACGCGTACGCCATGACCGTGACCGCGGGGGTCGCCTCGATCCGCGGGACGTACGCCGGCTCCTGCGTGCTGACCGACCTGGTCGAGCACGAGTCGCTGGTGATGAGGCTCGAGGGCGCAGGCGCGCCGGGCACGATCGGCGCGACGGTCGACGTGCGGTTCACCCCCGAGGGGTCCTCGACGCGGGTGTCCTACGACGCCGACGCCGTCGTGGGCGGCATGATCGGCGGGGTCGGCCAGCGGATGCTGACCAGCGTCTCGCGCCGGATGGCGGGCGAGTTCTTCGGCAACGTCGACGCGGTGCTGGCCGGCGGGGGCGCCGCCGCCCCGTCCGTGACCGAGCCCGGTGAGGGCGCCGCCAGCGCTTCCCCCGAGCCGGCGACCGGCCGGGTGTTCACGGCCCCGGCCGCCGCCGCCACGACGGGGTCGCGCCAGGAGTTCCTGCTCGGCATCGCGGTCGGTGCCGGTCTGGTCACGCTCGGCGTGCTGATCGGGCGTCGCCGGTGACCGACCTGACGGTCGACTCCACCGCCCGCGAGCAGGCGGCTGCGGTGCGCTCGGGCGAGGTCTCGGCCCGCGAGCTGCTCGAGCTGCACCTCGACCGGATCGAGGAGCGCAACCCCGGGCTCAACGCCATCGTGTCCCTCGACGCGGAGCGGGCACGCGCGGCGGCGGCGGTCGCCGACCAGGCGCAGGCCTCCGGCGAGGAGTGCGGACCGCTGCACGGCCTGCCCTTCGCGGTGAAGGACACGCACGCGCTCCGCGGCTGGCGCACGACGTACGGCTCGCCGATCCACGCCGACGCCGTCGCCGACCACGACGACCTGCTGGTGGAGCGGATCCGTCGAGCCGGTGCGGTCTTCGTCGGCAAGACCAACGTCCCGGAGTTCGCCGCCGGCTCGCACACCTTCAACACCGTCTTCGGCGTCACCCGCAACCCCGTCGACCCCTCGCGCTCGGCGGGCGGGTCGAGCGGGGGAGCGGCCTGCGCGCTGGCGTCCGGCATGGTGCCCCTCGCCGACGGCTCCGACATGGGCGGCTCGCTGCGCAACCCGGCGTCGTTCTGCGGGGTGGTCGGCATGCGGCCCTCCCTCGGCCGGGTGCCGGAGTGGCCGCTGTACAACCAGTGGGAGACGACGTCGGTGGGCGGCCCGATGGGGCGCAACGTGGGTGACGTGGCCCTGCTGCTGTCCGTCATCGCGGGCCCTGACCCGCGCGCGCCGCACGCGCTGGGCGACCCCGGCTCCGCGTTCGCCCCTCCGCTGGCGCCCGCCCCGCTGGCGGGCCTGCGCGTGGCGTCCTCGGTCGACCTCGGCGGGGCGCTCGTGGTCGACCACGAGGTCGCCGCCGTCGTACGCTCCGCCGCCGCGCGGCTCTCCGACGCCGGTGCCGCCGTGGTCGAGGCCGCGCCCGACCTCGCGCTGGCCGACGACACCTTCCGCACGCTGCGGGCGTGGCACTTCCAGGCGAAGCTCGGCCCGCTGCTCGCCCGGCACCCGACGTCGTTCAAGCCCTCGCTCGAGGCCAACATCCGCGCCGGCGAGTCGCTGACGGGCGCGGATGTCGCGCGCGCGTACGCCCAGCGCACCGCCCTGTCGGAGACGATGCGGCTGTTCTTCGGCGACCACGACGTCCTGCTGCTGCCGACCTCGCAGGTGCCTCCGTTCCCGGTGGAGCAGGAGTACCCGGAGTCGATCAACGGCCAGGAGATGCCCGACTACCTGGCCTGGATGCGCTCGGCGTACTTCATCACCGTCACCGGCTGTCCCGCGATCTCCGTGCCGGCCGGCCGCACCGCCGAGGGGCTGCCCGTCGGCGTCCAGCTCGTCGCACGCCACGGTGCCGACCGCCGCCTCCTCGAGGTCGCGGCCGCGGTGGAGGAGCTGCTCGGCTGAGCGGACTTCCCGAGGGTTGTGCGAGCTTCCCGGGGTGTGCAGGCCCCCGGAAGTTCGCAATCCCCCGCTTAGGCGGGGGATTCGCGACGACCCCCCACCTGTGGACAGACCTGTGCACGAACCACCCGAGGCTGGGGACGAGCACCCCGGCGCTGTGCACGACCCGCCGGAGCCGGAGGTACGCCGCACACGCAACCCGTACCGCAGGACTTGCCGACGAAACGGCGTTCGGTCGGCAACGTCTGCCGTGGCCTACGCCGCGGCCGCCTCGGTTGAATCGTCCCCATGGCGAGCACCCACCGGACGCGGCGGCGGATCAGGATCGGCATCGACACCGGCGGCACGTTCACCGACGTCGTGGCCCTCGACGAGGACTCCGGCGAGCTCGTCACCACGAAGACGCCGAGCACCCCGGGCAACCCCGCCGACGGGTTCATCGCCGGCATCGAGAAGATCCTCGGGATCGTCGGGGCCGACGGCGGTGACGTCAGCGCCGTCTCCCACGGCACGACGGTGGCCACCAACAAGCTGCTCGAGGGCAAGGTCGAGGCGCTCGGCTTCATCACGACCGAGGGCTACGAGTTCATGCTGGAGATCGCCCGCCAGTCCGTGCCCGACGGCTACGGCAACTCCTACTTCTGGGTCAAGCCCGACCGGATCGTCCCGGCCGACCGGGTCCGCACCGTCGGCGGGCGCCTCGACCACACGGGCGCTGAGATACGCCCCTTCGACGAGGAGGCCGCCGTCGCGGCGGCCCGGTGGTTCGCGGCGCGCGGCATCACCACCATCGGCGTCTGCCTGCTGCACGCCTACGCCAACGACGACCACGAGCTGCGGATGCGCGACGTGCTGCGCCGTGAGCACCCCGACGCCGTGGTGTCGATCTCCAGCGAGGTGCTCCGCGAGTACCGCGAGTACGAGCGCTCGATGACCACGCTCGTCGACGCGGCGGTCAAGCCCAACGTGAGCCGCTACGTCACCAACATCCAGGACCGCCTGCACGCCTTCACCGGTGGCCCCAGCACGGGCGGCGCGCCCATTCCGTTCTACGTGATGAAGTCCAACGGCGGCGTGCTGTCGGCCGACGAGGTCGTGCACCAACCGATCACCACGGTGCTCTCCGGCCCGGCCGCCGGCGCCCTCGGCGCCGCGCTCATCGCCGAGGTCGCCGGCTTCCCGCGGGTGCTGACCTGCGACGGCGGCGGTACGTCGACCGACGTGTCCGTCGTGCTCGACGGCGAGCCGACCCTCACGACCGAGGGGACCGTCGGCGCCTACCCCAGCAAGATCCCGATGATCGACGTCGTCACCGTCGGCGCCGGCGGCGGGTCGATCGCCTGGCTCTCGCCCGAGGGCACGCTGAAGGTCGGGCCGCAGTCGGCCGGCGCCGACCCCGGGCCGCTGTGCTACGCCAAGGGCGGCACGGAGCCGACGATCACCGACGCTCACGTGACGCTGGGGCGCATCCCGCCCCACCTCCTCGGCGGGGAGATCCCGCTGGACGTCGAGGCCGCCCGCAGGGGCATCGCCGACCTCGCCGAGCGGCTCGGCCTGGACTTCGAGCGCTGCGCCACCGGCATCCTGGAGATCTCCGCGTGGAACCAGGCCAACGCGCTGCGCCAGGTCAGCGTCAAGCGCGGCCTCGACGTGCGCGACTTCATGCTGACGACCTTCGGCGGCTCCGGGTCGCTGCTCGCCTGCCGGCTCGTCGACATCCTCGACCTCGCCGGGGTCGTCGTGCCGCCCAACCCGGGCAACGTCAGCGCCTTCGGCCTGCTCACCGTCGACGTGAAGAACGACTACGTGCAGACCCACGTCGCGAAGGAGTCGGCGCTCGACCACGCCGTCGTGCAGGGCATCCTCGACGACCTCACGGAGCGGGCACGCGAGGCGCTGGCCAAGGAGGGCTTCGCGCCGGCGCAGCACCGGTTCCAGCGCAGCGTCGACGTGCGCTACGTCGGCCAGGCGTTCGAGGTGCGCGTCGCGGCGCCCGAGGGCCGCGTCGACGCGGCGTACGTCGAGCAGGTCGCCGAGGCCTTCCACGCCGAGCACCGCCAGCTCTACGGCTACGACTTCCGCGGCGACCGCGACCAGCAGGTCGAGTGGGTCAACCTGCGCGTCACCGGCATCGGTCCGATCACCCGGCCCGCGATCCCCACGCTGGACAAGGCCGAGGGCGACCTGCGCGAGCGGGCCGAGGACGGCCGGCGCCCCGTGTGCTTCGACCCCGAGCAGGGCTACGTCGACACCCCGGTCGTCCGGCGCGCCGACCTCGGCGCCGGCGACACGTTCAGCGGCCCCGCGATCGTCGAGGAGTTCGGCTCCACCATCCCCGTGCACCCCGGCTTCGAGGTCGTGGTCGACGACTGGGCCAACCTCGTGATCCGGAAGGAGGCCGCCCGATGAGCGGCACCGCCCCCACCACCGCCGGCCCGACGACCCGCGCGGTCGACCCGGCGTACGTCACGGCGAAGCCGGTCAACCCCGCCGGACTGCCCACGTCGTACGAGCACGGCGGCCGGCTCACCCCACCGGGCACGGGCGTCGACCCGATCCTCGTCGAGATCGTGCAGGGCACCCTCGCCAGCGTCGAGATGGAGGTCGAGACCGCGATCGGTCGCACCAGCCGCTCGCCGATGATCCGCGACGCCCACGACTTCCGCGCCGGCATCCACGACCGGCAGCTGCGCAAGCTCACCGGCCGCTCCTACAGCGCGCTGGTGCACCCGATCGTGCGGGACTTCCCGATCGCGGAGATGCGCGAGGGCGACGTGTTCTTCCACAACGACGTGTACGAGTCCGAGGGCGGCATCGGCCACCTGCCGGACCTCTGCGTGACGGTGCCGGTCTTCCACGAGGGCGAGGTCGTCGCCTTCGTGCAGGCCTTCGGCCACCACGACGACATCGGCGGCGCGGTGCCGGGCTCGATGCCCAGCAACGCGACGACCGTCTACGAGGAGGGGCTGGCCGTCCCGCCGATCAAGCTCTGGGACGCCGGCGTCCCCAACCGGTCCGCGCTGCGGATCATGACGCGCAACTCGCGGATGCCCGACAGCCTGGCCGCCGACCTCGACGCCGAGTGCTCCGCCTGCCTGATGGGGGCGCGCCGGCTCGGCGAGCTGTTCGCCCGCTACGGCCGGGACGCCATCGAGGCGTCGTTCGACGCCATCCTCGACGCGACCACCGAGACCTACCGACGCGAGATCCTGTCCAAGATCCCCGACGGCATCTACGTGTGGGAGGACTACGCCGAGCACGACGGCGTCGACGAGCCGCAGCTGCACACGCAGCGGATCACCCTCACCAAGGTCAGCGACGCACCGGCCGACCCCGACAACGGCCGTCCGGCGGGGCCGCGGCTGATCATCGACTTCACCGGCACCAGCGCCCAGGCGAGGGGTCCGATCAACCACTGCGGCGACTACGTCGGCGGCAACTTCCTCAAGAAGTGGCTCGCGCCGATCCTGCGCAACCTCGCCGACACCCCCGAGCGGATGGCCGAGCTCGACGTCAACGAGGGCATCGTTCCCCTGATCGAGATGCGCTTCCCCGAGAAGGGCACGCTCCTGACCCCGATCCACCCCGCGCCCACCAACGCCCGCACCTTCGTCATCCTGCGGCTGCTCGGCGTGCTCGCCGGCGTCGTGGCCAAGGCCGTCGACGGCAGGATGCCGGCCGACCAGGAGACCATCCGCTACACCGGCGTCTACGGCAAGGACCTCGACGGCAACGACTACCTGATGCGCGAGGTGCTCGGCGGCGGCTCGGGCGGCCGCTACTACGCCGACGGCGAGGACACCATCCACGTCGTCCCCGACTCGCGCAACCTGCCGACGGAGTTCACCGAGTCGCGCTTCCCGTTCGTCGTCGAGCGCCTCGGCCTGGCGATCGACTCCGGCGGCGCGGGGGAGCACCGCGGCGGCCTCGGCTACGAGAAGCACATCCGGATGCTCGCCGACGCCCACTTCATGTCCATCGCCGACCGCTCGATCCTCGCGTGCTGGGGGGTGCGCGGCGGCAAGGCCGGCGCGCCGTTCCAGGTCGTCATCGACCCCGGTGGTCCCGACGAGCGCGAGGTCGACGCCCTGGCCGACGCGGAGGTCGTCAAGGCCGGCCAGGTGGTGCGCATCCGCACCACGGGCGGCGGCGGCTGGGGCGACCCGCTGGCCCGCGACCCCGAGCTCGTCGTGCGTGACGTGCTCTGGCGCAAGGTGTCCCCGGAGGCGGCGCTGCGCGACTACGGCGTCGTGCTCACCGGGTCGGTCGACGAGGGCGACCTGGGGCACGACCCGCGCGCGACGGAGGCGGAGCGGGCCGGCCGGGCGCCCTGGGACCGCAGCGCGGACGCGTTCTTCGACCGCGGCCCGGGCTACGCCGCGCTCGCCGACGGGGCGGCGTTCGCCGAGGTCGACAGGATCTGAGCCGGTGCGCGTCGCAGTCGTCGGTGGCCACGGCAAGACCGGGCGCGCCGTGTGCGCCGCGCTCGCCGGTCGCGGCGTCGACGCCCGGCCCCTGGGGCGGGCGGACTGGGCCGACCTCGCCGGGGCGGTCGCGGGCTGCGACGCGGCGTACGTCATCGCGCCCAACCTGCACCCCGACGAGCCGGCGTACGTCGCCGAGGCGCTCACGGCCCTGACCGGAGCCGGGGTGCGGCGCGCGGTCTACCACTCGGTCGCCTCGCCCTACGCGCCCGCGATGCCGCACCACCTCGGCAAGGCGGTCGCCGAGGACCTGGTGCGCCGGTCCGGGCTCGGCTGGACGATCCTGCAGCCCGGCGCGTACCTGCAGAACCTCGACCTGACCGGGCCGCTCGACCTGCCCTACTCGCCCGACGTGCCGTTCGGCTTCCTCGACCTCGCCGACCTCGGCCGCGCGGCGGCCGTGGTGCTCACCGAGCCCGGCCACGACGGGGCGACGTACGAGCTGGCGACGCGGCGGGCGACGGTGCGCGAGCTGGCCTCCGAGGCCGGCGTGGACGTCCGGCGGGTGCCGGACCCGCAGCTCCATCCGTGGCTGAGCGCGATGTTCGCCCACTACGACGACCACGGCCTGCCGGTGGGCACGCGGGTGCTGGCGTGGTTGCTGGGTCGGCCCCCGTCCCCGGCGACTACTTGATGCCGGTGCGCGCCATGCCCTGCACGAAGTAGCGCTGGAGGAACAGGAACAGCACCACGAGCGGCAGGCAGGTGAGCAGGGCAGCTGCCATGAGTCCGCCGTAGTCCGCGTCGTACTGTCCCTGGAGGAAGCGCAGCGACACCGGCAGCGTGTAGAGCGCCGGGTCCTTCAGCGCGATCAGCGGCCACAGGAAGTCATTCCACTGGGCCATGAACGCCAGCAGGACGAGGACGGCGATCAGGGGCTTGCAGAGCGGCAGCACGATGCGCAGGAAGATCCGCAGCTGTCCCGCCCCGTCGATCGTGGCCGCCTCGAGGAGCTCGTCGGGGATCGCGAGGAGGAACTGCCGGGCGAGGAAGATGCCGAAGGCGGTCGCGGCGGAGGGCAGGATCACCGCCCAGAACGTGCCGAAGAGGCCGAGGTCGATGACCGTGCGGAACTGGGGGAACATGATCGCCTGGGCCGGGATCATCATCGTGGAGATGATCAGGACGAACACCGCGTCGCGGCCCAGGAAGCGGAGCTTGGCCAAGGCGTAGCCGGCCAGGAGGTTGACCGTCACCGAGATCGCCGTGGTCACCGCGGCCACCATGACCGAGTTCACGAACCAGGTCCCGACCGGGAAGCGGGCGAAGAGGCTCGTGAAGTTGTCGGTGGTGAACGCGTCGGGCCACAGCTGGGCGCCGGCGTCGAACAGCGCGTCGCGCGGGGTGAATGCCACGACGAGCATGCAGTACAGCGGGAACAGCATGATCGCGCAGACGCCCGCCACCACGACGAACCGTGTCCAGCGGCTCACCGGGTGCCTCCGGCGGGCCGGGCCTCCGCCCGCTCGCGGCGCAGCCGCAGGACCACCACCACCAGCGTCAGCAGGAAGATCACCACCCCGATCGTGGAGCCGTAGCCGAAGTCGCGGGTCGGCCCGAAGCCCTGGTCGTAGGCGTAGGTCACGAGCATCTCCGTGTCGTTGCCGGGCCCCCCGCCGGTCATGACGTAGACGATGTCGAAGACCTGGAAGGACCAGATCACGTTCATCACCAGCAGGAAGAACGTCGGGGCGGAGAGCATCGGCACGGTCACCCACCAGAAGCGCTGCAGCGCGCCGGCGCCGTCGACCTCTGCGGCCTCGGTGACCTCGCGCGGCACGTCCTGGAGGGCCGCGAGGTAGACGACCATCGCGAAGCCGAGGCGGGTCCAGATCGTCATGACGACCACCGACACCATCGCGAGCGTCCCGTCGGTCTGCCACCTCGCGCCGTCGAGCCCGGCCGCGGCCAGCATGCCGTTCAGCATGCCGACGCCCTCGTCGAACATCAGCAACCCGATGAGCGCCACCACCAGGCCGCTGATGACGATCGGCACGAAGATGATGGTGCGCAGCACCGCGCGCGCCGGGACCGCGGAGTCGAGCAGGACGGCGAGGACGAGGCCGGCCGCGATGCTCGTGGGGACCGTGGCCGCGGTGAACACGAGCGTGTTGGCGAGCGTGCGCCAGAAGACGTCCTCCGACAGCAGCCGCCGGTAGTTGTCGAGCCCGACCCACGTGCTGCCGCCGAACGAGGACACGTCCTGGAACGACATCGCGAGGGCCGAGACCAGCGGCAGGAAGAGGAACGCGACGAGGAGCACGAGGTTCGGCGAGACGAACGCCCAGCCGACGGCCGCCTCGCGTCCGCCGCGACGGCGGCGCCGCGGGCGGCGGTCGCCCGGCAGCAGCGGGGGAGCGACGGCCGGGGCCGCTCGCGTCGACGTGCTCATCGGCGCCGGGACCTCAGCCGGCCGCGGACTCGAGCGCGTCGGCGATGTTGGTGAGCGTGTCGTCCACCGACTGACCGTCCACGAAGCACAGCTCGAGCTCGTTCTGCAGCACGGTGTTGATCTCGGCGAAGAACGGAACGGTCACCTGCGCCACGTCGTCTGGCGTCATGGTGGTCGCCTGCTCGACGAAGGTGGGCATGAGGTCGGGACGCACGGCGAAGTCGAGCTCGGCGTCGACGAGCGACTGACGCGTCGGCAGCTCGGTGGTCTCCTCGCAGAAGGTGCGCATGTTGTCGGGATCCACCATGAAGCGCAGGAAGGTCGCCGCCAGGTCGGCGTTGTCCGTGGCGGCCGCGGCGACCAGGGCGTTGCCGCCCAGGTCGGTGCTCGCGCGGACGTCGCGCGGCTGGTAGGTCACCTGCCACTCGAAGCCGTCGCCGATGCTCGTCTCGAGCGAGGGCAGCAGGAAGTCGCCGACGAAGGCCATCGCCACCTTCTGCGAGGCGAACGCCGTGTCGGGGTAGGTGGCGCCCTTCACCGAGGTGTTGGGCGGGACCCAGCCCCGCTGGAGGAACTGGCGCGTGTACTCGAGTGCCTTGCGACCCTCCGCGCTGACGATCGCCGGGGTGCGCAGGTCGTCGCCGAGCAAGCGGCCGTCGGCCTCGAAGAGCCAGGTCAGCCACCGGTAGGCGCCGAGCTGCTGCCAGTCGTAGGCGAACGGGAAGACCCCGTCGGGCAAGGACCCCCGCAGCTGCTCTGCGACGTCGGCGAACTCCTGCCAGGACCATGCCGAGTCCAGCGAGTCCGGGACCCCTGCGATGCCGGCCTCGCGCAGCAGCCGCGGCTGGTAGACGATCGCCGTGGTGTCGGTCTGGTGCGGGACGCCGTAGGGGGTCCCGTTGTACTGGACCGCCTGGAACAGGGCCGGGATGAGGTCGCCCGTGAGGTCGTCGTCGAGCTGGTCGCCGAGGTCGAGCAGCTGGTCGGTGCTGCTGTACGTGCCGAGCGTGGGGTAGTCCACCCGGAAGACGTCGGGCGGGTTGCCGGCCTGCAGCTCGGTGTCGACGGCGGTGAACATCTCGGCGTACGGCACCACCTCGAGCTCGACGCTCACGCCCTCGGCCTCGTTGAAGGCCGCGACGAGCCGGGTGAACGCGTTCTTCTCCGCGTCGCTCGCCCACGTCTTGAAGCGCAGGGTGTCCGAGCCGCCACCGCCGCCGCTCTCCTGCCGCGAGAAGCCGCCGCAGGCGCTCAGCGACGAGGCGGCCGTCACGCCGCCGACGGCGCCGAGCAGCGTCCGACGGGAGAGGTGGAGTGCCGGCGGGCCCGCGGGACGCGCGTTCATCACGACACCTTCGCGGATCGCCGGACGGCCGCCACCACCCTTCTGGGGGAGACGGCGGCGCGCGGGGCGGTGGACCGTGATTGACCGCTCGGCTCCGGGTCCGCTTCCCTGACCGGGTGACGGGCGGGGCGGGTGCATCCTCGGCAGCGCACGGACCGGACGAGGCGCGAGACGTCGAGGCCGCGCTGCGCGAGGTGGCCGAGCGGTTCGTGTCCGCCCTCGGCCCCGATCGGCTGATCGAGTTCCCGGTCACGCAGCTCGACCGCGTCGGCGTACCGGTGTGGGCGACGTGGTGGACCGGCGCGGACGGTCGCGGGGAGTCCACCACGTCGGGGCTCGGCTACGGCGCCACGGAGCTGAGGGCCCGCGTCGGGGCGCTCGGCGAGTGCGTCGAGCACGTGGGCTCGCGGCTCGCCCTGGCAGGACGGGAGGTCGAGCGCGGGTCCACCCGCGAGATGCGCCGGCGGCACGGCCACCACGGCGTCGTCGACCCCCGTCTGCTCGGCCTCCCCGCCGGGACGGACTTCGACGACGACCGGCCGCTGGCGTGGTGGGCGCTGCGCCGGCTGCGTGGCGGGAGCCTGACCGACGAGCAGGTGCTCGCGCCCGCCGAGCTGGTCGCCAGCGCGCGCGGCGAGCTGCCGGCAGAGGCGGCGCCGGGCGGCTGGCTCGTCACCCCGGTGACCAACGGGCTCGGTGCCGGCGGGCGGCTCGAGCAGGCGATCGCGCACGGCGTCCTGGAGGTCCTGCAGCGTGACGGCAACGGCCTGACCTTCCGGGCGATGGACACCGGCGTCGTCCTCGACCTCGACGGGGTGCGCGACGCCGAGACCCTCGCCGTGCTGGACCGGCTGCGCGCCGCCGGCGTCGACGTCGTCGCCAAGCTGGCCGCGACCGACTTCGGCATGGCGAACATCGACGTGGTCGGCATGGCGGACGACGACGACATCCTCTCGGCCACCGCGTGCGGCGAGGCGGTGCATCCCGATCGCGAGGAGGCGCTGCGCAAGGCCGTGCTGGAGTTCGCCAGCGCCCGGGCGCGCAAGCAGCTGATGCACGGCCCGCTCGACGCCGTCCGAGGCGTGGCGCCGCCCGAGTTCCTCGCCCAGGTGGAGGCGGTCGACCCCGCCGGCGAGGAGCAGCGGGTGCTCGCGGCGATGCTCGCCTGGCTGAGGGCGCCGCGCGAGCACTGGGAGCCGCTGCTGCGCGGGAAGGTGCTGGCGCGCAGGACCACCGTCCGCTTCACCGACCTCCCGAGCGAGGCGGTGGCCGGCGACGACGTGCTCGCGGTCCTGTGCGGCCGTCTGGAGTCCGAGGGCCACGAGGTGCTCGTCGCCGACCTCTCCCCGGCGCCCGAGGACGGGGTGCACGCCGCGAAGGTGCTGGTGCCCGGCCTCGAGGTGGAGACGGTCGCCTACGGCCGGATCGGTGAGCGCAACGTGCGCCGCCTCGTGCAGGCGGGGCGCACCGACCTCGTCCGCGTGGGGGAGGCGCCGGCCGGGTGGGCTCGGGTGCACCTGACGGCGGAGGCCGAGCAGCGGCTCGGGGGCCCGGCCTGGCTCGACCGGCACGCCCTCGACGCGGTGGCCGGGTCACTGCTGCCGCTGTACCGCGAGCCCGGATGGCACGCCGCGCAGGTCGCGCTGGCACGCGCAGGGGCCGGGGGTCAGTCGGCGATGCGCACGTAGGCGGTGTTCGTTACGGCGTACCTGACGCCCGAGGCCAGCACCGCGTCGCCGGCGACCGTGCCCGGCACCGGCACCGTGCCGTGCAGGAACGCGAAGGCGGGCGGCACCGTCCCGGTCAGCTCGGTGATCAGCCGCACCGGCTCGTGCACCTCCCGCTCGACGTCCTCGGCGGTGAGGATCTCGTCGGCGCCGGTGTGGTGCGCGGTGTGCGCCGCGACGACGTGCCGCTCGGCGATCCGAGCGAGGTCGTCCCACGTCATCAGCCACGGGCCGTCGGGCTCGTCGGGGAGCAGGTCGATGGCGTGCGCCGCGGCGTAGTCGCGCTGCTGCTCGTGCGGGACGTCGAGGGCACCGGTCGGCGGGAGGAACCAGCCGGTCAGGCCGAGCTCCTCGAGGGCCGGCACGGCGACCGTGACGTGGTTGCGGTAGGCGTCGTAGAAGCACGGCACGAAGCCGGGTCGCTCGAGCCCCCAGTCGCCGGTCTCGACGAACCGGTCGAGGTGCTCGGGCAGCACCGGGTCGAACCGGGCGGCGTACCAGGCCAGCTCCGCCCGCAGCGTGGACCGGTCCGTGGCGGGGGTGTTGTGCCAGTTCACCACGCGCACGTAGCGACCCGCGGCGAAGGCGGCGCGCTGGCGGGCCGGCTCGAGGACGCCGCTCACGACACCTCCTGCGGTCGAGCGTGCAGGTGGTGGTCGCTGAGCACGACGAGCACGTCGATGAGCTCGCGCCCTCCGCCGGTGAGGTCGGGGGCGTCCGGCGGCTCGTGCGCGGGTCGAGGGAAGCCGGCTTGGGCGAGTGCGTCGTGGTAGTGGTCGAACAGCTCCGCCAGGCGGGTGTCTGCCGGACGGGACGAGGCGCCCGGCTGGTCGCTGCTGCCACGGCCAGGGCGCGCGTCGACCACGGCGACGTACATCGCGATGCCCTCGCGCTCGAGGTCGGCGGCGCGGCAGGACGCCAGCGCCGCCAGGACGTCGCGCGCCGGTTCGGTGGCGAGGTCGTCGGGCAGGTCGGCGGGCAGCACGGCCCGAGCCTGTCACAGCGACGTCCTGGACCGAGCGCTCCGAGGCCGGCGCCGGCACGGAGCACTGCGAGCCGCGCCGCGCCGGGTCACCGCCGATGTGATCTGCGTAACTCCGCCGATCGCCGGACGTTGTGCCTGCCGGTGGCTCCCCCCGTGCCACCGGTCGTGGCCGGCCACCGCCGGCGCTCACGGCCCCGGCCGCCCGAACCCTCACGGGCGCCTCGAAAGGAACGACCGTTGCGCAAACCCTTGTCCCTCGTCCTCGCTCCGGTGCTGGCGAGCGTCTCCCTGGTGGGGATCGCCTCGACCTACTCCTCGCCGGCCCAGGCCAGCCCGGCCGACGACTACGTCGGCCCCTACTTCGGTGACGGCAACCTGCCGCCCGGCTGCATCAAGGACATGAGCCGGGACAACCCGGCCAACGTCTGCTACCACGGCAAGCTGGGCCTCAACGCCCTCGACTCCCCGCAGGTCGACGTGGCCATCCTGGTCCCGGCCTCCCCGACGGCGGAGCGCGACCTCCGGATCATGCGCCAGGCCGTCCAGTCCTGGGAGGGCGGCATCGACTACCTCTCCGACGAGATGGGCCTCGGCTGGCTCCGCGACGGGGTGGACTTCCACATCACCGTGGACACCATCGACCTCACCGGCGACGGCGGCGGCGAGCTCACGACGTACCCCCTCGTGGACCCGGAGATCGTGGTCATCGCCAGCAACCCGGCGGGCGGTCTCGGGATCGGCGTCGACCCGGTCTACCTCGGCGGCGAGCTGGGCATCGTGGACGAGGACGGCGTCCCGTGCCACAACGTGGAGAACCCCTTCGACCTCGACGCCTGGGAGATGCTCCCGGGGTTCGACTCCCACCACGAGACCCGCGGCGGGACGTACGTCGAGGACTGCGGCGGCAAGGGCGGCAACGTCTGCTTCTCCGTCAACGGCGCCATCGACCCGGTGCCCGGGAAGACCGACACGTTCTCGCTCTACGACCTCGTGCTCCACGAGACGGGCCACTGCCTGACCCTGGGCCACGTCGGTGACGGGGCCGAGGGCGAGTGGGGCCCGGTCCCCACCACCGACATCATGGCGTACAGCGCCGATCCGGTGGGCCAGAACAAGTGCGTCTCGACCCTCAACGTCGAGGCCTTCGCGGTCCGGATGAGTCGCTACCTCGACGTCGACGGCGACGGCACGGTCACCGCGGCCGACCGCCTCGAGCCCAACGACGCCGCCGGGGACGGGGCCAACCCGTTCCAGGTCCAGCACCCCGACGACCACCTCTACGCGTCCTCGACCGGCTCCGTGTGGGACTGCCCGCAGCCGGACCTCGGCCTGGTCCCGGGCGACCCGGTGGACTTCTCGCCGGAGCCGGAGGAGACCAGCACCCCGGTGCTGACCCTCAGCAGTCCCGAGCACGGGGCGGAGACGGCGGACGGCCGGCTGCAGGTGGCCGGCACCGTGGAGCGACGCCCCCTCGACGGTCCGCCGACCTCCGCGAGCGCCTCCCACGACGACGCCGACGGTGACTCGCTCACGCCGGTCACCGACATCGCGAACGTGCAGGTGGAGGTCACCGACCTCGACGTGGTCGCCACGGTGAAGGTCGACCAGCTCTGGCCGGAGGGCGTCGTCGGGCTCCCGAAGTACGGGGTGAGCATCGACGGCCGCGAGATCGAGTCGACGATCCCCGACCCGCGCAACCCCGCCACGGTGGTCACCTACGACCACTCCATGGAGACCGAGCTGCCCAGCGAGTGGTCGGAGTGGGACGCGACGGCCGGCACCGTCACCTTCCGCATCCCGCGCAGCTACCTCGCCGGCGCCAAGGTCACCGCGCCGTACGACGTCTTCGCGCTGACCAGCTACCGCGCGCCGACGAACATGTGGACCGTCGTGGCCGACGACCGCGCACCGGACGAGGGAGGCATCGGCGTGGCCGCCCCGGCGGGCGTGCAGCCCGCCGCCACGACCACCGCCTCCTCCGGGACAAGCGGCGGCACCACCGGCGGCGCCGTCCTTGACACCGTCGACCTCCAGCGCGCGGGGGGCAACACGTTCGTGGTCACCGACAGCACCCTCGGCGTGACCGGCGGACCCGGGCACCGCTTCGCCCTCCCCGTGCCGGAGAAGAGCACGGTCGAGCTGCTGATGACCTGGCCCGACGCCAGCGACCTCGACATGGTCGTGACCGGTGCGGCGTCGGGCTCGGCGGCCACCGCGGGTCAGCCCGAGCGGCTCGTCCTGCAGGACGTGCAGGGCACGCTCGACATCACGGTCGACCCCTACCTCGTCGTGGGCGTGCCGTCGACGACCTACACGCTGCAGGCCACGATCGTGCCCAGCGGTCCCGCAGAGGGCGAGACGCCCGTGGACACCGACGGTGACGGCGTCGCCGACGGCGACGACGCGTGCCCGGACGTGGCCGCGCCGGGGAGCACCGGGTGCCCGGTGCCGTCCGACGAGACGGTCACCGTCTTCGTCGACGGGGTCGAGGCGGCGAGCGAGGAGGTCGAGTCCAGCAACGGACCCGACACCTTCGCGATCGACGTCACGGTGCCGGCGGGGGCCCGCGAGGTCCGGACCGTGTGGATGCAGGACGACGAGGTCCTCGCCACCGACGTGCGCACCGTCGTCCACACCGCGCCCGGCACGGACCGGGACGGGGACGGTGTCGCGGACTCGCGCGACAACTGCCTCAAGCAGCCCAACCCGGGTCAGGCCGACCTGGACCGCGACGGGCAGGGCGATGCGTGTGACACCGACATCGACGGCGACGGGCACTCCAACGCCAAGGAGCGGTCGCAGGGCACGGACCCCTACGACGCCACCTCCTACCCCGGCAGGAAGACGCGCGTCGGCCTCGGTCGGTAGCTCCCAGCCCGGCGCGTGACCCCAGGTCACGCCGGGTCGGCGGGCCGGTCCCCTCGGGGCCGGCCCGCCATCGGCCAGCGGCTCCACGACGCGCCGGCCGATCGTCCCGCCCATCGACCCACGCGGTCCCGAGAGAGGCCCCACCGTGAGCTCGTCCAGAGGCGCTGCACGACGCAGCGGCGACCCGAGCAGGCGCACCGCCGCGTCCGGCCCCCCGGTCCGCAGGAGCAGGCACCTCGTGGTGCTGGCCGCGGCGCTCGTCACCGCCGCGACCCTGTGTGCGCTCGCCCTGGTGGCGGTGCAGACCGAGGAGGGCGAGACCCGGCCGGGCACCGAGGCCCGCCAGCACGCCGAGGCGGCCTGCGAGCTGACCACCAGGGCCGGCGAGGCGGCGGAGTCGGGACAGGAGCGGAGGAGGGCGCGCTATGCCGCCTCCGTGCTCCTGCTCGACTGGGCGATCATCGAGTCCGGGCGGGCGGCCGAGTCCGACGCCGCGCTCGGCGACCTCGACGCAGCCCTCGAGGCCGCCCACGCCGCCGGTCACGCGAGGGACCCGGACGGCTGGCGGACCGCCATGCGCGCGGCCCTCGCCGAGTGCGGGGCGGCGCTGGGCTGAGCCTGCGGCTCGACGCCCACCCCTTGGCAACACCTGCGCTCAGCGGGCGCAGCCACTGACAACTGTTGCCGGTGGGGGACCCCGCGCACGATCACTAGGGTCGCCGCATGAGGGTCCTGCTCGCGCTGGGCGGCAACGCCATGACGAACGCCGACGGGCGGGCGCGCCCGGAGGACCAGATCGCCGCCGCGCAGGTCGCCATGGCGGCCGTCGCCGGCCTCCTCGAGCACGACCACGAGGTCGTGGTCACCCACGGCAACGGCCCGCAGGTCGGCAACCTGCTCGTGAAGAACGAGCTCGCCGCCGGCGTCGTTCCGCCCGTGCCGCTGGACTGGTGCGGGGCGCAGACGCAGGCCACGCTCGGCTTCGTCCTGATGGACGCGCTCGACCGGGAGACGGCCGCGCGCGGGCTCGACCGGCGCAGCGCCGCGCTGGTCACCCGCACCGTCGTCGACGCCGACGACGAGGGCTTCACCCGACCCACCAAGCCGATCGGGCGCCACCTCACCGAGGCCGAGGCGAAGGTGCTCGTCGGCCACGGCGAGACCTGGGAGGACCGCGGCGAGAAGGGCTGGCGCCGCGTCGTCGCGTCCCCCGAGCCGCGCGAGATCGTCGACGCCCCCGCCGTGCTCGCCCTCATCGAGGCGGGCTTCGTGGTGATCGCCAACGGCGGTGGCGGCATCCCGCACGTACGCCGCCCGGACGGCTCGCTCGCCGGCGTCGAGGCGGTCATCGACAAGGACCTCGGCGCCGCGCTGCTCGCCCGCACGACCGGCGCCGACGTGCTCGTCGTCGCCACCGACGTGCCGCACGCGGTGATCCGCTGGGGCGAGCCCGACGCGGAGCCGCTCGGCCGCCTCACCGTCGACCGAATGCGGGCGCACGCCGCCGAGGGGCACTTCGCGTCCGGGTCGATGGGCCCCAAGGTCGACGCGGTGTGCCGCTTCGTCGAGGCCACCGGCGGCACCGGCGTGATCACCAGCCTCGACCAGATCACCGCGGCGGTCACCGGCGACGCCGGCACCGTCGTACTCCCCGTGGAAGCATCCTGAAAGGAACCGCCATGCCCAGCGCCATCGAAGTCCGCAAGGTCCCGATCCACTCGGTCGCCGACGCCTCCGAGCTGACGAAGCTCATCGACGACGGGGTCATCGCCGCCGACCGGGTGTTCGCCATCATCGGCAAGACCGAGGGCAACGGTGGCGTCAACGACTACACGCGGATCATCGCCGACCGGGCCTTCCGCGAGGCGCTCGTGGCCAAGGGGGCGGATCCCGAGCAGGTCAAGGGCGTGCCGATCGTGTGGTCGGGCGGCACCGACGGCGTGATCAGCCCCCACGCGACGATCTTCGCGACCACCGACGTCCCCGAGGACGACCCGTCGCGCCAGGAGATGCGGCTCACCGCCGGCTTCGCCATGAGCGAGCCGATCCTCCCCGAGGAGATCGGCTACACCGCGATGATCGAGAAGGTCGCCGCCGGGGTGAAGGTGGCGATGGAGCGCGCCGGCATCACCGACCCGGCCGACGTGCACTACGTGCAGACCAAGACGCCGCTGCTGACCATCCACACCATCCGCGACGCCAAGTCCCGGGGGAAGAAGGTGTGGACCGAGCACACCCACGAGTCGATGGACCTCTCCAACGGCGTCACCGGCCTCGGTATCGCCGTCGCGCTCGGCGAGATCGAGATGCCGACCGACGCCGACGTCATGCACGACCGCGACCTGTACTCCTCGGTGGCCTCGTGCTCCTCCGGCGTCGAGCTCGACCAGGCGCAGATCGTCGTCGTGGGCAACGCCACGGGAGTGGGTGGCCGCTACCGCATCGGCCACTCGGTGATGAAGGACGCCCTCGACGCCGACGGCATCTGGGAGGCCATCGGCTCAGCCGGCCTCGACCTGCCCGAGCGCCCGCGCACCAGCGACCTCGACGGCAGGCTCGTCAACGTCTTCCTCAAGTGCGAGGCCAGCCAGGACGGCATGGTCCGCGGCCGGCGCAACGCGATGCTCGACGACTCCGACGTCCACTGGCACCGCCAGATCAAGGCGTGCGTCGGCGGCGTCACCGCGGCCGTCACCGGCGACCCGGCCGTGTTCGTCTCCGTCTCCGCCGCCCACCAGGGTCCCGAGGGCGGCGGTCCGGTCGCCGCGATCGTCGACCTAGGCTGATCGGGGCCAGCGGGACCGACCCGACACGCGCCCGCCGCTGCGCGGGACCGGCGGGACACTGTCGGTCCCTCGTGATGGGGTGTCACCGTGAGCACCCCGACCGTCCGCTACCGGCTCGTGCGCCCCGACCGCGAGGTCGTGGTGCCCGAGCTCGACGAGCACCAGCGGCGCGTGGTGGACCACGAGGGCGGCCCGCTCCTCGTGCTCGCCGGTCCGGGCACCGGCAAGACCACCACGCTGGTCGAGGCGATCGTCGACCGCATCGAGCGACGCGGGGCCTCGCCCGACTCGGTGCTCGCCCTGACGTTCTCGCGCAAGGCCGCCGAGCAGCTGCGCGACCGGGTCACCGCGCGCGTCGCGCGCACGACGTCGGCGGCGTCCTGCTCGACGTTCCACTCCTTCGCCTACGCGCTCGTGCGCAAGTACGCCCCCGCCGAGCTCTACGAGGGGGCCATCCGGCTGCTGTCGGCTCCCGAGGCCGACGTGGTGCTGCGCGAGCTGCTCCGCGACAACCCCGAGTCGGTGGTGTGGCCCGAGCCCCTGCGGCGGGCGGCCGGCACCCGCGGCTTCGTCCGCGAGGTGCAGGCCGTCCTGGCGCGGGCGCGGGAGAAGGGACTCGACCCGGCCGGGCTGCGCGCGCTCGGCATCGAGCACGACCTGCCCGAGCTGGTCGCCGCGGGACTGTTCCTCGAGCAGTACCTCACGGTCCTGGACAACCTCGGCGCCACCGACTACTCCGACCTGATCCGCCGCGCGGTCATCGAGGCGGAGGCCCACCGCGACGAGCTCCGCGCCCGGTGGCGCCACGTCTTCGTCGACGAGTACCAGGACACCGATCCCGGCCAGGTCGCGCTGCTGCGCGCCCTCGCCGGCGACGGCCGCGACCTCACGGTCGTCGGCGACCCGCACCAGTCGATCTACGGCTTCCGCGGCGCCGACGTGCGCGGCATCCTCGACTTCCCCGCGAGCTTCCCCACCGCCTCCGGTGCCCCCGCCCCGGTCGTGGTCCTGCAGCGCACCCGACGGTTCGGTCCCCGGATCCTCCTCGCCGCGGGGCGGGTGGCCCAGCGGCTCACCCTGACCGGCAGCATCGACGCCGCCGCCCGTGACGCGTTCCTCGCGCCCGAGGCCGTCCCGGGGCCGCAGGGTCCCGGCCGCGTGGAGGTCGTCACCTACGACACCGAGCGCGCCGAGGCCGAGCGGCTCGCCGACCTCCTCCGCCGCGCGCACCTCGAGGACGGCATCGCCTGGGACCGGATGGCCGTGCTGGTCAGGTCGGGACGCACCAGCATCCCGCCCCTGCGGCGCGCCCTGGCCGCCGCCGGGGTCCCCGTCGAGGTCGCGTCCGACGACCTGCCCCTGGCGCGCGACCCGGCGGTGCTGCCGCTGCTCGACGCCCTGCGGGCGGTGGTCAACCTCGACAACGACGACCCCGACTCGCCCGACCACCTCGACCCCGGCCGCATCGAGTCACTGCTCCTCTCGCCGCTCGGCGGCCTCGACGCGTCCGACCTCCGCGCACTCGTGCGCCGCCTGCGCGCCCGCGAGAAGGAGGTGCCCGACGCCGCGGCCCGACGGACCTCCCGCGAGCTGCTGCGGCTGGCGGTCGTGGAGCCGGGCTTCCTCGACGGGCTCGACGGTCCAGACGTGCAGCGCGCCGCCGCGCTGGCGGACCTGCTGCGCGGTGGCGCGCGGATGCTGGCGGAGCAAGCCGGCGTGGAGGACGTGCTCTGGCACCTGTGGTCGTCGACGGCCTGGCCCCAGCGGCTCCGGCGGCAGGTCGAGGCAGGGGGCGCGGGAGCGCGCCGGGCGCACCGCGACCTCGACGCGGTCGTGGCCCTGTTCGACCTCGCGTCCCGCGCCGTCGACCAGCGCGACCACGTCGGGGTCGCGACCTTCTTCGCCAGCGTGGTGGCCCAGCAGCTGCCGGCCGACACGCTCGCCGAGCAGGGCGTGCGCGGCGCCGCCGTGCGGCTGCTCACGGCGCACCGCTCCAAGGGCCTGGAGTGGGACCTCGTCGTCGTCGCGCACGTGCAGCAGGAGGGCTGGCCCGACCTGCGCCGCCGCACGACGCTGCTCGGCGCCGACCGCATCGGCGTCGACGCGACCGGGCACCCCGACCTCGTCCCGCCCGTCACCACCCGGGCGCTGCTGATGGAGGAGCGACGCCTGTTCTACGTCGCCTGCACCCGGGCGCGGCGACGCCTCGTCGTGGCCGCCGTGCGCTCGCGCGAGGACGACGGCGAGCAGCCCTCGCGCTTCCTCGAGGAGCTCGGGGTCACGATCGACCACCAGGACGGGCGCCCGCCGCGTCCGCTGTCCCTCGGGGGCCTCGTGGCCGAGCTGCGTCGCACCGCTGCCGACCCTGCCGTGTCACCCGCGCTCCGCGAGGCCGCGGCGCGACGCCTCGCCGCCCTCGCGGCCGAGGAGGTCGACGGCCGCCAGCTGGTGCCTGCCGCCGACCCGTCCACCTGGTGGGGCACCCGCAGCGCCACGCGGTCCGTGGCGCCGATCCGCGATCCCGACCGGCCGGTGCCGGTCTCGGCCAGCATGCTCGAGTCGATCCTGGTCTGCCCGGCCCAGTGGTTCTTCGAGCGGGAGGCCGGCGGCGTCTCGGCGGTCCACCAGTCGGCCAACCTCGGCCAGGTGCTGCACGCCCTCGCCGAACGGGTCGCGGTCGGCGAGCTCGCCGCGGAGGTCGAGCCGCTCATGGCGGAGGTCGAGGCCGTCTGGGACCGGCTGGCGTTCCGCACCCCGTGGTCGCGCCAGCGCGAGCTCGCCCGGATCCGCAAGGCGGTGGCGCGCTTCGTGCAGTGGCACCTCGACAACCCCCGCGCCGTCCTCGGCGCCGAGCAGCGCTTCCAGAGCACGGTCGACGTCGACGGGCGCCCGGTGCTGCTCACCGGGTTCGCCGACCGCCTCGAGATCGACGACGCCGGTCGCGTCGTCGTCGTGGACTTCAAGAGCGCCCGCAGCGCGCCCACCGGTCCCGCCGTGGCCGGCAACCTCCAGCTCGCCCTCTACCAGTACGCCGTCGACACCGGCGCGCTCGACGAGGCGGCCGGCCGGGCCGTCGCCTCCGGGGGCGCGGAGCTCGTGCAGCTCGGCATCGACGACGACTCCGCGCGCGCCAAGGTGCAGGCGCAGCCGCCGCACGCCGACGGCGGGCCCGAGCGCACCGTGCTGCGCACCGCCCTCGCCCGGGCGGCCGACCTGGTGCGGGCCGAGACCTTCCCGGCGACCGCGGGCGCCCACTGCCGCGAGTGCCCCTTCGTCCCCATCTGCCCGGCCAAGGGCGCAGGGAGCGTGACCGTCCAGTGACCCAGGCTCCCACCTCCCCGACTCCCGCCTCCCCGGCTCCCGGGAGCCCGCCGGTGCGGCTCGACTCGCCCCGGAACCTCCAGGCCCTGATGGGCGGCCACGCCCCCAGCGACGAGCAGTGGGCCGCCATCACCGCGCCGCTGCGGCCCACGGTGGTCGTCGCAGGCGCCGGCAGCGGCAAGACCACCCTCATGGCGCAGCGGGTCGTGTGGCTGGTCGCGACCGGCAAGGTGCGTCCCGAGGAGGTCCTGGGGCTCACGTTCACCACCAAGGCCGCCGCCGAGCTGCGCCACCGTGTCACGACCGCCCTCGGCGCCGCCGGGCTGCTGGACCGCTCGGTGGTCGCCGAGGGCGAGGACGTGCTGGAGCCGACCGTGGCGACCTACCACGCCTACGCCGCGACGCTGCTCACCGACCACGGCCTCCGCATCGGCCACGAGCCGGACACCCGCGTGGTCTCCGACGCCTCCCGCTACCAGCTCGGCGCCCGCGTCATCGAGCGGTTCACCGGCCGCATCGAGCTGCTCACCGACCACCCGGCGACCGCCATCCAGAACCTCCTCGCCCTCGACGGCGCGATGAGCGAGCACCTCGTGGACGCCGACGACGTACGCCGCGTCGACGGGGAGGCGCGCCGCGGGTTCGAGCGCGCCATCGAGGAGGAGCTGGCCGGCAAGGCCCGCAAGACCTACCTCGAGGGACCGGCGAAGGCGATCAACGCCATCGACCGGAGGGCCGAGCTGCTCCAGCTGGTCACGGGCTACCGCACGCTCAAGGCCGACCTCGGCCTGATGGACTTCGGCGACCAGATCGCGCTCGCTGCGCGGCTGGTGGACGACCAGCCGGAGGTCGGCGAGCTTGAGCGCAGGCGCTTCAAGGTGGTCCTGCTCGACGAGTACCAGGACACCTCGGTCGCGCAGGCCACGATGCTGGCCCGGCTGTTCTCGGGTCCCGACGTCGACCACGGGCTCGGCCACCCGGTGATGGCCGTCGGCGACCCCAACCAGGCGATCTACGGCTGGCGCGGTGCCTCGGTGTCGAACATCCTCAACTTCGCCGAGACCTTCCCGGTCCCCGACGGCGAGCCGGGCCGGCTGCCGCTCACCGTCAACCGGCGGTCCGACTGCCGCATCCTCGACGTGGCCAACCGGCTCGCCGAGCCGCTGCTGGCCGCCTACGGCGACAAGGTGGCCCGGCTGCGGGCGGCTGACGGGGCCGCCGAGGGCCGCGTCGAGGCGCACGTGTTCGAGCGCTCCGTCGACGAGCTCGCATGGCTGGCCACGGAGGTCCGGCGGGTCCACGACGACGGCACCGCCTGGTCCGACATCGGGGTGCTCAGCCGCGACAACGCGCAGGCCGAGGAGGTCTACGACGCGCTCACCGCGGCCGGGGTCCCGGTGGAGATCGTCGGCCTGTCCGGCCTCATCCGGCTGCCCGAGGTGGCCGAGGTCGTCGCCACCCTGACGCTGCTGCACGACGTCACCGCCAACGCCGCGATGCTCACGTTGCTCACCGGACCGCGGTGGGCGATCGGGCCGCGCGACCTGCGCCTGCTGGCCGAGCGCGCCGCCGAGGTCGCCGGCGTCCGCGGTCGTGCGGCGACGGCGACCATCGCCGACCAGCTGCTCCAGATCGCCGACGGCATCGACGCCTCCGAGCTCCCGGCACTCAGCGACGCGCTCGAGTCGCCGGGGGAGGCGGCGTACTCGCCCGAGGCGCGCGACCGAGTCGCGCTGCTGGCGGCGGAGCTCCGCCGCCTGCGCGGCCACGTCGGCGACCCGCTGCTCGACGTGGTGCGCCGCATCATCGACACGACCGGCGTCGACGTCGAGCTGGCCTCGGCGACCTCGCCGGCCGCGGCGGCCCGACGCGACAACCTCGACCTCTTCGTCAAGGCCGTCGCGGAGTTCCAGTCCGTCGACGGCGACGTCACGCTCCCGGCGCTGCTCGCCTACCTCACCGCGGAGGACGACCAGGGCAACGGCCTCGACGTGGCGACCCCGACCGCCGCCGACTCCGTCAAGCTGCTGACGGTCCACCGTGCCAAGGGCCTGGAGTGGTCGTCGGTCTTCTGCGTCGGGGTGGGGGAGACCCGCTTCCCCAGCAACAGGTCCCGCACGCTCTGGACCTCCTCGCCCGCGGTCCTGCCCGCGCCGCTCCGCGGCGACCGCGCCGACCAGCCGCAGCTGCAGGGCCACGACAAGGCCGCGCTCGACGCCTACCGCGCCGCCACCAAGGCCCACGACGCCGAGGAGGAGCTGCGGCTCGGCTACGTCGCCTTCACCCGGGCGGCTCACCACCTGTGCGTGACGTCGTACGTCTGGGGCCAGCGCTCCACGCCGTTCGGGCCCTCCGACTACCAGCGGGTGGTGCGCGAGCAGCTCGAGGAGTGGGGTCGGCCGGTCGAGCGCTGGCTGGAGAAGCCGCCGCCCAGGTCGCCGAACCCCAACGACGACGTCGACACCTCCCGCCCCTGGCCCGTCCCCGGCCCGGGGGAGGAGGCTCGCCGGCGGCTCGCGGCAGCCGAGCTCGTCCGGTCCGTCGACCGCACCGCCCCCGACGAGGGCCTCGACATGGTGGAGGCCGCCCGGGTGGCCGAGTGGGACGACGACCTGGCGCAGCTCCTCGCCGAGGCGCGGGCCGAGCGCGCGACGACGGTCGACCTGCCGCTGCCGAGCAGCCTCTCGGTGACCTCGCTGGCCAGGCTGCGCGACGACCCCGCAGCGTTCGCCCGCGAGCTCGCTCGGCCGATGCCCAGACCACCCGCGCCGGCGGCGCGCTTCGGCACCGCCTTCCACGCGTGGGTCGAGGAGCGCTTCGGCCAGCAGGCGCTCATCGAGCCCGACGAGCTCCCCGGCCGCGCCGACGCAGGCATCGACGACGAGGCCGACCTCGGAGAAGTGGTCAAGCGGTTCGAGGACGGACCGTTCGGCGACCGCGCGCCCCACGCCGTGGAGGCGCCGTTCGCGCTGGTCCTGGGCGGCCAGGTGGTGCGCGGCCGGATCGACGCCGTCTACGCCGAGCCCGACGGCGGGTTCCTGCTCGTCGACTGGAAGACCAACCGCCACGAGACCGCCGACCCGCTCCAGCTGGCCCTCTACCGGCTCGCCTGGTCGGAGCTCACCGGGACGCCGCTGGACCGGGTGCGTGCCGTGTTCCACTACGTGCGGTCCGGCCGTACGGTCGAGCCCGCCGACCTGCCCGACCGCGACGGCCTCGAGCGCCTGCTCTCCGACCTCTGACCCCGGGGTCGCGCGTACGGGCGTATGGGCGCGGGCGTATGCCCGGGGGGCCCGGCAGCGGTGTGTGGTGCAGGTTCTGGCGCTTGAGAAGCTGCGTCACCGCCCGAGAGCGGTGAGTGAGGCAGGTTCTGGCGCTCGAAAGGCTGCGTCACGCACCGCCCGTACGTTGACCGCCCGGGGAGCGGTGTGTGAGGCAGGTTCTGACGCTCGAAAAGCTGCCTCACGCACCGCCCGTGCGGTCGCCGCCCCGGGAGCGGTGAGTGGGGCAGGTTCTAGCGCCTCGAAAGCTGCCTCACGCACCGCCCGTGCGGTCGCCGCCCCGGCAGCGGTGAGTGGGGCAGGTTCCCGCGCCTCGAAAGCTGCCTCACGCACCGCCCGGGGACCCGAACGCGGCCGTCAGCGCGATCTCGACCATCTCGCCGAAGGTCTGCTCCCGCTCCTGCGCCGTCGTCTCCTCGCCCGTGACGATGTGGTCCGAGACCGTGCAGATCGCGAGCGAGCGGCGGCCGTGCTTCGCGGCGAGGGTGTAGAGCGCGCTGGCCTCCATCTCGACGGCGAGCACGCCGTAGCCCACCATCTCGCCGAGGAGCTCGGGGCGCGTCGGGTAGAAGGAGTCGCTGGAGAAGATGAGGCCGACGTGGAACGGCGACCCGCCCTCCCGTGCCTCCGCGGCCTCGACCGCCCGCCGCAACAGGCCGAAGTCGGCCACCGGTGCGTAGTCGATGCCGTGGAAGGTGATCCGGTTCATGGAGGAGTCCGTGCACGCGCCGGAGGCGATGACGAGGTCGCGCACCCCGACGGCCTCCGTGACGGCGCCGCACGAGCCCACCCGCACGATCGACTGCACGTCGTAGTCGGTGAACAGCTCGTTGACGTAGATCGACATCGACGGCTGGCCCATCCCCGAGCCCTGCACCGACACGGGATGACCGTTCCAGGTGCCCGTGTAGCCGTACATCCCGCGGACCTCGCTGTAGCAGCGGGCCTCGTCGAGGAAGGTCTCGGCGATCCACTTCGCTCGCAGGGGGTCGCCGGGGAGCAGGACGGTGGGGGCGATGTCGCCCGGCTGGGCGCCGATGTGGGTGCTCACGGCGCCCAGCCTAGGCAGTGACGCGGTCCCCGCCGGTCGCGGCGACCCCGTGGGGCGTCCGGGCGGCGGTCGCGGGAGCCGGGGCTAGCCTGACGGCGTGACCGCCCAGCGCCCCCTGCCGCACGTCGCCCTCTCGGCCCACGCACACAACCGCATGGGGCTGCGCCGGACCGACGAGGCGTGGCTCGCCGAGCGCATGTCGGACCCGGCGACGCGCGTGCTGGTCGTGGCCGGCAACCGGCTGCGCCCGGTCGAGGGCAGCGTGCAGTGGACAGCACCGCAGGAGGCGCCCGAGGGCACGCTGGTGCTCCTCGGCGACCGCGACGGCGTCGTGCACGTGGCGGTGGTGGTCGACCCCGCCGACGCTCCCGGCAGCGCCGACGAGTGGGTGCCGCTGCGCGCGGTGCTCCCGCTGCTGGCCCAAGACGCGACCGGGCAGGCGCCGTTGCTCATGCACGCGATCGGCCTGGCGGAGTGGCACCACGCCACCCGCTTCTGCCCGCGCTGCGGTGGGACGCTGGTCAGCCGGGCCGCCGGCCACGAGCTGCGGTGCACGCAGTGCGACCGCGCCCAGTTCCCGCGCACCGACCCCGCCGTCATCATGGCGATCACCCATGGCGAGGGGGACGACGAGGCGATCCTGCTGGGCCGCAACGTCGCCTGGCCGGCCGGGCGGTGGTCGACACTGGCCGGCTTCTGCGAGCCGGGGGAGACGCTCGAGGACGCCGTGCGGCGCGAGGTCGCCGAGGAGGTCGGGGTCACGGTGGGCGAGGTGACCTACTTCGGCAGCCAGCCCTGGCCGCTGCCCGCGAGCCTCATGCTCGGGTTCACCGGCCGGGCCGTGACCACCGAGATCGACGTCGACGGCGCCGAGATCGAGGAGGCGCGCTGGTGGACGCGCACCGACTTCGACGCCGCCGCCCGCGCAGGCGAGCTGCTCGTGCCGCGGGGCGTCTCGATCTCGTCCTCGCTCATCGAGAGCTGGTTCGGCCGCCCACTCGACGGCCCCGGCTGGGGCTGAGCGGGGTCCTGCGGCGTCAGTCGCAGGTGTCGCAGACACCTGTCGCGGGCAGGGCGATGAAGCAGCGCGGGCAGAGGTCGACGGGCTTGTCGGTGGCCGCCACCCGCGACGGCCGCGACGGCCGCGGCGTCCCGGTGCCGCGAGCCGACGTCGTACGCGGCGTGCTCGCGCGGGTGCCCGGCACGCGGGTGCTCGGGGGCGAGTCGTCGCGGATGTCGAACCCCAGACGGGTCAGCGCCTTGCTGGCACCGGCGCCGCCGCCGGGGATGTCGGCAGGAGTGAGCGTGCGGCCCGTCGCGAGACCATGCGCGATGCCGGCGATCGCCGCGGCGTCGTACTCCCTGCCGTGGTGCACCAGCACGTGCGTCGAGACGCCGCCGCGCACGAGCATGTAGTTGGCGCCACCTGCCGCGTCCCAGGTCTCCATCGCGGTGAGGACGTGGTCGCGGTCGATCGAGTTCAGCAGTGACACGACGTCAGGCTAACCCCGGTCCGGCGTGGCGTCCCGCTCGGGCGGTGCTCACGCGAGAGCCGCCAGCTTCTCCTTGACCTGCGCCACGGAGGGGTTGGTGAGCGTGCTGCCGTCGGTGAAGAGCAGCGTCGGCACGGTCTGGTTGCCGCCGTTGGCCTGCTCGACGGTGAGCGCCGCGTCGGGCTGCTGCTCGATGTCGACGATCGAGAACTCGATGCCCTCGCGGTCGAGCTGGCTCTTGAGGCGGTGGCAGTAGCCGCACCAGGGCGTGGTGAACATCGTGAAGGTCATGGGATGGAGTGTCCCCTCCGGCGTCTAGGGTGATGGAACGGGTGGTTCCCACCCCTGTCAACCACGACCTCGCAGGAGTTGTTCCGTTGCTCGAAGCGCTCGACCCCGAGCAGCGACAGGTCGCCGAGGCGCTGCGCGGGCCGGTCCGCGTGCTCGCCGGCGCGGGCACCGGCAAGACCCGCGCGATCACGCACCGCATCGCCCACGGCGTGGCGCAGGGGGTCTACGCGCCGACCGAGGTGCTGGCCCTGTCGTTCACCACCCGCGCGGCCGGCGAGATGCGCGAGCGCCTCCGGGCCCTGGGCGCGCCGGGCGTGCAGGCGCGGACGTTCCACTCGGCCGCCCTGCGCCAGCTGCGGTTCTTCTGGCCGCGGGTCCACCACCGCGACCTCCCCGAGCTCGTGGAGTCCAAGCTCGGCATGCTGGCCCTCGCCGCGCGCCGCCAGCGGCTCGGCGTCGACCAGGCGACGCTGCGCGACCTCGCCAGCGAGATCGAGTGGGCCAAGGTCTCCAACGTCGCTCCCGACACCTACGCGGCGATCGCCCGGGCCCGTGGCCGGGCGGTGTCCGGCCTGGAGCCGGAGGTGGTGGCGCGCGCCTTCGAGGCCTACGAGGAGGTCAAGCGCGGCCAGGGCCGGATGGACATGGAGGACGTGCTCCTCCTCGGCGCCGGGCTGCTCGCCGACAACGAGGCGGTCGCGGCCCAGGTGCGCCGCCAGTACAAGTGGTTCGTCGTCGACGAGTTCCAGGACGTCTCACCGCTGCAGCACGCCCTGCTCGACCTCTGGCTGGGCGGGCGCGACGAGCTCTGCGTGGTCGGCGACCCCGCCCAGACGATCTACTCCTTCGCCGGCGCCGACGCCCGCTACCTCCGCGAGTTCACGCAGCGGTTCCCGTCGGCCACGAGCGTCGAGCTGGTCCGCAACTACCGCTCCACGCCCCAGGTCGTGGCGGCCGCCAACGAGCTGCTCGCCGGCACCCCGAGCAAGGGTGTCGACCTCGTCGCGCAGCGGCCCTCCGGTGCCGCCATCAGCTACCGCGAGGCGAGCGACGAGGTGGCCGAGGCGGAGGCCGTCGCCGACCGCGTGGCGGCGCTGCGGGCCGGGGGGACGCCGGCCAGCCGGATGGCCGTCCTGCTGCGCATCAACGCGCAGTCCGAGCGCTTCGAGGAGGCGCTCGCCGCGCGCGGCATCCCCTACGTCGTCCGCGGGGCGGCGCGCTTCTTCGACCGCCCGGAGGTGCGTCAGGCGATCACGCTGGTGCGAGGCGCGGCGCGCAGCGGGGAGGCCGACGGACCGGTGGCCGACGCGGTCGTGGCCGTCCTGTCCCAGATGGGGCACAGCAGCGACCCGCCCGAGGGCAGGGGAGAGGTCCGCAACCGCTGGGAGTCGCTGCAGGCGCTGGTCGACCTCGCCGCGGACTTCGGTCGTGAGCGACCCGACGCAGGCCTCGGAGACCTCGTCGACGACCTCGACCGACGTGCGAGCGAGCAGCACGCCCCGGTCGCCGACGCGGTCACCGTGGCCACCATCCACTCGGCCAAGGGCCTGGAGTGGGACGCCGTCTTCGTGGCCGGCATGCACGAGAAGATGATGCCGATCTCGCAGGCGCAGACCCCGGCGGAGGTCGAGGAGGAGCGCCGGCTGCTCTACGTCGCGATGACCCGGGCCCGCGACGAGCTCGCCGTCTCCTGGGCCACGGCTCGCGAGCCCGGCGGCCGCTCCACGCGCGGCAGCTCCCCCTTCCTCGCGCCGCTGCTCGACGGCGCGCCCGGCGTGGCCGGGCAGCGCCGCGAGCGCAGCAGGCGCAACCGCTCGGCCCTGCACTGCCGCGAGTGCGGCAGGGCGCTGTCGACGGCGCAGGAGAAGAAGACCGCCCGGTGCGCGGGCTGCCCGGCGTCCTACGACGAGGCGCTCTTCGAGCGGCTGCGCGAGTGGCGCCTGGCGCGAGCCGCCGAGGACAGCGTGCCGGCGTTCGTGGTGTTCACCGACGCGACGCTGCAGCTCATCGCCGAGCACGTGCCCTCCGACGTGAAGGCGCTGCGCGCGATCAGCGGCGTGGGCCCGAGCAAGATCGCCAAGTACGGCGACGAGGTGCTCGCCCTCGTGGCGGTCCAGACCAGTTGAGGGGTCCGGACCGGGCGTGCAGGCGGCCGTCCGGCGCTCTGCAGAAGTTTTTTCATGTAATGGCCACTAAATCGTTTGCCCCTGACGTACGCCGGGGTCTAACGTTCCACTCACGACCCGCGCACTGGGATCGCTGACAACGATCCGCGCCCGATGCCCCGAAGGAGGTGGCCCCCATGGAGAACAACACGATGACGATGACGGCGTGGACGCCGTCCTTCGGCATGTCCACCCTCGGCCGCCCCTGCGCGTACACGCGCGCCCTCGGCGCCGGCGTGGTGGCTGTCCAGGGCGACGCCGCCGCCATCGTGCGCGTCAAGGGCGATTTCCCGGGTTCTCCCGCCTGGAGTCCGTCGAGCTAGGTCACAACCTCGCACCGGCAGCCTCCAGGCCGCGGAACCCGAACCCGGGATCCGCGGCCTTTCTGTTTGTCCGTCACACCCGCGATCAGGTCAACGAGGAGGAGGTGAACACATGACCATCAGCGTTCTCGACCGCCGAGCTGCCGACGTCACGCCCGAGCTGGAGCCCCAGGCCCCGCTCGGAGCCCTGCACGACGCAGCTGCCGAGGTGGATGAGGAGTTGCTGCCCTGCCGCGTCAACGACGCAGAGCTGTGGTTTGCCGAGTCCCCCGCGGACGTGGAGCACGCCAAGGCCCTCTGCACCGACTGCCCCGTGCAGGCGCTGTGCCTCGACGGAGCCCTCGAGCGGCGTGAGCCGTGGGGCGTCTGGGGAGGCGAGCTCTTCCTCCAGGGCGTGGTGATCCCGCGCAAGCGGCCGCGAGGCCGGCCCCGCAAGTCCGAGCAGGTCGCCGTACAGGCCAGCCAGGACCAGAAGGACGGGGCAGCCGCGTAGGCGCCACCGCGAACCCGACTCCACCGAGGAAACACAGGAAAACATCGATGAAGACCTACCGGAACGGAAGCACCGACATGAATCTCATGCACGAAGAACTCGCACGCGCGCAAATGTCCGCGCGCCTGGGAGAGGCGCACGAACTGCGACGCGGCCACCAGCTGGCCCTGGCCCGTCGGATGAGCCGCAAGGCCGAGCAGGCCGCGCAGCAGGCGCGTCTCGCACTCGCCCGCGCGATCTGATCGATCCCCCTCTGGGGGAGGCTCTCGCCCTGATCGCGGGTGAGCACAGCACGAGCCGGTACGTCGTCACGGTGGCGACGTACCGGCTCGTGTCGATTTCGGCGCGCGGCCCAACCGGTCGTCAGGAGTAGCCTTCGAGGCGTGAGCGAGCCCGTGACGTGCGACTTCTGCGGCACGCAGGCACCCGAGGCCGAGACCCTGACGTGGACGACGGCGGTCGAGAACGGCCGGAGGCGGTCCTTCTGCGACACCTGCTCGCGCAGCCACCTGCGCGCGATGGAGAGCAAGCTCGACAGCGAGTGGTGGTGACCCCGTCCGGGACGGCTCACCCGAGGTCGAACCACGCACACCCGCAGTAGGGGTGCCGCTGCCAGCGGCGGGCGGTGGGCAGCGGCTCGTGGTCGTGGCGCCACGACGTGAGCCACGAGTGCGGCGGCTCGCCCCGGCCCCACGCCACCAGGTCGCGGGCGGCGGCGCCGGCGGCGAGGGCCAGCAGTGGGGGCGGCAGGTGGTCCGTGCAGGTGCGGTCGCCCTCGTCGAGCACGGCCGCGGCCACGCACCGTGCGCACGGCCCGATCCCGGGTGCGGCCCAGGGGCCGACCTCGACGGCCCAGGGACGCACGGCGACGAGCAGGTGGGGCAGCGAGGCGACGCTCCAGTCGTCGATCCTCGCGGAGACGAGGCGGCCCGGCGTCACCGCGACGCCGACGGCCGCGGCGTCGTCCACCACGACCCCGGCGGCGGCCAGCGCGCCGACCACGGGCCGGTGCCACACGTCCGGGCAGTCGAGCTGCGCGCGCAGCGGGGCGGAAGGGGCGGAGCCGGTCATGAGCCGAGGCTGCCACGCGCCCCGGTCGGCCGGGGCGTCGTCCACAGGGGACGCGGCCGGCGGGAAAGCAGCGGCGGCGCCACCCGATGGGTGACGCCGCCGCGGATCAGCTCACGGGGTGAGGCTCACGCCTTGCCGAGGATCCGGTTCAAGTTGGTGCCGCAGACCGGGCAGACGCCCTTGGCCATCTTGGTGCCCTTGTCGTTGACCTTGATCTCGCCCTCCGCCTCGCGCTTCTCCTTGCACTTGACGCAGTAGAACTCGCCGCTCCAGGTCTCCGCCATGACGGCCTCCTTGCTTGTTTCTTCGTGGTCGTCGCGACGGGGTTGTCGAAGGGGAAGCCCGCCGGGGAGCGCCGGCGGTCGCCGGTGCTCCGTCGGAGACCCTACGCCACGCGTGGCGCACGCTCACGCACCACACGCGCTGAGCGTGAATCCGCCTGCTCCTACGCTCAGCGCCATCAGTACCCTCGGCGCATGCCAGAGACCCCGCCGGACCTCGTCCACCTGCGCCTCGAGCGGCCCTCCGAGGGGGTCGCCCTGCTCACGCTCGACAACCCCGACATGCGCAACGCGATGAGCGAGGAGATGACCTCCTCCTGGGTCGCCGCCGTCGACGCGCTCGCCGCCGACCGGTCGGTCCGCGCGGTCGTCGTCACCGGCGAGGGCAGCGCCTTCTGCTCCGGCGGGGACACCTCCTGGATCGCCAGCGAGCCCGACGCCGGGGTCGACCACCTCCGCTCGCGGATGCTGCCGTTCTACCGCGCCTGGCTCTCGCTCCGCCGGCTGGAGGTGCCCACGATCGCCGCGGTCAACGGGCCCGCGATCGGCGCCGGCCTGTGCCTGGCGCTGGCCTGCGACATCCGCTACGCCGCCGAGGGGGCGCGGCTCGGCGTGCCGTTCACCAGGCTGGGGATGCACGCCGGCATGGCGGGCACCTACCTGCTGCCCGACGTCGTCGGGCCGGCGCACGCGCGCGATCTGCTGCTCACCGGCCGGGTGGTCGACGCCGACGAGGCGCTGCGGCTCGGGCTGGTCTCCCGGGTGCTCGGAGCCGGGTCGTTCCTCGAGAAGGTGCTCGCGACGGCGTCCGACGTCGCCGCGACCGCCCCGATCGCGGCGCGGCTGACCAAGGTGGCCCTCGCCGGCGGCGGGCACGCCGACCTCGAGTCCGCCCTGCAGTGGGAGGCGCTCGCCCAGCCGGTCACGCTCGCGACCGCCGACCTGCAGGAGGGCATCCGGGCGGCGAGGGAGAAGCGCCCGCCGCGCTTCCGCGGCCGCTGATCCGCCGCGGCGCGGAAGAAGGGCCCCGCAGCCGACCACGCCTGCCTTCCCCTGCCGGCGTCGAGGGACCGCGGGGCCCGTCTGCTGCGCAACGCTAGGGCCGTGCCCGCGGGCGGTCAACACAGCAGTGTCCACCCCTGTGGACAGACCTGTGGATGCTGTGGGGACGGCATCCCGGGGGCCGTGGAGGACGCGGTCGGCCGTGGGGAGGACCCTGTGGGCGACATCGCCGGCCCCGCGCCGTACTGTGCCGGTGACCAGCGGCTTCGGCACCGCAGGCCCTGTGGAGGAGAAGAACGTGAGCGAAGACGGCGGCGACGTCCAGCCCGCACGCGGACCCGTCGCCACGCTGCGGCGCATCGCGTTCCTCATGGAGCGCCAGCGCGAGGAGACCCGCCGGATCGAGGCGTTCCGCAAGGCCGCCCGCACGATCCTGCCGCTTCCCGAGGACGAGGTACGCCGGCGCGCCGCGGAGGGCACGCTCACCGAGCTGGCCGGCATCGGACCGAGCACCGCCGCCGTGATCACCGACGCCTGCAACGGCGTCGTCCCCGAGCGGCTGGTCAGGCTGGAGGCCACGGCCGGCCCGCTGGCCCACGGCGGTGAGGAGCTCCGTGCCCGGCTGCGGGGGGACCTGCACTCGCACTCGGACTGGTCCGACGGGGGCTCGCCGCTGGAGGAGATGGCGATGACCGCCATGGAGCTCGGGCACGACTACCTCGTGCTGACCGACCACAGCCCGCGGTTGCGGGTGGCCAACGGCCTCAGCGCCGAGCGGCTCACCCGCCAGCTGGCCGTGGTGGAGGCGGTCAACGAGCACCTGGGCGGCAGCTTCACGCTCCTCAAGGGGATCGAGGTCGACATCCTCGACGACGGCTCGCTCGACCAGACGCCCGACATGCTGCGACGGCTCGACGTGCGGGTGGCCTCGGTGCACTCCAAGCTCCGGATGGACGCACCCCAGATGACCCGGCGCATGGTCGCGGCGGTCCGCAACCCGCACACCAACGTGCTCGGCCACTGCACCGGCCGCCTGGTGACCGGCAGCCGGGGCGTCCGTCCGCAGAGCCAGTTCGACGCGCGGGCCGTGTTCACCGCCTGCGCCGAGGAGGGCGTCGCGGTGGAGATCAACAGCCGGCCCGAGCGCCGGGACCCCCCGACGGAGCTCCTCGAGCTGGCCCGCGACCTCGGGTGCCTGTTCTCGATCGACAGCGACGCGCACGCGCCGGGCCAGCTCGACATGCTCGACTACGGTGCCGCCCGGGCCGCCGAGGTGGGCATCGAGCCCGACCGGATCGTGACCACCTGGGAGCGCGACCGGCTGCTGGAGTGGGCATCGGCGCGACTGTGACCCGCGCGTTTCGCCACCCGTGCGTGGGCGGGGGCGGCTAGGTTCGGCCCATGAGCACCCGGACCCGTACGCCCGAGGTGGAGGTGCGCCGCTCGCGCCGCCGCCGGCGCACGGTGTCCGCCTACCGCGACGGCGACCGCATCGTCGTGCTGATCCCGGCCACGATGAGCGAGCGCGACGAGGCGACCTGGGTCGCCGACATGGTGGCCCGCATCGAGCGGCAGGAGAAGCGCCGGCTGCGCTCCGACGACGACCTGGTGGCGCGGGCGGCCAAGCTGAACGACCTCTACTTCGGCGGCCTCGCCGTGCCGGCCTCGGTGCGCTGGGTGACCAACCAGAACGCGCGCTGGGGCTCGTGCACGCCCGGCGACCGCACCATCCGGCTCAGCGACCGCCTCCAGCAGGTGCCGGGGTGGGTCGTCGACTACGTCCTCGTGCACGAGCTGGCGCACCTGCTCGAGCCCGGGCACACGCCGGCGTTCTGGGCCTGGGTCGACCGCTACCCGCGGGCGGAGAAGGCGAAGGGCTACCTGGAGGGCTACTCCGCGGCGGCGCGCCTTGAGCCGCCACCGGGCGGAGTCGAATCTGGCGAGCCCGGCGAGCCCGGGCACTGACCGCGCACCCGCGCCAGCGCGGCGTCGACGAGGACGTACATGTCGTCGAAGGTCGGCGGCAGCGCGTCCGCCGGCCACCAGCGCACGTCGAGCGACTCCGCGCTCGTGGCGTGGGCGGCGGTGGGCGCTGCGACGGCGAGGAACCGGACGTCGAGGTGGTGGACGGTGCCGCGCTCCGAGCAGAACTCGACCGTGTGCTCGTCGAGCGACAACGGCTCGGGGTCGAAGTCGAACGAGACGAGTCCGGACTCCTCCACCAGCTCGCGACGGGCGCCGGCGGCGAGGGAGGCGTCACCGGGCTCGAGGTGGCCGCCGAAGGCCAGCCAGGCGTCGGCCTTGCGGTGGTGGTTGAGCAGCACCGCGTCGGCGCCGGGGGAGACCACGATCGCGCCCGCGGTGAGGTGGTCGGGGAAGCACGCCTTGGCGAGCCCGTCGTCGTGGGCGGCCAGGTGGGCGAGGTAGCGCTCGCGCAGGGCAGCCTGTTCAGGGGAGGGCGGTGCCCACGCCGTCAGCGTCGCGACGGCGCTGGCGTGCAGGGCCGGGCTCACTCGCCGGGTCGCGGGTCGCCGCCGTCGAGGAGCTCGCGCAGGCCGGCGTCGAACTCGTCGTCGGACAGCTCGCCCGGGGCGACGGAGTCCTCGCGGAACCCCAGCGGGTCGTCGAGGTCGGCGGCGGTGGGCAGGAGGTGCGGCGACATCCACACGCCGTCGCGCGCCTCGGTGCCCTGACGGGTGCGCAGCGAGCCCCAGAGCGTGGAGGCGTCGCGCAGCCGGCGGGGCCGCAGCTCCAGCCCGACGAGGGTCGCGAAGGTCTGCTCGGCCGGTCCGCCCGCGGCGCGGCGGCGGCGTACGGTCTCCTGCAGCTTGGCGGCCGCGGGCATCCGCTCCGCGGTGGCCTGGCCGACGACCTCGTCGACCCAGCCCTCCACGAGGGCGAGGGTGACCTCGAGCTTCTCCAGGGCGGCCTTCTGCGCCGGGGAGGGCTCGGGGTCGAACAGCCCGCCGGCCAGCGCGTCCTGCATCGCGGTCGGATCGCTCAGGTCGACCTCCCGCAGCTTGGTCTCCATGCCGGAGGTGTCGAAGTCCATGCCGGCGCCGTACTCGGCGACCGCGCCGATGAGGTGGTCGCGCAGCCACGGCACGCCCGCGAAGAGGCGCTGGTGCGCCGCCTCGCGCAGCGCGAGGTAGAGGAGCACGTCGTCCGCGGTGACGTCGGGGAGCTCGGCCGCGAAGGCGGCGACGTTTGTCGGCAGGAGCGCGGCCCGGCCGATCGGGCCCAGCGGCAGGCCGATGTCGGAGGCGCTCAGCACGTCGCCGGCGAGCGCCCCCAGGCCGCTGCCGACCTGCGAGGCCACCATGGCGCCGCTGGCCTTGCCCAGCATCGCCATGAACGGCCCGGCGAGCTGCCGCATCTCCTCGGGCATGGCCTGGCCGAGGGCCTGCGTGGCGGAGCCGGCGATCGGCTCGACGAGGACCTTCCACACCGGGACGGTCTCCACGATCCACTCGGCGCGCGACCAGGCCGCGGTGGTGGTGACGCCGGACGGGAACTCGGTCGTCGTGTCGAGCCAGTGGTCGGCGAGGCGCACGGCGTCGGCGACGGCGGCGGACTGGGCGGTGGTGACCGTCGGGTCGGGCTCCTGCGCGGCGGCGCGGCGGGCGAGGTCGGTCACGGTCTCCCAGTTGACGGGACCGTCGTGCGGGGCGAAGAGCGACTGCATCTGCGCCATCAGTGCGTTGAGGTCGGGCATGCCGCCGGCGAACCCGCCCATCTGCGAGAAGATCTGCTCGAACGGCGTGCCCTTGAACGGGTTGTCGTCGGGATCCCGACCGGACGATCCCGGGCCTCCGGGGGTGTCACTCATGCCCGCAACGGTACCCACCGCGCCCAGCCCGGACATCCCCGCTCGGTCCTACACTCGGAGGCGTGACCGACCCCCTGCGCCTCGTCGACATCCGCGACACCCCGCTCGACGTCACCGAGGTCGTCGACGCACTGGGCGACGACGGCGCCGGCGGGCTCACGCTGTTCATCGGGCAGGTCCGCGACCACGACGGCGGCAAGGGCGTGACCGCGCTCGACTACTCGGCGCACCCGACCGCGCTCGCGCGCCTGAGGGACGTGTGCCGACGCGTGGCGGAGGAGCACGACGTACGAGGCGTGGCGGCGGTGCACCGCGTCGGACCGCTGCGCATCGGCGACCTCGCGGTCGTGGTCGCGACGACGGCCGCCCACCGCGGCGACGCCTTCGCGGCGTCGCGTGCCCTGATCGACACGCTCAAGGCCGAGGTGCCGATCTGGAAGCACCAGGTCTTCGACGACCGGACCGAGGAGTGGGTCGGCACGCCGTAGCGCCTGCGCGCCCCGAGGCGCGCGGCCTCCTAGGCTCGGCGCGTGGAGATCCTGCTGTGGCTGGTGCCGTCCGTCGTGGTGACGGTCGCGGCGATGGCCTGGGTGTCGTGGGTCGGGCGCGACGGGCACGGCGAGGTGGACCGCGACGTCGCCGTCGAGCGGCTCGGCAGGGCCCTGGCCAAGGAGCTGCCCGCCGGCACCCGGCGTACGTCCCCGCCCGTGCGTGACCGCAGCACCGGCATCGCGGTGCGTCCCAGCCACGGCGCCGGCCGGGACGGCACGACCCGGCGCGCCTCCTGACCCCGCCGCGCACCGGCGGTCGGTCGACCGCAGGTCGGCTGCCTGCCGGCCGGTTGCGGCCGTTTGAGAGAGTTGCGCCCATGAGTCAGCGGACCAGGGCGGGGCTGCTCGCGCTCTGCCTGCTGGCCGTGCTGTGGGGCACGGCCGCCTTCGTGCCGCTGCCCTACGTCACCTACTACCCCGGACCGACGGTCGACATCCTCGGCGAGGACGACGGCGGGGAGACCGTGCGTGTCACCGGGCACCGCGCGTACCACGACGAGGGCGAGCTGCGGATGACGACCGTCTACGTCAGCACGCCGCAGGAGGACGTGACGCTCCCCGAGCTGCTGCGCGCCTACTTCGACCCCGACGCGGCGGTGTGGCCGCGGTCCTCGGTCTACGCCCCCGACGAGACCGACGAGTCCAGCGACCGCCTGTCCGAGGTCGCCATGGTGTCCTCGCAGGACACGGCGGTGGCGGCTGCGCTGACCGAGCTCGGCGAGGAGGTCGACCCGATCGTCGAGGTGCTCGACGTGACCCCGGGGCTGCCCGCGGACGGAGAGCTGGAGGTGCGCGACGTGCTGCTCGAGGTCGACGGGACCGCCGTCGACGACGCCCAGGACGTCGTCGACGCGGTCGACGGCGCGAGGGCCGGCGAGCCCATCACCTTCCTCGTGCGCCGCGGCGACGAGGAGGTCAGCGTGGACCTGGTCCCCGAGGAGGTCGACGGCGACCTCCGCGTCGGCATCACGCCGGGGCCGGGCTACGACTTCCCGTTCCGCGTGAGCGTCGACATCGCCGACAACATCGGTGGGCCGAGCGCCGGGCTGATGATGTCGATGGCGATCTACGACACCCTCACGCCCGGTTCGCTGACCGGCGGAGCCCACGTCGCCGGCACCGGCACCATCACCCCCGCCGGCGACGTCGGACCCATCGGGGGCATTCAGCAGAAGATCGCGGCGGCGCGCGACGAGGGCGCCGAGCTCTTCCTCGTGCCCGCCGACAACTGCAACAGCATCGGGGGAGTGGACACCGGCAGCATGCGGCTGGCCCGGGCCACGACCCTGCACGGCACCCTCGAGACCCTGGCCGAGTGGGTCGCAGACCCTGACACCGACCTCCCGACCTGTGAGGACACCGCCTGATGACGGACCCCAGCGACTCCATCCCCGACCCGGCCGCGCCCGACGCGCTGCCCGAGGATCCCGCACTGGCGGCAGCCGTGCTGGAGATCGAGGCCCACGTCGCGCAGGACGGCTGGGACCAGCCGGCGCGGCTCTACGCCCTCGTCGACACCGCCGAGCTCGTGGCGCAGGAGCCCGCACTCGCCGCGGCCATGTCGATCGACGGCCCGGGCGACGACGGGTCCTTCACCCCGATCGAGCAGGAGGGCCTGCCCCCCGGCCAGGCGCTCGAGGACGCGCTGCCCACCATCGCCTGGCCCGACAGCGTCGCCGGGTGCGCGGCCGTGATCGAGCGGCTCGTGCTCCCGCCCGGCACCGACGAGGAGATCCCCGAGGACCCCGCGGCCGCCGAGGTCTTCGCCCGCGAGCACCCCGACCGCCAGGAGGTCCGGATGGTCGCCGGCGTCACGCGCGCCGGGGCGTCGTACTGCGCCCTGCGGCTGCGGGCCCACGACGACGAGCAGTCGGTGGTCAACGGCACCGAGCTGGTCCCCGGCCTGCTCGCGCTCCTCCACGCGACGCTGCACGACACCCCCTCCGACACCCCGTCCGACCCCCACGAGAACCCCTGAGCAGGCGCCGGCATGAGCAATCCCTTCGACCGACCCAGCGGCCCCCAGGGCCCCGACGGCCCGCAGCGGCCCGGTGGACCCGCAGGCCCGGGCGGCCCCCGCACCGTGACGTCGTCGCGCCGCCCCGGCGCGCTCGTCATCACCGCGATCGTCCTGATCCTCGCCTTCATGCTGCTGAGCGGGTTCGCGTCGTTCTGGACCGAGCGCCTGTGGTTCGGGTCGGTGGGCTACAGCGAGGTCTTCAGCACGCTGCTGCTCACCCGGGTCGGGCTGTTCCTGGTCTTCGCCGGGCTGATGGCGGCGACCGTCGCGCTCGCGATGTCGATGGCCTACCGCTTCCGTCCGGTGCTGTGGCCGGGCATGCCGGGCGTCCCCGACGACGGGATGGACCGCTACCGCCAGCTCCTAGCCCCCCGGATGGCCTGGGTGGTCGCCGGCGCGTCGGTGGTGATGGGCCTGTTCGCCGGCGCCTCCGCGTCGGGGCAGTGGCGCAGCTACTCGCTGTGGCGGCACGGGCAGGAGTTCGGCACGACCGACCCCTACTTCGAGAGGGACGTGGGGTTCTACGTCTTCGAGCTGCCGTTCTGGCACTACGTCGTCGACTACGTCATGGCGCTGGCGGTCGTGGGCCTGATCGCCTCGATCCTGATGAACTACCTCTTCGGCGGCATCCGTCTCTCCGCGCGCCCGGGGGAGCGCCTGACCAGCGCCGCGCAGATCCAGGTGTCGTCGCTGCTGGCGATGTTCGTGATCGCGAAGGCCGTCGACTACTGGCTCGACCGGTTCGACCTCGTGACGAGCTCCGGCTCGATCTTCACCGGCATGGGCTACACCGACGACAAGGCCGTGCTGCCGGCCAAGGAGATCCTCGCCGGCATCGCCCTCGTCTGCGCCCTGCTCTTCCTCGCCAACATCTGGCGGCGCACGTGGCTGCTGCCGTCGGTCGGCGTGGCCCTGTTCGCCCTGTCGGCGATCATCCTCGGGCTGATTGTGCCGACGCTGGTCCAGGCCATCCGGGTCAACCCCAACGTGCCGGACCGCGAGGGCCCCTACATCAAGGAGAACATCGACGCGACCCGCGAGGCCTACGCGCTCGACGCGGTGGAGACCAGGCCGGTGGGCGGTTCGCCCGGCCCGGCCGACGGCCGCCTCGACGAGCTCGACGCGGCGACCTCCAACGTGCCGCTGGTCGACCCGAAGGTCGTGAGCGAGGTCTTCGAGCAGCAGCAGCAGGTGCGCGGCTACTACTCGGTGAGCAACGTCCTCGACGTGGACCGCTACGACATCGGCGAGACCGACCGCGCCGTCGTGCTGGGCGTGCGCGAGCTCTACCAGAACGGCATCGCCGAGGGCGACCGCGACTGGTCCAACCTGCACACGGTCTACACCCACGGCAACGGCGTGATCGCGGCGTACGCCAACCAGCGCCCCGAGGACGACTCCAGCCAGTCGCTCAGCATCCAGTGGGCGGAGGGCCAGCAGGCCGACGAGGACGCGCTGAGCCGCGAGTACGGCGACGACTTCGAGGGCCGGGTCTACTACGGCGAGCAGAGCCCGTCCTACAGCATCGTGGGCAAGCCCGACGGCGGCGAGGACATCGAGCTCGACCTCCCGCGCGGGACGAGCAGCTCGGAGGCCGAGGAGTCCGGGACCGAGACGACGTACGACGGCGAGGGCGGCGTGCCGGTCGGCAGCCTGTTCAACAAGCTGCTCTACGCCGTGAAGTTCGGCGAGCCGAACTTCATCCTGTCCGGCCGCGTCCACGAGAACTCCAAGGTGCTCTACGACCGCAATCCCCGCACCATGGTCGAGAAGGTCGCGCCGTGGCTCACCGTCGACTCCGACCCCTACCCGGTGGTGGTCGACGGCGGGATCAAGTGGGTGCTGGACGGCTACACCGTCACCGACAAGTACCCGCTGTCGCAGCGTGAGTCGCTGGAGACGATGACCGACGACTCCCTCCAGCAGGACAGCGGCTTCCAGACGCTGCCGACCGACGAGATCAACTACATGCGCAACTCGGTCAAGGCGACCGTCGACGCCTACGACGGCACCGTCACCCTCTACGCCTGGGACGACAGCGACCCGATCCTGCGGGCGTGGGACGAGGTGTTCCCCGGCGTGCTCAAGGAGCGCGAGGAGATCCCCGACGAGCTGCTGTCGCACCTGCGCTACCCCGAGGACCTGTTCAAGGCCCAGCGCTACCAGTACCAGCGCTACCACGAGACCTCGGCGGCCGACTGGTACGAGGGCTCGACCCGGTGGGAGGTGCCGAAGGACCCGCAGGCGGCGACGCGGCTCCAGCCGCCGTACCGGCTGTTCTCGGAGACCGACGGCGAGTCGACGTGGTCGCTGACCTCGGTCTACGTGCCGCGCGAGCGGGACAACCTGGCGGCGTTCATGAGCGTCAACAGCGACGCCACGGACACCGAGGACTACGGCAAGATCTCCGTCCTCGAGCTGCCCGACACCCGCACGGACGGCCCGCGCCTGATCGCCGCGGCGCTCAGCACCGACGAGACCGTCCGGCAGGAGTTGCTGAGCTTCACCCAGGGTGACGCCACGCCGGTGTTCGGCAACCTGCTCACGCTGCCGATCGGCGACAGCTTCATGTACGTCCAGCCGCTCTACACGCGCCGCGACGACGAGTCGGCCTACCCGATCCTGCGCTTCGTGCTGGTCTCCTACCAGGGCCGCGTCGGCATCGGCGAGACCTTGCGCGACGCGATCGAGGACTCCCTCGACGGCGTCCCGGCCACGCCGGAGGACCCGGAGGGCGAGCAGGGCGAGGAGGGTGAGGAGCCGACCGAGTCGCCGTCGGCCTCCCCGACGGACGAGCCCGGGGAGGAGCCGACCCCGGCGCCCGAGGGCACGCAGGCGCAGATCCGCCAGCTGCTCGTGCAGGCCGAGGAGAAGTTCACCCAGGCCGACGCGGCCCAGCAGCGCGGCGACACCGTCAGGTGGGCCCGGCTGATGGAGGAGGGGCGCGACCTCATCGAGGAGGCTGTCCGGCTCGCCGGCTGAGCCGATCGGTCGGAGGCCCGTCGGACGGCCCGTCGAACAGGACGAAGCCCTGTCCGACGGGCCGTTCCCGCGTACGCCGTCGCCGCTCCTGGCAGTTCCTCCTGTCCGACGCGCTGAGGCCGCGGTGTGAGCAGCGCCATGGGACCCCGATTTGGGGTCCGCTGCGGCGCCCCTGTAATGTTCTGTTCACCGACGCGGGGTGGAGCAGCTCGGTAGCTCGCTGGGCTCATAACCCAGAGGTCGCAGGTTCAAATCCTGCCCCCGCTACCAATCGGATCGAGGCCAGACATTCGTCTGGCCTCGATCTGTTTCCCGCCCAGCCGGCGCGTCACTCCTCCTGCCCGGCCTGCTCGTCGAGCAGCTCGCGGGCGTGGCCGCCGGTCTCCTCCTGGTCGAGCCCGCGCCGGAAGCTGTCGAGCTTCTCCCGCCCGGCCGGGAAGGGCGGGAGCAGCGGGACGTCGGGGTCGACGACCGCCTCGAGCACGACGGGCCGGTCGGCGGCCAGGGCGCGGTCCCACGCGGCGTCCACCTCGTCGGGCGAGCTGATCCTGATGCCGGTCAGGCCGAGGAGGTCGGCGTACGCCGCGTAGGGGAACTCGGGGAGCGCCTGGCTGGCGGCGAAGCGAGGGTCGCCCTCGGTCTCGCGCTGCTCCCAGGTCACCTCGGCCAGCTCCTGGTTGTGCAGGACCAGAACGACGAACCGCGGGTCGGCCCACTCCCGCCAGCAGTGCGCCACCGTGACGAGCTCGGAGATGCCGTTCATCTGCATGGCGCCGTCGCCGACGAGCGCCACCAGCGGCCGGTCGGGCGCGTGCAGCTTGGCGGCGAGACCGTAGGGCAGTCCCGAGCCCATGGAGGCCAGCGTCGAGGACAGGTGGGCCGGCACGCCGGGCGGCAGGGTGAGGTGCCGCGCGTACCAGTAGACCACCGAGCCGACGTCGACGCTGACCTGCGCGTCGGCGGGAAGGCAGGGGGAGAGCGCCCGCACGACGCGCTCGGGGCTGAGCGGGCGGGCGGCGGTGCCGGCCCTCCGCTCGGCCAGGTCGTGCCACTCCCGGACCCGGTCCTCGACGTCCGCCCGCCACCCGTCCCGCGGCCGGAGACGCGGCAGCAGCGCCCCCAGGGTCTCGGCGGCGTCACCGACCAGCCCGACCTCCACCGGGTAGCGGTTGCCGAGGTGGCGGCCGTCGATGTCGACCTGGACCGCGCGGGCCTGCCCGGGAGCGGGGTAGAACTCCGTCCACGGGTCGTTGCTGCCGACGATCAGCAGGGTGTCGCACTGGTCGAGCAGCCAGCCGGAGGCGGTGGTGCCGAGGTGGCCCATCACGCCGCAGCTCGTGGGCAGGGTCTCGTCCCAGAAGGGCTTGCCGAGCAGGCTGGTGGTGACGCCGGCGCCGAGGCGCTCGGCCACCGCGCGCACCTGCCCGCCCGCGCCGCGGGCGCCCTGGCCGACGAGCAGGGCGACCCGCTCGCCGGCGTCGAGCACCTCGGCGGCGGCGGCGAGGTCCACGTCGTGCGGCACGACCCGGGGTGGGCGCCACTGGACGGACGTGGGCACGACGCCGTGCTCGTGCGGCAGGGCGTCGGGCGCCGGGGCCACCTGGACGTCGTGGGGAAGGATCACCACGCACGGCGACCGGGTGGCGAGCGCGGTGCGGAAGGCACGGTCGAGCACCATCTGGGCCTGCTCCGGGGCCAGCACCGCCTGGACGTACTGCGCGGCGACGTCCTTGAAGAGGCTGGTCAGGTCGATCTCCTGCTGGTACTCCGCCCCGAGGGCGGTCGTGGGCTGCTGCCCGACGATCGCGACGACGGGCTGGTGGTCGAGCTTGGCGTCGTAGAGCCCGTTGAGCAGGTGCACGGCCCCCGGTCCCTGCGTGCTCGTGACCACGCCGATCCCGCCGGTGTACTTCGCGTGGCCGACGGCCATGAGCGCGGCGTTCTCCTCGTGCCGCGCCTGGACGAACTCAGGGTCGCCACCCGCCCGGCGCAGCGCCCCCATGAACCCGTTGATGCCGTCGCCGGAGTAGCCGAAGAGCCGGTGCACGCCCCAGTCACGGAGCCGGTCGACGACGAGGTCGGCGACGAGTCGTTGCCCGGCCACGTCAGGCCCGTCCGGAGGTGAGGTCGGTCCAGCCACGCACGTCTGCCTCCTCGGCCCGTCGGTCAGGGGCCTCCCAGTGCCCAGGGCGGGGGAGGGGATGCGTGCACTGCGGACGTGACGGCAGCGTCGCGCCGGTCGCGGGACGCATCGTCGTCGGGGCCGCGGGTACCCGTCGTTCGTGGTCGTACGACGCGTGGACCGGGTGGCCGAGCCGTGGGGCAGCCGGACGCCGTACGGCCCGGGCGAGGACTGGCCCGTCCGGGTGGACACCCACCTCGCGGACGGGATCGCGCCCGAGGACGTGGACCGGTGGGTGCAGTCGGCGTCGATCCTGCACTCCAACGGCGACGGCATCGACATCGCGGTGAAGGACGACCGGATCGTCGGCGTCCGCGGTCGCGCGGTCGACCGGGTCAACCGCGGCCGGCTGGACCCGAAGGACCTCTACGGGTGGCAGGCCAACGGCTCGCCCGACCGGCTGACGCGACCGCTGGTCCGCCGGGACGGACGGCTGGTCGAGACGGACTGGGACACCGCCATGGGGGCGGTCGCCGGGCGGACCCGCGAGCTGCTCGAGGAGCGCGGCCCGAGCTCGATCGGGTTCTACACGACCGGGCAGCTGTTCATCGAGGAGTACTACACCCTCGGGCTCATCGCGCACGGCGGGATCGGGACCAACCACGTCGACGGCAACACGCGGCTGTGCACGGCCACTGCGGCGGCGGCCCTGAAGGAGTCGTTCGGCTGCGACGGGCAGCCCGGGTCCTACGCCGACCTCGACCACGCCGACACGATCTGCCTCTACGGCCACAACATGGCCGAGACCCAGACGGTCCTCTGGACCCGGGTCCTCGACCGCCTGGCGGGACCGAACCCTCCCCGCATCGTGTGCGTCGACCCGCGCCGGACACCCGTGGCGCGGCACGCGACCGTGCACCTCGCGCCACGTCCGGGCACCAACGTGATGCTGATGAACGCGCTCCTGCGTGAGCTCCTCGTCAACGACTGGGTCGACCACGCGTACGTCGACGCGCACGCCGTCGGGTTCCCCGAGCTGCGGAAGATGGTCGACGACTGCACGATCGAGCGCGCCGCCGAGGTGTGCGACGTCCCCGCCGGCGACCTCCGGGAGGCGGCCCGGCTCATCGGGACGGCCGAGCGCCTCGTCTCGAGCGTGCTCCAGGGGTTCTACCAGTCGCACCAGGCCACCGCCGCCGCCGTGCAGGTCAACAACGTGCACATCGTCCGCGGCATGCTCGGCCGGCCGGGCTGCGGCGTCCTGCAGATGAACGGTCAGCCGACCGCGGAGAACACCCGCGAGTGCGGCGCCGACGGGGACCTGCCGGCGTTCCGCAACTGGTCGAACGACGCCCACGTGGAGGACCTCGCCCGCATCTGGAACATCGACCCGATGCGGATCCCGCACTACACCGCCCCCACGCACGCGATGCAGATGATGCGGTACGTCGAGGACGGGTCGATCCGCTTCCTCTACGTCACCGCCACCAACCCGGTCGTGTCCATGCCGGAGCTGCGGCGGATGCGGTCGATCCTGTCGCAGGACCGGCTCTTCCTCGTGGTGCAGGACCTGTTCCTGACCGAGACCGCCCGGCTCGCGGACGTCGTGCTGCCCGCGGCGACCTGGGGGGAGAAGACGGGCACCTTCACCAATGCCGACCGGACGGTGCACCTCTCGGAGCGGGCCGTCGACCCGCCGGGGCAGGCCCGGTCGGACCTCGACATCCTGCTCGACTACGCGAGCCGCCTCGACCTGCGCGACAAGGACGGGGCGCCGCTGGTGAAGTGGTCCACGCCCGAGGAGGCCTTCGAGGCGTGGAAGGAGTGCAGCCGCGGCCGACCGTGCAACTACACCGGGATCACCTACGACAGGCTGCGCGGCGGCAGCGGGATCCAGTGGCCTTGCACCGACGAGCACCCCGACGGCACGGAGCGGCTCTACGCCGGCGGGCGGTTCTGGTCCCGGCCCGACTACTGCGAGAGCTACGGCCGGGACCTCGTCACCGGCGCCCCGGTGTCGCCCGTGGAGTACCGCGCCCTCAATCCCGACGGCAAGGCGGTGATCAAGGCGGGCGAGTACCTGCCGCCCCACGAGCTGCCGACCGAGGAGCACCCCTTCCAGCTCATCACCGGCCGGACGCTGTACCACTTCCACACCCGCACCAAGACCGGGCGCGCACCCGAGCTCCGGGCCGCGGCTCCCGAGGTGTGGGTCGAGGCCTCGGCCGCGGATGCCGAGCGGCACGGCTGGAGCGAGGGTGACCTGCTGCGCATCACGACCCCCCGAGGAGAGGTCACCGCCCGGCTGCGGGTGAGCGGGATCCGTCGCGGCGTGCTGTTCCTGCCGTTCCACTACGGCTACTGGGACACCGAGGCGGAGCACGAGCCCGGCACGGTCGGACGTGCGGCCAACGAGCTCACCCCCACCGACTGGGACCCGGCGTCGAAGCAGCCGATCTTCAAGACGGCCGCGGCCGCCGCCACCCGGGTGCGGGCCACCGACGGCACGCCCTCATCGGCGCCGACGACCACGGGGTCGCGCCCGGTCGACGCCGGCGTCCCTGCAACGCGGGGGATCGCCACCGCCCTCGTCCACGAGGACTCCGGCGGGACGGGGGCCCGGCTATGAGCGTGGTCCGGACCCTCCGCAGCCTCCATGGGAACAAGGTCGGTGCCGCCATCGAGGAGCTGCACCGGGCCGAGAACGACCTGGCCGGCGCGCTGCTCCACCTCAGCGACAGGCAGCGCACCGACCAGGAGGTCTTCCACGTCGCGCGCGACATCGCACGGTGGTCCCAGCAGCACGCCCGCGACCTGGCGCGCGTCGGGTCTGACTACGGCGTCGAGCTGGACCCGGAGCCGGAGGACGAGTCGGCGCTGCTGGCCCGGCTGAGGCAGAAGGCCGCCGAGGCGGTCGGCCGGCTCCACGAGCCGTCGCTGCTCCTGCTCGCGGACCTCCGGCACATCCACCGCGAGGCGGCGGGTGTCTCCCTGGACTGGGAGGTGCTGGCGCAGACCGCGCAGGCGATGCAGGACCGCGAGCTGCTGGGGCTCTGCCAGGACGCGCACCCCCAGACCCTGAGGCAGATGCGCTGGGCCGACGCCAAGGTCAAGGAGACGGCGGCCCAGGTCATGGTCACGGGCTGACGGTCCCGTCGTCGCGGCGGGCGCCCGGCCACGGCGTCAGGGTCGTGTCCCGCTGACCACCAGCATCTCGCACGGGCCGACGAAGCCGTCGGGCCCCTCGAACTGCTCGAGCGCCTCCTCGATCTCCCGCCACGCGGCGTCACGGTCCGCCTGGCTCACCGCGGAGAGCATTTGGTGCAGCGCGCCGAAGGACTCGTGCTCGAACCGCACGCACTCGCGGGCGCTGGCCATCCGGACCGGGGACGGCACCGCGGTCACGGTGACGTCCTCGAAGCCGGCGGCGGCGTACGCCGCCTCGGCGACCCCGGGCGCGGCGAGGCTGAACGGCCCGGGCAGGCCGGGCTGCGGCGCCGGCAGGTCGGCGATCCGCCGGATGATGCCGACCGGGAGCGAGAAGAACCCGTTGCGATCTGGGGTCGAGTAGACGACGGCCGAGAGCCGCCCACCGGGGCGCAGCACGCGGTGGATCTCGCTGAGCGCGCGGTGCTGGTCCGGCAAGTAGATCAGGCCGACGCGGGAGATCGCGGCGTCGAAGGACCGGTCCGCGACCCCGGCGAGGTCCTCGCCGTCCGCCTCCAGGGTGACGACCTGGGTGAGTCCCTCCGCGGCGGCGACGGCGGCGGCGTGCTCGAGGATCGCCGGTGAGATGTCGGTCGCGAGGACGCGTCCTGACGGACCGACCCGACGGGCCGCGGCCAGGGACTGTCCGCCCGCCCCGGCGGCCACGTCGAGCACGGCCGATCCCGGGCGGAGCCGTACGTCGTCGAGCATCTGCCGGGTCGCGGCGCCCAGCCAGTCCTCGATGGCCGGTCCCCACCGGTGCCAGGCGTCGGCGGCCTGCTCCCACTGGGTGCGCGTGGTGGCCTTGAAGGCGACGGGGTCGAACGTGGTGGTCATGGGATCCTCCTGTGCTGGGTGGCTGGGCTGTGCGACCACGTTCTCCCGCCTGCCGCACCGCCCTCCAGTACGACTTCTGGACCGGGGCGGAACAGTTTCTGGACTCGCCGTCGGGACGGGCGGACACTGATGGGGTGAAGGACTACGGGCAGTACTGTCCGGTCGCGCTGGCGAGTGCCGTCATCGCGGAGCGCTGGACGCCGCTGATCGTCCGTGAGCTGGTCCTGGGCGGGAAGAGGTTCAACGAGATCGACCGCGGTCTGCCGGGCATCTCGCGCACCTTGCTCAAGCAGCGCCTCGAGCACCTGCAGCGCAAGGGCGTCGTCGACCGGGTCGCCACGCCGACCGGTCACGAGTACCACCTGACCCCTGCGGGCCGTGACCTCGAGAAGGTCATCATGGCCGTCGGCGAGTGGGCGGTCCGCTGGATGTTCAGCGAGCCCGAGCCGCGCGAGGTCGACCCGGTCACCCTGACCTGGTGGATGTCGCGGCGCCTCGACGTCGCCGCGCTGCCCGACCGGCGCACGGTCGTGCAGTTCGACTACGCGGGCGACGCCCCGACCCGGATCTGGATGGTCATCGAGCGTCGCGAGACCTCCGTCTGCACGGACCCGCCGGGCTTCGAGACCGACCTGGTCGTCGCGGTGGCGCCCGTGGACCTGATGCGGGTGTTCTCCGGCATCGTCACCTACCCCGAGGCCCTGGCCCAGGGCGCGCTCACGCTGACCGGTCCGCCGCGGCTGGTCCGTGACTTCCCGCGCTGGTGCGCCTGGAGCCCGTTCGCGCCAGCGGTGCGGGAGCGCCTGGGCTTGCCTCCCGGGGGTGCCGCGCCGGAGCCCAGGCAGCCCACGCCCTGACGGCACACAGGGCAATTCCGGTCGGGCGGACCACTCGTCCGGTCCCGCAGACTGGGGCCATGACCGAGTCGGGACGCGACCGCCTCCGCGAGCTCCTCGACGCCGTGCTGGACGAGGACCACGCGACCCTCGCCGACATGGCCGGCGGCGCGTACGCCTCGCCGTTCCACTTCAACCGGCGCCTGCGCCGCGACGCGGGCGAGCCGCCCGTCGCGATGCGCCGGCGCGTCATGCTGGAGCGGGCCGCCTGGCGGATCGCCGGAGGGTCGAGCGTCACCGACGCGGCGTTCGAGGCCGGCTACGAGTCGGTGGAGGGCTTCGCTCGCGCGTACAGCAGGGCCTTCGGGCACCCGCCCAGCACGCCGGCGTCCGGGCACTGGCTCCCGGCCCCCAACGGCATCCACTTCCACCCACCCATGTCGCTGTGGGTGCAGTCGACGGAGCAGCGCGTGAACCCCATCACCGAGCACCTCGTCCGCCACGACCTCGACGACACGCGGACCCTCCTCGACCTCGCCAAGGGCGTGCCGGCGGACGCCTACGAGGCACCGCTGCTCCCGGGGATGCAGGTCCTCGGCTTCGACGGCCCGGACGAGTCGCTGGCGCAGCTGCTGGAGCACCAGGTCGCGACGAAGGAGATCTGGCTCGCGGCGATCGAGGGCGCCGACTTCCCGCCCGCGGCCGGGCGCGACCCGGCGACCCTGCTGTCGCGCCACGACGAGGTGGCGCCGAGGTGGCTCGCGACGGTGCGGGACCTCGACGCGCGCGGCGCCTGGGAGGACCGGCTCGTCGACGCGCTCTGCGACCCGCCGGAGAGCTTCGTGATGGTCAGCGTCCTCGCCCACGTGGTGACCTACTCCGCGGCCCGCCGGCAGCTCGCGCGGCACATCCTGCTGCGGAACGGCGTGGTGGTCGACGACGGCGACCCGATCACCTGGCTGCGCCGCCAGCGCGGCGAGGAGTGAGGACCGGACCGGGCCTCGCCCTCAGGAGGTTGGGGACCAGTCCTCAGAACGCGTAGCGCACCCGGCACTCCGGCAGCTTGTCGGCGAGGAGGTCGGTGAGCTGCTTCACCCAGCGCCCCTTCCAGCCGGTGCGGTAGCGCACGTTGACCTGGCCGCTCTGGCTGCGCTTGGGCTGCTGCAGGTCGGGCCGCCACAGCAGCTCCTCGCCGCGGGGGTGCCAGCCGAGGTTCACCTCGTGCAGGTCCTCGTTGTGCGTCAGGAAGATGACCTCCGCGGCCAGCTGTGCCCGGGTGCGGGGGCTGGTGCCGTCGGCGACCTGCTCGAGCAGCTCGGACCACTCCTCCAGCCAGGTCTCGTGGACGATGACCGGGCTGAGGTTGACGTGGACCTCGTAGCCCGCCTCGACGAAATCGTCCATCGCCGCGATGCGGTCGGCGATCTTGGAGGTGCGGACGTCGACCAGCCGCGACGTGCCCTCGGGCATGAGGCTGAACCGCACGCGGGTCCCGCCGCGCGGGTCCCAGGTCAGCAGGTCGCGGTTGACCAGCTTGGTCGCGAAGCTGGCCTTGGCGTTGGGCAGCCGGGCGAACAGGTCGACCAGGTCGCGCACGTTGTCGGAGACCAGCGCGTCGGCCGAGCAGTCGCTGTTCTCGCCGATGTCGTAGACCCAGTCCACCGGGTCGCACTGGTTGGGCTCCGGCTTGACGCCCTGCCGCCCCGCGTGGCGCTCGAGGTACCCCAGCACCGCCTCGATGTTGGCGAACACGGTGATGGGGTTCGCAAAGCCCTTGCGACGCGGGACGTAGCAGTAGGAGCACGCCATGGCACAGCCGTTGGCGGTCGACGGCGCGATCCAGTCGCTCGAGCGCTCGTTGCGCCGGGCGCTGAGGGACTTCTTCTCGCCCAGGACCAGCACCTCCTGCTTGTTGCGCACCCAGTCCTCCACGGCGCCGGCGTTGCCGTAGAGGCCGGGGATCGCCTGGTGCGACAGCACCTCGATGCGCTCGGCGTCGGGGAACCGGTCGAGCACCTCGCGGGCGCGGGCGAAGCGCTCGATGTCGCGCTCGTGGTAGATGCGGCGGACGTCGAGGAGGCGGTCGGCCAGCGCGGTGGGGACCCGGCTCACGAAGGCGGACCTCCGAGCCGGCCCTCGACGTCGACGACGTGGGCACGCACCTCGTCGGCGACCGCCTCGGGGTGGGTCCGGGGAGCCCAGTGCCCCGCGGCCAGATGGCGGCGGCGGAGGTCCTCGCACCACGGGTCGCTGGCCGTGAGGGACCCCTCGCGGATGAACGGGTCGCGCGTGAGCGCGAGCTGCAGCACCGGCACCGACGTCCGTCGCTCGCGGGGGCGCCGCGCCGCGCCGCCGAGGTTCCCCCGGTAGTAGCGCAGGCCGGACACCATGTCGCGCCCGCCGGCGACCCGGAGGACGGGCGGGGCGAGGGAGGAGACGAGGAACGGCACGTAGGACGAGGAGACGGCCTGGCCGACCACGCCCGCGAGGCCACCGGGACTCGGGTGGCGCAGCGTCCGGCGCACCCAGTCGGCGACATGGTCGAGGTTCGGGCCGCTGATCGAGGTGAAGGACGCCACCCGGCGCTCGGCGCCGGGCTCGCAGACGGCCTCCCACGCCTGCACCGAGCCCCAGTCGTGGCCGACCACGTGGGCGGGGCGGTCGGGGGACACCTCGTCGAGGACGGCCATCAGGTCCGCGGCCAGGTGGGGCAGCGCGAACGACGTGTCCGGAGCATCGGTGAGGGAGAGCCCCTGTCCGCGCGTGTCGTAGACCACGACGCGCAGGTCCTCGGCGAGGCGCCTCGCCACCGGGAACCAGAGCCGGTGCGTGTCGGGATAGCCGTGCACCAGGACCACCGGGGGCGCGTCGGGGTCGCCGGTCTCGTGCACCGCGAGGTCCACCCCGTCCGCGTGCACGGTGCGCTGCCGCCAGCGGCGGCCCGGGCCGGGGGCCGGGCCGGGGGCCGGCCCGGGAGGGTGGTCGTCTGCCGCGTCCATGCCGCCCGGTACCCCGGTGGCGTCCGTCCAGCCGTTCAGCGTCGCAGCACCTTCTCCATCGGCCGACCCTTGGCCAGCTCGTCGACCAGCTTGTCGAGGTAGCGGATCCGCCGCATGAGCGGGTCGTCGACCTCCTGCACCTTCACCCCGCAGACCGAGCCGGTGATCTGCTCGGCACGCGGGTTGAGCGTGGCTTGCGCGAAGAAGTCCTCGAAGGTGGTGCCCGCCGCGAGGTGGGCCTGCAGCGTCTCCGCGTCGAACCCGGTCAGCCACGCGATGACCTCGTCGACCTCGCTCCGGCTGCGCCCCTTCCGCTCCGCCTTCGCCACGTAGTGGGGATAGACCGAGGCCACGCTCGTGGTGAAGATCCGGTGCATGCCTTCGAGGATAGGTGCCGGGACCGACACTCAGCCCTTGTCGGGGTCGGCCGCCCTGCTCAGGACCTCGGACTCGCTGGCGACGGCCTTGACGGTCGCCGGGTCGACCAGGGGCTCGGTGCCGGGCTGGTGGAGGTCGGTGTCGGTCGTGTCGGGGTTGAAACCCTCGGCGGCCGCCGGGATGCCGGACGGGGTGGTCAGGTCGTCGACGGTCTCGTCGGCTGCTCCGGCAGCCACCTCGGCCTCGCTCATGCCCAGGGCGGGGGCAAGCACCGCCGCCTTCTTGGACGGGGCCTTCTTGGCCGGGGCCTTCTTGGCCGGGGCCTTCTTGGCCGGGGCCTTCTTCGCCGGGGCCTTCTTGGCGGCAGCCTTCTCGGCCGGGGCCTTCTTGGCGGCGGCCTTCTTGGCGGCGGCCTTCTTGGCGGGCGCCTTCTTCGCGGCGGTCCCGTCGGCCGGAGCCGTACGCGTCCCCAGCACCTCGTCCACCACGGGAGCGGGCGCCGCATCGGTCTCGGACCCGGCGTCGGATGCGGCGTCGGGTGCGGCCGTCCACGGGGCGCCGGCGGGCACGGGCGTCACCCCGGTGGCACGCTCGACGGCCCAGCCGACGACGCGTGCCGTGGTGCGGAGGCCGGCCCGGGCGGCGCCCACGGACGTGCCGATCGTCGCTCCGGCGACGGCGCCAGCGGTCCGGGCGGGATGGGTGATCACTCCGGTGACCGTGCGGATGGGGTTCACGAGTCGTCCTCTCGTCGGGGGGTGCACCCCGTGCCGTACCCAGTCGGCGGCCGTCCCAGACCTCCCCGGCACGTGGCGTGGGCCACGTCGAGCCGGACCCCGCTTTCGGGGTGGGTCGGTGCGTGCGAGGCGAGCCAATGGGTACGGGGGAGGTCCACGGACGCCGACATCCACGGCGTCGAGAGGAGGAAACACCCATGACCGAGCGCGCACACCTCAACACCGGTCGGAACACCAAGGGCTCACCCGTCCAGGCGGCGGCCGTCCTCGTTGGCGCCACCTTCCTGCTCGTCGGGGTCCTGGGGTTCATCCCCGGCATCACCACGCAGTACGACGGGCTCGAGGCGGCCGGGCACGAGTCCCACGCCAAGCTCCTCGGCATCTTCCAGGTGTCGATCCTGCACAACGTCGTCCACCTGCTCTTCGGCGCCGCCGGCCTGGCGCTGGCGCGCACCGCGTCCACTGCCCGCACCTTCCTCATCGGCGGCGGCGCGATCTACCTCGTGCTGTGGCTCTACGGGCTGGTGATCGACAAGTCGTCGCAGGCCAACTTCGTGCCCCTCAACACCGCCGACGACTGGCTGCACTTCGTCCTCGGCGTCGCCATGATCGGGCTCGGCGTCGTCCTCGGGAAGCGCAGCCGGGGCTCCGTCACCGCCTGAGCCCCATGACGACGGGCGACAGGCTCCACTTCATCGGCAACGCGACCACGGTGGTCACGTTGGGGTCCTTCACGCTGTTGACGGACCCCAACTTCCTGCACCGCGGCCAGCGCGCCTACCTGGGGTGGGGCCTGTGGACCCGTCGCCTGACGGATCCGGCCCTCGAGCCCGAGCAGCTGCCGCCGCTGGACGCGGTGCTGCTCTCGCACCTGCACGGGGACCACTTCGACCGGGTCGCCAAGGCGCGGCTCGACCGGTCACCGCCCGTGCTCTCCACGCCGGAGGCCGTGCGCCGGCTGGACTCGTGGGGGTTCGACGGCCAGGCGCTGCGCACCTGGCAGGAGCACACCCTCACCAAGGACGGCGAGGAGCTCCGCGTCACCGCCGTCCCCGGGATCCACGCGCGGGGGCTGCTCGGCAAGATGCTTCCCCCCGTGATGGGCAGCATCGTCGAGCACGTCGTCGGCGGCGAGGTGCGTCGGCGCATCTACTTCAGCGGCGACACCCTCACCGGCTCGCACGTCGACGAGGTCCGTGAGCGGTTCCCCGGCATCGACGCCGCGGTCGTGCACCTCGGCGGCACCCGGGTGCTGTTTCGCACCGTCACCATGGACGCCCCGATGGGCGTCGACTTCGTCGAGCGGTGCCGGCCCGCGGTCGTGGTGCCGGTGCACCACGACGACTACACCGTCTTCCGCTCGCCCGTCTCCGACTTCGAGGCCCGCGCACGCGAGCGGGGACTGCAGGCCAAGCTGCGCCGCCCCGCCCACGGCGACGTCGTGAGCCTCGTCCCGACCACCGGCTGAACGAGCGCCCGCCGGCTCACTCCGCCCGGGACGGCAGGTCGACCGGCCGTCCGAGCAGCGGCGCCACCAGTCGTCGGATCGTGGCGCTCGGCGCCAGCCCGAGCTCGTCGGCGAGCAGCCGCCGGTAGTGGTCGTACTGGCGCAGCGCCTCGGCGTGGTTGTCCTCGGCCATGTGCACGGCGATCACCTGCCGGTGGGCGCTCTCCCGCAGCGGCTCCGAGCGCACCGCGCCCAGCCCGGCGCGCAGCGCGTCGTGGTAGCGGCCGGCACGGCACAGCAGGTCGGCGCCCCGCTCCAGGGCGTGCAGGCGGCGCTGCCGGAACGACTCCTGCTCCACCGACAGCCAGTCGTCGTGCCAGCTCGGCAGCAGGTCCTGGGTGAGCAACGACAGGTCCGGCAGGTCCTCGACGCTCGGCGAGTCGGTGCCGCACAGCAGGCTGGCGCGGGCCTCGGCCTCCCACAGGTCGACGCTCAGGTCGGGGTGCAGCCACACCTCGAGCGCGTCGCCGAGGACGAGCGCGCGGCCGCGGTCGCGCGGCAGTCGCCACAGCACCGAGCGCAGTGTGGAGGTGGCGCGCGCGGGATCGGAGTCCGGGCGCATCATCTCCGCGAGGGCGCTGCGCGAGGCGCGGCGTCCCTGGTGGAGCACGGCGAGCAAGGCGAGCAGGCGGCGTGCGCTGGCCGGGACGGCGTGCGGCTGTCCGTCGATGTCGAGCCGGAACCCTCCGAGCAGGTTCAGTCGTGCCGTCAACGCCACAGCGCCTCCCCAGATCGCGATCGCGTGGGCTGTCAGTGCCCCTCACCCGGGCGTCCATGCATCCCCGGCGACGCCGCCGTGACGCCGCGCCACGCCGGCCGCGACGGCCCGTCGGCGGTGGGTGCACACCGCCGGAACGCCGGGCGGGAGCCTCGGAGGACTCTCGGGGGACACGTAGCGGACAGGCAGGGGACACGAGGCGTACGGCAGCGCAGCCGCCGCCGTCACGGCGACCGAACGGCTCTCCGGGAGCGTGGACGGCCAGGAGCGACACCCGCTCCTGCCACCCCACGCGATCGGAAGGACCGTCATGTACCGGCACACCAAGGAGCTCCAGTGGAGCGCCAAGCCCGAGCGTCCCGACGCCCTCTACGCCGCCAAGCTGCAGGAGGTCATCGGCGGCCAGTTCGGCGAGATGACCGTGATGATGCAGTACATGTGGCAGGGCTGGGCGTGCCGCACGCCCGGCAAGTACAAGGACATGATCCTCGACATCGGCACCGAGGAGATCGGCCACGTCGAGATGCTCACGACGCTGCTGGCGCGGCTCCTCGAGGGAGCGCCGGCCGAGACGCAGGCGGAGGCCGCGGCCGCGAACCCGGCGCTCGCCGCGGTGCTGGGCGGCCAGAACCCGCAGCAGGCGATCGTCAGCGGCGGCTTCGCGATGCCGACCAACAGCCAGGGCGTGCCGTGGAACGCGGGCTACATCGTCGCGAGCGGCAACCTGCTCGCCGACTTCCGGCACAACGTGGCGGCCGAGGCACAGGGCCGCCTCCAGGTGTCCCGCCTCATCGGCATGACCGACGACCCCGGGGTGAAGGAGACGCTCTCCTTCGCCCTGGCCCGCGACACCTTCCACCAGCAGCAGTGGCTGCTCGGCATCGAGCAGCTCATCGAGGACGGGCACACCGACGGCCTCGAGGACTCGCGCAAGGACGAGGAGGCCTCCGAGCACGCCAGCGTCTTCTACAGCTTCCACGAGGGCAGCACCGCCCACGAGGGCCGCTGGGCGCAGGGCACGACCCTCGTCGGCGACCAGGAGATCAGGTTCGAGGAGGGCCGTGCCCTGACCGACGACGTGCAGGAGCTGCCCGCCCCCGACCCGCTGCACTTCTCCACCTACGACGGCTCCAAGGGCCCCGGCAAGCCCGGTACCGCCGGTGGCGCCTACGCCCAGGGGGCGCAGAATCTGATGAACAAGGCCAAGGAGAAGCTCACTCCGGGGGAGTGAGCCGCTGCCATGACCGAGCTCCTGCTCCGCCCCCTGGCCGACGCCTTCATGCAGGTCGGCGTGTTCGTCGCCCTGATGGTGGCGCCATTCGGCTGGGCACGCTGCCGGTGGGGCCACCGCCTCGACGCCGCCCTCGAGCGGCGCCGGGTGGCGGCCCCCCTGGTGGCGGCGGCGCTCACGATGCCCCCCGGTTGCGGCGGCGCCATCATGGTGATGGCGGCCTACGGCCGCGGTGCGGTGTCGTACGGCTCGGCCGTCGCCGCCCTGGTGGCGACCATGGGCGACGCGTCCTGGGTGCTGCTGGCCCACGACCCGTGGCTCACCGTGCAGCTCAAGGGGCTGCTGCTGGTGGTGGGGGCGTGCACCGGCTGGCTCGTCGACGCCGTGGGTCTCGACCCGCGCCGGAAGCGGCCGGCCGCCGCACCCACCTCCCGGCGCGTGGCCCCGCCCGCCCCGACAGCGGTCCCGGCGCCCGCCCCGGTGCCGGTCGCGGCCCGAGCCGTGCCGGCGGCGCCGCGACCCGCGTTCGCGCTGCACGAGGTCGGCGTCCTGCCGGTCCTGCTGTGGCTCGCCATCGGCGGCGGCGCGACCGTGAGCCTGCCCGTGACCTTCCAGCTGCTCGACCCGGAGACCCTGTACCTGGTGCTCGGCGTGCTCGGTGCGACGGTCGCCGTCGTGGTCTTCGCCCGCGCCGGCTGCCGGCTGGCCGACGACGACGAGTCATCCGCCTCGGAGACGTCGTTCGCGGCGGTCCTGCGCCACGGCGGCCACGAGGTGGCGTTCGTGACGGTGTGGGTGGCGGTCGCCTACCTCGCCTGGTCGATGGTCACCCACCTCACCGGGTTCGACGGATCCACGCTCCCGGTCCTGGGCGTGGCGGGCGTGCTGGTCGGGGCGCTGGTCGGCCTGGTCCCGGGCTGCGCCGTGCAGCTCGTCTTCGCCGGGATGTTCGCCGCCGGCGGGATGCCCCTGGCCACCCTCGTCGCCAACACGATCAGCCAGGACGGCGACGCGTTGCTGCCCCTGCTGGCCCTGGAGCACCGCTCCGCGCTCGTCGCGACGGTGCTCACCACGATCCCCGCCCTCGCGGTGGGATTCGCGTTCCTCGTGCTCGCGTGAGGCGGCCGCCGAACGCCCCCCGCAGACCCGAACCCAGTCCGGAACCCAGACCCAGACCCTGTCGCCGCTCGTGAAGGAGCACCCCGTGTCCGCCCACCGCCTCGTCCCCCCGCCCGCGCGGCTCACCACCGGTGACCGCGTCCAGCTCCTCCTCGCGCTGTGCTGCGCGCTCACGCTCACGCCGTTCGGCGCGGCCATGGCGGCCGTGGTCCTCGCCGTGCTGCTCGCTCGGCGCGGTGCGCGCCGGATGCTCGAGCGCTCAGTCGCGGTGGGTGGAGGGATCCTCGCCCCGGCGCAGGGGCCCGGCCTGCTCCACGCGGCCGGCCACCGTCGCGAGGCGGTCGCTCGTCCGTGAGGTGCGCGCGTGCAGGTGCGGGAAGCGCCTGCCGCCGGACTCGAGCGCGTCGCGGCTGCGGTCCAGCACGGTGAGCGGGAGGGCGGCGAGCGCGTTGCCCGGCGGCCGCCGGGAGACGACCGGGTGCGGCCGCGTCGGCGCCGTGCGGCGCACCGCCTCCCACGCGACGCCGAGCAGCTGCAGCCGGCGGGTGCTGAGAGCGTCCTGCAGGCGGGGGAGCAGCTCGTCCTCCTCGTCGCGCACGTCCTCGCGCAGCACGGTCGCCAGCCTGGCGAGCACGTCGCGGCGCTCGGGGGTCCCGGGTGCGAGGTCCTCCAGCGAGGTCCACAGCTCGTTGACCTCCTGGTGCTCCTGCTCCACCTGGAGCGTGAGCTCCTCGCCGTCGGGGAGCACCCGACGGGCGGCGGGCCAGATCACCGACTCCTCGGCGAAGGCGTGCGGGAACACCAGGCGCGCGATGGCCTGCAGGGTGGCGTCCTCCTCGACACCGGGCGCACTGCGGTCCAGCCGCTGCAGCAGCCGGTCGAGACGCTCGTGGTCGCGCTTCTGCCGGGTGAGGATGCTCAGCGGCCCGCCGAGGCTCTCGAGGTCCTGGTCTGCGAGTGAGGTCATGCCACCGCGGTACCCCGCCCGGGCGCTGTCACGCGCCTCGGTCGCCCGGGCCCGCGGCGTCCCGCGCGCCCGACTCAGCGACGCAGCGCGCGGACCGCGCGCCAGGCGGCGTACGCCCCCAGCGCCCACGGCGCCCCGTTGACGACCGGGTCGAGGGCGTGGTGGCGCACGTCGCTGCGCCCGCGCCGGGACCGCAGCCCACCGTGCGTCGTCTCCGCGCGGATGCCCGTCTCGGTGAGCGGGTTGTCCGGGCGAAGGCTGGCGAAGGACCGCACGACGTGCTCGACCACGTCGACGCGGTCCGCGGCGATCAGCAACAGCCAGTGGGCCGCCTTGCCCTCGCTGTGCCGGGCGTACGCGTAGCGCCGGATCGGGCCGGCGAGGCCGCGCAACGGCTGGGCGGTGCCGAACACGGGGGTGAGGCGTGCGTGCTCGATCGAGCGCTCGCGGCCGACCCCGCCGGGCTGGTCCACCGGGACGTCCCAGTGGGCGCCGGTCGCGCTGAGGTCGAGGACCTCGCGGGGGTACGACGGGCGGTCGGCCGGGTCGAGGTCGGCACCCCAGCCCGGGATGCGGGCGCGCAGCTCGTCGGGTGATTCGGGGAGCGGGGGCTTGTCGGCGCTGTAGGGCACGGGACGTCCTTCCTCAGTCTGCTCAGTCGTCGCTGACGACGATGACCGGCTTGATGCAGCCGTCGAGCTTGGCGGAGAAGACGTGGTACGCGTCGGCGATCTCCTCCAGCCCGAAGCGGTGGGTGACGATGTCGTTGGGCTTCAGGTAGCCCTTGCCGATGTGCTCGAGGAGGCGGGGCCACTGGCGCCTCACCGGCGCCTGGTTCATCCGGAGGGTGAGGCCCTTGTTGAGCGCGTCGCCGAACTTCACCGCGCTGAAGATGGGGCCGTAGGCGCCCATCACCGACACGGTCCCGGCCTTGCGGACGCCGTCGATCGCCCAGTTGAGCGCCGTCGGCGAGCCGCCCTGGAGCTTGAAGCGCGCCGAGGTCAGGTGCTGGGTCATGTTTCCGTCGGCCTCGGCGCCGACGGCGTCGATCACGCGGTCGAAGCCGAGGTGGTCGGTCATCCGCTTCATGGCCACGACGACGTCCTCCACCTCGTCGTAGTCGAGGACCTCGGCGTAGGCGAAGGTGCGCGCCTTCTCGAGGCGCTCGGCGAGGTGGTCGATGACGACCACGCGGCCAGCACCCATCAGCCAGGCGCTGCGGGCGGCGTACAGCCCCACCGGTCCGGCACCGAGCACCGCGACGGTGTCGCCCTCGCGGATGTCGGCGAGCTGCGCGCCGAAGTAGCCGGTCGAGAGGGCGTCGGTCATCAGCAGCGCGTCCTCCTCGTCGAGCCAGTCCGGGATCACCATCGGCCCGACGTCGGCGAACGGGACCCGGACGTACTCCGCCTGCCCGCCGTCGTACCCGCCGGTGGTGTGGGAGTAGCCGTAGATGCCGCCGACCGCGGTCGCGTTGGCGTTGACGTTGTGGCAGTTGGAGTACAGGCCGCGGGCGCAGAAGAAGCACGTGCCGCAGAAGATGTTGAAGGGGACCATCACGTGGTCGCCGACCTTCAGGTGGCGCACCGAGGGGCCGACCTCGTCGACGACGCCGACGAACTCGTGGCCGAACGTGTGGCCGACCCGGGTGTCGGGCATCATCCCGTGGTACAGGTGCAGGTCCGAGCCGCAGATCGCGGCCCGTCGCACCCGGACGACGGCGTCGTTGGGGTGCTCGATCCTGGGCCGCGGCTTGTCCTCGACGCGGACGCGGTAGGGACCGCGGTAGACCATGGCGCGCACGGGTGCCTCCGGGTGCTGTGCAGGGCTGGGTGCTGCAGGGCTGGGTGCTGCAGGACTGGGTGCTGCAGGGCTGGGTGACGGGTCGACCGACCGGTACGCCGGCCCGCGCGAGCGCGCGGGCCGGCGTACGCAGAGGGATCAGGCCCCCGGGATCAGGCCCGGGATCAGGACTGGGTCTGCGAGCGGACCTCGTCGACCCCGGACTGGCCCTCGGAGCGCACCTTGTCGGCGCTCTCCGTGGCGGTGTCCTTGACCTCCTGGGCTGCTTGCGTCGCGGTCTCCTTGACGCCCTCGGCGACGTCCTGCGCCACCGACCTCGCCTGGTCCACGACCGGCTGGCCGTGCTCCTTGGCGGCGTCGACGACGTGTCCGGCCGCGACGGCCTCCTTCTCCGAGGCGGGGATGAGCGCGGAGACGATCATCCCGGCACCGAAGGCGACCAGGCCGGCCGCGAGGGGCGCGCCCTGCACCTTGTCCTGGGCGCCGCTGACGGCGTCCTGCGCGGTGCCCGTGACGGAGCCGACCGCCCCGGACGCCGTGCCCCTGACGGAGCCGACGGCCCCGGCCGCGGAGTCCTTGGCGGACCCGGCCGTGCCGGACGCGGAGGAGCCGACGCTCTGGGCGGTGCCCATCACCTTGTCGCGCATGCTGCGCACCCGGCCGCGGGCGGCCTCCTTGCGGCGCTCGACGATGGCCGACGGGCTGACCCGGTCCTGCAGGGCGTCCACGTTGGCCGTCATCGACTGCCGGGTCTGGGCGATCTCGCTGCTCAGCTCTTCTGTGCTCTGGCCCATGCTGCGTCCTCCTTGAGTGTCTGCTGCGTCTCGGGCAGCTGCGGGTTCGACTTCTTCAGCTCGGTGCGTCCGCGGGCGGCCAGCACGGCCGCTACGGCTGCCCAGAGCAGGGTGGTGATCAGGAACGCCAGCTCCACCGGCATCCAGTTGTCGAGCAGGTAGCTCAGCGCGAACGAGGCGAGGATGAGCGTCAGCAGGCCGGCCACGCCGGCGCCGCCGAGCATCCCCGCACCCTTGCCGGCCTTGGTGGCCTCGGCCTTGAGCTCGGTGCGGGCGAGCTCGAGCTCCTGCTTCACCAGCGTGGTGAGGTCGTGGCTCAGGTCGCCCACGATCTCGCCGAGGCTGCGGTTGTCGCCGCTCGCCGTCGCCCCGGACGTGGTCGCCGCAGGGGCCGGGGGCACCGGCTCGGCTGCCGGGGTCCCGAGCATCGGGTCCACCCCTGAGGGCCCCGTCACGGCGTGTCCTGGGTGCGCTGGCCGGGCAGGCCCGACGTGGTCGGGTCGGTGCTCGCCGGGGTCGTCAGCGTCGGGTGCGGCGCCGGGGTGTCGTACCCCGTCGTGCCCGGGCTGTCGGTGCTGGACTCCGTGCTGGTGCCGGCCAGGGGGGCGGCGCCGCTGGCGGTGCCCATGGTGCCCGTGCCGGTCCCGGTGCCGCCGTACGTCGTGCCGGTGGCGCCGGTGCCGCCGTACGTGGTGCCCGTGGTGCCCGTCGTGCCGCCGGACTCGGCCAGCGACGCCGCCGCCGCTCCGTCGGCGGTGGCGCGGAACGCCCGACCCGCCACCACGCCGGCGGCGAGGGCGCCGAGCAGGAAGGCGCCGGGCCGGCGGCGCGCGAAGTCGCGCACGTCGTCGAGCAGCTGGCCGGGCTCGCGGTTCTCGAGGTGGCTGCCGAGGGCGCGCACGCGGTCGCTGACCTCGCGGGCGACGTCGGCGGCCATGCCCTGGCCGGAGCCCTGGCCCTCGACCATCTTCTGCAGGTCGTCGCCGAAGGTGCGCAGCGTCTGCGACAGGTTGTCGCGCTGGGTGGTCGCCTGCTCGCTCAGCTGGCTGGTCACCTGCTGCTTGGCGTCACCCACCACGTTGCGGGCCTGCTCCTTGGCCGTCCCCGCGACGTTGAGCGCCTCGTCCTTGGCGGTGCCGGCCACGTGCTTGCCCTGGTCGGCCGCCGTCGAGGCGGTGTCCTTGGCCTTGTCGGCGGCGCTGGTGTCGCCGCTCGAGCCGGTGGAGCCGGTGGTGGAGCCGGTGGAGCCGGTGGTGGAGCCGGTGCCGAACTCGCTCGAGCTGGTGCTGGCACCGAAGTCGCTCGAGCCGGTGCTCGAACCGATTCCGCTCGTGCTGCCTGGGTCGTTTCCGTACGTCGTCATGCGTCCTCCTCGGAGTGGGTGGGGGTCGTTCCTGCGTCCGGATCGGGGTCGGGGTCGCTGGCCGGCTCCGAAGCGGGATCCAGCTGTCCGACATCGGGCTCCTCACCGTCCGGCGTCGGCGGCTCCGCGTCCTGGTCGGGGTTGTGGGAGTGTTCGGTCATGTCGCTCCGTACCCACCGATCCGGGGAGCACTCCACCCCTCGGGAGGAAAATCGGCGGATGCATGCCGAGCCCGCCGCCGGGGCACCGGGTGCGATGGTCGCTCTCCTCCAGCACGGGCCCACGCACCGGTCGTACGGCGACCTCAGCGACGCCGAGGTGGAGCAGCTCGGCCGGGACCTTGACGCCCTGCGCGAGCAGGTCCTCGCCAGTCGCGGGGCGCGCGACGCGGCGTACATCCGCCGGCTCATCGCCGTGCAGCGGTGCCTGGAGGTGGGCGGGCGCGTCGTGCTCCTGGGCAGCCGCAGCCGCACGGCCTGGTCGCTCGGCACGGCCTCGCTCACCCTGTCGAAGGTGCTCGACAACATGGAGATCGGCCACAACGTCCTGCACGGCCAGTGGGACTGGATGCGTGATCCGCGCATCCACTCCTCCACCTGGGACTGGGACCACGCCTCGGCGCCGGAGCAGTGGCGACGCGCCCACAACGACCGGCACCACGTGAACACCAACGTGCTCGGCAAGGACAACGACCTCGGCTACGGCATCATGCGCGTCGACGAGGCCCAGGAGTGGGAGCCGCGCCACCTGGCGCAGCCGCTGTGGAACCTCGTCAACGCCTGCATCTTCGAGTACGGCATCGCGATGTACGACCTCGACTTCGGTGACGCGCTGAGGTCGCGGAAGGGGTTGTCCCCGCAGCTGCGGCGCGAGCTGCGCACCACCGCCCGGCGGGCGGGCCGCAACGCCTTCCGCGACTACGTGCTGCACCCGCTGCTGTCGGCCCCCACCGGCTCGGCGCGCAGCACGCTGACCGCCAACCTCGTCGCCAACCTGGCCCGCAACGTGTGGAGCCACTCGGTCATCATGTGCGGTCACTTCCCCGAGGGCGTGGAGACGTTCGAGGTCGCGGAGATCGACGAGCACGAGACCCGCGGGCACTGGTACCTGCGGCAGATGCTGGGCTCCGCCGACGTGTCGGGACCGTGGCTGCTGCACGTGCTGTGCGGCAACCTGTCGCACCAGATCGAGCACCACCTCTTCCCGGACCTGCCCAGCAACCGCTACCGCGAGATCGCCGGACCCGTGCGCGAGCTCTTCGCACGGCACGGGCTGGCCTACCAGAGCGCGCCGCTGCTGCGGCAGGTCGCCAGCGCGTGGCACAAGGTGCTGCGGCTGTCCCTGCCTCCGCGACGGGGTGGGGCGCATGCGGGAGCCCGGCGGGGGGCACCCGTCCCGGCGTGACAGCGATTCCCACGGGGGTGCCGCAGGAGATGGATCGGGCGCGGGTGCCGGAGTACCGGCCCGGCGGGGAGCTCACCGTCGGGGTCGAGGAGGAGCTGATGCTCGTCGACTCTGCGGGGGAGATGCTCGGTGCCGCGGCCGGCGGGCTCGTGGCGTCGCTGAGCGCCCAGCCGCTCGACGGCGGCGTGGTCACCGGGGAGGTCTACGTCGACCAGGTCGAGCTGAACACCCCGGTGTGCGCCAGCGCCGACGAGGTGTGGCGGTCGCTGCGGCTGCTGCGCGGCTGCGTGACGGCCGGCGGTGCCCGGCCGCTGGCGGCGGGCGTGCACCCGAGCGCGGCGCTGGGCGGTGCGGTGCTGGCGTCCTCGCCGCGCTACGACCGCATCCTCGACGAGTACGCCGGCCTGCTGCGCACCCCGACCGCGGCGTTGCAGGTGCACGTCGCGCTGCCGGACCCGGAGACGGCCATGCTGGCCTACCGCGCTCTGCGCCACCAGGTGCCGCTGCTGCGTGCTCTCGCCGCCGGGTCGCCGTACTGGCACGGCGTCGACTCGGGACTGGCCTCCAGCCGGTCGGCCATCCTGCGGTCCTACCCGCGGACGACGGTGCCGCCCCTGCTGCGGACGTGGGAGGAGTACGTCGAGCGCACCGAGGCGCTGCTCGACGCCGCCGAGGCCCCCGACCACACCTACGTCTGGTGGGACGTGCGGCCCCGGCCGCTGCTCGGCACGATCGAGGTGCGCGTCATGGACGCGGTGCCGTCGCTGGCGGCGGTCGCCGGCCTGACCGCGCTGGTGCAGGGCATCGCGCGGCGCGCCGTCGAGGCCCCCGACCGCGTCGACCTCTCCGACGAGGTGCTCGCGGTCAACGACAGCCGCGCCTGCCGCCACGGGCTCGAGACCCGGGTGGTCGACGTCGACCTGACCATGCGGCCGCTCCGCGAGGTGGCGGTGCGGGTCCTCGCCGAGGCACGCGTCGCCCTGGCGGGCGACGGCCTCGACGGGCCGCTCGACGCGGTCGAGTCGATGCTGGTCGGGCCGCCTGAGCCCGAGCGCCAGCGCGCGCTCGCGCGCGAGGGCGGCCTTCCGGCGCTGCTCACGGACCTCGCCGCCCGCACCGCGGACCTCGACGGCTGACCCGGTGTACGCCGACCACCTCGTGCAGCCGTGGTACGACCGGCTGCTGGCGGAGCTCCCCGACGCCCAGGTCCTGGACCCGCACACCCACGTCGGCGACCGCGACCCGAGCGGCGTCACCGCGAGCGTGGAGGAGCTGCTCGGCGCGGTCGACGCCGCCCGGGGCCGCGCGCTGGTCTTCCCGCTGTCCGAACCCGACGGCTACCGCATCGCGAACGCCGCCGTCCTCGACGCCGCGCTGCGCAGCGATGGCCGGCTCAGCGCGCTGGTGCGCGTCGTCCCGGACGAGGTGGACGCGGTCGAGGGCCTGCTCGACGCCGGCGCGCGCGGCCTCAAGCTCCACCTCTCGAGCGACGAGGTCGACCTCGCCGACCGGCGCCTCGAGCCGGTGTTCGCGATGGCCGACGAGCGCCGCCTCCCGGTCGTCGTGCACGCCGGTCCCGAGGTGGACTCGATCGGGAGGGCGGTGCTCGACACCTGCGAGCGGTGGCCCGGGGCGCGCATGGTGCTGGCGCACTGCGCGCTCTCCGACCTCGGCCGCCTGCACCCGCACGTGACCGACGTGCCCCACCTGTTCTTCGACACCTCGTGGTGGACGCCGGCACACCTGCTGGCCCTCTTCCGGCTGGTGCCGCCCGGGCGGGTGCTCGGCGCGAGCGACCTGCCGTACAGCACGCCGGTCAACGGCCTCCTCTCGGCGGGACGGTGCGCCTGGCAGGCCGGCCTCGACCCCCGACAGGTCGCGTCCGTCCTCGGCGGGCAGGCCACGCGCCTGGTCGACGGGCTCGACCCCCTCGAGCTCGGTCCGCCGCCGGCGCGCGAGGCCCGGGAGGTCGGGCCGTTCCTCGAGGCGGCCTCGAGCAACCTGCTGGCGGCGCTCGAGGCGATGCAGCGCGGCCTGGACCCCGAGGTGCCCCTGACGGTGGCCCGCCACGCCTGCGACGTGCGCCCCGACGACCCCGACGCGGACGTCCTGGCCTCGGTGCTGCAGCTGCTCGACCTCTACGAAGAGCACCACGAGCGCCTGCAGCGGCGCAACACCTTCAGCCCCGGGTGGGACCTGGTCTCCGCGGCCGCGGTCGTGGCGCGCACCCCGGCGGCGCCGCTCCCGGACCGCGCCTGACCGGCGTCGGCTCACGTAGCACCCACCACGCCCCCGCCCACGCGGCCGCACCCGCCGCCAGCTCCGCGTGGAGCTCCACGATCGCGAGCGCGACCAGCGTCGTCGCCGCGACCCAGCGAAGGACGTCGCAGCCGGTCACCGGCCGACGGGCTGGGCCGCCAGCACCGCGGCACGCCGCCGCGCGTCGAGCGCGGACGACCGGCGCGAGAGCCGCTCGTCGAGGAGCCCGGCGGCCTCGGAGGTCCGCCCCGCCATCGCGAGCGCGTGGATCAACGTGTCCTCGACGACCTCGCGCTGCGCCCTGCTGCCGCCCAGGGGGACCATCGTGCGCACCACGCCCCCGAGGGCCGCCGACGCCGCGTTCCAGCGCTCCTCCACCACGTGCACCAGGCCGGTGCACAGGGGAGCGACGACGTCGCGGAAGACGCGGTCCTCGCTGCGGGCGGCGAGGTCGGCGAGGTCGGTGAGCGCTGCCGCGTCGCGGTCCGCGGCGAGCAGCACGGCGGCGTGCATCGCGGCGAACGGGGTGGGCGGGGCCGTGAGCCACTCGCGGGGCGCCCGCTCGCGGACGTCGGCGACCGGGAGGTCCCCGGTCCAGGCGCCGGTGACGTGCCCGCGCCACAGCAGGGAGCCGCTGTCGACCACGACGCGGCTGCCGCTGACCAGCGACGGCGCCAGCTCGCGCAGGTAGCGCCGCCGGACCGCGTCGACGTCGTCCTGCATCAGCTCGTGGAGAGCGGCGTGCCACGAGAAGTGCGAGCGGTGGTTGGCCTCGGGGCCCCGGCTGCGGATCCACTCGTCGAGCCAGGCCAGGCCCGCGTCGTGCTCACCTGTCTCGTAGAACACGTGCGCCCGGGCGTGCACGGCGTGGCCCGAGGCGGGCTCGACGGAGAGGGCGTAGGCGGACAGGTCCTCGGCCTCGGCCCAGCGCTCCTGGTCCTGGCGCACGAACGCCAGCTGGCCGGCGTACCACCAGTCGTCGCCGTAGGAGCGCCCGAGCGACTCGACCAGCTCGGCGGTCTGCGGGCCGCTCGTGAGGCCGCCGAACGCGACCGTCGGCACGGCCACGCTCACGGCGAGCGCGTCGCGCGGGAAGAGGCGCACGTGGCGCAGCAGGGCCGCCGCGCCGGTGGCCTCGTCGGAGCGCAGGCGCGTGGTGACCGCGTCGAGGAACGACGACTCGCGGTCGTCGAGGTGGCGGTCGGAGGCAGCGCGGTGCGCCGCCTGCAACGAGGTGCGCCAGTGGGAGTTGGTGCCCCACTCGTGCCCGAGGAGGGCGAGCGCCGCGTGCGCCTGGACGAACCCACCGTCGGCGGCCACCGCGTCGGTCAGGCCCTCCTCGACGCCGTCCTGCAGGCGGAGCAGGCGGCCGAGGGCGGCGTTGTAGCGCTCGGCGGCCTCGGGGCTGGTCGAGAGCGTGAGTCCGTAGGGGTCGACCGGGCGGCGGCGGGACTCACCGTGCATCGAGCGGCTCACGATGCGGGCGACGTCGTAGGCCTGCTCGCGGATCTCGGGCATCGCCGTGGACTCCCACAGGTTGCCGCGTCGCAGGGAGCCGACGGCGAGGAACGGCAGGGTCGCCGGCAGCGTGCCGACGATCCGGCCGTCGTCTGCGGTGTCGATGCCGAGCCCGGCCGGGCCGGGACGGACCAGGCCGGTCTGCGCGAGCCGGCTCAGCAGCGGGTCGCCGGCGATGGAGCCGACCGGGCCGGTGCAGTTGACGACCGCGGCCACGCGCAGCGTGGTGCCGTCGTCGAGCGTCACGCGCAGGGCGCTCGCGTCGGGCTGGACCGCCGTGATGGTGCCGCGGTGCCGCTCGAGGCGGCCGGCGGCCGCGATGGCGTGGAACCGCCGAGCCGTGGCCGGGGCCATCCGGTGACGGTGCACGTCCCACGACCGGGCGTCCTCGGCGAGGAACCGGCGCTTGTCGGCCTCCGACAGCCCGCGCCACAGCTGGGCGGTGACCGGGCGCAGGCCGTCGACGGCCGCGCGCCAGTCGCCGGTCGCCTCGACGGTGTCCTCGACGTGCGCGCCGAGCGTGGCGCGCAGCGTGTCGAGGTCCTGCGTGCGGGTGATGCCGGGCGGCGGGGGCACCGGGGGCGTCGTCGGCAGCACGTGGGCGTGCGGCACGGCGTCGGTGCGGGAGACGACGTGGATCGTGCGGTCGGGACGGTCGGCGCTGATCGCGAGGTCCACCATGGTGAGACCCGACCCCAGCATCAGCACGTCGCCGACCTCGGGGATCGGCTGCGTCCACGGGTCTGCGACGAGGCGCGGGTCGTCGGCCAGCGGGGGCGGGGCCCAACCGGTGCCGGGGCGGCTGCCCGTGGCCAGGACGACGGCCCGCGCCTCCAGGCTGTCGCCGTCGGAGAGCTCGACCACGAACTCCTCGCCGGAGGCGGCGATGTCGACGACCTCCGCTCGGCGGCGCACGAGCCGGGCGTTGCCGGGGTACTCGGTGGCGGTGGTCAGCAGGCTCTCCAGGTAGCGGCCGAACACGGCGCGGGGGGCGAAGTCGTGGGGCTGGAAGCGCGGGTCGTGGTGGTTGCGCAACCAGCGCAGGAAGTGCTCGGGGTCGCGCGGGAACGCGCTCATGCCGGACGCCGGCACGTTGAGCAGGTGGCGGTCGTCCGCGGTCGAGTAGGCCTGGCCGCGGCCCGTGGTGGGCGCCGGGTCGACGAGCTCGACGCGGAAGCGGGAGGAGAGCGCGGTGACGAGGTGGGTCGCGACGAGCGTCCCGCCCGCTCCGGCTCCGACCACGACGACCCGGCAGTCACCCTCGTTCGTTCCCATGCGCGCCCCTTTCTCCAGTGAATTACTCGACTAAAGGTAGCGCAGTCGGAGCGGGACGGCGCATGACGACCCGCGGGAAGCCCGCCGAGGTGGCCTGCGTCTCCATCGCGAAGGAGAAGCCGGCGTCCTCGAAGAGCTTGCGGGTGCCGACGTAGGCCATCGTGAGGTCCACCCTCGCGCCGCGGTTGTCCACGGGGTAGCCCTCCACCACGGGAGCGCCACGCTGGCCGGCGTAGGCCACGGCGCCCCGCAGGAGGACGTGCGAGATGCCACGACCGCGGTGCCCCGGGCGGACGCGGATGCACCACACCGACCAGGCGTCCTGGTCGTCGACGTGCGGGATCTTCGTGGACCGGGCGTAGGGAAGCTCCGCCCGCGGAGCCACGGCCGCCCAGCCGACGACCTCGGTGCCGTCGTAGGCCAGGACGCCCGGCTTGGTGGGCCTGCGCGTCAGCGCCTCGACGTAGGCCTCCCGCGCCGGCCCGGACAGCTCGCGGTTCTCCCGGGCGGGGATGCGGTGGCTCAGGCACCAGCACACCGTGGACGTGGGGTTCTTCGGACCCAGCATCGTCCGCACGTCGGCGAAGCGCGCGTGGTCGGCCGGGACGACGGTGACGTCGCCGGACCTGGCGAGGGGCGTCGGGGCCATGCGGCCACGCTAGACCCGCCCAGCGACGTCCGGGGCTGTTGAATGTCGCCATGACGACGGGGATGAGGAAGATCGGCCTGCTGGGCGGCATGAGCTGGGAGAGCTCGGCGCTCTACTACACCGTGCTCAACGAGGCGGTGCGCGAGCGGCTCGGCGGCTACCACTCGGCGCGCGTGGTGATGTCGTCGGTGGACTTCGCCGAGGTCGAGGCGATGCAGGCCGCGGGGGACTGGGAGTCGGCGGGGGCGCTCCTCGCAGCCGAGGCCGCCGCGCTGCAGGCGGCCGGAGCCGAGTGCCTCGTGCTCTGCACCAACACCATGCACAAGGTCGCCGACGCCATCGAGGCCGCCACGGACGTCCCGCTGCTGCACATCGTCGACGTCACCGCTACGGCGATCCGTGCAGCCGGGCTGTCCCGCGTGGCGCTCCTCGGCACCCGGTTCACGATGGAGCAGGCGTTCGTCCGCGACCGGCTGGCCTCGCAGGGCGTCGAGGCGCTCGTCCCGGTGGGGGAGGACCTCGAGCTGGTGCACGCCGTGATCTACGACGAGCTGGTCCACGGCGTCGTGCGCGCGGAGTCGCGGGCGGCGTACGTCGACGTGGTGGAGCGCCTCGTCGCCGCCGGGGCGGAGGGCGTGATCCTCGGCTGCACCGAGATCGAGCTGCTCCTGCGACCGGAGGACGTCGACGTGCCGGTCTTCGCCACGACGCGGCTCCACGCCCTGGCGGCGCTCGACTTCGCCCTCGGCTGACGGCTGCTGGGTCACCGCTGACGGCCATACCACCCGTGGTTTGCTAGGGACGTGGACCCGACGTGGCTCGACCTGGCGCAGGTGCCCTGGGCCGCCGAGCCCGCCGGCCTGCTGCCCGCGCGGCAGCAGATGGCGCTCTCGCTCGGGTGGCACATCATCCTCGCCTGCTTCGGCGTGGCGTTCCCCGCGATGATCCTGGTGGCGCACTGGCGCGGGGTCTACCGCGGCGACGAGGTCGCCCTCGGCCTGGCGAGGAGGTGGGCGAAGGTCAGCGGCGTGCTGTTCGCGATCGGCGCCGTCTCGGGCACGGTGCTGAGCTTCGAGATGGGCCTGCTCTGGCCCGGCCTGATGGGTCCGTTCGGCGACGTGCTGGGACTGCCGTTCGCGTTCGAGGGCCTCTCCTTCTTCGTCGAGGCGATCTTCCTCGGCCTCTACCTCTACGGCTGGGGGCGCATCCCCCCGAAGCGGCACCTGCTCATGCTCGTGCCGATGGCCCTCGCCGGGGTTGTCGGCACCTACTGCGTGATCTCCGTCAACGCCTGGATGAACATGCCCGTCGGGTTCGCCATCGAGGGGGGCGAGGTGGTCGACGTCGACCCGTGGGCGGTCCTGTTCAGCTCCGGCGCCCTGCTGCAGTTCGCGCACATGTGGGTCGCTGCCTACATGGTGGTCGGCTTCGTCGTCGCCGGGGTCTACGCCGCCGGCATGCTGCGCGGGCGCCGCGACCGGCACCACCGGCTGGGGTTCACCCTGCCGTTCGTGTTCGCCACGGTCGCCGCGCTCGTCCAGCCCCTCATCGGGCACGTGCTGGGACTGCGGATCGCCGACACCCAGCCGGCCAAGCTGGCGGCGTTCGAGCTGGCCACCGAGACCGAGAGCCCCTCGCCGCTGCGGCTGGGCGGGCTGCTCGTGGACGGCGAGGTGCGCTGGGCCCTCGACATCCCGCGCCTCGGCTCGATCATCGCCCGCAACTCCTTCACTGAGCCGGTGCAGGGGCTCGAGACCATCCCGCCGGCCGACCGGCCACCGGTGAACGTCACCCACGTGGCGTTCCAGACGATGGTCGGCATCGGCACGCTCCTGGCCGTGGCCGTGCTCGTCTACTGGTTCGCGCGCTGGCGGGGACGCGACCCCCTGGCGACCCGGTGGACGCTCCGCGCCGCCGTGGCCGCCGGTCCGCTGGCGGTGGTGGCCCTCGAGGCGGGCTGGATCGCGACCGAGGTGGGCCGCCAGCCCTGGGTGGTCTACGGGGTGCTGCGCACCGAGGACGCCGCGGGCGACAATCCGCAGGTGTGGATCCTGCTGGCCGCCACGGCGACGCTGTACGCCCTGCTGACGGTGGGTGCCGTGGTCGTGCTGCGCTCGATGGCTCGACGGTGGCGAGCCGGCGAGCAGGACCTCCCCAGCCCCTACGGGCCCGAGGCCGCGGCCGCCGGCGGTGGCCGGCGGGCCGACGACGCGTCGTGACGCTCGAGCTGGCCGTCGCGGCGGCGCTCTTCGTCGGCGTGGTGGCGTACGCCCTGTTCAGGGGAGCCGACTTCGGGTCGGGCTTCTACGACCTGACGGCCGGCGGCTCGCGCGGCGGCGCGGAGCTGCGCACGCTCGTGGACCACAGCATCGGCCCGGTGTGGGAGGCGAACCACGTCTGGCTGATCTACGTGCTCGTGATGTGGTGGACCGGGTTCCCCGAGTCGTTCGCCAGCGCGATGAACACGTTGATCCTGCCGATGCTCCTGGCGCTGCTGGGGATCGTGCTGCGGGGCGCGGCGTTCGCGTTCCGCAAGTTCGCGCCGACGCTCGGGCAGGCCCGGCTCTACGGCGCGGTCTTCGCCGGCTCCTCCCTCATCACTCCCTACTTCCTCGGCGCGGTCGCGGGCGGGATCGCCTCGGGTCGCGTGCCGGCCGAGGGTCGCGGCGACCTGTGGTCGTCGTGGCTCAACCCCACCTCCACGTTCGGGGGCGTCATCGCGGTGGGCACGTGCGCGTTCCTCGCCGGCGTGTTCCTCACCGCGGACGCCGACCGTGCCGGGCGTGCGTCGCTCGCCGCCTCCCTGCGGCGCCGCACCCTCGGCGTCGGCCTGGTGACCGGCGCCGTCGTCTTCGCCGCGCTCGTGCCGATCACCCACGACGCGCCCACCCTCGCCGAGGGCCTGAGGGGCCGCGCGGCGCCGCTCGTGGTGCTCTCCGGGCTGTGCGGCGTCGCCACCCTGGCCCTGCTGCTGCGCCGCCGCTTCGCGATCGCTCGCGTCACCGCGGTGCTCGCCGTCGCCGCCGTCGTCAGCGGCTGGGGAGTGGGCCAGTACCCGTGGCTGCTCGTCGACGAGCTCACGCTCCGCGACGCCGCCGGGGCGGACGCCACGCTCGCTGGGCTCCTGGTGGTGGTGGGGCTCGCAGGCGTGCTGGTCCTGCCGCCCCTGGTGTACCTCTTCCGGCTGACCCAGTCCGAGGCCTGGTCCGAGCACTAGGCCGGCGGTGCGGGCCAGAGCGAGTGGTAGGCGTTGACGGCCGGCTGCCCGCCGAGGTGCGCGTAGAGCACGTGGGAGTCGCGCGGGACCTCGCCGCCGGTCACGAGGTCGATGAGGCCGGCGAGCGACTTCCCCTCGTAGACCGGGTCGGTGATCATCGCCTCGAGCTGGGCGCCGAGCGCCATCGCCTCCATCGTCGAGTCGACCGGGATCCCGTAGAGGTCGCCGGCCCACCCCTCGAGCACGGTGATCTCGTCGTCGCGCAGGTCGCGACCGAGCTCGATGAGCTCCGCGGTGTGCCGGGCGATCCTGGCGACCTGGTCGCGGGTCTTCTCCAGCGTGGCGCTGGCGTCGATGCCCAGCACCCGCCGGCGTACGCCGGTGAGGTCCTCCAGCGCCGCGAAGCCGGCGACCATGCCGGCGTGCGTCGAGCCGGTGACGGTGCAGACCACGATCGTGTCGAAGGTGACGCCGAGCGCCTTCTCCTGCTCGGCCACCTCGAAGGCCCAGTTGGCGAACCCGAGCCCGCCGAGCCGGTGCTCGCTGGCGCCGGCCGGGATGGCGTACGGCGTGCCGCCGGCCTCCTCGATCTCGCGGATCGCCTCCTTCCACGAGTCGCGGATGCCGATGTCGAAGCCGTGGGGGTCCAGGCGCGAGTCCGCGCCCATCATCCGGCTGAGCAGGATGTTGCCGACCTGGGTGTTCGTCGGGTCGTCCCACGGCACCCACTTCTCCTGCACCAGCCGGCAGCGCAGGCCGAGGTGCGCGGCGACGGCGGCGACCTGGCGGGTGTGGTTGGACTGGTAGCCGCCGATCGACACGAGCGTGTCGGCGCCGCTGGCGAGCACGTCGGGGACGATGTACTCGAGCTTGCGGACCTTGTTGCCGCCGTAGGCCAGGCCGCTGCTGACGTCCTCGCGCTTGGCCCACACCTGCGCGCCGCCGCCCCGCGACGCCAGGTGCTCGCTGAGGCGCCGCAGGTGGTGGACGGGGGAGGGGCCGAAGGTGAGCGGGTAGCGCTCGAACTGCTCGAGGTTCACGGGGTCTCCTGCAGGGCGGTGGGCTGGTCGGGGTCGGGGTCGGGGGCCGGATCGGGAGCCGGGATGAGGTCGGCGAGGTTCTGCCAGGTCCGGAAGGCCACCTCGGCGGCGGCGTCGGCGTCCCGGCCGGCGCACGCCTCGACCAGACGCTCGTGCAGCGCCACGGACTCGGTCGCGGCGTGGGAGGCGAAGCGGCGGCGCTCGAGGCGGCGGACGACGGGGCCGAACTGGGCGAGCACCGTGGCGACGGCGCGGTTCCCGGCGATCTCCACCGCCACCGCGTGGAAGTCGTCGTCCGCCGCGAGCGCGGCGCCGCTGTCACGCTGCTCGACCGCTGCCGCGAAGCGCCGGTTGGCGTCGCGCATGCGCTCGAGGTCGTCGGCGGTGAGCCGGGCGACGGCCTCGCTCACCGCGAGCCGGTGCATGGCGGCCACGACCGCGTGCGCCTCGCGCACCTCGGCGACGTCGATCTCCGCGACCACGGTCGATCGTCCGGGCGCCGCCCGGACCAGGCCGCTCTCGCCGAGCCGCAGCAGGGCCTCCCGCACGGGCGTGCGGCTCACGCCGAGCCAGGCGGCCAGCTCGGTGTCGCGGACGACCTCGCCCGGCGCCAGCGTGCCGTCGACGATCGCGTCGCGGAGCCGCTCGTGGACGGTGTCGCGCAGCAGCGAGGTGCGGACCGGAGCGGGGGACGGGGGCACAGGCACCGATATATTGGATATCACCGATCGCTGCGGGTCAAATTCGCGTCCATCCGCACGAGGCGACGATCAGGATGCAGCGGAGCGGCCCCCAGCGGGGCCCGTGCGTGTGCGGGCCCGACCCGGGGTACTGCACGCCCGTGCCTGCCCCCTACCGCCATGCCTTCAAGGCCATCGCCGCCGCCCGGTCCGCTCCCGCCTTCCACCCCGACGGCGTCCTCTACGAGGGACGCGCGGAGATCCACGGCCCCGGCCCGCTCCAGCAGGGCGAGTGGGACTGCCTGGTCCGCCTCTCGAAGGGCATCGGCACGCCGCGCGGCGTGCCGGACCTGCTGGGCATGGCGGTCCGCCTCCTCCAGGACCCGCCGGTCGACGTCCTGTGCACGACGGCTCCGGGCGCCTCCGGGTGGCAGCGCTACGTGCTGCGACCCGGACGGCGGTGGTCGGGCGCCACGCTGACGTCGCTCATGTGGTGGCGCTCCTCGTCCGGTGAGCGCCTGCAGGTCGTCGTGGACGCGCCCGGTGCCGGGCTCGACTCGCCCGACCCGGACGTGCTGGTGGGACGGCTGCCGGCGACCTTCGCGCTCCGCGTGGTCGGCCGGCACGGTGACGTGCAGGCGGGCACGATCCGCGTGGACCGCCGCTCCGAGCAGCCGCGCCCCGACTTCGACCCGGTCCTGCACCCGCCGCAGTCGTGGTGCCTGGCGCCCGCCTGGCTCGCGGCGCTGCGGGCGCGGGCGTACGTCGGCAGCCGGGAGGGGCAGCCGGTCCCGAGCGCTGGGGACGACCGCCCCGCTGGGAACAACCGCGGTGGTTGAGCGTTGAACCAGTCATGAAGAAGATCGGGTTCCTCAACTTCGGCCACTGGACCGACTCGCCGCAGTCCCAGGTGCGCTCGGCGTCGGACACGCTCTTGCAGTCGATCGACCTGGCCGTGGCCGCCGAGGAGCTCGGCGCGGACGGCGCGTACTTCCGCGTCCACCACTTCGCCCGGCAGCTCGCCTCGCCCTTCCCGCTGCTCGCCGCCGTCGGCGCGCGCACCAGCCGCATCGAGATCGGCACGGGCGTCATCGACATGCGCTACGAGAACCCGCTCTACATGGCCGAGGACGCCGGCGCGGCCGACCTGATCTCGGGCGGCCGGCTCCAGCTCGGCATCAGCCGCGGCTCACCGGAGCAGGTGATCGACGGGTGGCGCTACTTCGGCTACCAGCCGGCCGACGGCGAGGACCAGGCCGACATGGCGCGCCGCCACACCGAGGTGTTCCTCCAGGTGCTCGAGGGCAAGGGCTTCGCTCAGCCCAACCCGCGCCCGATGTTCCCCAACCCGCCGGGGCTGCTCCGCCTCGAGCCGCACTCGCCGGGCCTGCGCAGCCGCATCTGGTGGGGCGCCGCGTCCGACGCGACGGCCCGCTGGACCGCGCAGATGGGGATGCACCTGATGAGCTCGACGCTCAAGGCCGACGAGACCGGCGAGCCGTTCCACGTGCAGCAGCGCAGGCAGATCGAGGTGTTCCGCGAGGCGTGGCGCGAGGCGGGGCACGAGGGTGAGCCGCGTGTGTCGGTGAGCCGCTCGATCATGCCCATCACGACCGACCTCGACCGCGCGTACTTCGGCCACGAGGGCGACAGCTCCGACCAGTTCGGCCAGATCGAGGCCAACCTGCGCGCGGTGTTCGGCAGGACGTACGCCGCCGAGCCCGACGTCCTCGTCGAGCAGCTCGCCGAGGACGAGGCCATCGCCGCGGCCGACACCCTGCTGCTGACGGTGCCCAACCAGCTCGGGGTGGACTACAACGCCCACATCCTCGAGTCGGTGCTCACCGACGTGGCGCCGGACCTCGGCTGGCGCTGAGCGCGTCCCTGCTCAGCCGGCGGCTGCCCGCAGCTTCTCCAGCAGCGGGCCGGCCGCCTCGCTGAGGAAGCGGTCCTGCCCCTCGTCGCCGACCTGCACGAGCGCGACGTCGGTGAAGCCCGCCTCCCAGTAGGCCGACACGGCCTCGACGACCTTGTCGAGGTCGGGCCCGCAGGGGATCGACTCCGCGACGTCCTCGGGCCGCACGTACGTCGTCGCCCCGGCGAAGCCCGCGGGCGTCGGCAGGTCGGCGTTGACCGACCAGCCGCCACCGAACCAGCGGAACTGCTCGTGCGCACGGGCGACGGCGGCCTCCTCGTCGGGGTCCCAGCAGATCGGGATCTGGCCGATCGCCCGGGCGTCCTTGCCGACGCGCGGCGCCCCGTCGACCTCGTTCCACGTCTCCACGATCTCCGCGCTCGGCTCCACCGCGACCAGGTGGTCCGCCAGCGCTGCGAACCGGTGGATCGCCCGGTCGCCCGCCACGGCCACGCCGATGTCCACGCCCTGCTCGGGCACGTCCCAGATCCGCGCCGAGTCGACCTGGAAGAAGTCGCCGCGGTGGTCGACGAGCTCGCCGGTGTGCAGCGCCCTGATGACCTCGATCGCCTCGGCGAGCATGTCCTGCCGCTCGGCGATGGCCGGCCAGCCCTCGCCCACGACGTGCTCGTTGAGGTTCTCCCCGCTGCCCAGTCCGAGGACGAAGCGTCCCTCGGCGAGGATCTGCAGCGTCGCCGCCTTCTGGGCCACGACGGCGGGGTGGTAGCGCAGGGTCGGGCACGTCACGTAGGTCATCAGGCCCACCCGCTCGGTGGCGTGCGCCACCGCGCCGAGGGTCGTCCAGGCGTACGGCGCGTGCCCCTGCTCGGTCAGCCAGGGCGAGTAGTGGTCGCTCATCACCTCGAAGTCGAAGCCCGCCCGCTCGGCCGCGACGGCGTAGTCCACCAGCTCGCGCGGGCCGCTCTGCTCGGTCATCAGCGTGTATCCGAAACGCGTCATGCCTCGACCGTAACCAGCGCTCACCGGACGGCCACCACCCGCTCAGGTGAGCCCCCGGGCGCATGTGCGGGTCCCGCGGGGGAACTGTCCGGGCATGAGCGACGCCAAGGACACCACGAACGACGGACCCGACCAGGGCGGGCAGGTCAGCGAGCTCGCCGACATCGAGGGCGGCGGCGAGCCGATCAGCTCCGGCGACTCCGTGGCCGGTCAGCCCGACCCCCACCCGGGCGAGGTCGACGAGGGCAGGCAGGGCCCCGACGCGGTGCCCGACGACCCCACCGGGCAGCACCCCCACACCGCCGAGTGAGGCGGTGCGGTAGGACTGCTCCATGAGCAGGCCTGTCCTCGTGGTGGTGGGTGCCGGACCGGGCGTGAGCGGCTCGGTGGCCAGACGGTTCGCCGACGAGGGCCACGACGTCGCACTGCTGGGGCAGGACCAGGGCGTCCTCGACCGGCTCGTCGCCGACCTCGAGGCGCGCGGCGCCGCCGTGCAGCACGCGGTCGCCGACGTCACCGACGAGCAGGCGGCGCGCGAGGCCGTGCGCCGCTTCGGCGAGCACGCCGGCCGCATCGACGTGCTGCACTTCAACCCCAGCGCCTACCGCGAGAAGGACCCGCTGACGCTGACCGTCGACGAGCTCCTGGCAGACGTCGCCCTCGGCGTGGGCGCCCTGCTCACCGTGGTGCAGGCGGCGCGGCCCCACATGACGGCGGGCGGCCGGGTCAGCGTCACCGGGAGCATGGCCGCGGACGACCCCTGGCAGGGCGCGGCCTCGCTCGGGGTCCAGAAGGCGGGCGTGCGCAACCTCGTGCACAGCCTCGACAAGACGCTGTCGCCCGACGGCATCCGAGCCGTCTCCGTCACGGTCCGCGGCACCTTGGCCAGGCAGGGCGCGTTCACCCCCGACCGGGTGGCCGAGGCGATCTGGTCGGCGGTGACCCGCGACCCGGACCGGTGGACCAGCGAGGTCCCCTACAGCGGCTGAGGCAGCGCCACGGCACCTCCGGGCTCACGCACCGTCGAAGCCGCTGACCAGCACCCAGAAGACCAGCACGCCGACGAAGGCCGCCAGCAGGCCCCACCACGCGCCGGTGAGCGCCCGCCGCGTGGTGTCGGCACCGTCGCGCGCGAGGGCCGGCAGCCCGACGGTGACCGCCGCGCCGACGGCCGCCATCGCGAGCAGCTGCACGGGGATGATCCAGTTCTCCGTGCCCTCCCCGTCGAGGAACGACGCCGCCACCGGCAGGCTGAGCGCACCCAGGACGAGCAGGACGACGATCCCGACCGCGCGCTGGACCGACGCGGTCACTGCTCGACCCCCTCGGTCTGCTTGGCCACCAGCGTCAGCACGTCGTACGTCGCGACCGGCTCGTCGTCACCGTTGGTCACGAGCGCGTCCCAGCGCACCTCGCCGTAGTCGGCGGAGGAGCGCGGGGTGATCTGCTTGACGGTGAGGGTGACCCGGATCGAGTCGCCCGCCTTCACCGGGGTCAGGAACCGGAGGTCGTCGACGCCGAAGTTGGCGAGCACCGGGCCGGGCGCCGGGTCGACGAAGAGCCCGGCGGCCAGCGACACGATGAGGTAGCCGTGCGCGACGATGCCGCCGAAGAGCGGATTCCTCGCCGCGGCGTCGGGATCGGTGTGGGCGTAGAAGGTGTCGCCGGTGAACTCCGCGAAGTGGTCGATGTCGGCCCGGGTGACCACCCGCGGCTCGGAGGCGATGGTGTCGCCCACGCGCAGCGTCGCCAGCGAGTGGCGGAACGGGTGCTCCGGGGTCACCGTGCGCCGCGAGCCACGCGTCCACCGGCCCGTGATCGCGGTCAGCATGTCGGGGGAGGCCTGGATGGCCGTGCGCTGCATGTGGTGCAGCACGCCGCGGACGCCGCCGAGCTCCTCGCCGCCGCCGGCCCGGCCCGGCCCGCCGTGCACCAGCATCGGGAGGGGCGAGCCGTGCCCGGTGTTCTCGGGCGCGTCGTCGCGGTCGAGCACCAGGATGCGGCCGTGCCACGGCGCCAGGCCGAGCACGAGCGTGCGCGCGACGGCCGGGTCGTGCGTGACGACCGAGCCGGCGAGGGAGCCCCTGCCGCGCGCGGCCAGCGTCACCGCCTCGTCGAGGGAGTCGTACGTCAGCACCGTCGACACCGGCCCGAACGGCTCGACGTCGTGCGGCTCGACCGCGCCGGCGCGGGCACGGAGCAGGACGGGGGACATGAACGCGCCGCGCTCGGCGTCGCCGGCCACCTTCCCCTCGTCGAGGACCACGTCGCACGACGAGCGCAGCGCCTCGACGGCCTTGCGGACCTCGTCGCGCTGCGCGAGGGAGGCGAGGGGGCCCATGCGGACCGACTCGTCGCCGGGGTCGCCGACCGTCACGGTCGCCAGCCGCTGCGCGATGGCGTCGGTCACCTCGCCGGCCACCGACGCCGGCACGATCACCCGCCGGATGGCCGTGCACTTCTGACCGGCCTTCGCGGTCATCTCGGTGACGACGCCCTTGACGAACAGGTCCCACTCGGGGTCGCCGGGCGTGACGTCGGGGCCCAGCACCGAGCAGTTGAGCGAGTCGGCCTCGACCTGCAGCGAGACGCCCCCGTGCAGCACCGACGGGTGCTGGCGCAGGATCCCCGCGGTGTGGGCGGAGCCGGTGAACGCGACCGAGTCCTGCACCCCGAGGTGGTCGAGCAGGTCGCCCGCCGAGCCCGCCAGCAGCTGGAGCGAGCCCTCGGGGAGGATGCCCGACTCGACGATCCGGCGGACCACGAGCTCGGTGAGGTACGCCGTCTGGCTGGCCGGCTTGACGATCGAGGGCACCCCGGCGATGAAGGCCGGCGCCAGCTTCTCGAGCATGCCCCAGACGGGGAAGTTGAAGGCGTTGATCTGGACCGCCACGCCGGGCCGCGACGTGTAGACGTGCTGGCCGAGGAAGACCCCGGTCCGCCCGAGCTGCTCGAGGTCGCCGTCACAGACGACGGTGTCGTTCGGCAGCTCCCGGCGCCCCTTGGAGGAGTAGCTGAAGACGGTGCCGAAGCCGCCGTCGATGTCGATGAGCGAGTCGCGACGGGTGGCGCCGGTCGCGAGCGAGAGCTCGTAGAACTCCTCCTTGAGCCCGGTCAGGTGCGTGGCCAGCTCCTTGAGCAGCAGAGCGCGCTCGTGGAAGGTCAGCGAGCGGATGGCCGGTCCGCCGACGGTGCGCGCGAAGTGGGCCATCGCGCCGAGGTCGAGGCCGGCGCTGGAGATCCGGGCGACCTCCTGGCCGGTCGCCGCGTCGAGCAGCGGGTCGCCCTCGGCGGAGGAGGCGTACCACCGGCCGGCGGCATAGCTCTCGAGCAGTCGGGTCACGGCGGTTCTCCTCGGGATCGGAGCGGGCGCAGGCCGGTGTTTGCCTGCCGGGGGTGACGAGTGACACACTAATACCAGACCGATCGGTCAGTAAATGTCGTGCAGACCCCGTCGGAGGACCCATGACGCTCACGGAGACCGCGCCGGAGGAGCTCGAGCGGCAGTTCGAGGCGACCATCGCCCGGCACGACCGGATCGAGCCGCGCGACTGGATGCCGGAGGGCTACCGCAAGACCCTCGTGCGGCAGATCGCGCAGCACGCGCACAGCGAGATCATCGGCATGCAGCCCGAGGGCAACTGGATCACCCGCGCGCCGAGCCTGCGCCGCAAGGCGATCCTGCTCGCCAAGGTGCAGGACGAGGCGGGCCACGGGCTCTACCTCTACTCGGCGGCCGAGACCCTTGGGGTCTCGCGGCTCGAGCTCACCGAGCTGCTCCTCGCCGGGCGGCAGAAGTACTCCTCGATCTTCAACTACCCGACGCTGTCCTACGCCGACGTCGGCACGATCGGCTGGCTGGTCGACGGCGCCGCGATCTGCAATCAGGTACCGCTGTGCCGGACCTCCTACGGCCCCTACGGCCGGGCGATGATCCGGATCTGCAAGGAGGAGTCCTTCCACCAGCGCCAGGGCTACGAGCTCCTCACCACGATGATGCGCGGCACCGAGGAGCAGCGCGCGATGGTGCAGGAGTCGGTCGACCGGTTCTGGTGGCCCGCCCTGATGATGTTCGGACCGCCCGACGACGCCTCGCCCAACACCGCCCAGTCGATGGCCTGGGGCATCAAGCGCCACACCAACGACGAGCTGCGCCAGAAGTTCGTCGACATGTCCGTCCCGCAGGCGGAGGCCCTCGGCGTGACCCTCCCCGACCCCGAGCTGAGGTGGAACGAGGAGCGCGGGCACCACGACTTCGGCCAGCCGGACTGGGACGAGTTCATGGAGGGCGTGAAGGGCAACGGTCCCTGCAACGCCGAGCGGATCGCGCACCGGCGGCGCGCCCACGAAGAGGGGGCGTGGGTGCGTGAGGCCGCCACGGCGTACGCCGCTCGGCAGGCGGGAGGCGCGCGATGAGCGAGCTCTCCGCCGAGGGCGGGCACGGCGCCGTGCCGCTGCAGGGCGTCTCGACGGGCGAGGGCGTCTCGCCGCCGGAGCCGGAGTGGCCCCTCTACGAGGTGTTCGTCCGGGGCAAGCGCGGCCTCAACCACGTCCACGTCGGGTCGCTGCACGCCGCCGACGACCGGATGGCCCTGCTGCACGCTCGCGACGTCTACACCCGCCGCAGCGAGGGCGTGAGCATCTGGGTGGTCCGCGCCGACGCGATCACCGCCTCCAGCCCCGACGAGAAGGACCCGATGTTCGCGCCCAGCGGCGACAAGGTCTACCGGCACCCGACCTTCTACGACATCCCCGACCACGTCCCCCACATGTGACTCCACCCCGCGAGGCTGCGATGAACTCCCGTACCGAGAGACCCGCCGACGACGAGCACGACAGCGCCTACTCCGGCCTGCTGGTCAACGACGCCCACTGGGCGTTCGGCGCCGCCCCCGTTCCCGAGGGGCACGGCGAGGACCCGCTGGCGGGCCTCGACACGACCGTCCCCGCCGGCGTCGACGCGCCCACGCTCGCGACGTACGCCCTGATGCTGGGCGACGACGCACTCGTGATGTCGCACCGGATCGCGGAGTGGACCAGCAACGCCCCCGACCTCGAGGACGACATCGCGCTGTCCAACATCGCGCTCGACCTGCTCGGCCAGGCGCGGCTCCTGCTGGCGCGCGCGGCCAGGGCCGACGCCTCGGTCGTGCCCGTGCTGCCGGAGGGCTCGCCGGCACCGCCCGAGGACGCGCTGGCGTACTTCCGCGAGGCCCACGAACTGCGCAACGTGCGCCTCGCCGAGGTCGTCAACGGCGACTTCGCCGAGGCGACGGTCCGGATCCTGCTCTTCTCGGTGTGGCGGCTCGCCACCTGGGAGCGACTCCGCTCCAGCGCCGACCACGTCCTGGCCGCCGTGGCCGCGAAGGGCGTCAAGGAGCTCGCCTACCACCGGGACTACGCCGCCCGCTGGTTCGTCACGCTGGCGCAGGGCACCCCGGAGTCGCGGCGCCGGCTGCTGGCGGCGCTCGACGCGCTGTGGCCGCTGTGGCCCGAGCTGTTCGACACCCACCCGGTCGAGGCCGCCGCCGCGGAGTCCGGTGTGGGGGTGGACCCCGCAGCGGTGCGCGACGCGGCCGAGGCGGTCCTCGACCAGGTGCTCGACGCCGCCGACGTGCCCCGGCCCTCCGCGCCGCGCCGCGCGGGCGTGCTCGGACGCACCGGACGCGACGGGATGCACGGCGAGGCCCTGGGCCGGATGCTCGCCGAGATGCAGTCCGTCGCGCGCGCGCACCCGAGGGGCCTGTGGTGAGGCTCGGCACGCCCGCCCGTGCCGCCCGGGCCACTCGACCACCGAGGCGGCAGGCGACCTCGGCCCGGTCCGTCGCAGCCGGCGTGACCGACCCCGAGCTGCCGATGCTCACCCTCGCCGACCTCGGGGTGTTGCGCGGCGTCGAGGTGGTGGATGACTCCCACGTCGTCGTCGAAATCACCCCGACCTACTCCGGGTGCCCGGCCATGGCGGCGATGCGCGACGACCTCGTCCGGGCGCTCACCGGCGCCGGCTTCGAGCAGGTCGAGGTGCGGATCAGCCTGCACCCCGCCTGGACCACCGACTGGATCACGCCGGCGGGGCGGGCGGCACTCGCTGCGGCGGGCATCTCGCCCCCGGGGCCCGCGCCGTCGGCCGACGGGCCGATCCCGCTCACCCTGCTGCCCACCGCCCGCCAGGTCCGGTGCCCCCAGTGCGACTCACCCGCCACCGAGCTGGTCTCGGAGTTCGGCTCGACGGCGTGCAAGGCGCAGTACCGCTGCACGTCCTGCCTGGAGCCGTTCGACCACGTCAAGGAGATCTGAGCGACATGGCCGCCCCGACCTTCCACGAGCTGACCGTCCGCGCCGTGGAGCCGCTCACCGACGACTCGGCCGCGGTCACCTTCGACGTGCCCGACGACCTGCGCGAGCTGTTCGCCTTCGCGCCGGGGGAGTCGCTGACCCTGCGCCGCGTGGTCGACGGCGTGGAGCACCGCCGCAGCTACTCGATCTGCGCCCCCGCCGGAGCCGCCCCGCGCATCGGCGTGCGCGAGGTCCCGGGCGGCATGTTCTCGTCGTGGCTGATCCGCGAGGTCGCGCCCGGGGAGACGATCGAGGTCGCCGCGCCCGCCGGCGGCTTCCGCGCCGACCCGGCGAGCCCCGGTCGGCACCTCTGCATCGCCGCGGGGTCGGGCATCACCCCGATGCTGTCCATCGCGGCGTCCGTCCTGGCGAACCCCGAGAGCAGCGTCACGATGCTCTACGGCAACCGCGAGACGACGTCGGTGATGTTCGCCGAGGAGCTCAGCGACCTCAAGGACCTCCACGGACCACGCTTCGACCTCGTCCACGTGCTGTCCCGCGAGCCGCGCGACGTCGAGCTGTTCTCCGGCCGGCTCGACGCCGACCGCCTCCGGCGGCTGCTGACGCTCAAGGTGCCGCTCCCGGCCGTCGACCACGTGTGGCTCTGCGGCCCGCTCGGACTGGTCGAGGACGCGCGAGCCCTGCTCGCCGAGCTCGGCGTCCCGGCCGAGAAGGTCCACTTCGAGCTGTTCTTCGTCGACGCGCCGCCACCGCAGCTGCGGCACGCCGACCGCGTCGTGGAGGGCGTGACCAGCGACGTCACGGTCGTGCTCGACGGACGTGCGACCACCACGCCGATGCCCCGCGCGACGACGCTCCTCGACTCCGCCCAGGCCGTGCGCAGCGACCTGCCCTTCGCCTGCAAGGGGGGCGTGTGCGGCACCTGCCGCGCGAAGGTCGTCGAGGGTGAGGTCGAGATGGTGCGCAACTACGCCCTCGAGCCCGACGAGGTCGAGCAGCAGTTCGTGCTGACCTGCCAGTCCTACCCGGTCAGCGACACGGTGACGGTCGACTTCGACGCCTGACGCGCCGCGGGGTCGCCCTGACCGGCTCGGAGACCTTCCCTCCGTCGCTGGGGATGACTAGCGTGGGGAGGTCCCGTACGCGTCAAGGAGGTGCGTGGTGAGGATGCGTTGGCTGTCCCTGCTGGTGGCGCTGCTGCTCGCCGTGACGCTCGGTCCGGCGCCCGGCCGGGCCACGTCCGGGCCCGCGGACCGGCCCCGGTCGTCCGCTCCGCCGACCCCCGTCCTCGTCGCCGTGCGGGCGGCTCACCGCGACGGCGTCGACCACGTGGTCTTCGAGTTCCGCGGCGGCCTGCCCGAGTCGCGGCAGGTCGGCTACGTCCGTCGTCTGTTCGCCGACGGGTCCGGTCGCCGCGTGCGCGTCGCCGGCCGGGCCCTCCTCCGGGTGCGCTTCGAGCCGGCCCAGGCGCACACCGACGACGGCTCGCCGACCGCGGCGCCCCGCCGGGTCGCGTACGCCCTGCCCAACGTCATGACCGCCGTCCGCGCGGGCGACTTCGAGGCGGTCACGACGTACGGCCTCGGGCTGGCGAGACGCACGCCGGTGCGGGTGACGACCCTGCAGGCGCCGCCGCGGGTCGTCGTGGAGGTCGGGGCCGGGTTCGCCACCGTGCGGCGCAAGGTGTGGTTCCTCGACCGCGACCGCTTCGCCGACGGGCGGGAGCCCTACTTCGTCCCCGTCCGGCGCCCGGTCGTGCCGGGTGCACCCGCCACCGGCCTGATGGACCGCCTCTTCGCCGGCCCGCTGCCGGGGGAGCGGGCGCGGGGCCTGCGCCTGCTGCGCTCGGGCGCGACGGGGTACGACGACCTGACGGTCGCGGGCGGCGTGGCCGACCTGCGGCTCACGGGCCGCTGCCGCAGCGGCGGCGCCACGGTGAGCATCGCCGGCGAGGTGCTGCCGACCCTCAAGCAGCTCCCGACGGTCGACCGTGTCGTGCTGCGCGACGCGGCCGGGAGCACGCTCGACCCCGACGGACCGGGCGACTCGACACCGGCGTGCCTCGAGCCCTGAGGCCGCCGGCGGTCAGGTGCTGTGCCGCACCAGGCCGTCGAACGCCAGGGTGGTGACGGTGTCGGCGAGCGCCTCCACGTCGCTGCCGTCGCGGAGCCACTCGGTCATCGAGTTGACCATCCCGAAGAGCAGCCGACTGGCCAGCAGCGGGTCGACGTCGGCGCGGATCGCGCCGGTGTCGGCGGCCTCGCGCACCATCTCGGCCAGCCGGTGGTCGATGTCGCGACGACGCGCGAGGGCGTTCTGCTCGGCGGGGGTGTTGCCGCGCACCCGCAGCAGCAGCGTGACCGCCGGCAGGTGGTGCGCGAGGACGACGACGCTGCTGCGCACCGCCGCACGCAGGCGCTCCTCGGGCGTGTGGGACCGGTCGGCGTGCACCGCGTCGAGCGCGGCCGTCAGCTCGTCGAGCGCCTCGTCGAGCGCCCGCTCGAGGAGGTGCTCCTTGCTGGGCACGTGGTGGTAGATCGCCGACTTGGTCAGGCCCAGCTCCCGAGCGAGGTCGCCCATGCTCGTGGCGTCGTAGCCCTGCCGGTTGAACAGCGCGATCGCGACGCGCAGGACGGTCTCCTGGTCGTGCCCGGGCCGGCCCCGGCGCGCGCGCTCCGACATGGGTGAACGCTCTCACGACCCGCTGCGGATCGGCGCGACGCCGGGCGCGCCGGGTGCGGGGAGTTACCGGCAACGCCGTGCGGGGGCTACAGTGGTCGCAGCGTCCAGACGCCGTGCCCCACTGACCACCCCAGGTCCACCGGCCACCGCCCCCTGACGCCCGCACCAAACCTCCACGCCGTGGTGTGCAGGTCAGCGCCGACCCAGGCTCGCCTGCTCCGCGACGCGTACCCAGTCCGGGAGGACACCTTGGCCCAGCGCCAGCGTCAACGCGGCAACCGCCGTGCCCCTGCGCACGCCCGCCACAAGGACAACGAGGGCATCGTCCCCGTGCTGGCCCGCGCCGTGCGCGAGCTGGAGTCCGCCGTGCAGCGGGGTCCTCTCGCCCCCGGGCAGCGGATGCGCTTCCAGGTCGTCGCCCTGCTGGCGCGCGAGCACCGCACCGACGTCCGCGCCTCCACCGAGCTCACCGAGGCGCAGAAGGCCGACGAGCTCAAGCGCCTCGACGGGATCGCGACGATCCTCGCCAAGACCGCGACCCGCGACCCCTCCCTCTTCGGACTGCTGTCGGAGGAGGCCGTCGTCACCGACAGCGCCCGCGAGCTGCGCCTGGAGATGCTGCGCAAGGCCGGCATCGAGGCCGCGCCGGAGGAGCCGAAGCCCGAGGACGAGTCGGGTCCCGGGCTCGCCGAGCGTCGCGTCGTCCCGCGGTCGGTCCTGCAGCACCAGCTGGCCAACCCCTTCCTCAAGCCCGACTTCGAGATCGGCCGCGAGCGCCGCAGCGTGCACGGCCGGCTGGCCAGCTGGGAGCTGCTCGGCCCGCTGTTCCGCTCCTTCGAGCTCGGCGGCGCGTCCTCCTGCATGGACCTGCCGGAGGCCACCTCGCTCAACGCCCCGGGCAAGCTCGAGCTCATGCCCCACCAGGCGCGGCTGATCGCCGCCGCGGCGGAGGGCCACCGCACGTTCCTGCTGGCCGACGAGCCGGGGCTCGGCAAGACCGCCCAGGCGCTGCTCGCCGCGCAGGCGGCCAACGCCTACCCGCTGCTCGTCGTGTGCCCGAACGTCGTCAAGACCAACTGGGCGCGCGAGACGGAGCGGTGGACGCCGCGCCGCCGCGCGACCGTGATCCACGGCGACGGCGACCGGGTCGACGCCTTCGCCGACGTCATCGTGGTCAACTACGAGATCCTCGACCGCCACGTCGGCTGGCTGAGCACCTTCGGCTTCCGCGGCATGGTCGTCGACGAGGCGCACTTCATCAAGAACAAGACCTCGCAGCGCTCGCGCCACGTGCTCGAGCTGTCGGAGCGGCTCCGCGCGCGCACCGCCCGGCCGCTGCTGATGGCGCTGACCGGCACGCCGCTGATCAACGACATCGAGGACTTCCGCGCGATCTGGCAGTTCCTCGGCTGGATCGACGACACCAAGCCGCTGGCCCGCCTGATGGAGGCGCTGGAGGAGACCGACCTGACGCCGGCCGACCCGCCGTTCTACCCGGCGGCCCGCAAGGCGGTCATCGACATGGGCATCGTCCGGCGCCGCAAGGTCGATGTCGCCGAGGACATCCCGGCCCGGCGCATCGCCGACATCCCGGTCGAGCTCGACGACGAGGACACCCGCTCCATCCGCGCCGCCGAGGAGGACCTCGCCCGCCGGCTCGTCCAGCGCTACAAGGCCGCTCTGGAGACCCGTCGTACGGGCTCGGTGGTCGACGGCATCGACCACGAGCTCGTCCGGCGCGTGGCGACGTGGGAGCGCGAGGAGATGGACCAGGGCACCGGCGGGGAGAACGTCTTCTCGATGTTCCGCCGCATCGGCCGCGCCAAGGCCGGCCTCGCCGCCGACTACGCCGCCCAGCTGGCGCGCAACGTCGGCAAGGTCGTGTTCTTCGCCCGGCACGTCGACGTCATGGACATCGCGGAGGAGACCTTCACCCGACGCGGGCTCAAGCACACCTCCATCCGCGGCGACCAGTCGGCGAAGGCCCGCGAGAAGGCGATCGAGTCCTTCGTCAACGACTCGGACGTCCAGGTCATCGTCTGCTCGCTGGCCGCTGCCGGCGTCGGCGTCAACCTGCAGGTCGCCTCCAACGTCGTGCTCTCCGAGCTCTCGTGGACCGATGCCGAGCAGACGCAGGCGATCGACCGCGTGCACCGCATCGGCCAGAGCGACCCGGTCACCGCGTGGCGGATCATCGCCGCGCAGACGATCGACACCCGCATCGCCGAGCTCATCGACTCCAAGGCCGGCCTCGCCGCACGGGCGCTCGACGGCTCCGACGAGGAGGTGTCGTCCTCGGCCAACATCCAGACCGAGGCCCTCGTCGCGCTGCTCACCGACGCGCTGGAGCGGGAGCTCGGCTGAGCCTGCCCCCGGCGCCGGTAGTCCACCGGGAAAGGGCTGTCCGGGGGCGGTCCTGACGACCGTTTCCCGGTGGACTACCTGAAGGTGGCGGGAGAGGGCAGTGCAGGTCACACGGCCGGCCCGACGGCACTCGTTCAGTGGCCCGTCTTCAGTGGCCCGTCTTCAGTGGCTCGTCGTCAGTGGCTCGTCACACCACGCCGCGACTGCAGCCTCGGCGCGATCCAGCGGTCCGCGACCAGGCCGGTGACGAAGGAGTACAGCGTCTTGTGCGCCAGGTCGACGCGCCGCTCCGGGCCGGGCCACGACGCCGGCGGCGCGCCGACGCCGGTCGCGTTCTCCACGGTCTGGTCGAAGGCGAGCCTGACGACGGTGTGGGTCGCGTTGGCGTGGCTCCCGCGGATGCCGATGGCCGCCCACACGCCTCGCAGCGCCCCGAGGAGGGCGCCGGTGCCCCAGTGCATCGCGTGGTTCCACGTCGCGGGTGTGTCGCGGTCCGACGGCTCCCGGCCCAGCAGGGTGAGCAGCGCACGGGCCGGGACGTAGGAGCTCGGCCGGTGGGTGACGGCTTGCTCGAGCTTCTCCGCGACCGTCATCGCGGCCACGCCCACCAGGCCGGCCGCGGCCCCTCGCGCGGCCGCAGCGCGCAACGTCGAGTTCCGGTCCGATGTCCCCGCGTGGCGCGTCATGGACCACCGTGCCCAGGAACGGCGGGGGTGATGCCCCCGAGCCGCCGGCCACCTCCGCAGCCCCCGCAGAGGCCACCCGGCGACCTCAGGCCATCCGCTTCATCATCCCGGTCGGCAGCCGCTTGACCACGAACCCGAGCGGGCCCCAGGGCCAGGCGGGGACGCGGGCGGAGGCCTTCTCCTTCTCGATGGCCTCGACCATCGCCCGCACGCCCTTCTCGGTGGAGGTCACCAGGGGCGTCCGCGCCGAGGTGCCCGACATCTCCGAGACGATGTAGCCGGGGTAGAGCACGGTGACCTTGATGCCGGTGCCGTGGACGTCGGCGCGGAACCCCTCGGCCAGGTGCGCGACGGCCGCCTTCGAGGCGGCGTACGTCGTGATGTTGCCGGGCATCCCGCGCAGCGCCGAGAAGCTGGAGACCATCACCAGGTGGCCGCGGCCCTGGCGGCGGAAGATCGCGGCGGCCGCCTCGGTCTGGGCCAGCGCCCCGAGGAAGTTCGTCTCGGCCGTCTGCTTGTTGGCGTCGAACCGGCCGGTGCCGAGGGGCTGTCCCTTGCCGAGCCCGGCGTTGACGACGACCCGGTCGAGGCCGCCGAGCTCGGCGGCGAACTCCTCGAAGGTCCCGAAGACGGCCTCGTGGTCCGTGACGTCCAGCGCCTTGACGAGGACGCGTACGCCCGGGTGGGCCGCGCCGATCTCGGCGCGCAGGTCGTCGAGGCGGTCGGTGCGCCGCGCGCAGAGCGCCAGGTCGTGGCCCAGCGCCGCGAACTGCCGCGCCATCTCGGCGCCCAGGCCGCTGCTGGCCCCGGTGATGAGGATCCGTGCCATGGGGGGCTCCTAGCGGTAGGTGAGGAGGTCGGGGGAGAGGTGGTCGTGGGCGTTGAACGAGACGAGCGTCGTGCCACGCGAGCCGCGGACGACCGTGGAGGTGCCGGTGTTCACCGAGACCGGATTCAGCCTCAGCCACAGGTCGGTGCGGGCGGGGGACGAGTCGGCCAGCAGGGCGGCCGCCACCCACGCCACCGGTCCGCCACTGCTGAGCACGACCGCCGTCCCGCGGGGCGGCAGCGCCGCGACCAGCCGGTCCATGGCCGCTGCGACCCGCGCGGTGAAGGCGGCGAAGGACTCGTCGTAGGCGTCGTCGTGCTCGCCGGAGGTCCACCGCAGCGTCGCCTCCTCGAACCACCGCTGGAAGGCGGCCTTCTCCGACTCGCCGTCGACCGTGGACGGCGAGTCGTGGACGCTGAGCACCTGGAGGTGGTCGAACTCGTTCCAGCCCGCGTCCACCTCGACGTCGCTCGCCCACCCCGCCCCCTCCAGCACGTCGGCGGCGGTCTGCCCGTGGCGGCGCATCTCGCCGGCCACGACCATGTCGGCGCGGACGCCGCGCGCGGCGAGGGCGGCGCCGAGCACGCGGGACTGCTCGTGCCCGGTGGGGGAGAGGTCGTCGTAGTCGGCGGCCCCGAACGAGGCCTGTCCGTGCCGCACCAGCAGGATGCGGCTCACGACCGGGTCAGCCCGTCGAGGCGCCTGCCGACGATCTGCACGGCGGCCCCGAAGAGCGAGTACATCTCGTTGGTCGTCTGCCCGTGGAACCAGCGGTAGTAGATCTGCTGGGCGATGACGGCCATCCGGAACAGCCCGAACACCTCGTAGAACCGCCACTGGTCGGGCGTGACCGTCCGGCCGGTCCGCTCGGCGTACGCCGCCACGAACTCGTCGCGGGTGAGCATCCCCGGGAGGTGCGTGGGCACGCGGCGCATCATCTGGACGTCCTCCGGGTCGTCGGCCTGCACCCAGTAGGCCATCGAGCCGGCGAGGTCCATGAGCGGGTCGCCGAGGGTGGCCATCTCCCAGTCGAGGACCCCGACGACGGTGGTCACGTCGTCGGCGTCGAGCACCAGGTTGTCGAGCTTGAAGTCGTTGTGGATGACGCAGGTCGCGACGTCGTCGGGCTGGTGCTCGTCGAGCCACGCCATGACCGGCTCGAGGTCGGGCACGTCGTCGGTGCGGGCGGCACGGTAGCGCGTCGACCAGCCCTCGACCTGCCGGCGCACGTAGCCGAGCCCCTTGCCCAGGTCGGCCAGCCCGGCCGCGTGCGGATCGATGCCGTGCAGCTCGGCCAGGACGTCGACGGCGGCCAGGCACAGGGCGCGCGCCTGCTCGGGTGGCAGCGGCACCTCGGCGGGCCACTCGCTGCGCGGGATCACGCCGGGAACCCGGTCCATCGCGTAGAAGTCGGCACCGATCACGTCGGGGTCGTCGCAGAAGGCCACCATCGGCGCGACGTAGTCGAAGACCGGCGCCAGGGCCGACTGGATGACGTACTCGCGGTGCATGTCGTGCGCGCCGCGGGCCTTCGTGCCGCGAGGCGCCCGGCGCAGGACGAGGTCGCGTCCCGAGGGGTAGCGCAGCAGGAACGTGAGGTTGGACGCGCCGCCGGTGAACTGCCGGACCTCGGGCTCGCCGTCCAGGCCCTCGGGCGTGGCGGCGTTGTCGCGGATCCACGCGGCGACCCGGGCGACGTCGAAGGCGTCCTCCTCCCGCACCTCCCGGGCGCCCGGCACCCCGCTCACGAGCCGGCCGCCCGGAGCTTCGCCGCCTGCTCGCGCATGATCACGTCGTAGGCCGGTCGGTCCGCCCACTTGAGGAAGTACGCCTGGCGCGCCGCCTCGTCGGGCACGATCACGTCCTCCCCGGCGTCGATGCCGGCGAGCACCGCGGCCGCGACGTCGTCGGCGGTGACCTCGGAGCGCTCGACCAGCCCGGCGACGAGCCGGCCGACCGCCTCGTCGCTGCCCCGCATCGAGTCCATCAGGTTGGTGCGGAAGTAGGACGGGCACACCACGCTCGCCCGGATGCCGTACGACGCCAGCTCGTGGCCGCACGTCTCCGTGAACGCCACCACCGCGGCCTTCGTGGCGTTGTAGGAGCCCATCCCGCCCGGGTGCACGAGGCCGGCGAGCGAGGCGACGTTGACCAGGTGCCCGGAGCGCTGCTCCTTGAGCACCGGCACGAACGCCCTCGTCCCGCGGACCAGTCCGAACAGGTTGACGTCGGTGATCCACTGCCACTCCTCGAGCGTGCAGCGGTCCACGCGGCCGCCGCCGGCCACGCCGGCGTTGTTGACCAGGACGTCGAGGCCGCCCCACCGCTCGCGGACGGCCTCCACCGCGGCGGCCCAGTCGGCGTCGGAGGTGATGTCGAGGACGAGGTCGATGCCCTCGGCGGCCACCCGGTCGGTCGCGAGCACCTCGTCGCCACGAGCGCGGAACGCCGCGACCAGCGCGGCACCGAGGCCCGAGGCGGCGCCCGTGACGAGCACGCGGCGGCTCACGAGACGTACTTCCCGAGCTCGATCTTGGCCACGACGTTGCGGTGCACCTCGTCGGGTCCGTCGGCCAGCCGCAGCGTGCGGGCCCCGACCCAGGCCGCGGCGAGGGGGAAGTCGTCGGACATCCCGGCGCCGCCGTGCAGCTGGATGGCGGTGTCGATGACGTCGAGGGCCATGTTGGGGACCTCGACCTTGATCTCGCTGACCGCCGAGTACGCCTCGCGGCTCATCCCCTGGTCGAGCAGCCACGCGGCGTGCATGACCAGCAGGCGGGAGCGATTGATCGCGATGCGCGCGTCGGCGATGCGCTCCCGGTTGCCGCCGAGGTTGGCGATGGGCTTGCCGAACGCGGTGCGCGAGGTGGCCCGCGCGCACGCGAGCTCGAGCGCCCGCTCCGCGAGCCCGACGGCCCGCATGCAGTGGTGGACCCGACCGGGGCCGAGCCGGCCCTGTGCGATCTCGAACGCGCGACCCGGCCCGAGCAGGACGTTCGAGAGCGGGACGCGCACGTCGTCGAACGACACCTCGCCGTGGCCCAGCGGCTCGTCGTGGTAGCCCATGGTGGTGAGCATCCGCTCGACCCGCACGCCGGGGGTGTCGCGGGGGACCAGGACCATGGTGTGCCGCGAGTGCCGGTCGGCGTCGGGGTCGGAGAGCCCCATGAAGACCAGCACCTCGCAGTCCGGGTTGCCGACGCCGGTGGACCACCACTTGCGGCCGTTGATGACGACCTCGTCGCCCTCGACGCGGGCGGTGGCGGCCATGTTGGTGGCGTCGGAGGACGCGACCTCCGGCTCGGTCATGCAGAAGGCGCTGCGGATCTCCGCCCGCAGCAGCGGCTCGAGCCAGCGCTCGCGCTGCTCGTCGGTGCCGTACCGGAGCAGCACCTCCATGTTGCCGGTGTCGGGAGCGTTGCAGTTGAAGACGAGGGGGGCGAGGAACGACCGGCCCATCGCCTCGGCCACGGGCGCGTAGTCGACGTTGGAGAGGCCCTCGCCGCCGTCGGTCCCGAAGTCGGCGGCGTAGCGGCCGGCGTGCTCGGCCGGCAGGAACAGGTTCCACAGGCCCCGGGCACGGGCCTTGGCCTGCAGCTCGGCGATGACGGGGTGGGGCGTCCAGTGGTCCCCTCCGGACTCGCGCAGCTCGGTCGTCCGACGATGCACCTCTGCCTCGACGGGCTCGACCTCGTCGGCGACGAACGCGCGCACGCGGTCGCGGAGGTCCGCTGCGCGGGGGGAGAGGGAGAAGTCCATGGATTGACCTTGGCACACTGTTGAGCAATGCTCAACAGCGTGGCCGACCCCGCCGAGCGCGATCCCGTACGCCGGCGCCTGAGCGCGCAGGAGCGTCGTCGGCAGCTCGTGGGGATCGGGCTCGCCAAGATCGTCGAGAAGCCCATCCAGGACCTCTCGATGGACGACATCGCGACCGAGGCGGGGATCTCCCGCGGTCTGCTCTTTCACTACTTCCCGACGAAGACGGACTTCTACCTCGCCTGCATCGCCGCCGCGGGACGCCGGATGCTGCGCACCACCGCGCCGGACCCGGACGCGCCCGGGGAGGTGCAGGTCGAGACGGTCACCCGGCTGATGATCGAGCAGATCGACCGGCGGCGTGACTTCTACCTCGCGCTCGTGCACGGCCACGGCGTCGCCGACCCGCGGGTCAGCGAGGTGGTGGACTCCGTGCGCGAGGGCAGCACCGAGCGCGTGGTGGCGGCGCTCGGGGTCCCGGAGCGCCAGCGCGAGGTCGTCCGGGCGTGGTGGGCCTACACCGAGGACCGGGCGCTCACCTGGTCGGCGGTGCCGACCGGCGAGCGCCCGGTCCCGGTGTCGCAGCTGGTGCGGGAGTGCGTCGCCGCCCTCCACGCACTGCTGCGGATCAGCGCCTGAGCACCATGGGCGCTCAGCCCTTGGTGACGCGGCCCTTCACGGCGAAGCGGAGCCGGTCGTCGAGCGGCTTGCCGCCGCACGCCAGCACGGTGTCGCGGTCGCACCGGTAGCGCGTCGAGCCGTTGACCAGGGTGACCGAGACGGCACCGACGGAGCGGTTGTCGAAGGAGACCTTGGTGCCGCCGTCGCCCCCGCGGCCGAGCCGGACCAGCTTGACCTGGCGCCTGCCGTCGACGCGGTGGACGACGACCACGGCCGACGGCGACGTGCGCTTGGCCGGTCCGCTGACCCGCAGCGCGAGCTTCCACCTGCGGCCGTCGAGGCCGGTGCCGGGAACGTAGAGGTAGGACGCGGAGGCCAGGTGGTGGATGCGCGTCGCGAACCGCTTGGACCGCTTCCGCTTGCTGAGCGCCTTGCCGGCGAAGATCCGGCCGCCGGCGTACCCGGCGCCCTCGGGGAAGTTGGCGGCCGGCGTCAGGTTGCCGGCGGCGTACGTGGCGTAGTTCTTCCGGAGCCCGCCCTTGCCGCGCAGCACGCGGTCGATCGCCTGGAGGCTGTACTTGTTGCCGTCGCCCTTGAGCGTGCCCGCCTGCTTCCACGCCTTGTTGACGATCCTCGTGCCGTAGCGCGAGGAGAGGTACTCCCAGAACACCCAGTTGCCGTACTGGAAGCCGTTGGTCTGGCTGAAGGCGTCGAGCGGGATCTGGGGGGCGTAGATCTGGCTGACCGGGAGGTACTGGCGGTTGTCGTTGACGTGGGAGGCGATGCGCTCCTCCATCCAGGTCGCCGTGGACTCCAGCATCCACGGGTCCTCGGCGTAGTCGTAGGCGTACTGGACGGCGTGGAAGAACTCGTGCCCGGCGGTGACGACCAGGTTGTCGAGGGGCGTCCCGTTGGGGAACTGCGAGGCCGCGAAGTCGTTGTCGAGCACGCAGTAGCCGGAGGCCGTGCGCTTCTTCGCGCGGCGCTCGCCGGCGCAGAAGCCGTAGAGGTCGCCACCGAGGTCCTTGAGGTAGACGTCGAAGAGCGAGCTGCCACCCCTGGCGCCGTCACGCACGGGAGCGCGGTAGCCCATCTGGTCGACGATCGTCGACCACACGGAGTCCATCGTCGCGAGGTTCTGCGCCGGCCAGTCCGGCGACGGCGGGGCGTCGGTGCCGGTGGGGACGTAGTGCACGCACAGGCGGGTGTTGCAGACCGGCGGTGCCTCCGCGACGGTGTAGCCGAACCCCTGGGGGTCGCTGACGCCGTCGGTCGGGCGGGCGAGGAGGGCGTCGGCGCGGCGGCGCTCGGTGCCGCGCAGCTCCGACTTCTTCATCCACAGGTCGCGCAGCACGAGCGTGGCGGAGGGGTCCGTGGGACGGGCGTCGCCGGCGAGCACGCGGCGCGCGGTGGCGAGCGTCTCGGACGCGGTCGGGTCGACCTGCTCCTCCAGCGAGGGCAGCGCGGGCAGCGCCGGCTCGGCCGAGCGCTCGAGGAGGGCCTCGGGGTCGAGCCCCCGGGACTCCCGCAGGGCCGGACGGTCGTTGTCGGCAGCGACGGACGGAGCGGCCAGAGCCGTCCCGCCCACCAGTGCGATGGCCACTGCGGTGGTGACGATTCTGCGCATGGTTCCCCTCGTGTCGGTCGTGTCGTGGCTGACCCTAACCCGGCCGTGCGACGCCGCGGCGTCCGACGAGCGACTACAGGTCGGCGATGTGCTCGATGATGGCGGTGGTAGAGATCGCCGGGGTCCGCGGCAGGTAGACCACCTCGCACACGTCGGACAGCTCGTCGAACCTGCCGGCCCAGTCGTCGCCCATCACGAGGACGTCGGCGCCGTGCTCGAGGACGTAGTCCCGCTTCTGCTCCAGGCTCTCCTCGACGAACACCTCGTCGACCACCTTGAGCGCTCCCACGATCGCGAGCCGCTCGCGCTGGCTGAAGATCGGGGCCCGGCCCTTCTTGCTCTCGTTGAGCGCGTCGGCGGAGACGCCGACGACCAGCCGGTCGCCCAGCTCGGCGGCGCGCTCGAGCACCCGCAGGTGTCCGACATGGAACACGTCGAACGTGCCGAAGGTGATGACGGTGCGAGGCATGCGCGGCATTCTGGCACGCGGGGCTTGTGCGGGTTGGGAGAGGATGGCGCGCATGGCCGCCACGACCACAGGGAGCACGCCGTCCCTCTCGCTCATCACCCCCGACCCCGGCGCCGACGAGGCCCGCCGCCGGGGTCTGCGCCGGATGCGCACGGTGGCGGTCGGGCTGCTGCTGCTCGCGGCGTGCGTGTACGTCGCCACCCTGGGGCGCGACGGCTTCTGGGGGTTCGTCAACGCGGGCGCCGAGGCGTCGATGGTCGGTGCGATCGCCGACTGGTTCGCGGTGACCGCGCTGTTCAAGCACCCGCTCGGGCTGCCCGTCCCGCACACGGCGCTGGTGCCGAAGCGCAAGGACGAGCTGGGCAAGGGCCTCGAGGAGTTCGTGGGCGAGAACTTCCTGCAGGAGGAGGTCGTCCGCGACCGCGTCCGCGCGGCGAGGATCTCCGCGCGGATGGGCGGCTGGCTGGCCGACCCCGCCAACGCCCGCCGGGTGGTCGACGAGGCCTCGGACGTCGCCGCGATCGCGCTCGGCAAGGTCCGCGACGAGCACGTCGCCGACCTGGTCACCCAGGCGCTGGTGCCGCGCTTCCGCGAGGAGCCCATCGCGCCGCTGCTGGGCTCGACGCTCATGGAGGTGCTGCGCGACGACCTGCACCACGGCCTCGTCGACCTCGCGCTCGACGAGATGCACCGCTGGCTGCTGGAGAACCCCGAGACGTTCTCGCAGGTGCTGGAGGAGCGGGCGCCGTGGTGGGCCCCGCCGCGGCTGAACGAGGCCGTGACCTCGCGGCTGCACGTGCAGGCGCTCGCGTGGGTGGAGGACATCCGCGACGACCCTCGTCACCGCGCCCGCGAGGCCCTCGACTCGATGCTGGGCCAGCTCGCGCACGACCTGCTCAACGACCAGCCGACCCGCGACCGAGCCGAGGCCCTGAAGAACCGGCTGCTCGACCACCCCCAGGTCGTCACCACCGCCATCTCGCTGTGGAAGGCGATGCGCGCCGCGCTGCTCACCTCGATCCGGGACCGCGAGGGTGCGGTGCGCCAGCGGCTGCTGGCCGAGCTCAACGCCTTCTCGCAGCGGCTGCGCGAGGACGCCGCCCTTCGCGACCGGCTGGACCGGGCAGCGGCCGACCTGACGGTCTTCGTGGTCGAGCGCTACGGCGCCGAGGTCACCACGGTGATCACCTCGACCATCGAGCGCTGGGACGGCAAGGAGGCCGCACGGCGCATCGAGCTGCACGTGGGCCGCGACCTGCAGTTCATCCGCATCAACGGCACGATCGTCGGCGGACTGGTCGGCGTGCTGATCCACGCGGTCACCCTGCTGACCGGGTGACCGGGCGCCACACCAGGCATCGTCCTCAGCGTCGGCAGGGCTTCATGACCGGCATGACGCGCGTCGCGCTCTGCCTCGCGTGGGCGTACGCGTCGTCGAAGTGCGCGAGGTACTGGTCGTGCAGCCAGCGGTTGCCCACGAGGCGCACCATCACCTCGTCGTTGTAGAGCAGTCCGCCGCAGGTGGTGTTCGACGTGCCGGTGACGACGAGGTGGGTCTTCCTCCCGCGGTAGCGCGCGTGCACCACCAGCATCTTGTCGTGGGTCAGCGCCGTGCGGACGCGGGCGTCGGGGATGTCCCCGGCGGGGAGCGCCTGCTGGAGCCAGTTCTCGACCGTGTCGCGGGAGGTCACGATGCGCACCCGGCACCCGGACCTGGACAGCCGGGCGAGCCGGTCGCGCACGTCGGCGCGCTGGATGACGGCGAACATGGCCGAGACGTCGCGGGCCCCGCGCGTGCACGAGACGTCTCGCAACGTGTCGAGCAGCAGGTCGCTGCGGTTGGGGTAGACGGCGGCGGTCAGCGGACCGCGCCTCCACACCTTGCGGCGGTCGTTCCAGCGCTCGCCCCCCACGCGCAGGCTCTGGGCGGCGAGCCGGTCGAAGTACGCCACTCCGAAGCCGTGCAGGGCGGGGTCGTCGATCTTGAGGAACGAGTTGTACTGGCGGTACTGCCGGTCCTCGAGGTTCGCGGACGAGGTGACGAACGACTGCACCCCGCCGATGTCGGTGACGTAGAACTTCAGGTGCTGGACGTCCTGGCTGTCCGGGTACGGCCCGGGCGCGCGCCACGGCAGGCACGCCCCCCGGCAGACGGTGACGTTGCGGCGGGCGGGGTCCTGCTCCTCGATCACCCGCAGCAGCCGTCGTCCGTGCCGGTTGAGCCGCAGGTCGTCGTCGCCGACGAGCAGCACGACGGCGCCGCGCCGCTGCGCCGCGATCAGCGCGTCGGTCGGCGGGGCGATGTCCCAGCGGAACATCGCCACACGGATGGTGTCGCCGGGGCCGGCGGTGTCGAAGAGCCGGCTCGGGCGGTCGAGCACGGTCGGGTCGTTCGGAACCGTGGGCGGGGAGGTGAAGCACGTCTCGATCCCGGCCTGCGCCCAGCACCCCGACCTTCCCGCCCGCTCGCGGGGCGCGCGCTCGGCGTCGGCCGGCGAGGCCAGGGCCAGCACCGGCAGCAGCAAACAGAGCGCGGCGGCGGACCGGAACCAGCGTGAGGTGCGCACGGACGCCTACCCTAGAGATGTGCCCCCGAGCAGTGAACCCGTCGACGTCCCGATCCGTGACGAGTCGATCCGGCTCGGCCAGTTCCTCAAGCTCGCGAACCTCGTCGAGAGCGGCGCGGAGGCCAAGCCGGTGATCGCCGACGGCGCGGTCACGGTCAACGGCGAGGTCGAGACGCGCCGGGGCCGCCAGCTCGTCCCCGGTGACGTGGTCACGCTGGGCGGGCTGGCGGCCCGGGTCGCCACGGGCGAGGCCGAGGTCGACGTCCCCTGGTGAGGCGGCGGTGGCCGGCAGGCCCGCCCGCGACGACCGGCACCGCCGCCCCCGGGGTGCGGATCAGCGGACCTCGAGCAGGTCCACCACGAAGATCAGCGTCTCACCGGGCTTGATGACGCCACCGGCGCCGCGGTCGCCGTAGCCGAGGTGCGGCGGGATCACGAGCCGCCGGCGGCCGCCGACCCTCATGCCCTGCACGCCGGTGTCCCACCCGGAGATCACCTGACCGATGCCGAGGCGGAACTGCAGCGGGGTGCCGCGGTTGTAGGACGCGTCGAACTCCTCGCCCGTGGAGTGGGCGACGCCCACGTAGTGGACCGAGACGGTCGAGCCGGACGTGGCCTCGGCCCCCTCGCCCTCGACGAGGTCGGTCACCTCCAGGTCGGCGGGCACCTCGCCCATGTGCGGGTCGACGTCGGGCTTGTCGTTCACTGCTGCTCCCATCGATGGTCTGTCAGGTCCGGTGGACGTAGCTGTCGAGCTGGTCGCGCTCGAACTCGAGCTCGCCGATGCGGCTCTTGACCACGTCACCGATGCTGATGATGCCGGTCAGCCGACCGGCCGCCACCACCGGGACGTGCCGGACGCGGTGCTCGGTCATCGTCTGCATGAGGTCGGTCAGCGCGTCCTCGCCCGCGCAGGTGCGCACGTCGGCGGTCATGATCGAGCCGACGGCGCTGTCGAGCACGGCCTCGTCGGTGTGGAGGCGGCGGACGACGTCGCGCTCGCTCACGATGCCCGAGACGCGCTCACCGTCCTCGCTGACCACCAGCGCTCCGACGTTGTGCTCGGCCAGCCGGGCGACGAGCTCGCGCACCGTGGCGTCCGGCGCGATGGTGACGACGGCCTGGTCGGCCTTGGCCGAGATGACGTCCTTGATCCTCATGGTCCCTACCTCTCGTGCGGCACGGAGACTGCTGATGGGTCACCGTAGCCAAGCGGGACAGGGAGGGACAGCGCTCAGTCGAGGACCGGTGGGGCCTGCCGGTCGCGCAGGCTGCTGACCGAGCCGGGTCCCCGTCGCGGCACGTCGGGGTCGGCCTCGTCGTCGAGCGCCCCGAGGAAGGACAGCGCGGCGTCGTGCAGGTGCCCGTTGGAGGCGAGGGCGTTGCCGCCCCAGGGCCCGTCGGTGCCGTCGAGCGAGGTGAACCGGCCGCCCGCCTCCCGCACGATGACGTCGAGCGCCGCCATGTCGTAGACGGCCAGCTCGGGCTCCGCGACGAGGTCGACGGCCCCCTCGGCCAGCAGCATGTACGACCAGAAGTCGCCGTAGGCGCGGGTGCGCCAGCAGCGCCGGGTCAGCGACACGAAGTCGTCGAGCCGGCCGCGCTCGTCCCAGCCCGACAGCGACGAGTAGCTCAGCGAGGCGTCCTCGAGGCGGCGTACGTCGGACACCTCGCACCGCGTCGCCTTGAGCAGCGAGCGGCCCGTCCAGGCGCCGTTGCCCGCCGACGCCCACCACCGGCGCTGCAGCTGCGGCGCCGACACGACCCCGAGCACCACCTCGTCGTCCACCGCGAGCGCGATCAGCGTGGCCCAGACCGGGACGCCGCGCACGTAGTTCTTCGTGCCGTCGATCGGGTCGACGATCCAGCGGCGCTGGCTGTGCCCGCTCGAGCCCTGCTCCTCGCCGACGACGGCGTCGCGCGAGCGGACGCGGGACAGCGTGCGGCGGATGCCCTCCTCGACGGTCTTGTCGGCGTCGGTCACCGGCGTGAGGTCAGGCTTGCTCATCACGTGCAGGTCGAGGGCCTTGAAGCGCGCCTGGGTCAACGAGTCCGCGTCGTCGGCGAGCACGTGGGCCAGGCGCAGGTCGTCGGTGTGGTCGGTGGAGCCGGTGAGGGGCATGTTCACAGGCTATTCCCAGCATCGCGCCCTAGCCTGCCCGCATGGAACTCAACGGTGTGCCGCTGCACCCGCTCGTCGTCCACGCCGTCGTCGTCTTCGGGCCCCTGTCGGCGCTGACCGGGCTCGCCTACGCGTTCGTCCCGAGGTGGCGGTGGTTGCTGCGCTGGCCTCTCGTCGTGCTCGCCGTCGTCACGGCCGTGGCGTCGCTCGTGGCGGTCGCGGCGGGGGAGGACCTGCTGTCCGCGCGGCCCGAGCTGGCGCCGATCGTGGAGGAGCACGAGGAGGCGGGCGAGCTGATGCGCAACGTGGCGCTGGGCTACGTGCTGGTCGCCGGCTTCGCGGCCTGGGCGCTCGGAGGGGCCTCGGCACTGGCCTCCGGGCGCGGCGCGCGGGAGACCCGGCTCGGCATCCCGGCGGCGGCGCTGCTGGTGGTCGGGGCGCTCGCGCTGGTGGTCACGGTCTTCCTCGCCGGTGAGTCCGGCGCCGAGGCGGTCTGGGGCTGATCACCAGTCGCTGGCGCCCTCGCGGGCGGACAGCAGCCGGCGGAACGACTCGACGCGGTCGGGGTCGGCCCGGCCGGCCTCGACGGCGTCGTCGAGGCCGCACTCGGGCTCGCCGCTCCCGTGGCTGCAGCCGCGGGGGCAGTCCTCGGTCATCTCGTCGAGGTCCGGGAAGGCCTCGATGAGCCGTTCGGGGCGGACGTGGGCCAGGCCGAACGACCGGATGCCGGGGGTGTCGATGATCCAGCCGTCGCCGTCGGGCAGCTCGAGGAGGTAGGCGCTGGTGGAGGTGTGCCGGCCGCGACCGGTCACGGCGTTGACGATGCCCACCTCGCGCCCGGCGTCGGGCACGAGGGCGTTGACCAGGGTCGACTTCCCGACGCCGCTGTGCCCGACGAGCACGCTGGTCCGGCCGCGCAGCCGCTCCCGCAGCTCGGTGAGGTCGCCGGCGCCCTCGCCCCGCAGCTGGGTGACGACCCACGGGACGCCGAGGGAGCGGTAGGTCGACAGCAGCGTCTCGGGGTCGGCGAGGTCGGCCTTCGTCAGGCACAGCAGCGGCGCCATGCCCGCGTCGTAGGCCGCGACGAGCGCGCGGTCGATGAGGCGGGGTCGGGGCTCGGGGTCGGCGAGCGCGGTGACGACCACGAGCTGGTCGGCGTTGGAGACGATCACCCGCTCGACGGGGTCGTCGTCGTCGGCCGTGCGACGCAGGGTCGTGCTCCGCTCGACGACCTCCACGATCCGGGCCAGCGACCCGTCGGCGCCGCTCGTGTCGCCCACGACGCGCACGCGGTCGCCGACGACGACGCCCTTGCGGCCCAGCGGCCGGGACTTCATCGCCAGCACCCGCCGCCCCTCGACCAGCAGCGTGAAGCGGCCGCGGTCGACGGTGACCACGCGTCCGTCGACGGCGTCGGCGTACGTCGGACGGTCCTTGGTGCGGGGGCGGGTACGGCGGCGCGGGCGCTCGTAGTGCTCCTGGTCGTGCTCGGAGTAGCGACCGGTCACAGGGCGGTCCCGGCCGGTGCCCCGGCCGCGGCCGGCGTGCCGTGCACCGCGCGGCTCCAGGCCGTTGCGAAGTCGGGGAAGGTCTTCGCTGTGGTGCCGACGTCCTCCACCAGCACGTCGTCGACGGCCAGGCCGAGGATGACCCCGGCGTGGGCCATGCGGTGGTCGGCGTAGGTGTGGAAGGTGCCGCCGTGCAGGGCAGCCGGCCGGATGTCGAGCCCGTCGTCGCGCTCGGTGACGTCGGCGCCCAGCCGTCCCAGCTCGGTGGCCAGCGCGGTGATCCGGTCGGTCTCGTGCCCGCGGATGTGGGCGATGCCCCGCAGGTGGGAGGGGGATTCGGCGAGCGCGCACAGCACGGCGACGGCCGGGGTCAGCTCGCCGACGTCGTGCAGGTCGAGGTCGACGCCCGCGAGCCGGTCGGGGCCCACCACGGTCAGGCCGCCGTCGGACAGGGTGACCTCGCAGCCCATCAGGGCCAGGATCGTGCGCAGCTCGTCGCCGGGCTGCGTCGTGGACCCCGGCCACCCGGTGACGGTGACCCGGCCGCCGGTGGCGGCGCCGAGGGCCAGGAACGGCGCGGCGTTGGACAGGTCGGGCTCGATCACGTGGTCCACCGCCCGGACCGGGCCCGGGGCGACGGCCCACCGGTTGGCGTCGGAGTCGTCCACCTCGACGCCGTGGCTGCGCAGCATCTGCACGGTCATCTCGATGTGGGGCAGCGACGGCACCGGCTTGCCGACGTGGCGCACGTCGACGCCGCGCTCGTAGCGCGCGCCCGCCAGCAGCAGGGCGGACACGAACTGAGACGAGGCGCTGGCGTCGATCGTCACCGTGCCGCCGAGGACCGACCCGGACCCGTGCACGGCGAACGGCAGCGCGCCGCGACCTCCGTCGTCGACGCGGACGCCGAGCTCGGTCAGGGCGGCGAGCATCTGGCCGACGGGCCGCAGGCGCATGTGCGCGTCGCCGTCGAACCGCACGGTGCCTCGCGCGAGGCCCACGACGGGCGGCACGAAGCGCATCACGGTGCCGGCCAGGCCGCAGTCGACGTCGGCGTCGCGGTCCCACGCGCCGGGGGAGACGGCCCAGTCGCCGGCACCCTCCCGGGAGACCTCGCCGCCGGTGTCGTCGATGCCGGTGCCGAGGGCGGTGAGCGCGGCGGCCATGAGCAGGGTGTCGCGCGAGCGGAGCGGGCGGCGTACGACGCTCGGACCGTCGGCGATCGCGGCGAGGAGCAGGGCCCGGTTGGTCAGCGACTTGCTGCCGGGCAGCGAGACGACCGCGTCCACGCGGTCGCGGGGGCGCGGTGCGGGCCAGAGCTCACTCACCCGCGCAGCCTACCGATCAGGTGAGCTGGGCCTTGGCCAGCGTGGCCTCCCGGCGGGCGTCCTTCGCCACCTGCCTGGCCTCGCGCCGTACGTCCGACGCGGCCCGGCGGGCACGCCAGGCCAGTCCGGGCCTGCCCTCGGTGTCCACCGCCGCGAGCAGCAGGCCGCCGAGCAGGGAGGTGTTCTTGTAGAACTGCAGCTTCTGGGCGGCCTTGGCCTGCGGGTCGGTCTCGGCCCAGAACGCGTGCCCGGCAAGGGTCGTCGGCACCAGCGAGGCGGCCAGGACTGCGGCGCTGAGGCGCGGGGCCCGCCCGGTCGCGAGCGCGCCGGCGGCCAGGAGCTGGGCGGCGGCGTTGATCCGCACGAGGGTGACGGGGTCGGTGGGGATCGGCGCCCCGGGCACTGCCTGCCGGGCGGCCGGGACGACCTTGTCGGTCACCTTCTTGGCCTTGTCGGCGTGCGCCTCGGTGTTGCGGAGGGCGTTGATGCCGCCGGCGACGAAGATCGTGGCCAGCATCGGACGGGCGAGCAACCGGGTGATCGTCATGCCTTCTGTCTACACGATCCGGGGGAGGGGCGCCCCGTCCGCACGGGTGCTGTGGGGGTGGCCGGTCGGGTGGCCGGTCGGGTGGTCAGTCGAGGACCGCGCGCCAGGTGTCGTTCGCCGGGTCGGTGTCGCCCGGGACGGGGTCGAGCGCGGCCTCGAGCGCGCCGCCGAGGGGCGACACCACGGTCACCACCACCGGCGTCGTGCTCGCTGGGGGCACCGCACAGGTGAGGTCCCCGGCCCGCTGGTCGCACCTGCGGTCCTCGCTGACGACGGCCCCGAACCCCGTGAAGCGGATCCGCACGGTCGCGGTGCGGCCCTCGGGGACGCCGGATACCCGCACCGTCGCGGTGTGGAACGGCCGCGAGCTCGTCACCGCGCCGGTGACCGAGACGTCCACCCGTGCCGGGTCCGGGTCCGGATCGGGGTCCGGGTCTGGGTCCGGGTCGGTCGTCGGGTCGGTCGTCGGGTCGGTCGTCGGGTCCGTCGTGGGGTCCGTCGTGGGGTTCGTCGTGGGCGTGGGGGTCGGGACCGGCGGAGGTGGTGGGGTCGGCTCGAGCGTGGGAGTCGGCACCGAGGTGGGGTCGGGGGTGGGGTCGGGGGTGGGGTCGGAGGTGGGGTCGGAGGTGGGGTCCGAGGTCGGGTCCGAGGTCGGGTCCGAGGTCGGGTCCGAGGTGGAGTCGGGGGTCGCCGGGCTGCCCGTCGGGTCGGCCACCAGCGGCGGGGGGACGACGAGGAGGTCGTCCGGCGGCGGCGCCGAGTCCTCGCGTTGCTGCACCGCGCCACCGGGGGTCGTCCGGTCCGTGGTCGCCGGCAGGGGCGGAGACCCGGACTCGTGCGGAGCGGTGCTTCCCGGCACGGGGTCGAGGGCCGACGGCTCGGTGGTGCTCCGGTCGCCGTGGAACAGCCCGATCGTCACCGCGCCCCCGACCACCACGACGGAGGCCGCCACCCCGGCGACCGCGGCGGCGCCGCTGTTGCCGACGACCAGGTCGCGCAGGCGGCCCACGGCCGCGCCGAGGCCGGCGGGCGCGGCGAGGCCTCCCGCGGCGGACCCCAGGTACGCGGTCGCGGCGCCGCCGAGGAGCAGCGGCGCCAGGAGTGCCCCCAGCCCGGAGTTGACCTCGCTCAGCTCCAGGTAGATCGCCATGCAGGTCCGGCAGTCCTGGAGGTGCTGCTCGACCCTGGCGCCGTCGCGCCGTGAGGTCGCGCCACGGACGTAGGCCCCGAGCTGGGCATGGGTCCACCGGCACGTGTCCTGCTCGAGCCCGGCCGCGTGCTGGGTGAGGAAGGCCTGGCGCAGGCCCTCGCGCGCCCGGTAGGCCAGCGCGGAGACGGAGTTCGGGCTCATCCCCAGCAGCGGCGCGATGTCCGCGGGCTTCTCGCCCTCGACCTCGGTGTGCCAGAGCACGAGCTGCCAGCGCTCGGGCAGGGAGGCGAACGCCCGGGCCGCGGCGGCGCTCTCGAAGCCCTCGACGGCCGTGTCGCGGAAGGGCACGCCGGGGTCGAAGGGCTCCATGTCGTCGGTGGTGTGCAGGCGGGACGCGGCCCGGAAGCGGTCCACCTGGAGGCGCCGGACCGCGGTCAGCACGTAGGCCCGGAACGCGACGTCCGGGCCGCCGCCGCGCTGCAGCACCCCCAGCACCTTGATGAAGGCGTCCGACACCAGGTCCTCGGCGTCGCCGGCCGCGACGAGCTGGCGGGCCAGCCGCCGGGCCGCCTCCACGTGCCGCTCGTAGAGCGTGCCGAAGGCGTCGACCTCCCCGCCGCGGACGGCCGAGATGAGCTCGGCATCCCCGCGCGGCTCGAGGCTGGTGGCCACGGTCATGCCGACGCTCCTGGACGCAGGACCCGACGCGTTCGTCGGTCTCCGTGAGGGTAGACCCCGCGGCGCCGTCGGTGGAGTAGAAGGTGGATTCGGAGATTTCCGGTCTGGTCCGCGTCATGACCGCGCGCGACGTCCGTCTCATCGTCGAGCACGCACCAGCATGGGGGTACGCCGTGAAGATCTTCGCCACACGTGGGCGTCGGTTCGCGGCACCCGGTCCTGGGGCGAGCGCTGGTGGGTCCACCGGGCGGTCGGGGTTGTCGCACCGGTTCGAGGCCCTGGGGGAGGCGCTCGCCTCAGGCACCGGCGTGCTGGAGGCCTGCGCGGTCGCCGGTGAGGAGCTCGCGCGCGACGGGGCCTCGGTGGGCGAGGCGATGGAGGGCCTGCGCGCCACCACCCGGCGCGTGCGCCGCACGGATCCGTCGTACGACGCCGTGGCCGCGCTGCTGACCGCCTGGAGCGAGACCACGCTCGGCTACCTGCACCAGCTGTCCTGCGAGGACCCGCTCACCGGGCTCTCCAGCCAGGCGCACCTGCGCAGCCGGCTCACCGAGCTCTACCGGCTTAACGCGGACGTGGAGGGCGGCGCCGCGACGTGTGCGCTGGTGGTGGCCGCGATGCCGTTCGGTGACGACCCCTCCGAGGAGCCCGACGACCACTTCACCCGCGCGATGCGGCTGGCCCGGGCCGGGGAGCTGGCGCGCACCGCGTTCGTGCGGGACGAGACCGTCGCGCGTCTGGGCCTGCACCGGGTCGGGATCCTCACCCGGCGCGACGACCGGTTGGGCAGGCGCGTGCAGCTGTTGCGCACGCTCCTCGAGGGCGCCGAGCCGACGGGGTTCGTCCGGGTGTGGATCGAGGGGCTGCCCGGCACCGACGCCGGTGCCGGCATGCTCCTCGACGAGCTGGCGCGCGGCTGACGCCGCGCCGCGCCGCGGTTAGGGTCGAGGCATGTGTGGTCGCTACGCCTCCTCCCGGCAGCCCGACGACCTGGTCGAGGAGTTCGAGGTGGTCGAGAGCCGGATCGCCGAGCCGCTGGCCGCGGACTACAACGTCGCGCCGACCAAGGAGGTCTACGCGGTGGTCGAGCGGCCCGCGTCGCGTGAGCCGGCCGCCCGGGACGCCGCGCCGCAGCGCCAGCTCCGCGTGCTCAGGTGGGGGCTGGTGCCGTCGTGGGCGAAGGACCCCTCGATCGGCAACCGGATGATCAACGCCCGGATGGAGACCGTGGCGGAGAAGCCGGCCTTCCGCAAGGCGTTCGCCACCCGTCGCGCCCTGCTGCCGGCCGACGGCTACTTCGAGTGGTACCCCACCTCGCAGACCGACGCGAAGGGCAAGCCGGTCAAGCAGCCCTTCTTCATCCGCCCCAGGGACGGAGGGGTCCTCGCCATGGCGGGGCTCTACGAGATCTGGCGCGACCCGACGAGGGCCGAGGACGATCCGGACCGCTTCCGGTGGACCTGCACCGTGCTCACGACCCAGGCCGAGGACTCGCTCGGCCACATCCACGACCGGATGCCGCTCATGGTCGAGCGCGAGCGCTGGCAGCAGTGGCTCGATCCCAGCGTCCCCGGCGACACCTCCCTGCTGGTGCCGGCCGCGCCCGGACGGCTGGAGGCCTACCCGGTGGCGAGGCTGGTGAGCAACGTGCGCAACAACGGGCCCGAGCTCGTCGAGCCGCTGCCGGTCGAGCCCGTCGAGGCGGCCCGGTGAAGAAGGCGACCGTGCGCTCCGTCGCGACGCCCCACGGCGAGGGTCGCCTGCACACGCGCCGCGCCAGCAGCCCGATGGCGACGTTGCTGCTCAGCCACGGCGCGGGCGGCGGCGTGGAGGCGCGCGACCTGTGGGCGTTGGCCGACGCGCTGCCCGCGCAGGGCGTGTCGGTGGTGCTCTTCGAGCAGCCGTGGAGGGTGGCCGGTCGCAGGATCGCGACCGCGCCGGCGACCCTCGACGCGGCGCTGACGTGCGCCGCTGACGCGATGCGGGTGCGTACGCCGCTCGTGGTCGGGGGCCGCTCGGCCGGTGCCCGCTCCGCCGCGCGCACGGCCCGCTCGCTGGGGGCCTCGGGGTGCCTGGCGCTGTCCTTCCCGCTGCACCAGCCGGGGAGGACGGAGCCGACGCGGCTGCCGGAGCTGCGCGGGGTCGGGCTCCCGACGCTCGTCGTGCAGGGCGAGCGCGACCCGATGGGCCGCCCGGAGGAGTTCCCGGGCGACCAGGACGGCCTCGACCTCGTGGTGGTCCCGGGCGGCGACCACGGCCTCAAGGTCCCCGCCCGCGGGGAGGTCAGCCAGGACGAGGCGATGGGCATCGTCGTGGAGTCGACGCTGGAGTGGCTGGTGCGCGAGGTCGTCGGGAATCCCTCGGCCGGGTGAGGTGTTGGGGCCGGTGTGAACGCACTGACCCTCGAACGACCCGCAGAGGTACTGTGGGAGGCGATGACTGAATCGCTGAAGGACGAGATGTCCCCGCCGGACGACGCCGCTGCAGTCGCGGTGGACGACGAGAGCTCCGGCGACCGCTCGGCGCGCTTCGAGCGCGACGCGCTGCCCTACCTCGACCAGCTCTACGGAGCGGCGATGCGGATGACGCGCAACCCCGCCGACGCCGAGGACCTGGTGCAGGAGACGTTCGCCAAGGCCTACAGCGCCTTCCACCAGTTCAGGCCCGGCACGAACCTCAAGGCCTGGCTCTACCGGATCCTCACCAACACCTACATCAACTCCTACCGCAAGAAGCAGCGCCAGCCGCAGCAGTCGATGTCCGAGGACGTCGAGGACTGGCAGCTCGCCCGCGCGGAGTCGCACTCCTCGACCGGATTGCGGTCCGCAGAGATGGAGGCGCTGGAGCACCTGCCTGACTCCGAGGTCAAGGAGGCGCTGCAGCGGCTGCCCGAGGAGTTCCGCCTCGCCGTCTACCTCGCCGACGTGGAGGGATTCCCCTACAAGGAGATCGCCGAGATCATGGACACTCCCATCGGCACCGTGATGTCACGCCTGCACCGCGGTCGCCGCCAGCTCCGCGACATGCTGGCCGACTACGTCCGCGCCAACGACCTGCTGCCCGCCAGCACCGTTCCGGGCACCAACGAGGGGAGCGGGTCGTGAGCACGGACGAGCACGGCAACGACGAGTGCGTCGACTACATCGAGCGCATCGTTTACCTCATCGACAACGAGCTCGACCAGGCCGACTGTGCCGTCGTCGAGATGCACCTGCGCGAGTGCGGCCCGTGCCTCGAGCGCTACGACCTGCAGCGAGCGGTCAAGCAGCTCGTCGCCCGCTCCTGCTCGGAGTCGGCGCCGGAGTCCCTGCGCGACCGCGTGCGCCTGCGGCTGCGCGAGGTCACGGTCCAGATCACCGAGGGTGGCGCCTGAGCCGGTCGCGCCGACCCGATTCGCTGCGCCGTGGCGGATTTGAGACACTGCTCCGAGCACCGATTCCAGGAGGACCACCATGGGCAAGACCGGACGCAAGCGCCGCGCTCGCAAGAAGAAGGGCGCGAACCACGGCAAGCGCCCCAACGCCTGAGCGTCACACGACGTCAGCACCGTAGAAGTCCCCGCCGCGGCGGGGACTTTTGCATGTCCGGGGCCGGCCCGCGACCGGCTCACAACCGCGAGAGGAACCGCTCCGCGTCCACCACGACCCGGGTCACCTCGCCGGCCGCCAGGACCTTGCCCGAGGAGGTGTCCCGCGCGCTCACGGTGAACCGGTGCAGCCGGCCGTCCTCGTACGCGCTCGACGCGCTGACCTCCACCTCGGCGCCGACGGGGCTGGCGGCGAGGTGCTCCACCTGCACCCGCGTGCCCACGCTCGTCGAGCCTGCCGGGAGCACCGGCGCGAGGCAGGCGCAGGTCGCGGCCTCGAGCCACGCGAGCAGCCGGGGCGTGCCGAGCACCGGGAGGGAGCCGCTGCCGAGCGACGCGGCGGTGTCCTCGTCGGTCACGTGGTAGGTCAGCCTCGCGGGCTGGAGCTGGGGCACGGAGGGCCTCCCGGAGATGGTGGGGTCGGTGGGGCAACCTGAGGGACGACGACACGTCTACCAGACATGAGCACGAGGTCCCTCGGGATGGAGCCTTCAGTGGACATCACTGAGCTCTACGCTGCCCACCGGCTCGCCCTGGTCCGGCTGGCGGTGCTCCTCGTCGACGACTTCGCCTCGGCGGAGGACGTCGTGCAGGACGCGTTCGCCGCCCTCGCCCGGCGGCCGGAGGCGGTGCGGGACCCGTCGAAGGCGCTGGCCTACCTGCGGATCTCGGTGGTCAACACCGCGCGGTCGGCGCTGCGTCGGCGGCGGACCGCGCGGGCGTACTCACCTCCCCACGACGTCGCCGCGCCCTCGCCCGAGGACAGCGCGGTGCTGGCGGAGGAGCACCGGGAGGTCATCGAGGCGCTGCACCGGCTCGCACCGCGCCAGCGGGAGGTCCTGGTGCTGCGCTACTGGTCCGACCTCTCCGAGGCGGAGATCGCCGAGACCCTGGACGTCAGTCGCGGCACCGTGAAGTCCACCGCCAGCCGCGCGCTGGTGGCGCTGGAGAAGAGCATGCGGTCCACCGGGCCGCGGAGCGAGGGGACGGAGCAGCGATGAGCACCACGCCCGACACGGTCGACCTCGAGCAGCGGCTGCGTGCCGCGCTGACCGCCCGTGCCGACCTGGTACGTCCCGAGGACCTCGCGCCGCTCGCGCCGGCGGCCCCGCTGCGACCGCGCTGGTCGCCGTGGGTGCTGCTCGCCACCGCCGCGGCGGTGCTCCTCGTCCTCGGCGTGGTCCTGCAGGGCCTGGGCCGCGACCCGCGCTCCGACGACGTCGCGCCCAGGCCCGACGAGCCGCCCGTCGTGCTCCCCGACGACGTGGGGCGCGACTGGGAGGCCGACGACGTCTCGACGCCCGCCCGGCTGGACCTCGACGGCGACGGCACCGACGAGGTCGTCGACTTCCTCGGCGAGCCCACGGAGGACTTCGACGGACGGACGCGCCTGGAGACGACCCTCAGCAGCACCGGCGAGGAGGCCTACGGCATCGCCGAGCTCGGGACCACGATTGGGACGACCGCGCTGCCGCCCGTCGACGCGGACGGCGACGGCGACCAGGAGCTGGTGCTCCGGTACGACGACCCCGCCGCGGGACCGGCCGGCGGGGGCCACCCGGTGGTGTTCGACCTGCGTGACGGCCTGCTGGTGGAGGCGGTCGCCGAGGAGCCGGAGCTACTCCTCAGCGGCGACATCCCGGTCCCGGGCACGAAGACCGAGCACTACGAGATGGTGCACCAGCAGGACTTCTGGGTCGAGGACGGCGAGCTCTGGTCGAGCCGGTCGGTGAACGCCTACGCCAGGGGCAACATGACGATCGTGAGGCCGCTCGTCACCGTGCGCGATGCCTGGACGTGGCGCCTCACCGAGGACGGGCGGCTCGAGCACGTGGACGCGGGGTGCCTCCGGCACGACGTCATGGACGACGCGAGGACCCCGTGCGAGGACGGGGCCGCCGACGACCTCCCCGACGTGGCCGACGTCGCTGAGGAGAGCATCGGGCTCGGGGAGTCAGCCACCTTCGACGACGGGTATGCCTTCACCGCGCGGCTGGAGGCGGTCGCCGACCCGAGCCTGGTCGTCGAGGGCGCGGACGGCCGCACGATCGACCACGCTCTCGACGTGGCCGATCCACGGGTCTTCACGACGCAGCCGGTGGGGGTCTTCGCGGACGGCGCCTCGGTGGTCATCGCCTCGTCCTCCGACCCCGGCTACGTCCAGGTCCTCCGCCAGGACGGTGGACGGCTCCGCGCGCTCGACCCCGTCGGCGAGGTGGACCTCACCGACGACGGGTCGCACCGGACCTGGCTGACCCCCGACGGCACCCTCGTCACCGCCGTCGCCGCCGAGGACGACAGCTGGCGGCTCTGGTTCTGGCAGACGGTGTCTCGCTCCGAGATGGCCGCGCTGCCCGGCGCCGTCGTGTGCTTCGACGACCCGACGGACCCGTCGACGATGCGCCGGTGCTGAGGCTCAGAACGACTTGCTGAAGGCGAGCAGGTCGACGCCGGGCACCGGCGACCAGTCGCGGTCCGGGTCGCGCCCGTAGCCGAGCCGGGCGTAGACCCGGTGCGCCGACGACATCGTCGCGAGCGACGACAGGACCATCCCGGTGGCACCGTGCTCACGGGCGCGGTCCTCGCACAGCCGCGCGAGGGCGGTGCCCGCCCCGCGGCCCCGGGCTGCCGGGTCGACCGCGAGCATCCGGAACTCGCCCTCGTCGTCACGGCCGATCTCGCGCCACGGCGATCCCGGCGGGCAGTACGTCACGACGCCGAGCAGCCGCCGCTGCTCGACGGCCACCCACACCTCGGCCTGCGCGTCGCGCGCGGCCACGTCGCGCAGCCGCCTCCGGTAGTCGTCCTCGGCGCCGCCGAGCAGCGGGTCGTACGCCGCCACGCACACCTCGCCGGCCGCCGAGTGCTCCTCGGGTCGGATGCGGCGCAGCTCCATGGCGGTGCCGCTCAGATGCCGAAGGTGTTGCGGGGGTAGGCCGCCTCGACGTCGGTGATCACGTTGACGAGGTAGGGCACCCCCGCTGCGTACGCGCGGTCGAGCGCCGGGCCGATCTGCCTCGGGTCGGTGACCGTCTCGCCGGCGCCGCCGAGTGCCTTGACGACCTCGTCGTAGGGCGTGCGCTGGGCGAGGTCGGCGACGACGTCGTAGCCGTAGAGCATCTGCATCGGGCCCTTCTCCAGGCCCCAGGCGGAGTTGTTGCCCATCACCATGACGACCGGCAGGTCGTGGCGCACCAGGGTGTCGACGTCCATGAGGGAGAAGCCGGCGGCGCCGTCGCCGAGCAGCAGCGTCACCTGGGCGCTCGGCCGGGCGAGGCGGGCCGCGATGGCCGCGCCCAGGCCGGCACCGAGGCAGCCGTAGGGACCCGGGTCGAGCCAGCCGCCGGGCCGTTGCGGCTCGACGTACTTGCCGGCGAAGGACACGAAGTCGCCGCCGTCGCCGATCACCACCGAGTCCTGCTCGAGCCGCGGCACGAGCTCACCGTAGATCCGGGCCGGGTGGATGGGGTCGGCCTCGGCCGTGAGGAGCTCGGCGTCGCGGGCCGCAGCCGCCCGGACCTGGTCGGCCAGCTGGTCGGCCCACGCCTGCCAGTCGGGCTTGTCGCCGCGCTCGATCGCGGCCTGGAGGCCGTCGAGGACGGTGGTGAGGTCACCGGCGACCGACGCCGCGAGCTCGGCGTGCCCGGAGACCTGGGCGGGGGAGTCGGCGATGTGCACCACCTTGGCGAAGGCCCCGTCGGGATTCTTGTCGGGCCCGCCGAAGAGGCCGTAGCCGAGACGGAAGTCCAGCGGCGTGCCCACCACGACCACGAGGTCGGCGCCGGACAGCGCGGCGCCCCGCGCTTTGGTGACCAGCGAGCGGTGCCCGCCGGGCACGACCCCGCGGCCCATGCCGTTGGTCAGCGTCGGGATGCCGAGGTCCTCCACGAAGCGCAGCGCGGCCGCCTCCGCGTGGTCGGCCCACACGTCGGTGCCGAGGACGAGGACCGGGCGCTTCGCCTGCGCGAGCAGCCGGGCGACGGCCGCCACGGCGTCCGGGTCGGGCTCGATGCGGACCCCTTCGCCGGTGCCGACGGTGCCCGAGGCGGAGCTGAAGAACTCGTCCATCGGTACGTCGACGAAGACCGGTCCGCGGTGGCTCGAGCGGGCCAGGGTGAAGGCCTCATCCATCCCCGCGGCGACGTCGCCGGCGGTCATCAACGTCCGCGCCGCCTTCGCGACCGGGGCGATGATCGGCGGCTGGTCGAGCTCCTGGAGCGACCCGGTGCCCCAGCGGTTCTGCGGCGCGCGGCCGCCCACGACGACCATCGGCGACCCGGCGAACTGGGCCTGCGCGATCGCGCTGATGCCGTTGGTGACGCCCGGCCCGGCGGTCAGCACCGCGAGACCGGGCACCCGGGTCAGCTTGCCGGTGGCCTCGGCGGCGAAGGCGGCGGTCTGCTCGTGGCGCACGTCGAGCAGGCGCATCGGCGGGCCCTGCCCCTCCTTCTGCGTCCGGACGGCGCCGTCGTACATCGGGAAGACGTGGGCGCCCGACAGGGTGAACATCGTCTCCACGCCGTGGGCGCGGGCCACGTGCACGGCCAGCTCGCCGCTGTGCCCGGTGATCTCTTCGGTCATGGACCGAGGTTAGCCGGTTGCTACCCGCAGGTAGGGGGCGTTGGTCGTCCGCAGCGCCTCGATCAGGACGAGCAGCAGGTCGGGCCGCACCGCCGGCGCGTCGGGCGCGAGGGAGAGCTGGACGAAGAGTGCCCGGAGGAACGCCTGCGCGGCCGCCGTCGCGGCGAAGGGGTCGTGGTCGACCGGCCCGCCGACGGGGTTGCCGGCGGCGCCGAGACGCAGGATCCAGGGCTCGAGGACGTCGGTGCCGAGCGTGTTGCGGCGCAGGATCCGCATCGCGGCGGCGGCGATCCGGTCGGGCTCTCCCGCCGCGAGGGGCGCCTCGGCGGACTGCCGGACCAGCCGCTCGGCCAGCACGTCGAGGAGCGCGGCGTGCTCCGGCCCGGCCAGGTGCGGGGACTCGCCGAGCGCGCCGATGGCGTCGGCGCCGTGCGCGACCGCGTGCGCCCAGCCCTTGCCCGGGACGAAGCCCCGGGTGTCGGCCTCGGTGAGGAACCACACCGCGATGCGGTCGCCCCAGTCGAGGACCTTCGCGCCGGGCAGCAGGTGCTGCTCGTTGTTGCGGTGCAGGCACTCGGCGAGGATCAGCGCGCTGAAGCTGCGCCGGAAGACGGTGTCGGCGCCGGTGTCGCCGAGCCCGACGGACAGTCCGGCCACCATGCCGTCGCCCAGCCCGGCCAGCAGGTCGTCGTAGACGCCGCGGCCGATCCAGGTGGCCAGCGCGGGGTAGGCCGTGCCGTCGCGGACCTCGGGCTCGGTGGACCCGAGCATCGCGGTGAGCTCGGCCGTGAGGTCGTCGAGCGGGCGGTCCGAGGGGACCTCGAACCCGGCGGCCTGCACGTGGCTCCAGTACCCGAGCGACATGAGCCCCATCCTGCCAGCCGCCTCCCACACTGCCCTAGTCCGGGGCTGCGGTGCACCTAGGCTTGCCGGGTGCCCTCCCTCCACGAGCTCGTGCGAGCCCACACCGACCTCGTCGAGGACGACGTCTCGTGGCTGCAGCTGCTCATGGCGGACTGGCAGATCCTCGCGGACCTCTCCTTCGCCGACCTCGTGCTGTGGCTGCCCGACCGCGAGGGCCGCGGCTACTGGGCCGGTGGGCAGATGCGACCCACGACGGGCCCCACCGCGCTCGTCGACGACGTCCTGGGGACGTTCATCCCCACCGGTCGCCGCCGCATGCTCGACGAGGCCTTCACGACCGGGCGCCTGGTGCGGGAGGGCGACCCGGAGTGGCGCGACGACGTGCCCGTGCGGGTCGAGGTGATCCCGGTGCGCCGCGCCGGGCGCCTGGTCGCCTGCATCGCGCGCAACACCAACCTGCTCGGCGTACGCACCCCGAGCCGCCTGGAGCTCAGCTACCTCCAGACCGCGGCCGACCTCACGCAGATGATCGCCGCGGGCCACTTCCCCCTCCCGGGCCAGCGCAGCGACCACGCCGACTCGCCGCGGGTCGGGGACGGCTTCGTGCGGCTGGACCCCGCCGGGCGGGTCGTCTACGCCAGCCCCAACGGGCTCTCGGCCTACCGGAGGCTCGGCCTGCAGGGCGACCTCGCGGGGCTCGTCCTCACCGACCTCACCCGCGAGCTCGTGCCGGTCCGGATGCGCCCCGACGAGGAGACGCTCAGCGCCGTCCTCGGCGGCCGTGACGGCCGCGCGACCGAGGTCGGCACCGACGAGGTCACGTTGATCGTCCGCAGCATCCCGCTGCGCCCGCAGGGGGAGCGCAGCGGTGCGCTCCTGCTGGTGCGCGACGTCACCGAGCTGCGCAGCCGCGACCGGGAGCTGGTCACCAAGGACGTCACGATCCGCGAGATCCACCACCGCGTGAAGAACAACCTGCAGACCGTCGCGGCCCTGCTGCGCCTGCAGGCCCGGCGCACCCGCGCCGAGGACGCCAAGGCGGCGCTCGAGGAGGCCGTGCGCCGCGTGGGCTCCATCGCGATCGTCCACGAGACGCTGAGCCACGCGGTGGAGGAGACCGTCGACTTCGACGACATCGCCGACCGGCTCGGCTCCATGGTCGTCGACGTGAGCGGCGTGGAGGTGCCGGTGCGGGTGGTCCGCAAGGGATCCTTCGGCAAGCTGGCGTCGGAGGCCGCCACCCCGCTGGCGATGGTGCTCACCGAGCTGCTCCAGAACGCCGTCGAGCACGGCTACGCCGACCTCCCCGACCGGGGGGAGGGCCGGGAGGAGGGCCGGGTGGTGGTGACCGCGCGACGCATCGTCGGCCGGCTGCACGTGGTCGTCGAGGACGACGGCCGCGGCCTGCCCGAGGGCTTCGACCTCGACGGATCGACCCAGCTGGGCCTGTCGATCGTGCGCACGCTCGTCGAGTCCGAGCTGGGCGGCGTGCTCGAGATCGGTCCCGGGAGCCGGGGCACCCGGGTGCAGGCGGACCTGCCCGTCGACTAGCGCGTCACCGCGCCGCGGTCAGGCGGTGCGGATCCGGGCGCGCGCGTTGCGCCGCTTGAGCGCCCGGCGCTCGTCCTCGCTGAGACCGCCCCAGACTCCGTGGTCCTGCCCGGCCTCGAGGGCCCAGGCAAGGCACTGCTCGCGCACCTCGCAGCGTCGGCACACCTGCTTGGCCTCCTCGATCTGGAGGATCGCGGGTCCGGTGTTGCCGATTGGGAAGAACAGCTCAGGGTCCTCGTCGAGGCATGCGGAGCGGCTGCGCCAATCCATGAGTGGGGGAATCCCTCTTTCCAAGTTCACAGGCAGGTGCTGTTTTCGGACATTCAGCGGAGCCCGGGCGCTACGAGGCGCAGCGTCCAGACTGGCAAGACTTGAACGTTCACACAACCCCACACGCAGGTCGCGTCGGTCACAACTACTGTTGTCCGGTGCCCGTCACTCCTTCGGCCGATCCCCGGGATCCCGACCCCGTCGCGCCGCCTCCGCTCGTGGTCGCCGCCTCGCTCGCCGCGCTCGAGGCGTTCGGGCTGCTCGTGCTCGGTGTCCTGGAGGTGGCCAACCTCCGCGCGGCCCGGCTCACCATGGGGGTGACGACGTCGATCTTCTTCCTCGCCGCCGCCGGTGGGCTCGCCTGGTGCGCCTGGTCGCTGTGGAAGGCGCGACGCTGGGCCCGCGGGCCGGTCGTGATGGTGCAGCTCATCCAGCTCGGGCTGGCCTGGAACTTCCGCGACGTCTGGAGCGTCCTGCTCCCGGTGGCGCTCGCGCTGGCGGCGCTCCTCGTCATCGCGGGGCTGCTGCATCCGGCGACCACCCGGGTGCTCGAGGAGGACGCGCGTCCCGCGTGAGGGGCTCAGTCCTGCTCGAGCGAGGCCCGCAGCTGTGCGAGGGTGCGCGTGAGCAGGCGCGAGACGTGCATCTGTGACACGCCGATCTCCTCCGCGATCTGCGACTGGGTCATGTTCTTGAAGAAGCGCAGCAGCAGGATCCGCTTCTCGCGGTCACCGAGGCCCTCGAGCAGCGGCTTGATCGACTCGCGGACCTCCACGTGCTCGATGTTGGCGTCCTCCACGCCGAGGGTGGCGAGCATGGCCGGCGGACCGTCGTCGTCGTCGTCGGAGGCGTCCAGCGACAGCGTGGCGTAGGCGTGGGAGGACTCGATCCCCTCCATGATCTCCTCCACCGTGCAGCCGATGACCTCGGCCAGCTCTCGCGGGGTGGGGGAGCGGCCCAGCTTCTGCGTCAGCTCCCCGGTCGCCGCGCCGATCTGCATCCGCAGCTCCTGGAGCCGACGCGGCACGCGGATGGCCCAGCCCTTGTCGCGGAAGTGCCGTTTGATCTCGCCGATCACCGTCGGGGTCGCGTACGTCGAGAACTCGACGCCGCGGTCGGTCTCGAAGCGGTCGATGGCCTTGATCAGCCCGATCGTGCCGACCTGCACGAGGTCCTCGAACGGCTCGCCGCGGTTGCGGAAGCGCCGCGCGCAGTGCTCGACGAGCGACAGGTGCAGGTGGACCAGGTCGTCGCGCGCCCTCGCCTGCTCCACCACGCCGCTGTCGCCGCGCAGGAGCTCGAACAGCTCGGCGCTGCGCGTGCGGACCTGCTCCAGGCCGACGTGCCCGACGTCCTCGTCGAGCTCGCGGTGCAGCGCGGCCTCCGCCGCCAGGTGGTCCCCCGTGTCCCCCGTGACGTCGCTCATGTCAGAGCTCGGCACCTGTCATTCCCGCAGCCACCGTCGACGTCACCGTGAAGCGGACGCGGAAGCGGCCGCCCTCGGATCCTGCCGACGCGTCCTGCGCCATCGTGTCGAGCACCTGCCAGGCGAAGCTCTCCGGATCGAGTGGTGGGTCGTCCACGGCCTCGGCGTCCAGCTCGATGGTCATCGACCCCCGACCGAACCAGAAGCACGCCACCAGGTCCGTCCCGGGGTCCGCCTCACCGATGGCCAGCGCGCTCGCCTCCCCGATGGCGATCCGCAGGTCCTCGATGTCGTCGATCGTGAAGTCGAGCCGTGCCGCCAGGCCCGCGGCGGTCGTGCGCACGATCGTCGCGTAGGCACCCTCGGCGGGGAGCCGGAGCTCGACGTCGGCGCGGGCGCCCCCCGTGTTGTCTGCCATCTGCGTCCTGTCCCGTCGTCGAGGCTGGTGTGCTCGCCACACCCTAGGACATGCGACACCGGGCCCGGCGGCCACGAGTGTGGCGGCCGGGCCCGGTGTGGAGGGACCGAGGAGCGCAGCGGCGAGCCGCTCGGAAGAAGGTCTGAGCGGTGCCTTCCGCGCTCCGACCGGAGGCCTGCGGAAGGTCCGCGAGTTGGGGCGGGCAAGGGCCGACCATGACGCTGCCGCGCCGCTTCCCGCGCGGGTCCGCTGGCCTCGTGGGGACCTCGTGCGAACCGGGCCGGCCGTAGGGCTGTCGGCGACGCTCCTCAGGTGGATCGCACGCCTGGGCCGCCGTGGACGACGCACGTGGGTGCGGTCAGTGCGCGGGTTCCCACGCACGCACGTAGTCGACGCGCATCGCCCCAGCAGGACCGGTGACCGTGGTGCCCTGACCTGATCCGACGTTCAGGATCAGCTCGATCGGAGCTCCGCTGTCGTCCGTCGAGTACGACTTGACCAACCGGCCGTCCCAGTAGACGTCGACGCTCGCGGGCTTCCGGTGCAGCGTGTAGGTGTGGAACGCGTCGCCCCAGTAGCCCGGCACCGAGCCCTGGTTGTGTGCGCCCGACCTGCTGTGGTAGTTGACGGTCAGTGCACCGCTGCTGAGGATCTCGGCGATGTCGTGCTCACCATTGACCGGCTGACCGGAAACACCGTCGTAGGTGTCGTTGGCCCACCATGCAGACCAGTTGTACAGCGACGACCCGTTGCCAGGGAACCAGATGCGAGCCTCCGCCACGCCACCCACGGGCAAGCCGTAGCGGTTCGGGTCGCCCCGGTAGCCGCCGCCCGTGTGGATCAGGGCGCCCCGGGTGGAGGACGACAGCTGCAGACGCGCCTCACCGTTGGCGACGGTGACGTTGTCGGCGTAGGTGCCCACGTTGTTCATGGATCCGCCCTCGTCGAACCAGTTCGGCTTCCACTTGCTCGTGTCGAGGCTGGTGCCGTTGAACTCGTCCTGGAACGTGGTGCTCCACGCACCCGCCACACCGGTCGGCTGAACACCGGCCGAGGTGGGCGTCTGGGTCGGGCTGGGTGTCGTGGCGGAGGAGCGGCGCACCGACAGGCTGGGCCGGTAGGCGACGATGCGCGCCTCACTGGACGCGAACGACACGGGCGACTGCGCCGAGGTCGCCACCCGGACAGACAACACCCGCCCGGGCGCGATGCGGGACGCGTCGAGCTCGATGACCTCGGTCACGCCGGACTGCACCGCGGCCGACGCTCCCAGCAGGGTCCGCCCAGTGGGCTTGCTGCCCCAGGTGAGCGTCTCCTCGGACCATCGGCGGCTCGTGCGATGGACACGGACGCCCTGCTTGGACGAGGTCAGCGGCCGCAGCCGCAACGCCACCCGGCTGAGCTCCTGACCGGCAGGCACCGTCGGGACGGTGAACTTCAAGAAGGCCTGCTTGCGGCGCCCGGCGGTTCCGTCGACCTTGAGAGTGACCGCATCGGCATGACGGACGCTCTGCGTGCGGACGTTGACGTACGCGTCGGCGACAGCAGTGGTCCGGGACGGAGCCGCGTGTGCAGGGTGGGGGATCGCGAGGCCGGTGACGCCGAGGACCACCGCCAGCGCTGGGACGAACTTCTTCATGACGGCCACCATCCGAACGCGTGTCCGTGAGGTCAACTTGAGGGAGCCTCGTGCTGCCCGGGCCCCGCCTGTGGGGCGAGCAACGTCACAGGTTGATCCGGCGAGCGGCGGTTCGAGCGTGTGGCCGCCGTGTGCTGCGCAACGCCCACTCCTCCCCGTATGACGAGGACCGGACCCAGAACGTGCTCGACGCCGCACTCAGTCCACGTGCGAGCTCGTGGCGGACTGAGGCGGCGTCGGATCAGCGCTGGTGCGGGTCAAGGCCTTCCAGGCGTTCAGGCCTTCTTCGTCTCCCAGAAGATCTCGGCGATCTCGTCGATCTTGGCGAGGAGCTTGTCGGCCACCTCGGCGTCGAGCTCGCCCTTGGTGCCGGACGCGCCGGCGAGCTTGGTGGCCTCGTTGACCAGGGTGTGGAGCTGGGGGTACTTCTCGAAGTGCGGGGGCTTGAAGTAGTCGGTCCACAGCACCCACAGGTGGTGCTTGACGAGCTCGGAGCGCTGCTCCTTGATGAGGATCGCGCGGGTGCGGAAGTCCGGGTCGTCGTTGTCGGCGACCTTGGCGATGATCGCCTTGATGGACTCGGCCTCGATGCGCGCCTGGGCGGGGTCGTAGACGCCGCAGGGAAGGTCGCAGTGGGCGGAGACCTCGACGGTCGGGGCAAGCAGGTGGCGAAGCATCGGATTCCTCTCGATCGGGAAGATGTGCAGCAGCTGCGACACTACTCCGCGTGCGACGGCGTCGGGAGCGGGGTCTCGTCCCCGGGGACGAGGGTCCCGGGGCGCCCTTCGGCACCGCGCGGGTGCGGGGCCGATCGATGCTGCCGACCCTGTCGGAGGGCGACCTGCTGCTGGTGCGCCACGGTGCCCGGGTGCGGCCCGGGGACCTCGTGGTCGCCCGGTTCGCCGACGGGACGCTGACGGTCAAGCGCGCCGTCGAGCCACGGCGCACCGCGTCCGGCGCCCCGGGGTGGTGGCTACTGAGCGACAACCCCGACGAGGGCGTCGACTCACGCCACCGGGGGCCCGTCGCCGAGGAGCGCGTGCTGGGCGTCGTACGCCTGCGGGTGTGGCCCTCGCCACGTGTGGGACGCAGGCTCCGGGACCGCTGAGCTGTGCCAGTATCCCCGGCATGGCCACGCCTCACCCGCACGCGGGCGACCCCGTGTTCGACCTGCACGTCGGCGGCAAGATGGAGACCGTCTCGACGGTGGCGCTGCGCGGCCCCGACGCGCTCTCGCTGGCGTACACCCCCGGCGTGGCCCGTGTCTGCGAGGCCATCGCCGCCGACCCGTCGATGACGCAGCACTACACCTGGGTGCCCAACACGGTCGCCATCGTCACCGACGGGACCGCGGTGCTCGGTCTCGGCGACATCGGCCCCGCCGCGGCGATGCCGGTGATGGAGGGCAAGGCGGTGCTGTTCAAGCAGTTCGGCGGTGTGGACGCGGTGCCCATCTGCCTGGACACCACGGACGTCGACGAGATCATCGAGACCGTCGCCCGGCTCGCGCCGAGCTTCGGCGGGATCAACCTCGAGGACATCTCGGCGCCGCGCTGCTTCGAGATCGAGGCGCGGCTCAAGGAGCGCCTCGACATCCCCGTCTTCCACGACGACCAGCACGGCACCGCGGTCGTCGCGCTCGCCGCGCTCACCAACGCCCTCCGGCTGACCGGTCGCGACCCCGCGACCGCGCGCGTGGTGGTGCAGGGCGCGGGCGCGGCCGGCGTCGCGGTCGCCCGCATCCTGCTCGAGGCCGGGGTCGCGGACGTGGTGGTGCTCGACCGGCAGGGCGTGCTCCACTCCGGGCGGTCCGACCTGACCGCGGTGAAGGCCGCGCTCGCCCGCGACACCGCCGACCGGTTCGGTCGCAGCGGCAGCCTCGCGGACGTGATGGCGGGAGCCGACGTCTACATCGGCGTCTCGGGTGGCCAGGTGCCGGAGGACATCGTGTCCTCGATGGCCGACGACGCGATCATCTTCGGCCTGGCGAACCCCACGCCCGAGGTGCATCCGGACCTGGCGCACAGGTACGCCCGCGTGGTGGCCACCGGCCGGTCCGACTTCCCCAACCAGATCAACAACGTGCTGGCCTTCCCCGGCATCTTCCGGGGCGCCTTCGACGTCCACGCCACGGCGATCACCGAGGGGATGAAGGTCGCCGCTGCCACCGCGCTCGCCGAGCTCGTCGGCGACGACGTGCGCGAGGACCTGGTGATCCCGTCGCCGTTCGACCCACGGGTGCCCGGCGCCGTGCGGTCGGCCGTCGCGGCGGCGGCCCGGCGCGACGGGGTCGCGCGCCGCTGACGCCTGTCGCGGCCGGGGGGCTCAGAAGCCGATCGAGGGCTCGGGTGCGACCAGCGTGCGCATCGCCCGCGCGAGCTCGCCGTACGCGCCGGGCCGGTGCTCGCGCACCAGGCCCGCGCGGAGCCGCGCCCCGATCGAGTGACCGAGGAAGCCGGCGCCCAGGACGTCGATGGCGAGCGTGAGGTCGGCGGGGGAGTCGGTGCGGCCGGCGTTCCCGGCGCCGCCGGAGCAGCGCAGGCGCCAACGCCCGGCGTTCCACGGCGCGTGGCGGTCCTCCACCTCGACGACGACGTCGCAGTCCCCCTCGTAGGAGCGCAGTGCCCACGCCGCGGGGAGGTCGACCAGGCGCACCCACGTGCTGTCCCACGTCTGGAGGTCGCCGGTGCCACGCGGCCCCCCGAGCCAGCCGAGCAGCGGGTCGTCGAGCCCGACGTTCTCCAGCCTGGTCGTGCCCATCAGGTCGAGGTCGACGACCCGTCGGGCGAGCGCCAGCCGCGCCGCGGGGCCGCCGCAGAAGATGCCGGCGGTGGCGGTGCCGGACGGCCGCGCGTTCGTCCACCGGTGCTCGCGGCGCAGCCCGACGTAGCCGACGTCCGTCCCGTCGCGGCGGGCGAACACCACGCGGCGGCGCTCCTTGCCGCGCAGCTGCTCCGGCGACTCGTACGTCATCAGCGTGAAGAAGTCGGCCGACCCGACGACCGCACCGGGGAAGTCCGGCGCGGCGGCGAGCTGGCAGGCCCGCATGCGCTCGGCGACCCCGGGGTCGGACATGGTCTGCAGGGTGGTCGTGATCGCGGCTGCCTCGTGCTCGAGGTGCGGCGCCGTGAAGGTCGTCCCGCGACCGACGTCGACCTGGTGGGTGAGCACGGCGAGCCCGTAGCCGAACCGGCCGTAGATGGCGGCCTCGCTGGCGTGGAGCGCGGAGACGGCCGTCCCCGCCTCGCGCGTCCGCGCGAGGTGGTCGGTCATCATCGCCGAGAGCACGCCCCGCCGGCGGCAGTCGGGGTGCACGCCGACCCAGGTGAGGCCGGCGATCGGCGCCAGGACGCCGCCGGGCAGCGACATTTGCATCGGCCGGACCCCGTAGATGCCGCTGTGCGTGTCGCGCGGGCCGCCGGGGAGGTCGACGACGAACCGCTGGTCCTCGGGGATGCCGAGGCGCAGGTGGTCGGCGTCGGAGGGGGAGACCTCGCCGAACCAGACGAGCTGGTCGGTGGCGAGGTAGCGGTCGGCGTCCTGCGAGGGACGTACGTCGATGCTCACGCCGCCAGCCAATCGTCCGGCCCCGGGACCCGCAAGCGGATAACGCGCGCCACTCGCTAGGGTCGGAGGATGTTCGCCGTTTACGCCGAGTCCTTCTCGTCCGACGACCCGCTGAGCGGCCTGGTGGTGGGGGAGCGGCCGGCCCCGGAGGCGCCGGACGGCTGGGCCACCGTGACCGTGAGGGCGGCGAGCCTGAACCACCACGACCTGTGGTCGCTGCGCGGGGTCGGCCTGCGCCAGGAGTCGCTGCCGATGATCCTCGGCTGCGACGCCGCCGGGCTCGACGAGGACGGCAACGAGGTCGTCGTCCACGGCGTCATCGGCGACCCGGCATGGACGGGCGCAGAGGCCGACGACCCCGGCCGCTCGCTGCTGTCCGAGCGGCACCAGGGCACCTTCGCCGACCAGGTCGTCGTACCCCGCCGCAACCTGGTGCCCAAGCCCGCCTCGCTCTCCTTCGAGGAGGCCGCCTGCCTCCCGACCGCGTGGCTGACGGCCTACCGCATGCTGTTCGTGCAGGGCGACTGCAAGCCCGGAGAGACCGTGCTGGTCCAGGGCGCCGGCGGCGGCGTCGCGACCGCGCTGATCATCCTCGGCCGCGCTGCGGGCCTGCGCATCCTCGCCACCAGTCGCGACGAGCAGAAGCGCCGACGCGCGCTGGAGCTGGGCGCTCACGAGGTGTTCGAGTCCGGCACGCGCCTGCCGGTCAGGGTCGACGCCGTCATGGAGACCGTCGGCAGGGCCACGTGGAGCCACTCGGTCCGCTCGCTGCGCCCGGGCGGCCGCATCGTCGTCAGCGGCACGACCTCGGGCCCCGACGTCGCGGACGCCGGGCTCACCCGCATCTTCTTCACCCAGCTGTCGGTGATCGGCTCGACGATGGGCACCCGCGGGGAGCTCGACCGCCTCGTCAGGTTCCTCGACGCCACCGGGACCCGCCCGCTGGTCGACCGCGCGCTCCCGATGGACCAGGCGCGCGACGGCTTCGCGGCGATGGCCCAGGGCGACGTCTTCGGCAAGATCGTGTTCACCCGGTGAGCGCGCGGCGTCACGTCCTCACCGGTGCCGGCTCCGGCATCGGCCTCGCGCTGGCGCACCGGCTCGCGGACCGCGGCGACGAGCTGGTCCTCCTCGCCCGCAGCGACGCCCGCGCGCGCGAGCTCGCCGCGTCGTTCCCGCAGGCACAGCTGCTGGTCGCCGACCTCGCCGACCCGGGCACGCTGAACGGCATCGGGCGCCAGGTCGACGGTGCGGTCGACACGCTGCTCCACGTGGCCGGTGTGGTGGACCTCGGACCCGTCGAGCGCCTTCGCCTGGCGGCCTGGGAGGAGCAGGTGACGGTCAACCTCACCGCCCCGGCGGTGCTCACGCGCGAGCTCCTGCCGCACGTGCGTCGCAGCCGCGGCAGCATCGTCTTCGTCAACTCCTCGGCGGGGCTCACCGCGAGCGCCGGCTGGTCGGCGTACGCCGCCTCGAAGTTCGGCCTGCGTGCCCTGGCCGACGCGCTGCGCGCCGAGGAGGTCGACAACGGGGTGCGAGTCAGCACCGTGTACCCGAGCAGGACCGCCACGCCCATGCAGGAGAAGGTGCACGAGCAGGAGGGTCGGACGTACGACTCCTCGCGCTGGATCAGCGCCGACACGGTCGTCGACACCATCCTCCACGTCGTCGACCTGCCGGCGGACGCGACGATCCCGGACGTGACGGTCCGTCCGGTGGTGCCCCGCGCCACCTAGGACGCTCCGCCGACCTCCAGGGCGAAGTCCGTCAGGCGCACGGACAGCCACGGCCGGTGCCCCGCGAGCCAGCCGAGCGGCCCGTCTCCGGCGAAGTGCCACCGGCCCCGGCACGGGAGCGCGCGGGCGGAGCCCGAGAGCCGTGCGCTGCGCGGACCGTCGAGCCCCGGCTCGCCGACGAGCCCCGGCTGCCACACGGTGCCGCGGAACGGGAGCCGCGGCGCGAACCGGGAGGCGTCCTCGAACCGTGCCTGCAGCACGGGCGCGCCCTGGTGCGTGACCCGCCAGGCGGCCCGGTCGACGAGGCGCGAGCGCCGCACCCGCGCGTCGAACGCGGCGAGCTCCTTCGGGATCGCCCACAGCTCCCGGCCGCCCAGCATCGAGGCAGCCGAGTCGACCCAGATCTGGTCGACCGTCACGCCGCGCACCGGACGCGCCACCGGACGGGAGACCAGCAGCTCGTCGTAGGTCAGCACCCCCGGCGCCTCGTAGCGCACCAGCGCCACCGCGCACACGCCGGGCGGGCGCCCCGGCGCACCGCCTCGACCGACCCCGAACAGCGACAGCCAGAGCTGGCCGTGCAGCCGCCACGGGGCCGGGGGGTACATCAGTCCTCGGGGTCGTCGAGCCGCGCCAGCCAGGTGGCCAGGCGCTCGATGGGCACCTCGAATTCCGGGTGGGAGTCGACGAACGCCTGGAGCTGCTCGGCGAGCCACGCCAGGGTGACCTCCTCGTCACCTCGGCGCTTCTCGAGCTCCTCGATGCCTCGATCGGTGAAGTACACCCGCGGACCTCAGTAGTCGGTGCTGTGACCGCGCGGAGCCTCGAAGGCCGCGTCGAGCAGCGTCTTCTGCTCCTCCACGTGGCGCTTCACCGTGCCGACCGACGGCGACGCCGACGCGGGGCGGGTGATCGGCTCGACCGTGAGGTCGAGGTGCGGCCAGACGTTGAGCTGGTAGTGCGGCCACGGGCCCATGTTGCGCGGCTCGTCCTGCACCCAGCGGATCGCCTTGAGGTGCGGGTACCTGGCGATCTCGGCCCTGATCTCCTCGACCGGGTTCGGGTACAGCCGCTCGATGCGGCCGATCGCGAACGTGTCGCCGTTGTCGCGCTTGCCCCGCTCGACCATGAGGTCCCACGTGACCCGGCCCGAGCACATGATGAGGGTCTCGACCTTGTCCGGGTCGGCGCTCGCGTCGCCGATGAACGGCCGGAAGGTGGTGTCCCCGACGAAGTCGGCCGGCTGCGAGGCCGCCTCCTTGCGCTTGAGCATCGACTTCGGTGTGAAGACGATGAGCGGACGGTGCTCCTCGCCGAGCGCGTGGCGACGCAGCAGGTGGAAGTACGACGCGGGCGTCGACGGCTGCGCGACGACCATGGCGTCCTCGGCGCTCATCGTCAGGAAGCGCTCGATCCGCGCCGACGAGTGGTCGGGGCCCTGTCCCTCGTAGCCGTGGGGGAGCAGCAGCACCACCCCGGACTGCTGGCGCCACTTGGTCTCACCGGCGGAGATGAACTCGTCGATGACGATCTGCGCGCCGTTGACGAAGTCGCCGAACTGCGCCTCCCACAGCACCAGCGCCTCGGGCCGCGCGACGGAGTAGCCGTACTCGAACCCGAGGGCGGCGTACTCCGAGAGCAGCGAGTCGTAGGCGTGGAACTTGGCCTGGTCCTCGGTGAGGTTGGTCAGCGGCGTCCACTCGTCGGCGTTGGTGCGGTCGATGATGGTGGCGAAGCGCTGCACGAACGTGCCGCGGCGCGAGTCCTGGCCGGCCAGCCGCACCGGGCGCCCGTCCATGAGGAGCGAGCCGAAGGCGAGGATCTCGCCGGTGCCCCAGTCGATGGGGCCCTCGGTGATCGCCGCCGCCCGGCGCTGCAGCTGCGGCATCACCTTCGGGTGGACCGTGAAGCCCTCCGGCGGCGTGACGTAGCTGTCAGCGATGCGCTTGAGGACCTCCGGGCTGACCGCGGTCGAGAAGTCGCCCGCCGGCTTGTCCGGGTAGTCCGGCACGGTGGTCCACTCGGTGAGCGCCTCCGAGCTGGCCTCGCGCACCTCGGTGAAGACCCGCTCCAGCTGCTGCTGGTAGTCCTTGAGGACCTGCTCGGCCTCCTCGATCGTGATGTCGCCGCGACCGATGAGGGACTCGGTGTAGAGCTTGCGGACCGAGCGCTTCTGCTCGATGAGGTCGTACATCAGCGGCTGGGTGTACGACGGGTCGTCGCCCTCGTTGTGCCCGCGGCGGCGGTAGCACACGAGGTCGATGACGACGTCCTTGTTGAAGGCCTGGCGGTAGTCGAACGCCAGCCGGGCCACCCGGATGCAGGCCTCGGGGTCGTCGCCGTTGACGTGGAAGATCGGCGCCTGCACCATCCGCGCCACGTCGGTGGCGTAGAGGGAGGAGCGCGACGAGCCGGGAGCGGTGGTGAAGCCGACCTGGTTGTTGATGACCAGGTGCACCGTGCCGCCCGTGCGGTAGCCGCGCAGCTGCGAGAGGTTGAGCGTCTCGGCCACCACGCCCTGCCCGGCGAACGCGGCGTCGCCGTGCACCAGCAGGGGCAGCACCGGGAACTTCTCGCCCTGGTCGAGGATGTCCTGCTTGGCGCGCGCGATGCCCTCCAGGACCGGGTTGACCGCCTCGAGGTGGGAGGGGTTGGCCGCCACGGACACCTTGATCCTGTCGCCGGACCCGGCGACGAACTCGCCCTCGGCGCCGAGGTGGTACTTCACGTCTCCGGAGCCCTGGACCGTGCGCGGGTCGATGTTGCCCTCGAACTCGCGGAAGATCTGGCTGTACTTCTTGCCGACGATGTTGGCCAGCACGTTGAGGCGGCCGCGGTGCGCCATGCCGATGGCGACCTCGTCGAGGCCGGTCTCGGCGGCCGCCTCGCAGATCTCGTCGATGAGCGGGATCGTCGTCTCGCCACCCTCGAGGCTGAAGCGCTTCTGGCCGACGAACTTGGTCTGCAGGAACGTCTCGAACGCCTCGGCCTGGTTGAGCTTGAGCAGGATGCGCAGCTGCTCCTCGCGGGGCGGCTTCACGTGCGGCTGCTCCACGCGCTCCTGGATCCACTTGCGCTGCTCGGGGTCCATGATGTGCATGTACTCGATGCCGGTCGTGCGGCAGTAGGAGTCGCGCAGGATGCCCAGGATGTTGCGCAGCTTCATGAAGCGCCGGCCCTCGCCGCCGAAGGACCCGGTCGCGAACTCGCGGTCGAGGTCCCACAGGGTGAGGCCGTGCGACTCCACCTCCAGGTCGGGGTGGCTGCGCTGGCGGTACTCCAGCGGGTCGGTGTCGGCCATGAGGTGACCGCGGACCCGGTAGGCGTGGATGAGCTCGAGGATGCGGGCCTGCTTGACGATGTCGTCGTCGTGGTTGGCCACCACGTCGCGTGCCCAGCGGATCGGCTCGTAGGGGATGCGCAGCGAGCGGAAGATCTCGTCGTAGAAGTCGTCCTCGCCGAGCAGCAGGCCGTGCACGCGCTTGAGGAACTCGCCCGACTGCGCGCCCTGGATGACGCGGTGGTCGTAGGTCGAGGTGAGCGTCATCGCCTTGCTGATGGCGTTGCGGTTGATCGCCTCCTCGGAGGCGCCCTGCCACTCCGGCGGGTACTCCATGGCGCCGACGCCGATGATCGCGCCCTGGCCGGCCATCAGGCGCGGCACCGAGTGCACCGTGCCGATGCCGCCGGGGTTGGTCAGCGAGATCGTGGTGCCCTGGAAGTCGGCGACGGTCAGCTTGCCGTCGCGCGCCTTGCGCACCATCTCCTCGTACGCGGTCCAGAAGGCAGCGAAGTCCATGGCCTCGGCGCCCTTGATGCTGGGTACGAGCAGCTGCCGGGTCCCGTCGGACTTCTGCATGTCGATCGCGAGGCCGAGGTTGATGTGGGCCGGCGTGATCAGGTTGGGCTTGCCGTCGACCACCTCGTAGCCGACGTTCATCTCCGGCATCGCGCGCAGCGCCTTCACGAGGGCGTAGCCGATGATGTGGGTGAAGGAGACCTTGCCGCCGCGGGCGCGGGCGAGGTGGTTGTTGATGACGGTGCGGTTGTCCCACAGGAGCTTGACGGGGACCGAGCGGACCGACGTGGCGGTGGGGACGCTGAGGGAGGCGTCCATGTTGGCGGCCGTGCGGGCGGGCGCGCCGCGCAGCACCGTGTACGTGGGCTCGTCGCCCGCGTCGGTCGGGGCGGCCGGCTTGGGGTCCTTGGCGACCGGGCTGCTCGTGCCCTTGGCGGGCTCCTCGGCGGCGGCGGCCGGACGCGGCGTGGACCTGGGCGCGGGGGACTCGGTCCTCGGCGCCTCCTGCTGGGCCGCCGACGAGCTCTGGGTCGACGTGCGGGGCGTCGGGGACGCAGCCTTCTGGGGCGCCTTCTGGGGCGCCTTCTCGGCCGCCTGGGTGGGGGCCTTGGCAGGGGCCTTCGCGGGCGCCGAGGCCGGGGCGGCAGCCGCGGCAGGCTTCGCAGGCTGGGCCTGGGCCGCCGGCGCGGCGGAGGCCGCCGAGCTGCCGTTGCCGAAGTACGCCGCCCACTCCGGACCCACGCTGGCGGGATCCTTGTCGTACTGCTCCTTCATCTCCTCCACGAGCCACTCGTTGGCTCCGAGGTCGGATGACGGTGCAACCGAGGACTGGTTGCCGGACTGCCCGTTCGGGGACTGCGCCACGCTTGTTTCGCCTCTTCCAGGATTCTTCGCGCGAGGAAATGACCAAGTCGCCGACAAGGCTAGTCGCACACGCACGCAAATGCAGGGGCGGGCCTTTCGTTTGATGCATGGTGTGGGCCACAGCCCCGACACCACTGCCTGGAGAGCTCATGCCACGCCCCTCATCGGGCCGCACCCGGGGTGCCCGTCGCCTCGCGGGAGTCGTCCTCGTCGCCCTGCTCCCGCTGTCCGCGGGCTGCCGGTCCACCGGCGATCCGTCGGCCGCGCCGGAGCGTCCCGGCGGCGACGCGCAGGTGGAGCTGGCCTCGCACCCGGTGCCGACGAGGACCGGGATCCACCGCGTGCACGGACGGCTCCCGGTCGCGCGGCGCAAGGCAGTGCGCCGGCAGGTCGGCGAGGTCGTCGACCGCTGGTGGGAGGCCGCCTACCTCGGAGGCACCTATCCGCGCAGCAGCTTCCCGTCGGCGTTCCCGGGCTTCACCGGGGCTGCCGAGGAGCGCGCGCGCAGCGACAAGGCGCTGCTCACGAACCAGACCACCGGCCGGCGGATCGAGTCGGTCACGCCCCGGCGGCGCGCCGTCACCCTCGACATCCTCGCCACCCGCGGGCAGGCCCGGGCCGTGACGGCCCACTTCGTCCTGCGGTTCGACACCACCGGACCGAGGACCGCGACCACGACCGTCCGCGGCCGGCTGTTCCTCACGCGCAGGAGCGGGACGTGGCGCATCTTCGGCTACGACGTCGCGAGGGGAGCCCGCCGATGACCACCCGCCGGACCGACCTCGTGGGGCACCTGCGGCGTGCGCGCCGCACCACCCGGACCGCCGTGCTGGCCGCCGTGCTCGCCGCCACCGGCCTCGCGATCCCGCCCTCCGCCGTGCAGCCGACCGACGTGAGCCTGGTCAAGATCCGCCACGCGCAGGGTGTCGCGACCGGTGGGGACGACGTCGTGTGGATCCTCGCGGTCGGCTCCGACGCCCGGCCGGGACAGGAGATGACCCGCGCGCGCGGCGACGCGCTGCAGATGGTCGGCATCAACACCCGCACCGGCTCGGCCACCGCGATCGGGGTGCCCCGCGACTCGTGGGTCGTCATCCCGGGGCACGGTCGGGAGAAGATCAACTCCGCCCTCTACGTCGCCGGCCCGCGCGGCATGGCCGGAGCGATGAGCGACCTGGTGGGGATCGAGCCCGACTACGTCGTCGTGACCCGGTTCCCGTTCTTCGAGGACATGGTCGACGACATCGGGGGCATCACCGTGAGCAACCCGCGCCGGTTCTCCGACCCGTACCTGAAGAAGGAAGGGTTCGCGAAGGGCCGGATCCACCTCGACGGCTACAACGCGATGGCGTTCTCCCGGATCCGCAAGGGCCTCGCGGGTGGCGACTTCGACCGCTCGGCCAACCAGCAGCGCACGCTGCGCGGCATCCATGCGCGCATCCGCAGCCAGGCGGACGAGCCCGGCTTCATCGAGCGCGGCGTGATGACGGTGCTGGCGCACACCGACACCAACGCCTCGCCCGCCGAGCTCTTCGAGATCGCGCAGGCCGTCGCGCAGGTGGACCCGCGCAGGATCACCACCTGCGTGATCGGTGGTCGGATCGGCTTCGTGGGCGCGGCGAGCGTGGTGTTCCCCGACGTGGCGCAGGCGCGGCGCCTGGGGCGCGAGGCCCGCCAGGACGCCGCCCTGCGTCACTGCTGAGCGGGGTCGCGCAGCGACCCCGCCCGGTGCTCAGTGGGGGTAGATCCGGCCCGCCGTGCGGGCGAGGTCGATCACGACCGCCTCGGAGTAGAGCTTGATCCGCAGCGCGATGACCTGCGACCCGCGCAACCCCGTGTCGACGAGCTGCCGCTGGATCTCGCCGGCGCCGTTGGGCAGCTCGACGACGCCGCCGGGGGCGGGCACCTCGAGCGGCTGACCGCCGACGGTGATCGACCCGATGGCCGTCGAGACCTTGGAGCCCACCCGCTTGCCGGTCTTCTGGCGCATCGCGGCCCGCGAGCTGACGTCGGTGATGACGAGCTGCGCGGTCGGGATCGAGACCGACCTGATGGCGGTGCGGGACCAGCCCTTCGCCACCTTCTTGGCGCGGTACTGGTCGCCGTCGACCTGGTAGGTGATGCCGTCGAGCAGGACGGGCACCGGGACCAGCTGGCTGGCGTGGGGGACCTGGTAGGTCTGCGTGCGTCCGCGCGAGCCCTGGCACGGCAGCGCCTTGTGCTGCACGTTGCCGAACTTCAGCGCCCCCCGGAGCGCCTGGTAGTCCATGGCCGTGCCGCCCGAGCGGAAGACGCCGACCGGGGCGGGACCGCCCATGCGCACCCGCGCCGTGCCCAGCTCGACGAGCTGGCGACGACCGCCGGCGGTGACCTCGATGCGCAGCGCGGAGGCCTGCGACTGGGCGTTGTGGCTGTTGGCCCGGCCGGTCTTGTAGCCCAGCGCGATCGACCCGAGACCGGGGATGACGATCGGCTTGGTGACGTCGCTGAGGACCTGGAAGACCTGCTGGGCGGCCTGCTGCGTGCCGGTGAAGACGGTGTCGGTCACCTGCTCGAGCGGCGCGAGGAGCTGCTGCAGCTCGGGCGGCAGCTGCTGCACGACCGTGTTCTCCAGCAGCTCGAGGGAGATGCTGGCGAAGGTGAAGCTCTCGGCGTGGCCGTAGCCCCGCGGGGTGTTGAACGCGTGAGCGGTGGTCTGGAGGCCCTTGATGACCAGCCGCGGCGTCGTCAGGGGACCGACGGTCCCGCCGATCGAGATGTCGCCGATCGTGTTGGTGCCGCGGACGCCGTGCGTGCTGCCGTCGACGTAGGTCTCGGTGCGGCTCGTGCTCGCCGAGACGTGGATCAGCGGGTTGTCCGGGACCGACACCGCGCTCCGCTGCTCGGTGACCTTGCCCACGGAGCGCGTGCACAGCTGCTGTGCGTGCGCGTCCTTGAGGTTGAGCGACTCGACGCTGTCGGTCACCAGCTTCACGCCGTAGACGTCGCCGCGATAGCCGAAGTCGGTCAGCGCCGACCGCGCCACGCGGGCGTCGGTGCCGGTGCCGGCTCCGTCGGCCAGCGCCGGCGCGACTCCGGTGGCCAGCGCGAGCGAGGCGCTCACGCCGATGGCGACGGCTGCCGCCAACGGTCGCCGGATCAGGTTCTGCATGTTCCCTCCCAGGGTCCGGGGGAGTCGACACGTGGGCCGTCCCCAGTGACCGGCCAGTAACTCCCTCAGGCCGTCAACGAGGCCGGTACGGATTGGTGACGGCCGTCACCCGGGAGTCGGGCCCGGAAACGACGAACGGACCCACCTCGAGGTGGGTCCGTCGGTCTGCGCGCGGCTGCGACGGCAGCGGGCGCCTCCGGCAGGATTCGAACCTGCGGCACCTGGTACCGGAAACCAGTGCTCTATCCCCTGAGCTACGGAGGCCTGCACCTCTCCCGGAGGAGCTCCGGGGTGGGTGCGCGGTGAAGACTACCGGTCGTGCGACGCGGTCGTGAAACCGCCTAGCGGAGGGCGAGGGAGCCGGAGGTCACGGCGGGGAAGGGCAGGCCCTCGTGCTCGGCGACGCGGGCGTCGAGCGCGGCGGCGACGTCCTCGGGCCACGGCGCCGTACGCCGGGTCTCCAGGTCGATGTGCAAGAAGATCTCCTCCACCACGCAGGCGACCTTCCGGTGGGTCTCGTCGAGCAGGTAGACCAGCACGTGCGCGGCGCGCTCGGAGCGGCCGAGCAGGCGCACCCGGGCGGACATCTGGTCGCCGGTGCGCAGCTCGCTGAGATAGGTGACGTGGTGCTCGGCGGTGAAGCACGCCTGGCCGTGCGTCAGCGGCCACATCTGGGGGATCCCGACCTCGACGAGGGACTCGTCGAGGCCCTCGCTGGCGATGCCGATGTAGTGGCGGACGTTGAGGTGGCCGTTGATGTCCTCGAAGGGCATCGGCACGGGCTGCTCGACGTAGGCGGGGAGGCCGCTCAGCTGGTCGTAGGTCGGGTGCGTCGTCACAGCGCAGAACCCTAGGGCAGGACCCGGGCGCCGACCGGGGGGCCACGGCGTGAAACCGGTTCGGTCCAAGCCGGGGGCCGCCGATAGGCTTGTCCGGTGAATCCCTCGCAGCTCTCCGAGACCATCGTCGACGCGCTGGAGGCCCTCGTGGCCGACGGTGCGATCACGCTGCCCGACGGCGTGCCGACCCAGGTCACGGTGGAGCGACCCCGGCAGAAGGGGCACGGCGACTACGCCACCAACGTCGCCCTGCAGCTGGCCAAGAAGGCCGGCACCAACCCTCGGGCCTTCGCCGACCTCGTCGCCGGCCGGCTGCGCGCCTCCGCGGGCATCGGCGACGTCGAGGTGGCGGGTCCCGGCTTCCTCAACGTCACGGTCGAGGCCGGCGCCCAGGGGCAGGTCGCGGCCGACGTCGTCGCCGCGGGGCAGACGTACGGGTCCTCCGACGCGTTCGCGGGCGAGAAGATCAACCTCGAGTTCGTCTCGGCCAACCCCACGGGCCCCCTGCACATCGGCGCGGTCCGCTGGGCCGCCGTGGGCGACGCGCTGGGCCGGGTCTTCGCCTTCTCCGGCGCCGAGGTGACCCGGGAGTACTACTTCAACGACCACGGTGCCCAGCTCGACCGGTTCAGCTCCTCCCTGCTGGCCTGGGCCAAGGGACGGCCCGTGCCCGAGGACGGCTACGGGGGGGCCTACATCGAGGAGATCGCCAAGGACGTCGTGGCGAAGCGGCCCGAGGTCCTCGAGCTGCCTGAGGACGAGGCGCAGGAGATCTTCCGCGCCGAGGGCGTCGAGCTGATGTTCGCCGAGATCAAGCAGTCGCTCCACGACTTCGGAGTGGACTTCGACGTCTACTTCCACGAGAACAACCTGCACGAGTCCGGCGCCGTCGAGCGCGCCATCGCGCGGCTCACGGAGATGGGCAACACCTACGAGGCCGACGGCGCGCTGTGGCTGAGGACCGAGAAGTACGGCGACGACAAGGACCGCGTCATCGTGCGCTCCAACGGCTCGCCCGCCTACATCTCCGGGGACCTCGCCTACTACCTGGACAAGAAGGAGCGGGGGTTCGACCGCTGCTTCATCATGCTCGGCGCCGACCACCACGGCTACGTCGGTCGGATGAACGCCATGTGTGCCGCCTTCGGCGACGAGCCGGGCAAGGACCTGGAGATCCTCATCGGTCAGATGGTCAACCTGCTGCGCGACGGCAAGCCGCTGCGCATGTCCAAGCGCGCCGGCACCACCGTGACGATCAACGACCTGGTGGACGCCATCGGCGTCGACGCGGCGCGGTACGCCCTCGCGCGCTACACCAACGACACCAACATCGACCTCGACCTCGACCTGTGGGCCCGGGCCCACAACGACAACCCGGTCTACTACGTCCAGTACGCGCACGCGCGGACCTGCCGGATGATCGAGAACGCCGCCGACCTCGGGATGTCCCTTCCCGGCGACTCGTTCGACCCGACGCTCCTGGCGCACGAGCTCGACGGCCAGCTGCTCCGGGCGCTGGCGGAGTTCCCCAGGGTGGTGAGCGCGGCCGCCGAGCTGCGTGCCCCCCACCGGGTGGCGCGCTACCTCGAGGACACCGCCTCGGTGTTCAACAAGTGGTACGACACCAAGGAGTGCCGCATGCTGCCGATGGGCGACGAGCCCGTCACGCCGACCAACGAGGCACGACTCGTCCTGGTCCACGCGACCCGCACCGTCGTCGCCAACGGGCTGCGGCTGCTCGGCGTCTCCGCCCCCGAGAGGATGTGATCGGGCGTGCCGACAGCCCATCCCTCCGGCTGGGCGCACGCGGACGGCGCCCTGCGCTCGACCCGCCCCGGCGGACCGCACTGGCTGCGCGAGCCGGCTGACCCCGACGCGCTCGTCGAGCACCTCTGGTCGCGCACGACCACCAAGACCGACGGCGTGCTCAGCGTCGGCGGGGTGCCGCTGCCCGAGCTGGTCCGCGAGCACGGCTCGCCGGCGTACGTCCTCGACGAGGACGACTTCCGGGCGCGGGCCCGCGCCTTCCGCGACGCCTTCGCGGGCTACGAGGTGTTCTACGCCGGCAAGGCGTTCATCTGCACCACCGTCGTGCGGTGGCTCGACGAGGAGGGGCTGGCCCTCGACGTGTGCTCGGGCGGCGAGCTGGCCGTCGCGGAGCGGGCCGGGTTCCCGATGGAGCGGGTCGGCTTCCACGGCAACAACAAGACCCGTGGCGAGCTCGAGCGAGCGGTCGCCCTCGGGGTCGGGCGGATCATCGTCGACTCCTTCGTGGAGATCGAGCGGCTGGCCGAGACCTGCGCCCGGCTCGGCCGGACGGTGGGGGTGATGGTGCGCGTCACCGCCGGCGTCGAGGCGCACACCCACGAGTACATCGCCACCGCGCACGAGGACCAGAAGTTCGGCTTCTCCATCGCCGGCGGCGACGCCCTCGAGGCCGTGCGCCGGGTGCACGCGGCGCCGGGCCTCCGGTTGCTCGGCCTGCACTCCCACATCGGCAGCCAGATCTTCGACACCTCGGGGTTCGAGGTCGCCGCCCGCCGGGTGCTGGCACTGCACGCGCAGGTGGGTGAGGAGCTCGGTGTCGAGATGCCGGAGATGGACCTCGGGGGCGGCTTCGGCATCGCCTACACCACGCAGGACGACCCGTCCGAGCCCGTCGAGCTGGCGGCCGGGATCACCGGCATCGTCGAGCACGAGTGCCGCGCGCTCGGCATCGCCCGGCCGAGGCTTTCGATCGAGCCGGGCCGGGCGATCGTCGGTCCGTCGATGTGCACGGTCTACGAGGTGGGCACGGTCAAGGAGGTCGCCCTCGACGGTGGCCTGCGCCGGTCGTACGTGTCGGTGGACGGCGGGATGAGCGACAACATCCGCACCGCCCTCTACGACGCCGACTACTCCGCCACGCTGGCCTCCCGGGCGTCGGGCTCCGACCCGGTGCTCGCCCGGGTGGTCGGCAAGCACTGCGAGGCCGGCGACATCGTCGTGAAGGACGAGTTCCTGCCCGGCGACGTCCGCCCCGGCGACCTCGTCGCGGTGCCCGGGACGGGGGCCTACTGCAGGTCGATGGCGTCCAACTACAACCACGCGCTGCGTCCTCCGGTGATCGGAGTTCGGGACGGGACGACGTTCACCGTCCTGCGACGGGAGACTGAGGCGGACCTGTTCGCGACCGATGTGGGTGTTTCATGAGTGAGGGTGAGGTGCGCGCCTCCCGTGGCGACGTGCTCAGGGTGGCCGTGCTCGGCTGCGGCGCGGTCGGCTCGCAGGTCGTCCGGCTGCTGAGCGAGCAGAGCGACGACCTCGCGGCCCGCGTGGGCGCCCCGGTGGAGCTCGTCGGGGTCGCCGTGCGCCGCCTCGACGCGCCGCGCGACGTCGAGGTCCCCGAGGGGCTGCTCACCACCGACGCCTCGGGCCTGGTGGCGCGCGACGACGTCGACCTGGTCGTGGAGGTGATCGGCGGCATCGAGCCCGCCCGGTCGCTCATCCTGGCCGCGCTCGACAACGGCGCGAGCGTCGTCACCGCCAACAAGGCGCTGCTCGCGGAGGACGGCCCGACGCTCTTCGAGGCCGCCGCCAAGGCCGAGCGCGACCTCTACTACGAGGCCGCCGTCGCCGGTGCCATCCCGATCCTGCGTCCGCTGCGCGAGTCGCTCGCGGGCGACAAGGTGACCCGCGTCCTCGGCATTGTCAACGGCACCACCAACTTCATCCTCGACAAGATGGACAGCTCCGGCGCGGGCTTCTCCGAGGCGCTCGAGGAGGCGCAGGAGCTCGGCTACGCCGAGGCCGACCCCACCGCCGACGTCGAGGGCTTCGACGCCGCGGCCAAGGCGGCGATCCTGGCCAGCCTCGCCTTCCACTCGCGCGTCACCGCTGCCGACGTCTACCGCGAGGGCATCTCGGAGGTCACGGCAGCCGACGTCGCCAGCGCCCGCGACATGGGCGCGGTGGTCAAGCTGCTCGCGATCTGCGAGCTGCGCGGCGACCACGTGGCGGCCCGCGTGCACCCGGCGATGATCCCGCGGACGCACCCGCTCGCCAGCGTGCGCGAGGCCTACAACGCGGTGTTCGTGGAGTCCGAGGCCGCCGGCCAGCTGATGTTCTACGGGCCGGGAGCCGGCGGTGCGCCCACCGCGAGCGCGGTGCTGGGCGACCTCGTCACGGTCGCGCGCAACCGCCTGGCCGGCACCCGCGGCGCGGGCGAGTCCGCGTACGCCGACCGGGCCGTGCAGCCGATGGGCGAGACCCGCACCCGCTACCACGTCGCGATCGACGTCGACGACCGCGCGGGCGTGCTCGCCGCCGTGGCCAACGCGTTCGCCGACCACGACGTCTCGATCCAGACCGTGCGCCAGGAGGGCCGCGGCGCCGACGCCCAGCTCGTCGTGGTCTCGCACGCCGCGCCCGACGCGGCGCTCAGCGCGACGGTCGACCAGCTGCGCAGCATGGACATCGTCCGCGAGGTCACCTCGGTGATGCGGGTCGAGGGAGGCGACGAATGAGCCACCAGTGGCGAGGCGTCATCGAGGAGTACCGCGACCTCCTCGACCTGCCCGACGGCCTGCACGCGGTGACCCTCCGCGAGGGCGGCACGCCGCTCGTCCACTCCGAGTGGCTCTCGGGCCTCACGGGTGGGCAGGTGTGGCTCAAGGTCGAGGGGGACAACCCGACGGGCTCCTTCAAGGACCGCGGCATGACGGCCGCGATCTCGCACGCCCGGCACCTCGGCGCCGAGGCGGTCGTGTGCGCCTCGACCGGCAACACGTCGGCCTCGATGGCTGCCTACGCCGCCAAGGCGGGGCTCAAGCCGCTCGTGCTCGTCCCGGAGGGCAAGATCGCCGCGGGCAAGCTCGCCCAGGCGGTCGTGCACGGCGCGCAGGTCATCATGGTGCGCGGCAACTTCGACGACTGCCTCGCCATCGCCATCGGGCTGTCGCAGAACTACCCCGTCGAGCTGGTCAACTCGGTCAACCCGGTGCGGCTACAGGGCCAGAAGACGGCGTCGTTCGAGGTCGTCGACTTCCTCGGCGACGCGCCGGACTACCACCTCCTCCCCGTCGGCAACGCGGGCAACATCTCGGCCTACTGGCTGGGCTACCAGCAGTACGCCGAGCTCGGCCGCGCGACCCGGCGTCCGGCGATGCTGGGGTTCCAGGCGGAGGGTGCCGCCCCGCTCGTGACCGGCGAGCCGTTCCCCGACCCCGAGACCAAGGCCACCGCCATTCGCGTGGGCAACCCCGCCTCGTGGCACCTCGCCGAGCAGGCCGCCAAGGAGAGCGGAGGCGGCTTCGCGGCGCTGTCCGACGAGCAGATCCTGTCCGCGCAGATCGAGCTGGCCCGCCACGACGGCGTCTTCGTCGAGCCGGCCTCGGCCGCCGGTGTCGCCGGGCTGCTGGCCGCGGTGGCGTCCGGCCGGGACTTCGCCGGCACGACGGTCGCGGTCACGGTCACCGGCCACGGCCTCAAGGACACTGCCACCGCGCTGGAGTCCTGCGGCGAGATGGTCGACACGGTCGTCGACGCCGACGTGGACACCGCGGCGGCGGCCGCCGGACTGGCCTGAGGTCGATGACCACCTTCGTGGACGGGCCGGTGCGCGTCACCGTCCCGGCGACCTCGGCCAACCTCGGGCCCGGCTTCGACTCCCTCGGCCTGGCTCTCTCGCTGCGCGACGAGCTGCAGGCCGAGGTCGTCCCCCACGGCCTCGCCGTCGAGGTCCAGGGCGCCGGGGCCGACGGGGTGCCGCGCGACGAGTCGCACCTGGTGGTGAGGGCGATGCGTGCCGCGTTCGAGCTGATGGGGGAGCAGCCGCCCGGGCTGCGGCTGTCGTGCCGCAACATGATCCCGCACGCGCGGGGCCTCGGCTCGTCGTCCGCGGCGATCGTCGGCGGCGTGGTGCTCGCCCGGGCGCTCGTCGCCGGCGGCCAGCTCCTCGCCTCCGACGAGGCGCTCTTCGACCTCGCGGCCGACCTGGAGGGTCACCCGGACAACGTCGCCCCGGCGTTCTACGGCGGCTTCGTGATCTCCGGCCGGGAGGACGGTCGCTGGTACGCCGTCCGCGCCGGCGTCGACCCCCGCATCACGGCCGTCGTCTTCGTCCCGCCGACGGGGGTGGAGACGAGGGTCGCCCGGGGCCTGCTGCCCGCGACCGTGCCGCACGCCGACGCGGCCGCCAACTCCGGTCGCGCCGCCCTCCTCGTCGCCGCCCTCACCGGCCACCCCGAGCACCTGCTCCCGGCCACGCGCGACTGGCTGCACCAGGACCAGCGCGAGCCCGCGATGCCCGAGACCCTCTCGCTCGTACGCCGCCTGCGGGCCGACGGCGTGCCCGCCGTGGTCTCCGGTGCGGGTCCCACCGTGCTCGCCTTCGGCTCGACCGACACCTCGGTGCTGACCGCGCGCCGCCCCGACGGCTGGCAGTGCCACGACCTGGCGATCGAGCCCGCGGGCGCGGTGCTGCTAACCTGACGGCGCGCCGCTCGGCGCAGCTGCCCGTCCCGGACCCCCGCAGTCATCGGGTCCGTGTGGACGGGCGACCACCATCCGCCTCGGCGGCCGCTCCTCCGGTCCCGCAGGCGACGCGACGTGCGAAGGACCCACGTGACCGAGACCCCCGCTGCAACCGCGGAGAACGCTGTCCCCGAGACGGCCCAGGCCGCGCCCGCGAAGAAGGCGAGGGGCGGCGGCCTCAGCTCGATGCTGCTCGCCGACCTCAAGTCGATGGCGGCGGGGCTCGGCATCGCCGGCGCCGGCTCGATGAAGAAGGCGCAGCTCGTGGAGGCGATCAGGGCGCAGTCCGGCGGCGCCCGGTCCGGCCAGGCCCAGACCGAGCAGCCTTCGTCCGAACAGCCTTCGTCCGAGCAGCTGCGCATCGAGCAGCCGCCTTCCTCCGAGCAGCCGCAGGCCGAGCAGCCGCGGGCCGAGCAGCCGAGGGCCGAGCAGGCCCGCGCCGAGCAGGCGGGCGCCGCGGCGGCGTCGGAGGAGCCGGCAGCGCGGAGCACCGTGCGGACCCGCACCCGCAAGCAGCGCCAGGCCGAGCAGGACCAGCGCCAGGACCAGCGACAGGACCAGCGGCAGGATCGGCCCCAGGACCAGCAGGACCAGCGGCAGGACCCGTCCGGGGAGCCGTCCGACGGCCAGGACAGGGGGGCCAAGCGGGACCGGCAGGAGGACCCCAAGGACCAGAAGGACCAGAAGGGCCAGAAGGGCCAGCGGCAGGACGCCTCGCAGAAGGGCGAGCAGAAGCCGGCCCAGCAGCAGAAGCAGCGGGACGGTCAGCAGGACCGCCAGGACCGCCAGGACCGTCAGGACCGTCAGGACCGCCAGGACCGGCAGGACCGGCAAGACCGCCAGCAGGACCGGCAGTCCCAGCAGGTCGACGACGACGAGGACGGCGAGGGCGGCAGCCGCCGCAACCGTCGTCGGCGCGGCCGCGACCGCACCCCGGCTCGGCCGGGTGCGCGCAACGAGCCCGACACCACGATCCTCGAGGACGACGTGCTGGTGCCCGCTGCGGGCATCCTGGACGTGCTCGACAACTGCGCGTTCGTCCGGACCTCGGGCTACCTGCCCGGCGCCGAGGACGTCTACCTGTCGCTGTCGATGGTGCGCAAGTACCACCTGCGCCGCGGCGACGCGGTCGTCGGGCAGGTGCGCCAGCCGCGCGAGGGCGAGCGTCGGGAGAAGTTCAACCCCATGGTCCGCATCGACAGCGTCAACGGGACCGAGGCCGACAGCGCCAAGGAGCGTCCGGAGTTCGCCGACGCGGTCCCGGTGCACCCGCACCAGCGGCTGCGCCTGGCGACCGAGGGCACGGACCTGACCGGCCGGGTCATCGACGTCGCGGCCCCGGTCGGCAAGGGCCAGCGCGGCCTGGTCCTCGCGCCGCCGCGCACCGGCGTGACCTCGCTGCTGCAGTCGATCGCGCAGTCGGTGACGACCAACAACCCCGAGTGCCACGTGATGGTCGTCCTCGTGGACACCCGTCCCGAGGAGGTCACCGACTTCCAGCGCGCGGTGAAGGGAGAAGTCGTGGCCTCGACCTTCGACCGTCCGCCGGCGGACCACACCCTGGTCGCCGAGCTCGCCGTCGAGCGCGCCAAGCGGCTGGTCGAGCTGGGCCACGACGTCGTCGTGCTGCTCGACTCGCTCACCCGGCTCGGCCGCGCGTACAACCTCGCCGCGCCGGCCAACGGTCGCGTGCTCGCCGGGCTGGTGGACGCCTCGGCGGTCCACCCGACGAAGGAGTTCTTCGGAGCGGCCCGCACGATCGAGGACGGCGGCTCGCTGACGATCCTGGCCACGGTCGCGGTGGGCACCGGGTCGGCCACCGACGAGTTCTTCCTCGAGGAGCTCGCGGGCACGGCGAACCTCGAGCTCGTGCTGAGCACCGAGCGCGCCGCCAAGGGCATCAGGCCCGCGGTCGACGTCACGGCCTCCGGCACCCGCCACGAGGAGAAGCTCCTCGCCCCCGCGGAGGGAGCGGTCGTCGCCGACGTCCGCAGGCAGCTCGCGGCCGCCGACTCGCAGCAGGCGGTCGCGAAGGTGCTCGGCCCGCGCTGACGGCCCGGCCGGCGCCGGTCCGGTCGGGAATGCCCGGATTGGCGTCGGTGTTCGGACCGGTGGCACACTTGTGCGCCGGTTCCGGTTCACGTCACTACGCGATCCACGCGGGCGACCCGGAGCAAACTCGAGAGGACAACCATGAAGAAGGACACTCACCCCGACTACGTCGAGACCCAGGTGACCTGCACCTGTGGCGCGTCGTTCACCACCCGCAGCACCGCGACCTCCGGCACGATCCACGCCGACGTCTGCTCGCAGTGCCACCCGTTCTACACCGGCAAGCAGAAGATCCTCGACACCGGCGGCCGCGTCGCCCGCTTCGAGGCCCGCTACGCCAAGAAGGCCCCGGCCGCGAAGAAGTAGCGCAGGCATCGGCGCCGGTCGTCCGCACTCGCGGGTGGCCGGCGCCTTGTCGTCTTTCTGGTCGTCTGTCTGGTCGTCTGCACGGGTCGGGTCTGAGGAGGAGCACATGTTCGAGGCGGTCGAGGGCATGCGGGAGGAGCATGCCGAGCTCGAGCGGCGCCTCGCGCTCCCCGAGACCCATGCCGACCAGCGCCTGGCCAAGCAGCTCAACCAGCGCTACGCCGAGCTGACCGCCGTCGTCACGACGTGGCAGCACTGGCTCCAGCTGGGGGACGACGCCGAGGCGGCCCGCGAGCTCGCCGCCGACGACCCGGTGTTCGCGCAGGAGGCCGAGGACCTCGCCGCCCGGCGTGCGGTCGCCGAGGAGCGGCTGCGGAGGCTGCTGGTGCCGCGCGACCCGACCGACGGCAAGGACGCCCTGCTGGAGATCAAGTCGGGGGAGGGGGGCGAGGAGTCGGCCCTCTTCGCCGGAGACCTGCTCCGGATGTACTCCCGCTACGCCGAGGCCCGCGGCTGGGCGGTGGAGCTGCTCGACGCCACCGAGTCCGACCTCGGCGGCTTCAAGTCGGTGACGGCCGCCGTCAAGGCCCGCGGAACGGTCGAGCCCGGCCAGGCGCCGTACGCCCTGCTCAAGTTCGAGGGCGGCGTGCACCGGGTGCAGCGGGTGCCCGTCACGGAGTCGCAGGGCCGTGTCCACACCTCGGCGGCCGGCGTGCTGGTGATGCCGGAGGCCGAGCAGGTCGACGTGAACGTCGACGACAACGACCTGCGCATCGACGTCTTCCGCTCCAGCGGCCCCGGCGGCCAGAGCGTGAACACGACCGACTCGGCGGTGCGGATCACCCACCTGCCGACCGGCATCGTGGTGAGCTGCCAGAACGAGAAGAGCCAGCTGCAGAACAAGGAGCAGGCGATGCGCATCCTGCGCGCCCGGCTGCTCCAGGCCGCGCAGGACGCCGCCGACGCCGAGGCGAGCGAGGCGCGCCGGTCGCAGGTGCGCACGGTGGACCGATCCGAGCGGATCCGGACCTACAACTTCCCGGAGAACCGCATCTCCGACCACCGCACCGGCTACAAGGCCTACAACCTCGACCAGGTGCTCGACGGCGACCTCCAGCCGGTGCTCGACTCGTGCGTGGAGGCCGACATGGCCGCCCGGCTGGCGGCCCTCGAGCCCGGCTCGGGAGGCTGACGTGCGTGCCGGGGAGGCGCGGCGGCACGGTGCGGCACGGCTGCGTGAGGCGGGGGTCGCCTCGCCGGAGCGCGACGCCGACCTGCTGCTCGCACACGTGGTCGACGTGCCGCTCGGCCGGCTGGCGCTCGTCGACGAGGTGTCCTCGGTCGAGGCGGAGCGCTACGACGCGCTCGTCGCGCGCCGCGCCGCCCGGGAGCCCCTCCAGCACCTGACCGGCACCGCCGCTTTCCGGCACGTCGAGCTCGCCGTCGGCCCGGGCGTGTTCGTCCCGCGGCCGGAGACCGAGCTGCTCGCCGGGTGGGCGATCGAGGCCGCCCGGACGGCCGAGCACGAGAACAGCACGTGTCGCGTCGTCGACCTGTGCACCGGCTCCGGCGCCATCGCGCGCGCGGTGGCCGACGAGGTGCCGCACGCCGACGTGCACGCCGTCGAGCTCGACGAGGCGGCGCTGGCGTGGGCGCAGCGCAACCTGTCCGGCACCGGCGTCGATCTGCGCCAGGGCGACATGGCCGCTGCCTTCGACGACCTGCTCGGCACCGTCGACGTCGTCGTGTGCAACCCGCCCTACATCCCGCTCGAGGCGTGGGAGTCGGTGGCCGCCGAGGCGCGTGACCACGACCCGCACCTCGCGCTGTTCTCGGGCCAGGACGGCCTCGACGCCATCCGCGTGCTCGAACGTCGTGCAGCGCAGCTGCTGCGGCCCGGGGGAGTGGTTGGGGCGGAGCACGCCGACGTCCAGGGCGGGTCGGCTCCCGCCGTGTTCGCCGGGTCGGGTCGCTGGGTGGACGTGGCCGACCACCGCGACCTCGCGGGTCGCCCGCGCTACCTGACCGCGCGACTGGCACGATGAGCGACGTGGACAGGCTGGAGACCTCGACCGAGGAGGGGCGCGAGGCGGCGGTGACCGCCGCCGCGGGTGCCGTGCGACGGGGGGAGCTGGTGGTCATCCCCACCGACACCGTCTACGGGATCGCGGCCGACGCCTTCTCCCACGACGCCGTGCGACGGCTGCTGGACGCCAAGGGACGCGGCCGCGACATGCCGCCGCCGGTGCTCGTCTCGGCCCCGACGACCCTCGACGCGCTCGCCGAGGGCGTGCCGACCTGGGCCCGCACGCTCGTCGAGCGGTTCTGGCCCGGTCCGCTCACGCTCGTGTGCCGCCAGCAGGCCTCGCTCATGTGGGACCTCGGGGAGACGCGCGGCACCGTCGCGGTCCGGATGCCGGACCACGAGGTGGCGCTCGCCGTCCTCGAGCGGACCGGACCCCTCGCGGTCAGCTCGGCCAACCTCACCGGTCGCCCCGCCGCGACCGACGCGGACCAGGCCGAGGAGATGCTCGGCGACGCCGTCGCAGTGATCGTCGACGGCGGCACCTCTCCGGGAGGGGAGGCCTCGACCATCGTCGACGCGACCGTTCCCGGCGGCCGGGTCCTGCGGCTCGGCGCCCTCTCCCTCGACACGCTCAACGCGGCGCTCGAGGAGCACGGCGTGGTGCTCGAGGACCAGGGCTAGGGCCCGTGCGGGAGTACCTCCTCGTCTTCCTCGTCGCCCTCTCGGTGACCTACCTCCTCACGGTCGTCGCCCGCGAGATCGCGTTGCGCACCGGAGCCGTGGCCCAGGTGCGCGACCGCGACGTCCACGCCGAGCCGATCCCCTACCTCGGCGGCCTGGCGATGCTCGGCGGCATCGGCGCGGCGTACCTGGTGGCGCGCGAGCTGCCGTTCCTGGGGCTGCGCAGCGAGGGCTTCGTCTTCGACGACGCCCGCACGGTGATCATCGCCGGCGCGCTCATCTGCGCGGTGGGCGTGATCGACGACATCTTCGAGCTCGACGCGCTGACCAAGCTGGGCGGGCAGGTGCTGGTCGCGGGCTTCCTGGTCGTGCAGGGCGTGAAGTTCTGGTGGTTCCCGAACACGGACGGCGAGCTGTTCTCCATCGACAGCTCCCAGGCCGCGCTGCTCACGCTCTTCCTCGTGATCGGCACGATGAACGCGGTGAACTTCGTCGACGGGCTCGACGGCCTCGCGGCGGGCGTCGTCGGCATCGGAGCGGCGGCGTTCTTCCTCTACTGCTACGTCCTCACCGCGCAGAACAACCTCACGCTCGCCACCACCGGCGCCCTGCTGAGCGCCGCGCTCGCCGGTGCGTGCGCCGGCTTCCTGCCCCACAACTTCCACCCGGCCCGCCTGTTCATGGGCGACTCCGGGTCCATGCTGATCGGCCTGGTGCTGTCGGCGAGCGTGCTCACCATGTCGGGGCAGTTCCCGGTGGCCGACGTGTCGAGCGGCGGCAACGGCCTCTTCGTGACCGTGCTGCCGGTGCTGCTGCCCATCTCCTTGCTGATGGTCCCGATGGTCGACCTCGTGCTCGCGGTCGTGCGCCGGACGCGCGCGGGACGCTCGCCGATGAGCGCGGACAAGCAGCACCTGCACCACCGCCTCCTCGAGATCGGCCACTCCCAGCGCCGGGCCGTGGTGATCATGTGGCTGTGGGCCTTCACCATCGCCACCGGCGCGGTGCTGGTGAGCCTCAACACGGAGCCGTGGGTGTGGTGGAGCCTGGGCACGATGCTGGCGGTGACGGTGGCGATGACCTTCGTGCTGCCGAGGGTGAACCGGCCGCGCAAGACCGGGCTCGGCGACACCGGCCTCCCGGAGAACGCGGCGGTCGAGGGCCGTGTCGACGGCGACCCGCCGGGCCCGGCGGGCGACGCACCCGCGGGGACGGCCGTCCCCTGACCGCGATTTCGAGCCGCGCAGGACTTTGTGATAGTTTTCACGAGCAGACGAACACGACCTCCGACAGACAGGCCGCCGCCATGACGACCGAGTCGACGCCAGACTTCCCGACCGGGATGTCGCCGCTCCTCGGTGCCGTGGCCGCCGGAGGCCTCGCCGTGGTCGTCCTGGCGCTCGTCGCGGCCGTCGCCGACGGCAGGGCGGGCGTCGTGGGGGCGGCAGCCGGAGGGGTGCTGACCCTCGTCGTCTTCGCGCTCGGCATCCTCGTCGTCGGCCTCGTGGCGCGCGTGATGCCGTCGGCCTCGTTGCTCGTGGCACTCATGACCTACGCCCTGCAGCTCCTCGCCCTGGCCCTCGTCGTGGCGGCCATCGAGCGTGCCGGGTGGGACGCCACGACCCTGTCGCGCGGGTGGTTCGCCGCCGGGGTCATCGCCGTCACGCTGCTGTGGCTGGTGGGCCAGCTGGTCGCCGCCACGCGCCAGCGGATCCCGTCCTACGACGGCGTCCCCACGGGCGGTGCGGCGCAGCACCCCGGGGGTGAGCGATGACTCCTCCCGCTGCTAGTGTGCGGCACGCGATGGCTCGACAGCTTCCCCCGACGGCCGGACCCGACGACACCCCCAATGGCGACCCCTGGCACGCCTTCGGCTACGTCGTGTCGGGCGTGGGCGTCTACGGTCTGGCTGGCTGGGCCCTCGACCGTTGGCTCGGAACGAGCTTCCTCGTGGCGATCGGCATCCTCATCGGTGCCGGCTTCGGGATCTACATGACGTACGCACGGTTCAACAAGTCAAGCCAGTAGGAGACTGACTCGATGTTCGGCATCACGATGGCTGCGTCCGGCGACGAGTTCGTCGCTCCCGGGCCCAACAGCTTCGACTTCGACGCTGTGCCGCTGTTCAACCTCGGTGGGCTCGCCGTCACGAAGCCGATGGTGCAGCTGCTGCTCGGTGCCCTCATCGTCTTCGTGTTCTTCTACGCCGCCGCCCGCCGTGCCACCCTCGTGCCGGGCCGCCTCCAGTTCGCCGGCGAGAGCGCCTACGGCATGGTCCGCAACTCGGTCGGGCGCGACATCATCGGCAGCCACGACTTCCTCCGGTTCGTCCCGTACCTCGTCACCCTCTTCTTCTTCATCCTCGTGAACAACGCGTTCGCGTCCATCCCGGGGATCCAGTTCCCGACCTTCTCGCGCGCGTCCATGGCCTACGCGCTGGCCGGGCTCAGCTGGGTCATCTACAACGCCGTGGGGATCAAGAAGCACGGCTTCCTCGGCTACCTCAAGCTGCAGAGCGTGCCGTCCGGCGTCAGCCCGGTGATGTACCCGCTCCTGGTGCCGCTGGAGTTCTTCTCCAACATCCTCGTGCGGCCGGTCACGCTGGCGCTGCGTCTGTTCGCCAACATGTTCGCCGGCCACCTGCTGCTGATCCTCTTCTCGACCGGCGGCCTGTTCCTCATCGAGTACGGCGGCATCGGCTACGTCGCCGGCCCGCTGGCGTGGGTGCTCGCGATCGCGATCTCGTTCCTCGAGCTCCTGGTGCAGTTCCTGCAGGCCTACGTCTTCACCCTGCTCAACGCGATGTACATCTCCGGCGCCCTCGCCGACGAGCACTGAGCGCTCGAGCACGACCGCTCGCCCCACAGTTCACCACCCAGCTCTCAAGTAGAAACAACCGAAAGGACAAAGCCGTGGAAGGCTCCCTCAACATGGTCGGTTACGGTCTCGCTGCGATCGGCCCCGGTGTCGGTATCGGCCTGATCTTCGCCGCCTACATCTCCGGTGTCGCCCGTCAGCCCGAGGCCCAGGGCCGCCTCCAGTCGATCGCCATCCTGGGCTTCGCCCTGGCCGAGGCGCTCGCCATCATCGGCATCGCGCTCGCGTTCGTCCTCTGACACGACCCGCCTGCACGACTGACGAAGGACTGCCATGCAGAATCTGATCTTCCTCGCGGAAGGAACCGAGCCCACCGAGGGCGGCCACGCCCCGGAGAACCCGCTCGGCTTCGTGCCGGTCGAGGCCGCCCTGTCGCTCGTCGTCTTCGGCCTGCTGTTCTTCCTCATCTGGAAGTTCGTCGCTCCTCGCTTCGAGCAGACCTTCGCCGAGCGCACGCAGGCGATCGAGGGCGGCATCGCCGCGGCCGAGTCGAAGCAGGCCGAGGCCGACGCCAAGCTCGCCGAGCTGGAGAAGCAGCTCGCCGACGCCCGGCACGAGGCCGCGCGCATCCGTGAGGAGGCACGCGAGCAGGGTGCGGCGATCATCGCCGAGATGCGGGAGCAGGCCCAGGCCGAGTCCCAGCGCATCGTCGAGCACGGCAAGACCCAGATCGAGGCCGAGCGCCAGCAGGCGGTCACCTCGCTCCGCGCCGAGGTCGGCGCGCTCGCGACCGGCCTCGCCGGGCGCATCGTCGGCGAGAGCCTCGAGGACGAGGCTCGCCAGAGCCGGGTCGTCGACCGCTTCCTCTCCGAGCTGGAGGCGCAGAACGGCACGTCCGCGGGGAGCGTCAACTGATGTTGCGAGGAGCGTCTGCCGACGCGTACGCCGCCACCGCCGGTGCCCTCCCGGGCTCCGGTGACGTCGGCGCCGTCGGGCCGGAGCTGTTCGGTGTGGCGGACCTCCTCCGCGCCGAGCCCACCCTGCGGCGCGTCGTCACCGACGCGTCCGTCCCGAGCGAGGCGAAGGCCGGGCTGCTCCGCGAGGTGCTGTCCGGCAAGGTCTCCGAGCTCACCCTGGCCGTGGTCACCGTCGCGGTGGCCCAGCGCTGGACCGCCGGCCGCGACCTCCCCGACGCCCTCGAGCGGCTCGGGGTCGTCTCGGTCGCCCGTTCCGCGGGTGGCGACGCCGGTCGTCTCGAGGACGAGCTGTTCGCCTTCGCGCAGGTCGTCCAGGCCAACCCGCAGCTGCGCGACGCCCTGTCCGACCCGGCCCGCAGCCGGGACGACAAGGCGCGGCTGCTGGCCGACCTGCTGGGCGACAAGGTCCTCCCGGCCACCGTCGTGCTCGTGCAGCAGTCGCTGTCGGGCAGCTACCGGACGGTCGGGGTCGCCCTGGCCGACTACCAGAAGGTGGCAGCCGACGTCCGCGGCGAGGGCGTGGCCACCGTCCACGTCGCCCGGCCGCTCTCCGACGGCGACCGCCAGCGTCTCGCCGACGGCCTCGCGCGCACCTACGGGCGCGAGATCCACCTCAACGTCGTCGTCGACCCCGCGGTCCTCGGCGGCATCCGCGTCGAGATCGGGGACGACGTCATCGACGGCACGGTGTCCAGCCGCCTCGACGAGGCACGACGCCGGCTCGCCGGCTGAGCCGCGGCACCCAGCCCCCCGCACCACCAGAACTTTCGAGCAGACCAGACCAGGAACAGGTGAGATGAGATGACGGAGCTTTCCATCCGTCCGGACGAGATCCGGGACGCGCTCCAGCGCTTCGTGTCCGACTACAAGCCCGACGCGGCGACCACGGAAGAGGTCGGCACCGTTGCCGAGGCGGCCGACGGCATCGCCCGCGTGAGCGGCCTGCCCTCGGTCATGGCCAACGAGCTGCTCGAGTTCGAGGACGGCACGCTGGGCATCGCCCTGAACCTCGACACCCGCGAGATCGGCGTCGTGGTCCTCGGTGACTTCGACAAGATCGAGGAGGGCCAGTCGGTCCGCCGCACCGGTGAGATCCTCTCGGTCCCCGTGGGCGAGGGCTACCTCGGCCGCGTCGTCGACCCGCTCGGGCAGCCGATCGACGGCCTCGGCGACATCGAGACCACGGGCCGTCGCGCCCTCGAGCTCCAGGCGCCGACCGTCGTGCAGCGCAAGTCGGTGCACGAGCCGCTCGCCACCGGCATCAAGGCCATCGACGCGATGACCCCGATCGGCCGCGGCCAGCGCCAGCTCATCATCGGTGACCGCGCGACCGGCAAGACGACGATCGCGATCGACACGATCATCAACCAGAAGCAGAACTGGGAGTCCGGCGACCCGAGCAAGCAGGTCCGCTGCATCTACGTCGCCATCGGCCAGAAGGGCTCGACCATCGCCTCCGTGCGCGGCGCGCTCGAGGAGGCCGGTGCTCTGGAGTACACCACCATCGTGGCGTCCCCCGCCTCGGACTCGGCCGGCTTCAAGTACCTCGCCCCCTACACCGGCTCGGCCATCGGCCAGCACTGGATGTACGACGGCAAGCACGTCCTGATCGTCTTCGACGACCTGACCAAGCAGGCCGAGGCCTACCGCGCGGTGTCGCTGCTGCTGCGCCGCCCGCCGGGTCGCGAGGCCTACCCGGGCGACGTGTTCTACCTGCACAGCCGCCTGCTCGAGCGCTGCGCCAAGCTCTCCGACGAGCTGGGTGCGGGCTCGATGACCGGCCTGCCGATGATCGAGACCAAGGCCAACGACGTCTCGGCGTTCATCCCGACCAACGTCATCTCGATCACCGACGGCCAGATCTTCCTGCAGTCCGACCTGTTCGCGGCCAACCAGCGTCCCGCCATCGACGTGGGTGTCTCGGTCTCGCGCGTGGGTGGCTCGGCGATGACCAAGGCGATGAAGGCCGTCACCGGCTCGCTCAAGGTCGACCTGGCGCAGTTCCGCGCGATGGAGGCGTTCGCCATGTTCGCCTCCGACCTCGACGCGGCCTCGCGCCAGCAGCTCGACCGCGGCCAGCGCCTGATGGCGCTGCTCAAGCAGCCGCAGTACTCGCCGTACCCGGTCGAGGAGATGACCGCCTCGCTGTGGCTCGGCACGACCGGTCGCCTCGACAAGGTGCCCACCGACGACGTGCTGCGGTTCGAGGGCGAGTTCCTCGACTACCTCCGGCGCTCGCACGAGGGCATCCTCGCCGGCATCCGCGAGACGCTGAAGTTCGACGACGCGGCCGAGGCCGAGCTGAGCTCCGCCTACGACTCCTTCCTCGACCAGTTCGAGACTTCCGACGGCCGGAGCATCAAGGCCGGCAAGGAGGAGCACGTCGCCCTCGAGGACGAGGACGTCGAGCAGGAGCAGATCGTCAAGCAGAAGCGGGGCTGACGAGATGGCCCTCTCCGTACGCGAGTACCGCGCGCGGATCAAGTCGACGGAGTCGATGAAGAAGATCACGCGTGCGATGGAGCTCATCGCTGCCTCGCGGATCATCAAGGCGCAGCAGCGGGCCCAGGCCGCCGCGCCCTACGCCCGGGAGCTCACCCGCGCGGTGTCGGCCGTGGCGACGTTCTCGAACGTCGACCACGCGCTGACCACCGAGCCGGAGGACCCCAAGCGGGCCGCGGTGCTCGTGGTCACCTCCGACCGCGGTCTGGCCGGCGCCTACTCCTCGAGCGTCATCAAGGAGGCCGAGCGCCTCGTCGAGAAGCTCCGCGGCGAGGGCAAGGACGTCGACCTCTACACCAGCGGTCGCAAGGGCGAGGCCTACTTCAAGTTCCGCCAGCGCGAGGTCGTGCAGGCGTGGACGGGCTTCTCCGACCAGCCCACCTACGACGTGGCGGCCGAGATCGGGGCCACGCTGATCGCGGCCTTCCTCGCCGACACCGACGGTGACGAGTCGGGCTCCGACGCCCGGCCCGTCGACGAGGTGCACGTCGTCTACACCCGGTTCCGCTCGATGCTGAGCCAGGAGCCGACCGCCGTGCGCCTCCTCCCGCTGGAGGTCGTCGAGGGCACCGAGGCGCCTGCCGAGGGCGACCTGCTGCCGCTCTACGAGTTCGAGCCGTCGCCGTCCGACGTGCTGGACTCCCTGCTCCCGCGCTACGTCCAGAGCCGGATCTTCTTCGCCCTGCTGCAGGCGGCCGCCTCCGAGCTGGCCGCCCGTCAGAAGGCGATGAAGTCGGCGACCGACAACGCCGACGAGCTCATCAAGAAGTACACCCGAATCGCCAACCAGGCCCGCCAGGCCGGCATCACCCAGGAAATCAGCGAGATCGTCGGTGGCGTCAACGCCCTCGCCGACGCGAACGCCGGTCAAGACTGAAGCGGAGAAGAGAGACATGACTGCAACCGTCGAAGAGACCACGACCAGCGGCGCTGCCGGCTCGGTCGGTCGCATCACGCGCGTCATCGGCCCGGTCGTGGACATCGAGTTCCCGACCGACGCCATGCCGGCCATCTACAACGCCCTCGAGGTGGACCTGACGCTGGGTGGCGAGACCTCGACGATCATCCTCGAGGTGGCCCAGCACATCGGCGACGGCATGGTGCGTGCCATCTCCATGCGCCCGACCGACGGCCTGGTCCGCGGCGCCCAGGTGCGCGACACCGGTGAGTCCATCACGGTGCCCGTCGGCGACGCGACGCTCGGCAAGGTGTTCAACACCACCGGCGACGTGCTCAACCTCGCCGAGGGCGAGACGTTCGAGGTCAACGAGCGCTGGGGCATCCACCGCAAGGCGCCGGCCTTCGACCAGCTCGAGGCCAAGACCCAGATGTTCGAGACCGGCATCAAGGTCATCGACCTGCTGACCCCCTACGTGCAGGGCGGCAAGATCGGCCTGTTCGGCGGTGCCGGCGTCGGCAAGACCGTGCTGATCCAGGAGATGATCGCCCGCGTCGCCAAGGACCACGGCGGCGTGTCGGTGTTCGCCGGTGTCGGCGAGCGCACCCGTGAGGGCAACGACCTCATCGTCGAGATGGAGGAGGCCGGGGTGCTGGGGCAGACCGCCCTCGTCTTCGGCCAGATGGACGAGCCGCCGGGCACCCGCCTGCGGGTCGCCCTGTCGGCGCTGACCATGGCGGAGTACTTCCGTGACGTGCAGCAGCAGGACGTGCTGCTCTTCATCGACAACATCTTCCGCTTCACCCAGGCCGGCTCCGAGGTGTCCACCCTGCTCGGTCGCATGCCGTCCGCGGTGGGCTACCAGCCCAACCTCGCCGACGAGATGGGCCAGCTCCAGGAGCGCATCACCTCGACGCGCGGTCACTCGATCACCTCGATGCAGGCGATCTACGTCCCGGCCGACGACTACACCGACCCGGCGCCGGCCACGACGTTCGCGCACCTCGACGCCACCACCGAGCTCTCGCGGGAGATCGCCTCGCTCGGCATCTACCCGGCGGTGGACCCGCTGACGTCGACCTCGCGGATCCTCGACCCGCAGTACATCGGCGACGAGCACTACCGCTGCGCGATCCGGATCAAGCAGATCCTGCAGCGCAACAAGGAGCTGCAGGACATCATCGCGATCCTCGGTGTCGACGAGCTGTCCGAGGAGGACAAGATCATCGTCAGCCGCGCCCGCCGCATCCAGCGCTTCCTGTCGCAGAACACCTACGTCGCCAAGCAGTTCACCGGCATCGAGGGTTCGACCGTCCCGGTGGCCGACACCATCGAGGCGTTCAACAAGATCGCCGACGGCGAGTACGACCACGTGGCCGAGCAGGCCTTCTTCATGTGCGGCGGTCTGGACGACGTCGAGCAGAAGTGGGCCGAGATCCAGAAGAGCCTCTGATGGCCTCGGACGCCTCGACCGACAAGGCCCTCCAGGTCGAGCTGGTCGCCGCCGACCGACTCGTCTGGTCGGGCCAGGCCACCATGGTCATCGCCCGCACGACCGAAGGCGACCTCGGCATCCTCCCCAACCACGCTCCGCTGCTGTCCTCGATCATCGAGGGCGTGGTGGACGTGCAGACGGTGGACGGCGAGACCTGGGTCGCCGCTGTCGACGCCGGCTTCCTGTCGGTGGCCGACAACCGCGTCTCGATCCTCTCCGAGCGCGCCGAGATGTCGCACGAGATCAACCTGGAGAAGGCTCGGCAGGACCTCGAGCGGGCGCAGGCGTCCGGCGAGAACGACGACGCGGCCCAGGAGGCCGTGCGTCGTGCCGAGGCACGGATCCGCGCCGTCGAGCGGGCCTCCTGACAGGAGCCGTCCGACCGACCGCTAGGGTGAGCGCACGAACCGCATGGTTCGTGCGCTCACTGCGTTGCGAGGGGTGTGGATGCCGGTCTGGGAATGGGCGCTCGACATCGTCGGGCTCATCCTGCTCCTCGCCCTGCTCTACGGCATCTCCCTGATCGTCCGGCGCCGCCTCCTCGCCCGCCACGGCGGCACCTTCGAGCTCAGCTACCGGGCCCGGTCCGACCGCCCGGGCCGAGGGTGGCTGCTCGGCATCGGTCGCTACTCCGGCCAGTCGCTGGAGTGGTTCCGCATCTTCTCGCTGTCGCCGCGACCCAAGCGGGTCTGGGCCCGCGACCTGCTGGAGTACTCCGGCCGCCGCTCGCCGGCAGGGCCGGAGGAGATGTCGCTGTACGACGGCCACGTGGTGGCGTCGTGCCGCTACGGCGGCGAGCCGCTCGAGATCGCCATGAGCGAGGCGTCGTTGACCGGGTTCCAGTCCTGGCTGGAGTCCGGCCCCCCGGGCACCGACTGGAACCGGCGCTAGCCGGCCACGTCGGTCGGGGGAGCGACGGGTCCGGTCGAGCCGCCGAGGCGGAGCTCGACGGGAAGCACCACGTCGGCCGTCTCGGCGCCGGCGATCCGGTTGAGGACCGCCTGTGCGGTCGCGCGTCCCTTCTCGGCCAGCGGTTGCGCCACGGTCGTCAGGTCGACGTCGAGCCACGGCGTGGGCACCCCGTCGAACCCGGCGACGCTCAGGTCGTCCGGCACGCGGAGGCCGCGGCGGCGGGCCTCCACCACGGCGCCGGCGGCCTGCACGTCGCTCTGGCACACCAGGGCGGTGACGCCCGGCCTGCCGCCGGGAGCCGCGTCGAGCCACGCGGCGACCGTCGCCTGGGCGGCACCGATGTCGCTGGCGCACGCACCGACGACCTCGGCGTCGGGGAACACCTCACGCAGCCCGGCCTCGCGCTCGCGCTGGGGGTGTGACGCCTCGAGCATGAGGATCGCCACCCGGCGGTGACCCAGGTCGTGCAGGTGGCGGGCGAGGGCCGCGACACCGCCGCGGTGGTCGATGTCGATGAACGTGGTGCCGGGCCACGACGGACCCTCGACGACGACCATCGGCACCTCGCGCGCCGCGAGCTCGTCGTAGGAGCCCCAGGTCTCGCGACCGCAGATGTCGTAGATCGCGGCGTCGAGGGGGAGACCGACGTGGTCGGCGTCGTCCGGCATGAGCAGCAGCCCGAGGCCGGCGGCGTCGAGGACCTGGGAGATGGCGTCGAGCATGGGCAGCGCGGCCGGGTCGCTGAACGCGGTGCTGAGCCGGCCGACCGCGATGCCGACGACGCCGCTGCGGCCGCGGCGCAGGTTGCGTGCCAGGGGGTTCGGGCCCGTGTAGCCCAGCGAGGCGGCCGCGGCGAGCACGCGCGAGCGGGTCGCCTCGGAGACCGGCTTGTTGCCGGAGAACGTGAGCGACGCCGTGGACAGCGAGACCTCTGCGGCCGCGGCGACGTCGGCCAGCGTGGGCGTGCGTGCCGGCGTCCCGGCCGGGGTTCCGGCCGGGCTTCCGGCCGGGGTTCCGGCCGGGGTTCCGGTCGGGGTTCCGGGGGAGGTGCGAACTGGACGGGGCACGACGGCCACGCTAGCATCGAATCGATTCGATCGAAACGTTTCGCCGACCGTCCGCCGAGCTGGTTCGTGCCTGCGAGGAGCTGCCCGTGCCCACCTTGACCGCTGCCCGCAACGCCGTCGGGCTGACGTTCTTCCTCAACGGGCTGGTGTTCTCGAGCTGGGTGTCGCGGATCCCCGAGGTGCGCTCGAGCTTCGACCTCACCAACGGCCAGCTCGGCCTCCTGCTGCTGGCCATCGCGGTGGGGTCGGTCCTGGCGCTGCCCACCACGGGTGCCGCGATCAACGCGTGGGGGACCGTCCGCGTGGTCCGCGTCGGGGCGGCTGCGGCCACCGCCGGGATGCTGGCCGCCGCCCTCGGCCTGGGCCACCTGCTGGCACTCACGGTCGTGGGCCTCTTCGTCTACGGCCTGGGCATCGGCGTGTGGGACGTGGCGATGAACGTCGAGGGCGCCGAGGTCGAGCGCGGCCTGCGCCGCACGATCATGCCCCGCTTCCACGCCGGCTTCAGCGGCGGGACGGTCGTAGGCGCGCTGCTGGGAGCGCTGCTCATCCGGATCGACGTCCCCGCGCTCGCGCACCTGGCGGCCGTCGTGGTGCTGTCGGTGGTCCTCGTGTGGCGGTCGTCGCCGTCCTTCCTGCCCGTCGTGGAGCGGCGCGAGCAGCAGGCCACCTCGGCGGCTCGGGCCTGGCTCGAGCCGCGCACCCTGCTGATCGGCGTGATGGTACTGGCGCTGGCGATGACCGAGGGCACCGCCAACGACTGGCTCGCGGTCGCCCTCGTCGACGGGCACGACGTCTCGCACGCGGTCGGCGTCGCCGGCTTCGCGGTGTTCGTGCTGGCCATGACGGCCGGCCGGTTCGCCGGCACCGGACTGATCGACCGCTTCGGTCGTGTGCTCGTGCTGTGGGGGACCATGGTGATCGCCGGAGCCGGGGTCCTGCTGATCGTCTTCGCCACCCACCCGGCCCTCGTCGTGGCGGGCATCGTCCTGTGGGGGGTGGGCGCCTCGCTCGGCTTCCCCGTCGGCATGAGCGCTGCGGCCGACAACCCCGTGCGAGCCGCCTCGCGCGTCAGCGTCGTCTCCACGATCGGGTACGCCGCCTTCCTCGCCGGTCCGCCCCTCCTCGGGTTCGTCGGCGACCAGGTCGGCACGCTCAAGGCGCTGCTCGTGGTCGCCGTGCTGCTGATGCCGGCGGCACTGGTGGTGCCCTCGGCGCGCGAGCGGCACGGTGGGCGGGCGGTGCGCGAGCCGGTCGTGGACCGCGTCGGGGAGCCCGGCGCGTAGGGCTGCCGACCTCGCGACGCCGCCGTCAGTCGTCGAAGAGGCGGCGGACGTCGTCGGCGGTGATGCCCGTGGACGAGGCGCCGTCGCCGTCGATGACCTTGGCGAAGAGCTCGGCCTTGCGGGCCTTCAGCGCCATCACCTTCTCCTCGATGGTGTCGGCGGCGACCAGGCGGTAGACGTGGACGTGCCGCGCCTGACCGATCCGGTGGGCCCGGTCCACGGCCTGCGCCTCCGCGGCGGGGTTCCACCAGGGGTCGAGCAGGAAGACGTAGTCGGCCTCGGTGAGCGTGAGGCCCGTGCCGCCGGCCTTCAGGCTGATGAGGAACACCGGGGCCTCGCCGCCGCGGAACGCCTCGATGACGGCGTCGCGGTCCCTGGTCGTGCCGTCGAGGTAGACCGTGGCGACGCCCTCGTCGCCCAGGCGGTCGCGCACGCGGCGCAGGTAGGTCGTGAAGGTGCTAAACACGAGTGCCCGGTGACCCTCCGCGGTGATCTCGACCAGGTGCTCGGCGAGCAGGTCGACCTTGGCCGAGCCCACGTGCTCGTGGTCCGGGTCGACGAGCGCCGGGTCGAGGGCGAGCTGCCGCAGCCGGGTCAGTGCGGTGAAGATCGCGACCCGGTTGCGGTCGAAGTCCTCGACCAGCCCGAGGATCCGCTGGCGCTCCTTGGCGAGGTGGGCGTCGTAGATCCGGCGGTGCCGCGGCTCGAGCTCGACCTCGAGGACCTGCTCCTGCTTCGGCGGCAGCTCCGCCGCGACGAGGTCCTTGGTGCGCCGGAGGACGAAGGGCCGGATCCGCGTGCGGAAGCGCCTGAGCGCCGCCTCGTCGCCGTCCCTCTCGACCGGACCCACCACGACGTCGCGGAAGCGGCGCGAGGTGGGGTAGAGGCCGGGGGCGGTGATGGAGAGCAGCGACCACAGCTCCATCAGCCGGTTCTCGAAGGGCGTGCCCGTCACGGCCAGCCGGAAGTCGGCGTCGACGGCCCGGGCGGCGGCATGGGTCTTGCCCTGGTGGTTCTTGACCTGCTGCGCCTCGTCGAGCACCAGCCCGCTCCAGTGACGGGCGGTGAACTGCTGTCGCTCCAGCCGCAGCAGGGCGTAGGTGGTCACCACGACGTCGCTGGAGTCGGCGACCGCCGCGACGTCGTCGGTGCGCCGGCCCACGACGCCCACGCGGAGGCCGGGGGCGTGCATCACCGCCTGCTGCCGCCACGCCGTCACGACGCTGGTCGGGGCGACGACCAGGAAGGGCGAGTCGGCACCGGTGGCGACCGCGTGCTGCACCAGGGCGAGCACCTGCAGCGTCTTGCCGAGCCCCATGTCGTCGGCGAGGATCCCGCCGAGCCCGTGCTCGCGCAGGAACGCCAGCCACCAGAACCCCTCGAGCTGGTAGGGGCGCAGCGTCGTCGCCAGGCCGACGGGCTCGGGTCGCGGGAGCTCCTGGACGTCGCGCAGCGCGGTGGCCCGCTCGGCCCACGCGGCTGCCTGCTCGTCCACCACGCCGAGGTCGGCGAGCTCGGCCCACACGCCGAGGTCGGCGGCCCCCACGCGCACCCGGTCGGGATCGGACTCGCGCAGCTGGGCGGCGAGGGCGACCACCTCGTGCAGCCGGGCGAACTCCGGCCGGTCGAGCGCGACGTAGGTGCCGCTGGGCAGCACCAGGTAGCGCTCGTCCCGGGTCACGGCCGCGAGCACGTCGGAGAGCGGGACCTGCTCGCCGTCGACGGTGACGTGCACCTCGAGGTCGAGCCAGTCGGTATGCCCGGGAGGTGCCGCGGCCACGGTGAAGGCGATCTCGGGGTCGGCGGTCGACTCCCGGAAGACGGGCGGCTCCCGCTCCTCCACCTCGAGGTCGGGCAGGGTCCGCAGGTGGGGCAGGTCGTGCAGGGCGAGGGCGAGCGCGTCACCGCCCGCGATCTCGGTCGTCGTCGTCAGCCCGTCGGGGACGCCCGCCAGCACCGCGCGCTCGGCGTCGGGGTCGCGGACACCGCCGAGCGGGTCCTCGCTCGCCAGGGCGGTGCGCCGCTCGCCGTAGCGCCACGCCCAGTGCAGCGTGGCGTGCACCGCCGCCTGCCAGGTGACGGTGAGGACCAGTCGCGGACGCGGGGGAGCGGGCGGCTCGAGCGAGCCGTCGGACGACGCGACCCGGGCCACGCGCGCCAGCGGGCCCACGGCCTCCAGGAACGCCGCCCGGTCCGTCGGCTCCGCGACCACGGGATCGCCGAGCACGAGCTCCATCACCGCGTCGGGGCACGGCTCGGAGAGGTCGGCCAGGACCAGGTCGTCACCGTCGAGCAGCCCGACCGACGTCGCGGGTCGCCCCACGGGCACGACCGCGCCCCCGCGCCAGCGCGCGTCGCCCACCTGCACCCACGTCACGAGCGTCGGCCGGCCCTCGGGCTGGGTCAGGTCCGCGACGGCCTGGGCCGGAGCGTCGCTCAGCCGCACCGAGGACACCCCGGCGCCGGCGACCAGGGTCACCCCGGCCGCGACGGCAGCGCGCAGCCCCGGGACGAGGTGGTCGCCGTAGTCGTCGAGTCGCGGAGCCGCGCCCGCGGCGAAGTACGCGTGCCGCGACACCAGCGCCCGGTGCAGGGCCTGCAGCGCCTCGACCTGCGCGGGCACGAACCGCGACAGCGCGACCGGCCCGGCGAGGTCGCTCCACTCGGCGCCGCTGCGTGCCCAGCCGCGGCGGGCGCCCGGACGGACCGGACGCATCGTCAGGTCGCCGCCGGAGCTGCGCGACCAGCGCACCGCCGCCCTGCGGGAGACCTCGAGCCCGAGCCGCTGGCCGGAGAGCGTCGACCTGGCCCGTGCCTCGAGCTCGTCGCCGAGGCGCGCGAGGTGCCGGCGCCACGGAGGGTCCGCCGGGCGCGGCGCGGGCGCGGGCTCGCGCAGGCGCAGTGCCACGGCGGCGCCGTGCTTGCACATCCGCCCGACCGGGCACGAGCAGGCGCTGAACACCCAGTCCGCGGCGGCGTGGACCTCGGCGTGGAACTGCACCCGGTAGGGGTCGGGGGCGCTGCCCCGCACCGCCGCCGTCGCGGTCAGGCTGCTGTCGGTCTCGTGGACCACCGCCAGCTCCTCGACGGCGTCCTGGTAGGCCCGGGCACGCGACAGCGTGCCGTCGTCGAAGAAGCCGGCCAGGTAGGCGTCGGTGAGGGAGCGGCGGATGTCCATGAGGCACCCATCGTGTCACCGGCCACCCACGCCGGTCGGGCGCTCTCCACAGCAGGCGGCGGGCGCTGTGCCGGGAACGCCCCGGGTCGTGCCGTCAGCGTTCCCCGCCGGGCACCCACAGCACGTCGCCACGCTCGCGGTTGGCGTGCCGGGCGAGGATGAAGAGCAGGTCGGAGAGGCGGTTGAGGTAGGTGATGGCCAGGAGGTTCATGGTGTCCTCGTGCTCGGCCCACGCCGCCCAGCCGGCGCGCTCGGCGCGGCGTACGACCGTGCGCGCCACGTGGAGGTGCGCCGCTCCGAGCGTGCCGCCGTTGAGGATGAAGGAGCGCAGCGCCGGCAGCTCGGCGTTGTAGTGGTCGCACCATCCCTCCAGGCGGTCCACGTAGCCCTGCTCGACGCGCAGCGGCGGGTACTTTGGCTGCTCCGGGTCGTCGGGAGCCACCACCGGCGTGGAGAAGTCGGCGCCGACGTCGAAGAGGTCGTTCTGCACGCGCGTGAGGACGGCGACCACGTCCTCGTCGAGGCTTCCGTCGACGGCGCTGTGCGCGAGCGCGACGCCGATGTGGGCGTTGCCCTCGTCGACGCACGCGTACGCCTCGAGCCGCAGGTCGGTCTTGGAGGTCTCGCTCATGTCGCCGAGCCGGGTCCGCCCGCCGTCGCCGGTGCGGGTGTAGATGCGCGTGAGGTTGACCATGCGGCGGAGCCTAGCCCCAGGGACTCGCCGCACGGGTTCGGGTATGGAGGCAACCGGCCGGGGTACAACTGCGTCTGTAGGAGTGACAGCAGTCACCGCCACGGCGTCGGGGGACGCCGGTGAGGAGCACCGGATGGACATCGTCGTCGACGGTCACACTCTCGTCCTGCACGGCGACTTTGACGTGCGCAGCACGGGGAAGGTCCGCAGCGCCATCTACGAGCGCCTCGAGGTGGGCGAGGGCGACGTCGTCATCGACATGAGCGACGTGACCGCCATCGACGCCACCGCGCTGCGGCTGCTCGCCGTGGCGACCCGCGCCGCCTGGCTCTCCGGCCACCACCTCACGGTGCGCAACCCCGGCCCGGCGGTGCGCCGGATGGCGCACCTGACCAGGCTCGCGCACGCGATCGAGGTCGAGCGGGTGGCCGCCACCGCCTGAGCGCCGTGAGGCATCCGTCACACCTGTAGCCCGGTGACTCGCCGGTAACCGCCGCCCTACTGTGTCGCCATGACGGATTCGCCGGCAGCAGCCGCGGCCAGGCCGCCGGGTCGCGAGAAGGACCGCCCCTGGGTGATGCGGACCTACGCCGGTCACTCCACCGCCGAGGCGTCCAACGCCCTGTACCGCACGAACCTCGCCAAGGGACAGACGGGGCTCAGCGTCGCGTTCGACCTGCCGACGCAGACCGGCTACGACCCCGACAGCCCGCTGAGCCGCGGCGAGGTCGGCAAGGTCGGCGTGCCCGTCCCGCACCTGGGCGAGATGCGCAAGCTCTTCCGCGACATCCCGCTCACCGAGATGAACACGTCGATGACGATCAACGCGACGGCCATGTGGCTGCTCGCGATGTACCAGGTGGTGGCCGAGGAGCAGAACCCCGGGCTCGCGCCCGACGAGGTGGCCCACCTGCTCGCGGGCACCACCCAGAACGACATCATCAAGGAGTACCTGTCACGGGGGACGTACGTGTTCGGACCGCAGCAGTCGCTGCGGCTCATCAGCGACATGATCGCCTACACCGTCCACGAGATCCCGAAGTGGAACCCGATCAACATCTGCAGCTACCACCTGCAGGAGGCCGGTGCGACGCCCGTGCAGGAGCTGGCGTACGCCCTGTGCACCGCGATCGCCGTGCTCGACCAGGTGCGCAGCTCCGGGCAGGTCTCCGACGAGGACTTCGAGAAGGTCGTCGGCCGCATCTCGTTCTTCGTCAACGCCGGCGTCCGGTTCGTCGAGGAGACCTGCAAGATGCGGGCGTTCGTCCGGCTGTGGGACGAGATCACCCGTGAGCGCTACGGCGTGACCGACCCGAAGATGCGGCGCTTCCGCTACGGCGTGCAGGTCAACTCGCTCGGCCTGACCGAGGCCCAGCCGGAGAACAACGTGCAGCGCATCGTGCTGGAGATGCTCGGCGTGACCCTGTCCAAGGACGCCCGCGCCCGGGCCGTGCAGCTGCCCGCCTGGAACGAGGCGCTCGGCCTGCCGCGGCCGTGGGACCAGCAGTGGTCCCTGCGGTTCCAGCAGGTGCTCGCCTTCGAGTCGGACCTCCTGGAGTACGACGACATCTTCGCGGGCAGCCACGTCATCGAGGCCAAGGTGGCCGAGCTGGTGGAGGGCGCCCGGGCGGAGATCGACCGGGTGCAGGCGATGGGAGGCGCGATCGCCGCCGTCGAGTCGGGCTACATGAAGCAGAACCTGGTCTCCGCGCACGCCGCCCGCCGGGCGCGGATCGAGTCGGGCGAGGAGGTCGTCGTCGGCGTCAACAGGTTCCAGACCACGGAGCCCTCGCCGCTGACCGCCGACCTCGACGCGGCCATCCAGACCGCGGACCCCGAGGCGGAGCGGGCGGCGCTCGCCAGCCTCGAGGCGTGGAAGGCCGAGCGCGACGAGGCGGAGGTGGCCACCGCGCTGGCCGCGCTCGCCGAGGCGGCGAAGACCGGGACCAACCTCATGCGGCCGACGCTGGCCGCCGCGCGCGCCGGCGCCACGACGGGGGAGTGGGCCGGAACGCTGCGCGAGGTGTTCGGCGAGTTCCGTGCACCGACCGGTGTGTCCGGAGCGGTCGGCGTCGCCGAGGCCGGAGCCGAGTTGGCGGCCGTCCGCGAGCGGGTCCGGGCGACGGGCGAGGAGCTGGGCGGCCGGCTGCGCGTGCTGGTCGGCAAGCCCGGTCTCGACGGCCACTCCAACGGTGCCGAGCAGGTGGCCGTGCGGGCCCGCGACGCCGGCTTCGAGGTGATCTACCAGGGCATCCGGCTCACCCCGGACCAGATCGTCGCTGCAGCGGTCGCGGAGGACGTGCACCTGGTCGGCCTGTCGATCCTGTCCGGCTCGCACATGGAGCTCGTGCCCGACGTGCTCGACGGCCTGGCGGCGGCCGGCCTGGACGACGTGCCGGTCATCGTCGGCGGGATCATCCCGGGCTCGGACGCCAAGGCGCTGGTCGAGCGCGGCGTGGCGGCCGTCTACACCCCGAAGGACTTCGGCCTGACCGAGATCATGGACGGCTTCGTCGACGTGATCCGCAAGGCCAACGACCTGGACTGACCGGGCTGGCAGACTGCCGACATGCCTGCTGCCTCGACCGGTCCCGCGCGGCGCGTCATCGTGGTCGGTGCCGGGGTGGTGGGACTGACGTGCGCGGTGCGGCTGCTCGAGGCGGGCCACCGCGTCGACGTGGTGGCGCGCGACCTGCCGCTCGAGACCACGTCCGCGGTCGCGGCGGCGCTCTGGTACCCCTACCGCGCGCTGCCGCAGGACCGGGTGACCGCCTGGGCCAGGACGTCGTACGACGCCTTCGCGAGGCTGGCCGGCGACGAGCGCACCGGCGTGCGGATGCTCACCGGCACGGAGGTGCTCACCGAGCCCCGTCCTGACCCGTGGTGGCGCGAGGCCGTGCCCGCCCTCGACCGGGAGACCGCGCTGCCACCGGGCTACGCCGACGGATGGACGTTCGTGAGCCCGGTGGTCGACATGCCGGTCCACCTGCGCTGGCTGGTCGCGCGGGTGGAGGAGCTCGGCGGCACGCTGACCCGGATGAACCTGTCGGCGCTGCCCGCCGACGGCAGCCTCGTCGTCAACGCGACCGGGCTCGGCGCCCGGCACTTCGGCGCCGACCGGACGGTGCAGCCCGTGCGCGGCCAGGTGGTCGTCGTGGAGCAGGTGGGGCTGGATCGCTGGACCCTGGACGCCGCCGGGCTGACGTACGTCGTGCCCCGAGCCCGGGAGATCGTGCTCGGCGGAACCGACCTTGAGGGTGAGTGGAGCCGTACGCCGGACCCCGCCGTGGCCGAGCAGGTGCTGCACCGCGCCACGGCGCTGGTCCCGGCGCTCGAGGGTGCCCGCGTGCTCCGGCACAAGGTCGGGCTGCGCCCGGCCCGGCCGGAGGTCCGGCTCGAGCGAGTCGGCGAGGTGGTGCACTGCTACGGCCACGGCGGAGCGGGCGTGACGCTGTCGTGGGGCTGCGCGGACGACGTCGTGGCGCTGGCGCGTGGCTGACCTGCAGTGCGCCGCCCGGGTGTTCGTGGCCCGGCACGGTGAGGCCCGCTACGAGAGCGAGCTGGTCAGCGACTCCGGCGGCTGGCTGAGCCCGCTGGGACGTCAGCAGGCGCGTGCCCTGGCCGACCGGCTCGCCGGGGAGCGCGTCGCCGCCGTGTGGTCGAGCCCGATGGCCCGGGCGGTCCAGACCGCCGAGGTCGCTGCCGCCGTGCTCGGCGTCGACGTCGTCGTCCGCGAGGGGCTGCGCGAGTTCGGGGTCGGCGACCATGCCGGGGGCACCGGCGATCCCGACCCGTTCCGCGACACGTTCGGGGCCTGGCTCGCAGGGGACCTCGACGCACGCGTCCCGGGCGCGGAGAGCGGCGCGGAGGTGGTCGCTCGGGTCGCTGCCGTGCTGCAGGAGGTCGCCGACACCCATCGCGGCGAGGCCGTCCTGGTGGTCAGCCACGGCGGGGCCGTCTGCGCCGCCGTCCCGGCGCTGGCACGCAACCTCGATCCCGCTCACGCCCTCGACGTGCCGCTCGGCCACTGCGACGTCGTGGCCCTGGAGGGCGACGCCGACGGCTGGGTGTGCCGCTCCTGGGCCGGGATCGCCAGCCGGGATGCGAGGTAAGGCTTGCCTCACTCTGGGCTAGGGTGCAGGCGTGGGTTCCAAGAAGGGCGCGGGCAAGGCGAAGGTCGCCAAGCTGCCCAAGAAGAAGTGCTGCGTCTCCTCGACGAAGTGCAAGCGCTGCCCGCTGCGCATGCTCAAGGAGGGGACGCTGCCCCCGGGCTACACGGTGAAGAAGCGCCGGCTGGTCAAGGTGGACGTCAAGGTGGACGTGAAGATGGACGTCAAGATGGACGTCAAGCCGGCCAGGAAGCGCGGCGACCGGGCCGCCTGAGCCCCCCCGGGCCCGCCTGAGCCCGCCTGAGCCCGCCTGGGCCCAGGCGTCAGGTGAGGGCGAGCACCAGGACGGTGACGATCACCATGACCACCAGGGCGACGCCCATCCGGCGGGCCATGCCCCGCACCCACAGCGACGTCAGCGTCTGCGGGCGCCCGCGGCGGTCGAGCGGTGCGACCCCGACCACCGCGTCGCGCTCGAGCGGTCCGTGGACGTGCGGGTAGATGTCGTCCCCGACGGGCTCGAGCACGACCCTGGCCGCGGTCAGCCGGGCGGGGTCGATCGTCAGCAGGACCAGGTCCTCGCCCAGCGAGGCGTAGTAGCGGTCGAACACCGCTCGTACCTGGTCGCGGCGGCACGCGTGGATGAAGCCGACCTCGTCCAGGGTCCGGCCCACCGTCGAGGTGGTGTACCTGCCCGTCGCCACCGCCCGCCGCCAGTCCGCGGCCGTGGCGATGTGGAAGATGCGCTCGGGGACGGCGTCGGGCATCAGAACAGCCGGTGCTCGGCGTCGTCCATCCCGCGCAGCGCGTCGTAGTCGACGAAGGCACAGGCGATGCCGCGGTCCGCTGCCAGCACCCGCGCCTGCGGCCTGATCTCCTGGGCGGCGAAGATGCCGCGCACGGGACCGTTGGTGCAGAGCAGGGGGTCGCGGTTGAGCAGCTCGAGGTAGCGGGTGAGCTGCTCGACGCCGTCGATCTCGCCGCGCCGCTTGACCTCGACCGCCACGCAGACCCCGTCGGCGTCGCGGCACATGAGGTCCACCGGGCCGATCGCCGTCATGTACTCGCGACGGACCAGGGTGAGCCCGTCGGCCAGGCTCGCCGGGTGCTCGGCGAGCAGCTCCTGGAGGTGCTTCTCCACGCCGTCCTTCTGCAGGCCGGGGTCGATGCCGAGGTCGTGGGAGCTGTCGTGCAGGACCTCGTCGATGAGGATGCGCAGGGTGTCGTCGGTCTTGGTCGCGGAGACCAGCCACTCGGCGCGACCGTCCTCCGCCACACCCTCGCGCACCGTGCAGGGCGGCGACATCCAGTTGAGCGGCTTGTAGGAGCCGCCGTCGGAGTGGATGAGCACGGAGCCGTCGGACTTGAGCATCAGGACGCGGGTGGCGAGCGGCAGGTGGGCGGTCAGCCGCCCCGCGTAGTCCACCTGGCAGCGTGCGACGACGATCCTCACGACGGGCGAATCTACCGTGGCCCGCGGGCGTGGCCGACGTACGCCCCCGCGCGGTCGTCGTGCGCGGTGCGACCACCCGGACGAGTGACGCTTCCCACACGGACGGTGCTCCGGCGCCGTGGGAGCATGCCCCCATGACTGAGACCGCTACCCGCGAGTTCACCACGATCGGCGTCATCGGCCTGGGCACGATGGGCGCCGGGATCGCGGAGGTCTTCGCCCGCAACGGGCGGCGGGTGATCGGCGTCGAGGTCAACGACGGCGCGGTCGAGCGGGGTCGCCAGCACCTCGAGCACTCGACCGGGCGCGCGGTGAAGCGCGGCAAGATGGCCGAGGACGAGCAGGCCGAGCTGCTGGGCCGGATCACCCTGACGACCCGGATGGAGGACCTCGCCGACGCCGACCTCGTGGTGGAGGCGGTCGTGGAGTCCCTCGAGGTGAAGAAGTCGATCTTCCGCACCCTCGACTCCGTCGTGCGTCCGGACGCGGTGCTGGCGACCAACACCTCCTCCCTCAGCGTCACCGAGATCTCGACCGCCAACGCGCGCCCGGGTCGCGTCGTCGGGGTGCACTTCTTCAACCCCGCCCCGGTGCAGGACCTCGTCGAGATCATCCGCACCGTCGTCACCGAGCCCGACGTCCTGGCCGACGTCCAGCGCCTCCTGGTCGGCATGGGCAAGAACCCGGTCGTGTGCGGCGACAAGGCCGGCTTCATCGCGAACACGCTGCTCTTCGGGTACCTGAACCACGCGGTCGCGATGTACGAGGCCAAGTACGCCTCGCGCGAGGACATCGACGCCGCGATGCGCTTCGGGTGCGGCTATCCGATGGGCCCGCTGGCCCTGCTCGACCTGATCGGCCTCGACACCGCGTACGAGATCCTCGACACGATGTACAAGCAGGGCCGCGACCGGCTGCACGCACCGGCGCCGATCCTCAAGCAGTACGTCACCGCGGGCCTGCTCGGCCGCAAGTCGGGCCGCGGCTTCTACACCTACGAGGCGCCCGACTCGCCCGTGGTGGTGCCCGACGTGCACACGCCCAGCGAGGCCGACAAGCCCCAGCTGCGCCACGACATCCGGCTCGTGGGGGTCGTCGGCACCGGGACCATGGCCGCGGGCATCGTCGAGGTCTTCGCGCGAGCCGGCCACGACGTGCTCTTCACGGGGCGCAGCCAGGACAAGGTCGACGGCGTGGTCGCCGCGATCAGCAGGAGCATGGACAAGCAGGTCCAGCGTGGCCGGGCGACCGAGGAGGAGAAGACCGCGGTGCTGGGTCGCGTGCGTGGCACCACCTCGCTCGACGACCTCGCCGACGTCGACCTCGTGGTCGAGGCGATCGCCGAGGACCTCGCGGTCAAGACCACGCTCTTCGAGAACCTGGACGAGATCTGCCGGGGCGGCCGCGGCGGTGCGGGCGCCATCCTCGCCACCACGACGTCGTCGCTGCCGATCATCGCGATGGCGAAGGTCACCAACCGTCCGCAGGACGTCGTCGGCATGCACTTCTTCAACCCGGCCAGCGTGATGAAGCTGGTCGAGGTGGTCTCCACGGTCGCGACCGACGAGGACGTCACCGAGACCGTCCTGGCCCTCTGCGAGCGGATCGGCAAGGTGCCCGTGCGGTGCGGCGACCGCGCCGGCTTCATCGTCAACGCGCTGCTGTTCCCCTACCTCAACGACGCGGTCAAGATGCTCGAGGCGCACTACGCGACCGCCGACGACATCGACACCGCCATGAAGCAGGGCTGTGCCCTCCCGATGGGCCCCTTCGAGCTGCTCGACGTCGTGGGCAACGACGTGTCCCTGGCGATCCAGAGGGAGCTCTACCTGGAGTTCCGCGAGCCGGGGTTCGCGCCGGCGCCGCTCCTCGAGCACCTCGTCACCGCCGGCTACCTCGGCCGCAAGACCGGCCGCGGGTTCCGGGACTACAGCAGCCGCTGACGTACGCGGCTCAGTCGAGGCAGAACTCGTTGCCCTCGGGATCGGTCATGACGATGTGCCCCGCGGTCATCGGCGGCGCCGGCTCGTGGCGCTCCACCCGCGAGGCGCCGAGGGCCACGAGGCGCTCGGCCTCGGCCTCCAGCGCGGCCATCCGCTCGTCGCCCTCGAGCCCGGGGGCGGCGCGCAGGTCGAGGTGCACCCGGTTCTTGGCGGACTTGCCCTCGGGGACCCGCTGGAAGAACAGGCGTGGGCCGTCGCCGTCGGGGTCCTCGGCGGCGGAGGCGGAGTTCCACTCCGACTCCGGCACGCCGGCCGCGGCGAGGAACGCCCGCCACGCCTCGAACGGGTCCTCGCCCGGCTCGAGCGCCCGGCCCGGCGGCGGCGGGTTGACGTAGCCCATGGCCGCAGCCCAGAAGCGCGACAGCGCCTCGGGGTCGTGGGCGTCGAAGGTCACCTGGATGCTCCGGCTCATGCACCCATCCTCGCCCTCCTCACCGACACTGACGCCCGAGCGGGGCGTGAGGCACGGGCGAGCGGTGTGTGGCGCAGGTTTCGGCGGCGGGAATGCTGCCTCACGCACCGCCACGGGGCCGGGGCGCGGTCGAGCGGTGCGTGGCGCAGGTTTCGGCGGCGGGAATGTTGCCTCACGCACCGCCCCCGGGCCGGGGCGCGGGCGAGCGGTGCGTGAAGCAGGTTTCGGCGGCGGGAATGCTGCCTCACGCACCGCCCCAGGGCCGGGGCGCGGGCGAGCGGTGCCTGAAGCAGGTTTCGGCGGCGGGAATGCTGCCTCACGCACCGCCCCAGGGCCGGGGCGCGGGCGAGCGGTGCGTGGCGCAGGTTTCGGCGGCAGGAAAGCTGCCTCACGCACCGCCACCGGGGGCGGGAGGTCGTACGCCGTGCGCGCCGGCGTCGACGAGGGCGCGGGTCAGCGGTTGTCGACGACCAGGGCGGCGAGGCGGGCGCGCGAGCTGATGTCGAGCTTGCGGTAGATGTGGGTGAGGTGCGCGTCGACCGTGCGCGGGGAGACGAAGAGCTCCTCGGCGATCCGCCGGCTGGTCAGGCCGTGCGCCACGCGCTCGGCGACCTGGCGCTCGGCCGCGGTGAGCGCGTCGAGCACCGACGGGGGAGCGGACGTCGGCCGCGTGAAGACGGCCGTGATGAGCGAGACGGCGTCGGCGGACAGCTCGTCGCCGTCGATCCACTCCGCCGGAGCCCGGCTCGCCGGGACGACGTCGTAGTCGGCGGAGTAGCCCCAGCGCACGGCCAGCCGCGGGGTGCGGATGGCGAAGGCCGCTGCCGCGAGGGCTCGCGCCTCCGGCAGGTCACGGGCACGGGCGACGCCGGCGAGGCCGTCGAGGACGTCGGCCGCGCGCAGGGGGAGCCGCATCGCTCGGCACTGCTCGAGCGCGGTGAGGTAGGTCGTCGTCGCCTGGTCGAGGTCGCCGAGGTCGACGAGCGCCCGCCCCAGCAGCAGCCGCGCCTCCACGCCGTCGCGGCCCAGTCGCGCCGAGTCGGCCAGCGCCACCACGTCGGCGGCCAGCCCGGCCGCCCGACGCGACTCGCCGCGCACGAGGAGGTCGCGGCCGTCCTGGGCCAGCACCGGCAGGCGCACCGCCCACGGCAGCGTCTCGCGGACCACCTCCGTCGGCACCCAGGTCGGGTCGAGCCCCCGCAGCAGCGTCTCGGCAAGCAGCCCGACCCGGTCCTCGGCGAGCTCGCGCGCCTCCAGGACGACGGCGCGGGTGCCGGCCACCGCCTCGGCGATCCGGCCCTGCTCGAGGGCGATGCGGGCCAGGACGGTGCGGGCGGAGAGGTCGATCCAGCGCTCGTCTCGCGACGTGCGCGCCGGCATCGCCTCACCGGCCGCCCGGGTCGCCTCCGCGAAGCGGCCCTGCGAGGCGTAGACGTCGGCGAGCGTGCGCGTCGCCTGCCGGCTGATGGACCCCTCCGGGTCGAGGCTGATCGCGCGCTTCGCCTCGGCCTCGGCGCGGGCCGTGTCGCCGGCGTCGAGGTGCATCTCGGCACGGATCGAGGCCGTCTTGGCGAGCTGCTCCTCGGGCCGCGGCGCCGACGACGCGTGCTGGTCGGCCCGGTCGAGCAGCCACAGACCCTCGTAGCTGCCCCGCATCTCCGAGGCGGCGATCCCGGCCCGGCGCGCGACCTGGGCCCCGATCGCCGGGGGGCCGTCGCCGCTGGCGAGCGCCCCCTCGAGGATCTCGACGGCCTCGCGCGTGCGCATCGAGGTGTAGAGCGAGGAAAAGATCCGGTTGGCCACCGAGTAGCCCTCGGCCCGCGTCTCGGGGTCGGCGCACGCGGTGAGCACGGCGTGCCGCATCGCGGGCAGGTCGCTCAGCCACTCGGCGTCGGCTGCGCCGTAGTTGTCGTGGTCCGGCGCGTGAGCCTGTGCCCACGCCAGCAGCCCGGCCTTCACCGCGGCGACGTCGTCCGGCGTGGCCAGGGCGCGGGCGCGGCCGCGGATCGGGGAGAGCATGTCGAAGCGGCCCTCGGCGTCGACCTCGAGCAGGCTGCGACGCACGAGGCCGCCGGCGCGCTCGGCGGCATTGGGGACCGGGACGTCGAGCACCCGGGCCAGCACGCCGAGGCCGACGCGGAAGTCGAGCAGGCCGATCCGGCGCAGCGCGGACGCGCTCGCCTCGTCGAGGAGGTCGTGCGCGGAGTCGACCGCCTGGTCGAGGCTCACCGTGGCCAGGGCGTTGCCGAGGCCCACGAGCGCGGACTGCACGGCCACCTGCTCGATCAGCAACGGCAAGCCGCCGGTGGCCCGCAGCAGCCGGCGTACCTCGTGCCCCTGCGCGGCCAGGTCCACCTGCCGGCCTGCGGCGCGGACGCGTCGCAGGAACAGCTCCACGGCCGGCCCCTCGAGCGGCGCCCGTTGCGGGGGCACCGGCAGCGGCCCGACGCGGACGACGGACTCGAGGGGCTGGCCGGCGGTGGTGCGGGCGGTCACGACGACCCGTGCGTCGCTCGTGCTCTCCAGCACCGACTGCAGCACCGGGCCCGCCCCGGTGGCGTCGAGGTCGAGGCCGTCGAGGACCAGCACGCACTCCCGTCCGTCGACGGCCCGGCCGAGGGCGCCGGCCAGCGAGTCGCCCGGAGCGGTCTCCGACTCCAGGCTCTCGAGCGCGGCGACCAGGACGTCGTCGACGCTGCGGAGGCTGCGGGCGTCCACCCACGAGGCGCTCGACCGGCCGGCCGCCACGTGGCGCACGAGGAGCGTCTTGCCGCAACCTGGTGGACCGACCACGGTCACCCACCGCGAGTCGTCGAGGGCCCGGCTCAGCGCGCGCTGGACGTCGTCGCGACCGAGGCACGTGGCAAGCACGTCCCGAATGTAGCGCCATCGGCGGGGCGGAGTTAGGTAGGACTACGGATGCCCGCGGTGCGCCTGCCGCGGGAGCCTTCTCGTACGCCGACGGGGTCGGGGCCGCACGAGGGGAGGACCCCGCCGCCCGTCGGCACCCGGCCGGAGCAGGCCGACGTCGTCGGGGGTCGACGGCGGCCTGCTCCCGCAGCGTCAGGGGCCCGCTGCCTTGCCGTCGCTGCGTACGCTGGAGCCATGGAACTCGTGCTCGTGCTGGTCGTCCTGGGCGGGCTGACGGCCACCGCTGTGGCGGCCGGGAAGTCGAGCAAGAAGCGTGAGCTGGCGCGGCTCGAGGCCGAGGTGGCGCCGGTGAAGAGGCTGGCCGAGGAGGACGTCACCGCCCTCGGCGTCGAGCTGCAGGACCTCGACATCGAGATGGCCGGCCAGCAGCTCGACCCCGGTGCGAACGCCGACTACCAGCGCGCCCTCGACTCCTACGAGGCCGCGAAGACCGCCGCCGCCGGACTCACCCGCGCCGAGGACGTCAAGCACGTGACGGAGATCCTCGAGGACGGTCGCTACGCCATGGCGTGCGTCCGCGCCCGGGTCGCGGGTGAGCCGCTCCCGCAGCGCCGGCCGCCGTGCTTCTTCGACCCCCGCCACGGCCTGTCCGTCGCCGACGTGCCGTGGACACCTCCCGGTGGCGCGTCGCGCGACGTGCCTGCCTGCGCGCTCGACGTGGAGCGGGTCCGCGCCGGCGCGGAGCCCGACATCCGCAAGGTGATGGTCGGTTCGCGCCGGGTCCCCTACTGGCAGGGCGGACGCGCCTACCAGCCCTACGCGGCCGGCTACTTCGGCGCCTTCTCGCCGATGGACTGGATGTTCATGGGCATGCTGTTCGGCGGCGGGTTCGACGGCCTCGGCGAGGGCATCGGCGCCATGGGCGAGGGCATCGGCGACCTCTTCGGTGGGATCGGCGACGGCATCGGCGGCATGTTCGACGGCTTCGACTTCTGACCCGACCGGCTGCGTCCCACCTGTGCACCTCGCCGACGACGGGTCGGTCGTCGCGAGCCGAGCGGGCTGCGCGAGGATGGCCGGGTGAGCCTGCACCGCACCGAGCTCGGCGACTCCGGGTCGCGCGTCGTGTTCTGCCACGGACTCTTCGGCCAGGGCAAGAACTGGACCCAGGCCGGCCGGGCGCTCAGCGCCGACCACCGGGTCCTGCTCCTGGACATGCCCAACCACGGGCGCTCCCCGTGGACGGACACCTTCGACTACCTCGAGCTGGCCGACCTCGTCGCCGCCGAGCTGGGCGACGAGCCGGTGGCGCTGGTGGGGCACTCGATGGGCGGCAAGATCGCGATGTGCGTGGCGCTGCGGCACCCGGGCCTCGTCGAGCGGCTCGCGGTGGTCGACGTCGCCCCCGTGGCCTACGAGAGTGGGCGGGAGTTCGTCGGGTACATCGAGACGATGCGGGCGATGGACCGCGCGGTGCTCGAGCGCCGCGAGCAGGCCGAGGAGGCGCTGCGCGAGCCGGTGCCCAACCCGGTCGTGCGCAGCTTCCTGCTGCAGAACCTGCGGCGCACCGACGACGGCTGGCACTGGCAGGTCAACCTCGACCTGCTGGGCGAGCACATGTCCGAGCTCGTCGGCTGGCCCGGCGACCGCCTGGGTGACGCGACGTACGACGGTCCCGTGCTGTGGGTCGGCGGCGCGCGCTCGGACTACATCTCCGACGAGCACGCGGTGGAGATGGACCGGCGCTTCCCGCGCAACCGGCGCGTGCTGATCAAGGGCGCCGGGCACTGGGTGCACTCCGAGCAGCCCGAGGTCTTCCTCGAGGTCATGCGCCGCTTCCTCGCGTGACGAATCGCGCCGGTCCGCGAGGGCGGCCGGCTCAGCCCCTCTGCCGGGCGCGGTACGCCGCGACGGCCTCGCGGTTGCCGCAGGTCGTGGAGCAGTAGCGCCGGGACCGGTTGCGGGAGAGGTCGAGCACCACGTCGTCGCAGTCGTCGGCGGCGCAGCGGTCGAGCCGCGACATCTCGTCGGCGCGGATGACGTCGACCATCGCCATCGCGGTCTCCACCACGACACGCTCGTCGAGCGGACGGTCCGGGTCCACGGCGTGGAGGTGCCAGTCCCAGTGGTCGTGACGCTGGAGCTGGGGGAGCGCCCGTGCCGCGGCCAGCATGCCGTTCACGATCTCCGCGGCCTCGTCGCGCTCGGCCAGGAGCAGGGCCCTCAGCGCCGGGCGCAGCCGGCGTACGGCCTCGAGCTCGTCCGGCGTGGCGTCGTGGCGGCCGGTGTAGGACCAGGAGGCGAGGAAGGCGGACAGGTCGTCGACCGAGCCCAGCGGGTCGCCGGGCTCGTCGGTGGAGTTGACCAGGGCCACCGCGGCTTGGAGGGCCGCATCCGTGTCATCTGTGAAGAGCACGTTGACACATTACACCGAGCCGTCGTAGCGTCATGACCGTGAAGGCTATGACTCATGACACTCCCTCGTCCCGGGCCGCGACCGGACTGGTGCTCGCGGTCGCGTCGGCCTCCACGTTCGGCATGTCCGGAGCGCTGGCGCGCGGGCTGCTCGACACCGGCTGGAGCGCCGGCGCGGCGGTCACGCTGCGCACGGTCATCGCCGCGGTGGTGCTGCTGGTCCCCGGCCTGCTCGCGCTGCGCGGGCGCTGGCACCTGCTGCGCGACAACGCCGGCCTCATCGCCGGCTACGGCATCTCGGCCGTCGCCGGTGCCCAGCTCTGCTACTTCTACGCGGTGACCTACATGCAGGTCGGCGTGGCGCTGCTGCTCGAGTACACCGCTCCCGTCGCGGTCGTCGTGTGGCTGTGGCTGCGCCACGGCCAGCGGCCCTCCGGTCTCACCGGGCTCGGCGCCGTGCTGGCCGCCGCCGGACTGGTGCTCGTCCTCGACGTGGTGTCCGGAGCCGACCTGAGCACCGCCGGGGTGCTGTGGGCGCTCGGCGCGATGGTCGGGGCGGCGTCGTACTTCATCATCTCCGCCGACGAGGGCAACGGGCTGCCCGGGATCAGCCTGGCGGCCGGCGGGCTGCTCGTCGCCGGTGTCGTGCTCTCGGTCGCCGGGGCCACCGGACTCCTGCCGTTCCGCGCCTCCGGTGCGGACGCGGTCTACGACGGCTTCACCGTGCCGTGGTGGGCCACCGTCCTGGCGCTCGGCCTGGCGACGGCCGCCTTCGCCTACGTCACCGGCATCGAGGCCGGACGGCGCCTCGGCAGCCGGCTCGCGTCGTTCGTGGCGCTCGGCGAGGTCCTCGCCGCGGTGGTCTGGGCCTGGCTGCTGCTCGGCGAGCTGCCGAGGCCGATCCAGCTCGGCGGCGGCCTCCTCGTGCTCGCCGGCGTCGTCGTGGTGAAGCTCGGCGAGGGCCGGACCGCGCTCGGGGCCGCTCCGCTGCCCGAACCGGAGCCGGACCTCGACCCCGAGCTGGACCCGGACCTCGACCCCGATCTCGACCGCGACCAGGGAGCCGTCAGCGGGCGTCCTGTCGCTTGAGGAACACCTCGCGGTGCAGCAGCAGCAAAGCCGCCGCGACCGGCACCGCGAGCAGCGCTCCGATGACGCCCATCAGCGAGCCGCCCACCAGGGCGGCGACCACGGTCACCGAGCCCGGCAGGTCCACCGACTTCTTCATGATGCGCGGGTAGATCACGTAGGACTCGAACTGCTGGTAGGCCAGGTAGTACACGAGCGCCACCAGCGCGATCGTGGGGGAGACGGTCAGCCCGAGCAGGGTCATAATCGCGCCCGACACGAACGCTCCGACGACCGGGATCAGGGAGAAGAGCCCGACGACGAACGCCAGCGCGAAGGCGTAGTCGGCGAGCCCGACGACGAACGAGAACACCAGGGTGCTGAGGCCGGCGCACAGCGCCACGAGGAAGGCGCCCGCGACGTAGGCGCCGGTGGAGCGGATGATCTGGTCGCCGAGCTGGCTGACGCGGGGGCGCCGGGAGGCCGGCGCCAGCGAGTAGCCGGCGTGCTTGATGCTCGGCAGCGAGGCCAGGAAGTAGATCATCAGCACCAGGACGATGAGGCTGTTGGTCAGCGCCGACAGCACCCGGAGCCCGACGCCGAGGGCGCCGCCGAAGACCCGCTGGCCGAACTCGCCGTTCGCGATGTAGTCCTGGGCCTTGGCGATGACGTCGTACTTGTCGTCGAGCCGCTGGACCTGCCGGTTGGACTGCAGGTCGTCGAGCCAGCCGGGGGCGTTGCGGGTGATCTGGGCGATCTGGTCGCTGATCACCGGCGCCACCGCGACGACGAAGAGCGCCAGCACGCCCAGCACCACGACCAGCACGAGCAGCACCGCCAGCCCGCGACGGACGCCACGGCGCATGAAGAACTCGACGACCGGGTTGAGCCCGATCGCCAGGAACATCGACATCACGAGGAGCACCAGCACCGACGAGATGCTGAGCAGCTGCTGGGCGAGGAAGAACGCCACCAGCGCGCCGAGCGCGCCGAAGAAGCCGACGTTGAACGGGGCGTGGCGCAGCAGCTGGGACGGCGGGGCGGCCGGCTCCACCGGGACGTAGGGCGCGGGAGCCGCGTCGTCGAGGAGGAGGTCGGTGGCGTCGTCGATGTGCTCGGCGATCTCCGTGGCGGACTGCACCGACTGCTGGGCCGCCTCCTCCGCGGCGTCGGCGGCGGCCTCGGCCCGGTCAGCGTGGTCGCTCACCTGCTCGACGAGCTCCTCGGCGACGGCCCCGACGGGCGGTGCCGGCCGCGTCGGACGCGAGGTCGCGGCGTGGCCGTCCTCCGGCGCGGACCTCACGGCGTCGCGCAGCCGGGCACGCCAGCTCAGGACTCGTCCTCGGCGAAGCCCGCGACGACGTCGCGCAGGGCACCCAGCTGGGCGGTGATGGCGTCACGCCGCTTGGCCGCGCGCTCGACCTCGGCCTGGATGTTGGCGAGCTCGCGCTCGGCCTCCGCGACCCGGGTGGCGTTGATGGACTCGGCCTGGGTGCGCGCGGACGCGACGACCTGCTCGGCCTCCCGGCGGGCGCGGGCGAGCAGCCCCTCGGCCTCGGACTGGGCCTGCTGCCGGTGGGCGTTGGCCTGCGCCGTGGCCTCGCGGGCGCGCTGCTCGGCGGCGTTGGCGCGTGCCTCGGCCTCGGCCACGAGGCGCTGGGTCTCCGCGGTGGCGTTGCTGTGGTGCTCCGCCGCCTCGCGGGCCAGCCGCTCCTTCTCCACCGCCAGCGTCCGGCGCGCCTCCTGGACCTCCCGGTCGGCGGCCGCGCGGGCCTGCTCGGCCTCGCGGGTGGCGGTCACCCGCAGCTCGTTGGTCTCCTGCTGGGCGGCGAGCCGCACCTGGTCGGCCTCCCGGCGGGCGGCGGCCAGCAGGTCCTCGGCCTCCGACCTGGCCAGGCTGCGCTCGGTCTCGGCGTCGGCGGTGAGGCGCGCGCGCATCTCGTCGAGCTCCTTGAGCTGCACCATGCGCATGTCGTCGGCCTCGCGGGCGGCGTCGGCGCGGATGCTGTGGGCGTCGCGCTCGGCCTGCGCACGGATGTCGGCGGCCTCCCGCCGGGCGGCCGCGCGGACGTCGGCGGCCTCCTCCTCGGCGAGCTTGAGCATCGAGGTGGCCCGGCCGCCGAGCCCGGCGTACGTCGGGTTCTGGATCTCGGCGACCTCCGCCCGCAGCCGCTCGAGCTCGGCCTCGAGCTCGATGACGCGCTGCTCGCTGCTCGCGAGGCTGGTCGCGAGGCCGGCCTTCTCGCTCTGGAGCTGGCCCACGCGCTGGTCGACGGCCGCCTTGTCGTAGCCGCCACGGCGCACCACCGGCAGCGGAGCCCCCTGCGGGACGGGCGGGACCGGCCGGTCGGCGACGGGAGTCGGGCCGGACGTAGGTGCAGAGCGCCGAGCCGGTGCGGGGGCCGGCGCGGCGGCCGGTGCCGGCGGGGGGATGACGGGGGAGCGGCGGGTCGGCTGGGGGTCGGTCGTGCGCACTGCCGCGGGCACCTCGCGCTCCTCGGGCGCCGTCTCGGAGGTGGCCTCGGGAGCCATCTCCGCGGCGCGCGACTCGGCACCGGCGACCGGGAGGACCTGGGTCTCCTCTCCCGCGCCGTCGGTCGACTCCGGCTCGTCGAAGATGGACAGGCCTTGGTCGGAAGCCATGGTGAGGCACCCTCTCTCACGTCGTACGGACTGCGTCGGTGCCAGTCTGTCCGATGTCCCCACACGTTCACACCCCGGCTCGCGGGGGATCGGCAAACCGGGGTGTGGCGGAGGTCTCGGGCCCGGGTTCAGACGCCCCGGAACCGGTTGATGGCCGTCTCGTGCTTCGCGCGCATCTCGTGGTCGAGGACGCCCAGCCCCTCCTCGGGAGCGAGGCACAGGACGCCGACCTTGCCCTGGTGGGCGTTCAGGTGGACGTCGAGCGAGGCCTGGCCGACCTCGTCGAGCGGGTAGGTCCTCGACAGCGTCGGGTGGATCGCGCCCTTCGCGACCAGGCGGTTGGCCTCCCACGACTCGCGGTAGTTGGCGAAGTGGCTGGAGATGATCCGCTTGAGGTTCATCCACAGGTAGCGGTTGTCGTACTCGTGCATGTAGCCCGAGGTGGAGGCGCAGGTGGTGATGGTGCCGCCCTTGCGGGTGACGAAGACCGAGGCGCCGAAGGTCTCGCGACCGGGGTGCTCGAAGACGATGTCGATGTCCTCGCCGCCGGTGAGCTCGCGGATGCGGGCGCCGAAGCGCTTCCACTCGCGCGGGTCCTGCTCGGTGCCCTCGTCGTTCCAGAACTTGTAGCCCTCCTCGGAGCGGTTGATGATCAGCTCCGCTCCCATGCTGCGGGCGATCCTCGCCTTCTCCTCGTTGGACACCACGCACACCGGCGTCGCGCCGCCGTTGAGGGCGTACTGGGTCGCGAAGCCGCCGAGGCCTCCCGACGCCCCCCAGATCAGCACGTTGTCGCCCTGCTTCATGTTGCCGCCGTTGGTGCTCACGAGCTGGCGGTACGCCGTGCAGTTCACCAGGCCCGGGGAGGCGGCCTCCTCCCAGGTGAGGTGCTCGGGCTTGGGCATGAGCTGGTTGGCCTTGACCATCGCCACGTCGGCGAGACCGCCGAAGTTGGTCTCGAAGCCCCAGATCCGCTGCTCGGTGTCGAGCATCGTGTCGTTGTGGCCGTCGGGGCCCTCGAGCTCCACCGACAGGCAGTGGGCGACGACGCGGTCGCCCGGCTTCCAGCGGGTCACGCCGGGGCCGGTCTTGAGCACGACGCCGGAGAGGTCGGAGCCGACCACGTGGTAGGGCAGGTCGTGGCGCTTGGTGAGCTCGCTGCTGCGGCCGTAGCGCTCGAGGAAGCCGAAGGTGGACACGGGCTCGAAGATCGAGGTCCACACCGTGTTGTAGTTGATCGCGCTGGCCATGACGGCCACGAAGGCCTCGCCGGGACCGAGCTCGGGCAGCGGCACCTCGTCGACGTGGAGCGACCGGCGCGGGTCCTTCTCCTTCGACGGCAGCCCCTCGAACATGTCCACCTCGTCCTTCTTCACGAAGGCGGCGCGGTAGGACTCGGGGAGCTCGAGGGCGGCGAAGTCCTCGGACGTGGCCTCGCCGGACTGGATGGCTTCGAGGATGTTCTGCACGGGCGTCTCCTGGTGGGGCGTCGGTGGCACGATTCGGGTCAAGGTACCGGCGAGTAACCTTGGGCGGTCGAAGGTGTGACGTACGTCGCTCAGGCGTGCGTCGCACCCGTGGCGGGCTCGACGAGCTCGACCAGCACGCCGCCCGCGTCCTTGGGGTGGACGAAGTTCACCCGGCTGTCCGACGTGCCCCGCCTCGGTGCGTCGTACAGCAGGCGCAGCCCGCGCCCACGCAGGACGTCCGCCACGTGCTCGACGTCCGCCACGCGGAAGGCGAGCTGCTGGATGCCGGGGCCGTTGCGGTCGAGGAACTTCGCGATCGTGGACTCCGCCGTCAGCGGCGCCAGCAGCTGGATGCAGGAGCCGGAGTTCCCGACGCCGACCATCGCCTCGCGCACCCCCTGCTCCTCGTTGACCTCCTCGTGGAGGACGTCCATGCCGTAGACGTCGCGGTAGAACGCCATGGCCTCGTCCAGGTCGGGCACCGCGATCCCGACGTGGTCGATGGCGGTGAACAGGTGGCGGACGTCGCCGAGCGGGTCGCCGGGCGGTGCGGGTGTGGTCATGGCCGACATCGTGCACTCGGGCGGTGCGCCGCGCGAGCGGGTGTGACGTGCGCCTCATCGCGGCCCGGGTGCGCACCCTGCCGCCCGGGGCGGCGCATGGGTATCGTCGACGGACGAAGCACCCGACACCCGCACGCCTGGAGGAGAGCTCATGACCGGTTCCGTCATCGTCGCGGGGGCGCGCACCCCGATCGGACGCCTGCTCGGCGGGCTGAAGGACTTCTCGGCCGCCGACCTCGGCGGGATCGCCATCAAGGGCGCGCTCGACAAGGCGGGCGTGACCGGCGAGCAGGTCGACTACGTCATCATGGGCCAGGTCATCCAGGCCGGTGCGGGACAGAACCCCGCCCGGATGGCCGCCGTGAAGGGCGGCATCCCGATGTCGGTGCCGTCGATCACCATCAACAAGGTCTGCCTCTCCGGCCTCAACGCCATCGCGCTGGCCGACCAGCTGGTCCGCGCGGGGGAGTGCGACGTCGTCGTCGCGGGCGGCATGGAGTCGATGACCCAGGCCCCGCACTTCCTGCCGAAGTCGCGCGAGGGCGTGAAGTTCGGCGACGTGAAGCTCGTCGACTCCATGGCCTACGACGCGCTCTTCGACCAGTTCACCTCGCAGGCGATGGGCCTGCTCACCGAGGAGTGCAACGCCGCGGGCGCGAACCTCACCCGCGAGGAGCAGGACACCTTCGCGGCCTACTCCCACCAGAAGGCCGCCGTCGCCTGGAAGAACGGCGTCTTCGCCGACGAGGTGGTGCCGGTGGAGGTGCCGCAGCGCAAGGGCGACCCGATCGTCGTCGCGGAGGACGAGGGCGTGCGGGGCGACACCACCGTCGAGTCCCTGGCCCGGCTGCGCCCCGCCTTCAGCAAGGACGGCACGGTCACCGCCGGCTCGGCCTCCCAGATCTCCGACGGGGCGGCCGCCGTCGTCGTGATGAGCAAGGCCAAGGCCGAGGAGCTCGGTCTGACCTGGCTCGCCGAGATCGGCGCCCACGGCCAGGTCGCCGGACCCGACTCCACGCTGCAGCTCCAGCCCGCCGCGGCGACGGCCAAGGCGTGCGAGAAGGAGGGCATCTCGCCCGCCGACCTGGACCTGGTGGAGTTCAACGAGGCCTTTGCCGCGGTCGGCATCTCCTCGGCGCGCGAGCTCGGAATCGAGGACGCCAAGGTGAACGTCAACGGCGGTGCCATCGCGCTCGGCCACCCCGTCGGCATGTCGGGCACCCGGGTGGTGCTCACGCTCGCCCTCGAGCTCAAGCGCCGCGGCGGCGGCGTCGGGGCGGCTGCCCTGTGCGGTGGCGGCGGCCAGGGCGACGCCCTGATCGTCCGCGTCCCCGCGTGACGACGCGCGCGGGACGCGCGTGACGAGGCGGGGCGCCGCAGGGGTCCCCGCGCTCGTCGGGCGAGCGCGCGAGGGTGACCCGGCGGCCGTGGCCCGCCTCATCACCCTCGTGGAGGACGCCTCGCCGCTGCTGCGCGAGGTCATGTCCGCGCTCGGCCCGCATGCCGGGCGGGCGCACGTGCTGGGTGTCACCGGCGCGCCGGGCGTGGGCAAGTCGACCACCACCAACGCCCTGGTGACCGCCATGCGGCGCGCCGAGCGGCGCGTCGGCGTGCTGGCCGTGGACCCGTCCTCGCCCTTCTCCGGCGGTGCGCTCCTCGGCGACCGCGTGCGGATGGGCGACCACGCCCTCGACCGCGACGTCTTCATCCGCTCCATGGGCGCCCGCGGGCACCTCGGCGGCCTCGCCCGGTCGACCCCGCAGGCGGTTCGCGTGCTGGACGCGGCCGGGTGCGACGTCGTCGTCGTGGAGACCGTCGGGGTCGGCCAGAGCGAGGTCGAGGTGGCCGGGCTCGCCGACACGACCCTCGTCCTGCTGGCGCCCGGGATGGGCGACGGCATCCAGGCCGCGAAGGCGGGCGTCCTCGAGGTGGGCGACGTCTACGCGGTCAACAAGGCCGACCGGGAGGGCGCCGACCGCACCCGTCGCGAGCTGCGCACCATGCTCTCGATGGCCGACCGGCCGGACGGCGCGTGGCGGCCGCCGGTGCTGCAGACCGTCGCGAGCACGGGGCAGGGGATCGACGAGCTGCTCGCCGAGATCGAGCGGCACGCCGCATGGCTCGCCGAGTCGGGCGGGCTGGCGCGGCGGCGTACGCTCCGGGCGCGCCGCGAGGTGGAGGCGATCGCCCTCGCGAGCCTGCGCGAGCGGTGGGGCGCCGACGGGGGCACCGCCCTCGACGCCCTCGCCGACAGGGTGGCGAACGGCGACCTCGACCCGTACGCCGCAGCCGACGAGCTGCTCGACGGCTGAGGGAGCCCGCGCGGTCGGGTGCGCGTTCGGCGCGAGCCGTCGTCCGGGCCTCGTGCCGGCGGAGCGAGCGGGCGGGCCGGCCAGTCCTTCGCGAGGGGCTCAGCCCACCCGTACGTCCTCCTCGTGCAGCGGGTCCGCGAGGTCGAGCCGGCCGGTGCGCACGGCGGCGAAGGTCCAGAGCTTGTTCAGCACGAAGGACAGGGGCGTGACCAGCACGATGACCGCCAGCTGCGCCCAGTAGAGCCGGGTGCGCAGGCCGGTCGAGTCGTCCAGTACGTCGGTCGGCAACGCCACCGGCGAGTGCGGGTGCAGCAGGAGCGTGAGCAGGGCCAGCCCGACGGCGTGGCCGCCGAGGCCGACGACCAGGAAGGGCCAGTACTCCCGCCACCACCCGGCCGCGCGGCTGCTGCGGAACGTCCAGGAGCGGTTCAGCTGGAAGTTGGTGAGGTTGGCGACGAGGAAGGCGATGGTCGAGTAGACGTGGTACCACCGCAGGTTGAAGTCGGTGCCGCCGAGGGCCACGACCGCCTCGTCGAAGTGCGGGCCGAGGCGGCGGAGCACCACGAGGGTGGCCAGGTTGACCAGCACGCCCGAGGCGCCGACGACGCCGAACCGGACGAGGAGACCGACGTTGCGCCGGTGGCGCGCCACCAGCGCGGCACCCCGAGATCCCATGGTGGCGAGGCTACCGACCCGTCGCGTCCCGGCTGGCTCCTCTCCCTAGGATTGGGCCATGACGCAGCAGCCCTTCAGCCGTCCAGGTGCCATCGACCTCTCCGGGCTCGGCAAGCCCGCTCCCCAGACTGCCCCGGCGGGCGGACCCGCGAGCGCGGGCTCGGGCGGTGGGTCCTACAGCGTCGTCGTGGACCAGCAGAACTTCCAGGGACTGCTCGAGCAGTCGATGACCGCACCGGTGCTGCTGGCGTTCTACTCGCGCAGCCGGATGCCCGAGAGCGGCCAGCTGGCCGACGACCTCGCGACCGTGGTCGGCGAGCACGAGGGCCGCTTCCTGCTCGGGCTGGTCGACATCGACGCCGTCCCCCAGATCGCGCAGGCGATGCAGATCCCGTCGATCCCGCTGGTGGTGGCCGTCGTCGACGGACGCCCGATGCCGTTGCTGCAGGACGTGCTGCCGATCGAGGAGCTGCGGACCGCGCTCACCCAGGTCGGTCAGCAGCTGACCGCGCAGGGGATCACCGGCCGGCACCAGCCACGGTCCAGCTCGTCGCCCGCCGAGGACGGTGAGGAGGCGGTCGACCCGCGCTACGCGCCCGCCCAGGACGCCCTCGTGGCCGGTGACATCGACCGGGCCGTCGCGGAGTACCAGAAGCTGGTGGACGCCAATCCCGCCGACGTCGAGGCCGCCGGCGGCCTCGCGATGGCGAAGGTCATGCAGCGCACGCAGGGCGTCGACCTGAACCAGGCGCGAGCGGCCGCCGCGGAGAACCCCGACGACGTGGACGCGCAGACGCTGGTCGCCGACCTCGACATGCTGGGCGGACACGTCGAGGACGCGTTCACGCGGCTGGTGAACCTGGTGGCCCGGACGACCGATCCCGACCGGTCGAGGGCACGCGACCACCTGCTCGGGCTGTTCGCCGCGGTCGGCAACGACGACCCGCGGGTGCTCGCGGGGCGCCGCAACCTCGCCTCAGCGCTCTTCTGAGTCCCGCTTCGCCAGCACCGACCGCCCCGCCTCGAGGCGGGCGACGGGGACGCGGAAGGGCGAGCACGAGACGTAGGTGAGGCCGACGTCGTCGAAGAAGTGCACCGACCGCGGGTCGCCCCCGTGCTCGCCACAGACGCCCACCTTGAGGTCGGGGCGGGTGCGGCGCCCCTTCGTCGTGCCCATCTCGACCATGCCGCCGACGCCCTGCTGGTCCAGCGACTCGAACGGCGACACGTCGAAGATGCCGTGCTCGAAGTAGCGCGAGAAGAACGAGGACTCCACGTCGTCGCGCGAGAAGCCCCACGCCATCTGGGTGAGGTCGTTGGTGCCGAAGGAGAAGAAGTCCGCGGACTTCGCGATCCGGTCGGCGAGGAACGCCGCCCGGGGCAGCTCGATCATCGTGCCGATCGAGATGTCGAGCTTCACCCCGCGCTCCTCCTCGACCTCGGCGATCTGCTGGTCGAGCTCGGCCCGCACGATCTCGAGCTCGCGGACGCTGGCGACCAGCGGCACCATGATCTCCGGCCGCGGGGTGCCGTGCGCGGCCATCCGGTCGGCGGCGGCCTCCGCGATGGCGCGCCCCTGCATGCGGAACAGGCCCGGGATTTGGATGCCGAGGCGTACGCCGCGCAGGCCGAGCATCGGGTTCTGCTCGTGCAGGCGGCGGACGTGGGTGAGCAGGGTGGCCGCCCGCTCCTCGACCTGGCCCCGCTCCTCGGCGAGCGCCACCTCCACGCTCAGCTCGGTGAGGTCGGGGAGGAACTCGTGGAGCGGTGGGTCGAGGAGCCGGATCGTGACCGGCAGGCCGTCCATCGCCTCGAGGATCTCGGTGAAGTCCTGCCGCTGCAGCGGCAGCAGCTCGGCGAGCGCGGCGTCGACGCCGGCCTCGTCCTCGGCGACGATGAGCCGCTCCACCAGCTCCCGCCGCTCGCCGAGGAACATGTGCTCGGTGCGGCACAGGCCGATGCCCTGGGCACCGAAGCGGCGGGCCCGGGCGGCGTCGTCGGGGGTGTCGGCGTTGGTGCGCACCCGCAGGCGGCGGGCCCCGTCGGCGTGGGCCATGATGCGGGCCACGGCGTGGGCGAGGTCGTCGTCGAGCTTCTCGCCCTCGAAGTGGCGCACCACCACGGAGTCGGCGACCGGGACGGCGCCCGCGAACACCTCGCCGGTCGTGCCGTCGATCGAGATCACGTCGCCCTCGCGGACCGTGTCGCCGTCGCGCACGCGGAACTCCCGCGCCTTGGCGTCGACGTCGAGCGACTCGGCTCCGCACACGCACGTACGCCCCATGCCCCGGGCCACCACGGCGGCGTGGGAGGTCTTGCCGCCGCGGCTGGTGAGGATGCCGCGAGCGGCCACCATGCCGCGCAGGTCGTCGGGGTTGGTCTCCTTGCGCACGAGGATGACGTCCTCGCCGCGCTCGGCCCACTCCACGGCCGTGTCGGAGTCGAAGACCACCTTGCCGACGGCCGCACCGGGGGAGGCGTTCATGCCCTTCGCCAGCAGCGTGCGCTCGGCCCCGGCGTCGAAGCGCGGGAACATCAGCTGCGCGAGTTGGTCGCCGCTCACCCGCAGGACCGCCTCGTCCATCTGGATCAGGCCCTCGTCGACCATGTGCACGGCGATCCGGAACGCCGCCTCGGGGGTGCGCTTGCCGACACGTGTCTGGAGCATCCACAGCTTGCCGCGCTCGACGGTGAACTCGATGTCGCACATGTCGCGGTAGTGCCTCTCCAGCCGCGTCATGATCTCCAACAGGTCGTCGTAGGACTGCTGGTCGATCTGCGCCATGTCGGCCAGCGACACCGTGTTGCGGATGCCGGCGACGACGTCCTCGCCCTGGGCGTTCTGCAGGTAGTCGCCGTAGACGCCCTGCTCGCCGCTCGCGGGATCGCGGGTGAACGCCACGCCCGAGCCGGAGTCCATGCCGAAGTTCCCGAAGACCATGGCCTGGACGTTGACGGCGGTGCCGAGGTCCTCGGGAATGCGCTCCTGGCGACGGTAGAGCCGCGCCCGGTCGGTGTTCCACGAGTCGAAGACCGCGCGGATCGCGAGGTCGAGCTGCTCGCGGGGGTCCTGCGGGAAGGCGCGTCCCGTCTCCTGCTCGATGATGTTCTTGAAGGTCTCGACGAGCCCGCGCAGGTCGTCGGCGTCGAGGTCGAGGTCGGAGTCGGTGCCCTTGCTCCGCTTCGCGTGGTCGAGGGCGTCGGAGAACAGCTCGGCGTCCACGTGCAGGACGGTGCCGCCGAACATCTGGAGCAGCCGGCGGTAGGAGTCCTGCGCGAAGCGCTCGGACTCGCTGCGCGCGGCGAGCCCGCCGACAGAGGTGTCGTTCAGTCCCACGTTGAGGACCGTCTCCATCATCCCGGGCATGGAGAACTTCGCTCCCGAGCGCACCGAGACGAGCAGCGGGTCGTCGGCGTCGCCGAGCTTCTTGCCCATCGCCTCCTCGAGCGCGGCGAGGTGCTCGCTGACCTCCTCGCCCAGCCCCTCCGGCTCGCCGCCCTCGCCGAGGTAGGCCCGACACGTCTCGGTCGAGATGGTGAAGCCCGGCGGCACCGGCAGGCCGAGGTTCGTCATCTCGGCCAGGTTGGCGCCCTTGCCGCCCAGCAGGTCCTTCTGGTCCTTGCTGCCCTCTGAGAAGTCGTAGACCCAGGTCATGAGGGCATCCTGCCTCAGCGACCGGACTCCGTATACGCCTCCGTGCCGCCGACCGCAGCTCGCACCCGGCGGGCGGTGAAGTCGGCCGCCAGCTCGTCGACCTCCTCCAGGGTGCAGAAGCGCACGTCGCGGATCTCGCGCTCCTGCATGACCACCCCGGCGAGGACCGAGGTGGGGTGGGTGCCACCGTCGAACACCAGGCAGACGGCGTCGTCCCAGCCGCCCCACGGAGGGAGCCAGTCGGTGAGGACCAGGCCGCGGGGCTCGATCTGCAGGCCGAGCTCCTCCTCGACCTCGCGCTGGACCGCCACCCGCGGCGACTCCCCGACCTCGACCACGCCGCCGGGCAGGTCCCAGTCGCGCTTGTAGGTGAGCCGGCACAGCAGGACGCGTCCCTCGGTGTCGCGCACGAGCATCTGGGCGATCGCCCGCTTGCGGGGCAGGAACGAGTTGAGGAGCGCCCGGAAGCCCCCGGGCTCCTGGACCGGCGCGTCGGTGACCAGGCGGGCGTACACGACGTGGTCGGACTGCTCGCCGTCGTCGTCCACGCTCCGGCGTACGCCCTCGCGGTGCAGCCCCGCCCACGTCGCGGCCCTCTGGCCGGCCGCGTCGTCGATCGCGACGAGCGCCTCGACCCGGCTGTGCTCGGTCAGGGCCGCCGCCACCTCGTGACGCAGGGCGTCGGTGGTCGGCGCCCCCTCCCACCTGATCCTGGCCACGCCGTCGGCGACGGTCGTCACGGTGATCGAGTCCCGGGAGTCTGCCACCCGGCCACCCTAGCGAGCCCTGCCCGGAGGGAGCCGCGGACGTTCGAGGTGCCGCCGGGGAGGGTCCGCCCCGCGTCGCGTCAGCGCACGACGTCGAAGCGAGCCATCATCCCGTGGTCCTCGTGGTCGAGCATGTGGCAGTGGATCATGAACGGCCCGGTGTAGTCGGTGAAGCGGGCGGCGACCTCGACCTCCTCCCCGGGCTCGAGCCGCCAGGTGTCCTCCAGGCCCCGTTCCCACGGCGGTGGCCGCTTGCCGTCGCGCAGGAGCGTGCGCCACTGCTCGGCGTGGATGTGGACGTAGTGGGTCACGTCGCTGGTGTTGCGGAAGCGCCACCGCTCCACGGTGCCGAGGCGGGGGCGGTGGTCGACACGACCGGGGTCGAAGGCGCGGCCGTTGATGGACCAGTAGCTGCCGTGCGCGGACTCCTCGAGCCCGAACGTCCACGTCTGCGACACCTTGGCCGGGACGGGCGACACCAGCTCGGGCGACGGCAGTCGCGACGGCAGCCGCGAGGCGTCGCGGGCAGGGGCTCCGACCCGGAACTCCATCACGGGGGTCTCCCGCGCGTCGTCACCGGTGGCTCCGGCCGCGGCGGGCACCGACGCGAGCACGAGGCGCTGCCCGGTGGCACCGCTGAAGTCCACGATCACGTCGGCGCGCTGGGCGGGACCGAGCAGCACGCTGGACCGCACCACCGCCTTCGGCAGCAGGCCGCTGCCGGTGCCGATCTGCAGGAACGGCCTGCCGTCGGACAGCGTGAAGTTGTAGCTCGAGAACGGCGAGGAGTTGAGCAGGCGGAGCCGGTAGCGGGTCGCCGACACGTCGAGGTACGGCGCGAAACGACCGTTGACCAGCACCTTGTCGCCCACCGTCGCGTCGTCCGGCGGGGCGTGCGGTCCGCTCCACGCCATCTCGCCGTGGTGGCCCACCATCTCGGGGCCGTGGGCGAAGGGGTCGGTGAGCTGGTTGGCTGCGCTGAACGACCGCTCGGACACCATGAGGGGCAGGTCGCGACGGCCCGTCGGCAGCCGCAGCCCCCGCCTGGGCGGGTCGGTGACGATGAACATCCCCTGCAGGCCGCGCCAGTTGTTGCGAGCGGTGCGGTCCATGCGGTGGTCGTGGTACCAGAAGAAGGAGCCGGGCTCGGGGCGGCCGTCGACCACCAGCGGGTAGTCGTAGGTACGCTCGCCGCCCCGTCGGACGAGGTGGGTGGTGGGCTGCCCGTCGTCCGCGGGCGCGTGGTGGTCGCCGTGCAGGTGCGTCGACATGGCTCCGGCGCCGCGAGGTAGGCGGTTGACGACGGTGACCTCGGTGCGGCGCCCCCCGCGCCGCTTGATCGTCGGTCCGGGGTAGGTGCCGTCGTAGGTCCACATCGCGGTGCGCCGTCCGCGCGGGAGCACCCGCACCCGGGCGCGGCGCATGACGAGCCTGACGTCGGCGCCCCGGCGGGTGGCGGGGACGACCAGGGGCTGCTCGAAGCGGGTGTCCACCGGCTCGACGCCACCGGCGACCCCCTCGACGGTGATCACGCCGCGCATGCCCGGGTGCAGCTTGCAGAAGAACGCCCACGGGCCGGCGGCGAGGGTGCCGACGCCCGGCACGGTCGCGGACGTCCCGGCAGGGACGCGTACGTCGAACACCGGCGTCCCGTCGGCGGCGCGGGCGACCGACGTGATCGTGTGATCCATCGAGTCGAGGTTGACCACCGTGACGGCGCCGCCGGCGCCCACGGTCACCTCCGGCGTGGCGAAGCCCGTCCGGGCACCGCCTTCCTCGATGACGATCGTCGCGTTGCGAACCGGCTCGGCGGACGCCGCCCGCCCGCCCGGCGCCGTACCCAGGTCGGGGATCACGAGCGCCATCGCGCACGCCACGATGCCGACCAGCCAGGCAGTCGGCCTGCTACGCAGGGTCCCCGTCATCGTCCCGAGTGTGCACCAGCGACGGGGGACCGGCACCTCTCGGCGACGGTGGTCTGGACCTGGCCGCGACGTCACGAAAGTGGATGATGACAAGCGCGGACGACGGTGCCTTCACTGGAAGGTGCTGCTGTGCCGACGTCCGGCACGCACTCTCCAGAAGGGTTGGACCAAGATGCACGTGCCGACCAGACTGCGCAGGGCGGTGGCGGTCGTGTGCGCCACCGCGCTCGCCACCTCCCCCCTGCTCGTCGCTCCCACGACCGCCGGTGCCGCGAGCGCCGCCACACCGACGGCACGAGCCGCCATGCCCCACCTCACCGCCACGCTGACCAAGAAGACGATCAGGGTCAAGGGCGCCGACCGCCTGAGGGCGGGCCGGGTCCACTTCGCCGTCAAGGGCGCCGGGATCGTCGAGTTCGTGACGTTCGACAAGGGCTACGACGTCGCCGACTTCACCCGGGACGTCAACAGGTTCGGCGCCAAGAACGACATGAAGGCGCTCAAGCGAGCCATCCGGAACGCCACGATCATCGGCGGCTTCGCCGGCGGTGGCTCCGGCACCATCGTCTTCCCGCGCCCGGGTGCCTACACGCCGTTCGCCATCGGCCAGCGCGGAGTGGTGACCGGCAAGACGCTGGTCGTCCGTGGGCCGGTGAGGTCGTCCTCCGCGCCGCGGACCGACGGCCGCATCCTCGCCAAGCGCGGTCTCGCGTGGGGCGGCGCCTCGACGCTCCCCGCGCAGGGCCGGTTCCTGTTCAAGAACAAGCGCAGCGCCGCGGTGCCCCACTTCGTGGTGCTCCAGCAGGTGGCTGCCGGGACCACCACCGACCAGGTGCTGGAATTCCTGCAGAGCGGGGAGCAGGGGCCGCCCCCGTCGTGGGTGCTCCCGGGCTCGATGGAGACCGGCTCGCTCAGCCCGGGACGGAGCATGACCGTCGACTACGACCTGCCGCCCGGGCAGTACGTCGTGATGTGCTTCTTCCCGGACCCCGAGATGCAGGGCATGCCGCACGCCCTCATGGGGATGCTGCGGATGATCAACCTCACCTAGCCGGCGGAACCGGTTCCGGGCCGCGTCAGTCGGCGGCCCGGAACCACACCGTCGCCAGCGGGGGCACGACGATGTCGGCGTGCGCCGGCTGCCCGTGGTGCTCGCCGTCGACGGCGCGGATGGAGCCGAGGTTGCCGACGCCGGAGCCGTGGTAGACGTCAGCGTCGGTGTTGAGGATCTCCGCCCAGGTGCCCGCCGACGGCAGGCCGAGGCGGTAGCCCTCGTGGGGGGTGCCCGCGAAGTTGCTGACGCACACCAGGTCGGGCTCGCCCGGCGCGCGCCGGACGAACGAGAAGGTGTTGCGGCCGGCGTCGTTGGCGTCGATCCACTGGAAGCCCTCGGGGTCGTTGTCGCGTCCCCACAGGGCGCCGGTCGCCTTGTACGCGGCGTTCATGTCCCGGACCATCGCGTGCACCCCGGCGTGCTCGGGGTGCTCGAGCAGCCACCAGTCGAGCTCGCGGCTCTCGGCCCACTCCGACTCCTGGCCCAGCTCGCAGCCCATGAAGAGCAGCTGCTTGCCCGGGTGCGCCCACATGTAGGCGAGGTAGGCGCGGAGGTTGGCCAGCTGCTGCCACCGGTCGCCCGGCATCTTGCGCAGCAGCGAGCCCTTGCCGTGGACGACCTCGTCGTGGCTGATGGGCAGGACGTAGTTCTCCGCGAAGGCGTAGACCAGCGAGAAGGTCATCTGCCCGTGGTGGTGGCTGCGGTAGAGCGGGTCCTTGGCGACGTAGTTGAGCGAGTCGTGCATCCAGCCCATGTTCCACTTGAAGCCGAAGCCGAGGCCGCCGTCGCGGGTGGGGCCGGTGACGCCGGGCCACGCCGTCGACTCCTCCGCGATCGTGACGATGCCGGGGACCCGCTTGTAGACGGTGGCGTTCATCTCCTGGAGGAACTGCACCGCCTCGAGGTTCTCCCGTCCGCCGTACTTGTTGGGCGACCACTCGCCGTGCTCGCGGGCGTAGTCGAGGTAGAGCATCGAGGCGACGCCGTCGACCCGCAGGCCGTCGGCGTGGAACTCCTCGAGCCAGAACACGGCGTTGGCGTAGAGGAAGTTGCGCACCTCGTTGCGCCCGAAGTTGAAGATGTGCGAGCCCCACTCCTTGTGCCAGCCGCGCTGGGGGTTGGGGTCCTCGTAGAGCGGGGTGCCGTCGAAGCGCGCCAGCGCCCACTCGTCGGTGGCGAAGTGCCCGGGCACCCAATCCAGGATCACGCCGATGCCGGCCTGGTGGAGCCGGTCGATGAGCCGCTTGAGCCCGTCGGGGTCGCCGAACCGGGCGTCCGTGGCGAAGTACGACGTCACGTGGTAGCCCCACGAGCCGCCGAACGGGTGCTGCATGACCGGCATGAACTCCACGTGGGTGAAGCCGAGGTCGGAGACGTAGGGGACCAGCGCGTCGGCGATCTCGTCCCAGGAGTAGAGGTCGCCGGAGTAGTGCTTGCGCCACGAGGCGAGGTGCACCTCGTAGATCGACATCGCCTCGTCGACCGGCTGCCGGGTCCGGCGCGCCTCGAGCCACGCGTCGTCGCCCCACTCGTGCTGGGACTGCCACACGACCGAGGCCGAGCTGGGCGCCTTCTCGGTGTACTGCGCCAGCGGGTCGGCACGGTCGACCCACTGGCCGTCCGCGCCGCGGATGCGGTACTTGTACTGCGCGCCGACGCCGGCGCCCTCGACCCAGGCGTGCCACACCCCGGAGCCGTCGAGGCGCGTCATCGGGTGCGCCGAGCCGTCCCAGCCGGCCCACTCGCCGGCGACCTGCACCTCCATCGCATTGGGGGCCCACACGCGGAACGACGTGCCGTCGGGGGCGACCTGGGAGCCGAGCACCGTCCAGAGAAGCTCGTGCCGTCCCTCGCCGATGAGGTGCAGGTCGAGCTCGCCCGGTGCGTGCGCGACCGGCGCCTGCTCGACGGGTGCCTCCTCGACGGGTGCCTGCTGGACGGGCGCCTGCTCGACGGGCGCCGGCTTCACGGGTGCCTGCTCGACGGGCGCCTGCTGGACGGCGGCGGTGCGTCGCCCCTTCCTGTGCTTCTTCTCAGTCACTGGGTCCCTTTCAGGGCGGCCAGCGGGATGGAGAGCCATCCCGGCCGGTTGCGCGCTTCGTAGACGGCTTCGTAGACGACCTTGTCCGCGACGTAGGCGTCGAGCAGCGTGGCGGCCGTGCGGTCGAGGTCCTGACCGCGCTGCGTGGTGTAGGCGTCGAGGAAGGCGGCGCGGTTGCGCGCCGACCACTCGCCGGCGCGGTAGGCGCGCTGCTCGGCCTCGCCGCCGCTGTCGACGCCGCCCCCGGTCAGCGCGACGACGCGGGGCGCGTAGTCGAAGGAGCGGATCATCCCGGCGACGTCGCGCCACACGGAGTCGGGCCTCAGCCGCTCGGCCAGCGGCTTGGCCGGCTCGCCCTCGAAGTCGACGATCTTCCAGCCCTTGGAGGTCCGCAGGGTCTGGCCGAGGTGCAGGTCGCCGTGCACCTGCTGCACCTCGATCGCGTCGAGCGCCCGCAGCCGGGCGTACGTCTCGCGCAGCCGCGCCTCGTGCGCGGCGAGGTCCGGCACCACCTCGAGCGCCTCGCTCAGCCGCTGCTCCATGGCGGAGGCGAGACCGGCGACGGCGGCGGCATCGCGCCGCTCGACCGGGAAGTGGGCCGCGAGGTCGGCGTGCACCTCCGCCAGGGCCACGCCGAGCCGCGCCGCCTCGCCCGCGAAGTCCCCGCCGACCTCGTCGGCGTGGAGGTCGGCCTCGGCGAAGAGGTTCCGGACGCTGGCCAGCGCCAGGTCCCAGCCGTCGCTTGCGGTGCGCAGGAACTGCTGCAGCATGGCGAGCTGGATCGTGGAGTCCGTCCCGCCGAGCTCGTCGTCGACGAGGTCGAGCCAGCCGTAGAGCGAGGCGACGTGGCTGGACTCCGCCTCGGTGAGGACCTGGTGGATCGCGATGTCGGGGTTCACGCCGGGGGTCACCTTGCGGAACACCTTCATCAGCGCGTCCTCGCCGAAGGCGACCGAGGAGTTCGACTGCTCGCCGCTGAAGAGGGTCGAGTGGGCCTGCAGGTCGAGCTCGTGCCCGGGCAGGCGGTGGAAGTGGAGCAGCCCGCGCGCGGTGCTGGTCGGGGGAGCGGCGAAGGCCCGCAGCCACAGCGCCATCGACTCGCGGTCGTGGACGGCGTCGTAGACGAACGCGTGCCCGAACTCCTCGTCGTCCCACTCGCCGACGAGGGCGTGGGCGAGCCGCTCCTGCGGCTCGGCGTAGTAGGCGAGTGGAAGCTGGTAGAGCTCGGACTCCGCCGCCTGGTCCTCGCCACTCGGGGCGTAGGCCACCTCGGCGAGCTCCACCACGACGCGGACACCCGGCGGGGCGTCGGGCAGCTCGCCGACCCGGCGGACGCCCGCGAGCGTCCACTCACGGCCCTTGCCGCCGAACCAGCGGGCCTCGCCGATCCACTGGGTCAGCACCTCGGTCGGGGCGCTCATCCCTCCACCCCCGTCGTCGTCGTCGGGTCGGTCAGCCGGAGCCAGAGGAACCCGTAGCCGCCGAGCGTCAGCAGGTAGGGCAGCTCGCCGACCTTGGGGAACGGCACCCCGCCGAGGAGCTCGACGGGGACCATGCCCTCCCAGTGCCGCAGGTCGAGCTCGACCGGCTGGGGGAAGCGGGACAGGTTGTTGACGCAGAGGATCACGTCGCGCCCCTCGGCCCCGCCTCCCGCGGGCGAGTGCTCGCGGATGTAGGACAGCACGCTGGGGTTCGAGCCGCCGAGGTCGGTGAACTCGCCGAGGCCGAACGCCGGGTGGCGGCGCCGTGCGTGCACGAGCCGCCGCGTCCAGTGCAGCAGCGAGGAGGTGTTCTCCAGCTGGGCCTCGACGTTGACGGACTGGTAGCCGTAGACCGGGTCCTGGATCGCGGGCAGGTGCAGCTTGCCCGGGGTGGCGGAGGAGAAGCCCGCGTTGCGGTCGGGCGTCCACTGCATCGGCGTGCGCACGCCGTCGCGGTCACCGAGCCAGATGTTGTCGCCCATGCCGATCTCGTCGCCGTAGTAGAGCACCGGCGACCCGGGCAGCGACAGCAGGAGCGCGGTGAACAGCTCCATCCGGTTGACGTCGTTGTCCAGCAGCGGGGCCAGGCGGCGGCGGATGCCGATGTTCGCCTTCATCCGGGGGTCGTGGGCGTACTCCGACCACATGTAGTCGCGGTCCTCGTCGGTGACCATCTCAAGGGTGAGCTCGTCGTGGTTGCGCAGGAAGATGCCCCACTGGCAGCCCTCGGGGATGGCGGGCGTCTGCTCGAGGATCTCCGAGATCGGGAACCGGGACTCGCGGCGGACGGCCATGAAGATGCGCGGCATGACCGGGAAGTGGAACGCCATGTGGCACTCGGTGCCGACCCAGCGGCCGTCGGCGGTCTGCTCCGGGCCGAAGTACTCGACCACGTCGGCGGGCCACTGGTTGGCCTCGCAGAGCAGCACCCGGCCCGGGTAGTTGTCGTCGACGAACCGGCGGACCTTCTTCAGGAAGTCGTGCGTCTCCTTGAGGTTCTCGCCGTTGGTGCCGGGACGCTCGTAGAGGTAGGGCACGGCGTCGAGGCGGAAGCCGTCGAGGCCCATGTCGAGCCAGAAGGCCATCGACTCGAGCATCGCGTCGTGGACCTTGGGGTTGTCGAAGTTCAGGTCCGGCTGGTGGTGGAAGAACCGGTGCCAGAAGTACTGCTGGCGCACCGGGTCCCACGTCCAGTTCGACGGCTCGGTGTCCACGAAGATGACACGGGCCTCCTCGTAGAGCTCGTCGGTGTCGGACCACACGTAGAAGTCGCCGTAGGGCCCGTCCGGGTCGCTGCGGCTGGCCTGAAACCACGGGTGCGCGTCACTGGTGTGGTTCATGACGAAGTCGATGATCACGCGGATGCCGCGCTGGTGGCAGGCGTCGATGAACTCGTGGAAGTCGTCGACGGTCCCGCACTCGGGGAGGATGTTGTTGTAGTCGGCGACGTCGTAGCCGCCGTCGCGCAGCGGCGAGGTGAAGAACGGCGGGATCCACAGGCAGTCGACACCGAGCCACTCGAGGTAGTCGAGCTTCTCGATGAGCCCCTTGAAGTCGCCCGTGCCGTCACCGTTGGAGTCCCGGAACGACCTCACCAGCACCTCGTAGAAGACCGCCGTGCGGAACCACTCGGGCTCGGCGTTGAGCACCGCTGTCGCGGCTCCTGCATCGGCGGGCATCTGACCGGACGTGGGATGGTCGGTCAACGGGTCCTCCTGACCGTGATGACGTGGGCGGGCTCGTGGCCGGGGTCGAGGCGGACGTAGTTGTGCTGCGACCAGCTCCAGTCCTCCCCGGTGATCTCGTCGTGGGCGACGAAGGAGTCGAGGTCGCCGAGCCCGAGGGCCCGCATGTCGAGGTGGACCATCGTCTCGCGGGTGCCGTGCGGGTCGAGGTTGATGACGGTGATGACGACGTCGTCCTCGTGCCTCTTCGAGAACACCAGCACCTGGTCGTCGTCGGACCAGTGGATGGTGACGTTGCGCAGCAGCTGGAGCGCCGGGTGCTGCCGCCGGATCTCGTTGAGCCGGGTGAGGTAGGGCGCCAGCGTGGTGCCCTCGGCGTCGCGCCGGGCCCAGTCGCGGATGCGGATCTGATACTTCTCGGAGTCCAGGTACTCCTCCGACCCCGGCTTCACCGCGACGTGCTCGAAGAGCTCGTAGCCGGCGTAGACGCCCCAGCTCGGCGACCCGGTCGCGGCCAGCGCCGCGCGGACCTTGAACGCCGCCGGTCCGCCGTACTGCAGGTAGGCGTGCAGGATGTCGGGGGTGTTGACGAAGAAGTTCGGCCGCATCAGGTGGTCGGACTGCGAGGAGACCTCCACCAGGTACTCCTCGATCTCGCGCTTGGCAGTGCGCCAGGTGAAGTAGGTGTAGCTCTGGTGGAAGCCGACCGCGCCGAGGGCGTGCATCATCGCCGGCTTGGTGAAGGCCTCCGACAGGAAGACCACGTCGGGGTCGGTGCGCCGCACCTCCGCCAGCAGCCACTCCCAGAACGCCAGCGGCTTGGTGTGCGGGTTGTCCACGCGGAAGATCCGCACCCCGTGCGACATCCACAGCTTGACGATGCGCAGCACCTCGCGGCAGATGCCGGCCGGGTCGTTGTCGAAGTTGATCGGGTAGATGTCCTGGTACTTCTTCGGCGGGTTCTCGGCGTACGCGATCGTGCCGTCGGCGCGGGTGGTGAAGAACTGCGGGTGCGTGGTGACCCAGGGGTGGTCGGGCGCCGCCTGCAGGGCCAGGTCGAGGGCCACCTCGAGGCCGAGCTCGCCGGCGCGCGCCACGAAGGCGTCGAAGTCCTCGAAGGTGCCGAGGTCGGGGTGGATGGCGTCGTGCCCGCCGTCCTTGCTGCCGATCGCCCAGGGGGAGCCGGTGTCGTCCGGGCCGGGGGTGAGGGTGTTGTTGGGGCCCTTGCGGTTGACCTCGCCGATGGGGTGGATCGGCGGCAGGTAGATCACGTCGAAGCCCATCTCCGCGACGCGGTCGAGGCGCTGCGCCGCGGTGCGGAACGTGCCGCTGGTGACCTTGCCGGTCCTCTCGTCCCGCGTCGCGCCCTCCGAGCGCGGGAAGAACTCGTACCACGAGCCGTAGAGCGCGCGCGTGCGGTCGGCGCGGAAGGAGAACGGCCCGGTCACCGTCAGCAGCTCGCGCAGCGGGTGCGCGAGCAGGATGGCGTCGAGGTCGGGGTCCTGCAGGGCCGACAGGCGCGCGGCCACCGGCCGCTCCGTGTCGGCGGCGGCCGCCAGGGCGCTGCGGACGACGGCGTCCGAGGCCTTGTCGAGCTCGGCGCTCCCGGTGCCGGCGGCGACCCGCTCGAGCAGCAGCCGGGCCTCCGTGAACATCAGCTCGACGTCCACGCCGGCGGGGATCTTGATGCCGGCGTCGTGCTGCCAGGTCGCCAGCGGGTCCGACCAGGAGTGGATCTCGAAGGTCCACTCGCCGGGGACGTCGGGCGTGACGTGGGCGACGTAGCGGTTGGGCTCCTCGCCCTCGAGACGCATCCGCACCGGGTCGCGTTTCCGGCCCGACGGGTCGGTGGCGACCACCTCGGCGCCGAGCTGGTCGTGCCCCTCGCGGAACACCGTCGCCCGTACGGGCATCGGCTCTCCGACGGTGGCCTTCGCCGCCTGGCGGCCCAGGTCGACGACCGGGGAGACGTCCATCACGGGTATCCGTCCAACCATGGCACCACACTTGCGAACCCGCATGCCGTACGCAAGCCAGCCACGGCCGAGGCCACCCCTTGGGACGGCCCCGGCCGCGGCGGCTCAGCGCTCGGCGACGGTGATCCGCCTCGGCCGGGTCCGCGAGGGCGCGAACGCCGCCGGGTCGGCCGGGACGAACCGCACGCGCACGCGGTTGCGACCCGGACGCAGGTGCTTCTTCGCCACCCGCACGCGGGCCGTGCCGTCCGCGGTGGCCACGCTGCGCCACCTGCGCCCGTTGAGCCGCACGACGAGCCTGCCGGCCTCCTTCTCGGCGCCGGAGCGCACGGTGAGGAACAGCACGGGCGCCGGCTTCCGCGCGGTCTGGTAGGCGCGCTTGACGATCATCCGCAGCCGCGTCGCCGCCGCCGTGCCGGGCGTGCCCGGGGTGCCCGGGGTGCCCGGGGTGCCCGTCGAGCCGCCCGCGCCCCCGGTGCCGGGCGCGGTCGGCTGCGGCGGCAGCGTGGCGTCCTCGCCGAAGACCTGCAGCTCGGCGGCGTGGACGATCGTGCCGCGGTCCGACCCCGACTTGCAGTCGGTGGGCACGGTCGCGCTCGCGGTCTGCTGCCCGGCGTAGGCCTCCTGGCCGGTGCACTGGTTCTCCAGCGTCACCAGCCGGACGGCGGCCGCCTCCGTGTCGGGCACGTCGAAGGACCGCATGGTGAGCGTCGGGGCCGTCGGCCGGGGCAGCCCGCTCGGGAAGGCGTCGGCGGGGGAGGTGTAGAAGCGCCGCCAGGTGGCGTCCGCCGCGCCGCAGCCGGAGGTGCACGCCTCGAGCGCGAACTGGCGCAGTGCGGTGAAGCGCGAGCCCGAGTCGGGGTCCTCCTGGGCGAGCGGGAGCGCCGTGCCGGACTCCGGGGCGGGCGTGAGGTGGGCGCTGACCTGCACCCGGTCCACCGTGCTGAGCCCGCCGGCGAGGTCGACGGCGACCGACGGGTTCGACTCGTCGACCTGCGCCTCGGTCACCCCGCCCCAGTTCGTGGCCTCGGTGCCGTCGATCAGCGCCTCGGCGTTGAGGGAGCCGTCGGTGGCGCCGATGACCGACGCGCCCGCCGCCGAGGCGGCGAGGTTGACCACGTCGCCGACGGTCTCGGTGCGGGCCCGGCCGTCCGCGAGGACCGTCATCGTCCAGCGGGTGAACCCGCGGTCGGGCGAGACCGCGAGCATGTCGTACGTGCCGGGGACGAAGCGGGCGCTCGCGCCGAGGTCGGTGCTCCGGTCGGTGTCGGCCACGGGGGTCACCCGGGCCTCGTAGTCGCCGACGTAGACCCTCGCCCGGCCAGTCGTCGCGAACGTGATGGTCGACACCGGGCCGCTCGGCGACGCGAAGCTCGGCACCGGCTCGTGGTCGTCGGCGTCGACCACCGAGGCGTCCACGCCCAGGCCGCGACGGGCGAACGCACCCCAGAGGACGTCTCGGTTCGCCCCGCCGAAGCGCATCTGGTCGGCCGCGATCAACGCGTCACGGGCGTCGAGCATCGACGTGGCGCCCTGCTGCAGCAGGAACGAGTCGAACATCAGCTGCACCCACCGACGGTTGCCCGGGCAGGTCTCCACCGCGCGCGGCGTGGTGCTCGGCGTGGCCTGCGCGCACGCCAGCTGCAGGGCCTCGTCGTCGTACGGGAAGCGGGCGTCGTACTTCTCGACGAGCGCCTGACGGACCTCCCACATCGTGCCGTTCCAGATCTCGCCGTCCGCATGGACCTCCGGACCGGTGCTGTCGAAGCCGTAGTCGGAGAAGTTCAGCGGGTTGTCGTCGATCGAGTAGTCGCGGATCGCCGTCTCGGTGTTCCCGGTGGCGTAGGCGCCGACCGCCCAGACGTTGCCGCCGTTGCTGTAGCCGTGCGAGAACTGGTACTCGCCGGCGATGAGGTCGCTCCACGACTCGCCCATCGCCCCGCCGTGCTCGGACGTGAGCCCCTCGTCGGGCCCGCCGACCATCCGGTTGGTGATGGCGTGGGTGTACTCGTGCCCGACGATGCCCATGTCGAGGCCGCCGTCGGTGCAGGGGGCGTAGAACGATCCCGCGATCGGCTCGAACAGGTACTGGTTGGTGATGCCGGGCGTGCCGTCCTGGAGGGTGATCTGGTTGGCGTTGTCACGGCCGAGGAAGCTCGGGCTGCCGCCGGTGATGGCGCCGGCCTGGGCGTTGCCGATCTCCTGGTCGCCGCCGATCCCGCCGCGCCCGCCGTTGTCGAGCTGCAGGTTGTAGTTCTCCTCGGTGAAGCCGAGGTAGTAGGAGTAGTCGTGCATCCGGTTGTGCGCGGCGAACAGGTTGCCGACCGAGGCGTCGATGTCGTTGCCGCCGGGCCGCAGCTGCGTCACGTCGCACCGGCTGTTGTTCCAGGCGTCGGTGAACTCCGCGGTGTAGCGGCGCTCGGCGGAGACCGGCGCCTGGAGGAGGCCGCCCGGGGTCAGCGGGCTGGCCCACGCCTCGTGGGTGTTGGCGTTGTTGCCGACCGTGGTGAACGTCGGCAGCGCGCCGATGGTGTCCCACGGCCCGAACGCGGCGACGTTGGCCAGCGGGCTGGGGGCCGTGGCGCACTCGCTCGTGTCCCGCCTCCAGCACGCGACGACCGAGTTGCTCGGCGTCTCGTCGGGGGAGTCGAGGGTCGGGTTGGCGGGGAACAGCCGCCAGCGCGGGTTGACCTCGAGGTCGCCGGTGCCGGGAGCGGCGGTGTCGCTGGTCGTCACGGCGACGGCGTACTGCCCGACGATGACCGAGGCGGCGTCGAAGGGGCACACCTGCACGGAGTAGGTGCCGCTGGGGATGGACGCCGCGGAGTACGTCGCCACCTCCGGGTTGGTGGCCAGGTCGCCGGCCACGAGCAGGGTGTCGCCGCGGAAGATCTTCACCACGAAGTCGTCGACGGGCAGCCCGGTCGCGACGGCGGTGATCGACCTCGTCAGCGCGTCCTCGAGGTCGAAGGGGTGCTTGGGGCCGCACTGGGTGGGCGTGATCGCGCCGGTGAAGACGTCGTTGTAGGCGAAGTTCTCGACCTTGTTGTGGCGGACGAGGACCTCGCCGGTCACCGCGTCGACCAGCGAGGTGAAGGCGAGCGCGGCGCCGCCGGTGACGTCGACGACGTTGGCCTCGAGCACCGGGCGGACCGACCCGTCCGCCAGCGGCAGGGCGCGGAGGCGTACCTGCTGCTCCTGGGCGAAGCCCGGCACCGTGAGTCGGGTCCAGCCCTTCGCGACGGTCCGGGTGATGTCGGCGACCTGGCCGGCGGGCACGCCCACGGACAGGTTCGTGGCGGCGCGGAGCCAGCCCTGCAGCGGCGTGAGCGCGGGCGCGGGCACCGTGCCCGTCGGGCGGGCGAGGGACGAGGAGACGTGCGCGACCTCGCCGTCGGCGACGCCGACCGTGACGAGCCCGCCGAGCGCCGGGGCGAGTCCGTCGAGGTCCTGCCGGAACAGCACCGCCCGCGCGGCGGAGCCGGAGAACGCCTGCGAGCTCACCAGCACCAGGTCGTCGACGTCGGCGGCGGTCATCGCAAAGGCGGCGGCGTGTGCACGCAGCCACGCCCGGGCGCCGTCGACCGGGCTGCCCGGGGCCGCGCCCAGGCTGCCGTCGGCGGGCAGGATCGAGGAGGGGGTGCCGAGGGAGCCCCAGCGCACCGTGACGTCGCCGAGGGCCCGCACGGCCTGGCGCTGCAGGGCGGAGGGCGCCGCGGTGCCGCGGGCGTCCAGGTCGGCGGGGCCGGCGACGGGGTCGCCGAGCGTGCGGACGCCGCGCGGGGTCGGGCCCGGCGTGATCGTCTCGGGCTCGGCGGTGGCCGGCGCGGGGATCGTGGCGATGGTGGAGATCGCGAGCAGCGACACGGCCGCGAGGGCGGTGCGGCCGAAGCGGGGGCGGGGGTGCGTCATGCCCGCGACAACGCCGCAGCGGGCCGCGGGTTATGCGTGCCGATCCGGGGGGTGTCGTCCCTCTCCACCCGGCCGTGGGCTGGGGCCCGTCCGGCGCTGCCGACCGGGCGCCGGTTGGATCGATCCAAGAAATGCCCTACCGTGCTGGATCGTGCGAGCGTTCCGTCGATTCACCGTCCGTCCCGTCCTGCCCGAGCCGCTGGGTGCGCTGTCCGTCCTGGCCGGCAACCTGCGCTGGTCCTGGCACCCACCGACCCAGGACGTGTTCGCCTCGATCGACCCGCGGCTGTGGCACGAGGTGGCCGGTGACCCGGTCCGCTTCCTCGGTGCCGTGGGCCGGGAGCGGCTCGAGGAGCTCGTCGACGACGGCGACTTCCGCAACCGGCTCGACGCCGCGCACGCGGACCTCCAGCGCTACCTGTCCGAGGACCGCTGGTACGCCCGCAAGGCGGGCGACGACGCGCCCCGGGCGATCGCGTACTTCTCGCCCGAGTTCGGCATCACCTCGGTGCTGCCGCAGTACTCCGGCGGCCTCGGCATCCTCGCCGGCGACCACCTGAAGGCCTCCTCCGACCTCGGCATCCCGCTCACCGGCGTGGGGCTGTTCTACCGCCACGGCTACTTCAAGCAGGCGCTCGACCGCGACGGCTGGCAGCAGGAGAGCTACCCGGTCCTCGACCCCGACGAGCTGCCGCTGACGCAGCTGCGCGAGGCGGACGGCAGCCGCGCCACCGTCTCGATCGCGCTGCCCGACGGCCCCGACCTCGTCGCCCGCATCCTCGTCGCCCACGTCGGACGGGTGCCGCTGCTGCTGCTCGACACCGACATCGAGGACAACAGCGCCCACTACCGCGACGTCACCGACCGGCTCTACGGCGGCAACTCCGAGCACCGGCTGCGCCAGGAGCTGCTGCTCGGCGTCGGCGGCGTGCGCGCCCTGCGGGTGTGGTCGCGCATCACCGGGGCGCCGGCTCCCGAGGTGTTCCACACCAACGAGGGGCACGCCGGGTTCCTCGGCATCGAGCGGATCCGCGAGCTCACCGTGGGCGAGGACGGCCCGCACCTGGACTTCGACACCGCGCTCGAGGTCTCCCGCGCCGGCACCGTCTTCACGACGCACACGCCGGTCCCCGCCGGCATCGACCGCTTCCCGCGCGAGCTCGTCTCGCAGTACTTCGGCGGCAACTCGCCCACCCCGGGCGTGCCCGTGGACCGGGTGCTCGCCCTCGGTGCCGAGGACTACGAGGGCGGCGACGCCGGCGTCTTCAACATGGCCGTGATGGGCTTCCGGCTCGCCCAGCGCGCCAACGGCGTCTCCGAGCTGCACGGCCACGTGTCGCGCGGGATGTTCAACGGCCTGTGGCCGGCCTTCGACGAGGCCGAGGTGCCCATCACCTCGATCACCAACGGCGTCCACGGCCCGACCTGGATCGCGCGCGAGGTCATCGAGCTGGCAGCGAGCCGCGGCGCTGACGTCGACGGGGACGACACCGACGCCCTGTGGCCGCTGGTCGACCAGATCGGCGACCGCGAGATCTGGGACCTCAAGCGGACGCTGCGCACGCGGTTCGTCGACGACGCCCGCGACCGGATGCGCCGGTCGGCCGCGAGTCGCGGCTTCGCGCCGGCCGAGACGACGTGGATCGACAGCGCGCTCGACCCCGACGTCCTGACCATCGGGTTCGCGCGCCGGGTGCCGACGTACAAGCGCCTCACGCTCATGCTGCGCGACCCGGCGCGGCTCAGGAAGCTGCTGCTCGACCCCGAGCGGCCGATCCAGCTGGTCATCGCCGGCAAGGCGCACCCCGCCGACGAGACCGGCAAGCGGCTCATCCAGGAGATGGTGCGCTTCGCCGACGACCCGGAGATCCGCCACCGCATCGCGTTCCTGCCCAACTACGACATCGCGATGGCGCAGCCGCTCTACCCCGGCTGCGACGTGTGGCTCAACAACCCGCTGCGCCCCTACGAGGCGTGCGGCACCTCCGGCATGAAGGCCGCGCTCAACGGCGGCCTCAACCTCTCGATCCTCGACGGCTGGTGGGACGAGTGGTACGACGGCAACAACGGCTGGGCGATCCCGTCGGCCGACGGCATCGACGACCCCGACCGGCGTGACGACCTCGAGGCCGCCGCGCTCTACGACCTCATCGAGAACGAGGTCGTGCCGCGCTTCTACGAGACCAACGACGAGGGCGTCCCCCCGCGGTGGCTGGAGATGGTGCGCCACACGCTCAAGTCGCTCGGCCCCAAGGTGCTGGCCACCCGCCAGGTCCGCGACTACGTCCGCGAGCTGTACGCCCCCGCGGCGCGCACGGCGCGCACCCTCAACTCCGACTACGAGGGGGCCCGCACCCTGTCGGGCTGGAAGGCCGACGTCCGCGCCGCCTGGCACGGCGTCCGGGTCGAGCACGTCGACTCGGAGGGGGTCGGCGACCAGGCCGAGGTGGGCGCGACGCTCGCCGTGCGCGCGTGGGTGGCGCTGGGCTCGCTGTCGGCCTCCGACGTCTCGGTGCAGGTCGTCCACGGCCGGATCGGCTCGGACGACGAGCTGACCGCCACGTCGACGACGCCGATGGAGGTCGGGGAGTCCTACGACGGCAACCGTCACCGCTTCGACGCCACGGTCTCGCTCGATCAGTCGGGTGCCTTCGGCTACACGGTCCGCGTGGTGCCGCGCAACGAGGCGCTCGCCTCGGTCGCCGAGCTCGGGCTGGTGGCACAGCCGGCCTGACCGCTCGCTGCGGTGCCGCAGCCCGGTCCGAAGGGCCATCCGCGAGCGGCGGTCGCGGCCCGGGCCGGGCAGCTCAGGAGAACGTCAGCCACAGCCCGATCGCGGTCGGGACCACCCCGAGCAGCAGCCACGGCGAGGCGATGCGCCTGCCGTGGATGGCGCGGGCGATCGCGACGGCGATCGCGCCGAAGATGCCGGCGATCACGTTGAGCCCGACCTTCGAGGAGGCGGGGGAGTCGTCGAGCATGACGGCCGCCAGGACGAGGCCGACGACGAGGTGCAGGACCGTGGTGACGGCCAGGGTCGACATCACCCATCGTTGCACGCGGGCGAGGTCGCGCGCGTCCTGCTCGGGGTCCTGGACGACCTGGCGCGGAGCGTCGAGGTCGAGCAGGTGCCGGCGGCCCTTCTCCTGGCGGCGGGCGGGGACGCTGCTGGGCACGGACGGTCCTCTCGACGGGTCAGTTGCTGCGACAACAGTTGCTAGGCTAACAAGGTGCTGGACACCGCCCCAACCGACGACCCGCTCGCGCTCGAGCGGCAGGTCTGCTTCGCGCTGGCCGTCGCCTCGCGCACCGTGGTCTCGGTCTACCGACCGGTGCTGGAGCCGATGGGCCTCACCCACCCGCAGTACCTCGTGATGCTGGCGCTGTGGGGCGCGGAGCCGCTGTCCCTGACGGAGCTCAGCCGCAGGCTCGACCTCGATGCCGGCACCCTGTCCCGGCTGCTCAAGCGCCTCGAGGCCGCCGGTCTGGTGCGCCGCGACCGCAACCGTGCGGACGAGCGAAGCCTGGCCGTCGCGCTGACGCCGCGCGGGCGGGAGCTGCGCGGACGGGCGCTCGAGGTGCCGGGCACGATCCTGGAGCGGCTCGGCATGGACGTCGACGACCTGCTGGACCTGCGCGACCGCCTCACGGACGTCATCGCGGCCGCCAAGGCCGCTGCCGGGGCCGGTGCCGAGGTGCGGCCCGCCTGACCCGACTCAGGTCTGGCGCAGCACCAGCACCGACCGCGCCTGCAGGCCGAGCGTGCCACCGGCCTCGACCGGGGTGCCCACGGCGACGTCGGCGTTGGTCGACAGCACGACCTCGCCGTGGTGCACCCACTTGTTCTCCGGCAGCACCAGCTCGACGTCGTCGGGGCCGGCGTTGAGCCAGATCATGAACGACTTGTCGCGCACCTGCTCACCGCGCGGGCCGGGGGAGCGGAGGGGCGATCCGTTGAGGAACATCCCGACCGTGCGGCACGAGTCGTCGTTCCAGTCGGCGGTCGACATCTCGCGGCCGCTCGGGTGCACCCACAGCAGGTCCTTGATCCCGCCCTCGATGGTGGGTCGTCCCTCGAACCAGTGCCTCTGGCGCAGCACCGGGTGCTCCCGGCGCAGTCGGAGCGCGGCCTTGGTGACCTCGTAGACGTCGAGCCACGCGTCGTCGGCGCGCCAGTCGATCCACGACACCTCGTTGTCCTGCGCGTAGGCGTTGTTGTTGCCGCGCTGGGTGCGCCCCCGCTCGTCGCCGGCGGTCAGCATCGGGACGCCGCTGGAGAAGCACAGGGTGGCCATGAGGTTCGCGGCCTGCCGGCGGCGTACGGCGACGACGGCCGGGTCGTCGGTCTCGCCCTCGACGCCGCAGTTCCACGACCGGTTGTTGTCGGTGCCGTCGCGGTTGTCCTCGCCGTTGGCCTCGTTGTGCTTGCGGTCGTAGGACACCAGGTCGCGCAGCGTGAACCCGTCGTGGGCGGTGACGAAGTTGATCGAGGCGTACGGCGAGCGGCCGTCGTCGGCGTACAGGTCGCTCGAGCCGGCCAGGCGGGTCGCGACGGTGCGGACGCCGCCGGACCGGCCGCGCCAGAAGTCGCGCATGGTGTCGCGGTACTGGTCGTTCCACTCCACCCACGGCGGCGGGAACTGGCCGACGCGGTAGCCGTCCATGGAGGCGTCCCACGGCTCGGCGACGAGCTTGACGTGGCGCAGCACCGGGTCCTGGCCGATCGCGGTGATCAGGTGGCTGCCCATGTCGACGACCTGGTCGGTGCGGGTCAACGCGCTCATCAGGTCGAACCGGAAGCCGTCGACGTGCATCTCGGTGACCCAGTAGCGCAGCGAGTCGAGGATCAGCCGCAGGCTCTGGGTGTGGGTGGCGTCGACGGTGTTGCCGCACCCCGTCACGTCCCAGTACGTGTCGCGCGGCGGCTCGTCGGCCACGCCGATCGGCTCGACCGGCGCCACGCGCTGGTAGTAGCCGAGGTCGTCGAGCCCGCGGAAGCTCAGCGTCGGCCCGAGCGGCCCCGCCTCGGCGGTGTGGTTGTAGACCACGTCGAGGATCACCTCGAGCCCGGCGGCGTGGAAGGCCTTGACCATCTGCTTGAACTCCGTGACCTGCTGGCCGCGGTCGCCGGAGGAGGAGTACGCGTTGTGCGGGGCGAAGAAGCACATGGAGTTGTAGCCCCAGTAGTTCACCAGGCCCCGTCCGGCGAGCGCCGGCTCCGAGAAGAAATGGTGCACCGGCAGCAGCTCGACCGCGGTGACCCCGAGGTCGCGCAGGTAGTCGGTCACCGCCGGCGTCGCGAGGCCGGCGTACGTGCCGCGCAGCTCCTCCGGGACGCGGTCGTGCAGCGCCGTCATGCCCTTGACGTGCATCTCGTAGATCACGGTGTCGCGCCAGCGCCGCCGCGGCGAGGCGTCCGCGCCCCAGTCGAACTCGTCGTGCACCACGACGCTGCGCGGGACGTACGGCGCGGAGTCGAGGGTGCTGGTCGCCGCGGGGTCCTCCACGTCGTGGCCGAAGATCGCGTCGTGGACGACCAGGTCGCCCGCGACCGCCCTGCCGTAGGGGTCGAGCAGCAGCTTGGCCGGGTTGAACCGGAGGCCGGCGTCCGGGTGCCAGGGGCCGTCGGCGCGGTAGCCGTAGCGGGCGCCGCGCGGGACGTCCGGGATCGCGCCGTGCCACACGCCGAGCGAGTGCTCGGTGAGCCGGTGCCGCACCTCGATGCCGTCCTCGTCGAACAGGCACACCCACACCGCGTCGGCGGCGGGTGCGTAGACCGCGAAGTTCGTCGACTCCATGGACCACGTCGCCCCCAGCGGGTAGTGGCTCCCGGGCCAGACCTGCATGGTCTCGCCGTCGTGCTTCCAGGCGGTGGTCGTCTCGGGCGGCGGTGTCACGCGGGTCATTGTGGTGGAGGTCGCGGCGCACGGCACAATGCGGCACGCGCCGTGCGAGGGTGCACCCCGCAGACCGGGGACGGCGACACCACCAGCAACCGAAGGGGAGCCACCATGGAGTTCGTCTCGATCGACGTGACCGACGGGGTCGCCGTCCTGCGGCTGGACCGCCCGAAGATGAACGCGATCAGCGTCCAGGTGCAGGCGGACCTGCGCGAGGCCGCGGCCGAGCTCACCGAGCGCGACGACGTGCGCGCCGTGGTGCTGTGGGGCGGTGAGCGGGTCTTCGCCGCCGGCAACGACGTCAAGGAGATGGCCGACTTCTCCTACGCCGACATGGTCAAGGTCTCCGCCTCCACCAGCTCGGCGACCACGGCGATCGCGCGCATCCCCAAGCCCGTGGTGGCCGCCGTCAACGGCTACGCCCTGGGCGGTGGCTGCGAGCTCGCTCTCGCCGCCGACCTCCGCTTCGCCGCCGAGGACGCCGTCCTCGGACAGCCCGAGGTGCTGCTCGGGATCATCCCCGGCGCCGGGGGCACCCAGCGGCTGACCCGCCTGGTCGGCGCCGCGAGGGCGAAGGACCTGATCTTCACCGGCCGGTTCGTCAAGGCCGACGAGGCGCTGCGCATCGGCCTCGTCGACCGGGTCGTCCCGGCCGACAAGGTGCTCGAGGAGGCGGTGGCGTACGCCGCGCAGTTCACGGGCGCCGCCGCGCTGGCCATCCGCGCGGCGAAGGAGTGCATCGACCGGGGCAGCGAGGTGGACCTCGACACCGGCCTGGAGATCGAGCGCCAGCAGTTCGCCGCCGTCTTCGCGACCGAGGACCGTACCCGCGGCATCACCTCGTTCGTTGAGGACGGGCCGGGCCGGGCCACGTTCGTGGGTCGCTGACGGCCGACCAGAAGCTCGAGAGGAAGAGGGAACTGTGGCAACGACGATCCGGACGAGGCTCGCGCAGGTGGTCTGGCTGGTGTGCGCGCTCGCCGCGCTGGTGCTGGCGCTCGGGGCGCTGCTCATCGCGCTGGACGCCAACGAGTCCAACGACCTCGTGGACGTCGTCCTCCGGGCGGCCGACTTCGCCGACCTCGACGTCTTCTCCCGCTCGGACGGCATCAAGGACTTCCGCGGCGAGGGGGCGAGGGTGAAGAACGCGCTGTTCAACTGGGGGCTCGGCGCCGTCGCGTGGCTCGTCGTGGGTCGGATCCTCGACCGGGTCATCAAGCCCTGAGCCCCGCCCCGGCGCGGGCCGGGGGCAGGTCGGCGAGGTCGCGGGTGCCCCACGCAGGCGCGCTCGGCGACGAGGCACCTGTGCGTTCCGCGCCGAGCTGACCGTGACAGTGTCACTGTGAGCGACCACACCCGGATCTCCGTTCCGTCCGGGGTGAGCGACTTGTAACCTCACGAGCACATCCCACTGCACAGGAGGGGCCGCGAGGCCACACCACCATGAACATTGTTGTCTGTGTGAAGTACGTGCCGGACGCGACGGCCGACCGCAGGTTCGAGGACGACTTCACCGTCGACCGCGTCGGCGTCGACGGCCTGCTGTCCGAGCTCGACGAGTACGCCGTGGAGCAGGCGCTGCAGTTCCGCGAGAAGCGCGAGGGTGAGGACATCACCGTGACCGCGCTGACCGTCGGCCCCGAGAAGGCGGTCGACGCCGTCCGCAAGGCGCTGCAGATGGGTGCCGACGCGGGCGTCCACGTCGTCGACGACGCCATCGCTGGCTCCGACTACCTCGGCACGTCGCTGGTGCTGGCCAAGGCGGTCGAGAAGATCCGGGCGGAGTCCGGCGCCGACCTGGTCGTGTGCGGCATGGCCTCGACCGACGCCGCCGGCTCGGTCGTGCCGGCCATGCTGGCCGAGCGGCTCGGCATGCCGCAGGTGACGCTGGCCTCCGTCGTGGAGTCGCAGGGCGACCAGGTGCGGATCAAGCGCGACAACGAGGGCTCGACCGAGGTCATCGGCGCGCGGCTGCCGATCGTGCTGAGCGTGACCGACCAGTCCGGCGAGGCCCGCTACCCGTCGTTCAAGGGCATCATGGCGGCGAAGAAGAAGCCGCTGGCGACCTGGTCGCTCACCGACCTCGGCCTCGACGCCGAGCAGGTCGGCCTCTCCGTGGCCTACACGCAGGTCGAGCAGACCACGGCCCGTCCGCCGCGCACCGCCGGCGAGATCGTCACCGACGAGGACGGCTCGGGCGCTGGCGCGCTGGTCGAGTTCCTCGCGTCCAAGAAGTTCATCTGAGCTGGCCGGTCGAGGAGAGATAGACATGTCTGACGTCCTGGTTGTCATCGACCACGCCGACGGCGAGGTCAAGAAGCCCACCTACGAGCTGCTCACCATCGCCCGCCGCCTCGGCGAGCCGTCCGCGGTGTTCTTCGGCTCGCCCGACAAGGCCGGCGCCGTGGCCGAGAAGGTCAAGGCCTACGGCGCCGCCAAGGTCTACGTCGTCGACGACGCGCAGATCAAGGGCTTCCTCGTCGCCCCGAAGGCGGAGGCGCTGCAGCAGCTGGCCGAGAAGGTGCGCTCGAGCGGCGAGCTGGCCGCGATCCTGCTGCCCTCGACCTTCGAGTACAAGGAGGTGGCCGGCCGCCTGGCGATCAAGCTCGACTCCGGGCTGATCACCGACGCGGTCGACGTGCAGGCGGGCTCGGACGGCGGAGCCGTCACCACGCAGTCGGTCTTCGCCGGCAGCTACACCGCCCAGGCTCGGGTCACCCACGGCACGCCGATCATCACGGTGAAGCCCAACTCCGCCGCCCCCGAGCAGGCCGAGGGCGCCGCGACGGTCGAGGCCTTCGCCGCGACCGTCTCCGACGCCGCGAAGGGCGCGCAGGTCGTCGCGACGCAGCCGCGGCAGTCCACCGGGCGTCCCGAGCTCACCGAGGCCGCGATCGTCGTCTCCGGCGGACGCGGCACCGGCGGGAACTTCGACCCCATCGAGGGCTTCGCCGACAGCCTCGGCGCCGCCGTGGGCGCCTCGCGCGCGGCGGTCGACTCGGGCTGGATGCCGCACGCGTTCCAGGTCGGCCAGACCGGCAAGACCGTGTCGCCGCAGCTCTACGTCGCCAACGGCATCTCCGGCGCGATCCAGCACCGCGCCGGCATGCAGACCTCGAAGACCATCGTCGCGGTCAACAAGGACCCCGAGGCGCCGATCTTCGAGCTCGTCGACTTCGGTGTGGTGGGTGACCTCCACACGGTCCTGCCCGCCGCCACCGAGCAGATCACCGCTCGCAAGGGCTGACCGCCCCGGCGCACCGGACGCCCCCGACCGCTCGGTCGGGGGCGTCTCGCTGTCCGTGGCCCGTCACCGGCCCCGACCGCTGCCGCGGTCGCCACGGTGGACGACGTACGTCGGGATGCGAGACGCGGGCGGTGGACTGGCCGCAGCGGCCCTACGCTCGTCGACATGAGCAGCGAGGAAGCCGTCCGGGAGGTGGCGAGCCGCGCCCGGGCCGCGAGCCACGAGCTCGCCACCGCCACGCGGGCCACGAAGGACGCCGCCCTCCGGGCGATGGCCGACGCCCTCCTCGCGTCCGCGCCGGCGATCCTGGCGGCCAACGCCGAGGACGTCGCGCGCGCGGAGGCGTCCGGGACGGCCGCCAACGTCGTGGACCGGCTCCGCCTCGACGAGGACCGCCTGGCGGCGATGGCGCAGGGCCTGCGCGACGTCGCCGGCCTGCCTGACCCGGTCGGCGAGGTGCTGCGCGGCAGCACGCTCGCCAACGGTCTCGAGCTGCGCCAGGTGCGGGTGCCGTTCGGCGTGGTCGGCGTGATCTACGAGGCCCGCCCCAACGTGACCGCGGACGCCGCCGGCATCTGCCTCAAGGCCGGCAACGCCGTCCTGCTGCGCGGCTCCTCCAGTGCGCGGTCCAGCAACGCGGCCGTCGTCACGACGATGCGCGGTGCCCTGCCAGGGTGCGGCCTGCCGGAGGACGCCGTGCAGCTGGTCGCCGGCGACACCCACGACTCCGTCAAGGCCCTGATGCGCGCCCGCGGCCTGGTCGACGTGCTCATCCCGCGCGGCGGCGCGGGACTCATCCGCAGCGTGGTCGAGGAGTCGACCGTTCCCGTCATCGAGACCGGGGTCGGCAACTGCCACGTCTACGTCGACGCCTCGGCGGACCTCGACCAGGCGCTCGCGATCGTGCTCAACGCGAAGACGCAGCGCACCAGCGTGTGCAACGCCGCCGAGTCGCTGCTGGTCCACGCCGACGTGGCCGACGAGTTCCTGCCGGTGGTCGTCGAGGCGCTGCAGGCGGCCGGGGTGACCATCCACGGCGACCCCGCGTTCGCCGAGTACGACGACGTGGTGCCCGCCACCGACGAGGACCACGCCGCGGAGTACCTGGCGCTGGAGATCTCCGCCGCCGTGGTCGCGGACGTGGAGGGGGCGATCGAGCACATCCGCCGCTGGTCCTCCGGCCACACCGAGGCGATCCTCGCGCGCGACCAGGCGACGATCCGTCGCTTCGTCGCCGCCGTCGACTCGGCCGCGGTCATGGTCAACGCCTCGACCAGGTTCACCGACGGCGGCGAGCTCGGCTTCGGCGCGGAGATCGGCATCTCGACCCAGAAGCTGCACGCGCGCGGGCCGATGGGACTGCCGGAGATGACCTCCAGCAAGTACGTCGTCGTCGGCGACGGGCACGTGCGGTGAGCCGCGTCCAGCCCAGGCGATAGGATCCCCTCATGGTGAACGTCCTGGGCATCCTCGCTGCCGAACCCGGCCACGGCGCCCCCTCGGTCAGCCCGTACGTCGTCGGCGCCATCGCCCTCGGCCTCCTCCTCGCGCTGCTCCTGGCGGTGGTCTCCTTCGGCGGCGGTCGCGAGCACAGCTGAGCCGGCGGCTGATCCCGTGACGGACCGGGTCGCGACACGTCGCGTCGGGGTGATGGGCGGCACGTTCGACCCCATCCACCACGGGCACCTCGTGGCGGCGTCGGAGGTGCAGGCGTGGTTCGACCTCGACGAGGTCGTCTTCGTCCCCACCGGCGACCCCTGGCAGAAGAGCGACCGCCTCGTCACCGGCGCCGAGCACCGCTACCTGATGACGGTGGTGGCCACGGCCGCCAACCCGCGCTTCAACGTCTCGCGCGTCGACATCGAGCGCGGCGGCAAGACGTACACCATTGACACGCTGCGCGACCTCAAGGCCGAGATGCCCGACGCCGAGCTGTTCTTCATCACCGGCGCCGACGCGCTGGCCGACATCTTCACCTGGCGCGACGCCGAGGAGCTGTTCTCGCTGGCCAACTTCGTCGGCTGCACCCGGCCCGGCTACGAGATGGACCCCGAGGCGCTGGCCCGGATCCCGTCCGAGCGCGTCACGATGGTCGAGATCCCGGCGCTGGCCATCTCCTCGACCGACTGCCGCGAGCGCAAGCGCCGCGGCGAGCCCGTCTGGTACCTCGTGCCCGACGGCGTCGTGCAGTACATCGCCAAGCACGACCTCTACGCCTCGCCCGAGGCGAGCACCGGCACCAGCACCGGCGCCGGCACCAGCACCGAGACCCGATCCAGCTCCCGCTCCAGCAAGGAACCTGCATGACAGCCACCGACCACGCCCTCGAGCTCGTCGCCGTCGCGGCCCAGGCCGCCCACGACAAGAAGGCCGACCAGGTGCTGGCCTTCGACGTCAGCGACCAGCTCGCGATCACCGACGCCTTCCTGCTGGCCAGTGCCGGCAACGAGCGTGCGGTGGGCGCCATCGTCGACGAGGTCGAGGACAAGCTGCGCGAGGCGGGCGCCAAGCCGATCCGCCGGGAAGGGCACAGGGAGGGCCGCTGGGTGCTGCTCGACTACGGCGAGATCGTGGTGCACGTCCAGCACGAGGAGGAGCGCTCGTTCTACGCCCTCGAGCGCCTCTGGAGCGACTGCCCGCTCATCCCGCTCACGCTCACGTGAGGCGCGCGTGAGGCGTCTGGTCCTCCTGCGGCACGGCCGCACCGCGTGGAACGACGCGGGCCGGGCGCAAGGACACGCCGACGTGCCGCTGGACGACCTGGGCGAGGCGCAGGCCAAGGCCGTCGCGCCGGTCCTCGCCGCGCTCGCGCCCGTCGCGGTGTGGAGCTCCGACCTCTCGCGCGCCGCGCAGACGGCCGCGCAGGTGGCCGCCCAGGCCGGCCTGGAGCCGGCCCTCGACCGGCGGCTGCGGGAGTTCGACGTCGGCCCGCACCGGACCGGCCTGACGATCGAGCAGTACGCCGCCGCCCATCCCGAGGAGCACGCCGCGCTGCTGGCGGGCGACCTCGCCACTATCCCCGGGCGCGAGACCCGGAACGACGTGCTGGCGCGGTTCCTGCCGGCCCTGACGTCGTACGCCGACGCGCTGGGCGACGGCGAGACCGCCGTCGTCGTGTCGCACGGCGCCGCGCTGCGTGTCGCCGTGCCGGCGTTCCTGGGCTGGGGCGACGGCCCGGCGGACGCGCTGGGCGTGCTCGCCAACTGCGGGTGGGTCGAGCTGGAGCACGGCGCGTCGACGTGGACCGGGGGCGCCGAGCGGTGGCGGCTCATGGCCTGGAACCGCGTCGTGGCCTGAGGGGACCCCGATTTCACCTGCCGGTCGGGTGTCGGCTAGTGTTCTCGGCTGTTGGGGCTGTGGCGCAGCTGGTAGCGCATCTGCATGGCATGCAGAGGGTCAGGGGTTCGAGTCCCCTCAGCTCCACCGATCGGAAGAGGCCGGATCCACCTGGATCCGGCCTCTTCTGCGTCCCGGCCGGGCCCCTAGCAGGCCGGTGCGTCGGCGTGTTGGCGGAACGGCGGGCGGGTGACACCATGCGGGCATGACCGCGATCGACGTCTCCACCAGCACCATCCTCGAGGGCACCGACGCCCACATCGAGGCCACCGAGCGCTACGCCGCCCACAACTACCACCCGCTGCCGGTGGTGCTCGCCGAGGGTGACGGCGCCTGGGTCACCGACGTCGACGGCAAGCGCTACCTCGACTGCCTCGCGGGCTACTCGGCGCTCAACTTCGGCCACACCAACGAGCGCCTCGTCGCGGTCGCCCGCGAGCAGCTCGGCAAGCTGACGCTGACCAGCCGCGCGTTCTTCAACGACAAGCTCAGCGGGTTCGCCGTCGCCCTGGCCCGGCTCACCGGCAAGGACATGATCCTGCCGATGAACTCCGGCGCGGAGGCCGTCGAGACGGCGATCAAGGTCAGCCGAAAGTGGGGCTACGAGGTGAAGGGCGTGCCGGCGGGGCAGGCCACGATCATCACCATGGAGGGCAACTTCCACGGTCGCACCACGACGATCGTGAGCTTCTCCGACGACGACGTCGCGACCTCCGGCTACGCCCCGTTCACGACCGGCTTCCGCAGCGTCAAGTACGGCGACATCGCGTCCATCGCCGCCGCCATCGACGACACGACGGTCGCCGTGCTCTTCGAGCCGATCCAGGGGGAGGGCGGCGTGGTGATGCCGCCGGAGGGCTTCCTCCGTGACCTGCGCGCCCTGTGCACCGAGCGCAACGTGCTGATGGTGGCCGACGAGATCCAGTCCGGCCTCGCCCGCTCGGGCCGGACCTTCGCGTGCGACCACGAGGACGTCGTGCCGGACATCTACATCATGGGCAAGGCCCTCGGCGGCGGGCTCTACCCCGTCTCCGCGATCGCGGCCGACCGCGACGTCATGGACGTCATCACCCCCGGCTCGCACGGGTCGACCTTCGGCGGCAACCCCCTGGCGGCGGCCATCGGCACCGAGGTCGTGGCGATGCTCGAGGAGGGCACGTTCCAGGCCCGCTCAGCCGAGATCGGTGCGCTGCTCGAGGCAGGGTTCCGCCCGCTGGTCGGCCGGGGGCTGTCCGACGTCCGGGTGCGTGGCGCCTGGGCCGGCATCGACATCGACCCGACGCTGATGAGCGGCCGCCAGATGTCGGAGGCGCTGATGGCCCGCGGCATCCTCGCCAAGGACACCCACGGCTCGACGGTGCGCTTCGCGCCGCCGCTGGTGGCCAGCGACGAGGACATCGCGGGGCTCGTGGCCGCGGTCACCGAGATCGTCACCGCGCGCTGACGCGCCCCGCGAGCGCGGCGTCAGGCGATCGTCAGGCCCCCGTCGACCGGGATCATCTGCCCGGTGACGTACCCCGCGGCGTCCGAGGCCAGCCACACGGCGGTCGCGGCCAGCTCGTGCGGGTCGCCCTTGCGGCCGGCCGGGACCCGCTGCAAGGCCAGGTCGAGGTAGCCGTCGGGGTAGGTGGCGGTCATCTCCGAGGCGAAGAACCCCGGAGCCAGCGCGTTGACGCGGATGCCCTTGCGGCCCGTCCACTGCTGAGCGAGGTCCCGGGTGAGACCGCCGAGACCGGCCTTGGACGCGGAGTACGCCGCCTGCGGCAGGCCGCCGGTGGTGAGGCCGAGGATCGAGGAGATGTTGATGATGCTCGACCCCGGCTGCATGACGCGGCCGCACGCCTGAGCCATCCAGTAGCACCCGTTGAGGTTGACGTCGATGACCGAGCGGAACTGCTCGGGCGTCTCGCGGGTGGCCGGGACGGCCGTGCCCACGCCGGCGTTGTTGACCAGCACGTCGACGCGGCCGAACGTCGCCATCGCCTCGTCCACGAGCCGCTGGCACTGCTCGGGATCGGCCACGTCGGTCGCCACGGTGCGCACGCGGCGGCCGGTGGAGCGCACGGAGTCCGCGACGCGCTCCAGCTTCTCGACCCGGCGCGCGCCGAGCACCACGTCGGCGCCGGCCTCGGCGAAGCAGTGCGCGAAGGCGACGCCCAGGCCGCTCGAGGCGCCGGTGACGATGACGACCTTGCCGTCCAGGCGGAACATGTCCATGACTCCCATGACGGGACCCTAGGGGGTCGGGGTGGGGGCCTGCTCCGCGGGGGTCGCCGGTGCGCGCGGCAGGTCGCGCACCGAGCGTGAGCAGAGGACCAGCGCGCAGACGGCGACGTACGCGACGGCCGAGGCCACGAGGACGGGCCGGAACCCGAAGACCGCGGCGAGGGGGCCGAAGGCGAGCTGTCCGACGGGGATCGCCAGGAAGGAGCCGAGCGCGTCGTAGGAGTAGGCGCGGGAGAGCATCGCGTCCTCGATGTTCTCCTGCATCGCCAGGTTCCAGCCCATGCCGAAGACCTCCATGCCGGCGCCGGCGGCGAACGCGGCCACGACGAGCGCGACCAGGTGGGGCGACACCCCCAGGATCAGCATCGGCGGCGCCACCATCGCCACGCCGAGCATGCCCAGCAGCAGGGGCCGCTCGAGGCGCACGCGCAGCAGCACCACCGTGGTCACGAGCAGGCCCGCGGCCTCGGCGGAGAGCACGTAGCCCCAGCCCTGGCGGCCGATGGTGTCGTCCGCGATCGCCGGGCCGAGGGTGAACCACGCCCCGGCGTGGATGAGGTTCAGGAAGCCGAACCCCACGACCACCGACCAGAGCCACGGGGTGGACCGGAAGAACGTCCACCCCTCCCGGAGCTCGCGGAGCGTGTCGGGGGCCGCGCCTCCAGCCTCCCGGGGCGGGAGCGACACCGGCACGAGGAGGAGCGCCGCGAGCAGCCAGGTGAGGGCGTCGAGCGCCAGCGCCCAGCCCGAGCCGACCGTCACGACCAGCAGGGCGCCGACGGTGGGACCGAGCACCATCATCCCGTTCCGGGTCAGCGACACCAGCGCGTTGGCCGGCTGCAGGTCGGAGCGGGGCACGAGCTGGGGCAGCACGCTGGACATCGCGGGGAAGCCGATGCCGGAGACCGCCCCGTGCACGACGCTCAGCACGACGAGCATCCAGATCTCGGCCTCCCCGACGAGCACCAGCACGGCGATCGCGCCCTGGCTGACGGCGGAGGCGAGGTTGGAGAACTGCAGCACGAGGGTGCGGGGGAACCGGTCCGCGATGACGCCGCCGTACAGCAGCAGCGCGACCATCGGGATCGTGTGGGCGGCGAGCACCTGGCCCAGGGCGGTGGGGGAGTCGGTGATGTCGAGGACGGCGAAGGCCAGCGCGATGCTCGCCATCATGTTGCCGAGCGTGTTGACGAACCGGGAGGCGAAGTACCACGCGAAGTCGCGGTTGCGCAGGGGGGCCAGTGCGGCGGACCAGGTCATCGGCGCTCCTCCTCGGGCGTCCAGCGGGCGGCGGCGCCGGTGAGGCCGCCGGTCATCGTGAAGGCGTGGGTGGTGGCGGAGACGTGCACCGTGCCCGGCGTACCGGCGGGGCGGGCGGCGGCGTGGAGCACGTGCGAGGCCTCGTGCAGCAGGTCCAGCGCGCGGCGCCACGCGTCGACGGGCACCCATGCCTCGAGATCGCTGGACGAGGCGGTGCCCGGTGCCGCGTCGAGCAGTCGCCGCTCGACCTCCAGGGCGTTCGCCCTGGCGTAGGCGATGCGGTCGTCGACCGTGCTCGCGCGGGTCGGGGTCTCGCGCGTCGCGTCGTACCGGTAGCGCTTGGCCACCCCGCCGCGGATCTTCTCCTCGCCCTCGACCACCAGCGCGCCGATGTCGTGGAGCACGCGCAGGTGGTACGACGCGTTGGCGTGGGTGATCCCGAGCGTCCGGGCCACCTCCGCGGCGCTCATCGCCTCGCCGGTCAGCAGCGACATCAGCCGCAGCCGCAGCGGGTGTGCGGTAGCGCGCAACCGCGCCACCGCCTCGGGGTCGGTCTCGTCCATGTCACCCTCCAATGGTTCTTGGGCAGTAGTGTCGGGCACCTCTCCCACGACTGTCAAACACTTCTTGGGCAGTCCCCCTTCGCGGTAGTCCACCGGGAAGTGGCGGCCAGCGCGGGCTGAAGACAGCCATTGGCCGGTGGACTACCCCGGGGAGGGGAGGGAGAGGACCCGCGACCGACCCGGACGACACCCTGGCTGGACCCCGAGAGGACGTGCCTGCGTGCGTGCGGCGTGCTTGGCTGTCCCCGAGAGCGCGAGCACCCGGCCCGCCGAGGAGTGAGTGAGATGTCCGACCAGCACCAGAGCCCGTACGACCCGTCCGGCCAGCAGCCCGGCTACGGACCGCAGCCCGACGCCTACCGCGCGGGGCCCGCGACCATGTCTCCTCAGGACGAGCGCACCTGGGGAGCGATCAGCCACGGCGGCGCACTGGTGGCGATGATCTGCTCGGCCGGCTTCCTGGGGTTCGTCGCCTCCGTGGTCGTCTTCATGATGTACAAGGACCGCGGCCCGTTCGTCCGCTCGCACGCGGCCAACTCCATCAACGTGCAGATCACCATGTTCATCTGGATCGTGATCTCGTTCCCGCTCATCCTGCTCCTCGGGCTGGGCCTGCTGACCCTGGTCGCCGCACCGTTCGTCGCGGGGCTGCTGCACGTCATCGGGGCCGTCAAGGCCTACCAGGGCGAGTGGTGGAACCCGCCGCTGACGCCGCGCTTCGTCAGGTGAGGCGGGCCGGCGGCCCGTCCTGCCACGCGGACGCCGCCCGGGCCCGGACCCTCGGGACCGGCCCGGGCGGCGGCGCGTACGCCGCCCGCACCGGGCACGGGGTGAGCCCGGGCCCCGCAGGGCGCTACGATGGCAGCATGCGGTCGCAGCTCCTGCTCCTTCGACAGCCGCGCTGACTCACCGTCCAGGAAGTCATCGCGGCCACCCCTCCATGCGTGAGGGGTTTTTTCATGTCGGGAGCGGGACCCACCAGGAGCGAGAGAGATGAACCCCGAGCAGAGCACCCACGGCGAGACGACGTACGACATCCAGGCCACGGAGACCAAGTGGCAGGGCGTCTGGGAGGACCTCCAGCCCTTCCGGGCCGACGACGACAGCCCGCGCGAGAAGCGCTACGCGCTGACGATGTTCCCCTACCCGAGCGGCGACCTGCACATGGGTCACGCCGAGGTGTTCGCGCTCCACGACGTGGTGGCGCGCTACTGGTGGCAGCGCGGCTACGAGGTGCTGAACCCGATGGGCTTCGACTCCTTCGGCCTGCCCGCGGAGAACGCCGCGATCCGCAACGACGAGCACCCCGACACCTACACGCGCGCCAACATCGCGCGCTCGATCGAGTCCTGCCGCAAGTACGCCGCGTCGTTCGACTGGTCGCGCACGTTCAACACCAGCGACCCGGCGTACTACCGCTGGACGCAGTGGCTGTTCCTGAAGTTCTACGAGCGCGGCCTGGCCTATCGGAAGAACAGCCCGGTCAACTGGTGCCCCCAGGACCAGACCGTGCTGGCCAACGAGCAGGTCGTCGCCGGCATGTGCGAGCGGTGCGGGGCGGAGGTGACCAAGAAGGAGCTGACGCAGTGGTACTTCAAGATCACCGACTACGCCCAGGAGCTGCTCGACGGCCTGGACGAGCTGGAGAGCACCTGGCCCGACCGCGTCGTCACCGCGCAGCGCAACTGGATCGGCCGCTCGGAGGGCGCGCACGTCACATTCACGCTCCACACCGCCGGCGGCGAGCGTGACATCGAGGTCTACACGACACGTCCCGACACGCTGTACGGCGCGACCTTCATGGTGGTCGCGGCCGACGCGGCGCTGGCGGGGGAGATCGTGCACCCCGACCGCGCGCAGGCGCTGGAGGACTACCTGGTCGAGGTGCGCAAGGCCTCCGACATCGACCGGCTGGCCACCGACCGGCCCAAGACCGGCGTCGACCTGGGCATCACCGCGACCAACCCGGTCTCCGGCGAGGAGATCCCGGTCTGGGCGAGCGACTACGTCCTCGCCGACTACGGCACCGGCGCGATCATGGCCGTCCCCGCGCACGACCAGCGCGACCTGGACTTCGCCCGCGCGATGGGCCTGCCGGTGCGACGTGTCATCGACGTACCGGGCGAGGACGACCCCGAGGAGACGGGCGTCGCGACCTCCGGGGACGGGGCGTACGTCAACTCCGCCAGCCCCGACGGCTTCAGCCTGGACGGGCTGAGCGACAAGGCGTCGGGCATCCGCGCCATCATCGAGCGGCTGGAGGCCGACGGCCGCGGCTCCGGGGCGGTGAACTACCGCTTGCGTGACTGGCTGCTGAGCCGCCAGCGCTACTGGGGCGCGCCGATCCCCATCATCCACTGCCCGGTGGACGGCGAGGTGCCGGTGCCCGAGGACCAACTGCCCGTCACCCTGCCCATGCTCAGGGGTGCCGATCTGAAGCCGAAGGGCACCTCGCCCCTGGGCGGGGCCACCGACTGGGTCGAGGTCACCTGCCCCACGTGTGGGGGCCCGGCCACCCGCGACACCGACACCATGGACACCTTCGTGGACTCGTCCTGGTACATGTTCCGCTACTGCTCGCCCCACGAGACCGAGGCGCCGTTCGACAGCGCGAAGGTCGACGCGTGGATGCCGTGCAACCTCTACGTCGGCGGCGTCGAGCACGCCGTGCTGCACCTGCTCTACGGCCGGTTCTTCACCAAGGTCCTCAACGACATGGGCCTGGTGGGCTTCCGGGAGCCGTGGTCGGCGCAGCTGAACCAGGGCTTCGTGATCAACCAGGGCAAGAAGATGAGCAAGTCCCTGGGCAACGGCGTCAACCTCGGCGAGCAGCTGGCGGACTTCGGCGTCGACGCGGTGCGGCTGACCCTGGTCTTCGCGGGGCCGCCGGAGGACGACATCGACTGGGCGAACATGTCGCCCGAGGGCTCGGTGCGCTTCCTGCAGCGCGCCTGGCGGCTGTCCGGTGACGTCGCCTCCGCCCCGGGGGCGGACGTGACGGCCGGCGACCTCGCGCTGCGTCGCGCGACCGCGCGCACCGTCCACGACGCCGCGGAGCTGGTGGAGTCCTACCGCTTCAACGTGCTCGTCGCCCGCGTGATGGAGCTGGTCAACGCCACCCGCAAGGCCATCGACTCCGGCTGCGGCCCCGAGGACCCCGCGGTGCGCGAGGCCACCGAGGCCGTGGCGGTCCTGCTGTCGCTGGTCGCGCCCTACACCGCCGAGGAGATGTGGGAGCGACTCGGCCACGAGCCCACCGTCGCCCGCGCCGGCTGGCCGGCCGTCGACGAGGCGCTGCTGGTCGAGGACACCGTCACGGCGGTCGTGCAGGTCAAGGGCAAGGTCAAGGCCCGGCTCGAGGTCGCCCCGGACATCACCGAGGCCGACCTGGAGGCCGCCGCCCTCGCCGACGCGGGGGTGCAGCGGGCGATCGACGGCGCGACGGTGCGCAAGGTGATCGTGCGCGCACCCAAGCTGGTGAACATCGTCGTCTAGGGTCACCGCTATGCCGCGTGTGGTGGTCGTCACCGACTCGACCGCGAGCCTGCCCGCCGACCTGGCGGAGGCCCGCGGCATCCGGGTCGTGCCGCTGCAGGTCGTCATCGGCGCGAAGGTGCTCGACGAGGGCCCCGACGGCGCGACCCCGGACGTCGTCGCCCAGGCGCTGCGCGACTTCGTGCCGGTGAGCACCTCGCGACCGGCGCCCGCGGTGTTCGCGGAGCTCTACCGCAGGCTCGAGGCCGACGGGGCCGAGGAGGTCGTCTCGGTCCACCTGTCCGGCGAGATGAGCGGGACGTTCGAGTCCGCCCAGCTCGCGGCCCTCGAGGTGGGGCTCCCCGTGCACGTCGTCGACTCCGGCCAGGTCGGCATCGCGACCGGGTACGCCGCGCTGACCGCCGCCGACGTCCTCGACGGGGGCGGCAGCGGCGAGGAGGCGGCTCGGGCCGCGCTCGCCCGGGGCGAGTCGGCCTCGTCGCTGTTCTACGTCGACACGCTGGAGTACCTGCGCCGCGGCGGGCGCATGGGAGCCGCAGCCGCGCTGTTCGGGAGCGCGCTGTCGGTCAAGCCGTTGCTCGAGATCTCCGAGGGCCGGGTGGTCCCGCGCGAGCGGGTCCGGACGGCCTCGCGCGCCCTGGCCCGGCTCGCCGAGCTCGCGGTCGAGGCCGCGGGCGAGCAGCCCGTGGACGTCTGTGTCGCCCACCTCGCCAACGCCGAGCGCGCCGCAGAGCTCGCCACGACCCTGGCCGAGCGGCTCGCGCCTGGGCTCGACGGTCGCGAGGTCATGTGCGGGGAGCTCGGGGCGGTGCTCGGTGCCCACGTGGGCCCCGGCATGGTGGCCGTCTGCGTCGCGCCGCGCCCCTGAGTCCCGGCCGCGGGGTGGCTGTCCACAGATCGCTCGCGGCACCTGTCGGAGGAGGCGACGGCCTTCCTAGCGTGGAGGCATGCGACGGTCCCAGTCCTCCTCCGAGCACGCCGAGGCGGTGTCGCGGCGGCTGGCGACCCTGAGCGCGGAGCTCGCCGCGGTCCGCGGGCCGGCAGGCGACCTGCCCGACGAGGGGCACACGCGGGTCCGTGAACGTCCCGGGGAGGTGCCGGCACCCGTCGTGGTGCCCGTGCCGGGCCGGCACGCGTCGCGACGGGTGCGGATCGGTGCGCTCCGGCTGGGGCCGGTCCACCTCGCCGTGGTGGCGGTCGTGGCGGCGCTCGCGGTGGGCCTGGCGTCGTGGTGGGCCGTGCGCGACGAGGCGGAGGTGGTGCCGGTCGCGCCCGACGAGTCCGCGCCGGCGGCCTCTCCCGAGCCGCTCGCCCCGATCAGCGCGAGCGGGACGCCGGCCGGCGACCTGGTGGTCGACGTGGCGGGCAAGGTGCGGCGCCCCGGCATCGCCGTCCTCCCACCCGGCTCTCGGGTGGTCGACGCGCTCGAGGCGGCGGGCGGTGCCCGGCGCGGGGTGGACCTGACGGCGCTCAACCTGGCCCGGCCGGTCGTCGACGGCGAGCAGATCCTGGTGGGGGTCGCGCCGGCGGCCGGGGTGGCCGGCACCCTCGACGCGCCCGTGCCCGGCGGCGAGCAGCTGGTCAACCTCAACACCGCCGACCAAACCACCCTCGACACGCTGCCGGGCGTCGGGCCGGTCACCGCCGACGCCATCCTGTCCTGGCGGGAGGCCAACGGCGCGTTCAGCTCGGTCGAGGAGCTCCTCGAGGTCGACGGCATCGGGCCGGCGACGCTCGAGGACCTCGCCCCGCTCGTGACGATCTGACCTCGCGGACGAGACGCCCGGTGCCTGACCTGCGCGCGGTCGTGCTGGGCGCCGGCGCCTGGGCCGGTGCCTTGCTGGTGCTGCTGCTCCCGGGGCGGGTGGCTCTCGGCGCGGTCCTCGCACTGGCAGCCGTCGCCGGCGTCCTCGTCGTACGTCGCCGCCTGGCAGCCGGCTGGCTGGGGCCCGTCGCCGCCCTCGTCGCGGTGGCCGGCGTGGCCGCCCTCCAGCAGGCGGTGATCGCCACCTCGCCGCTGACCGGGCTCGCCGAGCAGGAGGCGGTCGTGACGCTGCGGCTCGAGCTCACCTCCGACGTACGCGTCGTCGCCGGGCGCCACGGCGACCTCCACGTCGTCCGGGCGCAGGCCTCCCGCGTCCACGGCCGGGGCGACACGTGGCTGCTCGACGCGCCGGTCGTCGTGCTGGCCGACGCCGCGTGGCCGCGACTGCCCCTCGGCACCTCGCTGGACACCACCGCCCGGCTGGTGCCCGCGGACGGCGACGTGGCGGCGCTCGTCCGGCCCACGGGCGAGCCCCGGGTCGTGGCGCCACCGGACCCGTGGTGGGACGCCGCCGCAGGGGTGCGCCGCTCCGTGCGAGCCGCTGTGGCCGGGCGGGACGCCGACGCCCGCGAGCTGGTGCCGGCGCTCGTGGTCGGCGACGACGGCGGCCTCGACGCCCGCCTGGCCGACGAATTCCGCACGACCGGCCTCACCCACCTCCTCGCCGTGAGCGGCACCAACCTCACGCTGGTCGTGGGGTCCCTGCTGGTGCTCGGCCGGTGGCTCGGCGTGCGCGGACGCTGGCTCCACCTGCTGGGGGCGATCGGCATCGCGGGCTTCGTCCTGACCGCGCGGGCAGAGCCGAGCGTCGTGCGCGCCGCGGCGATGGGCACCGTGGCGCTGGTCGGCATGGGCAGCAACGGCAGGTCCCGCGGCGTCCGCGGCCTGGGGGTGGCGGTCCTCGGCCTCCTGCTGGTGTGGCCGCGGCTGGCCGTGACGGCCGGCTTCGCGCTGTCGGTGCTGGCGACGGCCGGGATCCTGCTGCTCGCACCGGTCTGGCGCGACGCGCTGATGCGCTGGACGCCGCGCTGGGTGGCCGAGGCGGTCTCGGTGCCGCTGGCGGCGCAGGTCGCCTGCACGCCGGTCGTGGCCGCCCTCTCCGGCCAGGTCAGCCTCGTCGCGGTGGGCGCCAACCTGCTGGCCGCGCCGGCCGTCGCTCCGGCGACCGTGCTCGGTCTGGCCGGCGGGCTGCTCGGCCTGCTCTGGTCGCCCCTGGGGGTCGTCGTCGCGGCACCGGCCGCGTGGTCCGCGGGGTGGATCATCGCCGTCGCGCGCCGGGGTGCCGACGTGCCGACGGCGGCGGTCGACTGGGGCACCGGTCCGGTCCCGCTCGCCGTGCTCACCCTGCTGTGCGTCGCTGCTGTGCCGCTGGCCCCGCGGTTGCTCGGGCGGCCCGGGTCGACCCTGGCCTGCACGGGCCTGCTCGTGGTGGCGATGCTCGTGCGGCTGCCGACGCCGGGCTGGCCTCCGGACGGCTGGGTGCTGGCCATGTGCGACGTGGGCCAGGGCGACGGGATCGCCCTGCGCGCCGGCCCCGGTCAGGCGGTGGTCGTCGACGCGGGTCCCGAGCCCGCGGTGATGGACGCGTGCCTCGACCGGCTCGGGATCACCTCCGTGCCGCTGCTGGTGCTGACGCACTTCCACGCCGACCACGTGGGCGGTGTCGCCGGGGTCGTGGACGGGCGTGAGGTCGGTGCCATCGAGGCGACGGGCCTCGTCGAGCCGGCGGCCGGTGCCCGGGGCGTCGAGTCGGCAGCCGGCCGCGTCCCTGCACAGGCGGCGTACGGGCTCACCCGCACGGTCGGCGAGGTCACCCTCCAGACGGTGTGGCCCCGCCCCGGCGAAAGTAGGGTCGACCCGAGCGAGAGCGCGGCCAACAACGCGAGCGTCGTGCTCGTCGCCGAGGTGGCGGGCGTGCGCGTCCTGCTGACCGGCGACGTCGAGCCGTCCGCGCAGGCCGCTCTCGCCCGCGACCTGTCCGACCTCCGGGTGGACGTGCTCAAGGTGCCGCACCACGGCAGCCGGCACCAGGACACCGACTGGCTCGGCTCGCTCGGGGCGCGGCTGGCGTTGGTGTCGGTGGGGGAGGACAACGACTACGGCCACCCGGCGCCGGACCTGCTGTCGTCCCTCTCCTCCGCCGGGATGCGGGTGTGGCGCACCGACCTCTCCGGCGACGTGGCCGTCGTCGCGCGCGACGAGGGACTCGGTGTCGTCGCTCGCGGATAGAGTTGCCGCACCATGGCACGCACCCCCTCCGCCGCGCAGGTCCTCGGCCACGTCGTCCTCGTGACGGGCAAGGAGGAGTTCCTCTCCGCGCGCACCGTCGCGTCGGTGCGCGAGGCCGTGCGCGCCCACGACGCGGAGGCGGAGCTCGCCGAGACGATGGCCTCCGACCTCACCCTCGCCTCGCTCGGCGAGATGTCCGCACCGTCGCTATTCTCCTCGGTGCGGTGCGTGGTCGTGCGGGGGCTCGAGGACCTGCCCGACGAGTCGGTCGACGGCCTGCTGGGCTACTGCGCAGCGCCGGCCGACGACGTCGCGCTGGTGCTCGTGCACTCAGGAGGGCAGAAGGGCAGCGGCGTGCTGACCAAGATGCGCAAGCTGCCGCGCGTGACGGAGGCGAGGTCCGAGGAGGTACGGCCCAGCGAGATGGCGGCCTTCGTGACCTCGGAGGTCGCCTCCCACGGCGCCAGGATCGTGCCCGACGCCGCCGCCTTCCTCGTCCAGGCCGTCGGCAACGACCTGCGCTCCCTGGCGGCTGCGGCCGACCAGCTCACCAGCGACTTCCACGGCGAGCAGCTGACGGTCGACAAGGTGCAGCGATACTTCGGCGGCCGTGCGGAGGCGAAGTCCTTCACCGTCGCCGACGCGGCCTTCGCCGGCAAGCGCGCGGTGGCGCTCGAGGAGCTGCGCTGGGCGCTCGACTCGGGCACCGCCCCCGTGCTGGTCACCTCGGCGATGGCGGCCTCGGCCCGCAGCCTCGCGCGCTACCTGGGTGCCCCTCGCGGAGCGCGCGACGCCGACCTCGCCCGCGACCTCGGCGTGCCGCCGTGGAAGGTCCGCACCGTGCGGGACCAGTCCCGCTCATGGAGCCCGGAGGGCATCGCCGCGGCGGTGCGCGCCGTCGCCGTCGCCGACGCCGACGTCAAGGGTCAGGCGCACGACGCGTCGTACACCCTCGAGCGGCTCGTGCTCACCGTCGCCGGCCTGCGCGACTCCCGCTGAGGGCGGCGCCGACGCCCGGGGGTGACCCCCCGGAAATGCGAAACACCCGCCACGAAGGGCGGGTGTCCGGCGAGAAGGGCCTGCGTCAGAGCGCGGCGGCCTTCTTGGCGATCGACGACTTGCGGTTGGCGGCCTGGTTGGCGTGGATGACGCCCTTGGAGGCGGCCTTGTCGAGGGCCTTCATGGCGTCGCGACCGGCGGCGACGGCCGCGTCCTTGTCGCCCGCCTCGGCCAGCTCGCGGAACTTGCGAACGGCGGTCTTCAGGCGCGACTTCACGGCCTGGTTGCGCTGGCGGCGCACCTCGTTCTGCTTGTTGCGCTTGATCTGGGACTTGATGTTCGCCACGTGGTGATCCTCGGATGTCAGAGCTGGTCTGGAATGGAAGTCTCGTGCCTGTCGGCTGCCTGGCAACCCCCCAGCCGAGAGGAGCGTGGGGGTCGGGTGCCGGACATGCAGGGAGAAACACTACCGGCAGGGCGCGTACCCGCCCAAATCGCGCAGGCGGAGGTGCGCCGTGCAGGCCATCGGGGCCCGGCGAGCGTCTCACCCGCCGTCCGGGACCCGGCGGCCGGTGCGGCGCGCGACGGCACCCAGCATGCGTCGTGAATCGGTGATCCTGAAGTCCTCGAGCGTCGGCAGGTTCACGTCGACCGCCACGACCGACCGCACGGCCAGGTGGGCGCCGAAGCCGGCGAGGAAGGCGGTGACGATCTCGTCCACGGCCTCCAGCAGCGGCGGGGACGTGGGGTCACGACCACCCGCGCCGCTCGGCGAGCCAGTCCCAGCACACCTCGCCCTGCCAGCGCTGGTGGTCGCGCAGGTGCGGGGACGTGGGCGGCACGGGCAGCTCGCACTGGGTGAGGAAGTAGCCGACGTAGAGCGCCAGGTTGATGTCGAAGGCCTCGGGGTCGACGTGCCGCAGGAGGCGGCGCGAGGCGATCACGGCGTCGACGTCGATGCCCTCCCCGCGGGGTCCGATGAGGGCGGCGAAGGAGTCGAACCACGCGGCGCCGCGCACCGGCCAGTTCCAGTCGCAGACCAGGGCGCGACCGTCGGCGTCGATGATGACGTTGTCGGAGCGGATGTCGGTGTGGACGAGCGTCTCGCCGCCCACGACGTCGGCGTAGCGCAGGGCCAGTGCCTCGGCCTCGGCGAGGCGGGCCGGGCCCAGGTCGGCGCGGCGCTCCCGCAGGGCGGTCCAGCCGGCGACCAGCGGGGCGAAGTCCGCCTCGGCCGTGTCCAGCGCGAGCTCCCCGGGGGGAGGGGTGAGCGCGTCGGCCGCGACCTCCAGGGAGTCCAGGAGCGCGTCGAGGTCGGCCGCGCGCCACGGCCGGTGCGGCGCGCGCCCGGCGACGTACTCGATGCCCAGCACCACCCAGTCGTCGTCGAGGTGCCACAGCAGCCGCGGGGCCGGTACCCCGGCCGGCAGGGCGGCGAGCTTGCGGGCCTCCTCGCGGTAGGAGTCCGCGAACATGCGCTGCGCCTTCACCGACGCCGCCTTCACGAAGTGGCGCGAGCCGTCCTCGCACACCAGCACCGAGGCGAAGCCGGGCGTGAAGCCGGTGGTCTGCGAGGTGGCGGACACGACGGGGGAGCCGCACCGTCGCTCGATGTACGCCCGGAGGTGCGGCGGCAGGAAGCCCCACTCGAGGCGCCGGGCCGTCCTCCCGTGCGGGGCGGGATAGGGGGCGAGGGGCGCGCGGGACATGGCGGCATCCTTCCCCACCCGTCGGCGCGCCACGAGCCGATATCCGCTGGCACCGCCCCGGACGTGCCCGCGAGACTGGTGCCGTGCCCGATCTCGTCCTGCCGACCACGTCGGTCCACCGGTCCTTCCTCGCGGCGATGGACGAGTTCGTCGCGGAGGGCGCCGAGCACACCCAGACCGCGGCGTGGATCGAGCGACATGCGCCGAGGTGGGAGGAGCCGCAGGCGTTCGCGGCCTTCGTCGAGGCGGTGCGGGCCGACGCCCTGCCCGCGACGCCGCGGCCCGAGCGGCACGTGCCGTGCACGACGCTGTGGTGGGTGGACGGCGAGGACTACCTGGGCCGCCTCGCCATCCGGCACGTGCTCAACGACTTCCTGCTCGAGGTGGGCGGGCACATCGGCTACGACGTGCGTCCGTCGCGGCGTCGCGAGGGACACGCCACCGCCATGCTGCGGCAGGCCCTGCCCTGGGCGTCCGGGCTGGGCGTCGACCCGGCCCTGGTGACCTGCGACGTGGACAACCACGGCTCGATCCGGGTCATCGAGGCCGCGGGCGGCGAGCTGGAGGACGTGCGGGGGGCCAAGCGGCGGTACTGGGTGCCCACCTCGGGGTAGTCCACCGGGTTCTGGTCGTCCCGCGGGCGGTCCGGCAGCCACTTCCCGGTGGACTACCGAGGGGTCGGGCGTCGGGCGGGCGTCAGGCGGGCGGGGGAGGGACCGGCGTACGACGGGTGCGCGTGGCCGCCCCGACGCTGACCACCGCCACCACGAGGCCGAGGAGCTGGACGGCTGACAGCGTCTCGTCGAGCAGCAGCCAGGCGAGCACCGCCGTCACCGGCGGGCTGAGGAAGAACAGGCTCGCCGCCGCGCCGGACCCGCCACGCAGCACGAGCAGCGAGAGCAGCACCAGCCCGAGGATCGAGTTCACGATCGCGAGGAAGAGGACCGCGACGAGCGCCTCCCGGCCATCGGTGACCGGCCAGGCACCCTCGGTCGTCCAGCCCAGGACGAGCAGCGGGGGAGCGGACACCGCGAACTGGACCGCCGCCGACCAGAGCAGGTCGGGCTGCGCGCCGATCCACCGCTGGCCGAGGGTGCCGAGGCTGAGCGTCAGCATGCTGAGGGAGCCGATGAGCACGGCGACCGGGCCGCCGGCGTGCCCGAGGTCTGCCCCCAGCACGAGCAGGACGCCGGCCACGCCGACCACGAAGCCGACCACCTGCAGCGGGGAGACCGCCTCACCGAGAAGGGCGGCCGCGAGGAGGGCGGTGAGCACCGGGCTGAGGGCGTGGAAGAGCGAGGCCAGCGTGGCCCCGAGCCCGAGGTCGAAGGCGACGTACATCAGGCCGAACTGGAGCGCGTTCATCACCAGTCCCACGGCTGCCACGCGGCCGAGCGTGGCGCGGTCCATCCGGGTGGGCCGGCGCAGGGCGAGCGCGAGGCCGGTCGCGAGCAGCGCGGCGAGGACGAAGCGCCACGCGAGCACGGAGAAGGGCGCTGCGGCATGGACGGCCGCCGGACCCGAGATGTAGCCGGAGGACCACACGAGCACGAAGGCCGCCGCCGGGAGGAGGGGGAGCCCCGGACTGGTCCTCGGCGCCACGCGAGCACGCTAGCGTCCGCCCTCGCGCGGGCGCCCGCCGGTTCGGTGGGGCACGACCCGCGTGGAAGAATGACGCGATCCCGCCGTCGTATCCCTGAAAGCAGTCCGTGAGCCTCACAAACGCGCCGCAGCCTGGCTCGACCGACCCGTCGATCATCCGCAACTTCTGCATCATCGCGCACATCGACCACGGCAAGTCGACCCTGGCCGACCGGATGCTGCAGCTGACCGGGGTGGTCGACGAGCGGGCGGCGCGCGCGCAGTACCTCGACCGGATGGACATCGAGCGCGAGCGCGGCATCACCATCAAGTCGCAGGCCGTGCGGATGCCGTGGACGGTCGAGGCCGGCAACGCCGCGGGCGCCGAGCCGGGGACCTACGTCCTCAACATGATCGACACCCCCGGCCACGTGGATTTCACCTACGAGGTCTCGCGCAGCCTCGAGGCGTGCGAGGCCGCGATCCTGCTCGTCGACGCCGCCCAGGGCATCGAGGCGCAGACGCTGGCGAACCTCTACCTCGCGATGGCCGCGGACCTCCACATCATCCCGGTGCTCAACAAGATCGACCTGCCGAGCGCCAACGTGGAGAAGTACGCCGCCGAGCTCGCCGGCCTGGTCGGCTGCGAGCCCGAGGAGGTGCTGCTGACCAGCGCCAAGACGGGCGTCGGCGTCCAGGCGCTCCTCGACGAGATCGTGCGGCAGACCCCGGCGCCGGTCGGCGACGCCACCAAGCCGGCCCGCGCGCTGATCTTCGACTCCGTCTACGACACCTACCGCGGCGTGGTCACCTACGTGCGCGTGGTCGACGGCAAGCTGAGCCACCGCGACCGGATCAAGATGATGTCGACCAACGCGGTGCACGAGATGCTCGAGGTCGGGGTGATCAGCCCGGAGCCGGTGAAGGCCGGCGAGATCGGCGTCGGCGAGGTCGGCTACCTGATCACGGGCGTGAAGGACGTGCGCCAGTCACGGGTCGGCGACACGGTCACCTCCCAGCACCACGGCGCGACGGAGCCGCTTGGCGGCTACAAGCACCCGAACCCGATGGTCTACGCCGGTCTCTACCCGATCGACGGCGACGACTACCCGACGCTGCGCGACGCCCTGGAGAAGCTCCAGCTCAACGACGCGGCGCTGACCTACGAGCCGGAGACGTCCGGCGCCCTGGGCTTCGGGTTCCGCTGCGGGTTCCTCGGCCTGCTCCACATGGAGATCACCCGCGACCGCCTCGAGCGCGAGTTCAACCTCGACCTCATCTCGACCGCGCCCAACGTGGTCTACGAGGTGGTCATGGACGACGGCACCCACCACGAGGTCACCAACCCCAGCGAGTACCCCGACGGCAAGGTCGCGGAGGTCCGTGAGCCGGTCGTGAAGGCGACGATCCTCGCGCCGGCCGACTTCATCGGCACCATCATGGAGCTGTGCCAGCTCAAGCGCGGCAACCTGCAGGGCATGGACTACCTCTCCGAGGACCGTGTCGAGATGCGCTACACCCTGCCGATGGGCGAGATCGTCTTCGACTTCTTCGACCAGCTGAAGTCGCGCACGAAGGGCTACGCCTCGCTCGACTACGAGCGATCCGGCGACCAGGCCGCCGACCTGGTGAAGGTCGACATCCTGCTCCAGGGCGAGCCGGTCGACGCGTTCAGCGCGATCGTGCACCGCGAGGCCGCCTACTCCTACGGCGTGATGATGGCGTCGAAGCTCAAGGACCTCATCCCGCGCCAGCAGTTCGAGGTGCCCATCCAGGCCGCGATCGGCGCCCGCGTCATCGCCCGCGAGACCATCCGCGCCATCCGCAAGGACGTGCTGGCCAAGTGCTACGGCGGTGACATCAGCCGCAAGCGCAAGCTGCTGGAGAAGCAGAAGGCGGGCAAGAAGCGGATGAAGAACATCGGCTCGGTCGAGGTGCCGCCGGAGGCGTTCGTCGCCGCGCTGTCCACCACGCAGCCGGCGGAGAAGTCCGGCAAGAAGTAGTGGACCGCGAGCTCGCACGCGCCGACGACCACAGCTGGCGGATCAGCCTGCTCGAGGTCGCCGCCGACGGACCGCTGCCCACCGCTCCGGGCCGCACCCGGCTGCTCACCGTGGTCGACGGTCCGGTGCTCGGCCTCGAGGTCGACGGTCAGAGCGCGGTCGTCGAGCCGCACCGCCCGTACGCCGTCCCCGCCGACGCCGCGGTGGTGGCGTCGGCGCCGGAGGGCGCCGTGCGCGCGCTCGAGGTGGTCGTCGACCCGGCGGCCGTCTCGCCGTTCGTCACCGTCCTCGAGCTGGGCCGGTCGTCGACGCTCCCGCTGGCCGGCGACCAGGCGGCGTACGTGCTCACCGGCGGCGACGCCCGCACCCTGGTCCGCGGCCCCGGCGAGGTCGCCGGGCGGTGCACCGTCGCCGTGGTCACCCTCGAGCAGACCGGCTGACCGCACGCGTCCGTGCCCGCGGCGCGGAGCCTAGGCTCGGGGCATGCCCGTCACCATCCCGCAGGGCCTGTCGTCGCAGCGCGGACGAGGACCGGACTGGGCGCGGTGGCTCGAGCGGCTGCCGCGGCTCTGCGCCGACCTGCTCGCCGAGTGGCGGCTCCGCGCGACCGAGGAGCCGCTGCACGGCCGCTGCTCGCTGCTCGTCCCGGTGACCGACGCCGACGGCGCACCCCGCGCCCTCAAGATCGGCTTCGACGGGAACGAGGAGTCCCGCCACGAGGCCCTCGCGCTGCAGCACTGGGGCGGTCGCGGCGCCGTACGCCTGGTGCGCGCCGACCCGCGCCGGCGCGCGCTCCTGCTCGACTGGCTGCCGGGGCCGGACCTCGGTGACGCCTGGGACGTCGAGGCGTGCGAGGTGGTCGGCGACCTCCACCGGCAGCTACACATCCCCGCCCTGCCGCAGCTGGCGAGCGTGGCGTCGTACGTCGAGCGCTGGCTGCGGGACCTCGAGCGGCTCGGACGCGACCTGCCGGTCCCGCGCCGGTACGTCGAGCAGGCGCTCGCCCTCGGTCCCGACCTGGTCGCGGACGACAGCGGCTCCGTGGTCGTGCACGGCGACCTGCACTACGCCAACGTCCTGGCGGACGCGTCGGGGCAGTGGCGCGCGATCGACCCGAAGCCGATGGCCGGCGACCCCCACTACGAGCCGGCGCCGATGCTGTGGAACCGCATGGACGAGCTGAGCGGTCCGCTGGCGGTCGGCTCCGTGCGCGAGGGGCTGCGCCGGCGCTTCCACGCCCTCGTCGACGCCGCCGGGCTCGACGAGGCGCGGGCCCGCGACTGGGTCGTGGTCCGCACCGTCCTCAACGCCGGCTGGTCGGTGCAGGACGCCCGCCGTGCGGGACGCCGGCTCACCGCCGACGAGCAGGAGTGGATCACCCGGTGCGTGGCGATCACCAAGGCGGTCCAGGACTGAGGCGAGGACCGGTCCAGGTGCGGTCACCGGACAATTGCGGCGGTTCGCTACCGCTGGGTAAAGGCGGTGATCTAGGTTACAGCCAAGTCAGCAGCCAGCCCGCTGTGTGGCGCGTACCGCCACGCTCCGACGATTGTAGGTATTCCATGCCGATCACCGCCGACACGTCCTTCCTGGACACCATGCCGGCCAACGTGGCCGTCCAGTTCTTCGAGCGCGTCGCCGCGTCTCCCGACAGCGAGGCGTTCCGCTTCCCGCGCGGCGAGGCGTGGGAGTCCGTCACCTGGAAGCAGGCCGGGGACAAGGTCGAGGCCCTCGCCGCCGGCCTGATCGTGCTGGGCGTCGAGCCGGAGCAGCGCGTCGGCATCGCGTCCGGCACCCGCTACGAGTGGATCCTCGCCGACCTCGCGATCATGTGCGCCGCCGGGGCCACCACCACGGTGTACCCCACCACCAACGCCGAGGACACCGTCTACATCCTCGGTGACTCCGAGAGCCGGGTCGTCTTCGCCGAGGACGACGAGCAGCTGGCCAAGCTCACCGCGCACCGCGCGGAGCTGCCGCACGTGATGAAGGTCGTCACGTTCGAGGGCAGGGCCGACGGGGACTGGGTGATCAGCCTCGACGACCTCGCCGAGCTGGGCGCGAAGCGGCTCGCCGAGCAGCCCGACGTCGTGCGGACCACCTCGCAGGCCATCCGCCCCGACCAGCTCGCCACCCTGATCTACACCTCCGGCACGACCGGTCGCCCCAAGGGCGTGCGCCTGCGCCACTCGTCGTGGGTCTACGAGGGCGAGGCGATCCGCGCGCAGGGCATCCTCGGGCCCGATGACCTCGAGTTCCGCTGGCTGCCGATGGCCCACTCGTTCGGCAAGGTGCTGATGTCGACGCAGATGGCGTGCGGCTTCGCCGCCGCCATCGACGGCCGCGTCGAGAAGATCGTCGACAACCTGGGCGTCGTGAAGCCGACGTTCATGGGAGCCGCGCCCCGCATCTTCGAGAAGGCGCACGGCCGCATCGTCACCATGCAGGCCGCCGAGGGTGGCGCCAAGGAGAAGATCTTCAAGAAGGCGTTCGAGGTCGGCCTCGAGGTCGAGCGGCTCAAGCGCGAGGGCAAGTCCGTCCCGCTGGGCCTGAAGGTGCAGCACGGGCTCTTCGACAAGCTGGTGTTCTCCAAGATCCGCGACCGGTTCGGCGGCAACGTGCGCTTCTTCATCTCCGGCGCCGCCGCCCTCAACCGCGACATCGCGGAGTGGTTCGGTGCAGCCGGCATCACGATCCTCGAGGGCTACGGGCTCACCGAGACCTCGGCCGGCTCCTTCGTCAACCACCCCGACCAGAACAAGTTCGGCACCGTGGGGCCGGTCTTCCCGGGCAGCGAGGTCAAGCTCGGCGAGAACGACGAGATCCTGATCAAGGGCCCCGGGGTGATGGACGGCTACCACAACCTCCCCGAGGAGACCGCGCGGACGCTCACCGCCGACGGCTGGCTGCACACCGGCGACAAGGGCGCCCTCGACGAGGACGGGCACCTCGTCATCACCGGACGCCTCAAGGAGCTCTTCAAGACCTCCGGGGGCAAGTACATCGCGCCGCCGGCGATCGAGTCGAAGTTCAAGGCCGTGTGCCCCTACGCCAGCCAGTTCATGGTCTTCGGCGACGAGCGCAACTTCTGCGTCGCGCTCGTCACCCTCGACCCGGACGCGATGGCCGCGTGGGCCGAGGAGAACGGCATGGGCGGGAAGTCCTACACCGAGATCGTCCGCTCCGACGAGGTGCAGAAGATGGTCGGCGGCTACATCGACGAGCTCAACAGCCACCTCAACCGCTGGGAGACCATCAAGAAGTGGCAGGTCCTCGACCACGACCTCACGATCGAGTCGGGTGAGCTCACCCCCTCCATGAAGGTCAAGCGCAACGTCGTCGAGCAGAACCACAAGGCTTTGATCGAGGCGATGTACGCCTAGTCGGGTACGCCTGGTCGGGTACGCCCGTTCGGGCGCGCCCGGTCTGGGCGGGGGCCGAGGCTGCGCACAGCCGGTGCACAGGACGAGCCGTTCGGATGGGTGCCAGGGGGGACCACCGGCACCCATCCGTCGTCTCCCCACGGCCTCTCGCTGGACTCCGACGGCGTCTTCGGCGACGGCCACTCGCTGCAGATGGCCGACATGGAGGGCTCGGTGGCCGCCGGCTGCACCGCGACGCCCACCGTGCCGATCTGGGGAGCGGGGGATCCCGTGGTTGGATACCTGACGTGCCTCCCGCTCAACCCGACGGCGACTCCGCCCCCGAGGACGGCCTGCTGCCCGACGAGGCGTGGGCGGAGTTCGGCACCCGACCGTTCGGGCTCTACGTGCACGTGCCGTTCTGCTCCGTGCGCTGCGGCTACTGCGACTTCAACACCTACACCGCCCCGGAGCTCGGCGACGAGGTCGGCGCCAGCCGCGCGTCGTACGCCGAGGCCGCGATCCGCGAGATCCGCTTCGCCCGCCAGGTGCTGGGCCACCGTGACGTGCCGATCGAGACGATCTTCTTCGGCGGCGGCACCCCGACGCTGCTGAAGCCGGCCGACCTCGGCGCCATCGTGGCGAGCGCGGCGGCCGAGTTCGGCCTCGCCGACGACATCGAGATCACCACGGAGGCCAACCCCGACAGCGTCGCGGCGTGGGACCTCGAGGAGCTGCGCACGGCCGGCTTCAACCGCATCAGCTTCGGCATGCAGTCGGCCGTCGACCACGTCCTGCGCACGCTCGACCGCACCCACGACCCCCTGCGCGTGCCGGCGGCGGTCGAGTGGGCGCGGCGGGCCGGCTTCGACGACGTCAGCCTCGACCTCATCTACGGCACGCCGGGGGAGTCGCTCGCCGACTGGGAGACGTCCGTCGACGCGGCGCTCGAGTGCCGGCCCGACCACGTCTCGGCGTACTCCCTCATCGTCGAGGACGGCACCGCGATGGCGCGCCAGGTCGCCCGCGGCGAGCTGCCGATGCCCGACGAGGACGACCTCGCCGACAAGTACCACCTCGTCGACGAGAAGCTGTCGGCCGCCGGCATGAGCTGGTACGAGGTGTCCAACTGGGCCACCTCACCCGATCACTGGTGCCGCCACAACCTGCTCTACTGGACCGGCGGCCACTGGTGGGGCGTCGGCCCCGGTGCGCACTCGCACGTGGGCGGGGTCCGCTGGTGGAACGTCAAGCACCCCGCGGCGTACGCCGGCCGGCTGGCGCGCGGCGTGTCACCCGCCCTGGCCCGCGAGGTGCTCGGCTACCACGACCAGCGCGTCGAGCGGATCCTGCTCGAGGTCCGCCTGGTCGAGGGACTCCCGGTCACCGCGCTCGAGGCGACCGGACGCTCCCACGTCGCCCGCCTCGTCGCCGACGGCCTCGTGGAGCTCGTCGCCGAGCGGCTGGTGCTCACCCAGCGCGGGCGCCTGCTCGCGGACGCGATCGTCCGCGACCTCGTGGACTGAGCCCGGGGCCGGTCGGGGCCGGGCCGGCCAGGGCTGGGTCGGTCAGGGCTGGGTCGTGAAGTCGATGAGCTCCTCGACCCGGCCCAGCAGGGCGGGCTCGAGGTCGGCGTAGGAGGAGACCCGGCCGAGGATGTGCTTCCACGCGCGGGCGATGTCGGCCTGGTCGCGGTGGGGCCACCCGAGCTGCTGGCAGGTCCCGGTCTTCCAGTCGATGCCCTTGGGGACCGACGGCCAGCGCGGGATGCCGAGGCGGTCGGGCTTCACGGCCTGCCAGATGTCGATGAACGGGTGCCCGACCACCAGCACGTGCTTGCCGATGGGGGAGCGGGCGATGCCCTGCGCGATCCGGGCCTCCTTCGACCCGGCGACGAGGTGGTCGACCAGCACGCCGACGCGGCGCTCCGGGCCCGGCCTGAAGTCGCGCAGGTGGTCGGCGAGGTCGTCGACGCCGCCGAGGTACTCCACGACGACGCCCTCGATCCGCAGGTCGTCGCCCCAGACCTTCTCGACGAGCTCGGCGTCGTGGCGTCCCTCCACGAAGATGCGGCTGGCCCGCGCCACGCGAGCCCGGGCGTTGGGCACCGCGACCGAGCCGGAAGCCGTGCGCGTGGGGGCGGCGGGCGCCCCGCCGCGGACCGGCCGGGTCAGGACGACCGGCCGGCCCTCGAGGAGGAACCCCGGGCCGAGCGGGAACGTGCGTCGCTTACCGCGCCGGTCCTCCAGCGTCAGCGTGTCGATGTCGCGGTCGACGGCGACGACCTCGCCGCACCAGTCGGTGGTGACCTCCTCGACGACCATCCCGAGCTCGGTCGGGACCTCCACGGCGCGGCCGTTCCTCGGGGCCCTCCAGTCACCGGAGAGGACGTCGGTTCCGTAGCGATCAGCAGGCACCGGCACACGGTAGGCGCACCGGCGCCCCCAACCGGTGGTGGCACGCCGTGCCCCGACGATCCGGGCGACGGGGCGGCGGATCAGCCCTCGGCGAGGCCGTCGCCCTCGGCGCCCTCGCCGCTGTTGGCGCCCCCGCCGGTGGCGATCCGCTCGTCCTCCTCCTGCGTGGCGTCCATCTCGAGCTCCTCGCGGCTCTTGGTCGCCTCGTCGTCGGGGTCCAGCGGCTGGGCGAGCGGGTTGTCCTCGCCGGGCTGGAGGTCCTCGGGGAGCTGGTCGTCGGAGATGCCGCCGAGGGTCGCCTCGGAGGGCGAGGCCGTGTCGCCGGAGTGGTCGGAGTCCGCCGGGCTGGTGCCGCTCGTCGCCTCGGGGGTCTCGCCGGGGTCCTGCTGGGACTCGTTGTCGGTCATGCCCCCAGTCCTACCGAGCCGGGCGACCGCCGGTCCAGCCCCCTCCGGGTGGGCGGCGCCGCGAGGCGCCGCGCTCAGCAGAGGCCGGCGTGCAGGCGTGAGCGCAGCGCCGCGTCGAGCTCCTGCGGGGTGGTGACCGGCTGGACGAACTCGAGGCGCCGCGTGTGCGCGCCGGCCTCGTCTACCCAGGCGACCTCCACGCCGCCCGGGTCGACCCGCCGCAGGCTCGCGGCCAGGAGCGTGCGCACCGGCAGCCCGAGCGCGGCCGCCGTGGCCGTGCGCAGCTCGGGCTCGTGCGCCTCGTTGGCGTGCTCGGCGGTGCGCTGGAGGTAGCCCTCGTTCAGCACGTGGCGCCGGTCGCGGAACTCGTGCACGTCCACCGGGACCGCCAGCGACCCGCGCAGCAACGTGACCGCCTCCAGCTCGACCGCCACGAGCGCGCGGTCGTCGGCGCAGCACCGGCAGCCGGCCTCGCGCCGGCCCAGCCGGCCCCGCATGACGAGGCGCAGCCCACGCTCGCGCGTGGCGGGGGCCCCCAGGCCGCTGCTGACCTCGACCACCGCGCCTCGGCCGTGCTCGGCGCCCGCCACGAGCGCCGATCCCGGCGCGGTGGCGAAGACGGGTACGCCGTGGACGTCGGTCGTCACCTCGCAGCCCTCGTGCTCGACGGCCGGGTCGACGTCGACGCGGAGCGTGACCGCGCTCGGGCACGACAGGACGCTGCGTGCGATCAGGGCTGCAGCTGCCGGGGTCATGGTCGCCTCCACGGATCAGGTAAGGCAACCCTAACCCCAACTGGTCCACGTGGCCAGACGGGTCACCCCGTCCGGGACGGGTCAGACCAGGGGGAGTCGCTTCTGGGCGCGCGGGAGGTGCTCGTAGCCCCGGCGGACCGCGCTCTCCAGCAGGGCGGGGTCCCAGGGCCACTCACCCTGGGCGAGGGCCTCCGACTGCGGCACGCCGCGCGAGGCGAGGTCGCGCACGGTCTCCGCGATCACGCCGAGGTCCACCCGCTGGTCCTGGACGAACGATCTGTCGACGACCCGACCGTGCCCGGGCACCACGACCGTGCGGTCGGTCATCAGGCCCAGCACCAGGTCCAGCGTCGTCGGCCACTCCAGCGGCCACGAGTCGTCGCCGATGAAGGGCGGGTCGGACTCCTCGACGAGGTCGCCGCCGAGCAGCACGTCGGCGTCCGGCACCCGGACGACGAGGTCACCCGCCGTGTGGCCCCGGCCCGGATGGACGAGCTCGACGGCACGGTCGCCCAGGTCGAGCTGCACGGCCGAGGAGAAGGTGTGGGTGGGCGGGCGCACGGTGGTCGCCAGGACCTCGTCGCGCCGTGGGTCGGCGGTGTCGCGCTCGTACTGCTCGAACGTGTGCCGCGCGGACTCCTCCAGGTGGTCGCGCGCCCACTCGGTGGCGTGGATCGGCATGTCGCCGAACTGCTCGACCATGGTGGCGTTGCCGAAGTGGTGGTCCCAGTGCTCGTGGGTGTTGACCAGCCCGGTGAGCGGTCCCGCGCCGAGGCGGCGTACGTCGTCGGCGACGAGTCGCGCCTGCGCCGCGGAGCCGTGGGTGTCGACCATGAGCAGGCCGTCGGAGCCGCCGACCAGCGTGATGTTGACGTGCATCCAGTCGTAGTGGGCCACCCACACGCGCGGTGCCACCTCGGTGAACCGGGCGCTGTCGTCGGGCATGTCCACGAGCCTACGGTTCCCTAGTAGAGTTGGCACTCCAGACGAAGGAGTGCCAGCACACGAGCAGCGAGGAGGGCTCATGGTCGACGACCGCAAGCTCGACGTGCTGCGCGCGATCGTCGAGGACTACGTCGCCACCGAGGAGCCCGTGGGCTCCAAGGCGCTGGTCGAGCGGCACGGCCTGGGGGTCTCGCCCGCGACCGTCCGCAACGACATGGCCGCGCTCGAGGACGAGGGCTACATCCACCAGCCCCACACCAGCGCCGGGCGCGTGCCGACCGACAAGGGCTACCGGCTCTTCGTCGACAAGCTCGCCACGCTCAAGCCGATGAGCGCCGCCGAGCGCCGGGCGATCGCGACGCTGCTCGACGGCGCCGTCGACCTCGACGACGTGGTGCAGCGGTCCGTGCGGCTGCTGAGCCAGCTGACCCGCCAGGTCGCGATCGTGCAGTACCCGACGCTCTCGCGCTCCACCGTCCGCCACGTCGAGCTCGTCGCGCTGACGCCGACCCGCATCCTCGTGATCCTCATCCTCAGCACCGGTCGCGTGGAGCAGCGCCTCGTCGAGCTCGACGAGGCGGTCGTCGACGCCGACCTCGCCGAGCTGCGGGTCTCGGTCAACCAGGTCACCGCCGGGGTGCGGATCGCCGAGGCGGCCGCCGCCCTCGGCGCGCTGCCCGACGACGTGCGCCCCGGCCAGGCGGACTCCGCCCGGGCGATCGTCGGGGTGCTGACCGAGGCGATGTCCGACCACCGCAGCGACGAGCGCGTCGCCGTCGGCGGCACCGCGAACCTGGCTCGCTACGGCGACTTCGACACCGCCGTCCGCCCGCTGCTCGAGGCGCTGGAGGAGCACGTGGTGCTGCTCAAGCTGCTGGGGGAGTCGGGCGTCGATGCGCTCACGGTGCGCATCGGGCACGAGGGCCCCTACTCCGAGCTCGCCGCCACGAGCGTCGTGGCCACCGGCTACGGCCCGCAGGAGCTCCACCTCGGATCCCTCGGCGTGGTGGGACCGACCCGGATGGACTACCCCGGATCCATGGCAGCCGTGCGTGCCGTCGCGCGCTACGTCTCCCGGATCCTCGATGAAGGAAACCAGTGACCCAGGACCCCTACGAGATCCTCGGCGTCTCGCGCGACGCCAGCGCCGACGAGATCAAGAAGGCCTATCGCAAGCTCGCGCGGCAGCTCCACCCCGACGTCAACCCCGACCCGGAGACCCAGGAGCGGTTCAAGGACGTCTCCCGCGCCTACGAGGTGCTGAGCGACCCCGGCAAGCGCGCGGCGTACGACCGTGGCGGCGACGCGTTCAGCCAGGGCTTCGGCGGCGCCGGCCAGGGCTTCAGCTTCACCGACATCATGGACGCGTTCTTCGGCGGCGGTGCCCCCGGCGGCGCGCAGACGCGCGGGCCCCGCTCGCGTGCCCGGCGCGGGCAGGACGCGCTGATCCGCCTCGACGTCGAGCTGGCCGAGGCGGCCTTCGGCGTCACCCGCGACATCAAGGTCGACACCGCGCTGCGCTGCGAGGCGTGCGCGGGCGAGGGCACCGCGCCCGGCACGTCGCCGGTCACCTGCGAGACCTGCCACGGCCAGGGCGAGGTCGCCGTCGTGCAGCGCTCGTTCCTCGGCGAGATCCGCACCCTCCGCCCGTGCGCGGCGTGCCGCGGCTACGGCTCGATCATCCCCGATCCGTGCCGTGAGTGCTCCGGCGACGGCCGGGTGCGCTCGCGTCGCACGCTGACCGTGAAGATCCCGGCAGGCGTCGACCACGGCACCCGGGTGCAGCTCACCGGCCAGGGCGAGGTCGGGCCCGGCGGCGGGCCGGCCGGTGACCTCTACGTCGAGATCCACGTGGAGCCGCACAAGACGTTCACCCGGCACGGCAACGACCTCCACACCACGGTGTCCCTGCCGATGACGGCGGCGGCGCTCGGCACCCGGCTCACGCTGCCGCTGCTCGAGGCCGACCTGCAGCCATCGGAGACGCAGTCGGGCGACGCCGGCACCACGACGACCTACGACCTCGAGGTGCACCCCGGCACCCAGTCGGGCAGCGAGCAGGTGATCCGCGGCTTCGGGGTGCCCAGCCTGCGCGGCGGGCGCGGCGACCTGGTCGTCAGCATCGTCGTGGAGACGCCGACCCGGCTCGACGCGCGCCAGGAGGAGCTCATGCGCGAGCTGGCGGCGATCCGCGGCGAGGAGCAGCCCGACGGCAAGAACGAGGCCCCGCACAGGTCGATGTTCGGCCGGCTGCGCGACGCGTTCCAGGGCTGAGGCGTGTCGCTCCCGGTCCACCTCGTGCCGTCGCTGGCGGGGGTCGCCGCCGGTGCGGTGGTCGAGGTGTCCGGCGACGAGGCGCACCACGCCGTCGCCGTGCGCCGGCTGCGCGAGGGGGAGCGGCTGGTGCTGACCGACGGCCTCGGGACCTCGGTCACGGGCACCGTCGCCTCGACCGGCAAGCGGGTGCTCACCGTGTCCGTCGACGCCGTGGGGCGCGAGGAGCGGCCGTCGCCGGCGATCACGGTGGTGCAGGCCCTGCCGAAGGGCGACCGCGGGGAGCTCGCGGTCGAGGTGCTCACCGAGGTGGGGGCGGACCGCATCGTGCCGTGGGCGGCGTCCCGCTCCGTCGCCGTCTGGAAGGGCGAGCGGGCCGCCAGGTCGCACGCCAAGTGGCAGGCGACGGCGCGCGAGGCCGCCAAGCAGTCGCGCCGTTCGTGGCTGCCGACCGTCGCGCCGCTGGCGTCGACGGCCGAGGCCGCCGAGGTCGTCGCGGCCGCGGACCTGGCCGTCGTCCTCCACGAGGACGCCGACGTGCCCCTGGCCGCGCTCGACGTGCCGGCCTCCGGTCGGGTGGTCGTCGTGGTCGGCCCGGAGGGCGGCATCGCCGACGACGAGCTCGCCACGCTCACCGACGCGGGCGCCCACGTCGTACGCCTGGGCGCGGAGGTGCTGCGCACCTCCACCGCCGGCGTCGTGGCGGTGGCCGCGCTGCTGGCCCGTACGCCACGCTGGTCCTGAGCGGCGTCAGGTCGCCTACCGCACGGTGATGGTCTTGGTGTCGACGGCCGGTCCGGGGCCCTCCGTGCCACCGCTGGGGTCGTAGGTCTCGCAGCGCAGCGTCACCTCGCCGGTGATGCCGTCGAGCGGCAGCTCGGCCTCGAAGGGGAAGAGCCGGTTCCCCATCCAGGCCTCCGCCTGGTAGCCGCCCGCGGCGAGCTCCTCGCGGCCGCGGAGGATCCGGCACGGGCCCGAGGCCTCGAACGAGTTGGCCACCCCGGTGATCGCCAGCGCGTCGCCGCTGACGGTGTCGCCCTCCGCGGGAGAGGTGATGCTGACGAGGTTCAGCGTGCGCAGCGCTCGCGCCGCCTCGAACGGGGCGTCGGTCGGCAGCCCGAAGAGGCGCGGCGGGGCTTCGGTGCGCTCGACCACCACCGGGACGCGGTCCTGCTGCACGCCCTGCAGCGTGTAGACCAGCTGCTGCAGCGCCAGCCTGGCCTCCCGCCTCGACATGCCGTCCGGCGCCTCGGTGAAGGCGTCGGTCGGGACCTCGACGAGCAGCACGCCGTCGGTGGCGGTGACGGCCGCGATGTCGACGGCCGGCCAGAGCGTCCGGTAGTCGGGGTCGTCGGGCTGCCCGCCGCCGGCCACCAGCCTCGCGGCCTCCGTCAGCGGGTCGCCCTCGACCCGGTGGAACTCCCGGAACAGCACGGTGCGCCCGCCAGGCCCGTCGCCGGCGAAGTATACCGGCACCGCGGTGCCGGCCGCGCCGTCGGTCGGCGCCTCGGTCCCGGGCGACGTCCCCGGCGTCTCGGGGGTCCGCGTCGGGTCCGTCGGGTCCGTCGGGTCCGTCGGCTCCGGCTCGCCGCCCGGCTCGGGGGTCGCGGTCTCCTGCCCGGTCGGGTCGGACACCGGCGCCTGGTCTCCGGCGCTGCACGCGCCCAGCGCGAGCGCACCGGCCACGACCACGGCGGCGGCGCCCGCCCGGCGTCGTACCCGTCGGGTCGGGGAAGCAAGGAGCGTCATGGTCGCCACCGTACGGCCAGCCGGCGTCCGCGGATCCGCGCACACGCCGCCTCGCACGGGCCGTACGATGACGCGATGAGCGCCACGTCGCACGACTGCGTCTTCTGCAAGATCGTCGCGGGCGAGATCCCCGCCGACGTGCTGGGCCGCAACGACCACGCCATCGCCTTCGCCGACCTCGCTCCGCAGGCACCGTTCCACGTCCTGGTCGTGCCGCTCGAGCACCACGAGGACGCCGCCGCGTCCGCTGCCGCCGACCCGGCGATCATCGGCCACCTGGTCACGCTCGCCGACGAGGTGGCCAAGGCGTCCGGCAACGAGGACTACCGGCTGGTCGCCAACACCGGCGCCGGTGCCGGCCAGACGGTCTTCCACACGCACCTGCACGTGCTGGGCGGCTCGTCGAGCATGACCGAGACGCTGGTCTGAGCGGCATGCGCCGCGCCCGCTCGCGCTCCGCCCTCGCGGCGCTCCTCGCCGCCGCGCTGCTGGCCCTGTCGGCCTGCGGCGGTGACGGCGCCGCCCGGTCCGCCGGCTCCGGGACCGGCACGACCGAGCCCGACGCCCAGGGCGCGGGCGGTGCGGCCGCTGCGGCCGACGAGGGGGAGAGCGCGGACGCCGGCGGGGACGGTGCCGGCCACGGCGGCCACCACGCCGAGCCGGCCCGGTCGAAGCCGCTGCGCGCGGGCGAGAGCCGGACGACCGTCGCGATGCCGGGCAGCTACACGCCGTCCGCCCCCTACGGCACCGGCACCGACGACTACCGCTGCTTCCTGCTCGACCCCGGGCTGGACCGCGACACCTGGCTCACCGGCACCCAGGTGCTCCCGGGGAACCCGGACGTGGTCCACCACGTGATCCTCTTCCAGGTCCCGCCGGAGCAGGTCGCCGCGGCCGAGGCCAAGGACGCCGCCGAGGAGGACGAGGGCTGGACCTGCTTCGGCGGCACCGGCCTCGACCGGTTCCAGGACGTCGACCGGTCGTCGTGGATCGGCGCCTGGGCACCGGGCGGCACCGAGTCGGTGACCAAGCCGGGGTTCGGCGTACGCCTCGCCAAGGGCAGCCGCATCGTCATGCAGGTCCACTACAACCTGCTGGCGGGCCAGGAGCCCGACACCTCGGCGGCCCAGCTCCGGCTCGCCCCGGGCAGCCGGGACTACCAGGCGCTCAGCACGATGCTGCTGCCGGCGCCGGTCGAGCTGCCGTGCCGGCCGAAGCACTCCGACAGCCCGCTGTGCGACCGGCCGGCGGCCGTGGCGGACGTCAAGGAGCGCTTCGGCGCCGAGGGCAGCACCGCCGACCTGCTCCACCTGCTGTGCGGCGGCGAGCCGCGAGCCGGCGAGGTGCAGTCGTGCGTCCGCACGCTCGGCGAGCCGATCACCATCCACGGGGTCGCCGGCCACATGCACCTGCTCGGCCGGTCGCTGCGGATCGAGGTCGACCCGGGCACCTCCCGGGCGCGCACCATCCTCGACATCCCGGTGTGGGACTTCGACGACCAGGGCAGCCGGTCGATCGAGCCGGTGCACCTCGAGCCGTTCCAGCAGGTGGAGGTCACCTGCCGCCACGTCCAGTGGCTGCGCGACAGGCTGCCCGCCTTCGAGGGCCAGCCCGACCGCTACGTCGTGTGGGGCGAGGGCACCACCGACGAGATGTGCCTCGGCATGCTGCAGGTCACCCGCCCCTGACCGCCCCACCGCTCACCCCGTCCACCGGCGGTCGCGGCACTCCGGGTAACGCCACCGAAGGTGCACTCCCGCCCCCACCGGCGGGGGCGGGAGCGCGTACGTGGTGGCGTTACCCGGGGACGGGGGGCGCGGCGGGGGACCGTCCGGCCCGCAGCGGCGGACGTGGGCGGCACGGGTCACCCCGATTCAGGTGGGCCGCGCGCCGGCCGGTCGGTAGCATGGACGGCCTCTGACACCGATGGGAAGGCCGCCCGACCCGGGCATCATGACTGAGACCAACCACGCAGGTTCCTCGCAGGACCGTCCGACGCACACCGTCGTCGTCCCCAACAGCATCGACATGGTCTCGGTCCTGGGTCCGGGCGACGAGCACCTCCGCCTCATCGAGCGGGCCTTCGAGGCCAGCGTCCACGTCCGGGGCAACCGGATCACCCTGGCCGGCGAGTCCGCCGAGGTCGCGATGGCCGAGCGCCTCCTCGACGAGGTCGTCACGCTCGTCCGCACCGGCCAGGGCGTCACCGCCGAGACCGTCGAGCGGATCATCCAGATGCTCCGCACGGAGACGCAGGAGCGGCCGGCCGACGTGCTGAGCCTCAACATCCTGTCCAACCGCGGCCGCACCATCCGGCCCAAGACGGTCAACCAGAAGCGCTACGTCGAGGCCATCGACAAGAGCACCATCACCTTCGGCATCGGGCCCGCCGGCACGGGCAAGACGTACCTCGCGATGGCGAAGGCGGTGCAGGCGCTGCAGGCCAAGGAGGTCAACCGGATCATCCTGAGCCGGCCGGCCGTCGAGGCGGGCGAGCGGCTGGGCTTCCTGCCCGGCACCCTGAGCGAGAAGATCGACCCCTACCTGCGGCCGCTGTACGACGCGCTGCACGACATGGTCGACCCCGAGACGATCCCCAAGCTGCTGTCGGCCGGCACCATCGAGGTGGCGCCGCTGGCGTTCCTGCGTGGTCGCTCGCTCAACGACTCCTTCATCATCCTCGACGAGGCGCAGAACACCACGCCGGAGCAGATGAAGATGTTCCTCACCCGCCTCGGCTTCGGCTCGCGCATCGTCGTCACCGGCGACACCAGCCAGGTCGACCTGCCGTCAGGCACCCAGTCCGGCCTCCGGGTCGTCGAGGGCATCCTCGAGGGCGTGGACGACATCACCTTCTGCCGCCTGACCGGCACCGACGTCGTCCGGCACCGCCTGGTCGGTCGCATCGTCGAGGCCTACGAGGTCTTCGACGCCGAGCGCGAGGCCAGCCGCCCCAAGTCCAAGGTGGCGAAGGCCGAGCGCGACCGGCCGCGGGGCCCGCGATGAGCATCGAGGTCCTCAACGAGTCGGGCCTCGAGCTCGACGTACGCCGGCTGTCGCACCTGGCGCGCTTCGTGATGGAGCAGATGCGGGTCCACCCGCAGGCCGAGCTGTGCATCAAGGCCGTCGACGAGGAGACCATCGCCGAGCTCAACGAGCAGTGGATGGAGAAGGAGGGCCCGACCGACGTGCTGGCCTTCCCGATGGACGAGCTGCGCCCGGGCAAGGTCAACGAGGAGCCCGAGGAGGGCGTGCTCGGCGACCTGGTGCTGTCGCCGGCGGTCGCCGAGCGCCAGGGCGAGGAGGCCGGTCACGGCCGCGAGGCGGAGATCGAGCTGCTGACGGTGCACGGCATCCTGCACCTGCTCGGCTACGACCACGCGGAGCCCGACGAGCACGCCGTGATGTTCGGCCTGCAGGGCGAGCTGCTGGAGAAGTGGCGCGCCGTCGCCGCCTCCGCCTGAGCGCTCCCGACCGGACACCCCGTGACCGCTGACATCTGGCAGCTCGGCACCGCCGCCCTGCTCGTGCTGCTCGCCGGCCTGTTCTCCGCGGCCGACGCCGCCCTCGGCAGCTTCTCGCGCGCCCGCGCGGAGGAGCTGAAGGCCGAGGGCCGGGCCGGCGCGACCCGGCTCGTGCTGCTGCTCGGCGACCCGGCGCGCTACCTCAACACCGCGCTGATGCTCCGGCTGCTGTGCGAGATCAGCGCCATCGTGCTCGTCGCCACCTGGGCGCGCGACGCCTACCACGGCTCGCCCGTCCCGACGTTCCTCACCACCATCGGCGTGATGCTGGTGGTGTCCTTCGTGGTGATCGGGGTGGCGCCGCGCACCATCGGACGCCAGCACGACGTGAAGGTGGCGCTGGCCTCAGCCGGCCCGCTCTCGCTCGTCACCACCATCCTCGGGCCCGTCCCGGCGCTGCTGATCCTGCTCGGCAACGCGATCACCCCGGGCCGGGGCTTCAGCGAGGGCCCGTTCTCGACCGAGACCGAGCTGCGCGAGCTCGTCGACCTGGCCGAGGCCTCGGCGGTCATCGAGTCGGGGGAGCGCCGGATGATCCACTCGGTGTTCGAGCTCGGCGACACCATCACCCGCGAGGTGATGGTCCCGCGCCCCGACGTGGTCTACATCGAGCGCCACAAGAACCTGCGCCAGACGCTGTCGCTGTTCCTGCGCAGCGGCTACTCGCGCATCCCGGTCATCGACGACAACCTCGACCACATCGTCGGGATGGCCTACCTCAAGGACGTGGTGCGGCGCGACTTCGAGGCACCCGACGTCGAGTTCACCCAGCGCGTGGACGAGGTGATGCGCCCGGTTCACTACGTCCCGGACTCGAAGCCGGTCGACGCGCTGCTGACGGAGCTCCAGGCGCGACGCCAGCACATCGCGGTGGTCGTCGACGAGTACGGCGGCACGGCCGGCCTGATCACGATCGAGGACGTGCTGGAGGAGATCGTCGGCGAGATCACCGACGAGCACGACGTCGCCGAGGTCGAGGTCGAGCACGTCGACGGCGGGGCGATCCGCGTCTCGTCCCGCTACCCGGTCGACGACCTCGACGAGCTCGTCGGCTTCCCCGTGGAGGACGACGACGTCGACAGCGTCGGCGGGCTGATGGCCAAGCACCTCGGCAAGGTCCCGATCCCCGGCTCGGTCGTGGAGTGCCACGGCCTGCGGCTCGAGGCGGAGCGCGCGACCGGTCGCCGCAACAAGATCGAGACGGTGCTCGTCACGGTGCTGCCCACCGCGGACGACGGCGCCACCGACGACGCGGCGCTCTCTAGACTCACGCCATGACCGACCTGTCCGGCGACCTGAGCGCCGAGGACGCCAAGCTCCTGACCCTCGCCCGCGCCACCCGAGCCCGCGCTCGCGCCGCGGAGGGCGCCGCGGTGCGCGACCTCGACGGGCGCACGTACGCCGCCGCGAGCGTGGACCTCGAGCACCTGCGCCTGTCCGCGCTCGAGGTCTGCGTCGCGATGGCGGTGTCGTCGGCCTCGGCGGGGCTCGAGGCGGCCGTCGTCCTCGTCGACACCGGTGCGGCGAGCGCCGAGGTCGACCTGCGGGCGGCTCGCGACTTCGCCGGCACCGACGTGCCCGTGCTCGTCGGCGACGTGGCGGGGCGGCTGCACACCCGGACGACCACGGCTGGGACGACCACCGGCCGGTGAGGCGCTCGCGCACCGTCGGCGGGACTCGCTAGCGTGAGCGCCGTGCGAACGCCTGTCGGTTGGGAGCAGCACTCCACGGGGGTGGCGCGGCTGAGGCAGTCCTGGGCCGCCCTGCCACCGGGTGCGCCCGTCCGGCTGGCCAAGCGCACCAGCAACCTCTTCCGCGGCCGCGCCGCCCTCGGCCGGGGCCTCGACGTGACAGGCCTCGACGGCGTGATCGAGGTCGACGGCGACGTGGCCGAGGTGCAGGGCATGTGCACCTACGAGCACCTGGTCGAGGCGACCCTGGCGCACGGCCGGATGCCGCTGGTGGTGCCGCAGCTCAAGACGATCACGCTCGGCGGTGCGGTGAGCGGGCTGGGCATCGAGTCCACCAGCTTCCGCAGCGGGCTCCCGCACGAGTCCGTCCTCGAGATGGACGTGCTCACCGGGTCGGGGGACGTCGTCACCACCAAGCCGGGCGACGAGCTCTTCGACGCCTTCCCCAACTCCTACGGCTCGCTCGGCTACGCCACCCGGCTGCGCATCGAGCTCGAGCCGGTGCCAGCCCGTGTCGCCCTGAGGCACGTGCGCTTCCACGACGCCGCCACCCTGGCCGACGCCGTGGTGCGGATCGTCGAGGACGGTGCGTGGGAGGGCGAGCGGGTCGACGGCCTCGACGGGGTCGGCTTCGCCCCCGACGAGCTCTACCTGACCCTCGCCCGGTGGAGCGACGAGCCGGGTCCGACGTCGGACTACACCGGCCAGCAGGTCTACTACCGCTCGCTGCAGCGGCGCACCACCGACCGGCTGACGATGCACGACTACCTGTGGCGCTGGGACACCGACTGGTTCTGGTGCTCGCGGGCGTTCGGCGCCCAGCACCCGCTCGTACGCCGCGTGTGGCCGCGGCGGCTGCGCCGCTCCGACGTCTACTGGAGGCTGGTCGCCCTCGACCGCCGCCTCGGCATCGGCGACCGCCTCGACCGGCGCGCCGGCCGGCCGCAGGGCGAGCGTGTCGTCCAGGACGTCGAGGTGCCGGTCGACCGGCTGCCCGAGTTCCTCGACTGGTTCGACCGCGAGGTGGGGATGCGGCCGGTGTGGCTGTGCCCGCTCCGCCTCCGGCGCAGCGACGCGGAGAGGCCGTGGCCCGGCTACCCGCTGACCGCCGGCACCACCTACGTCAACGTCGGGTTCTGGGGCGTCGTCAACGTCGGCCCCGACGCCGCGACCTCGCCGCGCAACCGCGCGATCGAGGCGAAGGTGAGCGAGCTCGGTGGCCACAAGAGCCTCTACTCCGAGGCCTTCTACGAGCGCGAGGAGTTCGACCGCCTCTACGGCGGGCCCCACCTGGCCCGCGTGAAGGCGAGGCACGACCCGCAGGACCGACTGACCCCTCTCTACGACAAGGTGGTGGGACGACGATGACCGCGAGCACGGGGGCACCGGACCGGATGTCCATCGGTGAGGCCATGGACCGGTTGGTGAGGGGCGGCCTGCCGCTGCGCTTCACGGCGTACGACGGCAGCGGCGCCGGGCCCACCGACGCCGCGGTCGGGATGCATCTGCGCACCCGGCGCGGCCTGTCGTACCTGATGACGGCGCCGGGAGACCTGGGACTGGTGCGGGCCTACGTCAGCGGCGACATCGAGCTCTCCGGCGTGCACCCGGGCGACCCCTACGACGCACTGGTCCTGCTCAAGGACCACACGAAGTTCCGGATGCCCGCACCGTCGGAGGCGCTGCACATCGCCCGCAGCCTGGGCCTGTCCCACCTGCGGCCGCCCGCGCCCCCGCCCCAGGAGCACCTGCCGCGGTGGCGGCGAGCGGTGGAGGGCCTGCGCCACTCGATGACCCGCGACGCCGAGGTCATCTCGCACCACTACGACGTCTCCAACCGCTTCTACGAGATGGTGCTGGGCCCGTCGATGGCCTACACGTGCGCCCTCTACGAGACGCCCGACGCCACGCTCGAGCAGGCCCAGGCGGCGAAGTTCGACCTGGTCTGCCGCAAGCTCGACCTCCGGCCCGGGCAGCGGCTGCTCGACGTCGGCTGCGGCTGGGGCACCATGGTCCGGCACGCCGCGCGGGAGTACGGCGTGAAGGCGCTCGGCGTGACGCTGTCGCTCGAGCAGGCGCAGTGGGCCAAGGAGGCCATCGACCGCGAGGGGCTCGGCGACCTCGCCGAGGTGCGCCACCTCGACTACCGCGACGTCGTCGAGACGGGGTTCGACGCGATCAGCTCCATCGGCCTCACCGAGCACGTCGGCGTGCGCAACTACCCGTCGTACTTCCGTCACCTGCGCGACCGGCTCAAGCCGGGCGGGCGGCTGCTCAACCACTCCATCACGCGCCGCCACAACCGCCGCCAGGAGACCGGTGCGTTCATCGACCGCTACGTGTTCCCCGACGGCGAGCTCACCGGCTCGGGCACCATCATCACCACGGCCCAGGACCAGGGCCTGGAGGTGCAGCACAGCGAGAACCTGCGCCCGCACTACGCCCTCACCCTGCGCGACTGGAACCGCAACCTCGTCGAGCACTGGGACGAGTGCGTGGCCGAGGTGGGGGAGGGCACAGCCCGCGTCTGGGGCCTCTACATCGCCGGATCCCGTGTGGGGTTCGAGCGTGACGAGGTGGAGCTGCACCAGGTCCTGGCCACCCGCAACCACGACGACGGGCGGTCGGAGTTCCCGATGCGCCCGGACTGGTGAGCCACCGATAACCTCGGCGGGTGAGCACCCGCGCCGCGCAGTTCGAGGCGACCGTACGTCGCCGTGAACCGCTGTCGGACCACCTCGTCCGGCTCGTCCTCGACGGACTCGACGGATTCGTCTCGACAGGGGTCCCCGACGAGTGGGTCGGCCTCGTGGTGCCCGGACAGTTCCAGAGCCGCTACTACACCGTGCGCTCGTGGGCCGACGGCGAGCTGACGCTCGACGTGGTCGTCCACGACGTCGGCCTGGTCACCGAGTGGGCGACGCGCGACTGCCTCGGCGACGTGGTCACCATCACCGAGCCCAAGGCGTCGTTCGCGCCGCCGCCGGGCGCCGGCTGGCTGCTGCTCGTCGGAGACCTCACCGCGATGCCGGCCATGGCGCGCATCACCGAGACCCACCCCGACCTCGCCACGCACGTCATCGCCGAGGTGCCCGACGACCTCGCCGGCTACCTCCCCGCGAGCGCCGACGTGACCTGGCTCGAGCCCCCCGGCCACGGACAGAGCAACCTCGCCCAGGTGGTCGAGGGCATCGAGTGGCCAGCGGGCGAGGGGTACTTCTGGATGGCCGGGGAGTCCGCCCAGATGCGTGCGATCCGCAAGCACCTCATGCGCGAGGTCGGGCTGCCGACCAGCCACTACGACGTGATGGGCTACTGGCGCGCCACGGCCGGGCGCCAGCCCCGGGCGGTCGACCCCGGGCCCATCTGGCGCGCGGGCAAGGCGGCAGGGAAGAGTGACGAGCAGATCTGGGCGGAGTACGACGCAGCGCGGGAGGCGGGCGATGGCTGACGACGAGCACGTGGACGAGCACGTGGACGAGCACGACGACCTCGACGACGACGACCTCGACGACGACGACCTCGACGACGACGACCTCGACGACGAGTTCGACCTCTCGGGCGTGGCGCCCGCGGGGGCCTTCTACGAGGCCCCGGAGGGCTTCCGCAGCGGCTTCGCGTCCTTCGTGGGCCGTCCCAACGCGGGCAAGTCCACCCTGACCAACGCCCTTGTCGGGCAGAAGATCGTCATCACGTCCTCCAAGCCGCAGACCACCCGCAACGTGGTGCGAGGCATCGTCCACCGCGACGACGCCCAGCTCATCCTCGTCGACACGCCGGGCCTGCACCGCCCTCGCACCCTGCTCGGTGAGCGGCTCAACGACCTGGTGCGCACCACGTGGGCCGAGGTCGACGTGGTCGCCGTCTGCTTCCCGGCCAACGAGAAGATCGGGCCCGGCGACCGCTTCCTCGTCACCGAGCTGGCCAAGGTGCGGCGCACCGTCCGGATCGCGGTCGCCACGAAGACCGACCTGGTGACGCCGGAGCAGCTGGCCAACCACCTCCTCGACATCGCGGCCCTCGGCGAGGAGACCTCGACCGAGTGGGCCGAGATCGTGCCGGTCTCGGCGGTGGCGGGCGACCAGGTCGACCTGCTGGCGGACCTGCTGGTGCGGCTGCTGCCCGAGGGGCCGCCGCTCTACCCCGACGGCGACCTCACCGACGCGCCCGAGGAGGCGCTGGCCGCCGACCTCATCCGCGAGGCCGCGCTCGAGGGCGTGCGCGACGAGCTGCCGCACTCGATCGCCGTCGTCGTGGAGGAGATGGGCCTGCGCGAGGGCCGCCCGGACGACAAGCCGCTGCTCGACATCGTGGCCAACCTCTACGTCGAGCGCGACTCGCAGAAGGGCATCATGATCGGCCACAAGGGCTCGCGCCTGCGCGCGGTCGGCACCGCGGCCCGCAAGCAGATCGAGGCCCTGCTCGGCACCCCGGTCTACCTCGACCTGCAGGTCAAGATCGCCAAGGACTGGCAGCGGGACCCGCGCCAGCTGCGCAAGCTCGGGTTCTAGTCCGGCACCCAGCAGATGCCGTAGCGCTGGCCGGCCTCCCACTGGGCGCGCGTCGGGCTCTCCTGCGCCCAGCTGAAGTCGAGCGGGTCGTCGGCGCTCGCCGCGGCGGCGTCGCGGCACGTCGCGTCCATCCGGCGGGCGATCGCGGCACGCGCCGGCAGCCGCGCGCCGCGGATGTCCACGGTCGAGACGGCGCGCCACGTGTGGTCCGCGCCGCACGTCACCCGCCGGAACCCCCTCGTCCCCGGCGCGGCGGTCGCGCACATCGCGGGTGCTGCGTCCCAGCCCCTCGTCGTGCGGGGAAGTCGCAGGAGGGCGCGCGGCGCCGCGACGGCGACGACGTCGCAGCGGAACCAGTCGGCGCCGGCCTCCGCGCGCTTCGGGCTCGGTGTGAACCAGACGGCTCGCACCATGCTCAGCCGCAGCTCGCGCGGCGTACGACCGAGGTGGCGGGGCAGGCGGGTGGTGCACGCCCGGCGCATCTGCCGCTGTGCGGCCTGCGAGTCCACCCGGCGGGTGAAGCCGGCCTTCGTCTCGAGGTCGAGCCGGCCGACGAAGTAGGTCTCGGCCGTGTGCTGGCGGCGACACGCGACGGGCGCGGTGCGTCCGACGACGGCCAGCGCCTGCCGGAAGGTCAGGGCGTGGCACTCACCGACCCGGGGGCTCGGTCCCGGGTCCGGCGACACGCTCGGCTCGGACTCGGGCGCGGACTCGGGCGCGGTCGACCCCGGCGAGGTCGATCCGGGCGACGCGGGGGCCGACGAGCCCGGGTCGTCGCCGGGCTGCGAGGGCGACGCGGTGCAGCCGGCCAGCGCGACCAGCAGGGCCACGACGAGGGACATGGCTGGGCGTCTCATCGCATCACCAGCGACGCGAGCGTCCCGCCCAGGTCGTACGCCGACTCCCGCTCCGGCTCGCCCACCTCGCCCAGCACCTCCAGCACGGGGGCGGACCGGCGCCAGGGCAGCGCACCGGCGATCGCCTCGACCGACCCGACGGCACCGGTCGTGTCGTACCGCCCGTGCACGTAGAGGCCGTACGGCTTCCGCCCGCCCGGGCCCGGGGCGGCCGAGCCGTCGTCGCCGAGCGCGCCGCCTGCCTCGAGGAAGACGGTGTCGAAGAAGTGCTTGAGCGCCCCGCTCATGTAGCCGAAGTTCGCCGGGGTGCCGAGCACGAAGGCGTCGGCGTCCCGTACGTCGCCGGCACCCGCCTCGAGGGCCGGCCGCACGACCACCTCGACGCCCTCGATCGCGTCGTCGCCCGCTCCCGCGACCACGGCATCGGTCAGGGAGCGCACCGACGGCGTGGGGGAGTGGTGGACGATCAGCAGGCGCGGCACGGTGCCGAGGCTACTCACCGGCCACCGGGCGGCGTACGGTCGGGAGCGTGACGTTCGAGGTACCGGGCGACGCCTACGACAGGTTCATGGGGCGGTACTCCCAGCCCCTGGCCGCGGGGCTCGCCGACTGGCTCGAGGTGACGACGGGCCAGGAGGCGGTCGACGTCGGGTGCGGCCCCGGCGCCCTCACGAGGCATCTCGTCGCCCGCCTCGGCGCCGACCACGTGCGGGCGGTCGACCCGTCGGAGTCCTTCGTCGCCGCCTGCCGCGAGCGCTTCCCCGGCGTCGACGTCCGGCACGGCGTGGCGGAGGCGCTGCCGTTCGAGGACGACTCCTGCGACGTGGCCGCTGCCTGCCTGGTCGTCCACTTCATGTCCGACCCGGTGGCCGGTGTCGGCGAGATGAGGCGGGTGACGCGTCCCGGCGGCTGGGTCGGTGCCACCGTGTGGGACCTCGCCGGGGGACGGGCGCCGACGTGGCCGCTGTGGGAGGCGGTCGCGGGGCTCGATCCGCGGCACGGCGCCGAGCGGGAGCGCCCGGGCGGCTCGCGCGACGGTCTCGTGGCGATCGTCGAGGCCGCGGGCCTGCGCGAGGTCGAGTCCCTGGAGCTGCCGGTCACCGTCACCCACCCGAGCTTCGAGGAGTGGTGGGAGCCCTACCTCCATGGCGTGGGCCCGGCCGCGGAGGTCGTGCACGACGTGGGGCCCGACGGCCGCGAGCGGCTCGAGGCCGCGCTCCGGCGGCGCCTCGGAGCGGGACCCTTCGAGCTCACCGCGGTGGCGCACGCCGTGCGCGGCCGTGCCTGAGCACGTCTCACTCCGCGGGAGACCGGGCACGCCCACGACGGCGGGCGGCTACGCTGGCGGGGTCATGATGCGCACCCTCCTCCTTGGCTGCCGCAGCGAGGTCTGATCCGGCCTCCTCGCTGCGGAGTGTGGCGCGCGCCGGTCGCCCAGCACCGACCGATCCCCGAGGGACACCATGACCAACCTGAGCAACACCGCCAACCAGCAGGCGACGAGCCCCATGCCGTTCGCCCGCTACACGCCCTTCGTCCCCGTCGACCTGCCCGACCGCACGTGGCCGACGCGGAGGATCGAGAAGGCGCCCCGCTGGCTGTCGACCGACCTGCGCGACGGCAACCAGGCGTTGATCGACCCGATGACGCCGGCCCGCAAGCTCACGATGTTCGAGCTGCTGGTGGCGATGGGCTACAAGGAGATCGAGGTCGGCTTCCCCAGCGCCAGCCAGACCGACTTCGACTTCGTGCGCAAGCTCGTCGAGGAGGACCGGATCCCCGACGACGTGCAGATCTCGGTGCTGACGCAGGCGCGCGAGGACCTCATCGAGCGGACCGTCGACTCGCTGGTGGGCGCACCGCGGGCCACGATCCACCTCTACAACGCGACCGCGCCGCTCTTCCAGCGGGTCGTCTTCAACGTCACCCCCGACGAGTGCCGCAGCATCGCGGTCCGCGGCACCGAGATGGTCCTGAAGTACGCCGAGGAGCGGCTCGGCGGCATCGTCGGCAGCCAGGACTTCGGCTACCAGTACAGCCCCGAGATCTTCACCCAGTCCGACACCGACTTCGCGCTCAGCGTGTGCGAGGCGGTCTCCGACGTGTGGCAGCCCGAGGCCGGCCGCGAGATCATCCTCAACCTGCCGGCCACGGTGGAGATGTCGACGCCCAACACCTACGCCGACCAGATCGAGTACTTCAGCCGCGGGCTGACCCGCCGTGAGCACTCCGCGATCAGCCTGCACCCGCACAACGACCGCGGCACCGCCGTGGCGGCGACCGAGCTGGCGCTGATGGCCGGTGCCGACCGCGTCGAGGGCTGCCTCTTCGGCCACGGCGAGCGGACGGGCAACGTCGACCTGGTGACGCTGGGCATGAACCTCTTCAGTCAGGGCATCGACCCGCAGGTCGACTTCAGCGACATCGACGAGGTTCGCCGCACGGTCGAGTACTGCACCAACCTCCCGGTCCACCCGCGCCACCCCTACGCCGGCGACCTGGTCTACACGGCGTTCTCCGGCTCGCACCAGGACGCCATCAAGAAGGGCCTCGAGGACCTGGAGAAGAAGGCCGCGGCGCTGGGCACCGAGGTGGGGCAGCTGCCGTGGGAGGCGCCGTACCTGCCGATCGACCCGAAGGACGTCGGCCGGACCTACGAGGCGGTCATCCGGGTCAACAGCCAGTCCGGCAAGGGCGGCGTGGCCTACGTGCTGAAGTCCGAGCACAAGCTCGACCTGCCCCGTCGCGCGCAGATCGAGTTCAGCCGCGTGGTCCAGCAGCGCACCGACACCGAGGGCGGGGAGATCACGCCCGAGGAGATCTGGCAGGTCTTCCGGTCCGAGTACCTCGACCGCGAGACCCCGCTCAAGCTGAACTCGGTGCACACCTCCAGCGCGGCGGGCGAGAAGGACCAGCTCACCGTCGGGGTGTACGTCGACGGCGAGCGCCACGAGCTCACCGGGCAAGGCAACGGCCCGATCGCCGCCTTCGTCGACGCGATCTCGGCCATGGGCCACGACGTCCGGGTGCTCGACTACGCCGAGCACGCGCTGTCGGCCGGCGGCGACGCGATCGCGGCGGCCTACGTCGAGTGCGCGGTGTCGTGCGACAGCGGTGACAAGGTGCTGTGGGGCGTCGGGCTGGACGCCAACATCGTCACCGCCTCGCTGAAGGCCGTGATCAGCGCCGTCAACCGCGCCTGAGCGACGCGCACCGGCAATCGCCGAGCCCGGACCGGGCCGTGGACGGGTCGGTGGGGGAGAATGGTGGCGTGCCCCTCTACCGCGACGAGGCGGTCGTGCTCCGCACCCACAAGCTGGGCGAGGCCGACCGCATCATCACCCTGCTGACGCGTCAGCACGGGCGCGTGCGCGCGGTCGCCAAGGGGGTGCGGCGCACGACGTCGCGCTGGGGCTCGCGCCTCGAGCCCTTCACCCACGTCGACCTCCAGCTCGCCGAGGGCCGCAGCCTCGACGTCATCACGCAGGCCGAGACCCTCGACCCGTTCCACGCGCGGCTCGGGCTCGACTACGACCGCTACACCGCCGGCACCGCGATGCTCGAGACCGCCGAGCGGCTCGTCACCGAGGACAAGGAGCCGGCCGTCCAGCAGTTCCTCCTCCTCGTCGGTGGCCTGCGGGCGATGTCCGGCGGGGAGCACCCGGCCGGCCAGGTGCTCGACTCCTACCTGCTGCGCTCGCTGTCCGTGGCCGGCTACGCGCCCAGCTTCGACCACTGCGTGCAGTGCGGCGTCGAGGGCCCGCACCGGTTCTTCAACCCGTCGGCCGGTGGCGTGCTGTGCGCCTCCGACCGGTTGCCCGGCTCGGCGACGCCCGCTCCGGAGACCGTGCTCGTGCTCGGCGCGCTGCTCGTCGGCGACTGGCCGGTGGTGCACGCCGCCGACCCGCGCCACCTCCGCGAGGCCAGCAGCCTCGTCTCGGCCTACCTCGCCTGGCACCTCGAACGCGGCCTGCGATCGATGGCGTACGTCGAGCGCTGAGCGCCCGCCGCCGCGGCCCGGCGGTCCGGTCAGCGGCGCTCCTCGGAGATGCTGTTGCCGCCGTCGACGACGAGGCACTGGCCCGTCACGTACGACGCCCCGGGCGTGCACAGGAAGGCGACGGCGGCCGCGACCTCGTCCGGCGTCGCGCTGCGCCCCACGGGGGTACGGCGTCCCTGGCCCTCCTCGTCAGCCGTCTGGCTCGTCGTGGCGACCCAGCCGGGTGCCACCGCGTTGGCCGTCACGCCGTCGGCGGCGTGGTCCACGCCGACCGCGCGCGCGAGTCCGACCATGCCGGCCTTCGCGGCCGCGTACGCTGCCTCGTCGCGCATCGCCATGACGGGACCGGTCACGGAGGCGACCATCACCACGCGTCCCCACCCCTGCCCGCGCATCCCGGGCAGGACGGCCCGGGTGGCGAGGAACGCGGAGTCGAGGTTGCGCGACAGCGAGCGGCGCCACTGCTCGTAGGACATCTCGACGACGGCGCCCGACTCCGTGCCCCCGGACGACGGGAGCGCGAGGGCCGGCGACGTCGTGCTGGTCATGCCCGCGTTGTTGACCAGGACCGTCGGCGGCCCCAGCGTGGCGGTCACCGTGGCGACCAGCGCCCGCACCTGCTCCTCGACCGTCAGGTCGCCCACCACCCCGACGGCACGCACGCCGTGCTCCTCGAGCTCGGCCGCGCGCTCGAGCGCGCGATCCGTGGTGGCCGCCACCGCCACGCCGGCGCCGAGCGCCCCCAGCAGGCGCGCGGTCGCGAACCCGATGCCCTCCGGCGCGCCGGCGCCGGTGACCAGCGCGACCCGTCCGCTGAGGTCGAAGGAAGGGGGGAGCATGCGCGAACCCTCACCGGTCCCGGCGTGGGGGTCAAGGGCCGGGCGCAGGGCGACCCGACCCGCCGCCGTGCCGCCTGCGACCTCGACCTCACCCCGAGACCTAGGCTGCTCCCGTGAAGCGACAGGTGAAGGCGCCGACCCCCCACCCGTCCGGCGCGACACCGCCGCCGCTGCCGCGCGACCTGGTCCCGGCCCACGTCGCGATCATCATGGACGGCAACGGCCGGTGGGCCAAGCAGCGCGGCCTGCCGCGCACCAAGGGCCACGAGCAGGGCGAGCACACGCTGTTCGACGTGGTGGAGGGTGCGATCGAGATCGGGGTGAAGGCGGTCTCGGCCTACGCCTTCTCGACCGAGAACTGGTCGCGGTCGACCGACGAGGTCCGCTTCCTGATGGGCTTCAACCGCGACGTGATCCGGCGGCGACGCGACGAGATGCACGACCTCGGCGTCCGCGTGCGGTGGGCCGGCCGGGCCCCGCGGCTGTGGAAGTCGGTCATCAGGGAGCTGCAGGTGGCCGAGGAGATGACCCGCGACAACGACGTGCTGACCCTCACGATGTGCGTCAACTACGGGGGCCGCGCCGAGCTCGCCGACGCCGCCCGGTCGATCGGGCGCGAGGTCGCGGCCGGCCGGCTCGACCCGGACCGCATCGACGAGCGCACCTTCGCCCGCCACCTCTACGTGCCCGAGCTGCCCGAGGCCGACCTGGTGTGGCGCACCTCGGGGGAGCAGCGGCTGTCGAACTTCATGCTGTGGCAGGCGGCCTACAGCGAGATGGTCTTCACCGACGTGCTGTGGCCCGACGTGGACCGGCGGCACCTGTGGGCCGCCATCGAGACCTACGCGAGCCGTGACCGGCGCTACGGCGGCGCCCTGCCCGACCCTTCGTGAGAGGAGGTCCTAGCGGCAGGCGGGGCAGGTCCCGAAGATCTCCAGCGTGTGACTGATGGCGGCGAAGCCGTGCGCGTCGGCGACCGCGCTGGTCCACCGCTCGACCGCGGGGCCCTCGACCTCGACGGTCGCGCCGCACGAGCGGCAGACCAGGTGGTGGTGGTGGGTGCCGGAGCAGCTGCGCCAGATCGCCTCGCCGTCCTCGTTGCGCAGCATGTCGACCTCGCCGGCCTCGGCGAGCGCCGCGAGCGTGCGGTAGACCGTCGCCAGCCCGACCGAGTCGCCCTGCTGGTTGACCAGGTCGTGGATCTCCTGGGCGCTGCGGAAGTCGGGGAGAGCGGCGAGCGCGGCCGCGACGGCCCGCCGCTGGCGGGTGGGCCGCACGGGGGAGCGCTGCACCTGGCCCCGCTCAGTGCTCGTCATAGTGCTCCCCGTGCACGGCGTGCCGGTGGCCGTCGTGGACGTAGTCGACGTGGTCGCCGTGCGGGACCGCCGGGTGCCCGCAGTCCCGGCCGTGCTCGTGCGGGTGCTCGACGGGGGAGCGGTGGGGGGTCGCGGACACCTCCGGGAACGGCGCCATCAGCCGGCTGCGGCTGCGCAGCCACACGCCGATCGGCCACGTCGCGGTGAACATCGCCAGCGCCAGCAGCACGATGGTGGGTCCCGGCGCCACCGAGACGCGGAACGACAGCCAGGCGCTGAGGACGAGCCCGCCCACCGAGGCGGTGCACCCGACCACCATGGCGCCGAGGAGCGTCGCGCGGAACGAGCGCGCCAGCTGCTGCGACGTCGCCACCGGCACCACCATCAGCGCCGAGACCAGCAGCAGTCCCACCGTACGCATAGCGACGGTGATGCTGACCGCCGCCAGCACCGCGGTGAGCAGGTTGTAGGCCCGCACGCGCAGCCCGGCGACCCGGGCGAAGTCGGGGTCGCTGGCCACGGCGAAGAGCTGGGGCGAGAGCCCGAGCGTCACGACCAGGACCACCGCCGTCAGGCCCGCGGTGAACCACACGTCCTCGGACGAGATGCTGTTGAGCGAGCCGAACAGGTAGGCCTGCAGCGTCGCCGCGCCCTGTCCCGCGATGCCCGTGATCAGCACGCCGCCGGCCAGGCCGCCGTAGAAGAGCAGCGCGAGGGCGACGTCGCCGTTGGTGTGCCCGCGCTCGCGGATCAGCTCCATCAGCACCGCGCCGAGCACCGCGACCAGGACGGCCGTCCACGTGGGCGAGGCGCCGGTGAGCAGGCCGAGGGCCACGCCGGTGACGGCGACGTGGCCGATCCCGTCGCCGAGGAGCGCCAGCCGGCGCTGCACGAGGAAGGTGCCGATCGCCGGGGCGGCCAGGCCGGTGAGCAGCGCGGCGACGAGGGCGCGCTGCATGAAGTCGAGCGCGAAGAGGTCGAGGAAGCTCACGGCCGGGTCCTCCGCTCCCAGTCGAACGGGGACGACACGTGCGGCACGTGGTCGTGGGCGTCGCCCTCGGGCGTCTCGAGGTCGTGGGCGTGGTGGGTGTGCGCCGCGACCTCCTGCGTCAGCGGCGGGCCGTCGTAGGCGACCCGGCCGTCGCGCATCACGACCGACCGGTCCACCAGCGGCGCCATCGGCCCGATCTCGTGGGCGACGAGCACGATGGTCGCGCCGCGCTCCTTCAGCCGCGCGAGCGCCTCGGCGAGCGCGCGCTGGTTGGGCAGGTCGACCCCGGCCGTCGGCTCGTCGAGCACCAGCAGGTCGGGCTCGCCGGCGAGCGCGCGGGCGATCAGGACGCGCTGCTGCTGCCCGCCGGAGAGCTGGGAGATGCCGTACGACGCCCGGTCGGCGAGACCGACGACGTCGAGCGCCGCCTCCACCGCACGCCGGTCGGCCCGGCTGGTCGGCCGGAGCAGCCGGCGCCGCCCGACCCGGCCGGAGCCCACGACCTCACGCACCGTGGCCGGCACCCCGCCGGTCGCGCTCGAGCGCTGCGGCACGAACCCGACGCGGTGCCAGTGCTCAAAGTCCGGCAGCGGCGTGCCGAACAGCCGCACCGACCCGCGTGCCAGGGGCATCAGGCCGGTGAGGGCGCGGACGAGGGTCGACTTGCCCGAGCCGTTGGGTCCGAGCAGGGTCACGGTCTCGCCGGTGCGGACGGCGAGGTCGACGTCGCGCAGGATCGGCCGTCCTCCGATGGCGACCGAGACCCGCTCGAGGACCGCAGGGTCCGTGCCGCGGTCCGGACCCCCCTCCGGGCGGGGCTGGGATCCGGCTCCCGAGCCGGCGGTCGTGCTGTCGGCCGGTGTCACGAGCAGCCGTTGGCCCGCTGGAGTGCGGTGAGGTTCGCGCGCATGAGTGAAAGGTAGTCCTCGTCGGCCGTCTCCTCCGACAGCCCCTCGATGGGGTCGAGCACCGCGGACTCCACACCCATGTCGCTGGCGAGGGTGTCCGCCATCTTCGGGCTGACCAGCCGCTCGGAGAACACGGTGGTCACACCGTCGGCGTCGATGACCTCCTGCAGGTGGGCGAGGTCGGCTGCGGTCGGCTCGGCGTCCGGGGACAGGCCGGCGATCGCCTCGAACTCCAGTCCGTAGCGAGCCAGGTAGGCGAACGCCTGGTGGCTGACCACGGTGGTGGACCGCTCGCAGGAGGCCAGTCCCTCGGTGTAGTCCCGGTCGAGCGACTCCAGCTCCGAGCGCAGCTGCGCCGCGTTGTCGGCGTAGGTCTCCGCGCCGTCAGGGTGGATCTCGCCCAGCTCGTCGGCGACCGCGTCGGCGAAGTCCGCGACCAGGAGCGGGTCCAGCCAGAAGTGCGGGTCGACGTCGCCGTGGTCGTGCTCCTCGTCGGCGTGCTCCTCCTCGGCGTGGGCCTCGTCCTCGGCGTGCTCCTCCTCGGCGTGCTCCTCGTCGGCGTGGGCCTCGTCCTCGGCGTGCTCCTCCTCGGCATGGTCGTGCTCCTCACCGGGGGTCGCGGGCAGCAGGTCGAGCACCGCGGCGGCGTCGAGGACCGGCGCGTCGGCGTTGGCGGCGGTGTCGTCGACGGCGGGCTGGAAGCCCTCCTCGAGCACGACGAGGTCCGCGCCCTCCAGGGCGGCGGTCTGGGCGATGTCGAGGGTGAGGTCGTGCGGCTCCTGGCCGGGAGAGGTGAGGTTCTCCACGGTCCAGCCGTCGCCCGCCACCTGCTCCGTCACCCACGCCAGCGGGTAGAACGACGCCACGACCGAGCGACCACTCCCGGCCGTGTCGCCCCCCGACTGCCCGCACCCGGCAAGGAGGACGGTTGCGGTGAGCAGGCTGGTGAGGGAGAGGGAGCGGGTGGCGAGCGACATGAGAACGATTCTCAGACGCGATGAGAACCGTTGTCAAACCGTGGTCGGTAGTCCACCGGGAAACGGTCGCAGGGGACGCGTTCGGACGACCGGAACCCGGTGGACTACCCCAGCCGTAGGGTGAGCCTGTGCTCGTCGTGACCCGCCTCCGCGCCCCCTCGTCCGCAGCGTCGGCGGAGGCCGAGCTGCGCGCCGGGCTCGTGCGGGCCCTCGCCATCCTCGCCGCGAAGCCCGGCTACGTGGGCGGCGAGGTCGGCCGCAACGTCGACGACCCCGCGCTGTGGGTGCTGGCCACCCGCTGGGAGAACGTCGGCTCCTACCGGCGGGCGCTGGGGTCGTACGAGGGGAAGATGCACGTCCAGCCCCTGATGGTCCACGCGGTCGACGAGCCCAGCGCCTACGAGCTCGTCGAGGAGGGGACCGACCTCAACGAGGCCCGGCCGCGCTCGATAGGGTGAGCGCTCGCCCACGAGCCGGCAGCCAGCCGGCCCGACCCGAAGGAACTGCATCGTGGCCAAGCCCGCTCCGACCGCCCTGGACAACGTCGTCTCGCTCGCCAAGCGCCGAGGTTTCGTCTACCCCTGCGGTGAGATCTACGGCGGCACCCGGTCGGCGTGGGACTACGGCCCGCTCGGCGTGGAGCTGAAGGAGAACATCAAGCGCCAGTGGTGGAAGTTCATGGTCACCCGGCGCGACGACGTCGTGGGCCTCGACTCCAGCGTCATCCTGCCGACCCGCACGTGGGAGGCCAGCGGCCACCTGAGCACGTTCAGCGACCCCCTGGTCGAGTGCCAGTCGTGCCACAAGCGCTTCCGCGAGGACCACCTCCAGGAGGACCACGCCGCCAAGAAGGGCACCCCGGACCAGCCCGTGGACCCCGACTCCGTCGACATCAACGAGTCGGTCGCGTGCCCCAACTGCGGCACCCGCAACGCCTGGACCGAGCCGCGCGAGTTCAACATGATGCTCAAGACCTACCTCGGCGTCATCGAGGACGAGTCCGGGCTGCACTACCTGCGGCCCGAGACCGCGCAGGGCATCTTCCTCAACTTCGCCAACGTCGTGACCTCGAGCCGCCAGAAGCCGCCGTTCGGCATCGCCCAGATGGGCAAGAGCTTCCGCAACGAGATCACCCCCGGCAACTTCATCTTCCGCACCCGCGAGTTCGAGCAGATGGAGATGGAGTTCTTCGTCAAGCCCGGCGAGGACGAGGAGTGGTTCCGCTACTGGATCGAGGAGCGCACCCGCTGGTACGTCGACCTCGGCATCGACCCTGCCAACCTGCGCCACTACGAGCACCCGCAGGAGAAGCTGTCGCACTACTCCAAGGGCACGACCGACATCGAGTACCGCTTCGGGTTCTCCGGCCGTGACTTCGAGGAGCTCGAGGGCATCGCCAACCGCACCGACTTCGACCTCAAGCAGCACAGCGAGTACTCCGGCAAGGACCTGTCCTACTACGACCAGGCCGCCGACGAGCGCTACCTGCCCTACGTCATCGAGCCGGCCGCGGGCCTGACCCGCTCGCTCATGGCGTTCCTCATCGACGCCTACACCGAGGACGAGGCGCCCAACACCAAGGGCGGCGTCGACAAGCGGGTCGTGCTCAAGCTCGACCCGCGCCTCGCGCCCGTCAAGGTCGCGGTCCTCCCGCTGAGCCGCAACGCCGACCTCTCGCCCAAGGCCCGCGACCTCGCCGCTGAGCTGCGCCAGAACTGGAACGTCGACTTCGACGACTCCGGCGCCATCGGCCGCCGCTACCGTCGCCAGGACGAGATCGGTACGCCGTTCTGCGTGACGGTCGACTTCGAGACCCTCGACGACGACGCCGTCACCGTGCGCGAGCGCGACTCCATGAGCCAGGAGCGGGTCGGCCTCGACGGCATCACGAGGTACTTCGCCGAGAAGCTCGTCGGCTGCTGAGCCCGGCGTCGCCGGTCGTGGGGGCCCGCGCCGTGCCACGATGAGGCCATGCGGCGCAGCCTCCTCCTCGCCACGGCGCTGGCACTGACGGTGCCGGCGTGCTCCCCGGCGGAGCCCCGCGGCGGCGAGGACCCGTCGCCGCCGACGAAGGGAGCCGCCGCCGACGACGGCGAGGACGGCGAAGACGGCGGGGTCAGCGGGGACGGTGGCACCGAGCCCGGCGCCGAGCTGGCGTTCGGGGAACCCGCCGTGCTCGTCTGGCAGCCGACACGCGACGTGACCGGCGAGCTCGAGCTCACCGTCGCGGCCGTCGCCGAGCAGCGTCCGTCGGTCTTTGACGCCTGGGCGGGCGACGAGGCGGTGGGCGAGGCCCGGCCGTACTTCGCCACGGTCACGCTCGCCAACGTCGGTGACGCCGACCTCGGCGGGCAGGACGTGCCGCTCTACCTGCGCGACACCGTCGGGTCCCTCGGCGCGCCGTGGACGGTGGGCGGCGACTTCGAGGCCTGCCAGAGCGGGCCGCTGCCGGATCCCTTCGAGCCCGGCGCGGAGGCGGAGATGTGCCTGGTCTACCTCGTGCCGCAGGGCGGGCGCGTGCGCGACCTGGTGTTCCAGCCGACGGAGGGCTACGACCCCATCTCGTGGAGCGGCGAGGTGCGCAGGCCCGCGGCCGAGAGGCCCGGGGCACGGACGCCGGGGAAGGCACGGCGCGGGGAGCGCGGGAGGCGCAGCGGTCGCGGCTGATTTGGGCGCGGCACCGCCCGCCTCGGACAATGGGGGCATGACCGCCGTGCCCGACTCGCTCACGCTGGGGTCGCTGCGCGTCGACACCCCGGTGGTGCTGGCGCCCATGGCGGGCATCACCAACGCCGCGTACCGCCGGCTCTGCGCCGAGCAGGGAGCCGGTCTCTACGTCTGCGAGATGATCACCAGCCGCGGGCTCGTCGAGGGCGACGAGACCACCCGCAGAATGCTCGTCTTCGACGACGTCGAGTCCGTGCGCTCCGTGCAGCTCTACGGCACCGACCCGGTCTACATCGGCAAGGCCGTGGAGATCCTGTGCGCCGACCACGGCGTCGCCCACGTCGACCTCAACTTCGGTTGCCCGGTCCCGAAGGTGACCCGCAAGGGCGGCGGGGGAGCGCTGCCGTGGAAGCGGGGGCTGCTCGGCGAGATCCTCACCGCCGCCGTCGCCGCCGCGGCGCCGTACGACGTGCCGGTGACGATGAAGACCCGCAAGGGCCTCGACGACGACCACCTCACCTACCTCGACGCCGGCCGCATCGCGCAGGAGACCGGTGTGGCGGCGATCGCGCTGCACGGGCGCACGGTCCAGCAGGCGTACTCCGGCGAGGCCGACTGGGACGCGATCGGCGCCCTGGTCGACCACGTCGACATCCCGGTCCTCGGCAACGGTGACATCTGGGAGGCCGCCGACGCCCTGCGCATGGTGGAGCAGACCGGCGCCGCCGGCGTCGTCGTGGGCCGCGGCTGCCTCGGTCGCCCGTGGCTGTTCCGCGACCTCGCGGCGGCGTTCCACGGGGAGGACGTCGCGACGCTGCCGACGCTCGGCGAGGTGCGCGACATGATGCGCAGGCACGCCGAGCTGCTGTCGGAGCACATGGGGGAGGAGCGGGGCTGCAAGGAGTTCCGCAAGCACATCACCTGGTACCTCAAGGGCTTCCCCGCCGGCGGCGAGCTGCGCCACCAGCTCGCCCTCGTCGACTCGCTGGCCGCGCTCGACGCCCTCCTCGACGGCCTCGACGGCGACGCGCCCTTCCCCGAGCGGGAGCTCGGCACGCCCCGCGGACGCCAGGGCGCGCCCCGCAAGAAGGTGGTGCTGCCCGACGGGTGGCTCGACGACACCGACGGGCGTGGAGCCCAGCTGCGCGAGGACGCCGACGAGGCGACCGGCGGGTGAGCCGGAACACGGGGATTTTTACCGTGGAAGATTGGGACGCGCCGACGAACCTGTGCTCTACTCGATGATCGCGTCGACGTGGGCACGAGTTCACCGAAGCTCCACTCGTGGTTCGACGCAGTCCCCCGTCAGCAACAGCAAAGGATCAGCGCTGTGGCTCAGCATCGCCACAAGCGGGAAACCCCTGCTCGCCCCCGTCTGTCCCGTCTGCCCCGCGCCGTGCAGGTCGCCGCGCCCCTCGCGGTGGTCGCGACGCTCTCCGCAGTGACCATGGGTGTGCTCGCCGCAGAGCCCGCCACCAGCGACGACCTGCTCGCCTCGTCCGGCTCCCAGTCGACCGCCCGCGCTGCGGCCGACAGCGAGCCCGGTGCCGGGCGTCCGAGCGCCTTGAGCGCCGACCCGACCGCCGACCCGACCGCCGGCTCGGCGCTGCGCCGCCGCGACGAGAGCCCCGTCTCCCGGTCGCGGACCCGCTCCGCGGCGAGGGCGGAGGCGGCGCGCGAGGAGCTCGCGGTCGACCGGCGGGCCCGGCGCCTGGCCCGCGAGGTCGGCGACACGATGTGGACCACCGAGGTGCTCAACCTCTGGGAGGGCCCGTCGGAGAAGTCCGACAAGATGGGCGTGATCGGCGAGCTCGAGCAGGTGGCGGTCACCGGCCGCCAGCAGATGGGCCGCACGCAGGTCGTCGTCGACGGCCAGTCCCGGTGGGTCACGTCCGGCTACCTCGTCGAGGACAAGCCGAAGCCCGAGCCGGAGGGTCCCAGCCTCGGCGGCGTCTGCAGCAACGGCTCCGCGATCGACGCGGGCCGCGCGTCGCTCTACGAGATCCACGACGTGGTCTGCGCGAACTGGCCCGAGGTCACCAGCTACGGCACGTGGCGCGGTGACGGCGAGCACGGCCAGGGCCGCGCGATCGACATCATGGTGAGCGGCTCGACCGGGTGGGCGATCGCCGAGTTCCTGCGGACCAACTACGCCGCCCTCGGCATCGAGTACATCATCTACGCCCAGAAGATCTGGTCCGTGGAGCGCTCCGGCGAGGGCTGGCGCGGGATGTCCGACCGCGGATCGGTCACTGCGAACCACTACGACCACGTGCACGTCACGGTCTACTGACCGCTCGTCCCCGGTGCTCGCTAGGCTGACCGGCCGATGAGCATCGAGGACCTGTACGACGACGCGGCGCGCGAGCGCCTCGTGGCCGAGCCGCCCAAGCGGGTCGACGCCCCCGTCCGGCTGGCGTTCGAGCGCGACCGGGCGCGCGTCGTCCACGCCGCGGCGTCACGCCGGCTGGCGGCGAAGACGCAGGTGGTGGGTCCGCAGACCGACGACTTCGTCCGCAACCGGCTCACCCACAGCCTCGAGGTCGCCCAGGTCGCGCGCGACCTCGCTCGTGCGCTGGGCACCCATCCCGACATCGCGGAGACCGCGGCGCTCGCCCACGACCTCGGCCACCCGCCGTTCGGGCACAACGGCGAGCGAGCGCTGGCGGGCCTGAGCGTCGACTGCGGTGGCTTCGAGGGCAACGCCCAGACGCTCCGGCTGCTGACCCGGCTGGAGGCGAAGACCGTCGACGCCGACGGCCGCTCCGTGGGCCTCAACCTCACGCGCGCCACGCTCGACGCCTGCACGAAGTACCCGTGGGGCCGCTCCGAGGCGACCGGTCCGCACGGCGTCCACGCCGACGGCACCCCGCGCGTGGTGGTGAAGTTCGGGGTCTACGACGACGACCGCCCGGTGTTCGACTGGCTGCGCGCCGGGGTCGAGGGGCGCCGGCGCTGCCTCGAGGCGCAGGTCATGGACCTCGCCGACGACGTCGCCTACTCCGTCCACGACGTCGAGGACGGCATCGTGGCCGGTCGGCTCGACCTGACCCGCCTCGACCGGGACGCGCTGTGGGCGACGGTGCGCTCGTGGTACCTCCCGGGCGCCGACGACGCGACGCTCGACGTCGCGCTCGAGGGCCTGCAGGCCGTCGGGAGCTGGCCGCGGTCGTCGTACGACGGGAGCAGGCGCAGCCTCGCCGCCATCAAAAACCTCACCAGCGACCTCATCGGCCGCTTCTGCGGCAGCGTCCAGCAGGCCACGTTCGCAGCGGCGGGCGGGGACCCGCTGGTCCGCCACCGGGCCGACCTGGTCGTCCCGGAGAGCACCCAGGTGGAGATCGGCGTGCTCAAGGGCGTGGCCGCGCTCTACGTGATGCAGGCCGACGACCGGGTCGCGCTGATGGAGCGCCAGCGCCAGCTGGTCGCGGAGCTGGTGGAGGCGCTGTGGCAGCGCGGTGCCGATGGGCTCGACCGCGTCTTCGTCGACGACTGGGACGCGGCCGGCGACGACGCCGCACGCCGGCGGGTGGTGGTCGACCAGGTCGCCTCACTCACCGACGCGAGCGCCGTCGCCCGCCACGCTGCGCTGGTGCTGCCCGCGGCCGGGTAGTCAGCGGCGAGCCGGCCGCGAGGGCCCCGTCAGGGCAGGTCGCCCTGCGGGTACGGGTCCTCCTGGCGGGCGGTGCTGTCGGGGTGCAGCTGGTCCTCGAGGTCCGAGCGGTGGCCGCCGTTGCTGGACGGGGTCACCTTGTCCGCGGCCGAGCTCGCCGCCGCCGTGACCTTGTCCTTCACGACCGGGGCCTTCTCCTTGGCCAGGTCGGCGGCCTGGTGGGCCTTCTCCTGCACCCGGGGGTCCTGCTTGACCCGGGTGGCGGTCCTCTTGATCTGTTCGTAGCGCTCGCGGCCGGCGCGCGCGCCGAGCACGTAGCCGACGCCTCCGGCGACGAGCAGCATGAGCTTCTTCATGTGGTTCCCCTTCCCTGGGCGGTGGTCAGTGGGTGCGACGGCGCCGCCACAGCAGCAGCACCACGGCCATCGCGACGAGTGAGCCGGCAGCGGCCAGCACCTCGGGGCGCGGCGTGCCCGAGTCGGTGGTCGCGGCGCCCCGGAGGTCCGCGACCTTGCGCCGCGCCTGCGACTTCACGTCGAGCTTGGCGGCGAGCTCGTCGACGGTGTGCGAGAGCTGCTCACGCTGCGCCGCGATCTCGGCCGCGAGCTGCTCGGGCGTCTTGTGCCCGTCGGAGGAGCCGTTCACCTGCTCACCCATCGTGCACCGCCGCCGTCGCGTCCGTGGACAAGGCCTGGGCACGGCTCGGCCGGGACAGTCGGTGGACGGGTGCTCCGAGAGCCTGACTCTCTGGCCCTCCCTGCTGAGCGGTCATGTCCCGAGCCTCCCAAACTCGGCTGGCACGCACCACCCGCCCACGCCCCAAGGGGTGGCGGTCGGCCCGCTCCGGGGTTGGGGAGACCGCGCCGCGCCGATGGGGGCCCGCCCGTAGACTCCCCGGCGTGGCAGGCCGGATTCGCGACGACGACATCGCCGAGGTGCGCGAGAAGGCGCGGATCGACGACGTGGTCTCCGGCTACGTCACGCTCAAGCCCGCCGGCGGCGGGTCGTTGAAGGGGCTGTGCCCGTTCCACGACGAGAAGACGCCGTCGTTCAACGTCAACCCGGCTCGGCAGTTCTTCCACTGCTTCGGCTGCGGCGAGGGCGGCGACGTCATCTCGTTCGTGATGAAGGTCGACGGCCTGACCTTCACCGAGACCGTCGAGCGCCTCGCCGAGAAGTACGGCGTCCAGCTGCGCCGCGAGGACGGCGACGACGAGCCCGTACGCCCGCGCGGGCCGGCCCGCGGCCGGCTGGTCGAGGCACACCGGGTGGCCCAGGAGTTCTACGCCGAGCAGCTCGGGTCGGCCGACGCCGTCGTCGCCCGCCAGTTCCTCCACCAGCGCGGCTTCGACCAGGCCGCCGCCGAGATGTTCGGCGTCGGCTTCGCACCCCGCGACGGCGAGGCGTTGACCCGCCACCTGCGCGGCCGCCGCTTCACCGACGAGGAGGCGGTCGCCGCCGGCCTGGTCGCCCTGGGCCGCTCCCACTACGACCGGTTCCGCGGCCGGCTCGTCTGGCCGATCCGCGAGGCCAACGGCGACACGATCGGCTTCGGTGCCCGCCGGATCTTCGACGACGACCGCATCGAGGCCAAGTACCTGAACACCTCCGAGACCGCGATCTACAAGAAGAGCCAGGTGCTCTACGGCCTCGACCTGGCCCGCGCCGCCATGAAGGACAGCCAGCAGGCGGTCGTGGTGGAGGGCTACACCGACGTGATGGCCTGCCACCTCGCGGGCGTGCGGACCGCGGTGGCGTCGTGCGGCACCGCCTTCGGCACCGACCATGCCAAGGTGCTGCGCCGCTTCATCGGCGACCACGGCACCACCAACGGCGAGGTGATCTTCACCTTCGACGGCGACTCGGCGGGCCAGAAGGCCGCGATGAAGGTGCTCGACAGCGACCAGGTGTTCGCCTCCCAGACCTACGTCGCCGTCGCCCCCGAGGGCATGGACCCGTGCGACCTGCGCCTGCGGGAGGGCGACGAGGCGGTCCGCGAGCTGGTCGCCAGCCGGCAGCCGCTCTACCGCTTCGCTCTCGACAACATCCTCACCCGCTACGACCTCGACCGCGCCGACGGCCGCGTCGACGCGCTGCGCGACGCGGCCGGCCTGGTGGCCGGCATCCGCGACAAGACGAAGGTCGAGTCCTTCTCCCGCGAGCTGGCCCACATGGTCGGCGTCGACCTCGACCAGGTGCGCGAGGAGGTGCGCCGGGCGGCCAGCCGCCCGGCCCGCACCGACGAGCGGCGCCCGGCCCGCTCGAGCGAGGCGCCGCAGGCACCCGAGTCCGCCCGGCCGGCCCTGCCCAGCCTGTCCGACCCCCGCTTCCTCATCGAGCGCGAGCTGCTCAAGCTCGTCATCCAGCACCCGGCGGGCGTGGGGCGCACGACCGCTCACGTGACCACCGGCGACTTCACCCATCCGACCTTCCAGGGCGTGTGGGAGGCGGTGACCCGGGCAGGCGGCCCGACCACCGGAGTCGACGACCCGGGCTGGGCCAACCGGGTCCGCGGCTCGGCGAGCGATCCGGCCGTGGTCGCCGCGGTGACCGAGCTGGGCGTCGAGCCGGTCCGCGGCACCGCCGACCCGTCGCCGACGTTCGCCGTCGCCTACGTCTACCGGCTCCAGGAGCTCACCACGTCGCGCCGCATCGCCGACGTGAAGGCGCGGCTCCAGCGCACGAACCCGGTCGAGCAGGCGCTCGACTACAACCGCATGTTCGGCGAGCTCGTCATGCTCGAGCAGCACCGCCGGAAGCTGCGTGAGGGCGCCGTGGGCCAGCCGGGGGGCTCCGCGTGAGCCGCTTCCGGAGGCGTACGCCGTCCCCGTCCGTCGACGTGGGCCCGGGGGAGCGGGTGCTGGCCGCCGCGACCACGGCCGACGGCACCGTCCTGGCCGGCACCCGTGACGCCTTCTACGTCGTCACCGACGGCACCACCCGTCGGGTCCCGTGGGAGCAGGTCGAGGCGGCCGGGTGGGACCGCGACACCGACACCTTCCGGCTCTCCGAGGTCGGCTCCTGGGGGGAGCAGCGCCCGGTGCACACCGCCACCATCGAGGCCCCCGGACGGCTCCTCGAGCTCGTCCACGAGCGCGTCACCGCCAGCGTCGTCCTGCAGCGCCACGTCCGGCTCGGTCGTCGCCGCGGACTGCGCGTCATCGCCCGCCGGGCACCCTCGGGGGCGGGTGAGGTGCAGTGGGTCTACGAGTACGACGAGGGCGTGGACCCCGACGACCCGGCGGTCCGCGCCGCGGCCGGGGAGGCGCTCGAGCTGGCCCGCCGTGACGTGGGCCTGCCCTGATTTCACCCGCGGTGAGGGGGCTTGCTAAGGTTTCGGCTCGCTGCACAAGCGATCCCCTGTAGCTCAACTGGCAGAGCATTCGGCTGTTAACCGGAGGGTTGTTGGTTCGAGTCCAACCGGGGGAGCCAGAGAAGGGCCCGAGGCCGACGCCTCGGGCCCTTCGCCATCTCCCGGTGTGAGCGACCCCCGAAGCCGCCGGGAGGTGCGCGGACCGGAGCGCCGAGGCGTCAGGGCAGGATCGCGTCGACGTACCCGCCGTCCACCCGTACGGCACCGCCGGTGGTGGCCGAGGCGAGGGGCGAGCCGAGGTAGGCCACCATGGCGGCGATCTTGGAGGGCTCGATGAGGCGCTGGAGGAGCGACTGCGGCCGGTGCGTGCGCATGAACTCGCGCTGCGCCTCGTCCCAGGGCAGGTCGTCGCCGACGAGGCTGCGCACGAAGTCCTCGACCCCGCCCGTGTGGGTCGGCCCGGCGATCACGGAGTTGACGGTGACCCCGCTGCCGGCGGCCTCCTTGGCGAAGCCGCGCGAGACCGCGAGCAGCGCGGTCTTCGACATGCCGTAGTGGATCATCTCGACGGGCGTCACCACCGCGGAGTCGCTGGCGACGATGAGCACCCGGCCCCACCCCCGCTCGACCATCCGGGGGAGGTGGTGGCGCGTGAGGCGGACCCCGGCGAGCACGTTGACCTCGAAGAACCGCCGCCACTCCTCGTCGGTGATCTCCAGCGCCGGGCGGCTCTCGAAGATGCCGAGGTTGTTGACGAGCACGTCGACGTCGGGCATCGCCTCGACCGCCCGGGCGAAGCCCTCGTCGGTCGCCACGTCGGCGACGACCGGGACGAGGGCGTCCGCGGGAACGCCCGGCCGGGCGTCGCGGACCTGCGCGACGGCCCGCCCCACCGACTCCTCGGACCGACCGTTGACGCCCACGGCCGCGGCGCCGGCCGCCGCGAGCTGCTCGACGATCGCGAGACCGATGCCCTGGGTGGAGCCGGTGACGAGGACGCGCTTGCCGCTGAGGTCGATCTGCATGGCCCGAACCTAGCGCCGGGGGCCGGGCGTGGCGTGCGGGAGGGACCCGGGCGACGCCCCCGGGTCCCTCGCTGCTCGCACGCCGTTGTGCGATCCCGTACCCCGGTCCCCGTGGCCCACTGCCATGCCCCGGAACGCCGAAGCCGGGCTCGCGGGATCCCCCATGCCGGGCCCGCTCGACCACGGTGCGGCCCGCACGTTCCGCGGGAAGCGCCGTCCGGTTGCCGTGACGTAACGCTTTCGGCCGCACGTGTGAACGATGCGTTACGCCGGCCGGAACGGCGCCCGGGCTGCGCGAAGGTGGCCGCATGAGCACGGAGCAGGGGCAGGCCGGGGCCGGGACCGAGTTCGTGGTGCGACCGGACGGGACGGTCGTGGGCAGTGACGGCGCCGCCGGTGCGCTGGCGGCGGCGCTGCCCTACACCGGGCGGTTGGCCCGGCGGATGGGCGAGCTCGTCGGGATCGGCGACCTGCGCGGCATGGAGGGCCTCGGTCGGCGCCGGCTGGCCGTGACCGTGACCTGGACGCCCGCGGGCGAGGGCACGTACCGGGCGACCGTGCACAGGGTCGAGGAGCGGGTGGTGCCCCACTTCACGGTCGTCGGGGCCGTCGACACGGCCGCGGCGGTGGACCATTGCCTGGGCCGCCTCATGACCGTCGACGGCGTGGAGTGGAGCACGGTGGTCACCGCGGGGTCGCGGGTGGTCGCGGCGCGCGGGCAGCGCCAGGACCTCCACCACCTCGCCGAGGTCGGGAACCGGATGCTGGCGATCCTGCGGTCGCTGGAGGACCAGCACGCGAGCGGCTTCATGCGGCTGCGCTTCGAGCAGGGGGCTGTCGTGGGCGCCTCGCTCGGACGCCACGCGCTCGTCGCCCGGGTCGCGGCGACCTCCGACGCGGAGCTGGTCGCCATGATCGACGAGGTCAGGGCGATCCTGGCCCAGCACGACCTGACCGCGGTGCAGTCGGAGTTCGACCCGGACGCCGCCGAGAAGGAGCCGGCCGCGCCGGGCGGCCCCGTCGAGGCGGCGGCGCCGCAGCCCGCGACGCCGCCACCGCTGGTGGGGGCGCGGTTCGCCGGCGCCGGTGAGCGCTCACCGCGTTCCCCGCGGCGGCGGAGGTTCGGCGGCCGCTGAACGCGAGGCCGGGCGACCGGTCCCCAGCCGGCGGCACGGTGCTCAGCCCCAGCCGAGCGGGAAGACCTCGAACGTCGACGCGTGCGTGACGCCGAGCCCCTGGCCGCCTCCCCGCAGGATCCCGTCGAGGAACTCCTCCGGGTCCCAACCCTCCCACCCCAGGCCCTCGATGTAGGCCCGGTGCTCCTTCAGTGACGCCACGCCCGCGTCGAAGGTGTCGGTGACGTCGACGGCGTGCGTGGACTGCGGCGAGCCGCCCGCCCACACCGCCCGCACCCCGCCCCAGGGCTCGAGGCCGTCGGTCAGCTGCTCGGGGAAGATCCACCGGTTGCCCGCGTCGCGCACGGCGTCGAGCAGCGCCCTGCCGACGGCGATGTGGTCGGCCTGGTTGAGGTTGGTGCCGCCGAAGGTCTCGCGGAAGTTGATGGTCATGGCGATGTCGGGGCGCTGCTCGCGCACCACCCTCGCGATCGCGCGCCGCAGCTCCACGCCGTACTCCAGGATCCCGTCCGGCAGCCGGAGGAACACCACCTCGTCGACCCCCACCGCGGCCGCGGAGGCGACCTCCTCGGCCTCGCGGATCGGACCGCACTCGTCGGGCTGGATGCCGTCGATGCCGGCCTCCCCGCTGGTCACCATGCAGTAGGCGACCCGCTTGCCCTGGCCGGTCCAGCGCGCGACCGCCGCGGCGGCGCCGTACTCGATGTCGTCGGGGTGCGCGACCACGAAGAGCGCGCTGTCCCAGTCCTCGGGGAGCGGTTCGAACGACGGGGGAGCGGGACGCTGGTCGGTCATGGTCCGAGCATGGCACCGCGCCGCTCGTGCAGTGAAGCGAACGACTTACTCATATAGGGTCGCGCCACGACCGAGGCACCCGGTCCGGTCGCGCCCTGAGCCCGGTCGAGCGAGGCGCGACGGCTCAGGCCATCACGCCGACGGACTGCGGGGTGAATCCGGGGAACACCTGCCCGACCGACACCCCGAACCGCTTGGTGAGCACCTCGGTGAGCACGCTGCGGTAGTCGGTGGTGACCAGCACGTCGGCGTCCGGCGTGTCGGACAGGCCGGGCCAGGTGCCGTAGTAGCGACCGCCTCGCACGCCGGCGCCCGCCACGAACATCACGTTGCCGAAGCCGTGGTCGGTGCCGTAGTCGTCGTTCTCCCGGACCCGGCGCCCGAACTCGCTGAGCGTCACCAGCGTGACCCGGCCGGCGGCCGGGCCCAGGTCGGAGAAGAACGCGGCGATCGAGGCCGCCAGGTCACCGGCGTTGCGCTTCATCTCGCCCCACTCGAGCGTGCCTGCGTCGGTGTGCATGTCCCAGTCGCCCTGGTCGACGGTGATGACCTCGGCGCCGACCCCGGAGCGGATGATGCGGGAGACGTCGGAGAGCGCCTTGCCCAGGCCGGATCCCGGGTACGGCGTCGCCGGGGTGCCGGCAGCGGTGTCGCGAGCCGCGCCGAAGGTCTTCGCCCCCGAGATCGCGTCGCGCACCGCGCGGCTCATCGGGCTGCTGCCGCGCCAGGCGTGCGCGAGGGAGGCGAGCCGCCGTCCGTCCTCCTCCGCGCCCGCCACCTTGGCCTGGTCGACGCGGTCGACCACGAACGCGGGGTTGGCACCGAACAGCGACGTCGGCACCTGGTTGCCCATGGCCGTGCCCTGCAGCGGCGAGGTCCCCGGCAGCTCGCCCAGGAGCCGGTTGAGCCAGCCGTTGCGCTCGGCGGAGCCGGGAGCGGCGTCCTCGATGGCCTCCATGGCGGCGAAGTGCGACCGGTTCGGCGTGGCCATGCCGGTGGCGTGCACCGCCGCCAGGGCGCCGGCGTTCCACATCGGCAGCAGCGGAGCGAGCGCCGGGTGCAGGCCGAACATCGCGTCGGGCGCGAGCAGGGACGACGCCGGGATGCCCAGCCGGGGGCGGGCGGCGTAGTAGACGGGGTCGGCGTGCGGCACGACGAGCGACAGGCCGTCGGCGGCGCCGCGCAGCGACAGCAGCACGAGCACCGAGCCGCCCGGCGCCAGGGTGGCTGCGGAGCGGCCCGTCACGGCGTACGCCCGGGGGCCCGCGCCGGTCAGCGAGGGGCCGAGCGCGACGGCGCCGCCGGCCAGGGCGGTGCCGACGAGCCGTCGGCGGCTGAGCGCCAGGCGGGCCTCGTCGTAGTCGGGGCAGCCGCAGGAGCGGGTGGGGGTCTCAGGAGGTGTCATGTCAGCACGCCAGGTGGTCGGGGGAGTCGAGGACGGCGGCCAGGAGGCGCGGGAAGCCCCATTCGTAGAGACCGTGCTCACGGTCGATCTTCTCCTTGGCCCGGCAGCCGGTGGCCAGGCACGCGGTCTCGACGAGCCGCCTGGACGCCGGACGGTGGAGCAGGTCGCGGCTCACCTCGTCGACGAGGTCCGCGAACCGGATCGGCTTCTTCGGCACCCACGCGCTCGGCGTCCGGTAGCGCAGCCCCTCCGACGGCCACCAGCCGCCGGCCATCGACCAGTGCATGCTCATCGAGCCGAGCGCGCGTGAGGGCGAGGCCCACACGTCGTCGCTGACGGGCGTCCCGTCGGGCCGCGGCCACGCGTGCGGCGACAGCCCGAGTCCCGAGGCCTGCCAGAGGATCGCGTTGGCGCCGGAGTCGTTGCGGCTCGGCCGGCGCACCTCGACCCCCAGCGCGCGGTAGGTCGCCACGACGTCCTCGCCCGGGTCGCGCAGCTTGTCGCCGGCCGAGGCACGGAACTCCTTGCTGGCGACCAGGGCCCGGAGCACCGGGACGATCGCGGTGTCGTTCTCCAGGTAGACCTTCGCGAGCCGCTTCACCAGCGCCTGCGGCGGGTCGTCGCGCACGAACTTCGTCGCGAGCCGCTCGCAGACATGGCGGGCGGTGTCGGGGTGGTGGGCGAGGTAGCGGAGGTACTGCCTGGTCATCTCGCGACCGTCGGCCTCGCGGTTGTCGTGCTCGAAGCCGCGCACCCGGACCTTGCCCGTCCAGTGGTCCTCCTCGACGTAGGAGGCCTTCCACGTCTTCCACAGGTCCACGTGCCAGCCGGTGAGGATCCGCGCCGACGCCTTGACGTCGTCCTCGTCGTAGCTGCCGGTGCCGAGCGTGTGCAGCTCGAGCAGCTCGCGCCCGAGGTTCTCGTTGGGTGCGCGCTTGGTGGAGGTGGCAGCCGACAGGAAGATCAGCATCGCGGGGTGGGTGGTGGTCGCGGCCAGCAGCTGGTCGAAGCGGCCGAGCGCGTGGCGGCGGACGGTGTCGCCGTAGTCCACGCGCCACGTGAACTGCGCGTCGCCGCTCACCGGCACGTGCAGCATCGCCTCCCAGAACTCGGTCATCTTCTCCAGCACCGGGCGTCGCGTGCGGATGCGCCGCACGAGCAGCCAGCGGCCGTAGTCCTCCATGACCTGCCAGCCGCCGCGGATCTCCTGGACCTGTCGCTGCCAGAGGTCCGCGGGCGTGCGGTCCAGGTCGGGCCACCACCGGCGCACCGCGTCGGCGTCGCGGTCGTTGAACGAGCCGGGGCGGGTGAGCTGCTGCTCGAACCACGCCTTCGCGCCGCCGGCTCGGCGTACGTCCCGGGCGAGGGTGCCGTCAACCCCGTAGCCGAAGCGCGTCACCAGGTGACGTTGCGCAGGGGACAGCAGTTGTGAGGCGTTCCTGGCCACCGAGGTCCTCCCATACCCGAGCCACCGAGACGGCACACTGTCCCACGTGCGCGCCCGGGCGCGAAGCCGAACGCCGGATCTCGGTGAGGGCGACCGCGGTTCTGGCAGTGACGCCCGGTCTTGCCGCCGCGGCCGCGGACGTCGGCCCCGGCGGGCGTCATACGAAGCCGCACCCATGGCGTCCGGTTCGTATGACGCTGGGGCCCGGCGGCGGCGGGCGTCATACGAAGCCGCACCTATGACCTCCGGCTCGTATGACGCTGGGGCCCGGCGGCGGCGGGCGTCATACGAAGCCGCACCCATGGCGTCCGGTTCGTATGACGCTGGGCCCGGCCGGCGGTGGGCGTCATAAGAACCCGCACCCATGACCTCCGGTTCGTATGACGCTGGGCCCGGCCGGCGGTGGGCGTCATACGAACCCGCACCCATGGCGTCCGGTTCGTATGACGCTGGGCCCGGCCGGCGGTGGGCGTCATACGAAGCCGCACTTATGGCGTCCGGTTCGTATGACGCTGGGCCGGGCCGGCGGTGGGCGTCATACGAAGCCGCACTTATGGCGTCCGGTTCGTATGACGCTGGGCCGGGCCGGCGGCGGGCGTCATACGAAGCCGCACCTATGGCGTCCGGTTCGTATGACGCCGGGGCCCCATGACGCCGGGGGCCCGCCCGGCGGCGATCCGCGATCGCTTAGGGTGCGCCCCGAGGGGCGGTAGCTCAGTCGGTCAGAGCAGAGGACTCATAATCCTTGGGTCGTGGGTTCGAGCCCCACCCGCCCTACGGGTCAGCCCTCGTCCGCGATGAGGTACCGGTCGCCGTCCTGGGCGAGCTGCAGCCGGCCCTGCTCGGTGCTGGTCCGGCCGTCCGTGGTGACGAACACGATCGTGTAGGACACCGTCATCGTGCGGGGATCGGCCCGGATGCCGCTCGGGGTCGCGGAGGTGATGGTGCTCCAGAACCCCGCGTACCGCCCGTAGCCGCCGCTGGCGGCCTGGAACTCAGGGGTGAGCATGGCGAAGGTGGTCTCCGGGTCCGAGGTGACCGTCGCGAAGTAGTCGCGCACGAAGGCCTGCATCGACGCCGCGGTGGCACCCGTCGCGGGCGGGCTGGTGGTCGTCGGCTCCTCGGTCGGCTCCTCCGTCGGCTCCTCCGTCGGCTCCTCGGTCTCCGACGGTTCCGTCGTCGCGGTCGGGTCCTCGGACTCCGTCGGCTCGCCCGACGGGGACGACTGCTCCGATGCCGCATCGCCGGTGCCGCCTGCGGGCCGCTCGCCGTCACCCGGCCAGAGCAGCCACGCGCCGATCCCGGCGACGAGCACCAGGGCGAGCACCGCCGCCACCCAGCCGAGCGGCAGCCGGCGCGATCGCGCCGGCTCCGGAGGCGGGGTGGTGTCACGGGACGGGGCGGGCGGCGGGGCAGGAGCGGCTGCGGCAGAGGCGGCGGCAGGGGCGGCGGCAGCCGCGGCCGGCAGGGCACCGGCGGCGGCGACGGGCATCGTCCGCGTCCCGGGGTCCGTGCGGTCGTCGTCCGTCTCGCCGCGGGGGGAGGCCGCGAGGGCGGTGCTGGGCCGCCCGCGCGCGATGAGCCGCAGGTCGTCACGGACCTGCCGGACGGTCCAGCGCTGGCCGGGGTCCTTCACCATCATCACGGCCAGCAGGCCGGCCGCGGGGTGGTCGGCGGGCAGCCGCGGCGGCTCGTCGTTCACGATCTTGTAGAGGCCACCGAGGACGTTGTCGCCCACGGCGTACGGCGGCTCGCCGACGACCGCGTGATAGAGCGTCGCGCCGAGCGACCACACGTCGCTGGCCGAGGTGGCCGGCTGTCCCGACGCGACCTCAGGGGCGAGGTAGGCGGGGGAGCCCGTCACCAGGCCGGTGTGCGTCAGCGTGGCGTCGCCCACCGCGCGCGCGATGCCGAAGTCGGCCAGCTTCGTGTGGTCGTCGGCGCCGACCATGATGTTGGAGGGCTTGACGTCGCGGTGGACGATGCCCGCCGTGCCGGCCTGGACGAGGGCGTCGGCGGCCTGCGCCAGGATCCCGGCGGCCCGCCGGGGGTCCATCGGGCCCTCGGAGGCGACCAGCTGGGCCAGGCTGTGGCCCTCCACGTGCTCCATCACGAGCCAGTAGCAGTCCTCGTCCTTGACGAGGTCGAAGATCGACACGACGTGAGCGTGGTTGATGCCGGCCGCGAGTCGGGCCTCACGCTCGGCGCGCGCGATGTCGTCCTTGGTGGTCCCGGCCAGCAGGCCGATGCGCTTGATCGCCACGCGTCGGCCGAGCACCTCGTCGTGGGCGAGGTGGACCACGCCGGCCCCGCCTCGCCCGATCTCGCGCTCCAGCCGGTACCTACCTGCGATCACGTCCCACTCCTTCCGTGGTTCCTCAGGCTAGTCACCTGCGGGAGAACGTCCTCACCCGTGGGGACCAGTACCCCCCGGCGCCGGGGCGGACGCCCGCCGGTGACTAGCCCTCACCGGCGATGAGGAGCCGGTCGTCGCGCCGCTCGAGCTGGAGGCGCACCTGCTGGGTGCTGCGCTCGCCCGACTTCATGACGTAGTCGACGGTGTACCCGACGGTGAGGTCGGAGGGGTCGCTCCGCACCTCGGCCAGCGACGCCGAGCGGACCCGACCCCACCAGCCCAGGTAGCCCTCGTAGCCCCCGCTCGCCTCCTGGAACTCGGGGGTCAGCTGCTCGAAGCCCGCTCGCGGGTCGGTCGTGACCGTCGCGAGGTAGGACGCGATGAAGGCGTCCATCTCCTCGCGCGTGTCCTGGGCGGTGACCGGCGGCGAGGCGCTGCCGGTGGCGCTCGACGTCCCGGACGTCTCGGACGGGGTCGTGGTCTGCGGCGTGCCGCCGTCGTCGTCGGCCAGCGCCTCGGGGGTGCCGCGCCCGGCGAGCACGTACGCCGCCACGACGGCCGCCACCGCCATCGCCGCCGCCGCGACGATCCAGCCCCAGCGCGTCCCGGAGCGGCGCGGCCCGGAGCGTCGCGCCCCGGCGGTGGTGGGTGCGACCTCGGCAGGGGACAGGACGCCGGTCGCCCGGCGCGCTGTCGGGGCGGCAGCCGGGACCACGGCCGAACGCTCGCCTCGCGCGACCCGCGCGAGCTCGTCGCGGACCCGCGGCATCGGCCACCGGGCGTCGGCGTCGCGGTTCATCATGACGCTGAGCAGCCCGGCCACCGGGTGCTCGTCGGGGAGCCGGGGCGGGTCCTCGTGGACGATCTTGTAGAGCGCGCCGATGAGGTTGTCGCCGACGTCGTACGGCGGCCTCCCCGTGACCGCGTGGTAGAGCGTCGCGCCCAACGACCAGACGTCGCTGGCGGGCGTCGCGGACGAGCCCGAGGCGACCTCGGGCGCGAGGTAGGCGGGCGACCCCGTCACCAGCCCGGTCTGGGTGAGCGACGGGTCGTCGGCGGAGCGGGCGATCCCGAAGTCGTTGAGCTTGGCCGCGCCCCCCGCGATCATGATGTTGCTCGGCTTGACGTCGCGGTGGACGATGCCGCGCGCGTGCGCCTCGACCAGCGCGTCGGCGGTCTGCGCCAGCAGCATCGCCGCCTCGGCCGGCTCCAACGGGCCCGGGGCCCGGACCCGCTCGCCCAGCGTCTGCCCGTCGACGTACTCCATGACGAGCCACCGCACGCCCTGCTCGTCGACGAGGTCGAACACGGAGACGACGTGCGGGTGGTTGAGCGCCGCCGCCAGCCGAGCCTCGCGCTCAGCCCGCTCGAGCTCGACGTCGTCGGAGCCCGGCAACAGCCCGATGCGCTTGATCGCCACCGGACGCCCCAGCACCTCGTCGACCGCCAGGTGCACCGTGCCGGAGCCGCCGCGGCCGATCTCCCGCTCGAGCCTGTACCTGCCTGCGATCACGTGCCGAACCTCCCGCGTCCGCGCCCTAGGCTAGTGCCCGTCCACCAACCTGCCCCCATCGAAGGAACCGACGTGACGACCCCCAATGTCCTCGACGAGCTGGAGTGGCGCGGCCTCGTCGCCCACTCCACCGACCGCGACGCGCTCCGCGCGGCGCTGGGCGAGGGGAGCGTCAAGTTCTACGTCGGCTTCGACCCGACGGCGCCGAGCCTCCACATGGGCCACCTCGTGCAGGTGCTGACGGCCAAGCGGCTGCAGGACGCCGGACACACGCCGTACGCGCTCGTCGGCGGGGCCACCGGCATGATCGGCGACCCGCGTGACTCCGGGGAGCGCACGCTGAACTCCCTCGACACGGTCAAGGAGTGGGTCGAGCGGGTGCGCGGGCAGATCGAGCCGTTCCTGTCGTTCGACGGCCCCAACGCCGCGACCATGGTCAACAACTACGACTGGACCGCCTCGCTGTCGACCATCGACTTCCTGCGCGACATCGGCAAGCACTTCCCGGTCAACCGGATGCTGGCCCGCGACACCGTCAGGCGTCGGCTCGAGTCGGGCATCAGCTACACCGAGTTCTCCTACGTGCTGCTGCAGTCGATGGACTTCCTCGAGCTCCACCGGCAGCACGGCATCACGCTGCAGTTCGGTGGCTCCGACCAGTGGGGCAACCTGACCGCCGGCGTGGAGCTGATCCGCCGCACCGACGGCGCCCACGTCCACGCGCTGGCGACGCCGCTGCTCACCAAGTCCGACGGCACCAAGTACGGCAAGACCGAGGGCGGCGCGCTGTGGCTCGACCCGGAGATGCTGTCGCCCTACGCCTTCCACCAGTTCTGGCTCAACGTGGAGGACGAGAAGGTCGGCGAGCTGCTCCGGGTGTTCACCTTCCTCGGCCGCGACGAGATCGAGGACCTCGAGCAGCAGACGGCCGAGAAGCCGTTCCTGCGCGCCGGGCAGAAGCGACTGGCCGACGAGGTGACCGCCCTGGTGCACGGGCCGGAGGAGGTCGAGCAGGCGAAGGCCGCCGCAGCCGCGCTCTTCGGCGGAGGAGACCTCGCCGCCCTCAAGCCCGACACGCTCGCCTCGGCGCTGGGGGAGGCCGGAGGGACGACGGTGCCGGCGGGTGAGCTGCCGGGCATCGTCGACCTGCTCGTCGCCGCTGGTCTCGCCACGAGCAAGGGCGAGGCTCGGCGGACGGTGGCCGAGGGCGGCGCCTACCTGAACAACGTGCGCGTGGAGGACCCCGAGCTCCGACCGACCGGCGACGACCTGCTCGCCGGCTCGTGGCTCGTGCTGCGGCGCGGGAAGAAGAAGTTCGCCGGCGTCCAGGTGGGGTGAGGCGACCGGCTCGACGGGTGCCGTGAGGACGTCCTCCAGCGGGATCCCAGCGGCCCCTTCTGCCACAACAGGCCTCTGACCTGCGCAAACGCAGATGTGCGCGCGGTCACACGGTTTCGATTTGCGTGGCGGCGCCGGGGCTGGTTAATGTTTCTCCTGTCGCCAGGGAGCGGCGGGGAGCAAGACCGGTCAGGTCGGGCTCCCGGCCCCGGGCAGGACAACCCGAAGCGGTCATCGGTCACGGTGACACCAGTGGGTCGGAGCGGAACAGCCGAGGATTTGCCTCGCCAGAAAGCCGCTCGCTAAGTTTGACCAGTTGCCTCACGCAACCGAGGTCCACACCGGACCGCGATGTGGGTGCGTCTGATGTTTGAGAACTCAACAGTGTGTTTGATTAGTCGACGAATTAGTTTGTTATGCCCCGTTGACGTCATGTTTTGGTTCTGCTCTTTGTGGGTGGGGCTGGGTGTGGTGTCGCGGTTTCTTTGACGATGATTCTGACAATTGTCAGTTTTGTTCTTGTCAGGGGATGTGGCTCT
>NZ_JAFMSW010000002.1:0-571951 GCF_017916385.1 Nocardioides xinjiangensis
GTGGAAGTGGGGTCACCTTCGGGTGGCCCCACTTCTGCATTTCCGTGACCATCCGTTGGTGGTCCATGGCCATCAGCCGTCCACAGGGCCCCGTCTGCCGGCGTCCTCCACAGCCGCCGTGCCGTCGCCGGCGCTGCTGTCGCACCTGACGACGAGGGTCGTCGCAGGAGGTGCACTGTGACGAAGACACAGAACAGCAGAGACGACGATGGCGACGTCGTCGCCAACGAGGTACGACTAGTGGGCCGGATCAGCGGCGAGCCGACGACGGTCGAGCTGCCGAGCGGCGACACGCTCGTGACGTTCCGGATCTCGGTGCCGCGTGGCGCCGCGGCGAAGGGACCGGCGGACCCACGCGCAGGCGGGCCGGCCAGTCGTTCCGCGGCACGCAGGGTGGACTCGGTGCCCTGCACCGCCTGGGCCCCCCGGCTGCGTCGCAGCATCGCCACCTGGCGCGCGGGGGACCTGGTGGAGGTGACCGGCGCCGTGCGCTGTCGCTTCTACCAGGCGGGCGGAGCGACTCGCTCCCGCGTCGAGGTCGAGGCGACCGCCGCGAGGATCATGCGTCGTTCATCGGCCGCATCATGACGCCCAGGCTCGGCTTGGGCTGGAAAGACGTGGCCTTCTCGGGCAGCAGCCCGCCGGACTCGACGAGTGCGCGCACCTGCTCGAAGTCGGGGCTGGGCAGGAGCACCGCCGGCGCGGTGGGCGACGCAGCCTCGAGCGCCTCCTCGACGCTGTGGTGGTGCTGGATGCGGGTGACCGGCACGGCGAGACCGGCCAGGACCCGGTGATGGAGCCAGGACACGGCGGCCTCGCGCTCCAGCTCGAGCGGTTCCACGGTGCGCCAGGTGTCGCCGTCGGTGATCACGAGGTGCGTGCTGTCGAGCGCGTTCAACGCCTCGTGGCGGTCCTGCGCCGCCACGACCGCGCCCGCCCCCTCCGCCGCCGACGTCAGGTCGTCGACGGAGGTGCCGGGCAGCGTGCGGTGGATCGCGCCGAGGAAGAGCGGTGTGTCGCGCTGGTCGACCAGCATTGCGAGACCGGCGTCCCAGGCGGTGCCCGGGTGCTGCTGCTGCAGGCGCAGGTAGGCGGCGTAGCGGTGGTGCCCGTCGGCGAGCAGGCAGCGGGTCTGGGCCAGCAGGTCGCAGACCGTGGCGATCAGCGCGTCGTCGCGGATCGCCCAGATGCGCTGTCGCTGACCGGTGCGGTCGAGGAAGCGCCAGTCCGGCGCCGTGCGAGCCACCTGCGCGACGATGTCGCGGAGGCCCTGCGGTCCGTCGTGCACGAGCAGGATCGGCGCCGGGTTCAGCTCCATCTGGAGCATCCGGTCGGCGAGCTCGCCGGCCTGCTCCGGATGGATCGCCTCGTGTGGCCACACCGCTCGGTCAGCGAGGGTCTCCGCGCGCGCCGACACCCGCAGCGCGCCGACGAGACCACGCACCGTCAGCCCGCCGGACGTGTACTCGTGCAGGTAGAGGGCAGGCGCGCTGTCCGCGCTCGCGAGGCCGCGCTCGATCCACTGCGTCAGCCGCGCGGCGACGTCGCGATAGGGTCGCGCCAGGGCCCGGGCGGAAGCCGGGTCACCCACGCGCGCCGGAGCGAGCATCAGCGCGCGGAACGGGAGGAGCTCCAGCGGCTTCGCCACGTAGGGCGGCACGACGGTGGAGTCCATCGGAGCATCGTAGGGGGACGCTCGTCACGGTCCGGGAAGGGGTGGAGCATGCTCGAGGAGTCCACGACCCCTCTCGTGCAGGCGCACGACCTGGTCATGTTCGACCTCGACGGGGTCGTCTACGTCGGCGGTCACGCCGTCGACGGCGTGGGTGAGCGCATCGACCGCATCCGGCGCACCGGCCGGCACGTCGCGTTCGTGACCAACAACGCCTCACGCACCCCTGACCAGGTGGCGCGAAAGCTCCGCGGCGTGGGCGTCGAGGCGACGGCGAGCGACGTGGTGACGTCGGCACAAGCCGCCGCCCGCCTGCTCGCCGAGCAGCACGGCACAGGCGCGAGGGTGCTCGTGCTCGGTGGCGAAGGGCTGCGGGTCGCGCTCGTCGACGCGGGCCTCGAACCGGTCACGGACGCCGACGGTGCTGTCGCGGTGGCGAGCGGCTACGGCCCCGACGTCCGGTGGCGCGACATCATGCGGGTGGCGACGCTCGTGCGCAACGGGTTGCCCTACGTGGCCAGCAACGCAGACTTCACGGTACCGACGCCCGACGGCCTCGCGCCGGGCCACGGTGTGCTCGTCCGGGCGATCACCGGCTTCGCCGGCGTCGCGGCCACGGTCGCCGGCAAGCCGGAGCGGCCCCTCATGGAGGAGACGGTCCGGCGCGTCGGCGGCGAGCGGCCGATCATGGTCGGCGACCGCCTCGACACCGACATCCAGGGCGCGCACGCGGTCGGGATCCCGTCGCTGCTCGTGCTCACCGGAGTGACGTGGCTGGAGGAGCTCGCCGCGGCCACTCCCGGGCTGAGGCCGACCCACCTGTCGCCGACGCTCGAGGGGCTCTTCGAGCCGCACCCGGTCCCCACGGTCGTCGACCGCGACGTCCGGCTCGGTGGGTGGAACGGAAGGGTCGAGACGGGCCGCCTTCACGTCACCGGTGACGGCGACGACGCCGACTGGTGGCGGGTCGCGGTGACCGCGTGCTGGCTGCACCTCGACACCACCGGGACGCCGGCCGACGTCTCCGACACGACTCCGCCCGCACCGGTGCGGACGTTGGGCGCCGAGTAGGCTCGCCGCCATGGACGACCGCGACGAGCCGACGTACGCCGAGGGGGCGGGCCCCGTCGGTTCCGGGGGGGCTGCCGCCGCCGGTGCGGGCGCGGCCGACACCGTGGGCGGCTCCGGTCCCCGCGCGATCGACCACGAGCCCACGGGCGTCGAGGCGGTGGACCGGGTGCTCGCCGACGTCACGTCCGTCGTCGACGCGCCGGTCGGCGACCACGTCGCGGTGTTCGAGCGGGCCCACGAGGAGCTGCGGCGCGCGCTCGACGCCCGCCCCGACGCGGCGCGCCCGGGGTCGGGCGCCGACCGGGACGCCTGAGCCGTCGTGCCGCCGAGACGACTGCGCCTGGACCAGGAGCTCGTCCGCCGTGGCCTCGCGCGCTCGCGCGAGCACGCCAGCGAGCTGGTGGCGGCCGGCAGGGTGAGCGTCTCGGGCGCACCGGCGACCAAGCCGGCGACCGGGGTCACGACCGACGTGGCCATCGTGGTGCGCGAGGACCCGACGACGGTGGACTACGTGTCGCGCGGCGGGCACAAGCTCGCCGGCGCCCTCGAGGCCTTCGCCGCCCACGGCCTGCGCGTCGAGGGCAAGCGCTGCCTCGATGCCGGCGCGTCGACGGGCGGGTTCACCGACGTGCTGCTGCGGGCCGGTGCGCGCGAGGTCGTCGCCGTCGACGTCGGCTACGGACAGCTCGCATGGTCGCTGCAGAGCGACGACCGGGTGCAGGTGCACGACCGGACCAACATCCGCGAGCTCACCCTCGACGTCGTGGGGGAGCCCGTGGACCTGGTGGTCGGCGACCTCTCGTTCATCTCCCTGGCCCTGGTGCTCGACCCCCTGCTGTCGGTGACCCGCCCCGACGGCGAGCTGGCGCTGATGGTGAAGCCGCAGTTCGAGGTCGGCAAGGACCGGGTCGGGAAGGGCGGTGTCGTGCGCGACCTGGGCCTGCGCGCCGAGGCCGTCACGACGGTGGCTGAGCTCGCCGCCCAGCGCGGCTGGGGCGCGGTGGCGGTGACGGTGAGCCCGCTCCCGGGACCCTCCGGCAACGTGGAGTTCTTCCTGCTGCTGCGCCGCGGCCCGGCGCACATCGGGGCGGCAGACGTGCGCGCCGAGGTCGAGCGCGCCGCCTCGCTGGGGGTGGCGGGTGAGAGGGTGGAGCAGTGACCACCCAGAGCCCCCCGCGGCGCGTCCTCGTGCTCGCGCACACCGGTCGGGCGGACGCACGTGACGTCGCGCAGGCCTGCGTGCAGGCACTCACCACCCAGGGCATCGCCGTCCGGCTGCTCGAGGACGAGGCGGCCGACCTCGGCCTCGAGCCGTGCGACGGGCTCCTGGAGGTCACCCGGCACGACGACGCCCCCGGGGAGGGTTGCGAGCTGGTGCTGGTCATCGGCGGCGACGGGTCGATCCTGCGTGCCGCGGAGCTGACGCGCGAGACCAGCACCCCGCTGCTGGGCGTGAACCTGGGCCACGTCGGGTTCCTGGCCGAGGCCGAGCAGGACCACGTGGACTCCACGATCAGCTCGATCGTCGACCGCGACTACACCGCCGAGGACCGGCTGACCCTGGACGTGCGGGTGCTGGTCGGCAACGACGAGAAGTTCGCGACCTTCGCGCTCAACGAGGCGAGCGTGGAGAAGGCCGCCCGCGAGCGGATGCTCGAGGTGGTCGTGGAGGTCGACGGCCGTCCGCTCTCGAGGTGGGGCTGCGACGGCGTCGTGTGCGCGACCCCGACGGGCTCGACCGCCTACAACTTCAGTGCCGGCGGACCGGTCGTGTGGCCCGAGGTCGAGGCGCTGCTGATGGTGCCGCTGAGTGCGCACGCGCTGTTCGCGCGGCCGATGGTGGTGGCCCCGACCTCGGTGCTCGCCGTCGAGGTGCTGTCCAACACCGAGGGGTCCGGCGTGCTCTGGTGCGACGGCCGCCGTACGGTCGACCTCCCGCCCGGCGCGCGCATCGAGGTGCGCCGCGGGGCCCGTCCGGTGCGGCTCGCGCGCCTGCAGCAGGCGCCGTTCACCGACCGCCTGGTCGCGAAGTTCGACCTGCCGGTCGAAGGCTGGCGGGGCGCCGCCGAGCGCCGGCGCCGCGACGGAGGGGAGAGCGATGCTTGAGGAGCTGCGCATCAGCCAGCTCGGCGTCATCGAGTCGTCCACGCTGGAGCTCGGGCCCGGCCTCACCGTGATCACCGGCGAGACCGGCGCGGGCAAGACGATGGTCGTCACCGCGTTGGGCCTGTTGCTCGGCGGCCGGGCCGACTCGGGTGCCGTGCGCTCGGGCGCCCGGCAGGCGCGGGTCGAGGGCGTGGTGGCGACCGGCTCCCTCACCGGGTTCCGGGAGGCGGTCGAGCGGGCCGGGGGCGAGGTCGAGGACGGCGGCGTCGTGCTGGCGCGCAACGTGGCGGCGCAGGGCCGCTCGCGCGCGTGGGTCGGCGGGGCGTCGGTGCCGGTGACCACGCTGGCCGAGGTGGCCGAGCCGCTCGTGGCGGTGCACGGCCAGTCGGACCAGCACCGGCTGCTCAGGCCCGGGGCGCAGCGCGCCGCCCTGGACCGCTTCGGTGGCGCGGCGCTCGCCGAGACGGCGGCGGCCTACGGCCACCGGTGGGCCGAGCTGGCCGCGACCGAGCGCACGCTCGCCGAGGTCGTGGGCTCGGCGCGCGAGCGGGCGCGCGAGGCCGACCAGCTCAGGTTCGGGCTCGGCGAGGTCGAGGCGGTCGACCCGCGACCGGGCGAGGACGCCGAGCTCGCCGCGGAGGAGACCCGGCTCGGGTTCGCCGACACGCTCCGCAGCGCCGCCGAGACCGCGCGCGAGGCCCTGTCGAGCGAGGACGGCGCGACCGACGCGCTGGGCACCACCAGTGCCGCCCGCCAGGCCCTCGAGGGCGTGCGCGAGCACGACGCCACGGCCGGCGAGCTCGCCGACCGGCTCGCCGAGCTCGGCCACCTGCTCGTCGACGTGGCCGGCGACGTGGCCTCCTACGCCGCCTCGCTGGAGACCGACCCGGCCCGCCTGGCGGCCGTGTCGGAGCGGCGGGCGGCGCTCACCGCGCTGACCCGGAAGTACGGCGAGACGATCGACGAGGTGCTCGCCTGGGCCGAGGAGGGCGCCAAGCGTTTGCTCGACCTCGAGGACACCGACGGCCGGATCAGCGAGCTCCAGGCGCGGCGCGACCGGCTGCGGGCCGAGCTGGGTGACCTGGCGTCGACCTTGTCGCGGCAGCGCGCTGCGGCCGCGGAGCGGCTCGGCGCAGCCGTCAGCGACGAGCTCACCTCCCTCGCGATGCCCCACGCCGTCGTCACGGTCGCGGTGACCCAGCAGGAGGCCCCGGCCCCGGAGGTGCCGGCGGGTCCGCAGCTGCTCGTCGAAGGCCGCTGGGTCCGGGCGAGCGCGCACGGCGTCGACGACGTGGAGCTCCTCCTCGCCGCCAACACGGGCGCCGACCCGCGGCCGCTGCACAAGGGCGCGTCGGGCGGCGAGCTCTCGCGGGTGATGCTCGCGCTCGAGGTGTCGCTGGCCGAGACCGGGTCGGTGCCGACGTTCGTGTTCGACGAGGTCGACGCCGGTGTCGGCGGCAGGGCGGCGATCGAGGTCGGCCGGCGGCTGGCCGCGCTGGCCCGCACCTCCCAGGTCCTGGTCGTGACCCACCTGCCGCAGGTCGCGGCGTACGCCGACCGCCACGTCGTGGTCCACAAGGCGAGCGACGGTTCGGTGACCACCTCCGGGCTGGTCGCCCTGTCCGAGGAGGACCGCGAGCGCGAGCTGTCACGGATGCTGGCCGGCGTCGAGGACTCCGACAGCGCCCGGGCGCACGCCCGGGAGCTGCTCGACGCCGCCGCGCCCGAGCGGGCGTGCCTCCCCGAGGGGCGGGGTCGCGGCTGAGACCATGGCGCGGTCATGAAGTTCGCAGTCCGCTCCCGCCCAGCCCCCGGCCGCCCCGGCGTCCAGGGCCCCGCCCGGATCCACCGCCGCACGGCCAGCGTCCTCGGTCGTGTGCGCGCCGGTGACGTCGCGGTCCTCGACCACCTCGACATGGACCGCGACACCGCCCAGGCGCTCGTCGACGCCGGCGTCGTCGCGGTGGTCAACGCCGGCCCGATGATCTCGGGCCGGTACCCCAACCTGGGGCCACGGCTCCTCGTCGACGCGGGTGTCGTCGTCGTCGACAGCGCCGGCCCCGAGATCTTCGACCGGGTCAAGGACGGCACCCGCCTCCGCATCGACGGGGGAGTGGTGCATGCGGGGGACACGCTGGTCGCGCCAGCCCGCGAGCTCACACCCGACCTGGTCCGCTCCGAGATGGACAAGGCGCGCTCCGGCCTCGCCGCCCAGCTCGAGAGCTTCACCCACAACAGCACCGAGTTCCTCCGGCGCGAGCAGGACCTGCTGCTGCACGGGCACGGGGTGCCGCAGATCGCCACCGAGATGGCCGGTCGACCGGTCGTCGTGGCGGTGCGCTCCCACGGCTGGGAGCAGGAGCTGCGCGGCATCAAGGCGTTCGTCCGCGAGCAGCGTCCGGTGCTCGTCGGCGTCGACCGGGGAGCCGACGCCCTCGCCGGCGCCGGGCACCGGCCCGACGTGGTCGTCGTGACCGGGGGCACCGACGACCTGCCGGCCGCGTCGGTGCTGCGCAAGGCACGCGACGTGGTCGTCCTCGTCGAGCGCGGCGCCCCCCGCAGCGCCACCGAGCAGTTCGAGCGGCTCGGCATCCGTCCCCTGCGCTTCGAGACCACCGCGACCACCGAGGACGCCGCCCTGCTGCTCGCCTCGGCGCGCGAGGCGTCCCTGATCGTCGGCGTCGGGATGCACGCGACCCTCCACGAGTTCCTCGACCGACGCCGCGCCGGCCTCGCCAGCACGTTCCTGACCCGCCTCAAGCTCGGCCCCGACCTCGTCGACGCCGCCGCCGTGCCGCGCCTGTACGACGGCGCGGTGCGCCCGCGCCACCTGGCCGGCGCGCTCGCGGCGGGCGTGCTCACCCTCGCGGCGGCCGTCAGCGTGACCCCGGTCGGCCAGCAGTGGGTCGACGAGGCCTCGCCGGCCGTCACCCGCACCACGTCCGACCTGATCGACAACGTCCGAGGAATCCTCCCGTGATCACCCTGCGCCACCACGTCCTGACCATCGTCGCCGTCTTCCTCGCGCTGGCCGCCGGGATCGTGCTCGGCGGCGGTCCGCTCTCCGACGTCGGAGCGACGGTCGCGACCTCCCGGAGCGACACCGACGCTCCGCCCGCCGAGGACCGCTCGGGCACCGACTACACCGAGAGCTTCGTCTCCACCCTCGGCCCGTCGGTCGTCGCGGACCGGCTCGCCGAGCGCTCCGTCGCCCTCGTGACGGTCCCCGGCGCCGACGAGCAGGTCGTCACGGCGCTCGCCGGGCAGGTCGAGGCCGCGGGCGGGACCGTCAGCGCTCGCTACGACCTCACCGAGGACATCGTGGACCCCGGCCAGAAGTCGCTGGTCGACACGCTCGGCAGCCAGCTGCTCACCCAGCAGGCCGACGGCGACGTCGCCCCCGACGCGTCGACGTACGACCGGGCCGGGCAGCTGCTCGGCCTCGCGATCGCCACGAAGGAGCCCGAGGGCCAGGAGGTCAACGGCAAGGCCCGCGCCGTGCTCGACGCGGTCACCGGCGCCGGCCTGGTCGCCGGACCCCACGAGGTGCCGCAGCGCTCGCCGCTCGTGCTGGTGGTCCTCGGGACCGACGCCGGTGACGAGGGGTCCGACGCGATCCTCGCCGGACTCGCCCAGGGCCTCGGCGCCCAGGCCCTCGGGGTGGTCGTCGCCGGGACGACCCAGGACGGCCGGTCCGGGCAGCTGACCCGCTTCCGGGCCGACCCGGCCACCGCGGGCGTGGCCACCCTCGACGGCGTCGACACCGTGGCCGGCCGGATCGCCACGACGCTCCTCCTGCAGCGCTCGCTCAGCACCCAGGGCGGCGCCTTCGGTGCGGCGGGTGCCGACGGACCCGTCCCCCTCGGGTAGGATCGAAGTCCGTGAAGAGCCGTACGCCGACCAAGCACGTATTCGTGACCGGGGGCGTCGCCTCCTCCCTCGGCAAGGGGCTCACCGCCTCCAGCCTGGGCAACCTGCTGAAGGCGCGCGGACTGCGCGTGACCATGCAGAAGCTGGATCCCTACCTCAACGTGGATCCCGGCACGATGAACCCGTTCCAGCACGGCGAGGTCTTCGTGACCAACGACGGCGCGGAGACCGACCTCGACATCGGTCACTACGAGCGGTTCCTCGACACCGACCTCAACCAGGTCGCCAACGTCACCACCGGTCAGGTGTACTCCCGGGTGATCGCCAAGGAGCGGCGGGGCGACTACCTGGGGGACACCGTGCAGGTGATCCCGCACATCACCAACGAGATCAAGGACCGCATCCTCGCGATGGGCGGGCCCGACATCGACGTGGTGATCACCGAGGTCGGCGGGACGGTCGGCGACATCGAGTCGCTGCCGTTCCTCGAGGCGGCGCGGCAGACCCGCCACGAGATCGGCCGGGACAACTGCTTCTTCATCCACGTCTCGCTGGTGCCCTACATCGGCCCGTCCGGTGAGCTGAAGACCAAGCCCACGCAGCACTCCGTCGCCGCGCTCCGCTCGATCGGCATCCAGCCCGACGCGATCGTGTGCCGTGCGGACCGCGAGCTGCCCGAGGGCATCAAGCGCAAGATCGCGCTGATGTGCGACGTCGACGACGAGGCGGTCGTCACCGCCGCGGACGCCCCGTCGATCTACGACATCCCCAAGGTGCTGCACCGCGAGGGCCTCGACGCCTACGTGGTGCGCCGCCTCGATCTGCCGTTCCGCGACGTCGACTGGACCGACTGGGACGACCTGCTCCGCCGCGTGCACCACCCCACCGAGGACGTCACGGTCGCGCTGGTCGGCAAGTACATCGACCTGCCCGACGCCTACCTCTCCGTCAGCGAGGCGCTGCGCGCAGGCGGCTTCGCCCACGACGCGAAGGTCCACATCCGCTGGGTCGCCTCCGACGAGTGCCAGACCGAGGCGGGCGCGGCCAGGCACCTCTCGGACGTCGACGCGGTGCTGGTGCCCGGCGGCTTCGGGGTGCGCGGCATCGAGGGCAAGCTCGGCGCGCTGCACTACACCCGCACGCACGGCATCCCGACGCTCGGGCTGTGCCTGGGGCTGCAGTGCATGGTGATCGAGTACGCCCGCAACGTCGCCGGGCTGACGAAGGCGGGGTCGACCGAGTTCGACCCCGACACCGTCGAGCCGGTCATCGCCACGATCGAGGAGCAGAAGAAGTACGTCGAGGGCGCGGGCGACCTGGGCGGCACGATGCGGCTGGGCCTGCAGAAGGCCGACCTGGCCGAGGGCAGCGTGGTGCGGGCGACGTACGGCGCGGCCACCATCGAGGAACGGCACCGCCACCGCTACGAGTTCAACGACGCCTACCGCGAGACGCTCGCCCGGGCGGGCCTGGTGTTCTCCGGCGTCAACCCCGAGCTGGGGCTGGTGGAGTTCGTCGAGCTGCCGGCCGACGTGCACCCCTACTACGTCGCCACGCAGGCCCACCCCGAGCTCCGCTCGCGCCCGACCCGACCGCACCCGCTGTTCGCCGGTCTCGTCGGTGCCGCCATCGAGCGGCAGCGCTCCGAGCGCTTCCCGCTCGACGAGTCGGGGCTGCGCCGCCGGGACGACGCCGCCGAGGACTGACGTCCCCGGCCGAGGACCTGGGTCAGAGCCAGGTCAGAGCCGGGTCAGAGCCGGCGCGCCCGGAGGATGCGGCCGAGCACGAACGAGTTCGACCGCAGCTGGTTGCGCGCGTAGGCCATGAGCCGGGTGTCCTCGGCGGCTGCCTCCGCGGCGGCGAGGAAGTCCTCGTCGCCGGCACCGAGCGGGTACATCGCCCGGATGGTCAGGCCCTGGTTGAGCAGGCCGCCCTTGAGCGTGTGCAGCTCCTCGAGGTAGCGGTGCGCGAACGGCGCGAGCAGCTCGGCCTGGCGCGGGCGCCAGAACGTCGAGCCGAGCACGAGCGTCTCGCGGCTGGCGGGCACGGCGTAGTCGACGAAGAACGCCCGCCACACCTCCTCCTTGGCCTCCACGCTCGGGTGCGCCGCGAGGACCGCCAGGCGGCGCATGCCGGCGTCGGGGTCGGGGTCGGACTCGAGCAGCCGAGCCACCGCGTCCTCGTCGTAGTCACCGAGCTCGGAGCGCCGCACGGCCATCCGCCACGCGAGGTCGAGATCGGTCGCCTGCTCCGCAGCGGCCTCGAGCACCGACCAGTGCGCCTCGGTGGACGCCGACGCGGCGAGCGTGCGCAGCGCGGCCTGCCGGGCGTCGGGCAGCTCCACGAGCCCGACGACGGCGTCGGCCAGGGCGCTGAGCAGGCCGGGGGACTCCGGGGCGGGCGCCCAGCGGTCCGCGACCTGCAGGGCCTGCGCGAGGAACGGCTCGACGAGCGCGGGGCTGGTCTCAGTGGACAGCGCACGGGTGAGCGAGGCGGCGACGTCGCGCGGCGCCACGTCGCCGAGCAGCAGGAGCTGCCCCGCCGTGGCCGCGACGAGCGCCCGGTCGAGCGGGTCCGCCAGCTGCTGCACCCGCTCGAGCATCGCGGTCAGCGACGCGGGATCGGGCTTCACCGCGGCGAAGGTGTGGTCACCGGCGTTCACCAAGCGCAGCCCCCCGGCGGGCAGGTCGACCGGGGTCCGCCGGCCCGTGACCTCGTGCGACGTGCGGCCCACGGGGACGAGGTCCTCGCCGGAGGTGTCGAACACGGCGACGTCGAGCCGGTGCGGGCGCGGCTCCTGGTCGTCGGCGGGCTCCACCACGAGCTCGTCGCCCACCAGCGAGATGACGTCGGTGCCCGCCTCGTCGAGCCACGCCCTCGTCCACGCGGACAGGTCGCGGCCGGCCGCGCGGGAGTAGCAGTCCATGAGGTCGTCGAGCCGGGTGTTGGCGTAGGCGTAGCGGCTGAAGTAGTCACGCAGGCCCTCCACGAAGGCCTCCTCGCCGATGTAGGCGACGAGCTGGTGCAGGACGCTCTGGCCCTTGACGTAGGTGATCGCGTCGAAGTTGGACATCGCGGCCGACACGTCCGGGACGTCGCTGCGGATGGGGTGCCGCGCCGGGCTCATGTCCATCTCGTACGCGGTGCGCTTGGACGCGGCGAGGAACGTCGCCCACTGCTCGGTGAACTCGGTCGCGCGGGCCATGCCCCAGTTGGCCGCCCACGACGCGAAGGCCTCGTTGAGCCAGAGGTCGTCCCACCACTGCATCGTCACCAGGTCGCCGAACCACATGTGGGCCATCTCGTGCAGGACGAACTCGGCGCGCACCGCACGCTGGGCGTGCGTCGGGGGAGTGCGGAACAGCTGCCCGTCGCCGTAGGTCACGCACCCCCAGTTCTCCATCGCACCGCCGAGGTTGGGCACGAAGACCTGGTCGTAGCGCTCCTGGGGGAACGGGAAGCCGAAGCGCTCCCCGAAGAAGGCCAGGCCCTGCCGGGTCAGCGTCACGAGCTCATCGAGGTCGCGCTCCAGCACGGGCGCGAGCGACTGGCGGCAGTAGAACCCGAGGTCGTGGCCGTCGTGCCGCCGGCGCACCTCGTGGAAGGGACCGGCGTTGACCACGACGACGTACGTCGACAGGCGGGGGGTGTCGGGGAAGGTCCACACCCGCGCGTCGGCCCCGTGGGCGTCCTCGACCGACTCCGGCGCGCCGTTGGAGGTCACCAGCCACGACGAGGGGGCGGTGACGACGAAGCGGTGCGGCGCTTTGAGGTCGGGCTGGTCGAAGCACGCCCACACGCGCCGTGCCTCGTCGGGCTCGAGGCTGGTCCACACGTAGACCAGCTTGTCGGTGGGGTCGACCGTGCGGAGGATGCCCTCACCGGTGCCGGTGTTGGTGGTGCTGGCCTCGACGACCAGGACGTTGTCGGCCGACAGCGGGGGCAGCGGCAGGCGGCCGTCGGCGGCCGCGGAGACGTCGACCGGCTGACCGTTGAGCGTCGCGCTCCTGACGTCCATGGCGACGTCGACGAAGGTCGTGGCGCCGGGCTCGGAGCAGGTGAAGGCCATCGTGCTCACCGACGACCACACCTCGTCCTCGAGCAGGCCGGTCATGTCGACGGCGATGTCGTAGCGCTGGACCTCGAGGAGCGAGGACCGCGCGGCGGCTTCGGACTTGGTGAGGGTCGACAACGTCATAGGGGCGACCGTACTCATCGTGTCCATTCGCTAGCGTTCGAGGCATGCCCGATGCGCACGAGGACCGCCCCGCCGCACCGATCGCCGACCGGCCGATGTCGTGGCCGGTCGTGTCCAGCCGCGACCTGCACCGCGACGACTGGGTCGTCGCCCTCCGGGAGGACCGGATCACCCGTCCCGGGCACTCCGAGCAGTTCACCCGGCTCAGCCTCGAGCACCCCGGCGCCGTCGTCGTCCTGGCGGTCGACGAGGAGGAGCGGGTGATCTGCCTGCGGCAGTACCGCCACACCACCCAGCACGAGTTCGTCGAGCTCCCTGCCGGGCTGCGCGACGCCGGGGACGAGCCGGCCGTGGAGACGGCGAAGCGCGAGCTGCGCGAGGAGGTCGAGCTCGAGGCCGCGCAGTGGCGGCCGCTGCTGAGCACGTACGCCAGTGCCGGGATCACCGACGAGGTGCACGAGATCTTCCTCGCCCGTGGCCTCACCCACGCGCCGCGCGGGGACTTCGAGATGCGCCACGAGGAGGCCGAGATGGAGCACTTCTGGGTGCCCATGGCCGACCTGCTCGACGCCGTGCTGGGGGGCCGGGTGCGGCAGGGTCCGCTGGTGCAGGCGGTGCTCGCCTACGAGGTGCACCGGCAGCGCGGCACCCTGGAGGCGGGGTAGGCGCCGCCGGGAGTAGTCTCGCTCCCGCTGTGAGGCGAGCCACACCGTGGTGGCCCCCTGACCCCTAGGAGCAAGGCATGAAGGTCGGCGTACCCAAGGAAGTCAAGAACCGCGAGTACCGCGTGGCCCTGACCCCCATCGGCGTGCACGAGCTGGTCCAGCACGGTCACGAGGTGTTCGTGCAGGCGACGGCGGGCGCCGGCTCGCTCATCCCCGACGAGGAGTACGTCGCCGCGGGCGCCACGATGCTCGACACGGCCGACGACGTGTGGGGCACCGCCGACATGGTGCTGAAGGTCAAGGAGCCGATCGCCGAGGAGTACGACCGGATGCGGGAGGGCCAGACCCTCTTCACCTACCTCCACCTCGCCGCCGACAAGCCGCTGACCGAAGAGCTGATGGCGCGCAAGGTCACCGCCATCGCGTACGAGACCGTGCAGCTGCCCTCGGGCGGGCTGCCGCTGCTCTACCCGATGTCGGAGGTCGCCGGCTGCCTCGCGCCCCAGGTCGGCGCCCACGCCCTGCTCAAGGCCAACGGCGGCCGCGGCGTGCTGATGGGCGGCGTCGGCGGGGTCGCCAACGCCAAGGTCGTCATCATCGGAGCCGGTGTGTCGGGCCAGAACGCCGCCAACATCGCCCTCGGCATGGGCGCCGACGTGACCCTGCTCGACACCGACCTCGACAAGCTGCGGATGTCGTTCTGGCGCTACAACAACCGGGTGCACGGCCTGGCGTCGTCGAAGCTCGCCATCGAGCAGCAGGTCATGGAGGCCGACATGGTGATCGGCGCGGTGCTGATCCCGGGCGCGGCCGCGCCGAAGCTGGTCAGCAACGACCTCGTGTCGCGGATGAAGCCGGGCTCGGTGCTCGTCGACATCGCGATCGACCAGGGCGGCTGCTTCGAGGACTCCCACGCCACCACCCACGACGACCCGACCTACGAGGTCTACGACTCGGTGTTCTACTGCGTGGCCAACATGCCCGGAGCGGTGCCCAACACCTCGACGTACGCGCTCACGAACGCGACGCTGCCCTATGCCGTGGCGCTGGCCGACAAGGGCTGGGAGCAGGCGCTGCGCGACGACAGGAGCCTCGCGCTCGGCCTCAACACCCACGCGGGACAGCTGACCAACGCTCCCGTCGGCGAGGCGGTCGGCATCGAGTCGGTGGGCCTCGACACCGTCCTGGGCTGAGCGCCGGATGACCTCGGGGGTGGCGCTGGGCCGGGCCGTGCGCACGTACCTCGACCACCTCGCGGTCGAGCGCGGCCTCGCCGCCAACACGCTCAGCTCCTACACCCGTGACCTCGGCCGCTACGCCGAGTTCCTGGCCTCCCAGGGGATCGACGACCTCGACGCGGTCAGCGAGGCGACGGTGGCCGCCTTCCTCGTGAGCCTGCGAGAGGGCGGCCAGGCACACCCGCCGCTGAGCGCGACGTCGGCCGCGCGGACGGTCGTGGCCGTACGAGGCTTCCACAAGTTCGCCGTGTCCGACGGCCTCGCCGCGGCCGACCCGGCTGCCGCGGTGAAGCCGCCGACGCCGGCCAAGCGGCTGCCCAAGGCCCTGCCGCTCGCGGACGTCGAGGCGATCCTCGACGCGGCCGGGGCCCCGGACACGCCGCTCGCGCTGCGCGACCGGGCGCTGCTGGAGCTGCTCTACGGCACGGGCGCCCGGATCTCCGAGGCGGTCGGCCTCGACGTCGACGACCTCGACCCGGTCGACGGCACCGTCCTGCTGAGCGGCAAGGGCGGCAAGGAGCGGCTCGTCCCGGTCGGCGGGTACGCCCGCGAGGCCGTGGCGGCGTACCTGACCCGCGCCCGCCCTGACCTCGTCGGGACCGGCCGCGGGGGGCCGGCGATGTTCCTCAACTCGCGCGGCGGCCGGCTCTCGCGGCAGAGCGCCTGGGCGGTGCTGGTGAAGGCCGCCGAGCGGGCCGGCGTGACGGCGTCGGTGTCGCCGCACACGCTGCGCCACTCCTTCGCCACGCACCTCCTCGACGGTGGCGCAGACGTGCGCGTGGTGCAGGAGCTGCTCGGCCACGCGTCGGTCACCACGACGCAGGTCTACACGCTGGTCACCGTCGACAACCTGCGGGAGGTCTTCGCGACGGCCCACCCGCGGGCGCAGGGGTGACCGCCGCCCGGGCCCACGGTCCTGGTCGCCGAGCCGGCGGTTGCGCGCCCCCTCCGCGCCTGGGACCGGCGGGTGGTTGGATCGACGCATGCCCGCTGCAGCGCGCCTCGACACGAGGGTCCCCACAGGCGCCGACCCGGACGCGGTGTACGACGCCTTCTCGGGCTGGGTGAGCGACCAGGGGCTCGACCTGTACCCGCACCAGGACGAGGCCGTGATCGAGCTGCTCGGCGGCAACCACGTGGTCCTGGCGACGCCGACCGGGTCCGGCAAGTCGCTGGTCGCCATCGGGGCGCACGTGGCAGCGATGGCCCGCGACGAGGTCAGCTTCTACACCGCCCCCATCAAGGCGCTGGTGAGCGAGAAGTTCTTCGCGCTCATCGAGGTCTTCGGGGCCGACAACGTCGGGATGCTCACCGGTGACGCCGCGGTCAACCCCGACGCCCCGATCATCTGCTGCACCGCGGAGGTGCTCGCCAACATCGCGCTGCGCGAGGGCCGCTCGGCCGACGTGGGGCTCGTCGTGATGGACGAGTTCCACTTCTACTCCGAGGGCGACCGCGGGTGGGCCTGGCAGGTGCCGCTGCTCGAGCTCGTGGACGCGCAGTTCCTGCTGATGTCGGCCACCCTGGGTGACGTCTCGTTCTTCGTCGAGGACCTGTTGCGGCGCACGGGGCGGGACACCGCTGTCGTCGACGACGCCGAGCGCCCCGTGCCGTTGAGCTTCCGCTGGTCGATGGAGCCGCTGGACGACACCCTCGAGGAGCTCGTCGTCACGGGTCAGGACCCGGTCTACGTCGTGCACTTCACGCAGGCGGCCGCGGTCGAGCACGCCACCAACCTCCTGCGGCACCCGCCTGCCAAGGTCGACAAGGACGCGATCGCCGAGCGGATCGGTGCGTTCCGCTTCGGTGCCGGCTTCGGCAAGACCCTGTCGCGGCTGGTGCGCAACGGGATCGGCGTCCACCACGCGGGCATGCTGCCGAAGTACCGCCGGCTGGTCGAGACGCTCGCCCAGGCCGGGCTGCTGCGGGTCATCTGCGGCACCGACACGCTGGGGGTCGGCATCAACGTGCCGATCCGCACGGTGCTCTTCACCGGCCTCGCGAAGTTCGACGGGAACAGGCAGCGGGTGCTGCGGACGCGGGAGTTCCAGCAGATCGCCGGCCGGGCCGGGCGTGCCGGCTACGACACCGCGGGGTACGTCGTGGTCCAGGCGCCGGAGCACGTCATCGAGAACGAGCAGGCCAAGGCCAAGGCGGCGGCGCGTGTCGCGGCCGGGAGGAAGAAGTCCAAGGCGCAGCTCAAGAAGGCGCCCGAGGGCACGGTCGTGTGGACCGAGCAGACCTTCGACAAGCTGGTCGCCGGTGTGCCGGAGCGGTTGACGAGCCGGATGAAGGTGGACAACGCGATGCTGGTCAACGTCGTGTCCCGCGAGGAGGACGCGTTCGCGGTGATGCGCCGGCTGACCACCGACAACCACGAGGACCCCCGCGGCCGCGCGCGCCTGGCCCGTCGCGCCCTGCGGCTCGCGCGGTCCCTCGTCCGCACCGGCATCATCACCCGCCTCGACGAGCCCGACGAGCACGGCCGGCGCTACGTGCTGACCCTCGACCTGCCCGAGGACTTCGCGCTCAACCAGCCGCTGGCGCACTTCGCGCTGGCCGCCTTCGACGTGCTCGACCCGGAGTCCGAGACCTACGGCCTCGACGTGGTCTCGGTGGTGGAGGCCGTCCTCGAGGCGCCGCGCCAGATCCTGATGGCCCAGCAGCACGCCGCCCGCGGCGCGGCGATCGCCGAGATGAAGGCCGACGGCCTCGAGTACGACGAACGGATGGCGCTGCTGGAGGAGATCACCTGGCCGCAGCCGCTGCGCGAGCTCCTCGAGGCCCTCTACGCCACCTACCGCGAGACCCACCCGTGGCTTCCCGACGACGCCCTCGGGCCGAAGTCGGTCGTGCGCGAGATGTGGGAGGACGGCATGGGGTTCACCGACTTCGTCGGTCGCTACCAGCTGGCCCGCTCCGAGGGACTCGTGCTGCGCTACCTCACCGACGCCTACCGCACCCTGAGGCAGACGGTGCCGGAGGCGCACCGCTCACCCGAAATCGACGACGTGATCGAGTGGCTGGGCGAGACCGTGCGGCAGACCGACTCCTCGCTGCTGGACGAGTGGGAGGCGTTGTCGGACCCCGACCACGCACCCAGTGCCGTCGCGCACCACGAGCCGCCGCCCCCGCCGCGACCCCTCTCCCGGCAGGAGCGGCCCTTCCGCGTCATGCTCCGCAACGCCATGTGGGCGCGCGTCGAGGCCGTCGCACGCGACGACCTCGACGGGCTGGTCCGTCTCGAGCGCGCCGCTGCGGACCGCACCGACCCGCCTCGCCGGGTCGTCGTCGGCCGCTCCGTGTGGGACGCCGCCCTGGAGGACTACTACGCCGAGCACGACACGGTCCTGACCGACGCCGACGCCCGCGGCCCCGACCTGCTGGTCGTGGGGGAGGAGCGGACCGGCGAGGCCGTCGGCGCCGAGGACGGCACGACGGCGCGGCTGCGCGACGTACGCCAGACCCTCCACGACCCCGAGGGGCACCACGACTGGGTCATCGAGGCCGTCGTCGACTGCGACGCGACCGACGAGGCCGGCGAGCTCGTGCTCGCGACGGTCGCCATGAGACGTCTCGGCTGATCGCCACGCCGGGCGCCCCAGCCCTCTCTCCGCGCCGGTCCTCGGAGGTCCGACGTCCCCGATTTTGGGGGAGCGGAGGGCGGAACCGGGACGTAGCGTGCGAGGAGACGACCGCTCTCCGGGGGTGACAGGCATGCGCGACGAGCAGGACGACCGCCAGCACGACGAGCAGGACGAGGTCTACGAGCACGACGAAGCGCGCGACCCCGACGAGGCCTACGACGGCGCCGGTGCGGACCCAGCCGGAGCGACGTCGTCCGACGAGTGGCGCGACGGCGACACGGCAGAGGACGGCTGGACTACTCCAGCCGGCGGCACGAGCCGCGGGGCACTCGTCGCTGCGGGTCTCGTCGGCGTGGCCACCACCGTGGCCCTGGTGCTGATCTGGAGCGCCCTCACCGGAGGAAGCGACGACCCGGCGCCGACCGCGGACGCCGAGTCCGTGTCGGCGGAGGTCCAGGGAGAGGCTGAGGCGACCGATTCGACCGTCCGCACCGTCGCTACCCGGCTCTCGCGCTGCGTCAGTGCCGAGCAGTCGCTTCGCAACCCCCTCGAGGCGGCCCAGCCCGCGCTCGACCAGTGGGCCGTGCACGTCGGGGCGATGAACAAGCTGGTGCTCGGCGAGATCACCCTGCAGCAGGCTACGGAGTTCTGGGAGAGGACGCGGCTCGGCGCCCAACGACGCGTGCGAGCGTTCGACGCCGCCGTGGCAGAGGCGCGCCAAGAAGGCGTCGACTGCCCGACTCCCGGACTGCTGGCCCCCGGCGCCGAGGAGCTCCCGGGGTGTGCGCGGGACGTGCAGGCGGCGATGGACGCCCTCACCGCGGCCCAGGTGTCGGTCGGCACGTGGAGGGAGCACATCCACCACATGGACATGCTGCGCCTGGGCCAGCTGACCCCGGAGGAGGCCACCAGCATGTGGCTGGACAGTTGGGAGCGGGGAGTGCGGGACCTCGACGCCTACGAGGCGGCCGTCGCGCGGGCGCTGCGGCTCGACGGGTGCACCCGGGTCAGCTGACCGACTGCACCCCGCGGCGGCCCTCGGGGCCAGTCGTCTCGCGCGCGCACGTACCCGGCGCCGCCGCAGTGCGGTGTTCGCCGCTGCGCTGCGCTGCGCGTGCGGCGCTGCGCCCAGGTCCGGCCGGCCGTCGGGGCGGGACGAGAGGTGTGCGCCCACTCGGCCGCGCGCCCTGGAGCTGGCGCGAAATCGGTCGCGGAACTGTCGACGTGTCGACAAAGCGGGTGGCCCTCGGCGTGGTCCAATCGGTGCCTGGAATCGATGCGTGCGCGAGCGCGAAGGAGCTGACACATGAGCGGTGCGGGACTTCCTGGTCCGGACGGCGGCAGCGCCCCCGAGATGCCACCGCTCGTGCGACCACCGCAGCCGGATCCAGCCGCCCAGCCCCGCCCGACGCCTCGAGACGAGCACACCGTGACCCAGCCGATCCCCTTCGAACGCCCCCTCGAGAGCCCGTCCGCCGGCCCTGCCGCCGACGTCGCGCTCGGCCCGACCGGGCGGCCGATGCCGCTCTTCCCCGAGCCGGGCCCGGTGGCCGAGCACGGACGCGCGCGGGTGATCGCGATGTGCAACCAGAAGGGCGGCGTGGGCAAGACCACGACCACCATCAACCTCGGTGCCTCGCTGGCCGAGTTCGGACGGAGGGTGCTGCTGGTCGACTTCGACCCGCAGGGGTCGCTGTCGGTCGGCCTCGGCCTGAACCCGCACGAGATGGACCTGACCATCTACAACCTGCTCATGGACCGCGAGGTCACCCTCGACGACGTCGTGGTGCCGTCCGGGATCCCGGGCATGGACCTGCTGCCCTCCAACATCGACCTCTCGGCCGCCGAGGTGCAGCTGGTGCACGAGGTGGCCCGCGAGCAGACCCTCCAGCGGGTGCTGGCGCCGGCGCTGGACCGGTACGACGTCGTCCTCATCGACTGCCAGCCCTCGCTGGGCCTGCTCACGGTCAACGCGCTGACCGCCTCCGACGGGGTCATCGTCCCGCTGGAGTGCGAGTACTTCGCCCTGCGTGGCGTGGCGCTGCTCAAGACGACCATCGACAAGGTCCGCGAGCGGCTCAACCCGAAGCTCGAGATCGACGGCGTGCTGGGGACGATGTTCGACGGACGGACGCTCCACAGCCGTGAGGTCATGGAGCGCCTCGTGTCAGCCTGGGGCGACAAGGTGTTCCACACCGTCATCCGCCGGACGGTCAAGTTCTCCGACGCGACGGTCGCGGGCGAGCCGATCACGTCGTACGCCTCGTCCTCGACCGGCGCCGAGGCGTACCGCCAGCTCGCCAAGGAGGTGTTGACCCGATGGCCCGCCGCGTGAGCATGCCGGCCGCGGACGACCTGTTCCGGCCGACCGTCGACCCGACCGACGCCGGCGGCGGCAGCGACGCCTCGGGCGCGGCCGGTGCGGCCGGCGCGAGCGAGGCCGGGTCGTCGGCCGGCGGGCAGCGATCGCGGCGGGTGCGCGCGGTCGCCGACGCCGCTGAGCCTGCCGGGCCCCGCAGGCCGAGCGGCCGGGTCCGCCACGACGAGAAGATGACGGTCTACGTCACCTCCGACGAGCTCCTCGACATCGAGCACGCCCGGCTGACCCTGCGTCGCTCGCACGGCCTGGCCGTCGACCGGGGCAGGCTGGTGCGCGAGGCGCTGGCCCTCGTGCTGGCCGACCTGGAGACCCGCGGCGCGGACAGCGCGCTGGTGCAGCGGCTGCTCGACGAGTGAGCCCCGCACCCCGACTCGTCACCGGTCCCGCCGACGCCCCGCTCGAACCGGGCAGCGACCCGCCGGCGTTCGCCGTGCGCCTGGACAACTTCGAGGGACCGTTCGACCTGCTGCTCGGGCTCATCGCCAAGCACAAGCTCGACATCACCGAGGTCGCGCTGTCGCAGGTCACCGACGAGTTCATCGCGCACGTGAAGAACCTCGGCGACGCCTGGGACCTCGAGCAGACCACGTCGTTCCTCGTCGTCGCAGCGACGCTGCTCGACCTCAAGGCCGCGCGCCTGCTGCCCCGGGGCGACGTCGAGGACGAGGAGGACCTCGCGCTCCTGGAGGCTCGCGACCTGCTGTTCGCCCGGCTCCTGCAGTACCGGGCCTTCAAGCAGGTGGCCTCGGTATTGGAGGAGCGGCTCGCGGCGGAGTCGCGGCGCCACGCCCGCGCGGTCGGTCTCGAGGAGCGCTTCGCCTCGCTCCTGCCGGAGGTGCTGATCGGCATCGGCCTCGAGCAGTTCGCGCAGCTGGCGGCGAAGGCGATGGAGCCCAAGCCGGTGCTCGAGGTGTCGCTGCAGCACATCCACGCCGCCAGGGTCAGCGTCCGCGAGCAGGCCCAGCTCGTGGTCGACCGGCTGCGCCGCGGCGGCACGATGACGTTCCGCGCCCTGTGTGGGGACTCACCCGACCGGCTCACCACGGTCGCGCGCTTCCTGTCGCTGCTCGAGCTCTTCCGCGAGGGTGCCGTGTCCTTCGACCAGGTGACCCCGCTGGGGGAGCTGACGGTGCGCTGGACCGGCGCCGAGGAGGGCGACGTCGAGATCACCGACGAGTTCGACGGCGCGGCGCCGGACGACGAAGATGGACAGGCACGTACGCCGCCGGCGACCGCCGGCGAGCCCGAGGAGGACCAGTGACCGAGCAGCCCGACCCGTCCCGCGAGGCCGAGGTCGACGCACCGCCGGCGCACGAGGACGCCGACCAGCACATCGACACCCTGGCCGTCGCCGTGGTCGAGCTGCGTCCTGCCCTCGAGGCGATCCTCATGGTCTCTGACGAGCCCCTCAGCACCGTCCGGCTGGCCTCGGTCGTGGGGCACCCGGTGGACGAGGTCGCCGCAGCGCTGGAGGCGCTCGCCGCGGAGTACACCGCGCAGGGCCGCGGGTTCGACCTGCGTGCAGTGGCCGGGGGCTGGCGCTTCTACTCCCGCCCCGAGCTCGCCGGGGTCGTGGAGGCCTTCGTCCTCGACGGCCAGCAGGCCCGCCTCACCCAGGCGGCGCTCGAGACGCTGTCCGTCGTCGCCTACAAGCAGCCCGTCTCCCGGGCGCGGGTGTCCGCGATCCGCGGCGTGAACGTCGACGGCGTCATGCGCACCCTGCTGAGCCGCGGGCTGGTGGAGGAGGCCGGCCGGGACGAGCAGAGCGGGGCGAACCTGTACCGGACGACGTCGTACTTCCTCGAGCGCATCGGGATCACCTCCCTCGAGGAGCTGCCCGAGCTGGCGCCGTACCTCCCCGACATGGACGACCTCGAGGACGAGCTCGCGAGCGTCGCGGCCCTCGACGCGCCCGCAGCCACCGAGCCGGTGCCCGGGCGCGCCCGCGCCGAAGCTCCGTCGTCGTCCCCGGCGGCGCCGACCCGGGACGGACACCACGCGTCCCCGCACAGCGGTGCCGGCACCGAGCCCGACGGCGGGACGGAGATCGCATGAGGCCCCACGACGCACCCGACAACGACCAGCCGGCCTCGCAGCGTCCGGACACCGACGACGACGGGCTCATCCGCCTGCAGAAGCTCCTCGCCCGGTCCGGCGTCGCGAGCCGCCGCAAGTGCGAGGAGCTGATGCTCGACGGCCTCGTCGAGGTGGACGGCGAGGTCGTCACCCGGCTCGGCACCAAGGTCGACCCGCGCACCGCCGTGATCCGGGTCGACGGCAAGCGGCTGCCGCCGATCAGCGACAAGGTCTACCTCGTGCTCAACAAGCCGCGCGGGGTGGTCTCGACGATGTCGGACCCCGAGGGGCGGCGCACGCTGGGCGACCTGGTCGCCGACCGGCCCGAGCGGCTCTTCCACGTCGGTCGCCTCGACACCGACACCGAGGGCCTCATCATCCTCACCAACGACGGCGACTTCGCCCAGCACCTCGCTCACCCCTCGCACGAGGTGGACAAGACGTACGTCGCCGAGGTCGAGGGCGAGGTGCACGTCCGCACCGTCCGCCAGCTCCTCGCCGGCGTCACGCTCGACGACGGTCCGGTCACGGTGACCCACGCGCGCGTCGTCGGGGGCGACCCGCGCCGCGAGGGCAGCCAGCGCTCCATCGTCGAGCTCACCATCCACGAGGGGCGCAACCGGATCGTGCGACGTCTGCTGGCCCACGTGGGGCACCCGGTCCGTCGGCTGACCCGCACGCAGATCGGTCCGATCACCCTCGCCCGGCTGCGCTCGGGGGAGATGCGCGAGCTCACGGTCGCCGAGCTCGGCGAGCTGATGGACAGCGCGCGGCTCTGAGCCGGCGAGCCCGTAGGCTCGTGGCCGTGGCAGTGAGGGCAGTGCGCGGGGCGACCCAGCTCGAGGTGGACACCCGCGAGCACATGTTGGACCGGGTGGCGGAGCTGGTCACCGACGTGATGGAGGCCAACGGCCTCGAGGTCGACGACTTCATCTCGATCATCTTCACCGCGACCAGCGACCTGACCAGCGAGTTCCCCGCGTACGCAGCGCGCCAGCTCGGCTTCTCCGACGTCCCCCTGGTCTGCGCCCGCGAGCTGGAGATCGAGGGGTCCATGCCGCGCGTCGTGCGGTTGATGGCCCACGTCGAGACCGACCTCGCGCGCTCGGACATCACCCACGCCTACCTCCACGGCGCCGCCAACCTGCGCCGGGACCTCGCGCGGACGACCAGCCATGACTGAGGACGACCTGCCCGCGCTCGTCGGGCCGGTCGAGGTCGTCGGCGCCGGCCTGATCGGCACGTCGATCGCGCTGGTCTGCAGCCGCCTCGGCATGGAGGTCGTGCTGCGCGACACCTCCGCCGAGAACGTGCGCACCGCCCACGGGCTCGGTGCCGGCCGGGCGGTGGCCTCGACCGACCGGCCGCAGCTCGTCGTCGTGGCCGTGCCGCCCGCGGCCGTGGCCGACGCCGTCGTCGACGCGCTCGGCCGCACCGACGCGGTCGTCACCGACGTCGGCAGCGTCAAGGCGGCCCCGCTCGCGGCGGTGTCCGCCCGGGTCGGCCCGACGGAGCTCGTCCGGTACGTCGGGTCCCACCCCATGGCGGGCAGCGAGCGCTCCGGCCCGCTGGCTGCCAGCGCCGCGCTGTTCGACGGGCGTCCGTGGGCGATCACCCCGCACCCGTCGTCGTCGCCCGACGCGGTGGGGCTGGTCGAGGCGCTCGTGCTCGAGTGCGGCGCCGCGCCGCTGCGGATGGACCCCGCCGAGCACGACCGGGCGGTGGCCCGCACCTCCCACCTGCCGCACCTCGCCGCGGTGCTGGTCGCCGGTCGCCTCGCAGCGGCACCGGCCGAGCACCTCGCGTTGTCGGGGCAGGGCGTGCGCGACGTCACGCGCGTGGCCGCCAGCGACCCAGCGCTGTGGCAGCAGATCCTGGGTGCCAACAGCGAGGCCGTGCTCGACCTGCTGGGCGAGGTGCGCTCGGACCTCGACGCCCTGATGGCGGCGGTGGCCGCGGGCGCGGAGACCGGCCTCGTCGAGATCCTCACCCGGGGCAACGCCGGCACCGCGGCGATCCCCGGCAAGCACGGCGGCCCCGCCCGGCCGACCCGGTCGGTCTTCGTGGCCGTCCCCGACCACCCCGGGGAGCTGGCGCGCCTCTTCGGCGACGCCGGCGAGATCGGCGTCAACATCGAGGACGTGCGCATCGACCACGACCCGGCACGTCCGGTGGGCCTGACCGAGCTGGTCGTCGAGCGGGGGAGCGCGGAGCGGCTGCTGGCGGCGCTGGAGTCCCGCGGGTGGACGACCCACCGGTAATCTTCTCGCCCGTGACCCACGCCGACACCCCGTCCCTCGTCATCGCCGTCGACGGCACGTCCGGCTCCGGCAAGTCGAGCACCTCGCGAGGGGTCGCCGAGCGCCTCGGCCTGCGCTACCTCGACACCGGCGCCATGTTCCGGGCGCTCACCTGGTGGCTGCTGCGCGAGGGCGTCGACGTCCGCGACGAGGCGGCGGTCGCCGCCGTCGCGCACCGGCCGGCGATCGAGTCCGGCACCGACCCGCTCGCCCCGACCATCACCGTGGACGGCGAGGACGTGTCGGTAACCATCCGCGGGGAGGACGTGACGGCAGCCGTGAGCCCCGTGAGCGTCGTCCCCGAGGTGCGGGCCCGCCTGCTCGCCCTCCAGCGCGAGGTCATCGGTGACGGCGGCATCGTCGTCGAGGGTCGCGACATCGGCTCGGTGGTGTGGCCCCAGGCCGAGGTGAAGGTGTACCTGAGCGCCGACCCCGACGCGCGCGCCCAGCGGCGTACGGCCGAGCAGGGCGGCACCGACGTCGCCAGCACGCAGCAGTCGCTCCTCGAGCGCGACCGGATCGACTCCGGCCGGGCGACGGCGCCGCTGACGGTGGCCGAGGGCGCCGTGCACGTCGACAGCACCCACCTGACGCTCGCGGAGGTCATCGACCGCATCGTCGGCCTCGCGTCGGAGGCTGGCCGGGCGTGACGCGTGCGGAGCTCCCGGCGAGCGCCGACGCGCACCCGCCGACCCGCCCGCTCCGCGCGGTCCGGCCCGTGGGCGCCTGGCTGGTCCGCCGGCTCTGGCGGGTGCAGGTGCACCACGCGGAACGGGTGCCGGCGACTGGCGGGGTGATCCTGGCCGCCAACCACCTCGGCGTCGTGGACGGCCCCCTCCTCGCGGTCGTCGCGCCGCGAGCGGTGCACGCGCTGACCAAGGCGGAGATGTTCGCCGGACCGCTCGCCGGCCTCCTGCGGCGCACGGGGCAGATCCCGCTGGACCGGTTCCACCCCGACCCGGGTGCGGTCCGCTCGTCGCTGCGCGTGCTCCGCGACGGGGGAGTGCTGGGCATCTTCCCCGAGGGCAGGCGCGGCGACGGCGAGCTGCACCGGTTCCACCACGGTGCGGCCTACCTGGCCCTGGTCACCGGCGCGCCGGTCGTGCCGGTGACGCTGGTCGGCACCCGCCCGCCGGGCGGGGGTCTCGGCGCGCTCCCGCCTCGCGGCGCGCAGATCGACGTGGTCGTCGGTGAGCCGTGGCGCACGACACAGCAGCCCTGGCCGCGCACGCGGGAACACGTCGCCGCCACCTCGGTGTTGCTCAAGGGGCACATGCTGTCCGAGCTGGCCCGAGCGCTGGCCGACACGCGCCGATCCTTGCCCGGGCCCCTTCCTGCGGGACAATCCCAGGACGACCCCGACACCGGGCTCGTCGAGCCTTCCAGAGAGCTGTGAGCACCATGACTGAGCACGACGCCGCACGCGTCGAGTCGCCGTCCGCCGGCGGTCCCGCCGGCGCCGAGCACCCGACCGGCCCGACCCCCGTCCTGGCGGTCGTCGGCCGGCCCAACGTCGGCAAGTCCACGCTGGTCAACCGGATCATCGGACGCCGCGAGGCGGTCGTCGAGGACCGGCCCGGCGTCACCCGCGACCGCGTCTCCTACGACGCCAACTGGAACGGCCGGGCCTTCACCGTCGTCGACACCGGCGGCTGGGACCCCGACGCCCGCGGACTCGCCGAGCGCATCGCCGCCCAGGCCGAGGTCGCCGTCTCGCTCGCCGACGCGGTGCTGTTCGTGGTGGACGCGACCGTCGGGATCACCGACTCCGACGAGGCGGTCGTCCGCATCCTGCGCAAGTCCGGCAAGCCGGTCGTCCTGGCCGCCAACAAGGTCGACGACCAGCGCACCGAGGCCGAGGCCCACGGCCTGTGGAACCTCGGGCTCGGGGAGCCGTTCGCGGTGTCCGCGCTGCACGGCCGGGGCTCCGGCGACATGCTCGACGCGATCCTCGAGGCCCTGCCCGAGACGCCTGCGGAGAGCTTCGACGAGGTCGGGGGACCGCGCCGCATCGCGATCGTGGGCAAGCCCAACGTGGGCAAGTCGTCCCTGCTGAACATGCTGGCCAAGGAGGACCGGGTCGTCGTCGACAACGCAGCCGGCACCACCGTGGACCCGGTCGACGAGCTGATCACCCTCGGTGACCGCACCTGGCGCTTCATCGACACCGCGGGGATCCGCAAGCGGGTCAACCAGGCATCGGGCCACGAGTACTACGCCTCGCTGCGGACCTCCACCGCGATCGACCGGGCCGAGGTCGCCGTCCTGGTGCTCGACGCCAGCCAGACCGTCTCCGAGCAGGACATGCGGATCATCCAGACGATCCGCGACGCCGGCCGCGCGATGGTCATCGCCTTCAACAAGTGGGACCTCGTCGACGAGGAGCGCCGCTACTACCTCGAGCGCGAGATCGAGCGTGACCTCGTGCAGGTGCGGTGGGCGCCGCGCATCAACTTCACCGCCCGGACCGGCTGGCACGTGGACCGGCTGGTGCCGGCCATCGACAAGGCCCTCGAAGGCTGGGAGACCCGCGTCGGCACCGGTGCGCTGAACACCTTCCTCGGCCGCCTCGTCTCGGAGCACCCGCACCCCGTGCGCAGCGGCAAGCAGCCCAAGATCCTGTTCGCCACCCAGCCGTCGACGGCTCCGCCGACCTTCGTGCTGTTCACGACCGGCAAGCTCGACGCCGCCTACGAGCGCTTCGTCGAGCGGCGGCTGCGCGAGGAGTTCGGCTTCGTCGGCACCCCGATCGTCATCCAGCAGAAGCCGCGCGAGAAGCGCAAGCGCTGATCCTCGCGGCCCGCCGCGTCAGGGCGTGAGCCCCTCGGCCCGCAGCCAGTCGGCCGGGTCGACGGGGCTGCCCCCCGCCGGTCGTACCTCGAGGTGCAGGTGCGGCCCGGTGGAGTTGCCGCTCGAGCCGACGCTGCCGATCACGTCGGCGACCGCGACGGACTGGCCGGTCGTGACCGTGGCGTCGCTCTGGTGGCAGTACCAGACCTCGGTGCCGTCGGGGAGCGTGACGATCGTCCGCAGCCCGTACGGCCCGGCGTCGGCCACCTCGGTGACCACGCCGGCGGCCACCGCGACGATCGGCTCGCCCGCCGCCGCGCCGAAGTCCTGGCCCCCGTGCTCGGCCTCCCACAGCGGGCCGGTCAGGCCGAAGCCCGCCGACAGCCGGTACGACGCCAGGGGCAGCACCGTGCGCGCCCGGTCGGGGTCACCGGTGTAGCCGTAGGTGGCGAGGACGGCCTGCCGCCCGACGAGCGCCCGGTCGTGTGCGTCGGCGCGGCGGTTGAGCGCGAGGAGCGTGCGCTGCCGCTCACTCAGCTGCAGCGCGAGCCGGACGGCCTCCGCGGTCCGCGCGTCCTCACGTACGGCGACCTCGGGCGCGGCGTCGGCGCGCGGCGCGGTCGCTCCGAGCCCGGCAGCAGCCGCGATGACGGCCGCCACCAGGCCCGCTCGGTGCGGCATCGGTGACACGTCCACCCCCACAGGTCGATGACCCATCGTGGGGCGGTGGGCGGTTGCGGCGGCGGCGAACGGCTGCAAATGGCCCGCTCGGACTACCGCGACCGGCCCGTCGGGACCCGCCGACCGGCGGCATCGCGTCCGCGGGCGGGTCGATTCCGTGCCCGTGCCGGGCCTGCGGTAGTGTTCCCCTCGCTCCGCGGGCCTCGTGCCGGGGGCACTCGGGCTGTGGCGCAGCTTGGTAGCGCACTTGACTGGGGGTCAAGGGGTCGCAGGTTCAAATCCTGTCAGCCCGACCGAGAGAACGCCCCTGACCTGCGGAAGGCGGGTCAGGGGCTTCTCGTTCCCGGCCCTTGTGTCGTCGCGGCGGGCTCGTGGCAGCAGAGCGGACGATGAGCCGTTCGCGCCTGAGGTCGCTTGCCTACTCGTATCCGTACCGGGCGAGAAGCGGCTGCTGCAGCTGGGTGACGCGCGACACCACGCCGTCGTCCATCGCGGAGAGCCAGGTCTTGTTGCGGTCCGGGAACTGCAACCTGTCCAGCTCGTCCCGCCAGACCGAGCTGACTGGCAGGTCACCGAAGTCGGCAACGCGTCCGAGGACGGCCAGCGGGTCGGCCATCATGTCCTCGTACCGCAGTTCCATGCGTTGCTCGCTCGGCACATGGGAGAGACCGTCCTCTACTGCGCGAACCTCTTCCACCCAGTGCCGGGCGCACAACGTCCAGGGATCCCCGCCGTGCTCGGCCCACGCTCGCGGCGTCGTCCGTTGCCACCACACCTCGGAGTCGAGCCACCAGTCCACACGTGACAAGGAGTGGGCAACCGCCCTGCCGTCGCGCACCAGGTACACGAACTTGGCCGACTCAAAGGCACTGGCGAGCAGCGGGATGCGCAAGTTGTGCGCGATCCGCTTGCTGATGAGCACCCGCCCACCCGCTGCGGTGCTGACCACGTGGAACGTGCGCCGCAGTCGGTCCAGGTCCGGGGTACTGCCTGGCAGACAGCCGCCGGGTACAGCGTCGATCCCGCAGCGGGTGAAGACTGGCTCTCCCTCCACCGGCGCGGGAAACGCGCGACGCACCGCCGACCTCGGGCTGCCGTACACGTAGGCGTTCGTGCCGTCCCCGAACCACGCCTCCCGGCGCATCGTCGGCAGGATCGGCGGAATGCGGTTGAGCACACCGAGTGCAGGCAGGGCGGGGAAGCGACGAACCCAGTTCGACAGGTACGCCACGTCCGGGTGGAGGCACAGTGCCTTGTAGAGCAGTGACGTGCCTGACCGAGGTGGTCCCACGATGAAGAGGGTCTCGACCACGTCATCCGCCCACACTCAGGTGAACAGCACGGCGCGAGGTCGCCGGCTCACGGACGAGCTCGAGGTAGATCTCGCGCATCTGTCGGGCGGCCGTGTCCCAGCAGTGGTCGGCGAGCACGCGTTCGCGAAGCCGCGCCGCGGCCGCACGCTCCGCCTGGCCGCCCGCCAGCACCCGCAGGAGTGCTGCGGCCAAGGCCTCCTCGTCCCCAGTGCGGAACAGCCGGTAACCCGCCTGCTCGCCGGCGATCTCCCGGTTCGGCGCGATGTCGCTGGCGACGACGGGTAGGCCATAGGAGACCGCCTCGAGCAGGGTGAGCGCCATGCCCTCGAGGTTCGAGGGGAGGACGAAGGCTGCGGCGTTCGAGTACAGCTCCGCCAGCCGGTCGCCGTAGACATACCCGGAAAGCACCACCCGCTGGTCCCGCCGGGCGAGTCGGTGGAGCGAGGCGACGTAGTCGTCGGTGAACGAGGAGCCTCCGGCGATCACGAGCCGCAGGCCGCCCGGGACACGTCGGTACGCGCGGATCAGGAGATCCGCGGCCTTCTCCGGCACGAGCCGTCCGACGAAGAGCAGGTATCCTCCGGGCCGGAGCCCGTACTGCGCCAGAGCAGCACCCGACGGGCAGGGTGACCGGGGTACGACGCCGTTCGGCACGTACACGGCCTCCCTGCCGAACTCGTGCGCGTAGTGCTCGACGAGCGCGTGTGACACCGCGACGGTCACGTCCGGCACGCGTGCGCTCATCCAGTGCGCGGCGCCCAGAGCAGCACGTGCCGCCCCGCTCCACTTCGACCGTTCGTTGTCCAGCCCATGCACCGTCAGCACGACCCCCGCGCGAGACAGCATCCGCGGTGCCGGCGCGAGGAGGCCCGGCCCGAGAGCGTGGTAGTGCACGATGTCGGCGTGCATGTGCATCGCCGCGGCAGTCGATGCCGCGCTGTGCGTGATGGCGTCCAGGTGCTTGGTCCCGAGCGCAGCCACAGGACGCAGGTGCATGCCACGGTAGGTCCCGTCCGTGGCGACGCCGTCGACCCCACCTCCATGCCCGTCGCCCCAACGTCCCGTGTAGCTGGAGCGGCAGTAGACGGTGACGTCGTCACCCAGGTCGGCGAGGCGGGCACCGATCTCCTCGACATGTCGCTCCACGCCGCCATGCGTCGCGGGGAGGCCCTTCTGTCCGATCATCGCTATCCGCAGCGGACGTTCCCCGTCACTCGTCGGCCGGCGACGCCGCTGCAGAGCCGGGAAGCTGCCGTTGCGCGGGTTGACAATCATCAGACCTCCTCTCGCCGGATAGGAGCAGGCCGAACTCCGCTCAGATACGGCGTATCTGACCGCCGTTTCGCGGCCTCTTCTCCTTGAGGGACACGTGTGCGAGCCTTGAAGAGGGAGAATTGTGGAGATCGTCGACTACCTGCGGATCGCGAGGCGCAATCTGTGGGTCCTGGCGGGAGTTCCGCTCCTGGCGTCAGAGCTCGCCCTCGCCTACGTCCTGGTGACCCCTCGGCCGTCCGTCGCCGCCGTCCACGTGTCGGCGCCGTCGTTGATGGGCAGCCAGTACGGCACGTACCCAGCGCAGGGGGCAAGCCAGTTCGCAGGCAACTTCGTCGCGCTGGCGTCCTCACCCGAGGTGCAGGACGCCGTGGCGGAGGAGACGGACGTGAGCGTGGGGGACCTACAGGACGGGCTGAGCATGGAGCAGGTGGGCTCCAGCTCCGTGGTCGCGCTCACCTACACCAACAGTGACTCGTCCACGACAGGTCTGGTTGCGGCCGCAGTGGCGAGGCAGACGCTGACGGCCATGTTCGGCAGCCAGGTCCCATCCGCCCAAGCTGCCGTCGACGCGGCCAAGGACTCGGTGCACGACGCGAACGCCGCCCTCGCCGCGTTCGCCGGGAAGCACGGCAACCTGCCCCTCTCCGAGCAGTACGAGACGCTGACGGCGCAGATCACGGCGCTCGAGAACGACGAGGCGCGATACGCGGCCGAGGGTCTGGCCGGAAGCGCGGACGTGCTCTCCCAGAAGCTCACCAAGCTCAGGAGCAGGGCTGCCCAGCTGGCGCCCCTCACCACCGAGCAGGCGGACCTGCTCGCCCAGCAGCAGGCCGCCATGGGCGCTCTCACGACGAGCCAGCAGGTGCTGGCGCAGGCTCAGGCGCAGCTCGCAGCCGCCGACCCGAACCAGGTGCAGGCGCCGGCTGTCAAGAAGATCCCGCTTGGTCGTCTCATCGTGATGACCGTGCTTCCCGCTGCCGCGGTCGGCGTCTTCCTGGCCATCGCGCTCGTCGCCCTCCTCGAGCTGATCGCCCAGCGGCGTGCCGCGACAACTCGCAACCGCCTGCAGCTGCGCCACGAGTCCCCGGTCGGGGCGCCGGCGGCGGCCGCGGCTGGTGGGCGGACGCCGCGTGGGGACGTGAAGCGCAGGTCTCGTGTCAGTGCGCCCGCGTCGGAGGCGGCCGGCAGGCCGGCGCCGCGTGAGGAGGTGAAGCGCGGGTCTCCGGCGAAGGCGCCGGCGACGGCCGCGGCTGGTGAGCCGGCGCCGCGGGAGGAGGTGAAGCGCGGGTCTCCGGCGAAGGCGCCCGCGACGGCCGCGGCTGGCGCGCCGGCGCCGCGGGAGGACGTGGAGCGCGAGTTCCCGGCGAAGGCGCCCGCGACCGCCGCGGCCGGCGCGCCGACACCGCGTGAGGACGTGAAGCGCAGGCCCACGCCCAAGACGGTCGGGGTGAGCTCGGCTCGCAGGCCGATGCCGCCGGATCGTCCGAGAGCAGCGAAGTGAGCGACACGACCCTGCCGCTGAGCGGGGGTCGCGTTTCGGTGACGGTCGCCACCACGGCCGCAGCCGTGTGTTGCGGCATCGCCGCGGCACTCACTGCTGTTGGCATCGCAGGTCGATCGACGCTCCTCGCGTTGGTGCCCGTCGTCGTCTGCGCGGGGATCATCATCGGCGCGATAGCGCTCGCCCGGTTCGCGGTGTTCGTGCTGCTGATGCTCCTGATCCGCGCCAGCATCGACGCGTTCCAACTCTCGCCGGGCGCCGGCTCGCGGCTGTTGACCCCGTCGACGATCGTGGGGGTCTTCTTCATCGCCGCGGCCGCACTGTGGCTCGTCGTGGCCTACAGGCAACGGGGCGGGTTGCCGGGTTCGCGACTGCGTACAGCGCTGGTGGCGCTGGTGTGCGTGAGCCTCGTCAGCGTCCCAGGTGCCGTGAATCCGCAGATGAGCCTGACCAGCGTCATGCGGCTGCTTGCCATCGTGCTGATGTTCGCCGTGCTCGAGCAGCTCATGGTCGATCCGAGGATGATGCGTCGCGCTCTGGTGGTCGTCTTCTGCTCAGCGATCTTCCCGATCGCCTACACGGTCGCCGGTCATGTGACCGGCAACCCGCCCGTCGAGGTCAAGGGAGACGTCACGAGACTCGTCGGTACGTTCGCGCAGTCGAACGCGTTCGGCGCCTACCTGATGCTGCTGATCATCATGGGCGTCGCCGTCTTCTCGCACACACCGGGCCGGATCCGAGCCGGGCTGTCGCTGCTGCTCGCCGCGTGCGCGGTCTGCCTCGTCCTCACCTACACCCTCGCCGCGCTGCTGGGCGTGCTCTTCGGGCTCATCGTGGTGGGGATCAGGCAGAGCAGACGGCTGCTGCTCTGGGTGGGGACGGTCCTCGGGCTCGCCGTCATGATCGTACCCACGCTGTCCGACCGGCTGGGCGCCGTCGCGGCTTCGTCGACGTACGCCGCGCAGGGGTCGGCCCACGCCGGCAACTCGCTGGCGTGGCGACTGTCGTACTGGTCGGAGATCGCCCATCTCGCGGACAGGAACCCGGCTACCGGCGTCGGGTACGGCATGACGTCGCACCTCACCCAGGAGGGCAAGCAGCCGCACAACGACTACCTGCGCGCCTACGTCGAGACCGGAGTGCTCGGTCTGCTGGTGTACCTCGCCGTCATCGTCCTGCTGATCCGCCTCGGGTTGGGCGCCGTGCGGAAGGCGCCGCCAGGCACGTTGGACCGTGCGATCGCGGTCGGCTACCTCGGCTGTGCGGTGGCCCTGGCCCTCACCAGCGTGGCCTCCAACAAGATCAACGGTGTCGCCCAGCTGTGGTACTTCGTCACGTTCGCCGCCGCGGCGAGTGCGGTGCTCCGCCGAGGGCCCAGCGCACCGACGCCGGAGCACGAGGCGACCGCACGGGAGGTCTAGGTGCGGGGAAGGACGAGGAGCGAGCGCGAGTCGGCGTACGGACCGGCCCATGAGGCGATGTCGGCAGCCGCCCGTCGAGGCCTGCTGGAAGCGCTCGCGGTCGTGCTCTGGCTGGCGTTGATCTCCGGCTGCACCGCGGCCCGGGAACCCGCGGGCGCGCCCACCCGCTCGGACGGGACGCTGAAGCCGATGGGAGCCGGGCTCTACTTCACCGGGGAGCCGCAACCGGGCTTCGACGCGATCGATCACTCAGTGGTCGGCGGCGCCTGGGCCGACTTCGAGCCCCTGCCGGGGGAGTTCTCCGGGCCCGGATGGGACCGCGTCGATGCCGCACTGCGCGAGCGGCCCGACCATGCGTTCCGGCTGCGCATCCTCGCGGGCCGGATGGCGCCGGAGTGGGCCACGGAGCTCGGCGGCGGCTGCGTCGAAATCGAGGCGCCCAGCAGCCAGATCGCCGCGTGCGTCCCCCGCTTCTGGACCGACGAGTTCCTGGCGGCGTACGAGCGACTGATGGCGGAGGTGGCCCGCCGGTACGACGACGATCCCCGGATCCTGGACGTCGTCAACTCGGCCTGCACGACGACATGGGCCGAGCCGTTCATCAGGAGCGGCCACAACCCGGCCGCCAACAAGGCACTCTGGGACGCAGGGCTCAACCCGGAGAGCGATCAGGCGTGCTTGGAGCGGAGCGTGGAGATCATGGACGCGGCGTTCACCTCGACCAGGATCTCCCTTGCCACGCATGGGGTGTGGCAACTGGTGGTCGGTCCGGACGGCGCTCCATCGGGGATGCAACCGTCGTGGGCGAAGCAGCGTGCTCTGCTCGAGCAGCTGCGATCGCGCTACGGCGCCAAGCTCGTGCTCCAGAACAACGGCCTGGGCGGCGACGAAGGCTGTTCGGACGGTGGACCGCTCGCCGGGACCAGCCCGATGTGGTGCTGGATGGCCTCGCTGCCTCCGCCGAAGGGCTTTCAGACCGAGGGCGGGCTCAAACTCCGAGCGCGCGGGTTCGTGGTCCACGACGCCGTGCGGCGTGCAGTCGACATGGGCGCGTGCTTCGTCGAGCACGACGAGTTCGGCGACGACCCGGCGGCCGCGGCAGAGTTCGACCTCCAGCTCAAGGCGAACTGCCCCGAGCCACCGTGAGCGCGGGCGCGTAGGAGGCCCGGGACGCGGGCCTAGGGCGTGGTGTACACCTTCACGTCGTCGACGTAGGCGGTGGTGTCCCAGGCCCGCACTCCGATTCGACCGTGGGTGTACGTCGAGTCGTGGACGCTGCCGAGCGTCGTGTAGGTCGCGCCGCCGTCGGTGGAGATGGCTGCTGTGAGCAGGCTGCCCTGCATGTCGAGCCTCAGCCGATACTGCTGGTTCGCCACCCACGGGTACTGGCCGAACGCGAGGTCGACCCAACCGCCGCCGGCGCCATCCCTGCGGTGGATGAACCACCCGTGGGTCCTCCGGTACTGCTTGAGCTGGAGCATGTAGAAGTGGTTGTTGTCCACGGCACGGCCGATGATCGCGATGCCACCATCGATGCCCGTGACCTCGACGGTGGCCTCGACGCTGTAGTCAGCCCAGTTCCCGGCACCTGCGGGGTTCGCGAAGGTCTTCGGATACGCGGCGCTGTCGCTCACGCAGAAGGCGAGGTCCTGCCCGGGCGGCTGGCACACCTGCCAGGGGCCGGTCCGTGCGGTCCAGCCGTTCGCGTTGCCGTCCTGGAAGTCGTCGCTGAAGGCCAACGTGGCCGCCTGGGCCGCCGGCGCCGTTGCCAGCGCTCCCGCCAGGAACAGGCAGAGGCTGGCTGCCCCCACCACTCGCCGTCGATCACGCCGCCGCGTCCGGGCGGCCTGCCTGCTGAAGGTAGATGAGGTCCGCATACAGGGAGAGAGGCGCAGGACCGGCCCGGTGATACTGCGACGGGTTCACAGTCTCCCAGTATCAGCGTACGGCGCGCGGCGCTCTCTCGTTGCATGGACCGCGTCGCGCTCGGAGGGCAGATCATGCCCATGGCCAGGGGAGCGAGCCTGAACCTCGCCGGCGCCATCTGCACCAAGGTGGTGCTCGTCGCGATCATCGCGGTCCTGTCGTGGCAGCTGGGTGCTGCCTCGCTCGGCAGGTACGCCCAGGCGTACGCGCTCCTCACGGTGCTCGTCGCGGTGGCCGGGCTGCCCTTCAGCGCCGGAGCCAGCCGGTTCGTGGCCATGCACCTGACCAACAGCGACGACGGGGCGGTGCGCGGCACGGCGCGGTTGGCGGTGGGTGGGACCCTGGTGTGCTCCGTGCTGCTCGCCGCACCGCTGTTCGCCTTCGCCGACGTCGTGGCCCACCATGTCTTCCACGACGCCGGTCTCGTCACGCCGCTGCGCCTCGTGGCGGTGGCACTGCCCGCGGCTGCGCTGACCGAGGCTGCGCTCGTGATCACCGTCGGGTTCCGCCGGATGCGCGCGCGGGCGGCGATCAAGCTGGTGCTCGAGCCGGTCCTGCGGCTGGGCCTGACGACGGGCCTGGTACTGGTCGGCGTCGGGTTGAACGGCGCGATGGTGGCGCTCGTCGCGAGCAGCACCGTGGCGGCACTCCTCGCGCTCCGGGCGCTACGCCGTCACCTGCGACCCCTGACCGGGGTGCCACGTTACGAGCCGCGTGCCCTCATCGCCTTCTCGGCCGTGAGCGGCACCGCCTGGCTCGCCACCACCGGCCTGGTGTGGGCGGACACGCTCATCCTCGGTGCGCTGAGCAGCAGCGCCGACGTGGGGGTCTACACCGTCGCCACCAAGATCGTCGTGCTCGCGACCTTCGCGATGCCGGCCGTCACGCAGGCGTTCAGCCCTCGCATCACCGACCTGTACGAGCGCGGCCTCGACGCGGAGCTCCGGCACGCCTACTACGTGGTGACGGGCTGGAACCTGGTGCTCTCGCTGCCGGCGTTCGCCTTGCTGCTCGCGTTCCCCGCCGAGCTGCTGTCGTTGTTCGGTCCGGGGTTCTCCTCCACCACGGCGGTCACCGTGACGATGGTCCTCGTCGTCGGACAGATCGTCCACGTGGCCACCGGCCCGGGCGGGATGATGCTCACGATGTCGGGCCGACCGGCGTGGAACCTCGTCGACAACAGCGTGACCCTCGCGCTCAACGTCGCGCTCAACCTCGTCCTCATCCCGCTCTACGGGATCCTCGGCGCGGCAGTCGCGTGGGCGGTCTCCTTGACGGTGGGCAACGCCGCGCGACTCGTGCAGGTGTGGCTGCTCATGCGGATGGGCCCGTTCGCGCCGGCGCAGCTGCGGACCGTGCTGGCCACTGCTGTCGCCGGCAGTACCGCGTTGGTCGCGACACATCCGTTCTCCGGTGCCGCCCGACTCGTGATCGGTGCCGCGACGCTCGGTGCGACGTACGCGCTCGCCATTGCCGTCCTGCACCGCCGCACCGAGGACCGGCTGGTCGTCCGGATGCTGACGAACAGGACGCTGGCCGTGCTGAGGCCCAGGGGACAGGCATGAGCAGCCGCCTGCTCGTCCTGACCTGGCACAACGTGCACCCGACGTGGTGCTTCCCCGCGTCACCCGGTGCAGGGGCGCAGGGGCTCGCCCGCCAGCTGGCCTTCTGTCGTCGGGCGGCCAACGTCGTGCCGCTGGAGCGAGCTGCGCACGCTCTCGCTGCCGGTAGACCGCTGCCTCGGCGCGCTGTCGCGCTCACCTTCGACGACGGGTACCGGGACAGCTTGGACGTCGCAGTCCCGATGCTGCGGCAGCTCGGGCTGCCTGCGACCTTCTTCCTCGTACCGGGCCTGCTGGACGGCACCACGTCGTCCTGGTGGGAGGTCGTCGCGTGGGTGTGCCGCTGCGCTCGTGCGACCTCGTTCGAGTTCGAGGGCGCAGTGCTGCCCCTGCGGACGGAGGCGGAGCGCAGGCGCGCGTCCGGCACTGTCGCGGAGCTGCTCAAGAAGCGCAGCTCTGCAGCGCGCAGTGCGGCGATCGAGGAGCTCCGGGAGAGGTGCCGTCCCGCGGGCTCACCTCCTGGACACGACATGTTCCTCGACTGGACCGGCGCAGCAGAGCTCGCGCGGATGGGCTTCGAGATCGGCTCGCACAGCTCGGCGCACGACATCCTGTCCAGGGAGGACGGGGCAGCCCAGCGCGCCGACCTCGTCCGGTCCCGTCGCGACCTCGAGGACAACCTGCAGGTGCCGGTACGCCATCTCGCCTACCCCAACGGCAAGGGCGCCGACTACGACGACGACACGATCGCCGCCGCGCGCGACGCGGGCTTCGAGGGCGCGTGGACGACGCACGGAGGGCGGAACGCACCGGAGACGCCGACGTTCGAGCTGCGGAGGTACGTCGTGGAGCCGCAGCGGGGGCCAGCGGCGTTCGGGCTGCTCGGCAAGCAGTGGTGGGATTCGAGATGCGCATCCTCCACGTGAACAAGTTCCTGTACCGCCGGGGCGGCGCCGAGGCCTACCTGTTCGACCTGGCCGAGATGCAAGAACGCGCCGGACACGAAGTGACGTTCTTCGGCATGGCGCATCCGCAGAACCCGTCGTTGCCCTACGCGGCTCACTTCCCGTCCCAGATCGACCTCGAACCGCCGCCACGAGGCATCGCGGCACGCACGAGGGTCGCGGGGCGGATGCTGTACTCGTCGGCGAGCCGGAGCGGCATGCGTCGCGTGATCCGTGAGTTCTCCCCGGACATCGTGCACCTCCACAACATCTACCACCAGCTCTCGCCGTCGGTTCTCGGCCCGATCGCCGAGGCCGGTGTTCCGGCCGTGATGACGCTGCACGACTACAAGCTCGCCTGCCCGTCGTACCTGCTGCTCGACCACGGGCACGTCTGCGACGCCTGCGTCGGTGGATCGTTGCTCAGCCCGGTGAGGCGCCGGTGCAAGGACGGATCCCTCGCGGCAAGCACGCTGCTGGCGGTCGAGTCGGTCACGCACCGGGCGACCGGCGCCTACGCGTCGATACCGGCCTTCATCTGCCCGAGCCGGTTCTGCGCGGATGTGATGACCCGCGCCGGCGTCTTCCCCGATCGGTTGTCCGTCGTCGGCAACTTCATCGACTCAGCCAGCGTGAAACCAGCGGACCAGCCGGGACGCGACCTCATCTACGTCGGCCGGCTGAGCCACGAGAAGGGGGTCGACACGCTCGTCGACGCGGTCGGTCGACTGCCCGGGACCGTCCTGCACGTGTTGGGCACGGGGCCCACGCTGGCGGCGTTGCAGCGACAAGCCGACGCGGTTGCGCCGGGCCGGGTGCGGTTCCACGGCCATCTGCCGAAGCCGGCCGTGCTCGACCTCCTGATCCGGAGTGCAGTCGCGGTACTGCCTTCGCGTTGCCACGAGAACCAGCCCATCGCGGTGCTCGAAGCATTCGCGTGCGGCGTACCGGTGGTCGCGACCGCTCTCGGCGGCCTGCCGGAGCTCGTCGGGGACGGCGAGCGCGGCACAGTCGTCCCCAACCGACCGGACGCGTTCGCCGACGCCCTGGAGGCGCTGCTCAGCGATCCAGACATGGCCTTCGCGATGGGACGGCGGGCGCGCGCGTACGTCGAGAGCGAGCACGCACCGGATGAGCATCTGCGCCGTCTGGAGGACATCTACTCCGCGGTCAGCTGATGCGGGGCGAACGGCTGACGCGCGCGGCCGTACCTGGCAAGCATCCGCCGCCCGGCACGGCCGCCGACGCGCCGGCACATCAGCCCGAACGGACGTAGGTCGTCCCAGGCGAACCAGGCCAGCTCGTCGACGTCTCGCACGGAGCTCAGCCACCGACGGGGATCCAGCTCGCCGCGGCGCCAGTAGTCGAACGAGGCGGGCACGTCGTAGTTCTCCACGAGGAACACCCGGCCGTCGATCTGATCAACGGGGGGCACCGGCCGACCGGTCAGGTCCAGGTGCGCAGCGACCGCGACGTCCACGCCCGCGGAGTCACGGAACACTCGGGACTGCGCTCCCAGACGCGGGTTGAAGTCCAACAGCTTGTAGCGGTTGTCACGAGGGTCCAGGCGGATGTCGATGTCGAGGATTCCGCGGTAGGACAGGCGCGCCAGCAGGTCCCGGACCTCGGCCACGAGCTCGGGGTTCGTCGCGGCACGGCCCAAGGCCGTGGGGCCGGCATGGGCAGGGTAGGACCGTTCCTTGACGCCGGTGAAGGCAGGCCGACACCGCGAGGCGCCGTCGCAGTAGCCGTGGAAGAACCAGTCGTGACCAGCGCCGCCCGGGATGTGCTCCTGCACCAGCATGCCGTCCTCGGCGCTCACGTGGGTGAAGACCGCGGCGAGCTCGGGTCCCGAGCAGACGATCGTCGTCCGCCGGACCGGTCCGCGGTCCGGGCTATGCCAGGGCACACGCACCTTGACGAGGAGTGGGAACCCCACCCGAGCGGCGAACTCCTCAGCCTCCTCGACCGACCGGACCAGCTCCGTCGCGACACAGGGCACGTCCAGGTCCCGGCAGAGCGAGAAGAGCGTGTACTTGTCGATGACTCGCCGCGGCAGATCCGGCGGCTGGTCAGGGAAGAGGAAGTAGGGGCGCAGTCCTGCACCCTCCTCCGCGAGGAAGACCGCGCTCAGGTCGTCAGTGGGGACGAGTACGGAAGGCCGCCCGATCCGCTCCGCCAGCCGCATCAGTCCCTCGCGCACCTGGTCCGTGTCGTCCACGTTGGGCTGCCACACCCAGCGGCCACGTACGTACCGGGACGCGAGGGGCGGTGTGCCGGCGCTCCGGTCCACCGCGTACACCGGCACGCCGAGCCGGCCGAGGCTTCGTGCGGCGCCGAGGCCCCCATGGTCGAACGGGTTGTCGCCGAGCTTGAGCACGACCGCCGGCGTCGCGGTGTCGACGTCCGGCACCGGGCCGCGGGCTGCCCTCGCCGACCGAGCCGGCACCAGGAAGGCGGACACTAGCGGTATCCCCAGTAGTCCAGCTCCCGCGACAAGCACGACTCCATGGCCGCCACCGAGGCCGGGTCGAGATCCCGCCTGAACGCCTCCACCCGACCGGGTTCGAACGTCGTGGCAGCGAGGGCCGCGCGGAACCGGGGGTGCTCGGGGAGTCCGGCGAACTCCGTCATCTTCTTGAACTGTGTCCCGGGATCGGCGAGCAGGTCCTCGAACCGCACGTCCAGCCATCGGTCGGCGGGAACGAGGCCACGCGCCGCCTCGAAAGCGTCCATGACCGTCTTCCAGCTCAGCGCCGCCAGCACGGGGAAGGACCGGCCCGACTCTTCCCACACGGCGGTGTACGACGGAGCGAGGGCACCGAAGTTGAGCCCCGCCGGCCCCTGCCAACCACTCCACCACGAGGTCTTGAGGCCCGATGCGGCGACGGCGCGAGGATCGCGGACGATGTGGATGAAGCGCGCGCCCGGAAGGGCTGCGCTGATGAACCCGCTGCGGGGCCATCCGGTGAACTTGTGGATGAACAAGGGCTTGCGCTGTGCCTCCCGCCGAGCGGTGAACAGGTCGCGGAAGCGCCCGGCGAGCCAGGGCTCGGCATCGCCGGCTAGGAGGTCGCGACACGAGCTCACCAGCGCGGGTGAGACCCGCCGCTGCAGGAGCCGGTAACCTTCCGACGGCGCATAGCGGATCCGGCCCTTCTGGGTGAGTGCTTGTGGGACGCGCCGGTAGAGCTCGTTGTTGTGGCGACCGACACGCGCCGGCAGCTGTGGGAAGCGATCCTCGATGTTGGAGATGAATCCGACGTCCGGGTGGCGCGCCAGCAGCTCCTGCACCAGGCTGGACCCCGATCGGCCGTTGCTCAGCAGGAACACATAGCTCGGTGTCGTCGTCACAGGTCCGCCTCCTCGGGATCTCGCCACGCCGGCGCCAGAGCCGCTTGGTCGAGCCGGGCTCGCATGGCGACGCACATTGCCCTGGCCGCCGGGTCGATGTGCGCGGGCCGGTGCACCGGGTGGCGACGCTCGACGTGGGAGAACAGCTCGTCCCGCCAGGGCAGGCCGAGAAACGCACAGAGCTCCCGGCCCACGCGATCCGGCTCATCCACGAGGTGGTCGTAGCCGAGCAGGAAGACATCGCGGCGCCGGTCCAGACCGAGGTCGAAGTAGAGCGAGTTGCGCGCGTACCAGAGGAGCGCTGCCGCGGTCTCGCGTGTCAACGTCTCGGCTCGGAACTCGCGCAAGCGGGTCAGCGTCTCGGGTCCGAGCCGTCGACCCTGCCAGATCTCCTCGCCGTCGCCGGCGATGATCTGTCGGACCGCTTCCAGACCAGAGTCGCCGAACTTGGCGATGCTCGAACGCGTTCGGTCGTCGACGTCGCGGAATATCCAGATCGCCTTGCCGGCGCGGACCCCGGAAAGCCCCAACAGTTCCGCGGTGCGGTGCGAGTCACACAGCGGCTTGAAGAGCACGTAGGGGTGACGGCTGCGTCGGATCGTCTCGATCACCGCCTGGTCGGACCGCAGCTGGTAGCGGCGGAACACCCGCCGGTCGCTCTCGTTGTGCACCTCGATCTCAGGTGCGCGGTCGAGACCCCGAAGCACCATGTTGGTGCCGGATCGCTGCAGACCGACCACGTAGACGGGGGTGGCGGAACCCGGCGCAACGCCGTGCCGGCGACGCCACCGGTGCTTGGCGTGGGCGACGCGTGCACGGTCGACGGGGTGCAATCGCTCTTCCTCGACCAGCGCGCCCACTCCCTGGGTCCGTGCCCAGGACAGTCGCCTCCGTAGCCGCAGCGCGAGGTACGCCACAGCCGACGGCTCGCCAACCGAACTCGGCATCGTTCCTCCTCCGCGTCGCGCCGTCACCCAACAGACCGAGCACACCCTGGTTCTGATACCGGTATCTCCGAGCCTCGACCGTGCTCGTATCGGGCATGGGCGACATGAGCAGCGCACCAATCTTCATCGTCGGTTGTCACCGGTCGGGCACGACTCTGCTCCGACTCATCCTCGACTCACACCCTCACATCAGCTGCGGACCCGAGACCCGGTTCCTGACCGAGTTCGCCGACCGCATCACCGGGGAGCGGCACTGGCAGCACTTCGAGCACTACGGGTTCTCCCGGGAGTACTGGCTGCAGCTGGTCGCCGCGATGTTCGACCGCTTCCAGTCCGACTACGCGGCACGCCGCGGCAAGACCCGGTGGGCTGACAAGACCCCGCGGTACGCGCTGTCCGTTCCGCTGATCGCAGAGATGTACCCGGACTGCCAGATCGTCCACCTCATCAGGGACGGCCGCGACGTGGTGGCCTCGCACCGGACCAGCTGGGGCTACCTCTCCGGGATCAAGGCGACCGCGAAGTGGCCGTACTACATCCGGATGGCACGCGAAGCCGGACGCCAGCTGTCACCGGACAGGTACCACGAGCTGCGCTACGAGGACTTGGTACTCGACACGAGGGCCACCGTCGGCCGGCTCCTGGAGTTCCTCGGAGAGCCGTGGGACGACGCTGTCCTACGCCACGACGAGCAGGAGCACGACGTACAGGCGCGCTACTACGAGCGGTCCGCCAGCCGGCGAGCCGCGTCCTCGAACGGCGGCGCGGTCTATCGCGCGAGGGTCGCAGCTGCGGGTCGCGACCTCGACCCGGTGCTACGAGCGATCACGACGCTGACCGCCCGCCGGACGTTGCGGGAGCTGGGATACCGGTGATGGTTCGAATCTGCGGCTCGCCCGGCGGCTCGCTACAAACGTCGAGCGCCGGCTCGTGGGAATGAGTGTCGACCCGGCATGTGCCCCATGCCGGCCGAGGAGGTCACGATGAACGACGACGTGCGGGTGCTCTACCTCGCCGGCTCCGGTCGCACCGGCAGCACCATCGTCGCCAACATCCTGGGTCAGGTCGACGGCTACTTCGCTGTCGGTGAGCTCTGGAACATCTGGCGTCGCGGCATCATGGAGGCGCGGCGGTGCGGCTGCGGCGAGCCGGTCGTCTCCTGCCCGGTGTGGAGCAGCATCCTCGAGAGCGCCTTCGGACGGCGTCTCGAGCGTCACGAAGCGGAGCAGCTCGACGCGCTCACGCACCTGTACCTGCGGACCAGGTGGGTACGGGCGCTGCGGGACGCGCGCAGGAACCCGTCGCCCGAGGGCGACGCGTACCGTGGCGCGCTCGCCGCGTTGTACGGCGCGATCCGCGACGTCACCGGTTGCCGCGTGATCGTGGACTCGTCCAAGTCTCCCGTCTACGGGGCGCTCCTGGCGACGCTGCGGGGCGTCGAGCTGCACGCGGTGCACCTGCTCCGCGATCCACGGGCGACCGCCTTCTCGAGCACCCGCGTTCGTACGCTTCCCGACTTCGGTGACGCCAGACTGATGCGCCGCGAGCGTCCGTACGTGGCGGCCCGCCGGTGGACGAAGAACCACACGCTCTGCGGCCTGTTGCTGCCAGCCCACGCAGCCTCGTTCACGCGGGTGCGCTACGAGGACTTCATGGCTCGTCCCGGTGACGAGATCGCCCGCCTGGTCGCAACGACGGGCGTGCACGCGGCCCTGCCGTTCACCGACGAGCGTACGGTTCGCCTGGCCGCCACCCACTCGGTGTCCGGCAACCCCGGACGGTTCACGGTCGGCGACGTGTCGCTACGTCCGGACGACGAGTGGCGCACCGCGATGCGGCTGTCGGACCGTGCCACGGTCACGGCGTTGACCTGGCCGCTGTTGTTGCGGCACCGCTACCCGCTCCCGGGGGGACGCCCGCACACGGTGTGATCGCTCCCGAGCCGCGTCAGGCGTCGAGCAGCACTCGCAGCCGATCGAGGCAGCGACCACGTGTCGGTCCTATGCTGCCGATGGGCAGGCACAGCCTCTCGGCGATCTCCGAGTACGGCAGGGGCGGGTCTGCCATCAACAGGTACATCAGGTCCTGCCAGTGCGCGGGCAGCTGTCCGATGGCCGCTCGGACGTCGCGGACGCGCTCGCCCGCGAGGAGCTGCTCGTCCACCGCCGGCTGAGGAGCCTCCTTCGCCTCGAAGACGTCCCCGCCATGGGTCAGGACGACCTTCTTGCGGAAGGCGACCTGGCGGAGGCACTCCCTCCGCGCAGTGGTAGTCAGCCAGGCGCCCACGCGGCTTGGATCGTCGAGGCGGTCGATGTGCTCGTAGAGTCGCAACCAGGTGGTCTGGGTGACGTCCGCACGGTCGCTCTCGGCGAGGTTGAAGCCACGAGTCACTCGCCACACCAAACCGACGTAGCGTTCGACGAGCTGCTCCCACGCGGCTCGGTCACCCTCCGATGCCCGGACCACCAGGTCCGCCACCTCGGAGTGCTCGGGGTGGTGCGCGAGCCTCCGCGAAGTTGTCATGGTTCCTCCTAGCTGGTGCGCAAAGAGTCACTGCGGGTCGTCGGCGGGCGTGCGGCCGGTGTCGCGTGTGTGCGCCGGGAGCGCGCCGCGAGCTGTCGCGTCACGGTGCGAGCCGTGAACCGCGCACCGAGCACGAACCGCGCCACTGGCCCGAAGCTGGCAGCCGCCGCGGCGCCGACGAAGTAGAGGTTCGGCACCGAGGCCTCGAAGTGGCGAGTGAGCGCAGGGAATGCCCCCTCGCTCCGGAGCGACGCGCGGAGATCCGCGTCGAGGAACGGGATCCGATCGAGGTCGACGCGGTAGCCGGTCGCCGAGATCACCTGGTCGGCCCGGATCTCCCGACGCTCGCCGTCGACAGCGAGCTCCAGCGAGACCTGTGAGCCCTCGACGCGGGCCGATCGCGTCTCGTGCCCGTAGAGGATCTGCACCTTTCCTTCTATTCGGTCACGCAGCCACCACGCGCCCGAAGGGCCGAAGGACGACGTGGCGAGGTGCAGGCGCGTGCGGTTGGGGAGCGCGTGGAACGCGAGCGGACCGTGCTCGGCCATCCAGCAACGCATCCCGGTACACAGTCCGCCCACGGGCCGGCGTAGCTGCTGCCAGGTCGGCCGGTCGAGTGGATGAGGCAGGGGATTCCACGTCACCGAGCCGCCTCGCGCCACAACGCGCACGTGGGCGCCGTGCTCGTGCATCAGCGCCGCGTTCTCGAGCGCGGACTGGCCGGCGCCGATCACGACGACCTCGCGTCCGGCGAACGTCGAAGGTTGAAGCTGCTCACCGGCGACGCCGGACGTCCCGATCCCGCCCCGCACCGAGGACGAGTGCGCACAGAGCTCGGACGGCAGCCCGGTGAGCGCCGCGGGCACGTGCCGGAAGTGCGTCAGCCCGACTGCGACCACCACCTGACGGGCAGCCACGCTGTCGCCGTCGGCAAGATCCAGCACGAAGCCACGTCCCGCGCGCGACAGCTGGAGGACATGCGTGTCCTCGACGCACACCTTCGTCTGCTCGACGAACCACTCGCCGTACTCGCAGTACACCTCCAGGGGGACCGGCACACCCCACCCGCCGACGTCGTACCCGTGGTCACCGCAGAAGCGAGCCAGCGAAAACGCGTCATGGGGGTCCGAGAGGTTGGACGCGAATCCCTCCGAGCGCAGCCACATCCCCTCGGGCATGTGGTGGCGCCACGTGTGCATGGGAGTACCGAAGAGCCGGTAGCCGATGCCGCGGTCGGCGAGGTGGGAGGCGACGGACAGGCCGTACGGCCCTGCGCCGATGATGACGACGTCGGCCGAGTCAGAGGTCATGGGAGCGAGCTCCTCGCGCCCGTCGTCGTCCGCGCCTCGCTTGAGCGGGTTGGATCACGATGCATTCGTCGCCCCCCGGATGTGGACGAAGTGGGTGTCCGTGAGGAGGCTGCCCTCACGCACTCAGGCAACGTCTCAGACTCGCAACGGCCAGGACCGGGTCCGTCGGCGAGATCCCCAATACTCGGGAGTCGCGCTGGGGCGTCGGCCAGCTTCCACGGAGTGTCGAACGCGGACGGACCAGCGGGAAGGTCCGCGGGCGCCGCGGGCGGGCGCGGACGCCGCGGGACGCTGCCGAGCTCCTGCGGGAACTCTGGCTGCGCCCTGACGGCGCGCGTCCCTGTGGGAGTACCACCCATCCTCATGCACGCCACGTCGACGACCTGGACCGACAGGCGAGACGCCGCACCAACCTCCCGGTGGACGACATCCTCAGGGTGCGCGACGGCATCTCGCTGTCCTGGTCGGACGCCATCGCCGCCAGGCTCCGGGCGATGGACGCGAGCGCGAGTGCCTGCACCGAGTCCCAGCTGCCGGGCTCCAGCGTCGCGGCTACCTCGTTCGCGTGGTCAGCGCGGGGGTGGGCAGCTCGCACCGAGCAGCTCCCCGTGCCGCGGCGTACCCATCTCTGCATGCCGGGGGAACAAGCCGTGGTGGGGGCCGCGACGCGAACAGGTGCAAGGCTGGAGCCATGATCGATGTCACTTTCGACGAGCTCATGGAACTGGTGGTGCACGGCTTCGAGATCGGTGGCGTCACGGTCCTGGTGCTCGGCGCCCTCGGCGCCTTCGCGCACGCGGTGATGGTCGCGCGGCGGACCGGTCTTCGCGATGCCTATGAGACGGCACGACGGAGCGTGGGCCGCGCAATCCTGCTCGGGCTCGAGCTGCTCATCATCGCGGACATCGTCCTGACCATCACGGTCGATCCCACCTTGGAGAGCGCGTTGGCACTGGGACTCATCGTGCTGGTGAGGACGTTCCTCAGCTTCTCCCTCGAGGTCGAGCTCGAGGGCACGTTGCCGTGGCGTCGAGGTTCGGGCGGGACGGGCACCCCGGCGCACCAGCGCGACACCCCGGCTTGACCGGCCACCCGGTCGGACCGCCGCTCCTCCGAGACGGGATACCGTGGGCGCCGGAGGACCCGCCCGGAAGCGGTTGCCGGGGCCGCTCAGCCCCTAGAGGACCGCGCCGCGGGGCGCGACCTCCACGGTGGAGACACCCCGTGCGAACAGCACCACGAGCCGATCGCCGTGACGGCAGCGGAGCACGCCTGACTCGTTCGAGAGCGTGCTGACGACGTGGTCGATGAGCTCCTCCTCGCTCCCCGCACCAGGGTCGTCGTACGAGACATCCATGCTGTCACCGCTGACGAGCCGGACCCGAAGCACAAGCCCCTCCATACCTCGCACAGTAGACGCGCGCGACGGCCACCCGCCATCGATCTGCGCCACGAGAGGCACGGCGCACGTCGGTCAGCACCGCCATCTAGACCGGTACGACCCGGCTGAACTCGTTCGAGCCAGCACCCCTAGTCATCGGAGGACCGACATGACACGTTGGACGTCTGCGGGTGACAACCCGGGCGCCCGCGGACCCACGAACGAGCGACAAAGGAGTCCTCGATGGTCAGCAAGCGTTCTGGACGATCTCTGGGCGTTGCGACAGCCGCCCTGATGATGGCATCGGCAGGTGCGGTGGTGCCGCTCACGGCCTCGTCCTCGGCCGCAGCACCCAACGACAAGGCGTGCGACAGCCGCAACAACAACACGTACTCGAAGCTTCTCGGATGCATCTCGGCCGAAGGGGTGACCAAGCACCTCGAGGCCTTCCAGGCCATCGCCGACGCCAACGGCGGTACCCGCGCCACCGACACGCCCGGCTACCAGGCCAGCGTCGACTACGTCGTCGGGGTGCTCGAGAAGTCGGGGTGGTCGGCCGAGGTCGTGCCGTTCACCTACAACGCCACCGACACGGTCCTCCAGCAGATCTCGCCGACCTCGGTGGCGCACCCCCACACCGGTGCCACCGGCACGGGCGAGGGCGACGTCACCGCTGCCGTGGTGCCGGTCGACGTCAAGCTGACCGGCGACCGGCAGAACACCAGCGGCTGCCAGGCGACGGACTTCGCCGGCTTCCCGGCCGGCTCCATCGCGCTCCTGCAGCGGGGCGGATGCAACTTCTCCGTCAAGGCGATCAACGCCGAAGCCGCGGGCGCGGCTGGGGCGATCATCTTCAACCAGGGCGACACCATCGGCGCCGGCGACCGGTTCGGCCTGTTCAACCCCACGTTGGGCGGCAGCGACGTCGTCGACATCCCAGTGGTCGGCACGACCTTCGCCGCCGGCCAGTCCCTCGCCCAGGCCGGTTCCACGGCACGGGTCGCGGTCGAGTTCCGCCCGGTGACCGACTACAACGTCATCGGCGAGCTGGAGGGCGAGGTCGACGACAACGTCGTCATGGCCGGAGCCCACCTCGACTCGGTGCCTGCGGGCCCCGGCATCAACGACAACGGCAGCGGCTCGTCCGGGCTGCTCGACCTGGTGGAGGCGATGGGCAACTCCAAGCCCCACAACACCGTGCGGTTCGCATGGTGGGGTGCCGAGGAGATCGGCCTGCTCGGGTCCACCGCCTGGGTCGCGCAGCGCACCCAGGCCGAGAAGGACGAGATCGCGCTCTACCTCAACTTCGACATGATCGGCTCGCCGAACTACTACTTCGGCATCTACGACGCCAACGAGTCGAGCTTCGTGGCGCCCGTGCCTGTGCCGGAAGGGTCGGAGCACATCGAGCGCACCTTCGAGTCCTTCTACACCCTGCGCAGCGAGCCGTACGACGACTCGGCGTTCAGCGGCCGGAGCGACTACCAGGCCTTCATCAACAACGGCATCCCGTCCGGTGGTCTCTTCACGGGAGCGGAGGTCGTCAAGACCCCGCAGCAGCAGGCGATCTGGGGCGGTGTCGCCGGCGAGTCCTTCGACCAGTGCTACCACCTGGCCTGCGACACCATCGACAACGTCAACCAGGAGGCGCTGGACGTCAACTCCGACGCCGTCGCGTTCGCCGTGCTCACCTACGCGTACTCGACCGAGGGCGTGAACGGCGTCGAGGGACGAAAGGTGCCGGGCACGTTCACCATCCCGGCCCCTGCCGGCCCGGAGCACACCTTCGCCGGGCCTCTCGGCGGCGACGACGAGCACGACCACGACCACGACCACGTGGCCAGCTGAGCGCAGCGAAGGTCCAGCACGCAGCAGCACCGTTCGGCCGGGGAGGGTGACCACGTCGCCCACCCCGGCCGATCCTCGCGTCACCGCCCTCGCAGCGGGCGGACCCGCGATCCCTCGCTCCGGCGTGCACCTGGCCCTAGGCTGCGTACGTCGCTCCCGGGGCGTCGTCCCGCACCACCGACCTCGAGTGGAGGCCACCTCGTGCCCGTCCGCAGTCTTCGGCAGGAGGAAGCCGTCGAGCGTGCGGCCCTGCTGTCGGTCACCTCCTACGACATCGACATCGACCTCACCGACCTGGTCGACGGTCCCGCGTTCCGGGCCGTCAGCAGGGTGCGCTTCACGGGCGCCGCCGGCGCGTCGACGTTCGTCGACTGCTGTGCGGAGGTGGAGTCGGCCACGCTCAACGGCGCGGCGCTGCCGGCGGCGCAGGAGGGGCGGATCGCCCTGTCCGGCCTCGCCGAGGACAACGAGCTGGTGGTGGCCACGGTGCAGCGCGACACCACGCACGGGCGGGGGGTCCACCGCGCCGTCGACCCCGGCGACGACAACGTCTACCTGTGGACCACCTTCGAGCCCGACGAGGCGCGCTTCGCGTGGGCCTGCTTCGACCAGCCCGACCTGAAGGCGCCCCACGCCTTCACGGTCACGGCCCCCGCGGCCTGGACCGTGGTGAGCAACTCGGGCGACCCGGTGGTCGAGGACCTCGAGGGGGCGCGCCGCTGGACGTTCGCGCCGACGCCGCCGCTGTCCACCTACAACCCGGTCGTCGTGGCCGGCCCGTTCGTCGAGGTGCGCCAGGAGGCCGGCGGCTACGACCTCGGCCTCCACGCCCGCCGGACCCTGGCGTCCGCGCTCGAGCGCGACGCCGAGCAGCTGTTCACGATCACCGCGCAGGGCCTCGCCTTCTTCGGCGAGCGCTTCGACATGCCGTTCCCCCAGCGCACGTACGACCAGGTGTTCCTGCCCGAGTTCGGCGGGGCGATGGAGAACTACGGCTGCGTCACCTGGTCCGACACCATCCTGCGACGACACGAGCCGACGACCGGCGAGTGGCAGATGTTCACCAACGTGCTGCTGCACGAGATGGCGCACATGTGGTTCGGCAACATCGTCACCATGCGCTGGTGGGACGACCTCTGGCTCAACGAGGCGTTCGCGGAGTTCGCCTGCATGTGGGCAGCCGAGCGGGCCACTGCCTACGGCGACACCGCCGCGAACAACCTCGTGGGAGACAAGCTGAACGCCTACCTCGCCGACCAGGGCCCCAGCTCGCACCCCATCCGCCAGCCGGTGCCGAGCGTGGCGCACGCCGAGTCGATCTTCGACTCCATCACCTACCCCAAGGGCGCGGCAGTGCTCAAGCAGCTCATGCACTTCGTCGGCGAGGACACCTTCTGCCGCGGCATGAGCGCCTACTTCGCGGAGCACGCGTGGGGCAACACGACCCTCGACGACCTCGTCGGCGCCCTCGAGCGGGCCAGCGGCCGCGACCTCCACCCGTGGCGCACCGCCTGGCTGGAGACCGCCGGGGTCGACCGGCTGGGCATCGAGCGCACCGAGGCCGGTCTCGTGCTCACCGCGGCTGGCGCTCACGGTGCCCCGCACCCGCAGGTGGTCGGGGTGGGCGCGTACCGCCGTGCCGGCGACGCGCTCGAGGAGGTGGGCTCCACCCGGGTGGAGGTGGCGGGCGAGCGGACCGCCGTCGAGGGCCTCCCGGAGGCCGACCTCTACCTGGTGAACCACGACGACGCCACCTTCGCCACCACCCGCCCCGATGCCGCGGGGCGCGAGCTGCTGGTCGGTCGCCCCTCGGGGCTGCCCACCACGCTGGCCCGCGCCGTGGGGATGGCGACCGTGTGGGACATGCTGACCAACGCCGAGGCGACGGCCGCCGAGGCGGTGGGCGCGCTCACCGACGCGCTTTCGGTGGAGACGGTGGAGACGGTCGTCGAGCCGTTCCTCGAGCTGTCCGTCACCGCCGCGCAGCGGTGGGCTCCCGAGCCGGAGCGCTCGCAGTTGGAGGCGCAGGTGGGCGCCGCGGCACGACGGCTGGTGGCCGCCGGGGTGGCGCGGCACGCGGCGTTGCGCACGCTGGCCCGGACGGCGGCCGGCGAGGAGGACGTCGCCGCTCTCCGCGAGGAGGCCGGCGACGACGTCGACCTGCAGTGGTACGTCCTGCAGCGCCGGGCCGAGCTGGGGGAGGTGGACGCCGAGGCCGTGCGGGCCCTGCAGGAACACGACCCCGACCCCGACGCCTGGGTGCGTGCGCTGTGCGTACGAGCGAGCTCACCCTCAGCCGAGGCGAAGCAGGAGGCGTGGACCGCGGTGGTCGAGCGCACCGTGCCCATCCAGAACGCGCGCACAGTGTCAGAGGCCTTCTGGCGACCCGGCCAGGACGAGGTGCTGGCTCCGTACGCCCAGCGCTACATCGACGCGCTGCCCTCCTTGCACGCGGGCGGTATGATCCCGGGCCTGGCGCTCTCGTACAGCCTCTTCCCGGTGTTCGCGGTCGACGAGGGGTGGGTGGCGCACGTCCGCGAGGTCGCGGCCGCCCACGCCGCCCCCGTGGTGGTCAGCGCACTGACCGAGCGCTCCGAAGAGGTGCTGCGGATGGTGCGCACCCGCTCGCTGGGCCGGTAGGGCGCTGCACGAGGGCGGTCGTAGCAGTCGCGGGCTCAGGACGTCGCGGGCGCGGAGTCGCTCTCGAGCGAGCGGCGTGCGTAGGACCGGGCTGCTCGTACGCGGTCTCCGCACCTGACCGAGCACCACGTTCGGCGGGCATGGGTGCGCAGCAGGAGTCGTTCGCAAGAGGGCGCTCCGCAGCGGGCGACCAGTCTTCCGTCCGGCCCGGCGAGGAGGTCGGCGAGGTCGGCGGCGATCACCGCGAGCGCCCGGTCCACGAGCTGGGTGACGGGATGGGCCGCGGCTCGGTGCCACCGGCTCTCTTCGTCGTACTGCAGAAGTAGAGCCGCCGGGACACTGGTCAGCGCCGCATTGACGGCGTCGAGCGACGCCGGGGCTGCCGGGCGGTCGTCGACGCCGGCCTCGAGCAGGGCCCGGACGTGCGTGCGGAGCTCACGCAGGCGCGAGGCACACAGCTCCCGGACGTCAGCGTCGGCCGGAGCGAGCCCCACGGCGGCCAGCCAGGCGCGTGTGGAAGCCGGGCTGGCGAGTAGATCGGCTCGACCGTGCTTGGGCAGCAGGTAGGTGCTGTTGGCCAGCGCGAGCGCGACATGGTCGGCCTCGCCCGGCGCGGGCGTGGGCTCGGTCGTCGCGGTCTCGGCGTGCACGCTCTCATGGTAGTCGTTTTGCTTTGCCGTGAGAACTCCTCTACGTTCTCTCACGGAAGAAGCCCCCGCTATCCGTGAGGATGACATGTCCAGCTCTGCGCTCCCAGTCGATGTCCGCGTGCTCAGCGGCCCCACCACCGTCATCGAGATCGGCGGCCTGCGGCTGCTGACCGATCCGACGTTCGACGCCCCCGGCGACTACGGTCTCGGTGGCCCCGGCCCGGTGCTGACCAAGACCGCTCCCTGACCGGTGAGCCCCGACGAGCTCGGCGCCGTGGACGCGGTGCTGCTGTCCCACGAGCACCACCCCGACAACCTCGACACCTCCGGCCGTGCTTACCTCACCCAGGTGCCGCTGGTGGTCACCACCCCGAGCGCCGCAGACAACCTCGGCGAGCTCGGCGACGCGGCCCGCGGTCTGCAGCCGTGGGACAGTCTCGAGCTGACCCGCCCGGACGGCTCAGCCCTCGTGGTGACCGCCGTGCCCGCGCGGCATGGCCCGGTCGGCTGTGAGCCGGTGACCGGCGAGGTGACCGGCTTCGTGCTCTCCGGAGAGGGCCTGCCCACGGTCTACGTCAGCGGCGACAACGCTTCCCTCGACATCGTCGGCGAGATCGTTCAGCGTTTGGGCCAGGTCGACACCGCGGTCATCTTCGCCGGAGCGGTTCGTACGCCGTTCTTCGACCAGGCGCTGCTCACCCTGGACGCCGCACAGGCGGCCGAAGCGGTCCGCCTCCTCGGCGCCCGCCGCGCCGTGATCGCCCACACCGACAGCTGGGCCCACTTCACCGAGGACCGCGCCGCCGCCGAGGCGGCCTTCGCGGCAGTCGGTCTGGCCGGCCGCCTCCAGACCGCCTGACGCGACCGATGGGTCTCGGGGCGCTGCGCCGAGGAGCCCGGAGGCTGCCGACCGAGGAGCGGAGCGGGCATCCCAGCGGATCGGGAATGTACCCCCGGGGGGTATAATTCCCTTCGAGTCATCGAGGAAACCACCGAGAGGCAGACATGTCCCAGCGGACGACCCGTCCGGCAACCGAGCGCGCACTGGTGCCGTTGCTCGTCATCGCCACCTCCCAGTTGATGCTGGTGCTCGACGACTCGATCGTGAACATCGCGTTGCCGAGCATCCAGCGCGAACTGGGCCTCGACCCGGTGCACCTGCCCTGGATCGTGAACGCGTACATCCTCGCGTTCGGGGCGCTGCTGCTCCTGGGCGGCCGGGTCGGTGACCTGTGGGGCCGCCGCCGCACCCTCCAGGTCGGACTGGGCCTCTTCGTCCTCGGCTCCCTCGCCGGCGGCCTCGGCCAGAACGCCGAGATGCTGATCGCCGCCCGCGCCGCCCAAGGCGTCGGCGCGGCGCTGACCGCCCCCAACGCCCTCGCCCTGATCGCCACCACGTTCTCCGAGCGCAAGGCCCGTGACTCCGCCCTCGCCCTCTACGGTGCCATGTCAGGTCTGGGCATCGTGGTCGGGCTGCTGCTCGGCGGCGTCCTCACCGAGACCCTGGGGTGGCGATGGGTGTTCTTCATCAACGTCCCGATCGGACTGCTCGTCCTGCTCGGCAGCCGCACGCTGCTCGCCGCCACACCCCAGCGGGGTCAGCTCGGCGCGATGGGCGCGACCCTGGGAACCGGCGGCATGGTCGCTCTCGTCTACGCCGTCACCCGGTTCGGGGAGCACGGCTTCACCGACCCCGCCGCGCTCATCCTGCTCGCTGCCGCCGCCATCCTCCTCGTGGTCTTCGTGGTGAACCAAGCGAGCAGCCGCCATCCACTGCTGCCCCTCAGCCTGGTCCGCGACCGCAACCGTGCCGGCGCCTACCTGACCATGTTGCTGCTGGCCATCGGGCCCATGGGCACCTTCTACGTCATCACCCTCCACCTGCAGCGGGTCCAAGGGTTCACCCCGCTGCAGACCGGCGCCGCTTGGCTGCCGTTCGCCCTCGGCATCGTCCTCGGTGCCGGCGGCGCACCCAAGCTGCTGCTCCAGGCCGGACCCCGCTACGTCGCTGCACTCGGCGCCCTGCTCAGCGCCGGTGCCGCCCTGTGGTTCTCCGCCATCAGCGCCGACACCAGCTACTGGACCCACCTCGCCCCCGCCATGCTCACCCTCGCGCTCGGGTTCGGCCTCGGCGTCATGGCGCTCACCCAAGCCGCGGTCCACCAGGTGGATCCGGACAACGCCGGCATCGCCTCGGCGCTGCTCAACTCCGCCCAGCAGATCGGCGTCGCCCTCGGACTCGCCGTCCTCGCCGGGGTCGCCGCGACCGTCACCGCGCAGCCCGAGAACGCCGCTGCCGACGCCGCCACCGGGCTCGTCGCCGGCTACAGCACCGCCCTCGCCGTGGCCGCCGGGCTCCTCCTCGCCGCGGCAGCGCTGGGGCTCGCCACACTGCGCAACCGGCCCGCCGGCATCCAGGAGCCCCAGCTGGCAGGCACGTCGAGGCTGTGAGCCTGCCAGGACGGTGACGGCCGCCCCAGGGTCTCGCCGGTGGCGGACCGCGGCGCTCGACGCCGACACCGCACCTGGTCTTCGGCGTCCGCCTCCGCAGCGCTGGTTCGCACCACGGGTGTGTCCCACTGCCCGTGGAAGTGTTGCCTCATGACGAGCACACGCCAGTTGTTGGAGACCTTCTGGGGCATGCGCGACGCAGCGGTCACACCTCTCGGCGGCGGCATGAACTCGGAGACCACCGCTCATGCCGATGTGAGCGCTCCGCTTGGTGCTTCAGACAGCACAACGGCGGCGCCACCGAGCGATCCGGTAGGCGACCTCGAAACAGACACACAGCGCCAGGGCAGCAGCCATGGCGCCTCCCGTGTACACCACCATGAAGAACTCGTACGCCCCGGGCTCAACCGCATCGGGCGCGATGTCCTCCGTTAGCGTCCACCACGTTGCAGCCGCGATGCCCGCGAGCACGATGACAGCCGGATACACCAACCCTCTGTTCAGGCGTCCGCTTCGACGCGTCGTACTCCTCGGCCCTGTGCCATTCACTCGAACAGCATCGCGCATACGTTCTGGATGCTGAACGGATCTGGCGCTGGCACAGCATCCGGATCTGTCGCGATGAGCGCGCGGATCTGCCGATGAGCGGTCGTGGCGAATTCTCGTCACCAACGGCCGACGAAACCCCGAACGAAGACAACCGGACACCGCCACTCGTTCAGGGAGAGATGACCCGCATGGAACCGCTGGGTGACGTGAGTCATCGAACCGGCATGCGACGTCTCGCCGTGCTCGCGGTCGGTTCTGCCTGATGCTCAGCGGTTGTTCGGGCTTCGGCTCGGAGAACCCCAGCGCGGTGTGGACCGTGCCGCCCCGCAGGTGGGTCCCGACACGGCCACGTTCACGGCGATGGTCCGACGCGTCGGATGCAACAGCGGAGTCGCTGGAGAGCGTCCTGCTCCGACAACGACGAGGTCGCGTATGAGGTCTCGCTACCGGAGCCGCTGGGGGACCGAACGCTGGTGGATGGTGGGTGCAAGCCTGAAGCCGACGGACACGGCACTTCTCACTGTTCACCGGACGGGATTCGATACAGCCCCCCGAGTGGGGCGTCGTCGACAATGGCTCCTTGGGCCGGGCGCTGAGAGCGCTGTAGGGGGTATGTCGGCTCACTCCCACACCACGAGCGAGAGCGGGCAACGCCACCGGTTCGGTCATATGTGGACGCACTCACGTGCCGCGAGAAGCTCGCCGCGCGGATCGGGGCCTGTACGCACGTCTCGCCGCGCACCTGGAATCCGCGGCGGCTCCGCAGCCGGGTATGAGGCGGACTGGCCGATGCTTCGCTGGGTGCCGAATGGAACGCAGGAAATTTCGTGGGGACCCCGTAACACCGGTGACGCGACCGACGCTGAGGTAGTGAGCGGCCGCGTTCCGCTGAGCCACTCGTCGCGCACCCGTGCCCCGACCTCCCGCCGGAGCACGGATCCCCCCAGGTGCGACGGGACGGCTCGACCAACGCGCAGGACAGCGGCGCGGCCCTCCGGGGTCGCGCCGCTGCTGCGTCCGGCCCGTGTGTGGCGCCGTCCTGGGGACCGGCGGGCCGTCGCCGGAGCGCTAAGCGAGCGTGGCCGGGTCGGTGTTGGCCCCACAGACGACGACCGCCACCCGCTCGCCGTCCGTCGGCACGTACGCCCCGGACAGCAGCGCCGCGTACGCCGTCGCGGCGCCGTGCTCGGACGCGATCCGGTACTCGTCCCACAGCTCCTGCCGCGCCGCCACGATCACGTCCTCGCCGACCAGCACGGACACCGGCGGCTCGGCGCGGGCGGCGGCGAGCGCGAGCTCGCCGACCCGGCGGGCGCCCAGCGAGTCCGCCGCAACGCCCGACACCTCCACGTCGACCGGCCGGTCCGCGGCCAGCGCGCCGTGGAGGGTCGGGCACAGCTGCGGCTCGACCGCCACGACCCGCGCCCGGCCGCGCACCGCGGCGGCGATGCCGGCGTACAGCCCGCCGCCGCCGACCGCCACGACGACCGTGTCGACCCCCGGCTCGTCCTCGAGGACCTCCTCGCCCACCGTGCCTGCGCCGGCCGCCACCTCGAGCTGGTCGTACGCATGGGCGAAGGCGGCTCCCTCCGCCGCTGCGTGTGCCACGGCCGCCGCGTAGGCCTCGGCGTACTCGCGGCCGGCCCTGCGGACCTCGGCGCCGTAGCGCTCGATCCGCGCCACCTTGACCTGCGGCGCCGACTCCGGGACGAACACCGTGGCCCGCACGCCGAGCTCGCGGGCGGCGAACGCCTGCGCGAGGCCGGCGTTGCCGCCCGAGGCGACGACGATGCCGGCGTCGCCCAGGTCGCCGCGCTCGAGGGCTGCGAGCTGCCGGTTGAAGGCGCCGCGGGTCTTGAACACGCCGCAGTGCTGCAGGTGCTCGCACTTGAGCCAGACGCCGTCGCGGCCGCCGGGCGGGAGCAGGGGAGTGCGCCGTACCCGGCCGGCGATCCGGTCGCGGGCGGCCAGCACGTCGTCGCGGGTGATCGTCACCGCGCCAGTATCGGCGACCGTCGCACCCTCGACCGGCGGGTGGTCCGTCACCGGACCCGCGGGACCTCGCCCGGGCCGGCGCGCCGGACGCCGTCGGGATCGGCGGGTTCGGGGAGAGGGCCGAACTGCTGGTTGCAGGTCCAGCCGGCGCAGGTCACGAGCTCGCGTCGACGCAGCTCGAGCGCGGCGACCACCGCGGCGTAGGCGGGGTCGTCCACGCGGTTGACCATCTCGTCCGGGTCGAGCAGCCGGTCGTAGAGGAAGGCGTCGACGCCGTCCGTGCCGTAGAGGTAGCGCTCGGTGCGCACGCCGCGGTGCGACCAGCCGTCGCCGAGTGTCCGGCCCGTCTGGATGAGGGTGGTGTCGCGGAACGCCTGCTCGTCGCCGAGGAGGGTGGGGGCGAGGGAGGTCCCGTCCACCTGCCACTGGGGCGTGACGCCGGTGAGGCCAGCGAAGGTCGCCGGCAGGTCCACGAGCGTCACCGGGAGGTCCGAGGTCGTCCCGGCAGCGATCCCGGGCCCCCGCACCAACAGCGGCACCTGGAGTGCCTCGTCGGTCAGCACGTCCTTGCCGACGAAGCGGTGCTCTCCGAGCGAGTAGCCGTTGTCGGAGCTGAAGACGACGTAGGTCTCGTCGAGCACGCCCTCCTGGGACAGGGTCGCCACGAGGGAGCCGACCGCGCGGTCCACGGCCTGCAGCGACTGCAGCCGCGCCGTGTTCTCCGCGCGGACCGCGGCGCGCGAGACGGGGGAGAGGCGGCGGAGGTAGGCGGGCTGGTCGCTGACGTCGGCCTCGTCGAAGGCCGGGGCGTCGAAGGAGGACGGCCGCTGGTCGACGAAGAGGTCCTCGTCCTGCGGCATGGCCGGCGGCAGGCCGCGTCCGCCCTGGGGCGTGATGCGGTAGTGCGGGGCCAGGTGCCAGGCGTACACCACGAAGGGGTCGCCGCTGCGGGCGAAGTCGCGGACGGCCTCGTTGGTGTGGTCCTCGATCACGCGGGTCACGTGGCTGCCGGTGTGGTGCTCGGGCCGGCCGTCGCCAGTCATGGAGAAGTTCACGTAGTCGTAGACGCCCTCGGTCAACGCGTCCCAGCGCGACCAGCCGGCGGGACGTACGTCGTGGGGCCCGTAGCCGTTGAGGAACTTGCCGACCAAGGCGGTGCGGTAGCCCTCGTCGCGCCACCAGGTGCTGGCCTCCTGCGCCGGGTCGAGCGCCTCGAAGCCGCCGTGCACGCCTCGGTTGTGCTGGACGCCGTTGTTCTGGGCGTACTGGCCCGTGGCGAGCTGCGCGCGAGCGGGGCAGCACAGCGGGTGCGGTGAGATCGCGTCGGTGAGCTCCATGCCCTGGTCGGCGAGCAGCCGGCGCGTGATCGGCATGTGATCGAGGTCGTCGTCACGCATGTCGTCGGTCAGGACGAACACCAGGTTCGGGCGGTCGACGCCCGGGGCGGGTGACTGCGTGCCCTGCGCGAGGCTCACCGGCCCGACGCGGTCGGCGTCGGTCCCCCCGGTGGTGGTGACGGTCGCCAGGGTGGCGACGAGTACGACGAGGAGGGCAGCCGTGATCGACTGTGCCCACCCTCGCATCTACGTCATTCCTCGCCGGGACCCCCGAGGGTCCTTGTCGCCGCCCGTGTGGGGGCAACAGTAGGACGGGCCGGCGTCCCTCCCCAAAGCGACACGACGACTGTGGCGGAACGCATCCGAGTCGTTACCCTGTGGTCTCCTGGCGCCCGCCGGCGTCGACCCACCGAGCAGAAGGAACCCCCAGCACCAGTCATGGACGACGGTCAAAGTCCCCGCACGGCCGCGCTCGACCCAGGGCGCGCGTCGTGACCCCGCTCCTGCTCCTCCTCGTCTCGCTGGCCCTGGTGGCCGCCTGCGGCCTCTTCGTCGCCGCTGAGTTCGCGTTCGTCACCGTCGACCGGCCGAGCGTCGAGCGCGCCGCCGCCGACGGCGACGAGGGCGCCCGTGGCGTCCAGCTGGCCCTCCGGTCGCTGTCGACCCAGCTCTCCGGTGCCCAGGTCGGCATCACCGTGACCAACCTCGCCATCGGCTTCCTGGCCGAGCCGGCCATCGCCCAGCTCATCGACGGTCCGCTGGCGGCCGCGGGCGTGCCCGACGGAGCCGTGACGCCCCTGTCGCTCGCGCTCGGGCTCGCCATCGGCACCGTCGTGACGATGATCTTCGGCGAGATGGTCCCGAAGAACATCGCCATCTCGCGCCCGCTCGAGACCGCACGCACGACGCAGGGCTTCATGCGCGCCTTCACCGCCCTCACCCGGGGGCCGATCCACGCGCTCAACGGCTCGGCCAACGCGATCGTGCGCCGTCTCGGCATCGAGCCGCAGGAGGAGCTGCGCTCGGCACGCAGCTCCCAGGAGCTGTCCTCGCTCGTGCAGCGCTCCGCCGACCAGGGCACGCTGGACGCCGACACCGCCGAGCTGGTCGAGCGCTCGGTGGAGTTCGGCAGCCGCACGGCCGGCGAGATCATGACGCCGCGGGTGCGCACCACGACGGTGGAGGACGGCGACCGCGTCTCGTCCGTCATCGAGCTGGCCCGCCAGACCGGGCACTCGCGCTTCCCCGTGCTCGACGCCGAGGACGTGGTCGTCGGCACCGTGCACGTCAAGCACGCCGTCGCCGTACCGGTCCACGAGCGCGCGACGACCCGCATCCGGCACGTGATGGTCAAGCCGGTCGTGGTGCCCGACAGCCTGCGGCTCGACCCGCTCCTCGCCCTGCTGCGGCAGGACGGCTTCCAGATGGCGATCGTGCTCGACGAGTACGGCGGTCACGCGGGCATCGTGACGCTGGAGGACGTGGTCGAGGAGATCGTCGGCGACATCTCCGACGAGCACGATCGTCTGGGGTCCCGCATCCGCCAGCGGCGCGACGGCAGTTGGACCCTGTCCGGCCTGCTCCGGCCCGACGAGGTGGAGGACGCGACCGGGATCGAGCTGCCCGACCACGAGGACTACGACACGGTCGCCGGCCTGGTGATGCGCGAGCTCGGCAAGATCCCGGAGCCCGGTGATCGCATCGAGGTGCCGGTGCCCGACCGCACGGACCCGCACGAGCTGCGGGAGCGGCTCGTGACGCTGACGGTGGAGCGGATGGACGGACTGCGCATCGACCGCCTCGACCTGCGGCTCGTCGCCCCGACGGCGGGGGAGCGGACAGGCGCGAGCGCGGAGGACACCGCATCGACCGGGACGTCCGCGACGAGGGGAGCCGCGCGATGAACGGCGACCTGTTCGGTGTCGGCCTGGCCGTCGTGCTGCTCGGCCTCAACGCCTTCTTCGTGGGAGCGGAGTTCGCGCTCCTCGCCGCCCGCCGCAGCCAGATCGAGCCGCGCGCGCAGGAGGGCTCCCGCGCCGCCCGGACGACCCTGCGGGCGATGGAGAACGTCTCCCTCGTCATGGCCGGCGCCCAGCTCGGCATCACGGTCTGCTCGCTGGGACTCGGCGCCATCGGCGAGCCGGCCGTGGCCCACCTGCTCGAGCCGCTCTTCCACGCCGCCCACCTGCCGGAGGACCTGCTGCACCCGGTGTCGTTCGTCGTGGCGATGTCGATCGTGGTGTACCTCCACGTCGTGCTGGGCGAGATGGTGCCGAAGAACATCGCGCTCGCGGGCGCCGACCGGGCAGCCCTGGTGCTGAGCCCCCCGATGATGGTCGTCGTCACGGTGCTCCGCCCCGTCATCGCCGGGCTCAACCTCGCCGCCAACGGCGTGCTCCGGCTGCTGCGGATCGAGCCCAAGGACGAGGTGCACTCGAGCTTCACCCGCGAGGAGGTCGCCGCCCTCGTCGAGGAGTCGCGGGGCGAGGGGCTGCTCGAGGCGGAGGAGTACGACCGGCTCGCCGGCGCCCTCGGGTTCACCGAGAAGTCCGTGTCCTCGATCCTGATGACTCCCGACACCCTCGCCACCGTCGCCCCCGGGTCGACCGTCGCCGACGTCGAGGCGCTGTGCGCCGCCACCGGCTTCAGCCGGTTCCCGGTCGCCGGTCCCGACGGCACGCTGCTCGGCTACCTCCACATCAAGGACGCGCTGGAGTCCGACGACGACAAGCGCTCGCGCGTCATCGAGGACAAGTGGATCCGGCCGTTCGCATCGGTCAACCCCGACGACCTGCTCCACGACGCGCTCGAGAGCCTCCAGGCCAAGGGCGCCCACATGGCACGCGTGGTGCGGCGCGACGGCGAGGTCATCGGCCTGGTCACGCTGGAGGACGTGCTCGAGGAGCTGGTCGGCGAGATCCGCGACGCGGCACACCACGACGTGTCACCGGTGGACGCCTGAGCGCTGGATAGGGTTCGTCCGTGCCAGAGGAAGCGACCCGCGTCTGGACCGTGCCCAACATCATCAGTGTGGTGCGGCTCGCCGGTGTGCCGTTGTTCCTGTGGCTCGTCCTGGGGCCCGAGGCCGACGCCCTCGCCCTCGTCGTCCTCATGGTGGCCGGGTTCACCGACTTCCTCGACGGCTGGCTGGCGCGCCGGCTGGACCAGTACTCCACCCTCGGGGAGATCCTCGACCCGGTCGCCGACAGGCTCTACATCCTGGCGGTCGTGGTCGGGCTGCTCCTGCGCGACATCATCCCGTGGTGGGTGGCGGTCGCGCTGCCGCTGCGTGACCTCTTCCTGTGGGGACTCGTGCCGGTCCTGCGCACCCGCGGCTACTCCGCGCTCCCGGTGCACTTCCTCGGCAAGGCCGCCACCTTCAACCTGCTCTACGCGTTCCCGCTGCTCCTGCTGGGCGGTGGCGACGGCATCGTCGCCACCCTCGCCCGGACCTTCGGGTGGGCGTTCGCGTGGTGGGGCATCGGCCTCTACTGGTGGGCCGGTGTCCTCTACGCGTGGCAGGTGCGCACGCTGCTGAGGGACACCCCCCGCCGCACGTCACCGGCGTCCGAGCATGGCTGAGCCCTCCGCCGGCACCACCGAGCGCCGCCTCCCCGAGCACGTCACCACGCCGCTGCTGACGCTGATCACCACGCGCTCGATGGACGAGGACTACGCGCACGTCGCGCAGCAGCGTGCTGCAGCGGGTGACGTACGCCCCCAGGTCGCGCGGCCGCACTGGTCGAGCGTGCTCGCGATCGCCGCGCTGGGCGTGATGGCGGCTGTCGTGGCTGCGCAGACGGACCGGCAGGCCGACGTCGACGAGCTGAGCCGCGCCGCGCTCATCGAGCAGATCGACATGCGCAGTGACGAGGTCCGCGCGCTGCAGCGCCAGGTCGTCGAGCTGACCAGCTCCAACGCGGAGGCGGCGAGCAGGAGCACGCAGCTGCAGGGACGGCTCGACGACATCCAGTCGCGGGTGCGGCGCGCCGAGCTCAACACCGGCTACTCGGCCGTCCACGGCCCCGGCGTGCGCATCACCGTCGACAACCGGCCCGACGTCGAGGTCAACAGCGAGATCCGCGACGAGGACCTCGCGATCCTCGTCGACGGGCTCTTCGAGGCGGGCGCGGAGGCCGTCGCCGTCAACGACCAGCGGATCAACGTCCTCGGCGGGATCCGCAACACCAACCGCGCGATCCACGTGAACGGACGGCCCATCATCCCGCCCTACGTGGTGTCCGCGATCGGCGACCCCAGGACCCTGCAGGCGCGGCTGCTCCAGACCAGCCAGGGGCAGGAGTGGTTCACGCTCGTCGACGGGCTGGACTTCGTCTACTCGTCGGAGAATGTGGACGACATCCGCCTGCCGCCCGCGCCCGAACGGGCGCTTCGTGATGTGATCGAGCTCGACGCCGACGCCTTCAGCGGACCGACCAGAGAGGGGAGCTCGCCGTGATCGCCGCCCTTGGGCTGCTCCTCGGCATCATCGCCGGACTCGCGTTCGCGCCCGACGTGCCCCTGGGCCTGCAGAACTACCTGCCCATCGCGGTCGTGGCGGCCCTCGACGCGGTGTTCGGCGGCCTGCGCGCCTACCTCGACGGCATCTTCGACGACAAGGTCTTCGTCGTCTCGTTCGTCAGCAACGTCGTCGTGGCCGCGGCGATCGTCTACCTCGGCGACCAGCTCGGCGTCGGGTCGCAGCTGAGCACGGGCGTCATCGTCGTGCTCGGCATCCGCATCTTCTCCAACGTGGCGGCGATCCGCAGGCACGTGTTCCATGCCTGACGAGCGACCGGCGCACGGGCGGCCCGCACCGGACGAGCCCGGCCGCGAGCGGCTCCGGGTGGCGCTGACGAAGCCGACGCGCCGCCAGGCGGTGGTGGCCGTGCTCCTCGCGGTGCTCGGCTTCGCCTTCGTCGTCCAGGTCCGCGACACGCAGGCCAACGACACCTACGAGGGACTGCGCGAGGGCGAGCTCATCGAGGTGCTCGACGGACTCACCGGCACCGCGGAGCGGGCGCGCCGCGAGGTCGACCGGCTCGAGGCGCGCCGCGACGAGCTGCAGGACGAGAACCAGGCCCGCGCCGCCGCGCTCGACGAGGCCGAGCAGCGGGTGCGCACGCTCAACATCATCGCCGGCCTCGTGCCGGTCACGGGCCCCGGCCTGCGGGTGACCATCGCCGAGTCCACCAGCCGGGTCAGCGTCGGGTCGCTGCTCGACACCGTCCAGGAGCTGCGCACCGCCGGTGCGGAGGCGATGGAGTTCAACGACTCCATCCGCCTCGGCGCGGACAGCTCGTTCGAGAACGCCGTCGGCGGGATCGAGCTCGACGACCAGCTGCTCGAGCCGCCGTACGTCCTCGACGTCATCGGCGACCCGCACGTCCTCCGCACGGCGCTGACCTTCTCGACCGGCCCCATCGAGACCCTCGAGACGCTCGACGGCGCGACGGTGACCGTCGAGGAGCTCGAGCAGGTCGAGATCACCAGCGTCCGCGACGCGCCCCGGCCCGAGTATGCGGAGCCCGGCAGCGGCCAGTAGCCTGCCGAGGAGCCCCGGCCACCAGCCGACGTACCCGCCGACCACCCGAGGAGCCCCCGTGTATCCGGAGAACCTGAAGTACACCAGCGAGCACGAGTGGGTCCGCACCCCCGGCGACACCGACGGCTCGGTCCGGGTCGGCATCACGGAGTTCGCGCAGGACGCCCTCGGCGACATCGTCTACGTGTCGCTGCCGCAGGTGGGCGACCAGGTCACGGCGGGCGAGACCTGCGGCGAGCTCGAGTCGACCAAGTCGGTCAGCGACATCTACGCGCCGGTCACCGGCGAGGTGGTCGCCACCAACTCGGCCCTCGACGCCACGCCCGAGCTGGTCAACAGCGACCCCTACGAGGCCGGCTGGCTCTTCGAGGTCAGCGTCACCGACGCGTCCGAGGTCGACGGCCTCATGGACGCCGCGGCCTACCAGGCCGGCCTGGGCGGCTGAGTCGTCCGCCCGGTCGCCGACCACCGGATCCACCGGGCTGGTAAGTTCGGACCAACCGTCAACCTCAACCCTCGGCTGAGGGTTCAGTGTCGATCCGTCGAGGAGCCTCCATGCCGTTCTGCACCGCCTGTGGCAAGCAGAACCCTGACGATGCCCGCTTCTGTGCCCAGTGCGGCACCAAGCTGCTCGGCGGGGACGACGCGGGCACCAGCCCGGTCGAGACCACAGCGACGATCACCTTCGGGGCGCCCGACCAGCGCGAGTCCTCCGACCGCCAGCTGAGCCCGGTCGACGCGGCCGCCGTGGACGCGCTGCCCGAGGGTCACGCCCTGCTCGTCGTCCAGCGCGGTCCCAGCGCCGGCAGCCGCTTCCTGCTCGACACCGACGTCGTCGGTGCGGGCCGTCACCCCGACAGCGAGATCTTCCTCGACGACGTCACCGTCTCGCGCCGGCACGCCGAGTTCCGGCGCTCCGGCACCGGCTACGCCGTCAGCGACGTGGGCAGCCTCAACGGCACCTACGTCAACCGCGACCGCATCGACTCCGTCGAGCTCAACGACGGCGACGAGGTGCAGATCGGCAAGTACCGGCTCGTCTTCTTCTCCTCCCACCCGGGCAGCTGATCCGTGGCCGCCTCGGCATCGGCAGGGCAGGGTCGCGGCGCCCGCTACAACATCGGGCAGGTCCTCGACCAGCTCCGTCCTGACTTCCCGGGCGTGACGATCCCCAAGATCCGCTTCCTCGAGGACCAGGGCCTGGTCAAGCCCGAGCGCACCGCGGCCGGCTACCGGAAGTTCTCGGGCGAGGACGTCGCGCGGCTGCGCTACATCCTGCTGATGCAGCGCGACCACTACCTGCCGCTGAAGGTCATCGGCGACCACCTCGACGCCATCGACCGCGGCCTCGAGCCGCCGGCGATCGAGTCGGTCGTGCCGACGGTGCCCAAGGTGGCCCTCGCCTCCGACGGGCTGCCCAGCCCGGAGTCGTTCCGCCGCACCAGCGACCTGCGTCTCTCGCGCCGGGAGCTGATCAAGGTCGCGGAGATCTCCGAGGAGCTGCTCGCGCAGCTCGAGCAGTACGGCCTGGTCAGCGCGCGGACCGGCACGGGGCACTTCGACAGCGACGCCCTCGTCGTCGCCCAGACCGCGCGCGAGCTGGCCGACTTCGGCTTCGAGCCGCGCCACCTGCGGGCCTTCAAGACGGCGGCCGACCGGGAGGTCGGGCTGGTGCAGCAGGTCGTGGCCCCGCTGGCCCGGGGCCGCGACGCGGCTGCTCGCGGACGCGCCGAGGACGCCACCTCGGAGATCGCGGCCCTGTCGGTGCGGCTGCACGCCACGCTGGTGAAGGTGGGCCTCGACCGGGGCTGACCCCTGAGCGGTGCGTCCCGCGGGTGCGTGGCCGGCCACCCGCCGGCGGGGACGCTCGGAGGGGCACCGCCGACAGGCACCTCCAACCTCACCAGCCGTGAGTAGGGTGGAGCCATGCGGGAAATGGACGTCATCGGGGTCCGTGTCGAGATGCCCTCCAACCAGCCCATCGTGCTGCTGCGCGAGGTCACGGGGGAGCGCTACCTGCCGATCTGGATCGGGGCGGTCGAGGCCACGGCCATCGCGTTCGCCCAGCAGGGCGTCACGCCCCCGCGCCCCCTGACGCACGACCTCATGCGCGACGTGCTCGAGGCGACGGGCCAGCGGCTCGACGAGGTGCGGATCATCGACATGCAGGACGGCGTCTTCTACGCCCAGCTGGTCTTCGAGGGCGGCGCCGAGGTCGGAGCGCGCCCCTCGGACTCCATCGCCCTGGCCCTGCGCACGGGCAGCCGCATCGTGTGCGCCGAGTCGGTGCTCGAGGAGGCCGGGCTCGCCGTGCCGGCCGAGCAGGAGGACGAGGTGGAGCGGTTCCGCGAGTTCCTCGACCACGTCTCGCCCGACGACTTCGAGTCGCCCTGAGCGACGGGCGGCCGGGGCGTCCCTCGCCCTCCTGCGTCGTCCGGTGACCATCACCCTCAACCTGAGGTTGGGGGTCTGCGACACGCCGGGTCGTGGATGGACAACCCGCACGTGCGGGCTTACCTTGAACTGTCTCTGTTGTAACTCCACCGTTGTGGTTGCCGGTCCTCCGGCTGCCGGGCGGGCCCTTCCCCCAGGAGTTACCGCTCAGCGGAGGATCTGACCTGGAGGGTCACTGTGGGTAGCAACGAGAACGAGCAGGGCGCGGACGCCGCCGGGATGAAGGCTGCTGCCGAGGCGGCCGGCCTCGCCGAGGAGCAGGGTCTGCTCTTCGACGACGACGTCTCGCCGCTGCCCAGCGACACCGGCTACCGCGGGCCGACCGCCTGCAACGCGGCCGGCATCACCTACCGGCAGCTCGACTACTGGGCCCGCACCGGGCTGGTCGAGCCGAGCGTGCGCGGCGCGGCCGGGTCCGGCTCTCAGCGGCTCTACTCCTTCCGCGACATCCTGATCCTCAAGGTCGTCAAGCGGCTGCTCGATGCGGGCATCTCGCTGCAGCAGATCCGCACCGCGACCGCCCACCTCCGCGAGCGCGGCACCGACGACCTGACCCGGGTCACCCTGATGAGCGACGGGGCCTCGGTCTACGAGTGCACGAGCAACGACGAGGTCATCGACCTGCTGCAGGGCGGCCAGGGCGTCTTCGGCATCGCGATCGGCGGTGTCTGGCGCGAGATCGAGGGCACGCTCGCCGAGCTGCCGTCCGAGCGCACCGCCGAGGAGGCCGGCACGGCCGTCCCCGGCGACGAGCTCGCCGCGCGCCGCGCGGCTCGCAAGACGGGCTGAGCCCCGCCCCTCCCCGCACCACGTCGAGGCCGTCCGGACACCGGGCGGCCTCGCCCAACTCCCGGGTGGGCCGCTAGACTCGTCGTGCTGACATCCCATGCGGGAGAGTCACCGCGGCCGGCTCGCCGGCCTGCGGTGCGCCGAAGGGGCAATTCCTCCCCGGAACCTCTCAGGCACCCGGACCGCGCTGGGTTGGCACTCTGGAGGTCACCGGGCCGACAGAGGGGGAGGTCCAGTGACCTCAGGGAGCCCTCGTGCCGGACGCCACCCCGACCCCCGCCCCGACCCCCGCCCCGACCCCAGTCCCCACCGACACGCTCGGGGAGTTCGTTCGCCGCCACATCGGCCCCGACGAGTCTTCCGTCGCACACATGCTGCGGACGGTCGGTCACGAGTCGCTCGAGTCGCTGATGGCGGCTGCGGTCCCGGGCGGCATCCGCACCGCCGCCGCGCTCGACCTGCCCGACCCGCTCGACGAGGAGGCCACGGCCCGCGCGCTGCGGACCCTCGCCTCGCAGAACCGTCCCGCCGAGGCGATGATCGGACTGGGCTACCACGCGACCATCACGCCGCCGGTCATCCGGCGCAACGTGCTGGAGGACCCCTCCTGGTACACGGCGTACACGCCCTACCAGCCCGAGATCTCCCAGGGCCGGCTCGAGGCGCTCCTGAACTTCCAGACCGTCGTCGCCGACCTCACGGGCCTGCCGACGGCCAACGCCTCGCTGCTCGACGAGGGCACCGCGGCCGCCGAGGCCATGACGCTCGTGCGTCGAGCGCAGCGCAACGCCTGCGGCCCGTTCGTCGTCGACGCCGACGCCCTGCCCCAGACGATCGACGTCGTGCGCACCCGCGCCGAGGGCATGGGCATCGAGGTGGTCGTGGCCGACCTCGACGAGGGGTTGCCCGAGGGCGACGTGTGCGGCGTGCTGGTCCAGTACCCCGGCGCCTCGGGGGAGGTGCGCGACCCCCGGCCGGTGATCGACGCCGTGCACGAGCGCGGCGGTCTCGCCGTCGTCGCCGCCGACATCCTCGGACTGGCCCTGCTGGAGGCGCCCGGGACCTTGGGCGCCGACGTCGTGGTGGGGTCGTCGCAGCGCTTCGGCGTGCCCCTGTTCTACGGCGGTCCGCACGCCGGATTCATGGCGGTGTCCTCCGGCCTGGAGCGCCACCTGCCCGGCCGCCTGGTGGGCGTCTCGGTGGACGCCGAGGGCCGCCCGGCGTACCGCCTCGCCCTGCAGACGCGGGAGCAGCACATCCGTCGCGACAAGGCGACGTCCAACATCTGCACCGCCCAGGTGCTGCTCGCGGTCGTGGCCTCGATGTACGCCGTCTACCACGGGCCCGACGGGCTGCGGCGGATCGCGCGGCGCACGCACGAGCACGCCGGCCGGATCGTCGCGGCGCTGCGTGCCAGGGGAGTGACGGTCCTCAACGAGACCTGGTTCGACACCCTCACCGTCGCCGTGCCGGGTCGCGCCGGCGAGGTGGTCGCAGCCGCCCGCCAGGTGGGCCTGCACCTGCGGCTCGTCGACGAGGACCACGTCGGCCTCTCAACGTCCGAGCGCACCAGTCCCTCGACGGTGGCTGCTGTCCTGCGGTCCTTCGGCGTGGCTCCGGCCGCGGACGAGGTGGCGCCGGGACTGCCCGAGCAGCTCGTGCGCACGACGGACTTCCTGACCCACGAGGTGTTCAACTCCCACCACAGCGAGACGCAGATGCTGCGCTACCTGCACCGCCTGTCGTCGCGTGACTACGCCCTCGACCGGGGGATGATCCCGCTCGGGTCGTGCACGATGAAGCTCAACGCGACCACGGAGATGGAGCCGGTGAGCCTGCCCGGCTTCGCCGACCTGCACCCGTTCGCGCCGGCCCAGGACGCCACGGGCTACCGCGAGCTCGTCGACGACGTCGAGCGGTGGCTGGCCGAGGTGACGGGCTACGACAAGGTCTCCGTGCAGCCCAACGCCGGCTCCCAGGGCGAGCTCGCCGGCCTGCTGGCGATCCGCGGCTACCACCTCGCCAACGGCGACGTGGGCCGCGACGTCTGCCTGATCCCGTCCTCGGCGCACGGCACGAACGCGGCCTCGGCGGTGATGGCGGGCATGAAGGTCGTGGTGGTCAAGGCCTCCGACGACGGCTCGGTGGACCTCGACGATCTCCTGGTCAAGTGCGAGCAGCACGCCGAGACGCTGGCCGCGATCATGGTGACGTACCCCTCGACGCACGGCGCCTACGAGGACACCATCACCGACCTGTGCAAGATCGTCCACGACCACGGCGGGCAGGTGTACGTCGACGGCGCCAACCTCAACGCGCTGCTCGGCCACGCCCGGCCCGGCGAGTTCGGCGGCGACGTCTCGCACCTCAACCTGCACAAGACGTTCTGCATCCCGCACGGTGGTGGTGGTCCCGGCGTCGGTCCCGTCGCCGTGCGCTCGCACCTCGCGCCGTACCTGCCCTCGCACGCGTCGCACCCGGAGGCCGGGAAGCGGCAGGGCATCGGTCCCATCAGCGCGGCGCCCTACGGCTCGGCCGGCATCCTGCCGATCACGTGGGCCTACATCCGCATGATGGGCGCCGAGGGGCTCACGCGCGCCACGGCGGTCGCGGTGCTGTCGGCGAACTACATCGCCCACCGGCTCGGGGACCACTTCCCGGTGCTCTACCGCGGCCACGGCGACCTGGTGGCGCACGAGTGCATCCTCGACCTGCGCGGCATCACCAAGGCCAGCGGCGTCACGGTCGACGACGTCGCGAAGCGGCTCGTCGACTACGGCTTCCACGCCCCGACGATGTCGTTCCCGGTGGCCGGGACGCTGATGGTCGAGCCCACGGAGTCCGAGGACCTCGGCGAGATCGACCGGTTCTGCGACGCGATGATCGCCATCCGTGCGGAGATCGCACGCGTCGAGGCGGGGGACTGGACGCCCGAGGACTCGCCGCTGCGGCACGCGCCGCACACCGCCCGCGCGCTGGTCGGCGAGTGGGAGCGTCCGTACACCCGCGAGCTCGGCGTCTTCCCGCGGGGCATCGACCCCGACAAGTACTGGCCGCCCGTGGCCCGCATCGACCAGGCCTACGGTGACCGCAACCTGGTCTGCTCGTGCCCGTCCCCGGAGGCGTTCGCCGAGTGACCGCCACGGCGCGGCGCGCCTAGGGTCGGGTCTGTGGGCGACCAGCGACAGCGACTGCTGGACCTCGCTCAGGCGGAGGGCCGGCTGACGTCGGTCGTCGGCGCGGTCCTCGACCGCTACGGCGCGGTGTGGGCCGGTGGTGCCGGCCAGGCGCCGGGCCTCGACGGGCAGTACCGCATCGGGTCGATCACCAAGACGATGACGGCCGTCCTCGTCCTGCAGGCGCGCGACGAGGGCCTGCTCGACCTCGACGACCCGCTGTCGGCGCACCTCGGCGACGTCGGCTACGGCGAGGTCACCCTCCGCGAGGCGCTCGCCCACTCCTCGGGGATGCAGAGCGAGCCGCGCGGCCCGTGGTGGGAGCGCACGCGGGGCGGCGACTTCGCGGCGCTGGTCGCCGCCAACGACGGCAGCGGCCGGGTCGCGCGGGCGGGGGAGTGGTTCCACTACTCCAACCTGGGCTACGGACTGCTCGGGGAGGTCGTCGCCCGTCGGTTCGGCGCGCCCTGGCGCGCGCTCGTGGCGGAGCGGCTGCTGCAGCCGCTCGGGATGCGCACGACGTCGTACCTGCCGCGTCCCGGTGCCCAGGCGGGCTGGAGCGTCGACCACTTCACCGGCATCCGGGTGCACGAGCCGCTCGCCGACACCGGGGCGATGGCGCCGGCGGGGCAGCTGTGGTCCACGCTCTCGGACCTCGTCACCTGGGGACAGGTGCTCGGGGGTGCCCGGCCCGACGTGCTGGCGGCGCCCTCGCTGGAGGAGATGCAGCGGCCGGTCACGGCCGGCTACGGGCTCGGGCTGATGCTCGACACGCACCCGGGCGGCCGCCTGGTGGGGCACACCGGGTCGATGCCCGGCTTCCTCGCCGCGCTGCACGTCGACCCCGTGAGCGGGATCGGCGCGGTCGTGCTGGCCAACGCCACCACCGGCATCGATCCGCGAGAGCTCGCCGTCTCGCTCATCGACGGCGACCCTGGCGCCGACGACGCCCGCCCGGTGCCCTGGCGGCCGACGGTGGCCCTGCCACCCGAGGTCCACGGCGTACCGGGGCTCTGGTTCTGGGGCAACACCGCCTACGACGTGCGCTGGCACAACGACGGGCTCGAGCTGCGGGCCATGGCCCGCAGCAACGTCGTCACCGACCGCTTCGAGGTCGTCGACGGGGTGCTCGTCGGGACGCTCGGCTACCACCGGGGCGAGCGGCTGGCGCTCCTGCGCCGCCCGGACGGCTCGATCCGCAACCTCGAGTGCGCGACGTTCGTGTACACCCGCACGCCCTACGACCCCGAGGTCGACATCCCGGGCGGACACCCGTGGTGAGCGGAGCAGGCGGGCGGGTCAGACTCCCTGCGACACGCTCGACATGTTGAAGTCCGGGATGCGCAGCGCCGGGGTCGCGGTCCGCGAGAAGTAGTCGTCGCCCCACTCGCGGCTGAAGCTCGGCACGGACGTCGTGGCCGCGCTGAACCGGTTGAGCAGGTCGATGGGGCTCTCGTTCCAGCGGAAGTTGTTGGCCGCGCCGACGATCTCGCCGTCCTCGACCACGTAGACGCCGTCGCGGGTCAGCCCGGTCAGCAGCATGGTCTGCGGGTCGACCTCGCGGATGTACCACAGGCAGGTCAGCAGCAGACCGCGCTGCGTGCCGGCGACGAGGTCGTCGATCGTGCCGGCGCCCTCACCGACCTCGAGGACGAGGTTGTCGATCATCGGCGTCACCGGCTGCCCCGTCATCGCCGCCGAGTGGCGGGTCTGCAGCAGCCCGGTGAGGAGGCCGTCGCGGATCCAGTCGGTGCGCTCGAGGGCGAGCCCGTTGTCGAAGACGGAGTCGGTGTTGTCCGAGGACCCCGCGACGACGAACGGCGCGCACTCCAGGCCGGGATGGGCGGGGTCGGAGAACAGGTTGACCCCGGGAGCCGCCACCTTGTCCTGGATCCGCGTCCCGCCGCCTCGGCGGCTGTAGACCGACTCGCCCTCGTGTGCCACGCGGGCGCCGGCGCCCCAGTAGGCGTCGATCATCAGGTCGGCGACCGAGGACGGAGGGAGGATCGTGTCGTAGCGGCCGGCGGGCAGGTCGACCCGCCGCTGCGCCCACGCCAGCCGCTGGGCGACGGTGGCGGCCATCGCCGCGGCGTCGACGTCGCGGAAGTCGCGTGTGGCCCCACCGGTCCAGGCGCTGCGGGTCAGCGAGGCGTCCTTGCCGGTGCAGGCGTAGTGCCCGGTGGGCTGCACGTGACGCAGCCGCAACCCGCGGGAGGAGCCGAGGTAGGTCGTCACGACCTCGTGGTTGACGAAGCCGTAGAGCAACCGGTCCTCCGCCGTCGCCTGCACGAACGCCTCGCCGAGCGCCGGAGCGAAGGCGTCGTAGACGCCGATGTCGGTGGTCACCGGCTGGTCGTCCCAGTCGCGGGACGTGACGTCGGCGACCAGCTCGGCCTCGTCCTCGGCGGGGGTGCCCGCGCGAGCCGCGGCGTCGGCGGCCTCGACGAGTGCGCCGACCTGCGCGGTGGTGGCGGCGCTCCCGGACACCGAACCGGTGGCGATCCCGCCGTCGACCGAGGCGAAGCTGATGACGGTCACCGAGACCTCGGTCATCACCCCGTTGGTGGTCAGGGTGTTGTTGGCCCAGCGCAGGTTGGCGCTGGTGGCGTCGCGGACGATGGCGATGCAGTCGTCCGCGGTCGACGTGGCGAGCGCGTGCTCGACGAGCTGCTGGGCGGTGCTGCGCATGGACGTCATCAGTGGCCTGCCTCGTCGAGGGTGTTGAGGATGTTGACCCCGCGGAACAGTGCGGTCGGGCAGCCGTGGCTGACGGCGGCGACCTGTCCCGGTTGCGCCTTGCCGCAGTTGAACGCACCGCCGAGGACCCAGGTGTCCGGTCCACCGACGGCCTCCATTGAGCCCCAGAAGTCCGTGGTGGTGGCCTGGTAGGCGACGTCGCGCACCATGCCATCTAGACGGCCATTCGCAATTCGATAAAAGCGCTGGCCGGTGAACTGGAAATTAAAGCGTTGCATATCTATAGACCAGGACTTGTCGCCGACCACGTAGATGCCGCGCTCCACCCGGGCGATCAGGTCGTCGGTGCTCAGTCCGTCGGTGCCGGGCAGGAGCGAGACGTTGGCCATGCGCTGGATCGGGATGTGCCCCGGCGAGTCGGCGTACGCGCACCCGTTGGACCGCCCGCCGTTGAGCTCCGGCTTGAGGTGGCCCATCGAGCGGTCGAGCTGGTAGCCCACGAGCACGCCGTCGCGGACGATGTCCCACGTCTGTGTCTGCACCCCCTCGTCGTCGTAGCCGACCGTGGCCAGGCCGTGCTCCTGGGTGCGGTCGCCGGTGACGTTCATGACCGAGGAGCCGTACTGCAGGGTGCCGAGCTTGTCGTAGGTGGCGAACGAGGTGCCGGCGTAGTTGGCCTCGTAGCCGAGTGCCCGGTCGAGCTCGGTGGCGTGGCCGATCGACTCGTGGATGGTGAGCCAGAGGTTCGAGGGGTGCACGACGAGGTCGTACGTCCCGGCCTGCACGCTGGGCGCCTTCAGCTTCTCGGCGAGCAGCTCGGGCACCTCGGCGAGCTCGGCGTCCCAGTCCCAGTGGGACCCGGTGAGGTACTCCCACCCGCGTCCGACCGGCGGGGCGATCGAGGCCATCGAGTCGAAGACGCCGGTCTCCGCGTCCTCGCCCGTGGCCTCGAACCCCGGCTGGAGGCGGACGCGCTGCTGGGTGGTGCGGGTGCCGGACAGGTCGGTGTAGTACTTGTTCTCCTGCACCTGCTGCAGGAACGCCGTGGCGTGGGCGACGGCGGCACCGGCGCGGAGCCGCTCGGTCCAGTCGACGAGCAGCGCGGCCTTGTCGCGGGTGGGGACCTCGAGCGGGTTGACCTCGTAGCCGGAGACCCAGGTGACGTCGCCGTGGACCGGCTCGGGCGCCAGCTCGACCGGGGTCGTGGTCATCGCCGCCGCGACCCGAGCGACCGAGACGGCCGTCTCCGCGACCCGTCGGGCCTCGGCGTCGGTGAGCACCACCCCGGACGCGAAGCCCCACGCGCCGTCGTGGACGACGCGGACCGCGAAGCCGAGGTCCTCGGCGTCGCTCGCGGTCTGGAGGACCCCGTCGCGCGCGCCGAGGTACTGGTAGCGGTTGCGCTCGAACCGGAAGTCCGCGTGGCTCGCGCCGAGCTCCGCGGCTCGGGCCAGGGCCACCTCGCCGAGCCGGCGGTGCGGCAGGTCGCTGAAGGTCGGGTCGAGCCCGGGCGCACTCATGCGCACGAACCTAGCCGAGCACCGGGGCGCGGCACGACCGACATCCTGGGCAGCAGCACGATCAGGCGAGGGCGAGGGTGGTGCGGCTGCCGCTGCGGCCGCGGTGGACGCGCAGCTGGGTGGGGATGCGGGTCTGCAGCTCGGGGACGTGGCTGACCACGCCGACCACGCGCCCGCCGTCGCGCAACGTGTCGAGGGTGTCCATCACGTCCTCCAACGTCTCGGAGTCGAGCGCGCCGAAGCCCTCGTCGACGAAGAGGGTGTCGAGGTCGGTGCCGCCGGCCTCGTCGGTAATCACGTCGGCGAGGCCGAGGGCCAGGGCGAGGGACACCACGAAGGTCTCGCCGCCGGACAGGGTGGCGGGGTCGCGGTCGTCGCCGGTCCAGTCGTCGCGGACCAGCAGGCTCAACCCGCCGCGTGTCTCACCGGCACCGCGTCGGCCCGTGTGTACGAGCGTGTAGCGCTGGTCGCTCATCGTCGTCAGTCGCAGGTTCGCCGCGTCGACGACCTGCCCCAGGCGGTGCGCGAGGACGTAGGCGGACAGCCGCATCTGGAGCCGGTTGTCGGGGTGCTTGCCCTCGACCAGCGCGGCGAGGTCGGTGACGAGGTTGAGGTCGTCGAGGACCGGCTGCCAGGCCGACAGCGCAGCCGTCACCTCCTCGGCGAGGCTGCCGAGCCGGCGGGCGCGGTCGCGCAGCGCCAGGTCGCGCTGGCGGGCGGCGACCGCCTCCTCCTTGGCGGTGCGGTGGGCCCGCGCCAGCGCCTCCAGGTCGGGCGGATCGGCCTCGGCGGACCGGGCCAGGGCCTCGTCGGCGAGGAGTGCGCCCACGCGGGCGACCTCGCGCTCGTGGCTCTCGATGGCGTCGAGCAGCGCGGCGAGGGTGTCGGGCGGCAGCCAGGCAGCGGCTGCTGCCGCGGACGACGCGAAGCCGGCAGCGGCAGCCACCTCGTCGGCGGCGGCCTGTGCGCTCGTCGCCGTGCCGCGGGACCGGGCGAGGTCGGACGTGATCTCGTGGTGCCGCCGTGCGAGTGACTCGACCCGCTGGTGGTGCGCGGCGAGGGCGTCGAGGTCGGAGCCCTCACCGAGCACCGCGCCGATCTGCTCGTGCAGCGCCTCGATGCGGGACGTCAGGACCGCGGCCTCCGTCTCGTGTCGGGACACAGCAGCGACGAGCCGCTCGCGCTCACCGGTGAGGGAGGCCTGCTCCGTGCGGAGGTCGTCGACGCGCGTCGCCAGCGTCTCGGCGCGGGCCGCCGCGGCGCGTGCCCGGTCGCGCTGCCCGGTGACGCGCAGCTCCTCGGCGAGCAGGCGCTCGAGCGACTCGCCCGACTCGGTGCGGGCCACCGCGAGCTGCGCCTCGAGGCCGCGGACCTGCTGGGCGTGTGCCTCGACGACCACCTCGAGGTCATCGACCTCACGACGGGCGCGGCGCTCGGCGGCCTCGTCGGGCGCGCCGGGCGCCGGTGAGGCGGGGGAGGGGTGCTCGGCCGAGCCGCACACGGGGCAGCAGGCCCCGACGGCGAGCTTGCCGGCGATCTCGGCGGCCATCCCGTCCAGTCGCTGCTCGCGGATCTCGACCAGGGTCTCCCGGGCGAGCAGCCGCGCCTCGGTGGCGCCGCGCAGCTCGGCCTCGGCCGCCGCCAGCCTGGAGGTGAGCTCCTCGGCGGCGCGTGCCGCACCCACCCGGGCGCCGAGCACTCGCAGCTCGCGGTCGAGCGCCTCGGCGGTGGTGACCGCTTCGCGTGCCGTCGCGAGGTCCGGCTCGAGCCGCGCGAGCGCCAGGGGCACCTCCGCGAGGCGTTCGTCGACCTGCCGCAGCTGCGCCTCGACCTGCTCCCGCGCCCGAGCGGCGGCGGTGACCTGGCGGTCGAGGTCGCCGGCCTGTCGCTGCAGGGGACGCACGCGAGCGACGTCGGCCAGGGTGCTGGTCGCCGTGCGCAGGTGGTCGTCGACGTCCGTCGCCTCGAGGGACGGCACGCCCAGGACGCCGGCGAGCGCGGCGAGGGCGTCGGCTGCTCGCCGCTCGAGGTCGGCGACCTCGGCGCGGGACTGGGCCGCGAGGTCGTGCAGGGACCGCACCGCAGTGGCGCGCTGGGCTGCGTCGGCCCGCTGAATGCGGGAGGCGTGCTGGGCGGCCTCGGCCTCGAGCGCCGTCCACGAGCGGTGCGCGGCGGCGTGGGTGGCGCGCAGGCCGGCGAGCTCGACGCCTGCGGCGTCGGCCTCCGCGGCCGCTGCCTCGGCGCGGGCCGCCGCGTCGACGGCGATCGCCTGCTCCTCCGACGCGCAGACCGCTGACTCGAGCATCGCGCGCACCCAGGGTCCGAGCGACGTGGGGTCGGCCGTCCACTCCTCGGGCACACCCTCGCCGGCCACCTCGCTGACGCGGCTGACCAGGTCGGCGACCGCGGAGCGGTGTGCGTCGCAGGTGCGCCTCAGCTCGATGCGGCGGTCGCGCAGCCAGCGCTCGGTGCGGTCAAATCGTCCGGTCTGGAAGACCTGCTGCAGCAGGGCGTGCCGTTCCTCCGAGCGGGCCCGCAGGAACGCCTGGAACCTGCCCTGGGGCAGCAGCGCGACCTGGCAGAACTGGGGCAGCGTCATCCCGACGAGCCGGGTCACGAGGTGCCCGGCCTCGTCCAACCGGGTGGTGAGCGGCTGCCACTGGTGACCCGTGCCGTCCGACCCGTCACCGGTGGAGTCGTCGGCGGACGGACGACGCTCCGAGATCACCACCCGGGCCTGCTCGGTCGTCGTGCCGCTCCCGCGCTTCTTGGGGCGGGTCCAGGCCGGCGACCGGTCGATGCGGAACCGCCGGCCCGAGAGAGTGGCCTCGAGCACGACCCGGGGAGCCACGCCGGGCGCGGCATGGTCGGAGCGCAGCCGCTTGGCGATCGCCCGGTCGCCGGGCACGTCGCCGTAGAGGGCGAAGCACACGGCGTCGAGGACGCTCGACTTGCCGGCTCCGGTCGGCCCGCTGAGCAGGAACAGCCCAGCCGCTGACAGGGCGTCGAAGTCGACCGTCGTCGGGTCGGCGAACGGGCCGAAACCGACCACGTCGAGGCGGTGGAGCCTCACCCGGCACCACCGGGTGCGGGCGCTGCCGCCGCAGTGACAAGCACGTCCTGGTCGGGGTCGTGGCAGCAGGCGTCGACGGCCTCCTGCAGCAGGGCCGACTCGGCCGCGCTCGCCCCGGTGCCGCGCACGTGGCGCACGAAGTCGAGCGCGATCGCGTGGTCGCCGGCCCCGGCGGCCGGTCGCGGCGGCGCCTGCGGGTCGGCGGCCGGGGTGGGGAACTGCAGGACCAGCGTGTGCGGAAAGCGTCGGCGCAGCTGCTCCATGGCGCGAGCCGGCCGACGCGGGTCGGTGAGGGTCACCTGGACCCAGTCGTGTTCGTGGTGGGTGAGCGAGGGGTCGGCGAGGAGGTCGTGCAGGGTGCCGGAGAGGCGTGCGAGCCGGCGCGGGACCGGCGCGTCGATCCACGTGGTCGAGACCAGGCCGGTGGCCCCGAGCTCGACGAGCCAGGAGCCCTTGACCTGGTCGGCCTCGGAGAAGGAGTAGGCCAGGGGCGAGCCGGAGTAGCGCAGGCCCTCGGACAGGACGTGACGGCCGTGCAGGTGGCCCAGGGCGGTGTAGTCGACGCCGTCGAAGACCGTGGTGGCGACGCGCGACACCCCGCCGACGCTGATGTCGCGCTCGGACTCCGAGGGCGTGGCCCCGGCGACGAAGGCGTGGGCGAGGACGACCGACCGGGTCGTCGCCGGCCGGGCCGCGAGGTCGGCACGGACCCGGCGCATCGCCTCCCTGAGCGCTGCCTCGTGGCTGCGGTGACCGAGCGACCACGGCTCGAGGAGCGCGGAGGGGTCGAGGTAGGGGATGGCGTGGATCGCCACGTCGCCGTGGCGGTCGCCGAGCAGCACGGGCGTGCCGACCGAGGAGGCGTCGGTGCGGACGAAGACGCCGGCGGCGTCCATGAGCCTGGAGCCGAAGCCGAGCCGCCGGGCACTGTCGTGGTTGCCGCTGCTCACCACGACGCGGGCCCGCGACGCGGCGAGCCGGGCGAACGCCTCGTCGGCGAGCGCGACCGCGTCGACGTGCGGCAGCGCCCGGTCGTAGACGTCGCCGGAGACCACGACGACGTCGACCGCCTCCTGCTCCACCACCTCCAGCAGGTGGTCGACGAACGCACCCTGGTGGCCCAGGAGGCCCTCGCGGTGGAAGGACCTCCCCAGGTGCCAGTCGGAGGTGTGGAGGATGCGCACGGGACGACCGTAGAACGCACCACCGACAGCACCCGACCACCACGCCGTGGTGGCCGGGATCGGTGCCCGGGGGTCAGGAGTAGCTGACCGTGCGACGTCCGGAGGTGAAGCCCCAGAGGTCGATGCCGGCCTCCCGGGCCAGGGCGGCGGCCAGGCTGGTCGGGGCGCCGACGGCGACGATCGACCCGATGCCGCTGGCGGCGGCCTTCTGCACCAGCTCGAACCCGACGCGTCCGCTCAGCACGAGGCAGGCCGACGCCGGTGGCTCGCCGGCCAGCACCCGCGCACCGACGACCTTGTCGACGGCGTTGTGGCGGCCCACGTCCTCGCGCACCACGAGCAGCGTGCCGTCCGCGTCGGCCAAGCCCGCCGCGTGGACGCCGCCGGTCCGCGCGAACAGCTTCTGGCGCTCACGCAGCGCGTCGGGGAGGCGGCGTACGACGTCCGCGGCGGGCCGGTCGCCCGACCATCGCGCCGCCGGCCGCGTGGCGAGCGCCTCGCTGACGCTGTCCTTCCCGCACACCCCGCAGGCGGAGGACCCGGCCGACGCGGCGACGTGGCGGTGGGGGAGCTCGGCGCCGCCGGCGAGGGTCACCGTCACGACGTTGAACTCCTGCTCGGGCGTCAGGTCCGCATCGGTGCAGTAGGCGACCTGGACCAGCCCGTCCTGCGTGGCGAGGCCCTCGTTGACCAGCCAGCCGGCGGCCAGCTCGAAGTCGTGGCCGGGGGTGCGCATGGTGACCCACGCGCGGCGCGGCTCGACGCCGGCCGCGCGCACGCGGATCTCGAGCGGCTCCTCGGTGATCAGCCGGTCCTCGCGGGACACCGGGTCCGGCCCGGCGTGCTCGACGACACGTGTCCGGACCGAGGGGCCGGGCCGTCGTGTTCGATCGGTGGTCACGCCTCGACCCTAGCCCGGAGGCGTTCGCGAGCGCCGCCGGTCCGGTGGCGGAGATCACCCGCTCGTCGATACCAAACGCCGGTGGGAGCCGCCGTACGATGTAAGAGCCGCAACGGCGCGGCTACGTCTTACATCTTCGCTCGCTCACGTGGGGGCCAGGACGCCCCCGGAAGGACAGATCCCCATGAACCCGCAGCTGCACCTCGCCATCAGCCTCGTCGATGCACGAGCGCGATCGGCCGAGGACCGTGCCCTCCTGCGCAACGTGGAGATCGCCCGTCGCGAGGAGCGCCGCGCCCGACGCGCGGCCCGCCGCAGCACCCGCTGACCCGCGCGGGCAGGGCCGCAGCGGGCCCCGGCCGCTGGGCGGACCGGCGAGCTGGTCGCCGGTCGTGGTCCCTGCTCGCTCTGGCAGGGTGAGCGCCATGAGCGACCAGACCGACCCGTCCCTGCGCAGCGTCGAGCTCACCCGCATCGGGCCGGCCCGCTTCAAGGCCACCAACGCCCGCGGTGGCGAGACGTTCTTCGGCACCGGGGGAGAGGACCCCGACTTCACCCCGGTCGAGCTGCTGCTGGCGGCGATCGCCGGGTGCAGCGCCCTCGACGTCGAGGCGATCACGCACAAGCGCACGTCCAGCACCAGGTTCGACGTGCGCGCCGAGGGTCGCAAGGTGCGCGACGAGCACGGCAACCACCTGACGGGCCTGCGGGTGTCGTTCGACGTCGCGTTCCCCGAGGGCCGCGAGGGCGACGTGGCCCGCGCCCGCCTGCAGGCGGCGATCGAGATGTCGCGCGACCGGCTGTGCACGGTCTCGCGCACGGTGCAGCTGGGCGCCGACGTGGCGTACGACCGGGTCAGCCGACCGTGACCTCCTCGATGGTGACCTCCTTGTTCGGGGTGCCACCACCGGCCGGGTGGGCGCCGTCGTTGCCCTCGGCGGCGATGGCGTCGATGACCTCGAGGCCGGCGTCGTCGATGGTGCCGAAGACGGTGTAGTCGGGCGGGAACTGCGAGTCGCGGAAGACGAGGAAGAACTGCGAGCCGTTGGTGTCGGGGCCCGCATTGGCCATGGCGAGCGTGCCGGCCGGGTAGGTCTCGTCGCCGCTCAGCTCGTCGGCGAAGGAGTAGCCGGCGCCGCCGGAGCCGGTGCCGGTCGGGTCGCCGCACTGGAGGATGCCGAAGCCCTCCTGGTCGCCGATGCGCGGGCACGGGGTGTCGTCGTAGAACCCCTGCTCGGCCAACGACACGAACGAGTTCACCGTGCACGGCGTGGTGGCTGCGTCGAGGGTGATGCCGATGTCGCCGAAGTTGGTCGTGATGGTCGCCGGGACGGTGCCCTCGGCCTGCGCCTCCGCGTCGGGCGCCTCGACGTCGCGGGCCGGCTCCTGCCCGTCGGTGGGGTACTCGCAGGTGGTCGTCTCGCCGGAGGCGGAGGGTGACCCGCTCGCGCTCGGGCTCTCGCTGGAGGTGTCCGTGGCGGTGCCCTGCCCGTCGGCCTCGTTGCCGCACGCGGCGAGGGTGAGGACGGACAGGCACGCGGCCACGGAGGCGAGGCGCTTCAGGGGTGAGGGGGTCGACATGGCGCCGATGGTAGCCAGCGGCTGCTCACATCTCCTCGTGGGTGTCGGGGTTGCCGCCGAACAGCCGGCCGTCGGGCTCGGCCAGCCCGGAGATCGCCGCCACCTCGTCGTCGGTGAGCTCGAAGCCGAAGACGTCGAGGTTCTGCGCCTGGCGCGCGGGGTCCGCGGACTTGGGGATCGGCAGCGAGCCGAGCTGGACGTGCCAGCGCAGGATGACCTGGCCGGGGGAGACCCCGTGCGCCGCCGCGGCCGAGGTGACGACGTCCTCCTCGAGCGGCGCGCGCCGCTTGCCCATGGGGCTCCACGCCTCGGTGCGGATGCCGAGCCGCTCGTGCACCTCCCGCATCCCGGCCTGCGGGAACCGGGGGTGCAGCTCGACCTGGTTGACCGCCGGCGTGACGCCGGTGTCGTCGATGATCCGCTCGAGGTGCTCCGCGGTGAAGTTCGAGACGCCGATGGAGCGGACCAGGCCGTCCTTCTGCAGCTGGACGAGCGCGCGCCACGCCTCGACGTACCTGCCCTGGCCGGGGTTCGGCCAGTGGATGAGGTGGAGGTCGGTGCGCTCGACGCCGAGCCGCTCGAGGGAGCCGCGCACCGACGCGATGGCGTCGTCGTACGCGTGGTGGCGGCCGGGGATCTTGCTGGCGACCAGAATCTCCTCGCGGGGGAGGCCCGAGCGTCGGACCGCCTCGCCGACCTCGACCTCGTTCTCGTAGTTCACCGCCGTGTCGAGCAGCCGGTAGCCGGCCTCGATGGCGCTCAGGATCGCCGCGGTGCCGTCCTCGCCCCTGAGCGGGTAGGTCCCGAAGCCGATCGCCGGGATGGTGGTGCCGTCGTTGAGGTCGTACGCCGGGATCGCGCTCGGGTCGTGGGCCATGGCCCCACCGTAGGGGGAGCGGCCCGATCAGGCGGCCAGGCGGTCAGGAAGTCAGGCCCACGACCAGGACGAGGCCGACGAGCGCGGTGGCTCCGAGGCCGTGGCCGAGGAGCACCGACTTGGGGATCTGCTTCTCGACCACTCGCACGTCCGCCGGGTCGGCGGCCGGCTTGTGCAGCGTGTCGGAGTGCCCGAACGTCCGGGCCGCCATGACGAGCCCTCCGGCCACGCTCGCCAGCAGCGAGCCGAGCGTCACCCAGACCCACATCTTGTCGGCGGTGAGCAGCCACGCGACCCACCACACCGGGGCGATGATGCCGAGCATCGAGTGTCCGAAGACGACGAGGGACGGCAGGCGGGTGGCGCGGGCGGTGCTGGACCGGGAGTTCGACGAGGCGACGGACATGAACAGGTAGGACCCGACGACCACCTGCACCACCAGCAACATCATCACGAGCTTCGACATGACGCCCGGTACCCCGTGCAGCGCCGATCACGCGGGCACCCGGCGGCGCGGACGGGGCATGACCGGGCCCGGGGGAGGGAACCTCGTGAGATGCCCGACGAATCCGCCGGCGCGCCGGACGTGGACCTCGGCGTGCCGCTCGCGCTGGACGTCCAGCCCCTGCCGCACAGCGCGAGCGGTGAGGCCACGACCGAGATCGACCTGTCCCGGTTGGCGCCGCCCAGCCGCCCGGCGCGGCGTTGGGTGCCCAAGCGCGTCGTGGTCACCCCCGCCGCGCTCGACGAGCCGCACGGGCAGCGCGTCGTGGCTCGGGTCGAGGCGCTCGGCATCGAGGTCGAGCGGCTGCGCGCGAACCGGCTGACCGGGGTGCGGGGGGAGTCGGACCGGGAGACCTACGCGCGGGCGAAGTCGACGATGGCCATCGTGGTCAGCCCACCCAGCCGGCGTCGGCTGCAGCCCATCGCACCGAGCGCCGACTGGCGCGTCGACCTCGCCGAGGGCTGCCCGGCGCACTGCCAGTACTGCTACCTCGCAGGCTCGTTGTCCGGGCCGCCGGTCACCCGGGTCTACGCCGACCTCGACGGCATCCTCGACGGCCTCGCCGACTACGTCGGGACCGGCACCGTCACCAGCCGCTCGGCCGCCCGCAGCGAGGAGGGGACGACGTTCGAGGCCTCGTGCTACACCGACCCGCTCGCCCTCGACCACCTCACCGGCAGCTGGCAGCGGGCGATCGAGCACTTCGGCGCCTGGGACGCGCCGGTGCAGCTGCGGTGGACCACGAAGTACGGCGACGTCGACCGCTTCCTCGACCTGCCGCACGCCGGCCGCACGCGCGTGCGCTTCAGCGTCAACTGCCTGCCCGTGACCCGGCGCTGGGAGGGTGGCACCAGCACGCTCGAGCAGCGGCTCGACGCGCTCCGCCGGCTCGCCCTCGCGGGCTACCCGGTCGGGCTGACGATCGCGCCGATCATGCCGCTGGAGGGCTGGCGCGACCACTACGGCCACCTCCTCGACCTCGTCGAGCAGGCCGTGGCCGACGTACCGGCGCCGGACCTGACCGCCGAGCTGATCACCCACCGCTTCACCGCGTCGAGCAAGGAGGTCCTGCTCGGGTGGTACCCACGCACCACGCTGGAGATGGACGAGGCGCGACGCTCGGTCAAGCGCGGCAAGTTCGGCACGAGCAAGCACGTCTACCCCCGCGAGGTGATGGCCGAGCTGCGGACGTGGTTCGACGACGAGCTCGGCCGGCGGCTGCCGCAGTGCCGGGTGCTCTACTGGACGTGAGGGATCACCGGCGGCCGACGACGTCGCGGGCCGCCGCCTCGACGGCCGGCAGCATCGCATCGGCGATGACGGCGTAGCCGGCGCTCGAGGGGTGGAACCGGTCGGCGGAGAACAGCGAGGGATCCGTGCCGAACGCCCGGGAGGCTCGCTGGTCGCCGTCGGCGACGCGGCCGCCCTCGGCCAGCACGGCAGCCGACTGCCGCTCGCGCAGCACGTCGCCGGCCGCACGGACGACGTCGCGCAGGTACGGCGGCACGTGGGGGACCGCGCTGAGGTCGGGTGCGGGTGCCACCACGACCTCGCTGCCGGCGGCGCGGAGGCGGCGAACGGCGTCGGCGAGCGCGGCCACCGCCCGGTCGACCGGCTCGCGGTGGGTGAGGTCGTTGGCGCCGATGACGACCACGGCCAGCTGCGGGGACCACCGCAGGGCGGCGTCCACCTGCGCGGCGAGCCCGGCGCTGCGGGCGCCCGGCACGGCGTACGTCGCGAGCTCGACGTCGACGCCGCGCACCGCAAGGCCGTCGACCAGACGCGGACCCAGCCGTTCCCGGTCCCGGCTCGCTCCCTGCCCCCACGCGATGGAGTCGCCGAGCAGCGCCAGTCGAACGGTCATGTCCTCAGCAGAGCAGACCGGACCAAGGAACGGGGGGCAGGGCAGGGAGAGGAACTGGGGCCCGACGCCCATGCATAATGACATAATGTCAGTTATCGGCGACATGGCCAGGCGTTGCGGCCGCGCTCATCGTCGGCCCGAGGTGCAGCCAGCCCTGACGTGACATCGTGGAACATCGGGGTCATCCAGTGACGCGGATCCTCCACAATCGTTGGACGTGCTCAGCTGCCGCTGACCCGGCCGAGCGCCAGGCGCAGGGACGAGACGTCCTCGGGCCCGACGCGGCAGCACCCGCCGACGAGCCGCGCGCCGCCGGCGACCCAGCCCGCCACGTCGGCGGCGTGGAAGGCCGAGCGGCCCTCCCACATGCGAGTGGCGGCGTTCCACGACTGGCCGGAGTTCGGGTAGACCACGGCCGGGCGTCGATCACCGACGAGCGGGACCGCCGTCCCCGCGTCGGCCGGTGTCGTGCAGTTCACCCCCACCGCGATCACCTCCGCCACGTCGGCGGCCATGGCGAACGCCTCCGCCAGCGGCTCGCCCGCCCGGGTCCGGCCGTCGGCGGCCGACAGCGACAGCCACGCCGGGACGCCGGTGCCGTCGAGCTCCGCCAGCACGGCCTCCACCTCGGCCAGGCACGGCACGGTCTCGACGGCCAGGACGTCCGCACCCGAGCCGACGGTCGAGGCCAGGACCTCGAGCCTCGGGCGGTGGAAGGCCCGCAACCCCGCGACGTCGAGGTCGTAGTCGCCGCGGTACTCCGAGCCGTCGGCCAGCACCGCGCCGTACGGGCCCACCGAGGCGGCGACCCAGCCGCCCGGCGCCACGGCGTCCCGTGCCGCCGCGGCCAGCTCGACGCTGCGCCGGAGCACGGCGGCGACCTCCCCGCGGTCCGCGCCCTGCGCGCCGAAGCCCTCGAAGGAGACCTGGTACGACGCCGTCGTGGCGACCTCGGCGCCGGCGGCGAAGAACTCCCGGTGGGCGGCCTCGACGGCCGCGGGCTCGTCACGGAGCAGCCGGGCCGACCAGAGGTCGCTGGACAGGTCGTGGCCGTGCCGCTCGAGCAGCGTGGCGAGGCCGCCGTCGAGGACGACGGCACGCGAGGCGACGGCGTCGCGGAGGCTCGTGCGGGTCATGGCGGCGAGTCTGGCACCCGAGGGGTGTGCCCGGTCCCTTGCCCGGTGGGCGAGCATCGGTGCGTGCCAGAGGGACACACCATCCACCGCCTCGCCCGTCGCCATGCCCGGCTGCTCGTCGGCCACCCGGTGGCCGCCGACAGCCCCCAGGGCCGCTTCGAGGACGGCGCGCGCCTGCTCGACGGCCGCATCCTCGAGCGCACGGACGCGTGGGGCAAGCACCTGTTCCACCAGTACGGCGACCTGTGGCTGCACGTCCACCTCGGCCTCTACGGCACGTTCGACGACGGCGTGCTCCCCGCTCCCCCGGCCCGCGGCGCCCTCCGGCTCCGCCTGGTCGGCGGCGGTCACTGGCTGGAGCTGCGCGGGCCGACGGCCTGCGAGGTCCTCACCGCTGCCGAGCGCAAGCGGATCCTCGCGCGCCTGGGGCCGGACCCGCTGCGTCGCCGCCCCGACGTGACGGCGTTCGTCACCCGCGTGCTCACCAGCCGCACGCCGATCGCCACCTTGCTGATGGACCAGTCGGTCGTGGCCGGCATCGGCAACGTCTACCGCGCCGAGGTGCTCTACCGCCACCGGCTCGACCCGTTCCGCCCGGGCCGGGACCACGACGCGGCGGTGCTCCACGCCCTGTGGGACGACCTGGTCGTGCTGATGCGGGCTGGGGTGCGCGTCGGGCGCATCATCACCACCCGGCGCGAGGACCGCGAGCGCCGCACCGGCAGCCCCCGCCGGGAGGACGCGCACTACGTCTACCGCCGCACCGGCCTGCCGTGCCGCATCTGCGGCACGCCCGTGCAGGACGCCGAGATCGCCTCGCGGCGGCTCTACTGGTGCCCGGTCTGCCAGTCCTGACCACCGCCGGCCGCGCGCCGGTCAGGGCAGCAGCGCCTGCACGGCCGCCGGGTCCTCGACGTGGGCGTTGTGACCCAGCCCGGGCAGCGTCACCGGGTCGGCGACCAGCGCGGCGAGCTCCGCGTGGCTGACCATCGGGTCGTGCTCGCCGCGCGCCAGCACCACCGGGCAGTCGACGGCCGCCAGCAGGGCCGGCACGTCCGGCACGCCGACGCCGAAGGTGCGCGGGTCCTGGGCGAGCCGCCAGCCGCTCCCCTCCCCCACCACCGCGGTGCCGACCGCGGGGTCGTCGGGAGCGACGAGGCCCGCGAGCCCGGAGACGCGGAGGAACCGCTCGGCGGCCTCCTCCCGGGTCGCGTACGTCGCCACCGGGCGCTGCGCCACCGCAGCCGCACGTGCCACGTCATCGGGCGACCAGGCCACCTTGATCCCGAGGCCCACGACGCCCGCCACCCGCTCCGGGGCCATGGCGGCAAGCGCCAGGGCGACGACCCCGCCCATCGAGTGCCCGACCAGCGGCACCGGGCCGTCGAAGCGCTCGAGCAGCGGGCGCACCGCGTCGGCGCACCGCTCGAAGGAGTACGTCGGCTCCCAGGGCGCGGTCCCGTGACCGGGCAGGTCGGGCCCGACGCCGTCGTAGCCGCGCCACACCGCGCCCGTGGCGCCGAGGCCGTGCAGCAGCAGCATCAGGCGCCGACGTAGGCCGCGAGGTGCTTGCCGGTCAGCGTCGGCTCCGCGGCCGCCACCATCTCGGCCGGTGGGCCCTCGAAGACGACGGTGCCGCCGTCGTGGCCGGCGCCCGGCCCGATGTCGATGATCCAGTCGGCGTGGGCCATCACCGCCTGGTGGTGCTCGATGACGATGACCGACCTGCCGGAGTCGACGAGGCGGTCCAGCAGCGCGAGGAGGTTCTCCACGTCGGCCAGGTGCAGGCCGGTGGTGGGCTCGTCGAGGATGTAGACGTCGCCCTTCTCCCCCATCTGCACGGCCAGCTTGAGGCGCTGCCGCTCGCCGCCCGACAGCGTCGTCAGGGGCTGTCCCAGGGTGATGTAGCCGAGCCCGACGTCGACGAGCCGCTCCAGGATCGTCACGGCGGCCGGGATCCGGGCCTCGCCCTGCCCGAAGTGCGCGAGCGCGTCGACGACCGACATCTCGTGCACCTGCGCGATGTCCTTGCCGCCCCGGGTGTGCTCGAGCACCTCGGCCTTGAACCGGCGGCCCTCGCACTCCTCGCACGGCGACTCGACGGTCGCCATCGGGCCGAGCTCGGTGAAGATCACCCCCGCGCCGTTGCACGTCGAGCACGCGCCCTCGGAGTTGGAGCTGAACAGCGCCGGCTTGACGCCGTTGGCCTTCGCGAAGGCCTTGCGGATCGGCTCGAGCAGCCCGGTGTAGGTGGCGGGGTTGCTGCGGCGCGACCCCTTGATCGCGCCCTGGTCGATGACCACGACCCCCTCGCGGCCGGCGAGCGAGCCGTGCACCAGCGAGCTCTTGCCCGACCCGGCCACGCCCGTGACGACGGTGAGCACCCCGAGGGGCACGTCGACGTCCACGTCCTTGAGGTTGTGGGTGCTCGCGCCGCGGACCTCCATCGCGCCGGTCGGCCCACGCACGGCGTCCTTGAGCCGGGCCCGGTCGTCGAGGTGGGTGCCGGTGATCGTGCCGCTCGTGCGCAGCCCGTCGACGTCGCCCTCGAAGCAGATCGTGCCGCCGGCGGAGCCGGCGGCCGGTCCGATGTCGACGACGTGGTCGGCGATCGCGATGGTCTCCGGCTTGTGCTCGACCACCAGCACCGTGTTGCCCTTGTCGCGCAGCTGGAGGAGCAGGTTGTTCATCCGCTCGATGTCGTGCGGGTGCAGGCCGATGGTCGGCTCGTCGAACACGTAGGTGACGTCGGTCAGCGAGGACCCGAGGTGCCGGATCATCTTGGTGCGCTGCGCCTCGCCGCCGGACAGCGTGCCGGCCGGCCGGTCGAGCGACAGGTAGCCGAGCCCGATCTCGGAGAACGAGTCCAGCAGGTGCTGCAGGCCCGCGAGGAGGGGCGCCACCGAGGGCTCGTCCAGCCGGCGCACCCACTCGGCGAGGTCGCTGATCTGCATCTGGCACAGGTCGGCGATCGACTTCCCGGCGATCTTCGACGCCCGCGCCTCCGGCGTCAGCCGGGTGCCCTCGCACTCCGGACACGTCTGGAAGGTGACCGCGCGCTCGACGAAGCGCCGGATGTGCGGCTGCATCGCCTCGGGGTCCTTCGACAGCATCGACTTCTGGATCTGCGGGATGATGCCGTTGAAGGTGAGGTTGACGCCCTCGACGTTGATCTTGGTCGGCTCCGCCCACAGCATCGTCTCGAGCTGCTTCTTGGTGAACGACCGGATCGGCTTGTCCATCGGCAGGCCCATGCCCTCGAAGAGCCGGCCGTACCACCCGTCCATCGAGTAGCCGGGCACCGTCAGCGCGCCATCGGAGAGCGACTTGTCCTCGTCGTAGAGCGCAGTGCGGTCGATGTCGTTGACCTTGCCCATGCCCTCGCAGCGCGGGCACATGCCGCCGAGGTAGACCTCCTGCTTGGCGATGCGCCGCTCGGTGCGGCCGCCCTTCTCGGTGGTCATCATCCCGCTCGCCTTGCGGGTCGGGACGTTGAAGGAGTACGCCGTCGGCGGGCCGACGTACGGCTCGCCGAGCCGGCTGAAGAGGATCCGCAGCATCGCGTTGGCGTCGGTCGCGGTGCCGACGGTCGAGCGCGGGTTGGCGCCCATCCGCTCCTGGTCGACGATGATCGCCGTCGTGAGCCCCTCGAGGTGGTCCACGTCGGGGCGCGAGAGCGACGGCATGAACCCCTGCACGAACGCGCTGTAGGTCTCGTTGATCAGGCGCTGGGACTCCGCCGCGATGGTGGCGAAGACCAGCGAGCTCTTGCCGGACCCCGAGACCCCGGTGAAGACGGTGAGCCGCCGCTTCGGCAGCTCGACCGTCACGTCCTTGAGGTTGTTCTCCCGGGCCCCCACGACCCGGATCAGTGCGTGGTCGTCGGCTGGGTGTGTGGTCATGCTGCGCTCTCCCCGTCGTCCTTCGGCCCTCGAGCCGTCGAGCCCTCGAGCCGTCCGCCCGCCGGGTCGCTGCCCGCCCGGCGGCTGCGGGCCATCCTGCCAGTACGACGGCCGAGCGGGCAGGAGTGTGACCGCACCCGCCCGGCAGGATGAGGTGAGGGTTTGTCCACCGTGCGAGGGTCGAAGCATGACGACACACGACGACCAGATCTCGACCGTTGCGGAGCTCATGCGGGCCACCGACATCGCCGTGCTGACCTACGTGTCGCTCGACGGCGCCCTCGTCTCCACGCCCATGGCCACGCGTGACTTCACCGATCCCGGCACCACGTGGTTCCTCACCGAGCGCGACACCGACAAGGTCCGTGCGATCCAGGCCGACCCGCGCGTCAACGTCACCTACCACGGCGACAACGGCTGGGTCTCCCTCAGCGGCACCGCGACGGTCAGCGACGACCGGGCGAAGGTCGCGGAGCTGTGGGACGCCTCCGCCGACACGTGGATGTCCGGTGGTCCCGAGGACCACGCCAACGTGGCGCTGCGCGTCGACGGCGCGACCGCGGAGTACTGGGAGTCGCCCGGCAAGGCCACCGCTGCCGTGCAGCTGGTGAAGGGGCTGGTGAGCGACAGCCGCCCCGACATGGGCGACAACGACACCGTCGAGCTCTGACCAGGGCCCGGCTGCCGACATGCTCGTCGAGGCACACGGACCCGCACCGGCCAGCGACGTCTGGCGTCGGTTCACCGAGCCGGACGCCTGGCCCGGCTGGGCGCCGCAGATGAGGAGCGTGGAGGCCGACGACGCGGTGCTGGCCCCCGGCACGCGCGGCCGCGTCCACGGCCCGGCCGGCGTGACGGTCGACTTCCGGATCCTCGACGTCGACCACGAGCTGCGGTCGTGGTCATGGAGCGTGGGTCGCGGTCGGGCAGCCGTGCGGATGGACCACCACGTGCTGCCCGCCCCGGGCGGCGGCAGCCGGGCCGTGCTCCGGGTGCCGGGACCGGCGGCGACCGTGCTCCAGCCGTACCGCCTCCCGGCGGTCGCGGCGCTGCGGCGGCTGGTGCGGGCCACGACCGGCGGGCAGGCACCCGCCGAGGCGGTCGCGTCGTTCGACTTCGCGTTCGCGCCGGCGTACGCCCTCGCCGGCCGCGCGTTCGGCGTGACGCCGAGCACCACGACCGTCGAGGTGGGCCCGCAGTGGCTCTACGTGCGCTACGGGCCCTGGCGGCTCGTCACCCCCCGCAGCAACGTGGCCTCCGCCGAGGTGACCGGCGACTTCCGGTGGATCCGCACGGCCGGCCCACCGCACCTGTCGCTGAGCGACCGCGGCGTCTCCTTCACCACCAACGGCGAGCGCGCCCTCTGCGTGACGTTCCACGAGCCGGTGCCCGCCATCGACCCCACGGCGACGATCACCCATCCCGGCGCGACGCTGGCGGTGGCCGAGCCCGAGCGGCTGGCAGCGGCGCTCGGTCTCGCGTGACTCAGGCGCGAACGGGCTCCAGGCCCAGCCACGCGGCGAGGGCGTCGACCTCGGCGTCGACCCGCCGTCGCCGGGCGGAGGACCAGTCGCCGTCCTCGTGCACGGCGTCCACGAGCAGCACGCCGCCCTCGCGGTCGGCCGTGGCGTCGACCTTGCCCACCAGCTCGTCGCCGTCGAGGACCGGCATGGCCCAGTAGCCCCACCGCCGCCTCGCTGCGGGCTTGTACATCTCCAGCTGGTAGTCGAAGCCGAACAGCTCCTTTATCCGCCTCCGGTCGAAGATGAGGCGGTCGAGCGGCGACAGGACCGCCGCTCGGCCCTCGAAGTCGTCGAGGTCCGCCAGGCGCTCCGGGTCGACCCGCCAGCGACCGCGTACGCCCTCGACGCGCGCGCCGACGCCGGTGTTCCGCACGTCGAACGGCTCCTGCCAGGCCTCGATGGCGCGGGGACGGGCGATGCCGAGAGCGCGGAGCCGCCGCGCGGCCAGGATGCGGTGGGCCTCCTCGGCGGGCACGGCGGGGTCGCCGGGGTGCACCCTCGAGGCGAGGTCCCACCGCCGCTCGCGGCCCTCGCGGGAGGCGACGGCCACCTCACCACGTGCCTCCATGTACTCGAGGAGCTTCATCACGTTCTTGCTGTCGGTCCAGCCGGTCGACCGCCACGGCACCTCGCAGCTGTCCGGCAGGTCCCGGGCCGGGGTGGGGCCTTCGGCGCGCAGCACCGCCAGGATCTCCCGTCGGCACCCGTCGTTGGCGGCGACCCAGTCGCGGAGCTCCTCCTGCCACTCCCTCAGCGGGGGACGCCCGGGCCAGGACTCCATGTCGGCCCGGAACAGCGCGACGTCCTCGCTGGGGCGCAGCATCCCCGCGAGCTCGACGACCGCGCCGTCACCCACCAGCTCCTCGAGGTCCTCGGGCTCGTACCCCTCCCCCAGCCGCGTCCACAGGGCGAGGTCGGCGTGCCGGGCGACCACCTGGGTCAGGTCGACCTGCAGGAACCCGAGGTGGCGCACGGTGTCCAGCACGTCGGTCGGCCTGTCGGCCGCGAGCAGCTGCGCGCGTACGGCGATCCGCCGGGCCTGCCGCGGCGACAGCGTGACCTCGCCCCGCGCATCGGCTCCCCCGTCGGCTCCCATGGCGCGATCCTAGGCGGCGAGGGACCGTGCGGAGGCACCGCGCGCACGGGCCAGCCGGCATGGCCCGAACGGGTCATTCCTGCCCCAGATCGGTCGATCGCGGCGGTGTTCGCGCCCTCGGGGCGTCATCGGGTGTCACCGTGGACGTCACGTGGAGGACATCGCGAAGACACCGACCTGTGGGGGCCGCATGTGGGACACCGTCGAGACCAGCACGGACCACCTCTCGCACGACCTGCCGTGCGCCGGGTGCGGACACGGGCGGCACACCTACCTGCCGTGCTCCGACACCTGCGACTGCGCGCACGGGCGCGACCGGGTGCTCACCACCACCTGACGCACCACCTGACGCACCACCCGACCCACCACCCAGGGCCGTCCCGGCCGCGCGGTCCTCAGCGCTGACGCACCGAGCCGTCGGCGACCCGCCGCCCGACCCGCCGCCGGACCTTCGCGACGACGCCGCCGCGGGGCGGGGCGTTGCCGTCCTCGTCGAGCTCGTAGGCCTCGACCTTGGCCAGCCGGGGCCGCGCGTGGTCGTCGACGACCTCCCCGGTCACCCACCACAGCCGCATGCCGCGCCCCGCGAGCCGGAGGAGGGCCAGGTTGTTGTCGAACCACGGTCCTTCGGCGTACGTCCACCGGAGCGGCGCGTCGGGCACGCGCGTCGAGCGGGAGGCGAGGCGCCCCACCGGGCCGGCGACGCCGTAGGACAGCACGGCCGTGGCGAAGCGCAGGTTCCGCGAGAGCGGATTGCGGATCGGGGAGCACACCGCCTGGAGGATCGTCGAGCGCAGGGGCGGACCGCCCGCGGCGGCCCGCGCCTCGGTGACGTAGCTGTGGTGCACGTCCCCGGACAGGAACGTCACGGTGGCCGGCGCCTCGCCGCGCTGCCCCGCCGCGACCGCCAGGGCTTGGTGAGCCACCTCCTGAAAGCTCCTCTGGAACGCGCCCCAGTGCTCGAGGTCGACGAGCTGGCGCAGCTTCTCGCCGGTCCGGGCGCCGCGGTCGCCCCACGCTCCCGCGGCCAGCGCCTCGCTGAACGCCTCGAGGTGGTGCAGGCCGCGCGCGAGGAGGAACGGCAGCGACGTGGCGATGAACAGGTGGTCGACGTCGCCGCGCATCTGGTCGTCGAGCCACGCCGCCTCGTCGGGGTCGAGCATCGCCCGCGACTCGGGCTCGAGCCGCCGGGCAGCGCGGGAGTCGACGACGACGAGCCGCGCCTGCGTGTCGAACTCGCGGGTGTAGCTCCAGCGGTAGGTGTGCGGCTGCTGGTCGACCCGCTCGGCGAACGCGTCGAGCAGCGGTCCGAGGTCGCGCTCCTCGTCGCCGGCATGGGCCCGCACCTGCGCGTACACCTCGTCCTCCGCACGCTCGGCGGGCGACAGGTTCCCGAGGTGCTGGTAGACCCAGTAGGACGCGAGCCCGCCGACGATGCGCCCGTGCCACCACGACGTCGCCTCCATCTCGCGACGCCACTCCAGCGAGGTGTTCCAGTCGTCGCGGATGTCGTGGTCGTCGAAGATCATCGCGCTGGGCACGGTCGACAGCAGCCAGCGGTTCGCCGGGTCCGACCACGCGAGCCGGTAGAGGTGTGCGTACTCCTCGTAGTCCTGCAGCTCGGTCCACGGCGCCTGGTCGATGTCGCGGCGGGACTCGATGAAGTCGCGCATCTCGTCGGTCGTCTCGTCGGCGTAGACCTGGTCGCCGAGGAAGAGCAGCAGGTCGGGGAGCCGGTCCGCGGCGAGGTCCGGGTCGTCGGGGTCGGCGGGGTCGACCTGCGCGGCGACGCGCAGCGCCCAGGCCCGCAGGGCGTCGACGCCGTGGCTGCGGTTGCCCTTCGCGTCGTGGGAGACCGAGGTCCGGCACGACCCGAAGGCGAGGTGGAGCGGCCGGCCCGGCTCGAGCGTCGCGATGACCGGCGCCGGGAAGGGCGAGGCGGGCTCCGGCCACACGGTGCGCCCGTCGACCGCGACGGTGTAGGCCTCGGTCGTGCCCGGCTTCAGCCCGTCGAGCTCGACGAGGGCGTAGTGGTGACCGTGGACGCGGAACGTCCGGGCGTCGGCGGAGGTCTCGCCCCGGGTCACGGTCACCGTCGCGGGGCCCTCGGTCTCCACCCACACGGCCGCGGAGGTGTCGTCGACGTGGCGCAGCAGCGGCCCGAGCCGCAACGCCTCCGCGGACCCGTTCACGGCTGCAGCAGCACCTTGATCGCGCGCCGCTCGTCCATCGCCCGGTAGCCCTCGGCGGACTCCGCCATCGGCAGCGTCAGGTCGAAGACCCTGCCCGGGTCGATCGCCCCGGACAGGACGCGCTCGAGCAAGTCGGGCAGGTAGCGGCGCACCGGTGCCATCCCGCCCGCGAGGCCGACGTTCTTCTGGAACATCCGGCGCACCGGTGGCTCGACCCCGTGCGGCACGCCCACGAAACCGACGGTGGATCCCGGTCGCGCGACCGCGAAGGCGGTGCTCATCGCGGCGTCGGTGCCCACGCACTCGAGCACCGCGTCGGCGCCCACGCCGGCGGTCAGCTCGGCGATCCGCGCCTCCCCCTCCTCGCCGCGCTCGGCGACGACGTGGGTGGCGCCGAAGGCGCGGGCGATCTCCTGGCGCGGCTCGTGGCGCGACATCGCCACCACCCGCTCGGCGCCGAGCTGCGCGGCGGCGAGCACGCCGCTGAGACCGACGGCGCCGTCCCCGACCACGACCACCGTGTGCCCGGGCTGCACGCCGGCCGCCACCGCGGCGTGCCAGCCGGTGGCCATCACGTCGGTGAGCGCGAGCAGGGACGGGACGAGGCGCTCGTCCGGCATCCCGTCGGTCGCCACCAGGCTCCCGTCGGCCTGCGCGACGCGGGCGTACTCCCCCTGCCCGCTCTGGGTGATCCCGAGGTTGACGCACGCGGACTGGACGCCGGCGCGACAGTGCGCGCAGGTGTTGTCGCAGTGGCAGAACGGGACGAGGACGAAGTCGCCCACCTTCGTCCTGGAGACGTCCGAGCCCACCTCCTCGACGACGCCGACGCACTCGTGGCCGATCGTGCTGCCGGCCCGGACGGGGTTCTCGCCGCGGTAGGGCCAGAGGTCCGAGCCGCAGATGCAGCCGGCGACGACCTTGACGATCGCGTCCGTCGGCTCCTGGATGACGGGGTCCGGGACCTCTTCGAAGCGGATGTCCCCGGGGGCGTGGATGGTGGTGGCGCGCATGGTCGCGATCCTGCCACGCTCCCCCGAGCCACGCGCACGCGCGCCGAATGGCGCTATCTCATATCTGAGATATCGTGGTGCCATGGCTGACTACAAGGGTCGTATCGGCAACCTGATCCGCGACGCTCGCAAGCACCGGGGACTCACCCAGCACCAGCTCGCCGAGCTCCTCGGCACGAGCCAGAGTGCCATCCACCGCATCGAGAAGGGCCACCAGAACCTCTCCCTCGAGATGCTCGCCCGCATCGGGGCGGCGCTCGACTCGGAGATCGTCGCCCTCGGCGCGGGCCCCACGCACCTGCGCGTCGACGGCCCGACGACGCTGTCGGGCTCGATCGACGTCAAGACCTCGAAGAACGCCGGCGTCGCGCTGCTGTGCGCGTCGCTGCTCAACAAGGGACGCACGACGCTGCGCAAGGTCGCGCGCATCGAGGAGGTCAACCGCCTCCTCGAGGTGCTCAACTCGCTCGGGGTGGCGACCCGCTGGCTCAACGACGACAACGACCTCGAGATCGTGCCCCCGGCCGACCTCGACCTCTCGCAGATCGACGAGGGTGCTGCGCGACGCACCCGCTCGGTGATCATGTTCCTCGGCCCGCTGCTGCACCGGGCGGAGGAGTTCGAGCTGCCCTACGCCGGCGGCTGCAACCTCGGCACCCGCACGGTCGAGCCGCACATGGCGGCGCTGCGCCCGTTCGGCCTCGAGGTCAAGGCCACCGACGGCGCCTACCACGCGAGCGTGAACCGCGCGCTGGAGCCGGAACGGCCGATCGTGCTCACCGAGCGCGGCGACACCGTCACGGAGAACGCGCTGATGGCCGCCGCGCTGCACCCGGGCACGACGGTGATCCGCAACGCCTCCTCCAACTACATGGTCCAGGACCTCTGCTTCTACCTGCAGAAGCTGGGCGTCGTCGTCGAGGGCATCGGCACCACCACGCTGAAGGTCACCGGTCGCTCGACGATCGACGTGGACGTCGACTACGCGCCCGCCGAGGATCCGATCGAGGCGATGTCGCTCCTGGCCGCGGCCATCGTCACCAAGTCGTCCATCACCATCCGCCGGGTGCCGATCGAGTTCCTCGAGATCGAGCTCGCCACGCTCGAGGAGATGGGTTTCCGCTACGACCGCTCGGCGGAGTACCCCGCCCTCAACGGCGAGACCCGGCTGGTCGACATCACCACCCATCCCTCCGAGCTGCGCGCGCCGCTCGACAAGATCCACCCGATGCCCTTCCCCGGGCTCAACATCGACAACCTGCCGTTCTTCGCGGTCATCGCCGCGACCGCCGAGGGCCAGACCCTGCTGCACGACTGGGTCTACGAGAACCGGGCGATCTACCTCACCGAGCTCAACAAGCTCGGCGCGCAGGTCAAGCTGCTCGACCCGCACCGGGTGCTCGTGGAGGGCCCCACGCACTTCTCCGGCGCCGAGATCGTGTGCCCGCCGGCGCTGCGCCCCGCGGTGGTGCTCCTCATCGCGATGCTCGCCTCGAAGGGCCGCAGCGTGCTGCGCTCGACGTACGTCATCCACCGCGGCTACGAGGACCTCGCCGAGCGCCTGAACGAGCTCGGCGCGAACATCGAGACCTTCCGCGACATCTGAGGGCTGGCCGGTTTGGAATCCCCCGCCTAAGCGGGGGATTCCGAACTTCCGGGGGCCTGCACACCCCCAGAAGTTCACGACCCGCGAGCGAGGTCCGGGCCGCCCGGAGGTCCTCGACCCCCGGCGCTGCTGCCGAGGCCCCCCGTGGCGCGCGCGAGAGCTCAGCCGAACAGCGTCTCCACCCAGGCGCGCGACTGCCGGCCCGTGACCGGCGGCGCGGTCATGTCGGCGGTGATGCGCGGCAGCGGGGCGGTGTGCTGGCCGGCCTGGGCGTGCCAGTCGTTCTCCGCCTCGATCAGCACGCCGAGATCGGCACGCGAGAGGAACACCCCGTGCCCCTCGGGGCACTGGCTGACCGTCGCCTCGCCGAGGGTCTTCTCGTCCATCTCGACACCGCACCGGGGACACGTCATGCTCTCCATCCTCCGACGGTACCGCCGCCTCCATACTTCTCGCGTGAGCCCAGCCCGCGACGTCCTCACCCGCCCCCGCCCCGTTCCCCCGTACGACGACGCCGCGGGGGCCGCCCGGTGAGCGCGCCGCGCCCCCCTGCGAGCGGCTACCTGGACTCGCCCCGCCCGCTCGCGTTCGCGCACCGCGGCGGGGCCTACCACCCCGAGATCGAGGGCCTCGAGAACACGCTGGCCGCGTTCGCGCACGCGGTGCGGCTCGGCTACACGTACCTCGAGACCGACGTCCACGTGACGAGCGACGGCGTCCTGCTGGCCTTCCACGACACGGTCCTCGACCGCGTCACCGACCGCACCGGCAGCATCGCCGACTCGACGTACGCCGAGGTGCGGGAGGCCCTCATCGGGGGGAGCGAGCGCGTGCCGACGCTCGCCCAGCTCTTCGACGCCTTCGCCGCCGCCCGGTTCAACATCGACCTCAAGTCGGACGGCGCCGTCGAGGCGCTGGCCGCATTCGTCGAGGACCGCGAGGCCTGGGACCGCGTGCTGGTGGGGTCGTTCTCCGCCCGCCGGATGAACGCCTTCCGCAGGCGCACCCGCGGCCGCGTCGCGACCTCGGCACACCCGCTCGAGGTCGTCGCGTACGTCGTCTCCCCCAGCGCCCGCCTCGCGCGGCTCCTGACCCGCGGGCGGCCCGTGGCGCTGCAGGTCCCGCACCGCCGCGGCCCCCTCGTCGTGGCGTCGGCCGGCCTGGTGCGCCGGGCGCACGCGGCCGGCGTCCAGGTGCACGTGTGGACGATCGACGACCCGGCCGAGATGAACATCCTCCTCGACCGTGGTGTCGACGGCGTCATGACCGATCGCACCGACATACTCAGGGACGTGCTCCGCGCCCGCGGACAGTGGCACGGTCCCGCCGAGGGACGTACGGAGGGGGACGCATGACCGGGGTCGGGGGCGGGATCGCCAACCTGGAGCCGCTCGAGCAGGCACGCGAGCAGAAGGCCTGGTACTTCTACGACTGGGCCAACAGCGCCTTCGCCACCACGGTCTCCGGCGTGCTGTTCGGGCCGTACCTCATCGCCATCGCCGAGGAGGCCGCGGTCGACGACCGCGTGTCGGTGCTCGGCCTCGACGTCGCCCCCGGGGCGCTGCCGGCGTACGTCGTGACGTTCTCCACGCTCGTCTCCGCGGTCCTGCTGCCGCTGCTGGGCGCCGTCGCCGACCGGACCTCGCGCAAGAAGGACATGCTGGCCGGCTTCGCCTGGGCCGGCGCCTTCTTCGCGGGACTGCTGTTCTTCATGTCCGGCGACAACTGGCAGCTGGGCGCGATCACGTTCGTGCTGGCGAACCTCTGCTTCGGCGCCTCGGCGGTGTTCAACGACGCGATCCTGCCCCTCATCTCGAGCGAGTCGGAGCGGGACCGGGTCTCCACGCGCGGCTGGGCGTACGGCTACGCGGGCGGCGGCCTGCTGCTCGCGCTGAACTTCGTGCTGGTGAGCCTCCACGACACGTTCGGCCTCACCGAGGGGATGGCGGTGCGCATCTCCCTGCTGTCCGCGGCGGTGTGGTGGGCGGCGTTCACGCTCATCCCGTTCCGGGGCCTGCGCAACCACCCGCCCGCGCACGTCGAGCACGTCGAGGGCGGCGTCGTGCAGCGCAGCTTCGGACAGCTGTGGGCCACGCTCAAGGACATGCGCAACTACCCGGTCGCGCTGACGTTCCTGCTGGCCTACCTCTTCTTCAACGACGGCATCCAGACCGTCATCAGCCAGGCGTCGGTCTACGGCGTCGAGGAGCTCGGGTTCCCCCAGGGGACGATGCTGGGCGTCTACCTGCTGGTGCAGTTCGTCGCGGTCGGCGGGGCGCTGCTGTTCGGCCGGGTGGCGGCCCGCCGCGGCGCGAAGTCGACCATCCTGGGCGGCCTGGTGGTGTGGATGCTCATCGTGACCGCCGCCCTGTTCATCCCCGAGGAGTCCCTCCTGCCGCTCGTGGCCCTCGGCGTCGCCATCGGCGTCGTCCTCGGCGGCACCCAGGCGCTGGCCCGGTCGTACTTCTCGCTGCTCATCCCGCGGGGCAAGGAGGCCGAGTACTTCAGCTTCTACCACGCGATGGAGCGCGGGACCTCGTGGTTCGGCACCCTGGTGTTCGGCCTGGTCTACACGTTCACCGGCTCCTACCGTCCGGCGATCTTCGCGCTCATCGTCTTCTTCGTGATCGGCGGCCTGCTGCTGCTGCGCGTGGACACCGCCCGCGGGATCCGCGAGGCGGGCAACGAGGTGCCCGCGGTCATCTGAGCCCCCGGGCGCAGCCCGGACGGGCGGACACGCGCCGCTCGGAGCGCGCCGTACCCCTGCGGGTGAGGTTGGTCTCGCCTGAGCGTGCGAAGGGCACGCTCGAATCCGCGGAATTGTGACGCCCCCGCTACCGTTGAAGATCGAAGGAGACGGGCCGCGTCGTCACGAGCGGCGTTCAGGGACCCCGGTCCGGCTCGTCTCATCCTTGACCCGGTACACAACAGCGGGTTTCAGCAACCCATTGGAGGTGGGCACGGTGGCGGAGCGCACACTACGTGGCGCAAGGCTTGGTGGTCAGAGCTTCGAGGACGAGCGCGGGATCGAGTTCGCCGCTCGGCAGCAGGTCGGCTATCGCTGCAAGCAGGGACACGACTTCGAGGTCACGATGTCGGTCGAGGCCGACATCCCGGCCGTGTGGGAGTGCCCGCGCTGCGGCGCCGAGGCGCTGAGCACGGCAGGCATCATGCCGGAGGAGAAGGTCGAGAAGCCCGCGCGCACGCACTGGGACATGCTCCTCGAGCGTCGCTCGGAGAAGGAGCTCGAGGACATCCTCAAGGAGCGTCTGGAGCTGCTGCGCGGCGGCGAGATCGGTCCCGCGCACCTGCACCGCGCGAACAAGAAGAAGCGCGTCGGCTGAGCCGGCCGCTCCCCTGACGCGTCACTCGACCACGTCTCACTCGACCACGTCGCCCCGGACCACCGGCCCCTCGCCGCCCGGTCCGGGGCGGCTGGCATTTCGCGGCCCGAACCCGGCGCCGAAGGCGCCGGCGGCGCCGAGGGGCGCCACCACGAGGCGTCGCTCCACCACCGTGGTGAGCAGTCGCCTGGCGACCGGCCGCGTGAACGGCAGGATCAACAGGATGCCGACGAGGTCGAGCACGAAGCCGGGGCTGAGCATCAGCGTGCCGCCGATGAGGACGAGCGCACCGTCGGCGATCTCGCGGGCCGGCATGCGCCCGTGCTGCAGCGCCTCACGCAGTGCCCGCCACGCGCGTCCGCCCTCGCGCTTGACCAACCACGCGCCGAGCAGGCTGTCGAGGACCAGCAGCACGATGGTCCACCAGGGACCGACCAGCCGGCCGACCTGCAGGATCGCCCAGATCTCGACGAGCGGGACAACGACGAACGCCGCGGCCAGGGCCGGCCGCAGCCAGCGGCGGGAGCGGCGGGGACCCGTGCGGAGCGACGCCGATGCGCTCATGCCCGCTCCCTGCTCCTGCGCAGCTGCGCCCGACGCTCGGACAGCCCCCACCGGGTGATGAGCCGGAGCGACTCGCTGGCGACCTGGCCGCTCATCTTGGAGTCGCCGCGTTCGCGCTCGACGAACTCGATCGGCACCTCGGTGAGGCGCAGCCCGCGGCTCAGGGTGCGGTAGGCCAGGTCGGTCTGGAACACGTATCCAGTAGACCGCACCGAGCCAAGGTCGATCGCCTCCAGCGTGGCCCGCCGGAACAGGCGGAAGCCCGCCGTGGCGTCCTTGACCCGGATGCCCAGCAGCAGCCGGACGTAGAGGTTGCCGCCACGGGAGAGCAGCAGCCGCTGCGCCGGCCAGTTGACGACCGACCCGCCGGGAACGTAGCGGGAGCCGATCACCAGGTCGGCGGTGTGCAGCGCGTCGATCAGCCGCTGAAGCTGCTCGGGCTGGTGGGAGCCGTCGGCGTCCATCTCGCCGATGACGTCGTAGCCGGCCTCGAGCGCGACGGCGAAGCCGTTGAGGTACGCGGCGCCCAGGCCGGCCTTCTCGGTGCGGTGCACGACCCGGACGGCAGGGTCCGCGTCGGCGAGCTTGTCGGCCAGGACACCGGTGCCGTCGGGGCTGTTGTCGTCGACGACGAGCACGTCGACGCCGGGCTGGGCCGCCCGCAGCCGTTCGACGATCCACTCGAGGTTGTCCGCCTCGTTGTAGGTCGGGACGACCATCACGCAACGGCCGAGGCCTTCCACTGCCACGCCCTGCTACCTCGCTCCGTCGGCTGCCGTCGCGGCGCGGTCGCGCCGCCGGGTGCGACGATAGGGCACCAGCACGAACAGCGTGTGACCTACGAGGAACACGAGGGTGAGCCGCGCCGGCCAGGTCCCGAGGCGCACGGCGGGCGTGGTGGTCGTGCTGAGCCCGACCGTCTCCACCAGCACCTCCTGGCCGCGGGCGGGCACCGAGGAGGCGATGGACCCGTCGGGCCGCACCACGCCGGAGATGCCGTTGATCGCGGCGACCACGACCCAGCGCCCCGTCTCGAGCGCGCGCAGCCGGCTGATCTCGAACTGCTGGGCCAGCTGCCCGGTGCGGCTGAACATCGCGTTGCTGGTCTGCACCGTCACCAGCTCGGCGCCGCGGCCCACCTGGCCGGCGATGCCGTCGTCGTAGGCGACGTCGAAGCAGATGGCGTCGGCCACCAGCAGGTCCCCCACGCGCAGCGGCTCCAGGCTGGTGCCCCGCACCATGTCGCGCGGCACCTCGGTGAGGCGGCCGTAGGTCGAGGGCATGAGGCTGCTGCCGCGGAACGGGATGTACTCGCCGTAGGGGACGGGGTGCAGCTTCGTGTAGCGGTCGCCGCCGCCGAGGCCCGGCCGGAAGACGATCCCCTGGTTGAGCACCCGGGTCTCGTCGACCGGGTCGCTGTTGGTCCCGCCGACGATGATCGGCACGTCGATGGCGTCGGAGGCCGCGACGATGCCGTCGTTGACCCCGGTGTCGAGGAACGGGTCGACGGCCGTCGAGTTCTCCGGCCAGACGACGAAGTCGGGCTCCGGCGCCTCGCCGGCCGCCACGGCGTCGGCGAGCTGCTGCGTCAGCCGGACGTGGTTGGCGGTGACCTCCCGGTGCACCGCCGGGACGTTGAGCCCGGTGCCCGGCACGTCGCCCTGCACGGCGGCCACGGTGGCCGTGCCGGACTGCTCGACGGGGAAGGGGAAGAGCGCCGGCGCGAGCGTCGCAGCGGCGAGCGCTGCCGCGACGGCGTACGTCCGCGGTGCGGGCGTGCGCACCCGGAGCAGCAGCCACGCGAGGGTGGTGCCCGTCAGGGCGACGAGGAAGCTGGTGCCGGTCATCCCGATCCACGGCACAGCGTCGGCCCACGGGGTGTCCGCGGTCGCGTAGACGAGGCGGCCGAACGGCATGCCGCTGAACGGGAAGCCGCTGCGCCAGGTCTCGATGCCGACCCACCAGAGGGCGGCCAGGACGGGCCAGGCGCGCATCCGCAGGCTCCACGCCAGCCCGACGCCCAGGGGCACGAAGAACGCGGACTCCATCGCGCACATGGCGATCCACGCGTCCGTCCCGACCGAGCGCATCCACACCATGACCGAGAAGGTGAACGCGACGCCGAAGACCAGGCTCGGGACCCAGGCCCGGCCCGGTCGCAGGCCGCGCACGGAGAACACGAGCGCCGCGATCGCCGGGGGCATGAGCCAGGAGTGGCCCACCGGCTCGAAGGCGGCCGCCAGCACGAGCCCCGCGACCAGGGCGAGGAGGCAGCGCAGCGGCACGCAGAGACCCTAGCCGACGGCTGCACACGTGCAGCGGAGCGGGAGGGACGAGGGGGCTTCGGACCGACGCGCGAGCCGACTGGCTGCCGATCGCACGAAGTTGTCTACGGCCCCGAGGTCCCTCCCGCATCCAGCCCCCGCGGGGCGTCGTCGACGGGTCGGCGGACACGGGGCACCGCTGGCTCCACGTACCTCACGTCAGTCTCCCCACTGCCGATGACGCCACCCGCGAGCTGCACAGGCGGACCCCGGAACCCTCCCTCCCCCAAGGGGTGATGTCAACCGGCTCCTGACCTGCGCGTTCGGGCGAAACCGCAGGTCAGCGCCGGGCAGGCGGTCGGGCAGTCGCTCGAGGAAATCTCGGCGGCGACGGCGTGTCGTGCTCGACACGCCGGTGTCGGTACTCCCGGACCAGGGATGCGGGTCGCCGGACCCGGGTCGGGGACGCGGGGCGAGGGACGGCGGTCAGGGGCGCGCGGGCACGACGACGGTGCCCGTGGCCGTCGTGGCCACGACCGGCGGGTCGAGGACCTCGGCCGCGCCGGGTGCCTCGGCGCTCGGCGTACCCCGTCCGACGACGTGGACGGCGAAGTCCATCACCCGGCTGCGGGTGCCCTCGCGCACGAGCGTCGCGGTGATCTCCAGGACGTCGCCGGCGCGCACCGGTGCCCGGAACTGCACGTCGGAGTACGACGCGAACAGCCCCTCGTCGCCGTCGAGGACGATGCACATCTCGGTCGCCACGTCGCCGAACAGGCCGAGGCTGTAGGCGCCGTCGACCAGGTTCCCGGCGTAGTGGGCGTGCGAGTAGGGGACGTAGCGGCGGTGCGTGACGACGGTGCCGACGCGGGACTCGGTGCTCATGAGGCCTTCTCCGTGCTGGTGCCGGCCGGCCCGCGAGGACCGGCAAGCCGGTGGACGATGAACGACGCGACCTCGCCGGGCGTCGTGCCCCTGCTGAAGACCCGGTCGACGCCGAGCTCGTCGGCCATCGTCTCGTCGAAGCGGGGCCCGCCCACGACGAGGAGCGGACGCCGCGCGGCGGGATAGGCCTCCCGGAAGGCCGCGGACATCTCGCGGGTGTTGAGCAGGTGGGCGTCGCGCTGGGTGACGACCTGGGAGACCAGCACCGCGTCGGCCTTCTCCTCGCGGGCCGCCTCGACGAGCTGCGGGACCGACACCTGGGCGCCGAGGTTCACGACCTTGAGCTCGCGGTAGTACTCCAGGCCCTTCTCCCCCGCGAACCCCTTGATGTTGAGGATCGCGTCGATCCCGACGGTGTGCGCGTCGGTGCCGATGCAGCCGCCGACGACCACCAGGCGGCGCCGCAGTGACCGCTTGATGGCCGCGTTGGCCTCCTTGGGGGTCAGCAGCGGGTAGTCGCGCTCCACCACCTCGACGGTGCTGGGGTCGACGAGGTGGTTCACCCGCCCGTACACCACGAAGAACGTGAAGCCCTCCCCCATCGCCTTGGCGTGCACGACCAGCGCCGGGTCCATCCCCATCTTGTTGGCGAGCTGCACGGCGGCACCCTCGGCGACCTTGGAGTGCGGGATGGGCAGGGTGAAGGACAGCTGCACCATGCCGTCGCCGGTGGTGTCGCCGTAGGGACGGACGAGTCCGGTGCTCATGCGCCCTCCAGGATCTCGGTCGCGGGGTTGTAGTAGTCGGCGGCCTTGGGCGCGACGCCGTCGAGCCCCTTGCCCTTGTCGGCCGGTCGCTTCATCAGGCCGAACGTGCCGTCGGCGATCGCGGACAGCAGCGGCGGCTGCCCCGGCGCGCTGCGGTCGGCCTTGATCTCCTCGAGCAGCCCGACGGCCTCGCCGAGCACCTGGCGGGCCCGACCGGCGATGAAGCCGTCGGGTGCGGGCCGGAAGTCCTCGTGCAGGTTGCCGGCGGCGTTCATGACGTAGCGGACGTTCTGCAGGGCCAGGTCGCGGTCGGAGATCCAGGGCGTGACGACGGCTTCGGTCATCATGCCCACGAGCAGGATGCCCTGACCGGTGAGGGCGCCGACGAGGTTGAAGAAACCGTCGAGCAGGTAGCCCTTGAAGATGTCGCCGGTCATGTGCCGGGTGGGCGGCATCCACTTCAGCGGCGCGTCGGGGAACAGCTCGCGGGCCAGCATCGCGTGGGCCAGCTCGAGGCGGAACGAGTCGGGCACCTCGGGGTCGATCTCGAACGCGTGGCCGAGCCCGAGCTGCCAGTCCTCGAGGCCGGCCTCCTTGGCGAAGTACTCGTTGAGCAGCTGGCTGGTGGTGACCGTGTGCGCGGCCTCGACCGCGTCGGCGGTGGTGAGGTAGTTGTCCTCGCCGGTGTTGATGATGATGCCGGCCCGGGCGTGCACCTGGCGGCTGAAGCGCTGGTCCACGAACGTCCGGATCGGGTTGATGTCGCGGAACAGGATCCCGTACATCGAGTCGTTGAGCATCATGTCGAGGCGCTCGAGGCCCGCCAGCGCGGCGATCTCCGGCATGCAGAGCCCCGAGGCGTAGTTGGTGAGCCGGACGTAGCGGCCGAGCTCCCTCGACGTCTCGTCCAGCGCCGCGCGCATGAGGCGGAAGTTCTCCTGCGTGGCGTACGTGCCGGCGAAGCCCTCGCGCGTCGCGCCCTCCGGCACGAAGTCGAGCAGCGACTGGCCGGTCGAGCGGATCACCGCGATGACGTCGGCGCCCTCGCGCGCGGCGGCCTGCGCCTGCGGGATGTCCTCGTGGATGTCGCCGGTGGCGACGATGAGGTAGATCCACGGCTTGCTCGGGGCGTCGCCGACCTTGGCGATCATCCTCTCGCGGACCGCGCGCTGGCGGTCGATGGTCCTGATCCCGGCGCCGACGGCCTTGCGGGCGGCCGCCCTCGCGCGCGTCGCGTCCTTGCCCTCCGGCACGCGGAAGGTCACCGAGCCCGCCGCGGCCTTCTGGGCGAGCGTGAGCAGGTCGTCGCCCTCGCCCCGGAGGAGTGCGTCCCACACCGGCAGGCTGACGCCGTGCTCGAGGCCGACGTCGGCGCGGACGACGTCCGCCAGGCGGTTCACCCACGGCGTGCCGTCGGGGTCGGCGCCGGCGAGGCCGGCGAGGCGGAGCGTGGCGCGCTCGACGCTCACCGTGGTGTGCCGCTGGGCGAGGTCGACGATCGGTCGCCCGACCTGCCGGGCCAGCGTCCGCGCGCGGCGCACGTCGGCGCGGTCGATGCCCAGGGTGCTGGTCGTGCGGGCCACCTCAGAGCCTCCGCTCGAACAGTGCCCGGACCCCGGCGTCCGAGCGCAGCAGCTCCATGGCGTACGCCGCGTGGCCGGGGACGTAGCCGTTGCCGACGAGCATCCGCACGTCGGCGGCCAGCCCTTCGGCACCGAGTGCCGCGGCGCTGAAGCTGGTGGCCATCGAGAAGAAGACGACCGTGCCGCCGTCGGCGGTCGCGAGGATCGCGCCGCCCTCGCAGCCGGGCACGTCGACGCAGACGACGGTGACGTCGGCGGGGCCACCCGCCGCGGTCACCGCGTCGCGGAGCGCGACGGGGTCACGGGCGTCCGCGACGGCGACCCTGTCGGCGAGACCGGCGGCGGTGAGCAGGTCGTGCTCGCCCTGGTGGGGCACCACCCCGATCGTGCGCTCCGCTCCGGCGGCCCGGGCGGCGGCCAGGCTGAGGGAGCCCGACTTGCCCGCGCCGCCGATCACCGCGACGGTGGGCCGCGCGCCGCGGGCGACGTGCTCCTCCACGACGCGGGCGGTCAGGGCGGGCGCGCCGCAGACGTCCATCACGCTGAGCGAGAGCGCGGGGTCGAGGTCGTCGGGGATGACGGCGGCGATCGAGCGACCGAAGAGCACGGCGTAGCCGTCGCAGGGCACCTGCTCGCTGCGGCCGTCCCAGCGGGCGAGCCCGTCCTCGATCACGAGCGGGGTCAGGGTGAGGCTGACGAGGGTCGCGACCCGATCGCCCACCGAGAGGCCGAGCGGCGACTCGGGGCCGACCTCCTCGACCGTGCCGACGAGCATGCCGCCCGAGCCGGTCTCGGGGTTCTGCATCTTGCCGCGCGTGGCGACGATGTCGAGGACCTCGGCACGCACGGCGTCGCCGTCGGTGACCCCGTCGTGGGTGTGCACCCGCTCCAGCTGGCGGAACGACGCCGCGTCGAGGTTCAGCCGCTCGACGCGGACACGGACCTCGTCGGACCAGAGCTCGCGCCGCGTGTCGAGGCGCTGCGCCGCCTGCGGGAGCACGGTGCGCTCGTCGAGCACCCGGTGCAGGCCCGTCGGGTCGCTCGTGCGGATGTCCGTGTCGGTCGTCATTCAGAGCATCCTTCTAGGTTCACGCGGTTCAGCGGGAAATCTTGCGGCGTGGCATTGGACGCGCCGTACGTTCTCCACGTACTCTCCCAGATGTGTCGCCGCACACACAACCGGCGCGCCGCACGTCCCGACCCGGGCGCCTCCCAAGGCCCTGCAAGGAGATCGCATGAGCATCGAGACCGCCGTCGGCCTCGCCACCGGACAGCCCTACCCCTACCAGCGGGTGGAGCTCGTCGAGCCGGACTGGACCCGCTTCCCGGGCTGGTCCGACGTCACGGCAGCGGACTGGGCGTCCGTGCAGTGGCAGCGCGCGCACTGCATCAAGAACGTGAAGCAGCTGCGCGAGCTCATGGGCGACCTGCTCGACGAGCGCTTCTACGCCGACCTCGAGCGCGACCAGGCCGAGCGCGCGACGATGTCGATGCTCGTGCCGCCGCAGATGATGAACACGATGGCGCCGGCCTTCGAGCCCGCCGGCCCCGGCTCGCTGACCGAGGAGTTCTACGCCGACCCGGTCCGGCACTACATGATCCCGGTGTTCAGCGACCGGCGCACCGACTGGCCCTCGCACCCGCACGCGGCCCGCGACTCCCTCCACGAGCACGACATGTGGGCCACCGAGGGCCTCACCCACCGCTACCCCACCAAGGTCCTCGCCGAGCTGCTGCCCACCTGCCCGCAGTACTGCGGCCACTGCACGCGCATGGACCTCGTGGGCAACTCGACGCCGGTCATCGACAAGCTGAAGTTCGCCGCGAAGCCCAACGACCGGCTCGGCGACATGCTCGACTACCTCCGGCGCACGCCGTCGGTGCGCGACGTCGTGGTGTCCGGCGGCGACGTGGCCAACATGCCCTGGCCCCGCCTCGAGGCGTTCCTCATGTCGGTGCTCGAGGTCGACAACATCCGTGACATCCGGCTGGCCACGAAGGCGCTCATCGGCCTGCCGCAGCACTGGCTGCAGCCCGACGTCGTCGAGGGCGTCGCCCGCGTCGCCGCGGTCGCCCGCTCGCGCGGGGTCTCCCTCGCGATGCACACCCACGCCAACCACGCGAGCTCCGTGACGCCGATCGTCGCCGAGGCCTCGCGCGCGATGCTCGACGCCGGCCTGCGCGACGTACGCAACCAAGGCGTGCTGCTCAACGGCGTGAACGCCGACCCGCACGCGCTGCTCGACCTCTGCTTCCGGCTACTCGACGGGGCGCAGATCATGCCCTACTACTTCTACATGTGCGACATGATCCCGTTCTCGGAGCACTGGCGGGTCTCGGTCGCCGACGCGCAGCGCCTCCAGCACCACATCATGGGCTACCTGCCCGGGTTCGCGACGCCGCGCATCGTGTGCGACGTGCCCTTCGTCGGCAAGCGGTGGGTGCACCAGCTCGCCGACTACGACACCGAGCACGGCATCTCGTACTGGACGAAGAACTACCGCACGTCCATCGAGGCCGACGACGCCGAGGCCCTCTCGCGCCACTACGAGTACTACGACCCGATCCACACCCTGCCCGAGTCCGGCCAGCGGTGGTGGGAGGAGCACGGCCGCCTCGACGAGGCCTCCCTCAAAGCCGCCGAGATGGCCGAGGCGTCGCGGCGTACCGCCGCGCTGCAGGCCTGGTAGGCGCGCGGCCCGTCCGCCCCTGAGCGCCCCCTGAACGCCCCCTGAAGTCCGGCAATCCCCCGCTTAGGCGGGGGATTGCGAACATCAGGGGGCCTGCACGCCACCGGAACTTCGCACAACCCTCGGCAAGTCCGGTCCGCGGTCGGCGTCCTCCACAGCCGGCACCACCGGCGTTTCCGCCGCCCCGCTCACCGGGCATCACGGGTGCATGCAGCGACCGCCCGCACCCGACCTCACGCACGTCGTCCGCCTCCGCAGCGAGCTGGTCGACGACGGCTACACCGACCACCAGCTCCGCGTGCTCGTACGCGCCGGTGTCCTGCACCGGGTCCGGCGCGGCGCGTACGTCGACCGCGCGCTGTGGGAGCGCTTGTCCCCCGTCGACCAGCACCGGGTCCTGTGCCGCGCCGTGCTCCGCGTCGCGCACCCGCTGACGGCGCTCACCCACGTGTCCGCGGCCGTCGAGCTCGGCGCACCGGTGTGGAACATCCCGCTCGACGAGGTCCACACGACGCGCACCGACGGCAAGGCGGCCCGCCGCGAGGCCGGGGTCGTGCACCATGCCGGCGCCCTGCCGGAGGAGGACGTGCGCGTCGTCAACGGCGTACGCGTGGGGCCGGCCGCCCGGGCCGCCGTCGAGGTGATGGCCAGCGTGCCTCCTGAACCGGCGCTGGTCGTCACCAACGGCCTGCTGCACGGACAGCACATGACGCGCGAGGAGCTGGTCGCGTCGGCGCGGGCGATGAAGCACTGGCCGCACACGCTGTCGGCGCACGTCGTCGTGGCGCTCGCCGACGAGCGGATGGAGTCCGTGGCGGAGACGAGGACGTACTACCTCTGCAGGCAGCAGCACCTGCCGAGGCCCGAGCCGCAGTACCCGGTGGTCGACGAGCACGGCCAGGTCTTCGCGCGCGCCGACTTCGCGTGGCCGGAGCACGGTGTGTTCCTCGAGTTCGACGGGCGCGTGAAGTACGAGCAGCACCGGCGTCCCGGGGAGACGCTCGAGCAGTACCTCATGCGGGAGAAGCGCCGCGAGGAACGGATCTGCCAGCTCACCGGCTGGGTGTGCATCCGCATCGGCTGGACCGACCTGGCCGACCCGGTGACGACCGCCGCCCGGATCCGCCGCCTGCTCGACAGCCGGCGCGGCCCGATCGGCGCCTGACCTGCCGAGGGTTGTGCGAACCTCCATGGGTATGCAGGCCCCCGGAAGTTCGCGATCCCCCGCTTAAGCGGGGGATTGCAAGAAACGACCTCACAACCGCGGGAGCAGGACCGGTACGCCGGGGCCGTCGAGCTCCTCACCGGACACCGGGCGCCCGTACACCAGGCGCACGGCCGCGTTGGCCGACAGCGTGACCTCCGGCCCGTCGCCGTGGCTCCAGCCGGCCTCCGGCACGACGAGGCGGACCCCGGCGACGCGACGGCGCGAGCTCCCGCCGATGACGGCTGTGAGCGGCCACGGCGTGGCGAGGGCGAAGTCCGCGATCCGGCCGACGGCCGGCGGCGGGAGGTCGTGCGGCAGGCCGAGCGGGCGGCGTACGTCGATGCCGTGCACGACGGCGTCCGCCAGCGCCGACACCCTCGGCATCCCGATCGGCGTGGCGCCGGACCGGGCGTTGTCGGTGAGCTGCTCGAGGATCGCCTCGCGGCCCCGCGCCGACCACGCCACGGCGGTGCGCGCGATCATCCGGTTCACCGAGCGGTACCGCGCCAGCGCGGCGGCGCCCTGCACGGCGCCGAGCGTCGGCGTCCACGCGAGGTGCGCCGCGACGTCGACCACCCGCCAGCCGCCGCACAGCGAGGGCTCCTGCCACTGGGCGGCGGTCAGGGCGGACAGGTCGTCCACGAGCGCCAGGCGCTCGGCGGTCAGCAGGTCGTGCGTGGACGGTGCCATGGGCGCTCCCGGTGCGGCGGGCGGGACGGGACGGTCAGTCGATGGGTCGGTTCTCGTAGGGGGTCGAGAGCACGATCGTGGTGCGCGTCGAGACGCTGGCGGCGCCGCGGATCCGCGCGAGCAGCTCCTCGAGCGCCAGCGGCGTGGCGACGCGGATCTTGAGGATGTAGGACTCCTCGCCGGCGACCGACCAGCACGACTCGATCTCCTTGATGCCGGCCAGTCGCTCGGGATAGTCGTCGGGCTGCGAGGGGTCGATCGGGGTGATCGAGATGAACGCCGTCAGCGGCCGGCCGAGCTGGTCGTGGTCGATCGTCGCGCCGTAGCCGGTGATGAGCCCGCGCTGCTCGAGCCGCTTGACGCGCTGGTGCACCGCCGAGGTGGACAGGTCGGTCGCCCTGCCGAGGTCGGTGAAGGACATCCGCCCGTCGGCGGCCAGCAGCGAGAGGATCTGCCGGTCCTTGGACTCGACCTCGGAGGAGCTCACGGCGTCACCCTAGTGCGCGCCGGACAGTGCCTGCACCAGCCGCACGGCAGACGAACCGAGGCCCCACTTCTCGTCCAGGGCCACGAGTGCGTCGTGGTCGGCGGGGGTGCGGGGCCGGGTGAGGTCAGGCGTGCCGAGGTCGAGGTCACGGCGTACGGCGACCACGCGTGGCGCGACCGCGAGGTAGTCGGCAGCCGCCTTGATCTTGCCCCGCGGGCCGGGCCCCATGTCGGAGCCGGGGTCGGCGGCGGCCTCGATGATCGCCTCGACGGTGCCGAAGCGGTTGAGCAGCGTGGCGGCCGTCTTGTCCCCCACCCCGGCGACGCCCGGCAGCCCGTCGGAGGCGTCCCCGCGCAGGGTCGCGAGGCCGGCGTACTGGTGGGCGTCGACGCCGTACTTGGCGCGCACCCAGGCGTTGTCCACGCGCTCGTGGCGGCTGACGCCGCGCGCGACGTAGAGCACGCGCACCGCCGCGTCGTCGTCGACGAGCTGGAACAGGTCGCGGTCGCCGGTGACGATGTCGACCGGCATCCCGGCGCCGGTGGCGAGGGTGCCGATGACGTCGTCGGCCTCCATCTCGGGGTGGCCCACGACCGGGATGCCGTAGGCCTCGAGCACCGACAAGATGATGGGGACCTGCGCCTCGAGCGGGTCGGGCACCTCCTCGACGTCGGGCCGGGGGCCCGGGACGGCGCGGACCACCCGGTGCGCCTTGTAGGAGGGGATCAGGTCGACGCGCCACTGCGGCCGCCAGTCGTCGTCCCAGCAGCAGGCCAGGTGCGTGGGGTCGTACTCCCCCACGAGCCGGCTGATGAAGTCCATCAGCCCGCGCACGGCGTTGACCGGTGTGCCGTCGGGTGCCTTCAGCGAGTCGGGCACCCCGAAGAACGCGCGGAAGTAGAGCGAGGCGGTGTCGAGCAGCATGAGACGGCTGCCGGCGGGGGCGGTCATGTGCTCAGCCTGTCACTCCGCGAGCACGGAGTACGCGATCACGCCGCGCTTGAGCAGCTTCGCCGTCGCGCGGGCGGTGTCGCGCAGCTCGCGCTCGCCCGCGGCGTCGGCCACCTGGCCGCACAGGTCGAGCAGCTGCTTCATCCAGCGCACGAAGTCGCCCGCCGACAGGCCGGTCACCATCAGCACGTCGTCGAGGTCGTCGCCCTCGGCCCAGCGCCACGCCGCCCAGGCGAACCCGATGTCGGGCTCGCGCAGGAAGTCGAGCTTGTGGTCGCGCTCCAGCGCGTCGAGCTGCCCCCAGAGCCGCACCAGTTCGGCGAGCACCGGCCGCACGCGGCCGCCGGGCATCTTCGGCGACGACGCGTCGTCGGCGCGCCGGGCCTCGAAGACGAGGGCGGACAGCACGGCCGCGAGCTCGGACGGCGCGAGCTCGTCGAACAGGCCGGCCCGGATCGCCTCGGCCGCGACGAGGTCCATGTCGGTGTAGATGCGCCGCAGGTGGGCGCCCTTCTCGGTGACGGTGTCGCCCTCGAGGTAGCCGAGCGCGGCCAGCACGTCGCAGACGCGGTCGAAGGTCCGCGCGACCGTGTTGGTGCGGTTCTCCACCCGCCGCTTGAGCGTCTCGGTGTCGCGCTGCAGCTTGAACCAGCGCTCCGCCCACCGCGCGTGGTCCTCGCGGTCGGGGCACCGGTGGCACGGGTGGGCCTTCAGGTCCGCGCGCAGCCGTGCCACCTCGCGGTCGGTCGCGGTGTCGGCGCCGTCGCGCTGCTTCGACTGCCGCGGGGCCGGGCCCTCGAAGCTGTCGGCCCTGTCGCGCAGGGCGGTGGCGAGCTCGCGGCGCATGGCGGGGTTGCGGCCGTTGAACGACTTGGGCACCCGCAGCCGGCCGATCGCCTCGACGGGGACCGGGAAGTCCATCGGCGCCAGCCGGCGGGCCTGGCGGTCGGCGGTCACGACATAGGGCCTCGGCTCGTCGCCGGAGTGCCCCGGGTCGATGACCACCGCGAGCCCGCTGAACTTGCCGGCGGGCACGTGGATGACGTCGCCGGGGCGGAGCTTGCCGAGCGACCGTATGGCCTCCTCGCGGCGGTCCAGCCGCCGGTCGCGGGCCGCGCCCTTTTCGAGGTCGGAGATCCGCCGGCGCAGCCCGGCGTACTCCATGAAGTCGCCGAGGTGGCACGTGGCCGCCTCCCGGTAGCCGTCGAGCGCCTCCTCGGCCTTGTGCACCTGCCGAGCGAGGCCGACGACCGCCTTGTCGGCCTGGAACTGGGCGAACGACTGCTCGAGCAGCTCGCGGGAGCGGGCCCGGCCGAACTGGTGCACCAGGTTGACCGCCATGTTGTAGGACGGCCGGAAGGAGGAGCGCAGCGGGTACGTGCGCGTCGAGGCGAGGCCGGCGACCTCGCGCGGGTTCATGCCCGGCTGGTAGAGCACGACGCCGTGCCCCTCGATGTCGAGCCCGCGGCGACCGGCGCGACCCGTGAGCTGGGTGTACTCCCCCGGCGTCAGGTCGGCGTGCGACTCGCCGTTCCACTTCGAGAGCTTCTCGATCACCACGGTGCGCGCGGGCATGTTGATGCCCAGGGCGAGGGTCTCGGTGGCGAAGACGACCTTGACCAGCCCCTCCTGGAACAGCTCCTCCACCACCTGCTTGAACGCCGGGAGCAGGCCGGCGTGGTGGGCGGCGATGCCGCGGGTGAGGCCGTCGAGGAACTCGTGGTAGCCGAGGACGTGCAGGTCCTCCTCCGGCAGCGTGCGGGCCGCCTCCTCGACGCGCGCGAAGATCTCGTCGCGCTCCGCGGCCGTGGTCAGCCGGGTGTTGGCCTGCACGAGCTGGGTCACGGCGGCGTCGCAGCCGGCGCGGCTGAAGATGAACACGATCGCCGGCAGCAGGCCCTCGCGGTCGAGCCGCTCGACCACCTCGACCCGGCTGGGGATCCACACCCGGCGTCCGTTGCCGACGGCACGGGGGTTCTTCGAGGACCCCGGCTTGCCCTTGCGGGGCGAGCGGCGGTCACGCATCAATCGCGAGCTCGCCCAGTCGTCGCGGGCGATGCGGGTGAGCTCGTCGTTGACCGGCGCGCCCTCCTTGACGAAGCCCGCGCTGGCGTCGACGTCGGAGGAGGCGAACAGGTCGAGCAGCCGGCGGCCCACCATGACGTGCTGGAACAGCGGCACCGGCCGCTTCTCCTCCACGATCGTGGTCGTCTCGCCGCGCACGGTGGCCAGCCACTCGCCGAACTCCTCGGCGTTGGACACCGTCGCCGACAGCGACACCAGCGTCACCGACTCCGGCAGGTGGATGATCACCTCCTCCCACACGGCGCCGCGCATGCGGTCGGCGAGGTAGTGCACCTCGTCCATGACGACGAACCCCAGGTTGAGCAGCGTGCGCGAGCCGGCGTAGAGCATGTTGCGCAGCACCTCGGTGGTCATCACCACCACGGGCGCCTCGCCGTTGACCACGTTGTCGCCGGTCAGCAGGCCGACGTTGTCGGCGCCGTAGCGCCTGACGAGGTCGTGGTACTTCTGGTTGGACAGCGCCTTGATCGGGGTCGTGTAGAACGCCTTGCGGCCGGTCTGCAGCGCGAGGTGGATCGCGAACTCACCGACGATCGTCTTGCCGGAGCCGGTCGGTGCGGCGACGAGCACGCCGCGGCCGCTCTCGATCTCCTGGCACGCGCGGACCTGGAAGTCGTCGAGCTCGAAGCCGTGCAGGCTGGAAAACTCCTTGAGCATCGGATAGGGCTTCTCCCGCCGGAACGCCGCGTAGCGCTCGGCAGGGGACAGCTGCTCGTCGGGACGGTCGCTCATGCGAACACCTCCAGCGCGCCGGGCACGCACTCGATCGTGATGGGCAGCGGGCCGAAGCGCTCGCCGTCGGCGTACGACACGATGCCGGGCGCGGCCACCGTCACCGAGCGGACCCGGCGGTGGACGTACTCCTCCACGCCGTCGATCCTCCCGGTGAACAGGCGCGGGTAGGACCGCACCAGCTTGGGCTTGCTCATGCGCGTGATGACGACGACGTCGAGCAGCCCGTCGTCGAGCAGCGCCCCCTCGGTGATGCGCAGGCCACCGCCGAAGGACGGGCCGTTGCCGACGGCGACGAGCATCGCCTCGTGCTCGATCGTCTCGTCGTCGAGCCGGAGGACGTAGGGGATCGGCCGGAAGGTGCGCAGCTCGGCCAGCGTGGCGAGGTTGTAGCGCATCTGGCCGCGCGGCCACGTCATCGTGTTGGCCCGCTCGTTGACGATCGCGTCGAAGCCGGCGGCGAGCACGGTCACGAAGTAGCGGTCGCCGCTGCGCGCCAGGTCGATGGTGCGGCGGCGCGACGCCACGACGCGGTCCGCGGCCGCCGCCGGGTCGGTGCGCGGGAGCCCGAGGTAGCGGGCCGCGTCGTTGCCGGTGCCCGCCGGGATCACCCCGAGCGGGATGCCGGAGCCGGCCACCGCCTGGGCGCCGAGGTGCACGAGGCCGTCGCCGCCGCACACCACGAGCGCCTCGACCCCGTCGGCCACGCAGCCGCGTGCCAGGTCGGCCGCCTCGTCGGCGTCGCGGCCCTGCAGGTTGCGCACGACGAAGCCGCTCTCGCGCAGCCGCGCGAGCGCGACGTCGCGGTGACGGGCACCTCTGCCCCGACCCGCGGTGGGGTTGGTCAGCAGTGCGATCTCGCGCCCGGCCACCGGGTGGCCGGACGCACGGGCGTCGTGCATGGCGCGACCCTATCCCCCGGCCCCGACAGGTCCGGGCCGGTGGCCCACCGCGGGCCGGTGCGGCGCCCGGGGCTAGCCGAGCCGCAGCAGCGCGGCGTAGCGCTCGGTCCGCGCGCCCACGGCGCGGGCGAGGCGGCTCAGGGCGTCGAGCACGAGCTCGGGGTCGAACCCGGTGCCCGGCACGGCGAGCACCAGGCGCGACTCGAGGCTGCCGACCACCACCTGCCCGTGCCGCCACGCCTGGTGGACGCGCAGCCGGCTCGCGTCGTCGACGACGGGCGCCGGGTACGCCTCGTCGACCGCGAGCAGGTCGCACGCGAGCTCCTGCGCGGCCTCGGGGGCCGAGCCGTCGGCGGTCAGGCGCCCACGCACGAGGTGGCCGGTGCGCAACCCGGCGTCGGCGCGCCACACGACGTCCGCCGTGCCGAGCCACTCCGGCAGGTCGAACGGGTCGAGGTCGGTGATCGCGCCGGGCATGCGTCCACCCTGTCAGACCGCGCCGCGGCCGGTCAGATCGGCGAGAGCTCGTCCGGGGACAGGCCGGAGTTCGGCCCCCGGCGGGCGCGGCGGCGGTCGTTGAGGCGGGCGATCGCCTCCGAGGCGAAGAACAGCAGCACCATCGGCCCGGCCATCAACGTCATCGAGAACGGGTCGGCCGACGGCGTCGCCACGGCGGCGAAGACGAACGTGCCGATGATGATCCACGGCCGGTACGCCTTGAGCGAGGCGCCCCTCACCACGCCGGCGAAGTTGAGGAGCACCACGAACACCGGGATGTTGAAGGAGAGGCCGAACACGAACAGGGTGCGCGTGAAGAACTGGAGGTAGTCGTTGAAGTCGATGAGGTTGGTGACGCCCTCGGGGTTGAAGCCGATGAGCACCTGGAGGGCCAGCGGCAGGGTGACGTAGCCGAGCACCACGCCGGCGAGGAAGAGCGGGCCCGCGACGGCCACGAAGATGCGGCTCATCTTCCGCTCCTGCGGGTAGAGCCCGGGCAGTACGAACGCCCAGATCTGGTAGAGCCAGTAGGGCGCGGTGACGATCGCCGAGGTGAAGCCGCACAGGGTCAGCCACAGCAGCAGGCCGGCGGCGGCGCCGCTGGTGGTGGCGTTCGTGGTGCCGGCGGGCAGCTTGTCGCGCGCCTGCTCGTAGGGGCCGTAGACGAGCTCCAGCAACCCGTGACGGAACACGAGCGCGACGCCCAGCGCGACCACGAAGACCAGCAGGCACCGCAGCAGGCGGGCGCGGAACTCCCGGAAGTGGTCCGAGAGCGCCATCCGGCCGTCAGGGCCGACAGGGTGGTGCGGCCGGGCGCTGAACAGCCCAGCGAGTCCCGCGATCCTCACGCTTGTCGCGGCCCCGCGTCAGGCGGTGGTGTCGTCGCGGCGCTCGCGAAGCACCTCGCCCGGGGCGTCGGTGCGCGCCTCGTCCCGGCCGTGGTCCCCGCTGTGGTCCCGGCTGGAGTCGCCGGCCTGCTCGCGGGCGGCCCGGTCGCGGCTCTCGATCTCGCGCTGCTCGGGCGTCGTCTTGTCGTCGTCGCGCAGGCCCTTGGTCTCGGTCTTGAAGATGCGCAGCGCCTGCCCCGAGCTGCGGGCGAGGTCGGGCAGCTTGGCGGCACCGAACACGAGCACGACGATCGCCAGGATCACCAGCCACTCCAGGCCCTGCGGCATGCCGATCATCGGATTCACCATGGAAGTCACTCCGTCGTCCCTGAGGTTGTGTGAGGTGCGTGCGTCAACACCGGCGAGTCTACGCCGTCGTCCTCGTAGAGGCTGAGCGCCGCCCGTGCGGACTCGGTGAACACCCGGGCGTACTCGGGTGGCGCGAGGACGACCGCGTGGGGTGCCAGCCGGAACAGCAGCGACCGCACCCACTGCTCGCTGGCGACCTCGAGGTCGACGTCGACGGTGTCGTCGGGCCCGGGCCGCTGGTTCGTCACCTGGTAGTACTCCAGTGCCCAGCGCGCGGGCGGCGCCAGCCGCAGCGTGACCGTGGTCGTCTCGGCATCGGTGAACCAGCCGCCGGTGAGGTCACGGGCCCGCGCCGCCGGGTCCGCGACCGGGCTGTCGAGCTCGGTGGCCGCGAGGATGCGGTCGACCCGGAAGGCACGGTCGCCCTGGGCGGTGTGGCACCAGGCGTCGAGGTAGAGCAGGTCCTCGACCCGCGCCAGGCCGCGGGGGTCGACCACTCGCTGGGACTCCTGGTCGCGCGAGGGCACGTGGTAGGTGATCTCGACCTGGTGCCCGTGCGCGATCGCCGCCTCGAGGACCGGCACGACCGCGCTGGCCTCGAGAGGCGTGGGTGTGACGTGCAGCCGCAGCAGCCCCTCGTCGTCCTGACCGGCGGCCTCCTCGAGCTTGCGCAGGGTGCGCTCGATGACCTCCCGCGCCTCCGCGGGAGCCACCTCCAGCATGGTGCGGAGCGCGACCACCAGCGACGTGGCCTCGGCGGGCGAGAACCGCACCGGCCGGGCGAGGTAGTCGGCGTTGTCGACGCGGATGATTCGCTCGCCCTCCAGCGCCTCGAGGTCGACCTCGATGAGGTCGCCCGGCAGTCCCGGGGAGACGCCGGTCATGAACAGCAGGCGCAGGTCGCGCTCGATCTGGTCGGCGTCGGTGCCGAAGTGGGCGGCCGCGTCGTCGAGGCGCACCTCGCCGCGCGCGAGCAGGTAGGGCACGAGGGCCAGCAGCCGCGCCACCTGGTCCGGGGCGGTGTCCGCCCCCTGCGTGCTCATCGCACCTCTCCCGTTCCCTCGACCGGGCCAGCGACGGCCCGGAGCCGGGTCACCACGTCCTCACGCAGCGACGCAGGCCCCTCCACCACGACGTCAGCGCCGTAGGTGAGCACCTCGTCGGAGAGCTCGTGGACGGGGCCCTCCACGACGACCGCGTCCCACCCCGGGCGCCCCGGGATCGGCGTGACGGACTCGGCACGCCGGCGCAGGCCGACGCCGGTGCCCTGGCGCACCCGCACCTCGGCTCGCACGGACGGGAACGACGGCGACAGCCGGCGGGCGACCTCGCGGACGTCGGTGCCCGGCGGGACGTCGTAGGCACCGGACTTGCCGCTCGCGCGGACCGGCCCGACGATGCGGGACAGGCGGAAGACGCGCTCGGCGCCGCGGTCGACGTCGAACCCGACGACGTACCAGCGTCCCGACGAGCGGGCGAGCCCCCACGGCTGGACCCGGCGGGTGGTCGGCTGGGCCTCGCTGGTGCGCTGGTAGGGGAAGCTGACCTGGCGGCGCTTGCCGACGGCGTCCCAGAGCGGCTCGAAGGCCGGCTCGTCGGCGGTGATGGCCGGGGCCACCACCTCCAGGCGGGACGGGTCGATCTCCACCCCTTGCCCCTTGAGCTTGGCCAGGGCGCGGCCGGTCGCCTTGGCGAGCGTCGCCTGCTGCCACACCTGCGCGGCGAGCCCGAGCACGGCGGCCTCGTCGGACTCGAAGCGGATCTCGGGCAGCGACGTCTGCTCGGTGGGGATGCGGTAGCCGATCTCGTCGTCGAAGAACGCGTCCGCGCTGCCGACCTCGATCACGGCGCCGATCTGGCGCAGGGCGTCCTTGTCGCGCTCGAAGGCGCGCTCGAACGCCTCGTCGCCCGCGGGACTGTGCGCGTGCTCGGGGTAGACGGCCTCGCGGATCGCGTCCTTGCCGATGAAGCGCTTGGCGCCGAGCAGCAGGATGTGCAGGTTCATCAGCCGCTCTGCACGTGGCGTCGCCATGCCCCTGTCCTGCCTCGTCCAGCGCCGCTCGGATCAGGAGGCGGCGAGGATGTCGACCACGAAGAACAACGTGTCGGTGCCCTTGATGCCGGCCTGCTCGTTGCCCTTCTTGCCGTAGCCGTCGGCCGGCGGGATCTCGAGGATCACCCGGGAGCCGACGGTCCGGCCCACGAGGCGCTCGTCCCAGCCCTTGATGACCTGGCCCACGCCGATGGGGAACTCGGCCGGCTCCTTGCTGTAGGACTCGTCGAAGGGCTTGTCGGCCCCGTAGACCTGGCCGAGGTAGTCGACGGTGAGGGTCTGGCCGGACTTCACCTTCGCCCCGTCGCCCTTCACCAGGGTGGTGGCGATGAGCTTGCCGCTCGGCTCGTGGGCGTCGGTGAAGTCGAAGCCGGTGATGACCCCGTCCTCCTCGATGAGCGTGGGCGCCCATCCGGCCGGCTTCTTCTTCTCGCCCTGCGGGCCGTCGAGCGGCGGCACGGTCTCGGACCGGTCGAGGATGTCGACGACCGCGAGGACGGCGTCCTTGTTGCCGATGCCGATGCTCGGGTTGCCGGCCTCCCCGTAGGCCTCCTCGGCCGAGGTGAGCAGGACGACCCGGTCGCCGACCTTGTTGCCGATCAGGGCCTCGCGCAGGAACGGCAGGATGTCCTCGGCGACCTCGAGGGACTGGGGGCCCGACCCGTAGGTGCTCTGGGCCTCCTCCTCGGTGTAGCCGTTGCCGATCCACCAGTCGGCCTTGACCGTGTCGCCGTCGGCGACGGTCTCGCCGTCGCCCTCGATGAGGACCTCGGTCTCGGTCCTCGTGCCGTCGAGGCGGCCGTCGAAGGTGACCTTGGGCTCCTTGCCGTGCTTGCCCTCGATCGTGACCGAGCTCAGCGGCTGCCCGCCGGCCTCGTCGTCGCTGGACCCGGAGCCGCAGGCCGCGAGGGCGAGCATGCTGACGGCGAGGACACCGCTGACGGCAGCGGAACGTACACGAGACACTGGTTCACCTGTTCGATCGGACGGCGTTGCGCGGTCACCCTACCCAGCGACCCCACCCCGGCGGTGACGACACCCACCCCCGGGACCTCCCGGTCGGGCGCGTCCGGGTCGGGCGGCAGGGGGCGCGGGCCGGCTCACATGCCGTCGATGAGCCGCTGCACGCGCTCGTCGTAGGCCTTGAACGGGTCCTTGCAGAGCACGGTGCGCTGCGCCTGGTCGTTGAGCTTGAGGTGCACCCAGTCGACCGTGAAGTCGCGGCGGCGCTCCTGCGCCCGGCGGATGAACTCGCCGCGCAGCCGCGCGCGGGTGTTCTGCGGCGGGACGCTCTTGGCCTCGAAGATCTTCAGGTCGCTGGCGACGCGGGCCACGGCACCGCGCTTCTCCAGGAGGTAGTAGAGCCCGCGGCCGCGGTGGATGTCGTGGTAGGCCAGGTCGAGCTGGGCGATGCGGGCATCGCCGAGGGAGAGGCCGTGCTTGGCGCGGTAGCGCTCGATGAGCTTGAGCTTGATGACCCAGTCGATCTCCCGGTCCACGAGGCCGAGGTCGTCGGACTCGACGGCCTTGAGGGCCCGCTCCCAGAGGTCGAGCGCCCGCTCGATGGTCGGCGTGGAGATCTGGCGCCGGTCGACGAAGTCGCGCGCCTTGCCGAGGTACTCCGCCTGGATCTCCAGCGCGCTCGCCTCACGGCCGTTGGCCAGGCGCACCTTGCGCCGGCCCGACGGGTCGTGGCTGATCTCGCGGATCGCCCGGATCGGGTTCTCCATCGTGAGGTCGCGCATCACCAGGCCCTCCTCGATCATCCGGAGCACGAGGTCGCACGACGCCACCTTGAGCAGCGTCGTGGTCTCGCTCATGTTCGAGTCGCCGACGATGACGTGCAGCCGGCGGAACCGCTCGGCGTCCGCGTGGGGCTCGTCGCGGGTGTTGATGATCGGGCGGCTGCGCGTGGTGGCGCTGCTGACGCCCTCCCAGATGTGCTCGGCACGCTGGCTCACGCTGTACGACGCCCCGCGAGGGGTCATCACGACCTTGCCGGCGCCGACGACGATCTGCCGGGTCACCAGGAACGGGATCAGTATGTCGGCGAGGCGGCTGAACTCCCCGGCCCGGCCGACGAGGTAGTTCTCGTGGCAGCCGTAGGAGTTGCCGGCGGAGTCGGTGTTGTTCTTGAACAGGTAGATGTCGCCGGCGATGCCCTCCTCGTGGAGGCGGGCCTCGGCGTCGAGCAGGAGACCCTCGAGGATCCGCTCCCCCGCCTTGTCGTGCGTCACCAGGTCGACGATGTCGTCGCACTCGGGGGTGGCGTACTCGGGGTGGCTGCCGACGTCGAGGTAGAGCCGGGCGCCGTTGCGCAGGAACACGTTGGACGAGCGACCCCAGCTCACCACCTTGCGGAAGAGGTAGCGGGCCACCTCGTCGGGGCTCAGGCGGCGCTGGCCCCTGAACGTGCACGTGACGCCGTACTCGTTCTCGATGCCGAAGATCCGCCGGTCCATGACCCCACACTAGGCCCGCGGTCCACGTCGCGCGGGCGTACGCAGCGGTGACACGCAGGCCGCCGCCCGCCTTGGGCCTCGCGCCTAGGTTGCGGGCATGGACGACCCGACCGCCGCACCCGGGGCGCACCTCCGCCCGCAGCCTCGGGCTGACTCCCGCCTGAACTCCCTCCTGGACTCTCGCCTCGATTCCTGGCCCGCCCACCTCGCGACGGCCGCCGCCACCGGGCTCGTCACGACGCTCATGCCCGTCCAGCGCTGGTCGCGCGGCGCCCGGTGGACGATGCACGGCGGGACGGGGGTGCTCGCAGCGGCCGGGACGGCGCTGGTCGTGCGGCACCCCGAGAGGTTCGGCATCACCGACAGGCCACGCACCTCGCACCCGCAGGCCCTCGCGGTCGCGGCCCCGGCCGTGGTCGTTGGCGTGGCCGTGGCCGGCGCGAGCCGCGGCGGCCAGGCGGTGGACGCCTGGGCCGAGCGGCGGCTGGTCGCCCGCGGCGTACGCCGCCCGCGGCTGTGGATGGGCCTCGGGGCGGCTGGGCTCTCGCTCGCGATGAGCGTCGGGGACCGGCGACGCGCGGCGCGGCAGGCTCAGGCCTCGCCGGGCTCCGACGGGGGCGACGGCGAGCCGGGTGCCGGCGGCTGACCCGGCTGGGTCGGCGGCTGTGGCGCCGGAGGCCGCGGCTCGCCGGGCGCCGCCGGGTCGGTCGGTGTCCGCTCGCCCGGCTGCGACGGCGGAGCGACCGGGGGCACGACCGGCGGGGCCACCGGGGGTGCCACCGGCGGCTCGCCCGTGACGGGGTCCTCCAGCGGCGGCGTGCCGCCCGACACCTGGTCGGTCGGGTCGGCGGGGTCGTCGGTGGCCGACTGGCGGGGGCCGGCCCCGGCCAGGGCGTCCTCGGGTGCGGCGGCGTCGGCCTGCTCGGGGCCGCGGTCGGCCAGGATCTCGGCGAGGCGTGCCTCGCGCAGGCGCATGAACTTGCGCGGCTGCGTGCGGGTGCGGTCGAGCACCGCCACCTCAAGGTCGCGGGCCGGGATGACGCGGTCGTCGGTCTCGCTGTGACCGAGCGCGCGGACGGCGCACCGGACCGCGTCCTCGAGGGAGGCGCCCTCGACGTAGTGCTCGGTGAGGTGCGCGGCGACGACGTCGGCCGCCCCGCCCATCACCGCGAAGCCGTGCTCGTCGGCGACCTGGCCGTCGTAGGTGAGCCGGTAGAGCTGGTCGTCCGCGGGCGCGTCCCCGATCTCGGCGACGAAGATCTCCACCTCGTAGGGCTTCTCGCCGCCCGAGGAGAAGATCGTGCCCAGCGTCTGGGCGTAGGCGTTGGCCAGGCCGCGGCCCGTGACGTCGCGCCGGTCGTAGGCGTAGCCGCGCATGTCGGCGAGGCGCACGCCGGCGATGCGGAGGTTCTCGAACTCGTTGTAGCGACCGACCGCGGCGAAGGCGATCCGGTCGTAGATCTCGCTGACCTTGTGCAGCGCCTGCGACGGGTTCTCGGAGACGAACAGCACGCCGTCGGCGTACTGCAGCGCCACCACGGAGCGTCCGCGGGCGATGCCCTTGCGTGCGAAGTCGGCCCGGTCCTTCATCAGCTGCTCGGGCGAGACGTAGAACGGCATGCTCATGCGGGGCCTCCTAGACCAGCTCGGCGGCAGGGCCGTCGGGCCGCCGCATGCGGGACGCGATCATCCGGTCCGCGATGGCGGAGACCTCGTCGTCGGGCATCCGGCGCCCGCCGTCGGCGGTGATGACGTGGACGACCGGGAAGATGCGGCGGGTGAGGTCGGGGCCGCCGGTGGCGGAGTCGTCGTCGGCGGCGTCGTAGAGCGCCTGGATCACGGCCGTCACGGCGCCCTCGGCGTCGAGGTCCTCGCGGTAGAGCTTCTTCAGCGAGCCCCGCGCGAAGAGGGAGCCGGAGCCGACCGAGTGGAAGGCGGTCTCCTCGTAGCGGCCGCCGGTGACGTCGTAGCTGAAGATCCGGCCGCCGCCGGCGGCCAGGTCGTACCCGGCGAACAGCGGGACCACGGCGAGGCCCTGCATCGCGAGGCCCAGGTTGGCCCGGATGAGGGCGGCCAGGCGGTTGGCCTTGCCGTCCATGGACAGCGTGGTGCCCTCGATCTTCTCGTAGTGCTCGAGCTCGGTCTGGAACAGCCGCACCATCTCGACCGCGAGCCCCGCCGTGCCGGCGATGCCCACGACCGAGTACTCGTCGGCGGGGAAGACCTTCTCGATGTCGCGCTGGGCGATGATGTTGCCCATCGTGGCCCGGCGGTCGCCCGCCATCACCACCCCGCCGTCGAAGGTGGCGGCGACGATCGTGGTGCCGTGCGGCGCCAGGTCGCCCGCGTCACCCGGGGGCACCGCCCGGCGCGACGGCAGCAGGTCGGGGGCCTGTGCACCCAGGAAGTCGGTGAAGCTCGACGTGCCGGGCGTCATGAACGAGGTGGGCAGCCGGGACTCGCTCACTGGCCGCCCTTCTGGATGAACGACTTCACGAAGTCCTCGGCGTTGGTCTCGAGGACCTCGTCGATCTCGTCGAGGATCGCGTCGACGTCCTCGTCGATCATCTCCTTGCGCTCGGCGACGTCGGTCTCCACGACCTCCTCGGTCGCCGTCTCCTCCTGCGAGGACTTGCGCGGCTGCTTCTGCTCCTGGGCCATGACTCGACCCTATCCACTCCCCCTGACGCCACAAGGCGTTCACCGCAGGGCGAACGGGTGTGTCGGTGCGGGCCGCGCGGTCGTCGTACGTCGCGCAGGGGCGGCACTTCTCGAGGGTTGTGTGAACCTCGGGGGGCGTGCAGGCCCCCGGAAGTTCGCAATCCCCCGCTTGAGCGGGGGATCCGCACCCGGGCGCCGACGCGGCCGGCTACCCGCGCTGGCCCGTCGTCCGCGCCGGACTTCTCCAGGGTTGTGTGATCTCCGAGGGGCGTGCAGACCCCCGGAAGTTCGCAATCCCCCGCTTAAGCGGGGGATCCGCACCCGGCCGGCCGGCCCGGCCGGCTACCCGCGCTGGCCCCGTCGCTCGCGACCGGACTTCTCGAGGGTTGTGTGATCTTCGAGGGGCGTGCAGACCTCCGGAAGTTCGCAATCCCCCGCTTAAGCGGGGGATCCGCACCCGCGGCCGGCCGGCCAGCACCCCGACGACGCGCGAGCGCCGGTCAGCGGGTGATCGCCGCGACGAGCGCCTGCGCGGTGTCGCTGCGGTCGATCAGCTCCCCCACGTGGGCGCGGGTGCCGCGGAGCGGGTCGATCGTCGGGACCCGCTGGAGCGATTCGCGTCCGGGGAGGTCGAAGATCACCGAGTCCCACGACGCGGCGGCGACCGCGTCGGCGTACTTGTCGAGGCACCGGCCGCGGAAGTAGGCCCGGGTGTCGGTCGGCGGCTCGTGCATGGCCGCCTCGATGCCGGCGTCGTCGAGCAGCCGCTCGATCCGCCCGGCAGCGGCCAGGCGGTGGTAGAGCCCCTTGTCGGGGCGCACGTCCGCGTACTGCAGGTCGATGAGGTGCAGCTTCGCGTCGTCCCAGTCGAGGTCGTCGCGGTCGCGGTACTGGTTCAGGAGCTTGAGCTTGGCGACCCAGTCGAGCTCGGTGGCGCACTCCATCGGGTCGCGCTCGAGCCGGGTGAGCACCGACTCCCAGCGGGCGAGCACGTCGACGGTCTGCTCGTCGGCGTCGGCTCCGTAGCGGTCCTCGACGTACTTGCGCGCCAGCTCGAGGTACTCCAGCTGCAGCTGCACGGCGGTGAGCCGACGACCGTCGCGGAGGGTCAGCAGGTGCCGCAGCGTCGGGTCGTGGGAGACCTCGCGCAGCGACTTCACGGCCCCCTCGACGGCGAGGTCGCGGTCGATGAAGCCGTCCTCGATCATCGCCAGCACGAGCGAGGTGGTGCCGACCTTGAGGTAGATCGAGACCTCCGCGAGGTTCGCGTCGCCCAGGATCACGTGCAGGCGGCGGTAGACCGCGGGATCGGCGTGCGGCTCGTCGCGGGTGTTGATGATCGGGCGCTTGAGCGTCGTCTCGAGCCCGACCTCCACCTCGAAGTAGTCGGAGCGCTGGCTGATCTGGAACCCGCGCTCGGGCGTGGTGTCGCGGCCGTCCTGGCCGATGCCCACCCGCCCGGCACCGGTGACGACCTGGCGGGAGACGAAGAACGGCGTGAGGTGGCGCACGATCTCCGCGAACTGGGTGGAGCGGCGCATGAGGTAGTTCTCGTGCGCGCCGTAGGACGCACCCTTGTTGTCGGTGTTGTTCTTGTAGAGCAGGATCGGCGTGCTGCCCGGCACCTGCGCCGCCATCCGCGACGCGTCGAGCATGACCTGCTCCCCCGCCTTCTCCCAGCGCACCACGTCGAGCGGCGTGGTGACCTCGGGCGAGGAGTACTCCGGGTGCGCGTGGTCGACGTAGAGCCGTGCGCCGTTGGTGAGGATGACGTTGGCGAGGCCGAGGTCCTCGTCGGTCAGCTGGGTGGGGTCAGCGACCTGCCGCGCCATGTCGAAGCCGCGGGCGTCGCGCAGCGGCGACTCCTCCTCGAAGTCCCACCGCGCGCGACGCGCCCGTGCGGTCGAGCTGGCATAGGCGTTGACGACCTGCGACGACGCGACCATGGGGTTGGCCGAGGGCTGCCCCTGCACCGAGATCCCGTACTCGATCTCCGTGCCCATCACGCGGCGTACGCTCATGGGATGAGCCTACGGGTGTGGGACGAGCGCGTCGTGCCGCGCCTCACGGAGCTCAGCCTGCGCGGACCCGAGCTCCACGAGGTGCGCGCCGCCACCTGCGCCGGGCTCGCCGGACGGGTGCTGGAGATCGGCTTCGGCAGCGGGCTCAACGTGCCCTGGTACCCCGCGGAGGTCACGTCGGTCACCGCCATCGAGCCCTCCGACCTCGGCTGGCGGCTCTCGGAGCCCCGCCGCAGGGGCGCTGCGCTCCCGGTCGTCCGCGCCGGGCTCGACGGCCAGCGCCTCGACCTGCCCGACGACTCCCACGACAGCGCGCTGGTCACGTTCAGCCTCTGCACGATCCCGGATCCGCTGGCCGCGCTGCGCGAGGCGAGGCGGGTCGTGCGCGACGGCGGTCGGCTGCACGTCCTCGAGCACGGCCTGGCCCCCGACGAGTCCGTACGCCGCTGGCAGCGGCGGCTCGAGCCGGTGCAGCGGGCCCTCGCCGGTGGTTGCCACCTCACCCGCGACGTCCCGGCGCTGGTGGGGCGGGCCGGATGGCACGTCGAGGACATCGAGCAGGCCTACCTGCCCGGGCCCGCCGTCGCCCGGCCCTGGGTGCACTGCACGCGCCTGCGCGCGTCGTGAACCCCCGGCCGGGGACGGCCGAGGCTCAACGCCCGCGGCGCAGGAAGCCCAGCAGGAAGATGACGATGACGACGACGACGACGATGATCAGAATGGTTCGCATCTGCTCAACCTAGCGCTCCGGGCCCCCGCGGCAACCCTCCGGAGGGGTGTCGCGCTCAGGGCCGCCGCGACTGCCAGGCGTGCGCGAGGTTCACCCCGACGATGCCGGCCAGCGTCACCAGCAGGGCGAGGAACTCCCCGTTCACGCCGAGGGCGATGCTGATCGGGATGAAGGCGACGAGCGAGACGATGCCGAGCGCCAGCTGGCGACCACCGGCCCCCGCGACCGCGGACGTACGCCGCTGCTCCAGGGCGGCGCGCTCGGCGACCCGCCGCTCCACCGCGCGCTCGATGCGCTCGGCGAACCCGTCGACGAGCTCGGCGTCGTAGCGCGCACCGAGCTCGCGACGGGCGGCGAGGGCGGCCTCGATGTCGCCGTGGCCGAGGTCGTCGTCGCGGGTCACCGGAGGCTCACCCCGGCCGGCTCACAGGTACTGGCCGGTGTTGGCGACGGTGTCGATGGACCGGCCCGGCTCGGTGCCCTGCTTGCCGGTGATGAGCGTGCGGATGAAGACGATCCGCTCACCCTTCTTGCCCGAGATCCGCGCCCAGTCGTCGGGGTTGGTCGTGTTGGGCAGGTCCTCGTTCTCCTTGAACTCGTCCACGCACGCCTGGAGCATGTGCTGGACGCGGAGACCGCGCTGGGCGGGATTGAGGTCGCTGTCGAGGAAGTCCTTGATCGCCATCTTCTTCGCCCGGTCGACGATGTTCTGGATCATCGCGCCGGAGTTGAAGTCCTTGAAGTAGAGGACCTCCTTGTCGCCGTTGGCGTAGGTGACCTCGAGGAAGCGGTTCTCCTCCGACTCGGTGTACATCCGCTCCACCGTGGCGCGGATCATCGCGTTGACCGTGGCCTCGCGGTCGTTGCCGAACTCGGCGAGGTCGTCGGCGTGCAGCGGCAGCCGCGCCGTGAGGTACTTGGAGAAGATGTCGCGCGCCGACTCGGCGTCCGGCCGCTCGATCTTGATCTTCACGTCGAGCCGGCCCGGGCGCAGGATGGCCGGGTCGATCATGTCCTCGCGGTTGGACGCCCCGATCACCAGCACGTTCTCCAGCGCCTCGACGCCGTCGATCTCGCTCAGCAGCTGCGGGACGATGGTGTTCTCCACGTCGGAGGAGACGCCGGACCCGCGGGTGCGGAACAGCGAGTCCATCTCGTCGAAGAACACGATCACCGGGGTGCCGAGCGACGCCTTCTCGCGCGCCCGCTGGAAGACCAGCCGGATGTGGCGCTCGGTCTCGCCGACGTACTTGTTGAGCAGCTCGGGTCCCTTGATGTTGAGGAAGTAGGACTTCCCCGACGCGCCGGTCTTCTCGGCGACCTTCTTCGCCAGCGAGTTGGCGACCGCCTTGGCGATGAGCGTCTTGCCGCAGCCGGGCGGACCGTAGAGCAGCACGCCCTTCGGCGGCTTGAGCTCGTGGTCGCGGAACAGCTCGGGGTGCAGGTACGGCAGCTCGACGGCGTCGCGGATCGCGTCGATCTGCGTGGTGAGGCCGCCGATCGAGCCGTACTCGATGTCGGGCACCTCCTCGAGCACGAGCTCCTCGACCTCGGACTTCGGCACGACCTCGTAGACGTAGCCGGCGCGGGTGTCGAGCAGCAGGGAGTCGCCCGCCCTGATGGTGACGTCCTCGGCGCGCAGCGGCTCGGCAAGACGTACGACGCGCTCCTCGTCGGCGTTGGCGATGACCAGGGCGCGCTCGCCGTCGGCGAGGATCTCCTTGAGCATCACGACCTCGCCGACCTGCTCGAAGTCGAGCGCGGCGACGACGTTGAGCGCCTCGTTGAGCATGACCTCCTGGCCGCGCACGAGGCCGTCGAGGTCGACGGCCGGGCTCACGCTGACGCGCAGCTTGCGCCCGCCGGTGAAGACGTCGACCGAGTCGTCGTCGTTGCGGCCGAGGAAGGTGCCGAACCCGGCCGGCGGCTGCGCCAGGCGGTCGACCTCCTCCTTGAGCGTGGTGATCTGGTCGCGCGCGTCGCGCAGCGTCTGGGCCAGGCGCTCGTTCTGGCTGGAGACGGCGGCCAGCGAACGCTGCGCGTCGGCCAGGCGGTTCTCCAGGCCCCGGGCGTGGCCCGGCACGTCGTCGAGGCGGCGGCGCAGGTCGGTGACCTCCGCCTCCAGGTAGCGCACCTGGGTGGCAAGTTGCTCGCGGGTCGGCTCCGTCATCTCGCACCTCCTGCTCAGTGACACTACCCACGGATCCGCGGGAGGGAAGGGCACACACGCCTGAGTTGGTCACCGTTTGGCAACGCCGCCGCGTCGGCTGTCCCGATCCGCGGGCGCGGCGCCCCCTCAGCCGGCGTCGTTGACGCGGCGGATCTCCTCGAGCTCGTCGGCGGTGAGCTCCCCCGACGCCGCGAGCACCTGCTGCAGGATCGCCGACTTCCCGGCGACGTAGGTGTCCATGTCCATGGCCGGGTCGGCTGCGAGCGCGCGCTTGACCCCGGCGTACGCGTCGCGCAGGTCGTCGCGGCCGCGCAGGACGTCGCGGACGGCGAGGTGGTTGCGCACCGAGGCGGTGCCGGCGGGGCACACGTAGACGTGTCGGCGCGGCCCGCCCGGGGCGTGGAAGGCCCCCCGGCCGGGGACACCGAGGTCGCCGCGGTGGACGTAGCCGACCGCCTCCAGCGCGGCGACGGCGGCGGGGACCTCCGCGGCGTCGACGACCACGTCGATGTCCAGGACCGGCTTGGCGGCCAGCCCGGGGACCGACGTCGAGCCGACGTGCTCGACGCGCGCCGACGGCACGTCGACGAGGGCCGAGCGCAGGACGGTCGCGACCTCCTCGAACTGCCGCGACCAGTCCGGTGACCAGTCGACGACCTCGACGCCGCTCACGCGCCGTCGGCCGCCTCCGCCGGCGGGACGTCGGCCGGGCGCGGGCCGGTGTAGTCGGGTCCGTACGCTCCGGGCGCGGGTCGCCGGGTCTTGCGGGGCGGCCTCTCCCCCGGCGCCATCCGGCGTGCGGTGACGAGGAAGGCGGTGTGCCCGATCATCTTGTGCCCCGGCCGCACCGCGAGGCCCTCGACGTGCCAGTCGCGCACCAGCGACTCCCAGGGCTGCGGCTCGGTGAAGCCGCCGTGGGCGCGGAGGGTCTCCACGACACGTGAGAGCTGGGTGGTGGTGGCGACGTAGGCACAGATGATCCCGCCGGGCACGAGCGCCTCGGCCACGACGTCGACGCAGCTCCACGGGTCGAGCATGTCGAGGATGACCCGGTCGACCTGGCCACCGAGAGCGGGCAGGCCGTCCTTGAGGTCGCCCAGGCGCAGGTCCCAGGCAGGGTGCGTGTGGCCCTCCGGAGCGGAGAAGAACTGGCCGACGTTGCGCCGGGCGACGTCGGCGAACTCCTCGCGCAGCTCGAACGACGTGACCCTGCCCCACGGGCCGACCGCGCGCAGCAGCGAGCAGGTCAGGGCGCCGGAGCCCGCCCCGGCCTCGACCACGCGGGCGCCCGGGTAGATGTCGGCCAGGGCGACGATCTGGGCGGCGTCCTTGGGGTAGACGACCGCGGCGCCGCGGGGCATCGACACGACGAACTCGTTCAGGAGCGGGCGGAAGACCAGGTACTGGCCGCCGGCCGACGAGGTGACCGTGAAGCCCTCGTCGCGGCCGATGAGCTCGTCGTGGTCCAGGTGGCCCTTGTTGGAGAAGAACCGCTTGCCCGCGGTGAGCTCGAAGTTGTGCTTGCGGCCCTTCTGGTCGGTCAGCCGCACCCACTCGCCCTCGCGAAGAGGACCGCGGTGGACGCCGGACCAGGCCTCGGCGGGGACGTCGGGTGAAGGCTCGGGCATGCCGCGAAGACTAGTGGTCGACGCCGCGTCGTCAGCGCCGGGCGTTCTCCCGGAAGGCGCGATCGACGTCGGCGGTCGACAGCACGCCGTAGATCCGGCCGTCCTCCTCGACGAGGAGGTACTCCTCGGCCGGGCGCCGGCTGATCGCCAGGATGAGGTCCTCACCGGACACGGCGGCCGGGAGGGCGAGGCCGTCCTCCATGGTGCGGGCCACCGTGGAGACCGCCACCCAGGGCCGGCGGTCCGCCGGCATCGCCGTCACGGCGGCCTCGCTGACGATGCCGACCGGCGTGCCGTCGGCGGCGACGGTGACGATGCTGCCGGCCTGCGCCTCCTGCGCACGGCGTACGGCCTCGGCGAGCGGCAGGTCCTCGGGGACGGTGAGCGTGCGCCGGGCGAGGGGTCGCGCGACCAGCGCGGGGAGCCGCTGCCGCAGCCGGGCGTGGGCCATCGCCGCCGTGGCGCCGGTCCACAGGAACAGGCCCAGGATGAACACCAGCACGAGGTCGAGGATCGTCGGCTCGGACCCCGTCAGCGGCTCCTGGACGAGCGGCCACGCCAACAGCGCCAGGGCGGTGAGCCGCCCGCCCCAGCCGGCGACGATCGTGCCGCGGTGCTGGTCGCCCGACGCGCCCCAGACCGCGGACTTCAGCACCCGGCCCCCGTCGAGCGGCAGCCCGGGGACGAGGTTGAGGACCCCGATGAGCAGGTTGGCACCGGCCAGCCCCTCGACCGCGACCCGCAGGAGTCCGTCCGGCACGACGAACCACAGCCCCGCTGCGGCGGCACCCACGGCGATCGACGTCAGCGGCCCGACGACGGCGATCCAGAACTCGTGGCGCGGCCGGCGCGACTGCCCGTCGATCTCGGTCATGCCACCGAGGAAGTGGAGCGTGATCGAGGTGACGCCGTAGCCGAGTCGCTGCGCCGTGACGGCGTGCGAGGCCTCGTGGAGTAGCACCGAGAGGTAGAGCACGACCGCGAAGACGAATCCGGCGACGTACTTCCAGAAGCCCAGCCCCGGCTCCTCCTGCTCGATCCGCGGGGCGAAGGTGAGCGAGATCAGGAGCGCGACGATGAACCAGGAGCTCGTGATGAGCACGTCGATGCCCGCGATCGAGCCGATCCGCAGCGTGCCCCGGGCGCGCGGCGTACGGCGGGGACGCCCCTGGGCAGGGGCCGGATCGGTCGGGTCGGGCACGCTTGAACCCTAACGAACGCCACCCACGGCGCCGGCGCGCAGGAGCGGCGGAGGGCGCTGTCGCACCCCTCGCCTAGGGTGACGGCGTCATGTCGATACCCGTCCCGGCCTCCGTCGTCCCGGCGCCCGCCCCCGCGCCCGCTCGGCGTCCCGTCGAGTCCCCCGCCGAGCGTGTGTCCACCCCCGTCGACGGAGTGGAGGTGCTCGGCGCCCTGTCGCCGAGCCGCGCGAGCGATTTCATGACCTGTCCGCTGATGTACCGCCTGCGCACCGTCGACCGGCTGCCCGAGGAGCCGTCGCCCGATGCCGCCCGCGGCACCGTGGTGCACAAGGTGCTCGAGGACCTCTTCGACCTGCCGGCGTCGGACCGGACCCCGGAGCGGGCCGCCGACATGCTCGCGCCGGCCTGGAGCGACCTTCTCGATATCGAGCCCGCCCTCGCCGACATGTTCGGCGGCGACGGCCCGGACCAGGCGGCATGGCTCGCGTCCTGCCGCACGGTGCTCGAGCGCTACTTCGACCTCGAGGACCCGCGCCGGCTCGAGCCGGCCGAGCGCGAGCTCTACGTCGAGGCGCTGCTCGAGTCCCGGCTCCTGCTGCGCGGGTTCGTCGACCGGGTCGACGTGGCTCCCGACGGCCGGATCCGGGTGGTCGACTACAAGACCGGCCGCAGCCCGGGCGAGGGCTTCGAGGCCAAGGCGCTGTTCCAGATGAAGTTCTACGCCCTCGTCATCTGGCGCCTGCGCGGCATCGTGCCGTCGGTGCTCCAGCTGGTCTACCTCGGCAACGGCGAGATCGTCCGCTACGAGCCCGACGAGCACGACCTGCTCGCCACCGAGCGCAAGGTCGAGGCGCTGTGGCGGGCGATCCGGCTGGCGCAGGAGACGGGCGACTGGCGACCCAGCCCGTCACGCCTGTGCGACTGGTGCTCCTTCCACCAGTACTGCCCGACCAAGGGCGGCACCGTCCCGCCCCTCCCCGAGCCGCCGGCGCCGCTGGCGGGCCGGGCGGACGCCTCGGTCGACGAGTCCGCGGACTGAGCTCCGCCCCTCGCGCCCCACCGCCCGGGCCTCCGCCGCCCGCCTGCCGGCGCCAGCGTGCCAGCCCAGCGTCATGCGGACCCGCACCCATACGTACGCCTTCGTATGACGCCCGCGCGGCTGCAGGCAGCGCCCGCCCGCCCGCCGGGCGCCAGCGTCATGCGGACCTGCACCCATACGTACGCCTTCGTATGACGCCCGCAAGCCACCAAGCGCCAGCGTCATGCGAACCCGCACCCATACGTACGCCTCCGTATGACGCACCCCCGCCATCCGGCGCCAGCGTCATGCGGACCCGCACCCATACGTACGCCTTCGTATGACGCCCGCCCGCCAGGCGCCAGCGTCATGCGAACCCGCACCCATACGTACGCCCTCGCATGACGCACGCGAGCCCCCGCCCGCCGGCGCCAGCGTCATGCGAACCCGCACCCATACGTACGCCTTCGTATGACGCCGGCACGCCCGGCCCGCGGGGGCGACGAGGCGACGCGCCGGGTCAGTCCTCCCGCGCGAGCATCCGCCCCAGCGCGGGCGGGTCGAGCCCGACGAGGGTGTCGGCGAACACGCGCCCGTCCCCCTCGAGGATCGGCACGTGGTTCGGCACGCACAGGACCGTGCAGCCGGCGGCGACCGCCGACTTGGCGCCGGTGTTGGAGTCCTCGATGGCCAGGCACTGTGCGGGGTGCAGGCCGAGCTCGGCGGCGGCGGTGAGGTACGGCTCGGGGTGCGGCTTGCCGAACTCCACGCGGTCGCCGGTGACGACGCTGGCGAAGGTGCCCGCCGGGAGACGCGACAGGATCGGCGTCACGAACCGCTGCCACGACATGGTCACCAGCGCGCAGGGGACGCCGTGCGCGTGCAGGTCGGTGAGCAGCTCGCGGGCACCGGGACGCCACGGGACCTCCTCCTCGACCCGGGCGACCACGCCGTCGAGCAGCTCGTCGACGATCTGCTGAGGCGTCCGGTCGATGCCCATGTGCACCCGGATGTAGTCGCCCGACTCCAGCAGGGCGTTGCCGACGAGGTTCATCGCGTGCTCGTGCGACCACGTCCCGCCGTACTTCTCGGCCATCTCGTACTCGGTGGCGATCCAGTACGGCTCGGTGTCGACGAGCGTGCCGTCCATGTCCCACAGGACTGCGGCGGGCAGGGGGTGCGGCGGCGCCGGGAGGGTCACCCGAGCGACCCTATCGACGTGGGCAGCGGCTCGCGCCGCCGCCCACACCCCGGCCCACACCTCGGCCGCGACTGGTCAAGGCGCACCCAGCACCGGTAGACAGGGGCCACTCGGGAGCCTCTCGAGGATGCGAACACCGTCTGCACATCGTCTGGGGAGCCCATGGTCGCCTTGCACACCGCCGTCGCCATCCTCCTGGTGATCGCGCTCATCATCCGGGTGCGCATCGACCCCGTGATCTCGTTGATCCTCGGCTCGCTCTACCTCGGGCTGGCGGCCGGCGTCGGCTTCGCGGGCACGATCGAGGCGATCACGACCGGCTTCGGCGGCATCATGGCCGAGGTCGGCCTCCTCATCGGGTTCGGCGTCCTCATCGGGTCGCTGCTCCACTCCACCGGCGCGTTCCGCCGCCTGGTCGGGCTGCTGGTCCAGCGGGTGGGTCCGGGCCGGCTGCCGTACGCGCTCACCTCGATGCTCGCGGTGGTGATGCCCTCGATCTACGTCGACGTGCAGGTCGTGCTGGCCGCGCCGGTGGCGCGCTCCGCCTCGCCGTTCATCGGCAAGGTGGGTCTGCCCGTCCTGGCCTCCGCGCTCGGCTGCGGGATCTTCGCCGGCTACGTCTTCGTCATCCCGGGCCTGGCCGCGATCTCGATCGCGGGGCTGCTCGACATCCGGCTCGGCGACTGGCTCGTCTACGGCGTGGTCATCGGCCTCGTCACCGCGGTCGTGTCCACGATGCTGATGCGGCTGCTCTTCCACGCCGGCGGCTTCTGGAACGTCGCGACCGACGAGGAGCCCGACGAGGCGATGATCGAGCAGGAGGCCGCCGACCGCGCCTACCTGACCGGCGAGGCGGGCTCCTCGCAGGAGGCCCTCGCGCAGACCGAGGCGTCCGCGAGCGCCGCCGAGGCCGGTGAGGGCGTACGCCGCCTGCCGCTGCTGGTCCTCCTGCTGCCGATCCTCGTCCCGCTGCTGCTCATCGCCTTCGGCGCGTTCGCCGAGCTCGGCGGTTGGTCCACCGACGTCATCGCGTTCCTCGGCGACGCCAACGTCGCCCTCTTCATCGGCCTGCTGGGGGCCTACACCCTGTCCCGCGCCTCCGCCGGCCCGGAGCGGACCAACGAGGCGATGGAGGACGGCTTCCACACCACCGGCGAGATCCTGCTCATCACCGGCGTGGGCGGCTCCCTGGGCGCGGTCATCGAGGCGACCGGCCTCGACAAGGTGCTCGGCGACCTGTTCTCGGCCGACGCGGGCGCGCCAGTGGTGCTGAGCATCCTGCTCGCGTGGTTCATCGCGGCGGTGCTGCACCTGGCCATCGGCTCGGTCTCGGTCGCGGCGATCACCGCGGCCGGCATCATCGCGCCCGTCCTCGACTCGATCACGGTCTCCCCCATCGTCGTGGGGCTCGCCATCGCGTCGGGCGCGATGTTCGCGCTGCAGGTCAACAGCAACTTCTTCTGGATGTTCAAGTCCCTGCTGGGGCTCTCGACGAAGGGCACGCTCAAGACGCTGACACTCGTCACCTCGGTGGCGTCGGTCGTGTCGCTGCCGCTCGTGATGGCGGCCGCGCTGGTCCTCTGATCAGGCCCTCGCCCCGGGGTCGGGTATTGAGCCAGGCGCGCGGCGGAAACTCTCGGGATCGGTCCGCCGGGTCGCGATCGACTCGAGCAGGACGACCGCGGTCGAGCCGGTCGCCGGTCACCGGTCTCCGGCGTCCAGGGGGAATCGGATGACGAACGTCGTCGGGCTGTCCTCGGCCGGGGGCTGGTAGACGGCGTCGCCGCCGTGGCCCCTCGCGATCTCGCGCACGAGGTAGAGGCCCAGGCCGGTCCCGCTGGTGGCACCGGCCGTGGCGAACCGGTCGAACAGCCGTGGGACCAGCTCGTGGGGCGCGCCCCGGCCGGCATCGGTGACCCGGAGCTCGACCTGGTCGTCGCGCACCGTCGCCGCCACGGTGAACGGCGGGGATCCGTGGCGGACGGCGTTGTCGAGCAGGTTGTCGAGCGCCTGGGCGAGGCGCACCTCGTCGGCACGGAGGACGGCCCCGTCGGGGACGTCCACCTCGACGTGGACGGCGGGGCTCGCGGCCGCCCGCCGCAGCGCGGCGCTCCGCACCAGCTCGCGGAGCGAGACGGTCTCGGCCCGGAAGTGCATGCCGCCGCCCTGCAGCTGCGAGGCCGCGGTCAGGTCGGCAGCCAGCCGGCGGAGCCGGTCCGCGCTGCTCCGGATGCCGCGGAAGAAGCGCTCGCGCTCCTCGGGGGTCATCTGCCGCTCCGACATCTGGAGGGCATGCGCACTGCCGTCGATCACGGCCGTGGGGTTCCTGAGCTCGTGTGCCGTCACGGCGAGCAGCCGCGCCTGCTCGGCCATGGCCTCCAGCCGGTTCTCGGCGTTCTCGCGCTGCTCGGTCTGGTCGCGGGTGATCTTGGCGAAACCGATGTGCCGACCGCGGTCGTCGTGGACGGGGGTGATGACGACGCTTGCCCAGAAACGGCTGCCGTCCTGGCGTACGCGCCAGCCCTCCTCGGCGAACGACCCGTCGCGCAGCGCCGCCTCGAGGTTGCGCTCGGGATGGCCGGTCAGCTGCTCCTCCTCGGGGTAGAACACCCGGAAGTGGCGCCCGACGATCTCGTTCGCCTCGTAGCCCTTGATCCGCCGCGCCCCCGCGTTCCAGCTCATCACCAGCCCCCTGGCGTCGAGCATGAACACGGCGTACTCCTCGACGGCGGCGACCAGGAGGCGGAACTTCTCCTCGGTGCGGTGCAGCTCCTCCTCGGCGGTGCGCTGGGCGGTGATGTCCTGGACCTGCGCGAAGACGTAGAGCATCTGCCCGACCGAGTCGCGGATCGGGACCAGGGTCACGCGGGCGGTGCGCACCTCGGTGGCCCAGGGCAGCCCCGGGATGGGGTGCTCGAACGTCGCCACGTTCTCCTGCGAGGTCCGCAACGTCTCGAGGTGGCGGTCCAGGACGTCGCCCAGCCCACCGGTCAGGCGGCCGTAGTCGACACCGACGAGCTCCCTCGGCTCGCACGACATCAGGTCGGCGAGGGCGTCGTTGGCCCGCACGATCGTGGCGTGCACGGTCAGGGTGGCCATGCCGATCGCTGCTCGGTCGAAGAGCTCGCGGAACCCCTCGACGTGGTCGTCGAGGATCTCCTGCTCCACCCGCGCCACGTCGACGCCCGCCTCGCGCAGCTCCTCGGGGTCCTCGTCCGGCGGAAGAGGGATGTCTGCGACGGCCTCCGCCCCCGCTCCGCGCAGGCTCCGCAGGAGCCGGTCGGGGAGCTCCTCCAGAGGGATCGACTTCTCGATGAGGTCCAGCGCGCCGAGCTCGCGGACCTCCATGGCGAGGTGGTCGCCGCTGAACCCGCTGAACATCACGACCGCTGTGTCCGGCCGCACCGCGAGGATCGACGGCAGCGTCTCGAGACCGTCCATGGCTGCCATCGAGACGTCGAGGAGCACGAGCTCCGGCTCGTGCCGGATCACCAGCTCGATGGCCTGCTCCCCGTCCGCGGCCTCACCGAGGACCTCGAACGAGCCCGAGGCCTCGAGCCGCATGCGCACCAGAGTGCGCACGTCGACCGAGTCGTCGACCAGCACCACCGACACCTTGCCGGGCTCCGCCACCTTCACGATCCTCCATCTGCCGGGCCCACCACACTCTCGCGACCCCGCAGTGTGTACCACGACTCGCCTCCTGCCGCGGTTCCCCCCACGCCCCTTCCCGATGCGCGTCGCCGACACCGAGGGACGGCTCGCTCAGTCCTCCGGGTCGTAGCCGAGGTTGGGCGAGAGCCACCGCTCGGCCTCCGCGAGGGTCCAGCCCTTGCGCTCGGCGTAGTCGGCGACCTGGTCGCGGGCCAGGCGGCCCACCACGAAGTACTGCGACTGCGGGTGGGAGTAGTAGAAGCCGCTGACCGACGCGCCTGGCCACATCGCCATCGACTCGGTGAGCCGGATGCCGGTGTGGTGCTCCACGTCGAGCAGTTCCCACAGGGTGCGCTTCTCGGTGTGCTCGGGGCACGCGGGGTAGCCGGGGGCGGGACGGATGCCGTCGTACTGCTCCTTGATCAGCCCGACGTTGTCGAGGTGCTCGTCGGGTGCGTAGCCCCAGAGCTCCTTGCGTACCCGCTCGTGGAGGCGTTCGGCGAAGGCCTCGGCGAGGCGGTCGCCCAGCGACTCGAGGAGGATCGCGCTGTAGTCGTCGAGCTCCGCGCGGTAGGCGGCGACGCGCTCGGCGAGGCCGTCACCCGCGGTCACCGCGAAGGCGCCGACGTGGTCGGGCAGGCCCGTCTCCCGGGGTGCGACGAAGTCCGCCAGGGAGCGGTTGGGCACGCCGTCGCGGTGCTCGCCCTGCTGCCGGAGCTGGTGCAGCACGGCGCGGACCTCGCTGCGGTCGCTGCCGAGGTAGAGCTCGATGTCGTCGCCGACCGAGTTCGCGGGGAAGAACCCGACGACGCCGTGCGCCCGGATCCACTTCTCCTCCACGACCTGGTCGAGCATCGCCTGGGCGTCGTCGTAGAGCTTGCGGGCCGCGGGACCCGAGCTCGGGTTGTTGAGGATGTCGGGAAAGGCGCCCTTCATCTCCCACGCGTTGAAGAACGGCTGCCAGTCGATGTAGCGGCGCAGCGTGGCGAGGTCGTAGTCGCGCAGCACCCGCACGTGCTGCGCGACCGGGGTGTCGACGACCGTGGAGACGGCGTGGTCCTGCTGCAGCAGCATGTGGGGCTTGGGCGGGTGGTAGCCCGACCAGTCGATCGGCGTCGCGTTGGCGCGCGCCTGCTGCAGCGTGACGAGCGGCCGGTCGTGCTTGGCCGCGTGGCGCGCCCGCAGGGCGTCGAAGTCGGTCTGCAAGTCGGCCAGGAGCTTCTCGCGCTGCCCGGCGTCGAGCAGGGCGGCCGCCGTCGGCACCGACCGGGACGCGTCCTTGACCCAGACGACGGGGCCGTCGTACTTCTGGTCGATCTTGACGGCCGTGTGGGCGCGGGACGTCGTGGCACCGCCGATGAGCAGCGGGATGTCGAGGCCCAGGCGCTGCATCTCGGCGGCGAAGTTCACCATCTCGTCGAGCGAGGGGGTGATCAGGCCGGAGAGGCCGATGATGTCGGCGTCGACCTCCTGCGCGGCGTCCAGGATCTTCTGCGCGGGCACCATGACGCCGAGGTCGATGACCTCGTAGTTGTTGCACTGCAGCACCACGCCGACGATGTTCTTGCCGATGTCGTGGACGTCGCCCTTGACCGTGGCCATGACGATCGTGCCGTTGGTGTCCTTCGCGGTGGCGAGGGCGGGGTTGTCGAGCTTCTCCTGCTCGATGAAGGGGATCAGGTAGGCGACGGCCTTCTTCATCACGCGGGCGCTCTTGACCACCTGGGGCAGGAACATCTTGCCGGCGCCGAAGAGGTCGCCGACGACGTTCATGCCGTCCATGAGCGGGCCCTCGATGACCTCGATCGGGCGGCCTCCGGCGGCGGCGATCTCGGCGCGGAGCGCCTCGGTGTCGGCCTCGACGTGCTGGTCGAGGCCCTTCACCAGGGCGTGCGTGATGCGCTCGCGCAGCGGCAGCCCGCGCCACTCGTCCTCGGCCTCCTCGACGTCGGCCGCGGCCACGTTGTAGCGCTCGGCGATCTCGAGCAGCCGCTCGGCGGCGTCGGGCCGCCGGTTGAGGACGACGTCCTCGATGCGCTCGCGGAGCTCGGCGTCGACCTCGTCGTAGACGACGAGCGCGCCGGCGTTGACGATGCCCATGTCGAGGCCGGCGCGGATGGCGTGGTAGAGGAAGACGGCGTGGATCGCCTCGCGGACGGGGTTGTTGCCCCGGAACGAGAACGACACGTTGGAGATGCCGCCGCTCACCTTGGCGCCCGGCAGGTTCTGCTTGATCCACCGCGTCGCCTCGATGAAGTCCTCACCGTAGGTCGCGTGCTCCTCGATGCCGGTCGCGACCGCGAAGACGTTGGGGTCGAAGATGATGTCCTCGGGCGGGAACCCGACCTCCTCGACGAGGATCCGGTACGCACGCTCGCAGATCGCCTTGCGGCGCTCGAGGTTGTCGGCCTGGCCGTCCTCGTCGAAGGCCATCACCACGACGGCGGCGCCGTACTTGCGGCACAGGCGCGCGTGCTCGCGGAACGCCTCCTCGCCCTCCTTCATCGAGATGGAGTTGACGATCGCCTTGCCCTGCACGCACTTGAGGCCGGCCTCGATCACCTCCCACTTGGAGGAGTCGACCATCACCGGGACCCGGCTGATGTCGGGCTCGGCCGCGATCAGCTTGAGGAAGCGGTCCATCGCGGCGACGCCGTCGATCATGCCCTCGTCCATGTTGACGTCGATGACCTGGGCGCCGGCCTCGACCTGCTGGGCTGCCACGCCCAGCGCGGTGTCGTAGTCGCCGTCCTTGATGAGCTTGCGGAAGCGAGCCGAGCCGGTGATGTTCGTGCGCTCGCCGATGTTGACGAACAGGCTGTCCTCGGTGATCGTCAGCGGCTCGAGGCCCGAGAGCCGCATGACGGGCTCGTGGGGCACCGGCTCCCGGCGCGCCCGGCCCTCGACCGCCCCGGCGATCGCCGCGATGTGGTCGGGCGTCGTGCCGCAGCAGCCGCCGACGATGTTGAGGAAGCCGGCCTCGGCGAACTCGGCGAGGACGGCGGCGGTCTGCTCGGGCGTCTCGTCGTACTCCCCGAACGCGTTGGGCAGGCCGGCGTTCGGGTAGACGCTGACGAACGAGTCGGCCAGGCGGGAGAGCTCGGCGACGTAGGGGCGCATGTCGCGCGCGCCGAGGGCGCAGTTGAGGCCGACCGCCAGCGGGCGGGCGTGCCGGACGGAGTCCCAGAAGGCCTCGGTGACCTGGCCGGAGAGCGTACGACCCGACGCGTCGGTGATGGTGCCCGAGACGATCACCGGCCAGCGGCGTCCCTGCTCCTCGAAGAGCGTCTCGACCGCGAAGATCGCGGCCTTGGCGTTGAGGGTGTCGAAGATCGTCTCGATCATTAGCAGGTCGGCCCCGCCGTCGACGAGGCCGCGGGCCGCGACGAGGTAGGCGTCGGCCAGCTGGTCGAAGGTCACGTTGCGCGCGCCGGGGTCGTTGACGTCGGGCGAGATGGACGCCGTGCGGGTCGTGGGGCCGAGCGCGCCCGCCACCCAGCGCGGCCGCTCGTCGGTGGCCACGGCGTCCGCGGCCTGGCGGGCGAGCCGCGCCGACTCGACGTTGAGCTCGTAGGCCAGCTCCTCGAGACCGTAGTCCGCGAGCGAGATCGCGTTGGCGTTGAAGGTGTTGGTCTCGATGATGTCGGCGCCGGCGGCGAGGTAGTCCTCGTGGATCGCGCGGATCAGTGCCGGCTGCGTGAGGGTGAGCAGGTCGTTGTTGCCGACGAGGTCGCTGGGGTGGTCGGCGAACCGCTCCCCGCGGTAGCCCGCCTCGTCGGGCCGGTCGCGCTGGATCGCCGTGCCCATCGCACCGTCCAGCACCATGATCCGCTCGCGGAGGACTGCCGTCAGCGCGGCGGTGGCGTCTGGGCGGTGCTGCGGCTCCACGGGTGCGTGGCTCCTCTCGGGCTGCGGTGGGTGCCAGCCTAGGACGGGGTCCGACGCGCGGACGTGGTTCCCACATGGTGGCACCGGCGCGTCGGGCGGCGAAATCACGACGGCACGCTGGGCCGCGCGGCCTAGGCTGAGCAGGTGATCGAGTTCGACGACGTGCAGGACCTCGTCTCCCCCGTGGTGATCGCGGCGTTCGAGGGGTGGAACGACGCCGCCGACGCCGCCTCCGGGCTGGTCGACCACCTGATGGAGCAGTGGAGGGCCGAGGTGATCGGAGCGATCGACCCCGAGGAGTTCTACGACTTCCAGGTCAACCGGCCCGTCATCGGCACCGACCACAACGGGCACCGCCGGCTCACGTGGCCGACCACCCGCATCGCGGTGGCGCGGCCGGCGGAGCTCGACCGCGACGTGATCCTCGTGCGCGGCATCGAGCCGAACATGAAGTGGCGCCAGTTCTGCGCCGAGCTGCTCGCCGCGTGCGACGACCTGGGCGCGGAGCTCGTCGTGACGATGGGCGCGCTGCTGGCGGACACGCCCCACACCCGGCCGATCCCGGTCACGGGCACCGCCAGTGAACCCGAGCTCGTCGACCGGCTCGCGCTCGAGCAGTCGACCTACGAGGGTCCGACCGGCATCGTCGGGGTCTTCAACGACGCGTGCACCCAGCTCGACATCCCCGCCGTGTCCTACTGGGCCGCGGTCCCCCACTACGTCGCGCAGCCGCCGTGCCCCAAGGCCACGCTCGCGCTGCTCGGGCAGCTCGAGGAGCTGCTGCAGGCGCCGATGCCGCTGGGCGAGCTGGCCGAGGACGCCAAGGCGTGGGAGCGAGGCGTCGACGAGCTCGCCGCGGAGGACGAGGACGTCGCCGACTACGTGCGCGCCCTCGAGGAGACCCGCGACACCGCCGACCTCCCGGAGGCCTCCGGCGAGGCGATCGCCCGCGAGTTCGAGCGCTACCTCAAGCGCCGCGACACGGACTGACCGCACCGCGTCCCGCTCGCGGTTGGCGTACGCCGACATGCTCGTCGGCGGTCCCGTCGGCGGTGAGTGGCGCAGGTTTCGGACCGTGGGAACGTGCGTCACGCACCGCTGGGCGCCCGGCGTACGCCGAGACGCCCGCGCGGCGGTGAGCGGCGCAGGTTTGGGCGGCGGAAACGTGCCTCACGCACCGCCCACCCGCGCGGCGGTGAGTGAGACAGGTTTCGGAGCGCGGAAACGTGCCTCACGCACCGCTGGGCGCCCGACGCACGCCGACACGCCCGTCGGCGGTGAGTGGCGCAGGTTTCGGGCGGCGGAAACGTGCCTCACGCACCGCCCACCCGCGCGGCGGTGAGTGGCGCAGGTTCCGGGCGGCGGGAACGTGCCTCACGCACCGCTTATCCGCGCGGCGTACGCCGACACACCCGCGCGGCGGTGAGTGGCGCAGGTTCCGGACCGCCGAAACCTGCCTCACGCACCGCCCGCCCGCCCGACGTACGCCGACACGCCGCCGGCGGTGAGTGGCGCAGGTTCCGAACCGCGAGAACCTGCCTCACGCACCGCCCCGTACCTACGTCAGAGCGACAGGCCCAGCGCCGCGTCGACCAGCCGGTGCACGGTCGCCGCCGCCTCGGGGTCCGAGGTGTCCGCGAGGCCATGGGTGCCGAGGGTGGCCTCGACCCAGTCCTGGACGGCCGCCACGGCGGCGGGCGCGTCGAGGTCGGAGGCGAGGGCGGCGAGGACGCGCTCGACCACCGGCGCGGTGGGCGCCCCGGCGCCCAGCGCGAGGGCGCGGCGCCAGTCGGCGAGGGTGTCGACGGCGTCCCAGAGCTGGTCGTCGGTCCACTCCCAGTCGCTGCGGTAGTGGTGGCGCAGCAGCACGAGGCGGATCGCCATGGGGTCGACCTCGCTCATCCGCAGGGCGGAGACGAAGACGAGGTTGCCCTTGGACTTCGACATCTTCTCGCCGTCGTAGGCCACCATCCCGGCGTGGGCGTAGGCCCGCGCGAACGGCACCCCCGGCTCGGCGACCTGCGCGTGGCCGGCCCCCATCTCGTGGTGCGGGAAGACCAGGTCGCTGCCGCCACCCTGGACGTCGAACGACGCGCCGAGGTGCTCGAGCGCGATCGCGGTGCACTCGACGTGCCAGCCCGGGCGTCCGGGACCGAACGGGCTCGGCCACGACGGCTCGCCGTCGCGCGCGCCGCGCCACACCACGCAGTCGAGCGGGTCCTTCTTGCCCTCACGGTCGGGGTCGCCGCCGCGCTCGCCGAAGATCTCCAGCATCTGCGCACGCTCCCACCCCGACACCTCGCCGAACGCGGGGTCCGCGGTGACGGAGTAGTAGAGGTCGGTGTCGACCTGGTAGATCGCGCCCGCTGCCTGGAGGCGCTCGATCACCGCGATCGCCAGCGGGATCGACTCGACCGCGCCGATGTAGTGGGCGGGCGGCAGGACGCGCAGGGCCTCCATGTCGTCGCGGAACAGCTGGGTCTCGCGCTGGGCGAGCTCGGCCCAGTCGACCTTGACCTTCTCGGCCCGCTCGAGCAGCGGGTCGTCGACGTCGGTGACATTCTGCACGTAGGTCACCTCGTGGCCGGCGTTGCGCCAGGCGCGGTTGAGCAGGTCGAAGGCGACGTACGTCGCCGCGTGCCCCATGTGGGTCGCGTCGTAGGGCGTGATCCCGCAGACGTACATCCGCGCCGGACCCTCCGGACGGGTCTCCACCAGGGCGCCGGTCGCGGTGTCGTGCACCCGCACGACGGGGCCCGTGACGGGCAGGGTGGGAACGTCGGGGGACGACCAGGCGCGCATGTCGCGCAGCCTATCGGCCGGCCGTCGAGCGCCGTGCCCGCGCACCTCGGTGGGCGCGGTCCGGCGTCAGAACGGCGGCCAGGGGATGACGGGGTACGCCGACGACGCGGGCGCGGGGAACTCGCCGCGGGCCAGCAGGCGGGCGACGCGCCGCCGCGTGGTGGCGACCTCGTCGTCGGTGAGCGAGGCCGCGAGCGTGGCGCCCAGCTCGGCGTCGAGGGCGGCGGCGAGCCGGCGCAGCGCCCGGTCCTCGTCGGCGGAGATCGGCTCGCCGACGAACCCCCAGAGCACGGTGCGCAGCTTGTGCTCGATGTGGAAGGTCAGGCCGTGGTCGACGCCGTGGCGGTGCCCGTCGGCCATCGGCAGGACGTGCCCGCCCTTGCGGTCGGCGTTGTTGACCACCACGTCGAAGAGCGCCATCCGCCGCAGGGCGGCGGAGTCCTCGTGCACCAGCGAGACGGGCTGGTCGTGGGCGTCGAGCCCGTCGAAGACGTGGCGGTAGCCCGCCGGGACCTCACCCTCGGCGACGATGTCGACCGGCACCTGGTCCTCGACCTCGTCGCGCCACAGCTGCACCATCCCGGGCCCGTGCGGCCCGTCGCCGAGCACGGTCGGCGGGACGATGTCCCAGCCCAGCGCCTGGGAGACGGCGTACGACCCCACCTCGCGCGCGGCGAGGGTGCCGTCGGGGAAGTCCCACAGCGGCCGCTCCCCCGCGATCGGCTTGTAGACCACACGCACGCCGCCGAGCTCGCCGACGAACGTGGCGTTGGAGGCGGGCAGCACGCGACCGTGGAGCGTGAGCGTGCCGGTCGGGAAGCCGTCCGGCAGCGCCTCCGGGGAGGGGTGGTCAGGGATCACGGCGCCGGAAGCCGTTGGCTCGCACGCACAGGTGGCCGTCGGGGTCGATCGGCTCGCCGCAGAAGGGGCAGTCGGGGCGTCCGGCCTCCACGACCGACCGCGCCCGCTCGACGAAGGAGCGGGCCGCTGCCGCGGTGATGCGCACGAGGAAGATCTCCTCCGGCTCCGGCTCGAGGAGGTCCTCGAGGTCCTCCTGGAGCTGCTCGGGGGACACCACGGCGGCCTCGGTGAAGGGGAACACCTCGATCACCACGCGCTCGTCGGTGCCGTCCCACGACAGCGTCATCGTGCCGGCGCGGAACTCCTCCTCGATCGGCTGCTCGAGCGGCTGGGCGTCGACGAGGTCGCGCGGCGCGATGGCCGGGATGAGCACCTCGTCGCCGGCGGCGCGCATCAGCTCGTCGAGGAGCTCGTCGATGCGCTCCGCCAGGGCCTGCACCTGCTGCTTCTCCAGCGAGACGCTCACGAGCCGCGTGCCCTCGCGCGCCTGGAGGAAGAAGGTGCGCGAGCCGGGCTCGCCAACGGTGCCGGCGACGAAGCGCTCGGGCGGGTCGAAGCGGTGCACGACGGGCATGTGACTCACCCTAGGACCCTGCTGTCTGGGGCCCGGCCCCTCCACCCACCTCGGCGTCCGCGCGGCGCGCGTGGGACGTGCGGCGCGGCTTGCGCGGCGGCGTGAGCCAGGCCAGGTCACCGCCGTGGGTGTTCGTGCCGAGCACGAAGGGACGCGTCTCGGTGTAGCGCACGACCGACACCGACGCGGGGTCGACGTGGATGCGCTGGAAGAGGTCGAGGTGGGTCCCGAGGGCGTCGGCCAGGACCGACTTGATGACGTCGCCGTGGCTGACCGCGAGCCACACGGCGTCGTCGCCGTGCTCGGATGCGACGCGCGCGTCGTGGCGGCGGATCGCGGCCACGGCGCGGTCCTGCATGGCCCGCATCGACTCCCCGCCCGGGAAGGTCGCCGCCGACGGCTGCGCCTGCACGGTGCGCCAGAGCTTCTCCTTGGCCAGCTCCTTCAGCGGGCGGCCCTGCCACTCGCCGTAGTCGCACTCGGAGAGCTGCTTGTCGGTGCCGGCCCGCAGCGGCGCCGCCTGCCGCGAGGTGATCTCCCTGGCGGTCTCCCGGCACCGCTCGAGCGGGCTCGTGACGGCCACGGCGAGACGTACGCCCGCCAGCCGCTCGCCGACCGCGACGGCCTGTGCGACGCCCGCCTCGTCGAGGTGGACCCCGGCGAGCCGGCCGGCCAGGACACCCGTCGCGTTGGCCGTGGAGCGCCCGTGGCGGACGAGGATGACGGTGGGCACGACGACGACCCTAGTGGGACTAGCCTGAGCGCCGTGATCGTCGACAACGCGCTCTACCGCGACGGCAGGCGGGTCCCCGTGCGCGAGGGCGACGACCAGAGCCTCGGCCACACCCGCGTGCCCTGCGAGGCGGGCGACTTCCAGTGGATCGGCATCCACGACCCCACCGCCGAGGAGCTCCGGCTGATCGCGGAGACGTTCGACCTGCACCCGCTGGCCGTGGAGGACGCCGGGGACTCCCACCAGCGCCCGAAGCTCGAGCACTACGGCGACACGCTGTTCCTGGTGCTCAAGACGCTCTGGTACGTCGACGAGGAGGACGCGGTCGAGACCGGCGAGATCAACCTGTTCGTCGGCGACGACTTCGTGGTGACCGTCCGCCACGGCGAGGGCATCGACCTCGCGTCGGCCCGCCGCGACCTCGAGCACCGGGCGAAGGTGCTCGAGCACGGCCCGATGGCGGTCATGTACGCCATCTGCGACCGCGTGGTGGACGAGTACGAGAAGGTCGGCGCCGCGCTGGAGGTGGACGTCGACGAGGTGGAGGAGTCGGTCTTCTCCCCCGCCCGCACCGACGACTCGAACCGCATCTACGTCCTCAAGCGCGAGATCGCGGAGGTCCGCCGGGCGGTGATGCCGCTGCGCGAGCCGATGCGGCGCTTCGCGCACGGCGCCGACGACCGCGTCACCGCGCACACTGCGACGTACTTCCGCGACGTCGCCGACCACCTTCAGCGTGTCTCGGAGGTCATCGACAACCTCGACCAGCTGCTCTCGACGGCGTTCGACGCCCAGGTGGCGCGCATCTCGGTGCAGCAGAACGAGGACATGCGCAAGATCTCGGCCGGTGCGGCGCTGGTCGTCGTGCCGACGCTGATCGCCGGGATCTACGGCATGAACTTCGACCACATGCCCGAGCTGCACTGGACCTACGGCTATCCCTTCGCCGTCGGGCTGATGGCGGGGGTCGCCGCAGCCCTGTTCGCCTGGTTCAAGCGGTCCGGCTGGCTGTGAGCCGGCCCGCGACGGCCCCCACCGCCTGGCGGGTGGTGGGGTGGTTCGGATTCGTCAGCCTGGCCGCCGACATGGTCTACGAGGGCGCCCGGTCGGTGTACGGCCCGGTGCTGGCCGCGCTCGGCGCGTCCGCGGTGGTCGTCGGGCTGGTCACCGGTGCCGGAGAGGCGGTCGCGCTCGTGCTGCGCCTGGCGTTCGGGCCGCTCGCCGACCGCACCGGCCGCCACTGGACGCTGACGATCCTCGGCTACGGCCTCACCGCGATCTGCGTGCCGCTCCTCGCGCTGGCGCCCCGGCTCGGGGCGGCGGGGCTGGCGTTCGCGGTGACGATGATCCTGCTGGAGCGGCTCGGCAAGGCGGTGCGGTCGCCGTCGAAGTCGGCCCTGCTGGCGCGCGTGGCGGCCGCGGTGGGGCGCGGCCGCGGGTTCGGGGTGCACAAGGCGCTCGACCAGGTCGGCGCGTTCGCCGGCCCGCTCGTGGTGTCCGCCGCCGCGGCGGTGGCGTCGCTGTGGTGGGGCCTGGCGGTGCTGGCCGTGCCGGGCGCCGTCGCGATGCTGCTCCTGCTCGCGCTGCGCCGCCGTGTCCCGGACCCGGCCGCCTACGACGCGCGCCCGCCCGCCCCGGACGACGCGCCGGCGATCCCGCGCGGCTGGTGGGCCGAGGCGGTGGGTGCCGGGCTGTCGCCCGACTTCTTCCGCTATGCCCTCGCCGCGTCGCTGACCACCGGCGGGCTGGTGACGTGGGGCGTCATCGGCTACCACGTCACGGTGGACGGGCTGCTGCCCGTGGCCGCGGTGCCGTTGCTGTACGCCGCCGCGATGGCGGTCGAGGCCGTCGCGGCGCTCGCGGTGGGCGCTGCCTACGACCGGACCGGCGCCCGGGTGCTGCTGGTGGTGCCCGTGCTCGTCGGCCTCGTGCCGGCCCTCGCGCTGGGCTCGACGCTGGCGGCGGTCCTCGCGGGCGTGGTGGCCTGGGGGATCGCGCAGGGAGTCCAGGACTCCACGGTCAAGGCGGTGGTGGCCGACCTGGTCGCCGCGCCGCGCCGCGCCACGGCGTACGGCGTGTTCGCCGGCGTGCAGGGACTGCTGGCGGTGGTGGGTGGCGTCGCGGCCGGATGGCTCTACGAGCGCTCCCTGCTCGCGCTCGTCGCGGTGGTGGCGCTCAGCCAGGTCGTGGCGCTCGGGCTCCTGGCCGACACGTTCAGGCGGTCAGCACCCCGGCGCCGAGCAGGGTGAGGGTGCCCGCGCCGAGCAGGATGCGGTAGACGACGAACGGCGTGTAGGACCTCGTGCTGACGTAGCGCAGCAGCCAGGCGATGGCGGCGTAGCCGACGACGAACGAGACGACCGTCGCGGTGATCGTGGGCCCCCACCCGAAGTCGTTGTGCCCGTGCGGGATCTCCTTGAGCTCGAAGAGCCCGGCGCCGACGACCGCGGGGATGGCGAGCAGGAACGCGAAGCGGGTGGCCGCCTCGCGCTCGAAGCCGAGGAACCGACCCATCGAGATGGTCGCCCCGGAGCGCGAGACGCCGGGGACGAGCGCCAGCGCCTGCGCCGCGCCCATCAGCACCGCGTCCCTCAACGTCAGCCTTCCCAGCGGCCGGTCGGTGTGGCCCACCCGGTCGGCGACGCCCAGCACCACGCCCATCACGACCAGCGTGCAGCCGATGATCCACAGGTTGCGGAAGTCGCGCTCGATGACGTCCTTGAGCAGCACGCCGAGCACCACGATCGGCAGCGAGCCGACGATGATGAACCAGCCCATGCGGGCGTCGAACGTCCCGCGGTGCTCGGCCCGGAACAGCGAGCGCAGCCAGGCGCTGCCGATGCGCCAGATGTCCTTGCGGAAGTAGATGAGCACGGCGAGCTCGGTGCCGATCTGGATGACGGCCGTGAAGGCAGCACCGGGGTCGCCCCACCCGAACAGCTCGGGGAAGATCCGCAGGTGCGCGCTGCTGGAGATCGGCAGGAACTCGGTGAGTCCCTGGATGATCCCGAGGACCACGGCTTTCAGGAGATCCGTCACGGGGGCTGAGCCTACGGGCGAGTCCCTGCTCGTCCCTGCAGCACCCGTGGCTACCCTCACCACCATGCAGCAGCGTTCGCTCGGCTCGACCGGGCTCAAGGTCTCGCGGCTCGGCCTGGGCACCATGACCTGGGGCCGCGACACCGACGAGCACGAGGCGCGTGACCAGCTGGTCGCGTTCGCCGAGGCCGGCGGCACCCTCCTCGACACCGCTGCCGGCTACGGCGACGGCGCCAGCGAGGAGCTGATCGGGACCCTGATCGGCGATGTCGTGGCTCGCGACGAGGTCGTGCTGGCGACCAAGGCGGGCATCTCGCGACGCACCGGTGAGCGGGTCACGAACACCTCGCGCGGACACCTGTTGCGCACGCTCGACGCCTCCCTGGCGCGGCTCGGGGTCGACCACGTCGACCTCTGGCAGGTCCACGTGTGGACCGACGAGGCCCCCCTCGAGGAGACGCTGCAGGCCCTCGACCTCGCCGTGACCTCCGGCCGCGCCGCCTACGTCGGCATCTCGAACTACTCGGGCTGGCAGACCGCGCAGGCAGCCACCTGGCAGCGCGCGGTGCCCGGCCGCACGCCGCTGGCGTCCACGCAGGTCGAGTACTCCCTGCTCAACCGCCACGTCGAGCAGGAGGTCGTCCCCGCTGCCCGCGCGCTCGGGCTCGGCGTCCTGCCGTGGTCGCCGCTCGGCCGCGGGGTGCTGACCGGCAAGTACCGCACCGGCACCCCCTCGGACTCGCGCGCCGCCAGCGAGCACTTCGCCCGGTTCGTCGGCGTCTACCTCGACGAGCGGGGACGCGGCATCGTCGAGGCGGTCGCCCGCGCCGCCGACGGGCTCGGGTGGTCCCCGCTCGAGGTGTCGCTCGCCTGGGTGCGCGACCGGCCGGGCGTCACCGCGCCGATCATCGGCGCCCGGACCGCGGCCCAGCTCGACGGCGTGCTCGGCGTGGAGCAGCTGACCCTGCCCCGCGAGATCGTGGACGCCCTCGACGACGTGTCCGCGGACTGACCCGCAGCAGCCGGACGAGACCCGACCCGACCCGAGCAGACCCGACCAGACCCGAGCAGGCAGGAGGCACCATGGCCAGGATCCAGCGTCGCCCACCCGGACGCGGTGTGGAGTGGGAGTTCGAGACCCTCGTGCTGCCCAAGGACTTCTCCCGCAACGTCGTGACCCGGATGCTGGTCGAGCGCGCCGAGCACGGCGGCTGGGAGCTCGACCGGCTCCGCATCGGCAACGACGGCAAGCGCCGTGTCGTCCTGCGCCGCAAGATCATCCGCCAGCGGCTCACCCTGTTCGCCGGCTGACGTCCGCGAATCCGCGCGGCCAGGACGCCCGCCGCCCGGATCGTGGAGCTCTCGGGTCACCCGGCGGCACGGATCCCCCACCGTCCTCGTCGGTCCGCATCGGTCCGCGTCGGACCTCGCGTGGCTGACGCCTACCAGCCGGTGGTCCCGGGCCCGCCCTTGAACGGGCCGGTGACCCGCGAGGTGATCCAGCCGCCGTAGAAGTCGCCGGGCTGCGGCTCGACGACCTCGCCGTCGACGGTGCAGCGGTCCACGCGACCGGGATAGAGGGCGACGTGGTCGACGAGCCGCTCGAAGCCCTGCGAGGGCGTGGGGTACGTCCACGCGACGGCCGCCAGCACGTCGTCGCCCACCACGAGGTCGAGGTAGGCCGCCCGGCCCTTCCACTCGCACCACGAGGTACCGCGGGCGGGACGGAGGACGTCCGTTGCGAAGGCGTCGCGCGGCAGGTAGTACGTCGGCGGGTGGCTTGTCTCCAGCAAGCGCAGCGCCGCCGTGGTGTCGGCGACCACCACGCCGGCGTGACTGACGACGACGTGCTCGCCGGTCGGCTCGACCCGCGGCGGGCGCGGGTAGTCCCAGACGGACTCGGTCACGTCGGCTCCTCCCCCGGCCGGTACGCGCGGACCTCCCGGCGCGCGTCCGGGTGCCGGCGCCGGTGGTCCTCGACGCAGACGCGCTCCCGGGGCCCGGTCGTGGCGGTGCGCGAGGTCCATCAGCCGGCGACCGACTCGGCGCGCTCGCGCAGCGCGGCCACCATGGCGTCGGGGTCGTCGGCGGAGTAGACCGCGGACCCGGCCACGAAGACGTCCGCCCCCGCCTCGGCGCACCGCTCGATCGTCTCCAGGGAGACGCCGCCGTCGACCTGGAGCCAGGTCTCGACGCCGTGCTTGCGCATCAGCTCGCGGGCCGTGCGGATCTTCGGCAGGCAGAGGTCGAGGAACTTCTGGCCGCCGAAGCCCGGCTCGACGGTCATGACGAGCACCATGTCGAGCTCGGCGAGCAGGGCCTCGTAGGGCTCGATCGGGGTCGCCGGCTTCAGCGCCATCGACGCCCGGGCGCCCTGCGCGCGGATCTCGCGGGCCAGCCGGACCGGCGCCCTCGCCGCCTCGGCGTGGAACGTGACCGAGCCGCAGCCGGCCTCGGCGTACGCCGGAGCCCACCGGTCGGCGTCCTCGATCATCAGGTGCGCGTCGATCGGCTGGGACGCGTGCCTGACGAGCGCCTCGACCACGGGGAGCCCGAGCGTCAGGTTGGGCACGAAGTGGTTGTCCATCACGTCGACGTGCACCCAGTCGGCGCTGGGGATGCGCGCGACCTCGTCGGCCAGCCGCGACAGGTCGGCGTTGAGGATGCTCGGCGTGATCTGGATGCCCACGCACCGATCCTAGGGACTGGCCCCCTCACGCCCGGGGGTGCCGTCCATCCGCGCGGCCCGGCTGCCGGCCGGCACGACGACGTGCAGGGCGTTGCGGTCGACCTCGAAGGTGGCCGGGGTCGTGGCGGCGATCTCGCCGTCGAGGTTCACCGGCAGCGGCTCGTCCGTGACGAGCCGGAGCCGGCGGGCGGTCACGTGGTGCACGCGCTCGTGCTCGACCAGGTGGCCGGTGCGGAGCAGGCGGGCCACCGACACGTGGTCGAGCAGCCGGCCCTGCTCCACGGCGTACACGTCGAGCAGGTGGTCGTCGATCGAGGCGTGCGGGGCGACGGTGAGCCCGCCGCCGTAGTGGCGGCCGTTGCCGATCGCGACCTGCATCAGGTCGCGGAGCTCGAGCACGGTGCCGTCGTCGAGCTCGAGGCGGGCGGCGAACGGCCGGTGCGAGCGGTACGCCGCGAGCGTGGCGGCGGGGTAGGCGAAGCGGCCCAGCCGCCGCTTGAGGCCCGGGGTCAGGCGCTGGGTCACCGCGACCGACAGTCCCACGGAGGCGACGTTGAGGTAGGCACGGCCGTCCACGCGGCCCAGGTCGACGTCGACGACGCGCCCGTGGACCAGCGTGTCCACGGCTGCGGCGAGCTGCGTCGGGATCTCCAGCGTGCGGGCGAAGTCGTTGGCCGTCCCGAGCGGCAGGACTCCGAGCGTGGTGGGGGTGTGGGCGACCATCGCGGCGGCGGCGCCGATGGTGCCGTCGCCCCCGCCGACGACGAGGAGGTCGGGCTCGGACCGGGCGGCAGCCGACAGCGCGTCGAGCAGCTGGGTGCCGCCGTGGACGGCCCGCACCGTGACCTCGTCGGCCACCGGACGCAGCGCGGCCTCCAGGAGCGGCAGCAGCCGCGCGCCGGTGCGCGCCGCGGTGTTGACGACGACGGCGACGCGGTCGGTCCTGGGCTCGGCGGGCGTGTCCTCCTGCATGGCCTCGAGGCTAGGCCGGACGGGTGAGAGGAGTCTGAGGCCCGCCTGTGCGCGGCCTGTGCCTAGTCATCGTCGGGTTCGGGCGGCGCGTCGGCGCCGGCCGCCTCGTCACGCTCGGCCCACGCGAGCAGCGGGGCGATGTCGAAGGGGTGGTCGTCGATGTCGGCGTGCAGGTCGCCGATCTCGGCGAAGCGCCGCGGCATCGTGAACATCGTGAAGTCGTCGGGCTCGCAGTCGTCGACCTCGTTCCAGCCGATCGGCGCCGAGACCCGCGCGCTCGGCACCCCGCGGACGGAGTAGGCGGCAGCGATCGTGTGGTCGCGGGCGTTCTGGTTGTAGTCGACGAACAGCTGGGTGGGGTCGCGGTCCTTGCGCCACCAGGCCGTGGTGACGTCTCCCCCGGCCCGGCGCTCGACCTCGCGGGCGAACGCCAGCGCGGCGCGGCGGACGTCCTGGAAGCCGTGGTCGGGCGGGATCCGGACGTAGACGTGCAGCCCGGACCCTCCGCTGGTCTTGGGGTACCCGACCGCGCCGAGCTCGTCGAGGACCTCGTGCGCCACGTGCGCGACCCGCTGCACGGTGTCCCACGTGCACTCCGGTCCGGGGTCGAGGTCGATGCGCCACTCGTCGGGCTTCTCCGTGTCGCCGCGGCGGCTGTTCCACGGGTGGAACTCGACGGTGGACATCTGCACCGCCCAGATGACGGCCCCGAGCTCGGTGACGCACAGCTCGTCGGCGGTGCGCTTCCAGCGCGGGAAGAACAGCTGCACGGTCTCCACCCACTCGGGCGCTCCGGCGGGCAGGCGCTTCTGGTGCACCTTGTCCCCCGAGAGGCCGGTCGGGAAGCGGTGCAGCATGCACGGTCGCTCGAACAGCGCGTTGACGATGCCGTCGCCGACGGCGAGGTAGTACTCGACGAGGTCGAGCTTGGTCGCGCCGCTCTCGGGGAAGTAGACCCGGTCGGGGTTGGTGACCTTGACGATGCGGTCGTCGACCTCGATCTCGGTGTAGGGCGATGCCACGACCCCGACCCTAGTGGCCCGGGTCAGCGCTTCGACGGAGCCGACGCGGCTTGCCGCTGGTCCTCCCGCGACTCCCCGGGCTGCTGGGTCGCCTCGCCCTGCCCGGGCGCCTGCCCCTCCTCGGGCGCCTGCCCCTGCTCGGGCGCCTGCCCCTGCTCGGGCGCCACCCGCACCGTGACGGCGTCCGACCACCCCTCGTCCGCGTACTGCCCCTCGGGACGGTGCCAGCGGAACTCGGTGGTCTCCGTCACGGGTACGGCGACGCGCGCGACGCCGTCGCGGTCGGCGAGCACCGGCTTGCCGACGGGCGACCACGCGCCCCCGGGTGCGCGGGACTCCAGCACGAGCGGGTCACCGGTCAGGCGGCCCGAGGCGTCGGTGACCCGGCCGGTGAGCTCGACCTCCTCGCCGGAGCGGACCTCCTGCCTGCCGGCCGCGATCGAGGTGGTGAGCCGCACGCCCTCGAAGTCGAAGGTCGACCCGGACGCACGCACGGCGTCGAGGTTGAAGGCGTTGCCGTCGCAGCCGAAGCCGGTGACCGCGAACCCGGTGCCGTCACCGTGCTCGGCGGCGAACTGTGCCGGCGTGCCCCTGCCGGCGGCGTCGACGACCTTGCCCGAGGCCAGCTCGACCAGCGACCAGTCGTAGGTGAGCCGGGCGGTGGACACGGTCGTCCAGGAACCGGACGGGGCGGCGACGGTGGCGCGACCCCGCCAGGCGGTGCCGACCGGGCTGGTCCTGGTCACCGCCATCACCCACGAGACGCCCTGGCTGCCCGCGGTCGACGCGACGGAGAGGCTGGAGTCGAGGCCGGCCAGGGAGTCGAACGTGGTGTAGGGGCCGGTGGCGCTGCCGGCGGTCGTCGGGACCAGCCCCAGCGACCGGCGCCCGAGCGGGGCGGCGTACGGGCCGAGGTTGATGCGCGACTGCGGGGCGGAGGCGGCGCCGAACAGGCCGTCGCAGCGCACGTAGGTCAGGTAGACGTCCGCGTCGCCCGTGGCCGGCCCCGAGACCGTCCGCGTCTCGCCGGCTCGGGCCGGGCCGGTCAGGGCGACCGTCAGCGCCGCCGTGGCGACCACGGCCAAGAGACCTCGCACGTGCATCCCGCTCCCCTCGCCCGGCACCCCTTCGGTGCTCGTGCTGACCCCATCATGCAAGGCCGCACAACAGATGGGAACAGGTGACGCGAAGGCGACGTCGAGATGTCGGGTCGGGCCCACCTGTCCGGGTGACGGCTGGTCGTGCGGACCGTCGGCGCGGGCTCAGTCCCGGCGCCGTAGCGTGGCGGCGAACATCGCGTCGGTGCCGTCGCGGTGGGGCCACAGCTGGAACCGGTCGACCTCGTCGGTGTCACCGCGTCGCTCCAGCACGGCTCGCACCACCGCCGTGGTCTCGGCGACGACGGGCGAGCACGTGGCGTAGACGACCACGCCGCCCGGCCGGACCGACTCCAGGGCGACGTCGAGGAGGACCTGCTGGAGGGCGACCAGGCCGTCGAGGTCCTCGGGGGTCCGGCGCCAGCGCGACTCCGGCCGCCGCCGCAGGGCGCCCAGCCCGGAGCACGGGGCGTCGACCAGCGCACGGTCGAAGGTCCCCGGCACCCATGCCGGCCGCATGCCGTCGCCGGCGAGGACGTGGGCGGTGCCGGGAGGAACGGCGCGCATCGCCGAGGCGACGAGTGCGGCCCGGTGCGGCTGCCGCTCGTTGGCGGTGAGGGTGGCACCGCGGCGCGCGGCCAGCGCGGCCAGCAACGCCGCCTTGCCGCCCGGGCCGGCGCAGAGGTCGAGCCACCGCTCGTCGCGGCCCTCCAGCGGCGCCTCCGACATGGCGAGCGCGACGAGCTGGGAGCCCTCGTCCTGCACGCCGGCGCGGCCCTCGGCGACCGCCGGCACCGCGGCCGGCTCGCCGCCGGCCAGCACCACGCCGTGGGGCGACCGGCTCGTGCGGGTGCCGCCGGCGGCCTCCAGCTCCTCGACCGTCGCCAGTCCCGGCCGCGCGACCAGCGTGACCCGCGGTGCGGCGTTGTCGGCCGCGAGCAGGGCGTCGAGCTCCTCGTCGGTGCCGAGCGCCTCGCCCAACGCGTTCACCACCCAGCGGGGGTGCGACCGCGCCACCGCGAGGTGGCCGTACGGGTCCGTGGCCCGGTCGGGCGCGACGTCGGCGACCCACGCCTCGAGGTCGCGCCGGCTGACCTTGCGCAGCACGGCGTTGACCAGCCCCGCCGGCCCCTGGCCGACGACGGCGCGGACCAGGTCGACGCTGGTCGAGATCGCGGCGTGGTCGGGCACCCGCATCGACAGGAGCTGGTGGACCCCGAGCCGGAGCACGTCGCGCACCTCGGGCTGGAGCCGCGGCTTGGTCAGGCACGCGTCGATGACGGCGTCGTAGAGCCCCTGCATCCGGATCGCGCCGGACGCCAGCTCGGTCGCGAGGCCGGCGTCGCGGCCCGCCAGGCGGTGCTTGCGCAGCACCTGTGGCAGGACGAGGTTGGCGTACGCCTCCTCGACGCGGACGGCCGTCAGCACGTCGAGCGCTGCCCGCCGCGCCGGGTCGGCCGCACGGCGACGCTCAGCCACCGAGGTGCTCCCGGACGAGCCTCTTCGGAGCCTTGGCCGCCCACGCGTCGGTGATCACCTCGACCAGCTCCTCCCGGCTGATCTCGCCGAGCCGGGACAGCTGCACCAGGACGGCGTTGTAGCCGGAGAAGTGGTCGATGGTGAAGAACGGCGTCGACGGGTCCTCGACCAGGGCGTGCTTCTCGGCCTCTGTGGGCGTCACGACCACGAGGAGGTCGTCGTACATCTCCCCCGTGTCCGGGTCGATCGCGCTCCTGTGGGGAGCGCGGTGGAGCACGAAGGCCTTGCCCTTGTCGCCGCGGGGCACCTTCCACGTCGGCCGGTCGCCCCACGACGTCCCGAGCTCCGTCTCGGGCAGGCTGCCGCAGATCTCGTCGACGTCCTCCGGGCGGGCGGGCACGGTCACGACGGCGACCCCGGGTCGCCGAGCCGGACCCCTGACTCGAGGCGGACGCCGCGGGCCCAGTCGGCCGCACCCATCTGCCTCTTGCCGAAGGGCTTGACCTCGCCGAGCTGGACGGGCGTGGTGGCGGTGCCGACGAAGACGGCGTTCTTGGTGACCTCGACGACGCCCGGGGCGAGCGTCTCGCGGTCCACCGGGCGCACCGGCCCGACCTTCATCCGCTCGCCCTCGAACGTGCTCCACGCGCCGGGAGCGGGGTCGCAGGCGCGCACCTGGCGGTCGATCCCGACGGCGGGGTGCGTCCAGTCGATGCGGGCGTCGTCGACGGTGATCTTCGGCGCGAACGACACGCCGTCCTCGGGCTGCTCGCGCGCCTCGAGGGTGCCGTCCTCGATGCCGTCGAGCGTCTGGACCAGCAGTCCTGCCCCGCCCTCGGCGAGGCGGGTGAGCAGGTCGCCGGCGGTGTCGTCGGGCCGGATCCGCTCGGTCATCACGCCGAAGACCGGACCGGCGTCGAGCGCCTTGACGATGCGGAAGGTGGTCGCGCCGGTGACCTCGTCGCCGGCCCAGACAGCGTGCTGGACGGGCGCGGCGCCGCGCCATGCCGGGAGCACGGAGAAGTGCAGGTTGATCCAGCCGTGCGGCACCAGGTCGAGCGCCGACTGCGGCAGCAGCGCACCGTAGGCGACGACCGGGCAGGCGTCGGGGCGCAGCTCGGCCAGGGCTGCCTGGAAGTCGGGGTCGCGCGGGTGCTCCGGTTTGAGCACGGGTACGCCGATCTCCTCCGCGCGCTGCGCGACGGGACTGGCGACCAGCCGGCGGCCGCGCCCGCTGGGAGCGTCGGGTCGGGTCACGACACCGACCAGCTCGTGACGGCTGGCCGCGATCGCGTCGAGGGCGGGCAGGGCCACGTCGGGCGTGCCGGCGAAGACGACGCGCATCAGGCGCGCCCCGTCACCGGGCGAACCCGTTCGTGGGGTGGGGGCTGACCTTGACCGCAGGCCGCTCCAGGCCGAACCAGTCGGACTCGCGGATCTCCTTCATGGCCGCCTTGCGGGCCTGGGTGTCCAGCTTGTCGATGAACAGGATGCCGTCGAGGTGGTCGGTCTCGTGCTGCATGGCGCGGGCGAGGAGCTCGGAGGCCTCGATCCGCTGCGGCTCGCCGTACATGTCGAAGCCGGTGGCGACCACCGACAGCGCGCGCAGGCACTCGTAGGTCAGCTCGGGCAGCGACAGGCAGCCCTCCGCGCCGTCCTGGGTCTCGTCGGACAGCTGGAGCGTGGGGTTGACGAGGTGACCGACCTCGCCCTCGACGTTCCAGGTGAACACCCGCAGGCTGACACCGATCTGCGGCGCCGCGAGGCCGGCGCCGGGCGCGGCCAGCATGGTGTCGGTGAGGTCGGTGACGAGCTGCCGGACCTCCTTGTCGAAGTCGTCGACCTCGACAGCGCGCTGGCGCAGCACGGGGTCACCGAAGAGGCGGATGGGCTGGACGGCCACGGGTCTCCTTGCAGCTGCTGCTGTGTGGACGAGGGACCAGTCTAGGGACGGCCGGCGCCGCAGCGCCCATCGACGGTGCTCAGACCGACAGCGGGTCGACCTGGACCCGGACGGGCTCGAGCTTGCGTGCGGACCGGATCCGCTGGAGGTCGCCCAGCGCGCCGGAGAGCGCCTCGCCCGCGACCCGGGGGACGCGGAGCAGCACGCGGTGCTCGTCGCCGGCGGGAACCGGACCCAGGACCTCGGCGCCCTCGGGGAGGTCCAGCAGGTGCAGCACGTCGTCGAGCGCGCCGATGTCGCCGGTCACGGTCGCCAGGCGGGCCGCCGGGGGCAGGTGCGCCAGCGCGCGCTCCTCGGCCTCGCGGCGGGCGAACCCGGCGGGGTCCCACCGCACCAGCGCCTGCAGCGCCGGGTGCGCGGGGTCGCCGACAGCCACGACCTGCCCGCCGGCGCGGACGAGGGCAGCAGCGTTGAGCCAGCGGCGCAGCGCCTCCTCGGCGGCACGGAGGTCGTCGCGGGCCAGGCTCAGCCAGGTGTCGAGGACGACGACGGCGGCGTACCCGGCCTCCGCGACGGGCTCGGCGCCGACCGTCGCGACCACGAGGTCCGCGCGCTCGCCGACGCGGTCCACGACCCGGTCGCCGCTCGAGCTGCGCACCGTCGTGCCGGGGAACATCCGGCCCAGCTCCTCCGCGGTGCGCGCCTCCCCCCGCACGGGGGCGCGCAGGCCGTGCCCGCCGCACGTGGGACAGGCCCAGGGGGACTTCGCGTGGCCGCACCAGCGGCACTGCGGGGGCACGGCGGGGCCCGCCATGGCGAGGGGCCCGGTGCACACGCTGCAGCGGGCGGGCGCCCGGCACGTGTCGCAGGCGAGGGACGCGGCGTAGCCGGCCCGCGGCGTCTGGACGAGGACCGGCCCGGTGGTCAGCCCCCGCCGGATGGCGTCGTAGGCCGGACGCGGGATGCGGGTGCCCACGGACCGGTCCTCGGCGGGCACTGCCTCCACGCGGACGCGTCGGCGCAGCACCTCGCGCGGCACGGCGAGCTCGTGCGCCCACCCGGTGGCGAGGAGCTGCTGCGCCTCCGGGGTCCGGGCGACCCCGCCGACGAGGGCGGCCGTGCCCTGCTGCTCCGCACGCGCGAGCAGCACCTCGCGGGTGTGCGGGTAGGGAGCGCGGGGCTCGGCGTGCAGGTCGTCGCCGTCGTCCCACACCACGACCAGCCCGAGGTCGTGGACCGGGGCGAACGCCGCCGACCGGGTGCCGACGACCACCCGGCGGGCGCCGCGCGAGACGGCGAGGAAGTCGCGGTAGCGCGCCGCCGGACCGCCGTCGGCGCCCAGTGTGACGTGGTGCCCCTCGCCCAGGAGCGCCGTCAGTGCGGCGTCGAGCCGGGCGACGTCGCGCCGGTCGGGCACGCACACGAGCGCGCCGCGGCCGCCGGCGTACGTCGCTGCGACCGCCTCCGCCAGCATGGCCGGCCAGTCGTCGGCCGGGGCGGCGGACCACACCGCCCGGGGCGAGCCGCGGGCGGCGAGGCGGCGCAGGAACGCGTCGGCGTGCTCGACCTCGGTCCACGTCGTCGGGGGCCGCGGGGTGAGGGCCGGCGCGGGCGGCGAGGGCGCCTTCTCGGTCGCGGCGTGCCGGGGTGGGACCGCCAGGCGCAGCACGTCGGACCGGGCGCCGGCGTACCTGCGGGCGAGCGTCTCGCTCAGTGCGGCGATCTCGGGCGCGAGCACGGGCTCGGGGCTCACCACGCGGCGCAGCGGCTGGAGCCGGCCGGTGTGGTCGGACTCGGCGCCGCGCGCCACGACGTAGCCGTCGACGTCCTGGCCGGCGAAGCGCACCTTCACCCGGGCGCCGGGGACCGCGGTGTCGGCCATCGCGCGCGGGACGGCGTAGTCGAACGGGCGGTCGAGGTGGGCGAGCGCCACGTCGACGAGCACCCGCGCCACCGGATCGGTCTCCGCGGGCTCCCACGCGGCGGCCCTACGGCGCCGCGTGGCCGCCGCCTTGGCCTTCGCGTCGTCCACGGCGGCACGAAGCCCCGGGAGCATGTCTGCTTCCGGGGCTTCGCGTGAGGTCATGCGGCCGATTGTGTCAGCGGGCTCGGACAGCCCGGACCTCCCGGGGCGTCCTCGAACTTCCTGTGGTGTGCAGGCCCCCGGAAGTTCGCAATCCCCCGCTTGAGCGGGGGATTGCAAGCACGGGAGGGACGACGGGCGGGAGCGGGTCAGACGCCGGCGGCGGCCTTCAGCTTCTCGGCGCGGTCGGTGCGCTCCCAGGTGAACTCCGGGAGCTCGCGGCCGAAGTGGCCGTAGGCCGACGTCTCGGCGTAGATCGGCCGGAGCAGCTCGAGGTCGCGGATGATCGCGGCCGGGCGGAGGTCGAAGACCTCGAGCACGGCGTCCTGGATCTTCTCGTCGGGCACGACCCCGGTGCCGAAGGTCTGGATGAACACGCCGACGGGGGCGGCCTTGCCGATCGCGTAGGCGACCTGCGCCTCGCAGCGCCGGGCCAGGCCGGCGGCCACGACGTTCTTGGCGACCCAGCGCATCGCGTAGGCGGCCGAGCGGTCGACCTTCGACGGGTCCTTGCCGGAGAACGCCCCGCCGCCGTGGCGGGCCATGCCGCCGTAGGTGTCGACGATGATCTTGCGACCGGTCAGGCCGGCGTCGCCCATCGGGCCGCCGATGACGAACGTGCCGGTGGGGTTGACGAGCATCCGGTAGCCCTCGGAGGGCAGGTCGAAGTCCGCGAGCACCGGGTCGATGACGTGCTGCTTGATGTCGGCCTCGAGCGTCGCGTGCTCGACGTCGGCGTCGTGCTGGGTGGACAGCACCACGGTGTCGATGCGCACCGGGCGGTCGTCCTCGTCGTACTCGATGGTGACCTGGGTCTTGCCGTCGGGACGGAGGTAGTCGAGCGTGCCGTCCTTGCGGACCCGGGTGAGGCGGGCGGCGAGCCGCTGGGCGATGGTGATCGGGAGCGGCATCAGCTCGGGCGTGTCGTCGCAGGCGTAGCCGAACATCAGCCCCTGGTCGCCGGCGCCGCGCTTGTCGAGCTCGTCGTCGGACTCGCCGACGCGGGACTCGTGGCCGGCGTCGACGCCGGCGGCGATGTCGCTGGACTGTGCGCCGATGGCGACCTGGACGCCGCACGTGTGGCCGTCGAAGCCCTTCTCCGAGGAGTCGTAGCCGATGTCGAGGATCGCCTTGCGGACGATGTCGGCCACCGGCGCGTAGGCGTTGGTGCGGACCTCGCCCGCCACCACGACGAGGCCCGTGGTCAGCAGCGTCTCCACCGCCACGCGCAGGTTGGCGGTGTCGGGGTCCTCGCGCATCAGGTGGTCGAGGACCGAGTCGCTGATGCGGTCGGCGATCTTGTCCGGGTGTCCCTCGGTCACGGACTCGGAGGTGAAGAGGCGTCCAGCCACGTTGCTCTCGATTCTTCTGCTCGAACGGTCGGTGGAAACGTACCTGTTGGCCAGCATCCGGGACACCGGTCTCAGTCGGCGAATCGCCGGGCGACCTCGTCCCAGATGATGTGTGCGAGCGCCGCCTTGCTGCCGCGGGCGACCTCGACGGCCGTTCCGTCGGCGCCCAGGATGACCGCCTCGTTGTCGGCGCTGCCGAAGACCGCTCCCCCGCTGACGTCGTTGACGACGAGCAGGTCGCACCCCTTGCGAGCCAGCTTGGCGCGACCGAGGTCGAGCACCGAGCCGGTGGCGTCACCGGTCTCGGCGGCGAAGCCCACGACCACGGAGCCGGACCGGGCCCGGTGGTGGGAGATCTCGGCCAGGACGTCGGGGTTCTGCTCCAGCTCGATCGCCGGCGCCGAGCCGTCGTCGGCCTTCTTGATCTTGGCGTCGCTGACCGCGGTCGGCCGGAAGTCGGCGGGCGCCGCCGCCATCACCACGGCGTCGGCGGTGGCCGTCGCGGCGACCACGGCCTCACGCAGCTGCTCGGTCGTCTCGACGCGTACGACGCTCGCGCCGGCGGGGTCGGGCAGCGACACGTTGGCGCTGACCAGGGTCACGTGCGCCCCCCGGGCGGCGGCCGCCCGAGCGAGGGCGTAGCCCTGCAGGCCCGAGGAGCGGTTGCCGAGGAAGCGCACGGGGTCGAGGTACTCGCGGGTGCCACCCGCCGACACGACGACCTTGCGGCCGGCGAGGTCCTGCGTCGCGTCGGCGCCGCGCTCGAGGACGCCGAGCACGAGCTCGAAGATCTCCGCGGGATCCGGCAGGCGGCCCTTGCCCGTGTCGGCGCCGGTCAGCCGCCCCTCGGCGGGCTCGACCACGACCGCCCCCCGCTTGCGCAGCGTGGCCACGTTGGCCTGGGTCGCGGGGTGCTCCCACATCTCGGTGTGCATCGCCGGGGCGAACACGACCGGGCAGCGCGCGGTGAGCAGGGTGTTCGCGAGCAGGTCGTCGGCCAGTCCGTGCGCGGCCCGGGCCAGCACGTCGGCGGTCGCCGGGGCGACCACCACCACGTCGGCGTGCTGGCCGATGTGGACGTGCGGCACGGCGTGCACGTCGGTCCAGACGTCGGTCGCCACCGGCTTGCCCGACAGGGCCGCCCACGTCGGCGCGCCGACGAACTCCAGCGCCGCAGCCGTGGGCACGACGGTGACGTCGTGGCCGGACTCGGTGAACCGGCGCAGCAGCTCACAGGCCTTGTAGGCCGCGATCCCGCCGGAGACGCCCAGGACGACCCGTGCGGTCATCGCGAGGCTCGCGTCACTCCGTGACGTCGCCGGCAGCGGCGGCCTCGGCGGCGGCGGCCTCGGCGGCGGGGTCGATGTCCTCGCAGGTCAGGAGGTCCTCGTTGATCTCGCGCAGCGCGATCGAGAGGGGCTTCTCCTGCACGTGGGTGTCGACCAGCGGGCCGACGTACTCCAGCAGGCCCTCGCCGAGCTGGGAGTAGTAGGCGTTGATCTGGCGCGCGCGCTGGGCGCTGTAGAGCACCAGCTTGTACTTGCTGTCGGTCTTGCTGAGCAGGTCGTCGATCGAGGGGTTGGTGACGCCCTCGGCGGCGATGGTGGGAGAAGCCACGGTGTGGGTGCCTCGCTAGTCAGAAGGGGGCTGGTCGGGATGACGCAGACCGGGTCCAACCATCAAGGCTACCAACTCGTCCGCAGCGGCGTGAACTTCGTGGTTGACGATGGTCACGTCGAACTCGCTCTCGGCGGCCAGCTCGTGGCGGGCCGTCTCCAGGCGGCGCTCGCGCTCGGCCTCGTCCTCGGTGCCGCGACCGACGAGGCGACGCACGAGCTCCTCCCACGACGGCGGCTTGAGGAAGACGAACAGCGCCTCGGGCATCGTCTCGCGCACCTGCCGGGCGCCCTGCAGGTCGATCTCGAGCATGGCCGGCTGCCCCGAGGCGAGGGCGAGGTCGACGGGGCCGCGGGGCGTGCCGTAGCGGGCCGCCCGGTGGACCACCGCCCACTCGAGCAGGTCGCCCTTCTCCACCATGGCGTCGAACTCCTCGTCGGAGACGAACCAGTAGTGGACGCCGTTCTCCTCGCCCGGCCGCGGGGCGCGCGTCGTGGCCGACACCGAGATCCAGACCTCGGGGTGCGTCTCGCGCACGGCGGCCGCGACGGTGCCCTTGCCGACGGCGGTGGGGCCGGCCAGGACGATCAGGCGGGAGCGTCCGCTCCGGGTGCCGGCGTCGGCGGGATGACCGGTCTCGATCACGATGCGTCGGGGCCGAACTCGCGCTCGAGCGCGGCGACCTGCTTGACGCCGAGCCCGCGCACGCGGCGGCTCTCGGCGATGCCCAGGCGCTCCATCACCTGGCGCGCGCGCACGCGGCCCAGGCCGGGGACCGACTGGAGGAGCTCGACGACCCGCATCTTGCCGATGACCTCGTTGGTCTGCCCCTCGTGCAGCACGTCGAGGATGGAGCCCCCCGAGTTCTTGAGGCGGTTCTTCACCTCGGCCCGCTCGCGTCGGGAGGCCGCAGCCTTGTCGAGGGCTGCCTGGCGCTGCTCGGGCGTCAGAGGGGGCAAGGCCACGGAGGCGGTCCTTCCGGGTCGTGGTTCCGGCTGGTCCGGACGGCGGTCCGGACCCTGGTCCGGACTCCCGTCCGCGACGGTCGTCCGTCGGACGTCCGGCTCAATCTAGTCAGGTCCTGCGGGGTCGGGCAATCGGGTCGTCGCGGTGTCCCGTGGACGTGACGTCGGCGACAGCGGCGCCCCCGCGCTAGCGCGACAGCGGCGTCCCGCAGACGTCGAGGGCGTGCTGCTCGACCGCCGCCATCGCCTCCACCGTGCGCTGGGCGCCCACGTCGCGGGCGGCCGCCTCGATCTCGTCGCGGGCCGCGTCGCCGAGGCCGGCCGGGGGCCTGGTGGCGGCGTACGTCGACGGGTCGACGTCGTGCTCCTCGAGGACCTCCCGCAACGCGTGCAGCGGCTCCACGACGGCCGCCCAGTCGTCCGCGACGTCACGCGGCGCGAGGGCTGCGAGGTCGTCGTAGGCGGCCAGGGCGTCGAACACGGCGGCCGCGTCGTCGGAGGCCGCGACCTCGGTGAGCTCCGCCTGGTGCTCCTCCACGGCGGCGCAGTAGGTCTCCTGCGGGTCATCCGAGCACCCGGCCAGCAGGAGGAGGGGCAGCAGGACGAGGGGCACCAGCGCGGCGCCCGCCGGGCGGCGGCGGGGCGGGGTCACGCTCCCAGGCCCCGCACGGCGTCGTTGCCGCGCAGGGCCGCGTCGCGCAGCGCCGTGACGTCGGGGCCGGCGCGCAGCACCTCGCGCGACGAGCTCGGCAGCGCCCACCGGGCAGCGGGGCCGAGGACGCGCACGAGGTCGTCGGCGGTGCCGCCCTGCGCGCCGTAGCCCGGAACCAGGAGCGGCCCGTTGACGTCGAGGTCCTCGACCGTCTCGCCGATCGTCGCGCCGACGACGGCGCCGAAGGAGCCGAGGGGCTCGGCGCCCGCGTTCGCGGTGCGCAGGTGGGCCAGGACCGTCCCCGCGACGGTGCCGTCGGCCGTGCGGGCGTGCTGCACCTCCGGGCCCTCCTTGTTCGAGGTGAGCGCGAGCACGAACAGCCCGCCGCCGTGGCGGCGGCACGCCTCGAGCATCGGGTCGAGCGACCCGAAGCCGAGGTAGGGGCTGGCCGTCAGGGCGTCCGAGGCCAGCGGCGAGGTGGGATCGAGGTAGGCCTGCGCGTAGGCCTCGCTGGTCGAGCCGATGTCCCCGCGCTTGGCGTCCATGATCACCAGCGCGCCGGCCGCCCGCGCCTCGGCGACCACCCGCTCGAGCACCGCGACGCCCGGGCTGCCGAATCGCTCGTAGAACGCGCTCTGCGGCTTCACCACGCCGACCACCGGGGCCACCGCCTCCACGACGGTGAGGGCGAAGCGCTCCAGCGACGCGACGTCGTCGGAGAGCCCCCACTGGTGCAGGAGCCCGGCGTGCGGGTCGATGCCCACGCAGAACCGTCCGCGCTCCTCGATGGCGTGGGCCAGGCGGGTGCCGAAGGGGGTCATGGGGTCTCCTCTGCTGCGGGCGGGTGGGCGGTCGGGCGCAGCGCGGCCCGCAGCCGCGCCACGGTGGTCGGGTCGTGCAGGAGCGCGGTGCCGACCTGGACCGCGGCCGCGCCGGCGTCGAGGTAGGCGGTCGCGGACGGCAGGTCGCGCACCCCGCCGCAGCCGATCACCGGGACGCCGGGCAGCGCCCGGTGCACCTCGGCGACGCAGCGCAGCGCGACCGGTGCGACGGCGGGGCCGCTCAGGCCGCCGGACCGGCCGTCGGGGAAGGCGGCGGGAACGGCGTTGCCGACCACCACGGCGCTGGCTCCCGCCTCGTGGCAGGAGCGGGCGCCCTCGACGACGCGGGACACGTCGGGGCGCAGCTTGACGAGCACCGGCCGGTCGGTGGGGAACTCGCGCCGGACCGCGGCGACCACGCCGGCCGCGTGGAACGGCTCGCGGACCGCGAGGAGGCCGGCGCCGTCCTCGTCGGGTGCGCCGACGTTGACCTCGAGCCCGGCGACGCCCGGCGCGCGGCTGAGGCGGCGGGCGAGGTCGGCGTACTCCCCCAGCGTCGAGCCGGCGACGGACACCACCACCCTCGCGCCCGCGCGCACCAGCCAGGGCAGCTCGGTCGCCAGGAAGTGCTCCAGGCCCGGGTTGGGCAGACCGACGGCGTTCACGAGGCCGCCGGGGACCTCGGCGATCCGCGGGCCCGGCCCGCCGGAGCGGGGGTCGAGCGTAATCGACCGGGTGACGAAGTCGAGGCCGTCGAGGCCCTCGGGGCCGGCGTACGGCTCGAGCTCGCGACCGGTGCCGCCACAGCCGGCGGCGACCATGACCGGCCCAGGCACGCGGGCGCTCACAGGGCGTCCCAGCGCACGCGGTCGCCGCGGACGACGGGTCCCTCAGCACAGGCACGAACCACGCGGTCGACGCCGTCCTCGCCGACGACGGGCAGCGGACAGCCGTGGCAGAGCCCGGTGCCGCAAGCGGTGGGCACCTCCACCGCCACCTGGCTCCAGGCCCCGGCCCGCTCGGCCGCTGCCGCGGCACCGGCCAGGACGGCCGCGGGTCCCGCGGCGTAGACGACGTCGGCGTCGCTGCGCTCGACGAGCTCGTCGAGGTGGTCGGCGACGTGGCCGCGCCGGCCGACCGACCCGTCGGCGGTCAGCACCGTGACGGACCGGACCCAGCGCCGGGCCTCGAGCGCCGAGAGCAGGTGCGACTCGTCGGGGGCCGAGACCACGAGCGACACCGAGCAGCCGCGCTCGCGCAGCCGCTCGGCGAGGGGGAAGAGGGGTGCCGCGGCGTAGCCCTCGCCGACGAGCAGGCACGACACGGCGTCCCGGGGTAGCGCGAAGGGACGCCCGAGGGGGCCGGTGAGGGTGACCTTGGCGCCGACGGGCAGGGCGGCCAGCCACGCGGTGCCGCTCCCCCGCACCTCGACGACGACGTCGAGGGTGGGGCCGAAGGCGCTCGACGCCCGGACGCGGTGCACCCACAGGGCACGGCGGGCCACGTGCCCGGCGACGGTGACCGCGACGAAGCTGCCGGCGCGGAACCGCTCGGGGACGCCCGGCGCCGTGAGGGTGAGGTGACGGTAGGCCCCGACGCGCTTGCTGGCGACCACCTCGCCGTCGACGTGCACCGGGCCGGGAGCGCGGCCCCGCTCCTCAGCCATCCGCAGCGAGTCCCCGCACGATGCGCCGGGGCCACAGCGGCCCCTCGTAGACGAAGGCCGTGTAGCCCTGCAGCAGGTCGGCTCCCGCGGCGAGCCGGCGCCGGGCGTCGTCGACCGTCGTGATGCCACCGACGCCGACGAGGGTCAGGTCGGGCCCGACCCGCTCGCGCAGCATGCGCAGCACCGCCTCGGAACGCTCCGTGAGCGGGCGCCCGCTGAGTCCCCCCGCGCCGACCTCCGCGACCCGCGCGGCCGGGGTCGCGAGGCCGGCGCGGCCGATGGTGGTGTTGGTGGCGATGATGCCGTCGAGGCCGCTGGCCAGCGCGAGGTCGGCGACGGCCGCGACGTCCTCGTCGCCCAGGTCGGGCGCGATCTTCACCAGCAGCGGGACGCGGTGGTCGGGACGCACCTCGTCGGCGCGCCGGCGTACGGCGGCCAGCAGCGGCTCCAGCTTCTCGACCGCCTGCAGGTTGCGCAGTCCCGGCGTGTTGGGCGAGGACACGTTGACGACGAGGTAGTCGGCGTGGGGCGCCACCAGCCCCGCGGACTTCTCGTAGTCGCGGGCGGCGTCGTCCTCCGGCACGACCTTCGACTTGCCGATGTTGACGCCCAGGATGGGCGGACCGAGGAACGAGGTCCGGCCATCCTGCGAAGCGGCCTCAGCCACCGGGGGGTTCGCCGTGCGCCATCGACGGAGGCGCCGCGCGACCACCTCGGCGCCGTCGTTGTTGAAGCCCATGCGGTTGACGATCGCCCGGTCCGCGGTGAGCCGGAACAGCCGCGGACGCGGGTTGCCGGGCTGCGGCTCGCCGGTCACGGTGCCGACCTCCACGTGCCCGAACCCCAGCGCGGCGAGGCCGTCGATGCCCACGGCGTTCTTGTCGAAGCCCGCGGCCAGGCCGAGGGGGTGCGGGAAGCTCAGCCCCAGCGCCCGGACCGGTGCGCCCACGTGCGCGCGCCCTTCGTGCCGGGTTCCGAGCAGCCGGCTCGTGACGGGCGCGGCCGCCCGGATCGCCCGGAACGCCGCGTGGTGCGCACGCTCGGGGTCGACCCGGGTGAGCGCGTGCTCGAAGAGGAGGTCGTAGGCGCGCACGGTCAGGCCCGGTCGGCCGACGAGGCGGCGGCCAGCGCCGCCCAGTCCTGCAGCGACCGCACCCCGATCTCCCCGCGACGCATCGCCTCGAGCCCCTGCACCGCGGCGCCGAGGCCCTGGATGGTGGTGATGCACGGGATGTCGGTGATCACCGCCGCCGTGCGGATGTCGTAGCCGTCGGCACGCGGCGAGCCGCCGCTGGTGGCGCCGTGGGGCGTGTTGATCACCAGGTCGACCTCGCGGTTGCGGATGCGCCCCACGATCGTCGGCTCGCCGTCGGGGCCCTCCCCCTCCGACTGCTTGCGCACCACCGTGGCCTCCACGCCGTTGCGGCGCAGCACCTCGGCCGTGCCGGCGGTGGCGAGGATCTCGAAGCCCATGTCGGCGATCTGCTTGACCGGGAAGATCATGTGGCGCTTGTCGCGGTTGGCGACCGAGACGAACACCTTCCCCGCCAGCGGCAGCGAGCCGTAGGCGGCGGCCTGCGCCTTGGCGAACGCGGTGCCGAAGAAGGCGTCGAATCCCATGACCTCGCCCGTCGAGCGCATCTCGGGGCCGAGCAGCGCGTCGACGGTGCGGCCGTCGGCGGTCTTGAAGCGGTCGAACGGCATGACCGCCTCCTTGACCGCGATCGGCGAGCCGTCGCGCAGGTGCCCGCCGTCGCCCTCGGCGGGGAGCACCCCGGCGGCCCGGAGGTCCGCGATGGACTCGCCGAGCATCACCCGGGCGGCGGCCTTGGCGAGCGGCGTGGCGGTGGCCTTGGACACGAACGGCACGGTCCGCGACGCGCGCGGGTTGGCCTCGAGCACGTAGAGCACGTCGGAGGCGAGGGCGTACTGGATGTTGAGCAGCCCGCGCACGCCGAGCCCCCGGGCGATGGCCTCCGTCGAGCGGCGGATCCGGTCGATCTCCTCGCGGCCGAGGGTGATCGGCGGCAGCGCGCAGGACGAGTCGCCGGAGTGGATGCCGGCCTCCTCGATGTGCTCCATCACGCCGCCGAGGAACAGCTCCTCGCCGTCGAAGAGCCCGTCGACGTCGATCTCCACCGCGTCGTCGAGGAACCGGTCGACCAGCACCGGCTGCCTCTCGCTGATCAGGCCGTTGGCGACGTACTTCTCGAGGTAGGCCTCCAGGGCGGTGTCGTCGTAGACGATCTCCATGCCGCGCCCGCCGAGCACGTAGGACGGCCGCACCAGCACCGGGTAGCCGATCTCGTGGGCGATGCGCTGCGCCTGGGGGTACGACGTCGCGGTGCCGTGCTTGGGCGCCGGGAGTCCGGCGTCGGCCAGCACGCGGCCGAAGGCGCCGCGCTCCTCGGCGAGGTGGATCGCCTCGGGGGTGGTGCCGACGATCGGCACGCCCGCGTCGGCGAGGCCCTGGGCGAGGCCGAGCGGCGTCTGGCCGCCGAGCTGGCACACGACCCCGGCGACCGGACCCGCCTGCTGCTCGGCGTGGACGATCTCGAGGACGTCCTCGAGGGTCAGCGGCTCGAAGTAGAGCCGGTCGGAGGTGTCGTAGTCGGTGCTGACCGTCTCCGGGTTGCAGTTGACCATGATGGTCTCGTAGCCGGCCTCGGCCAGCGCGAGCGAGGCGTGCACGCAGCTGTAGTCGAACTCGATGCCCTGACCGATGCGGTTGGGCCCGGAGCCCAGGATGATCACGGCCTCCTTGCCGTCGGCCCGCGGCTGCACCTCGGTCTCCTCGTCGTAGGAGGAGTAGTGGTACGGCGTGCGCGCGGCGAACTCGGCGGCGCAGGTGTCGACGGTCTTGAAGACCGGCCGGATGCCCAGGGCGTGCCGGACCCCGCGGACGACGTCGGCGCTCAGGCCGCGGATCTTGCCGATCTGCTCGTCGGAGAACCCGTGGCGCTTGGCCAGCCGCAGCAGCTCGGGGGTGAGCTCGGTGGCCGCGATGAGCCGGCCGGCGACCTCGTTGATGAGCGCGAGCTGGTCGACGAACCACGGGTCGATGCTCGTGGCCTCGAAGACCTCTTCCGGCGTGGCGCCGGCGCGGATGGCGTCCATGACCTTGCGCAGCCGCCCGTCGTGCGGCACCCGCACCTCGTCGAGCAGCGCGGCCTTGTCGAGCTCGACGTGCTCCTTGTGCCAGTCGAAGGGCGCGTGCTTGCTCTCCAGCGAGCGCAGCGCCTTCTGCAGCGCCTCGGTGAAGTTGCGGCCGATCGCCATCGCCTCGCCCACGGACTTCATGTGGGTGGTCAGCGTGGGGTCGGCCTCGGGGAACTTCTCGAAGGCGAACCGCGGCACCTTGACCACGACGTAGTCGAGCGTCGGCTCGAAGGACGCCGGCGTCTCCTGGGTGATGTCGTTGCGGATCTCGTCGAGGGTGTAGCCGATCGCGACCTTGGCGGCGATCTTCGCGATCGGGAAGCCCGTGGCCTTCGAGGCCAGGGCCGAGGACCGGGAGACGCGCGGGTTCATCTCGATGACGATCAGGCGCCCGTCGGCCGGGTTCACGGCGTACTGGATGTTGCAGCCGCCCGTGTCGACGCCGACGGCGCGGATGATGCCGATCGCGAGGTCGCGCATCTTCTGGTACTCGCGGTCGGTGAGCGTCATCGCCGGCGCGACCGTGATCGAGTCGCCGGTGTGCACCCCCATCGGGTCGAGGTTCTCGATCGAGCAGACGATCACGCTGTTGTCGGCGCGGTCGCGCATGACCTCGAGCTCGTACTCCTTCCAGCCGAGGATCGACTCCTCGAGGAGCACCTCGGTGGTCGGGCTGGCGGCGAGGCCGGCGCCGCCGATGCGGCGCAGGTCGGCCTCGTCGTAGGCCATGCCGGAGCCGGTGCCGCCCATGGTGAACGACGGGCGGACCACCATGGGGTAGCCGAGCTCGTCGGCGGCGGCGAGCAGGTCGTCCACCGAGTGGCAGATGACGCTGCGGGCGGACTCGCCACCGAGCTGCTCGACGATCTTCTTGAACTGCTGGCGGTTCTCGCCGCGCTCGATCGCTTCGATGGAGGCGCCGATGAGCTCCACGCCGTACTTCTCGAGCACCCCGGCGCGGTCGAGCGCCATCGCGCAGTTCAGCGCGGTCTGCCCGCCGAGCGTGGCGAGCAGGGCGTCGGGGCGCTCCTTGGCGATGACCTTCTCGACGTAGTCGGGAGTGATGGGCTCGACGTAGGTGGCGTCGGCGAACTCCGGGTCGGTCATGATCGTGGCCGGGTTGGAGTTGACGAGGACGACGCGCAGGCCCTCCTGGCGCAGCACCCGGCACGCCTGGGTGCCGGAGTAGTCGAACTCCGCGGCCTGGCCGATGATGATCGGCCCCGAGCCGATGACGAGCACGCTCTGGATGTCGGTGCGCTTGGGCATCTCAGGCCTCCGTCCCTGCGCCGGTGCGGGCCCGGTCGGACATCAGGTCCCCGAACCGGTCGAAGAGGTACGCCGCGTCGTGCGGGCCGGCGGCGGCCTCCGGGTGGTACTGCACGGAGAACGACCGCAGCCGCCCGTCGCCGTCGCGCAGCTCGAGCCCCTCGACGACGTCGTCGTTGAGGCAGACGTGGCTGACCGACGCGTCACCGAACTCGGTGGCAGTGGCGCCCTCGAGGGGCGCGTCGACGGCGAAGCCGTGGTTGTGCGCGGTGACCTCGACCTTGCCGGTCGTGCGGTCCATCACCGGCTGGTTGATGCCGCGGTGGCCGTACTTGAGCTTGTAGGTGCCGAACCCCAGGGCGCGCCCGAACAGCTGGTTGCCGAAGCAGATGCCGAAGTACGGGATGCCGGCGCGCAGCGCGTCCTGCAGCAGCTCGACCTGGCGGGTGGTGGCGGCGGGGTCGCCCGGGCCGTTGGAGAAGAACAGCCCGTCGGCGCCCGTGGCCCGGACCTCGTCGAGCGTGGCGGTGGCGGGCAGCACGTGCACCTCCATCCCCCGCTCGCTCATCATCCGCGGGGTGTTGGCCTTGATGCCGAGGTCGACGGCGGCCACGGTGAAGCGCTTCTCGCCCTGCGCCGGGACGACGTACGCCTCGGCGGTGGTGACGGCCTCGCTGAGGTTCGCGCCGCTCATCGCGGCGGCGTCCCGGACGCGCTCGAGCAGGCGCTCGGGGTCAGTCTCGACCGTCGAGATGCCGACGCGCATCGCGCCGCGCTCGCGCAGGTGGCGGGTCAGCGCGCGGGTGTCGACGCCGCTGATGCCCACGACGCCCTGCTCGCGCAGGTCGTCGGCCAGCGTGCGGGCGCTGCGCCAGTTCGACGGCACGCGCGCGGGGTCGCGGACGACGTAGCCGGCGACCCAGATGCGCGAGGACTCGCGGTCCTCGTCGTTCATGCCGGTGTTGCCGACGTGCGGGGCGGTCATCACGACGACCTGGCGGTGGTAGCTGGGGTCGGTCAGGGTCTCCTGGTAGCCGGACATGCCGGTGGAGAAGACCGCTTCGCCGAAGGTCTCGCCCTCAGCGCCGAAGGACTCACCGCGGAAGGTGCGACCGTCCTCCAGGACGAGCAGCGCGGGAGCGGGCAGATCGTGGGCAGGCGGTGCCACGCCGTACCTCCTTCTCCGCCTCACGGGACGGATCGTTAAAGGATGTTCGAGCGGCCCCGACCCTACCAGCGGGCGGCCCCCACGACGCCATCGCGTCCACCGGGTGTCCCGGCCGGACCGGCCGCGCGTCACCACGGCCGCAGCGCGAGCTCCGGCCCGTCCCACCGGCGGCGCAGCCACCGGTCGTGGGAGGCCAGCACGACACCGCCCGGCGACGTGGCCAGCGCCTCCTCGAGCTCGCCGGCGAGGGCGAGCGAGACGTGGTTCGTGGGCTCGTCGAGGAGCAGCAGGTCCGGCCCGGCGGCGATGGCCACGGCGAGCCCGAGGCGGCGCCGCTGGCCGACGGAGAGGCCGCCGACGGGCGTGCGGTGGTCACGGGGGTGCAGCAGGCCCAGCTCGCGGAGCGCCGGGGCGTCGGGCAGTCCTCGGACCGCGTCGTCGTACGTCGCCGCCGCCGAGCGCGCCGGGTCCACGACGTCCGGGTCCTGGGTGAGCTCGCGGACGGTGCGCGCCGAGACCTCGACCGCGCCGGCGGTGGCCGTCAGCCGCCCCGACAGGACGCCGAGCAGCGTGGACTTCCCGGCGCCGTTGGGGCCGGTCACCAGGAGGTGCTCCCCCGCTGCCACGTCGAGCCGGTCCAGGCGGAGCCGGCCGGCCACCTCGAGGTCGCGCGCCCGGACCAGCGGCCCGACGGACGCGGACGCGGGGCCGGCCGTCAGGCGGGCGCGGAAGGTCAGTAGCGCCGGCGGCTTGGGCACCTGCTCGCGCTCGGCCGCCTCCAGCCGGCGCTGGGCGTCGCGCTTGCGCCGCGCCAAGGTCTGCTCGACCCGCGCGCCCTTGAACGCGTGGACGAACTTGTCCCCGTCGGTCGGGCCGCGGCCGTGCGCGACCGCGCCCGTCCCGATCCGGGTGGCCGCGCGGAGCCGGGCGATCTCGTCCTGCTGCTCGGCGTACGTCTCCTCCCACCGGCGGCGGGCGTCCGCCCTGGCGGCCTCGTACGCGCTCCACCCTCCGCCGAAGCGCCGGCCGCCGCTGCCGTCGGTCCCCAGCGCCCCGGCGTCGAGGTCCACGAGGTCGGTGCAGACGTCGTCCAGCAGGACGCGGTCGTGGCTGGCCAGGACGACCACCCCGGGCAGGTCCTGCAGGAAGCCGGTGAGGACCTCGATCGCGTCGTCGTCGAGGTGGTTGGTCGGCTCGTCGAGGAGCAGGCAGGTCGGCCGGGTCGTCATGATGGTGGCCAGGGCGAGCCGCGTGCGCTGGCCGCCGGAGAGGGTGCCGACGACGCGGTCGGCGTCGAGACCGTCGAGCCCCAGGCGCGCGGCGGCCAGGGCGGCGCGACGGTCCGCGTCCCAGGCGTCGTGCGCGAGCGCCAGCTCCAGCGCCCGCCCGTACGCCGCGTCCCCGTCCTCCCTGCCGACGTGGCCGGCGAGCCGCTCGACGTCGGCGACGGCGGCGCGCAGGGGCGCCAGCGCCATCGAGAGCACGTCGGCGACGCTGGCGGTGTCGGCGAAGGGGGGCTCCTGCCCGAGCAGCACCAGGTCGTCGGGGGCGCTGACGGTGCCCGAGGTGCGGGCCCGTGCCGGCAGCCGGCCGGCCACGGCGCGCAGCAGGGTCGACTTGCCGGCACCGTTCTCGCCGACGAGGCCGATGCGGCGCCCGGGCCGGGCGAGCAGGTCGACGCCGGTCAGGACGGTCCGGTCGGGATAGCCGACCGACAGCCCGCTGACGACGAGCGGGGCGAGCGTCCCGGACGAGCGGGTGCCGGACGAGCGGGTGCCGGACGAGCGGGTGCCGGACGGGCGGGAACCGGAGGGTGTGGTGCGTGCAGCCATGGGAGGTCCTCGAAGGAGCTCGGAGGAGCTGGAGGCTCGCCGGGCATGTCGGGCGCGATGATGCGCCGCCGCGGACGCGAGTCGGGTCAGTCCTGGATCCACATGGTGCGACGAGCCTAGGACGTGCGGGCGGCGTCGCCAACCGGTTTTCCGACCGGGCGGCCCCAGCCGCGGCGTCCCGGCAGGGAGCTCAGGCCACGAAGACGCAGAACACGTGCCCCTCCGGGCTGGCGTAGGCGCGCAGCGGCTCGTCGGGGTCGTCGGTGCGGTCGAGCCGCTCCTCGCCGCCCAGTGACAGGACGCGCTCGTGCACCGCGTCGAGCGCCGACCGGGAGGGCACGGTCGTGTCGAGGTGCGACACCGACGGATGGCCCGGCTCGGGCCACCGGCTCTCCGGCAGCCGCTCCACGCGCTGGAGCGCCAGGCAGTGGCGTCCGTCGGGGTGGGTCAGCACCAGCCAGTCCGCGTCGTCCGCGCCGTCCGGGACCTCGTCGCCCGACCGGTAGGCCAGCCCCAGCAGCTCGCGCCAGAACTCGGCCTCGCGGCGTACGTCGACCGCGTCGAGCACGGTGTGCAGCAGCTGCGGGACGGCCGGCGGGAAGTCGAGGTGCTCCGCGGAGGGGTCGGCGGGCGGAGGGGAGCTCGGGTCGGCGGCCATGGCCCGACCCTACGGCCACGACCACAGCCGGCACCTCGGCGCGTGTGACGTGGGACACGGCGCGGCCCACGGATCCTGCGTACTGTCGGTATGTGACTCTTCGCCGCTCCCTCTCCAGCGCCCTGATCGCCCTCTGTGCCGCCGTCGGCACGAGCGCCGTGCCGGCGCAGGCCGCCGGCTTCGCCGTCCCCGTGCAGTGCGAGGTCGGCACCGAGACGGTCCTGTCCTGGGACGACGTGGCCTACGACCTGCGCGGCACGTGCGGGGTCGTGCGCGTCACGGCCGACCGGGCGCGCGTGACGCTGCCGGCTGCCACGCGGCTGGTCGTCGAGGGGGCCGACAACACCGTCACCGCGAAGCCGGTCTACGACGTCGAAGTGACGGGGGCCGGGAACACGCTCACCGTCCCCAGCGTGCGCTCGCTGGTCCTGACCGGGCCGGGGTCGAGCGTCACGGTGGCCGGGCTCGTCGAGCGCGCCGAGCTGGCCGGCGGCTCCGCCATGCTGGGCGCCGACACGATCAACGCGCTGCGGATGCGCGGCACGGACACGGTGACGGCACGCGAGGCCGTCCGCACCCGCGTCACCGGGTCGGGCAACACCCTCCGCCTGCGACGCGCCGACCGGCTGGTGCTCACCGGCGACCGCAACGCGGTGGTCGTGGAGCGCGGCCGCACCACGCTTCGCGACCGCGGCGAGGACAACCTGCTCGACCTCCGCCCCCGCAGGCGCTGACGGCCGGCAGCGCCGGTCAGGCCAGGGCGCCGTCGCGGACGGTGACCCGGCCGCCGTAGACGGTGTGGACGACCCGCGAGGCGAGGCTGCGGCCGTGCCAGGGGTTGTTGCGCGAGAGCGACGCCGACGCGTCGCGGTCAACGGTCACCGACGCGTCCGGGTCGACCAAGACGACGTGCGCGGGCGAGCCGACCGCGAGCGGCCGGCCCTGGTCCGCCAGGCCGGCGATGCGGGCCGGCGCGACGGACATGATCCGCGCGACGTCGGCCCACGACAGCTCGGGCAGCGCGGTCCGCACGACACCCAGCGCCGTCTCGATGCCGAGCATCCCGAACGCCGCGTCGACGAACGCGTGCTCCTTGTCGTGGCGCGCGTGCGGCGCGTGGTCGGTGGCGACCGCGTCGATCGTGCCGTCGACCAGCGCCTCGCGGAGGGCGTCGACGTCCTCCTGGGGCCGCAGGGGCGGGTTGACCTTGTACGTCGGGTCGTAGCCGGTGAGCAGGTCGGTGGTCAGCAGGAGGTGGTGCGGGGTCACCTCGGCGGTGACGTCCCAGTGCCCGTCCCGCCGCGCCTGCGCCTTCGCCCAGCGCAGCACCTCGACCGACCCGGCGGTCGACACGTGGGCGACGTGGACGCGCGAGCCGGTGTGCCGCGCCAGCATCACGTCGCGTGCCACCACGACCTCCTCGGCGATGCCGGGCCAGCCCGGCAGCCCCAGCCGGCCGGACAGCTCGCCCTCGTGGCAGCAGGCAGCGGGGCCCGCGAGCGTCGGGTCCTGGGAGTGCTGGGAGACGACGCCGCCGAACGCCTTGACGTACTCCAGCGCACGTCGCATCACGCGGGCGTCGTGCACGCACCGCCCGTCGTCGGAGAAGACCGTCACCCGGGCCCGCGAGCGGTGCATCAACCCGAGCTCGGCGAGCTCCTCGCCGGCGAGGCCGCGGGTCACGGCCCCGACGGGCTGGACGTGCACCAGCCCGGCCTCGCGCCCGAGCTCCCAGACGCGGGTCGCGGCCTCGGCGGTGTCGGTGACCGGTGAGGTGTTGGCCATGGCCAGCACCGCCGTGTAGCCGCCCAGCGCCGCCGCCTGCGACCCCGTGAGGATGGTCTCGGCGTCCTCGCGGCCCGGCTCGCGCAGGTGGGTGTGCAGGTCGACGAGCCCCGGCAGGGCGACCAGGCCGTCGGCGTCGAGGGTCTCCGCACCGGCGGGCGCGGCGTCGACGAACGTGCCCGTGTCGTCGACGTGGAGGTCGGCGGTCCCCTCACCGAGCAGCGAGGCTCCCTTGATCACCAGCGACATCAGGCGACTCCTCCTTGGAGCTCTCCGGCGAGCAGGTGGTAGAGCACGGCCATGCGGACGGCCAGGCCGCTGGAGACCTGCTCGAGCACCACCGACTGCGCGGCGTCCGCCGCGTCGGCGGCGATCTCCAGGCCGCGGTTCATCGGCCCGGGGTGGCAGATCGGCACGTCGGGCTTGAGCAGCGCGAGGCGGCCGCGCGTCAGCCCGTAGCCGACGGTGTACTCGCGAGCGCTCGGGAAGTAGGCGCCGGACATGCGCTCGCGCTGGACGCGCAGCATCATCACGGCGTCCGCGTCGGGCAGCACCGCGTCCACGTCGTACGACGTCTCGAAGCCCGCTGCAGCCGACCACGCCGCGATGCCGCTCGGCATCAGCGTCGGCGGCGCGACGACGGTGACGCGGGCGCCGAGGCGGGTCAGGCACTGCACGTTGGAGCGGAACACCCTGCTGTGGGTGAGGTCGCCGATGATCGCGACGTGGCGGCCCTCGAGCGAGCCGAGGTGCCGCTGGAGGGTGTACGCGTCGAGCAGCGCCTGCGTCGGGTGCTCGTGGGTGCCGTCGCCGGCGTTGACCACCGAGGCGTCGACCCACTGGCTGACCTGGACCGCGGCGCCGCTCGCGGGGTGCCGGATGACGAGGCCGTCCACGGCCATCGCGCAGACCGTCAGCACGGTGTCGCGCAGGCTCTCGCCCTTGGAGGTGCTCGATCCCTTCGCGCTGACGTTGATGACGTCGGCGGAGAGCCACTTGCCGGCGATCTCGAACGACGAGCGCGTGCGGGTGGAGTCCTCGAAGAACATGTTGACGATCGTCCGGCCGCGCAGCGCCGGGAGCTTCTTGACCTCCCGGCTCTGCACGTCGTGCATGTCCGCCGCGGTCTCGAACAGCTGGAGGATCTCGTCGGTCGACAGGTCGTCGACGGAGAGCAGGTGCTTCACGAGATCGTCACCTCGTCGGTGCCGTCGACCTCGCTGAGCCGGACGCTCACGCGCTCGGCGAGGGCGCTGGGCAGGTTCTTGCCGACGTGGTCGGCACGGATCGGCAGCTCCCGGTGGCCGCGGTCGACGAGCACCGCGAGGCGGACCGCCGACGGGCGGCCGAGGTCGGCGAGCGCGTCGAGGGCGGCCCGGATGGTGCGGCCGGAGAAGAGCACGTCGTCGACGAGGACCACGACCTTGCGGTCGATCCCGCCCGGGGGCAGCGCGGTCTTGTGGGCGCGCCGGGTGGGCTGCGACCGCAGGTCGTCGCGGTACAGCGTCACGTCGAGCTCGCCCACGGCCACGGGAGCGCCCTCGACCGTCGCGATCTTGTCCGCGATGCGCCGCGCGAGCGGCACGCCCCGGGTGTGGAGGCCGAGGAGCACCAGGTCGGTGGCGCCCTTGTTGCGCTCGAGCAGCTCGTGCGAGATCCGGGTCAGCGCCCGGGAGATGTCGCGACCGTCGAGGACGGTGCGGTCGGCCCGGTCCGGCTGCTGGCCGGTGGGGACGGTGACGGCTTCTTCGGGGGCAGGCATCTGCGCGCCGGACCTCCTTCTCCGCCTCACGGGACGGCTCGTTAAAGGATGTCGATCGGCCCCGACCCTACCGGACCGGCGGACCGCTCGGCTCGCGCGGCTCAGCGCTCGAGGATGGCGACCACGCCCTGCCCGCCCGCGGCGCAGATCGAGATCAGCGCGCGTCCACTGCCCTTCTGCGCCAGCAGCTTCGCGGCGACGGGCAGGATCCGCCCGCCGGTCGCGGCGAAGGGGTGGGCGGCGGCGAGCGAGGAGCCGGTGACGTTGAGCTTGTCCCGGTCGATCGCGCCCAGCGGTGCGTCGAGGCCCAGCCGCTCCTTGCTGAACACCGGGTCCTCCCACGCCGCGAGCGTCGCGAGCACCTGCGAGGCGAAGGCCTCGTGGATCTCGTAGAAGTCGAAGTCCTGCAGGGTCAGGCCGTTGCGCTCGAGCATCCGCGGGACGGCGTACGCCGGGGCCATCAGCAGCCCCTCGTGGCCGTTGACGTAGTCGACCGCCGCGGTCTCGGCGTCGACGAGGTGCGCCAGGACCGGCAGGCCGCGCGCCTCGGCCCACTCGTCGCTGGCGAGCAGCACCGCCGACGCACCGTCGGACAGCGGGGTGCTGTTGCCGGCGGTCATCGTGGCGGCGGCTCCCTTGCCGAAGACCGGCTTGAGCGTGGCGAGCTTCTCGACCGTGGAGTCCGGGCGCATGTGGTTGTCGCGCTCGACGCCGCGGAACGGCGTGACCAGGTCGTCCTGGAAGCCCTCGTCGTAGGACCGGGCGAGGTTGTGGTGCGAGCGCGCCGCGAGCTCGTCCTGCGCCTCGCGGGTGATCCGCCACTCGACGGCGGTCAGGGCGGCGTGCTCGCCCATCGACAGCCGGGTGCGGGGCTCGCCGTTCTGCGGGACGTCGAGGCCGATGTCGCCGGGGCGGATCGAGCCGAGCGCCTTGAGGCGGCTCGCGGTGTCCTTGGCGGCGTTGACCTTCATCAGCTTGCGACGCAGCTTGTCGCTGATCGCGACCGGGGCGTCGGAGGTGGTGTCGGTGCCGCCGGCGACGCCGACGTCGATCACGCCGAGCGCGATCTTGTTGGCCACCTGGATCGCGGCCTGGAGGCCCGTCCCACAGGCCTGCTGGATGTCGGTCGCCGGAGTCTCGGGCGCGAGCCGGGAGCCGAGCACCGACTCGCGGGTCAGGTTGAAGTCGCGCGCGTGCTTGAGCACCGCTCCGGCGACGACCTCGCCGAGGCGCTCGCCGCGGAGGTCGAACCTGTCCACGAGCCCGTCGATCGCCGCGGTCAGCATCTCCTGGTTGGAGACCCCGGCGTAGACGGTGTTGGACCGTGCGAACGGGATGCGGTTGCCGCCGACGACAGCGACGGGACGAGTGGTGGGCTGCATGTTCCTATCCTTGCCGGTGGCGCGCCCCGCGCCAACGGGGTGAGGTCCACGTCACGAAAAGTGGACGGTGAGTTGCACTCCGAGTTACATGTCCCGCACCCGGCGCCCGCACGTCCCCCTCTCCGCACGACCCGACCTCGACCCGACCTCGACCTCGACCCACGACAAGGACACCGCCACCATGAGTGACCGCTACCAGGGCTTCGCGTCCTCCCCGATCGGCCGGCTGGTCGTGAAGAACCTCGGCCTGCCGAACCCCGTCGCGCTCGAGCGCTGGGCCGGGGGCGACGCGCTCGTCGACGGCCTCGTCGTGCTCGGCGGCACCGGCCGGCTGACGGCCACCCTGCCCGCCACGCTCGACGGACTCGGCATCGCGTCTGCCACGACGCTCGAGGAGGGCGCCCGCGCGAAGGCCCTGGTCTTCGACGCGACCGGGATCACCGACACCTCCGGCCTCGTCGCGCTGCAGGAGTTCTTCACCCCGCTCCTGCGGCGGCTGGAGTCCTGCCCCCGGATCGTCGTGCTCGGCACGCCGCCGGAGCAGCGGAGCGGTTCCGAGCGCATCGCCCAGCGCGCGCTGGAGGGCTTCACGCGCAGCCTCGGCAAGGAGGTCGGCCGCGGCGGCACGGTCCAGCTCGTGTACGTCGCGCCCGCCGCCGACGGCGCCGTCGCCTCGACGCTGGGCTTCCTCCTGTCGCCGAAGTCGGCGTACGTGTCGGGCCAGGTGGTCCGCATCGGCGCCCACGGGGCGACCACGACCGACGAGGTGGCCGACTGGACCCGCCCGCTGGCCGGCAAGGTTGCGCTCGTCACCGGCGCCAGCCGCGGCATCGGCGAGGAGATCGCCCGCGTCCTGCACCGCGACGGCGCGAGCGTCGTGGGCCTCGACGTGCCCCAGGCCGCGAGCGAGCTGCAGACCCTGATGGCCGAGCTCGACGGCGACCACCTCGTGCTCGACATCACCGCCAAGGACGCGCCCCAGCGCATCGCCCACCACCTGCGCGAGCACCACGGCGGCGTGGACGTGGTCGTGCACAACGCCGGCATCACCCGCGACCGGAGGCTCGCGAACATGGCGGCGGACCGCTGGAGCAGCGTCATCGCGGTCAACCTCACCGCCCCCGAGCTCATCACCCGCGAGCTCCTCGACGCGGGCGTGGTCAACCCGGGCGGCCGGATCGTCGGCGTGGCCTCGATCGCCGGCATCGCGGGCAACGTCGGCCAGACCAACTACGCCACGTCCAAGGCGGGCGTCATCGGACTGGTGGACAGCCTGCGCGACGAGCTCGCCGACGGCATCACGGTCAACGCGGTGGCACCCGGCTTCATCATCACCCAGATGACGGCGGCGGTGCCCTTCGCCACCCGCGAGGTCGGCCAGCGCCTCAACGCCCTCGCCCAGGGCGGGCTCCCGGTCGACGTGGCCGAGACCATCGCGTGGTTCGCCAGCCCCGGCTCCGGTGCCGTCAACGGCAACGTGGTGCGGGTGTGCGGCCAGATGATGCTGGGCGCCTGATGGCGACCGCGCCGGAGGTCAGGCAGCTCACGGGCGAGCCCGGCGGCCTCACCACGCTGCTCCGCGCGGCGCTGCCCGTCGTGCCGGGCGTCAACCGGCTCCCCGGCGTGCGCAAGGGGTCCGCTCGCGACTTCTCCGGACTGGCGTACGCGCGTGAGGCCGTCGTCGCCGAGCGCGGCCGGGTCGACGCGTACGCCGCGGTGTGCGGGTTCCCGCGCCGCGACGTCGTGCCGCTGACCTACCCGCACATGCTCGCCTTCCCGCTGCACATGGCGATCATGGGCGACCCCGCGTTCCCCTACCCCGCCATCGGCATGGTGCACGTCGAGAACGCGATCACCGCGCACCGCGCCATCGGCGTCGGCGAGTCCCTCGACGTCACGACCTCGGTGGGGGCACCGCGTCCCCACGCGAAGGGCGTGCTTCTCGACTTCGTCACCGCAGTGGTGGCCGGCGGCGAGACGGTGTGGGAGTCGACGTCGACGTACCTGCGCCGCGGGCGTTCCGTCGACGGCGACCCGGCGCCGGGCATCGAGGTCCTCGACCCGCCCGTCGGGGGCGTCGAGTGGCGGCTGCCCGCCGGCCTCGGGCGCACGTACGCCGCGGTGTCGGGCGACGCCAACCCGATCCACCTCTACCCCGTCACCGCCAGGGCGCTCGGGTTCCGGCGCCAGATCGCGCACGGCATGTGGACCAAGGCCCGGTCGATCGCCGCGATCGAGAACCGGCTGCCGGCGGCCGTGACCGCGGAGGTGGCCTTCCGCAAGCCGGTGTTCCTGCCCGGCACGGTGGCCTACGCGGCCCGGCGCGACGACGCGGGGTGGACGTTCGCGGTGACGAGCCCCCGGGACGGCGCGCCGCACCTGCTCGGTCGCACGCGCCCCGCCTGAGGCTCCGCCCGAGGCGGGGCCGGACGCTCCGCCCGGGCCGCCGGGGCGTCGAGCGGCTCAGCCGCGGGGCGTGCCGAACCGCACGGTCCTGAGCGGGCGCCTGGCCGACGTCGGCGCCCGTCCCACTCCCTGGGTGAAGGTCGCCGTCGCGGGCGACCACACACCGAGGTCGGTGACGCCGTCGCCGTTCCAGTCGCCCGTCACGGGGAGGTCGCCTGCCGCGCCGAACTGCACGACCTCCAGCACGGACAGCCCGGCGGCGTCCACGCTGCGCAGCGTGAAGGTGGCCGTGGCCTGGTCGTACACGCCGAGGTCGGTCGTGCCGTTGCCGTCCCAGTCGCCGGTGACCGGCAGGTCGTCGGCGTCGCCGAGCCACACCTGGACGGCCGAGCCGTCGGGCATCCGCTGGTGGAACGTCCCCTCGGCCGCGCGCCGGACGCCGATCTCGGTGCTGCCGTCGCCGTTCCAGTCACCGCTGACCGGGATGTCGGAGGGCACGCCCCACCTCACCTTGACGATGCCGCTCGGCGTCTTGAGCTTGAACTTGCTCTTGCGCGGCGTCCGCACGCCCACGTCGAGCCGCCCGTCGCCGTTCCAGTCGCCGAGCAGCGGCTCGTCGTACGCCTTGCCGAACCTGACGGTGAGGGGTGCGGCACCGGCGACGTGGACGATGAACGAGGACTTGCGGGCCCGACGGAACACCGCGATCTCCGAGGCACGGTCGCCGGCGAAGTTGCCCGCCAGGGGGACGTCCACGCAGTTGCGGGAGGTCTGGGCGCCGCTGCGGAACTCGCTGCCGTTGAACCACGCGGGCACCACGCTGCGGCCGCTCTTCTCCTCGAAGTGCAGGTGCGATCCGGAGGAGTTGCCGCTGTCACCGAGCGTGCCGATCATCGCGCCCTGGTCGACACGCTGGCCGACGGCGACGACCACGCTGGCCAGGTGGGCGTAGAGCGTGCTCTCGCCGTTGCCGTGGTCGATGACGACCCAGCGCCCGTAGCCGCCGCGCGGCGTGGCGTACGCCGCCGTCACCACGCCCGCAGCGGCGGACACGACCGGTGCGCCGAGGTCGGGGTTGCGGTTCCAGTCGACCGCGTTGACGCTCGGGCTGTGCCCCGGCCGGGTCGAGCCCGTCCAGGTCTCCCCGCACGGGAAGGGCATCTGGAACGCCGTCACGGGCGCCGCCCGGCGCGCACCGGTCGCCGGGGCGGCGGGAGCGAGCAGCGCGAGGGCGGCCGCGGCGGCCACCAGCGTCGTCGCGCGCGGGGTCGTACGAGCAGTCGTACGGGCAGTCGTACGCGGGGCAGGACCCATCGGTGAGCGTCCTCGTCACGGGTGTCGAGCGGAGGGCGCTCGGGGCCGGCTGGATGCCATGCACCACATGAGTGCACGGCAGTCACGGCAGCCCCAATCGCCACATGAGCGATCACAGGTTACGGGCCGCGCGACACGCCCGTCACCCAAATGCGACGAATTACAACGATGTAATGCTATGTGCGGGGCTCGCGGACCCGGATCAGGCCCTCCTGCGCGACGGTCGCGACCAGGTCGCCGGACCGCGAGAAGACGCGGGCGAGCGCGAGTCCGCGGGCGCCACCGGCGAACGGGGAGAACTGGTCGTAGAGCCACCAGTCGTCGGCACGGAACGGACGGTGGAACCAGATCGTGTGGTCCAGCGACGCCGGCTGCAGGCGCGGCGATGCGATGGTCATGCCGTGCGGGACCAGCGCGGCGCCGAGCAGCGTGAGGTCGCTGGCGTAGGTGAACGCCGCCTGCTGGACGGTCGGGTCGTCGGCGAGCGTCCCGTCGACCCTGATCCAGAGCCGGGCGCGGGCCGTGTGCTCGGTGTCGTCGTCGATGCCCTGGCCGGTGATGCCGACGTGGCGCACGTCGAGAGCGGCCCACTCCCGCTCCCAGTCCTGGGCGGTCTCGGGGCCCTGAGCGCGGGCGAGCTCGATCAGCGGCAGTCCGTGCTCGGGCGCGGGCACCTCGGGCATCCGGTCCTGGTGCTCGAGCCCCGGCTCGGGGACCTGGAAGTTCGCGGTCATGTAGTAGATCGGTCGGCCGTGCTGGCGCGCCGAGACGCGGCGGGTGATGAAGGACCGGCCGTCGCGGATGCGCTCCACGTCGTAGACGATCGGCACGGTGGTGTCGCCGGGCCGCAGGAAGTACGAGTGCAGCGAGTGCAGGACGAAGTCGCCGTCGACGCTGCGGGTGGCTGCGACCACGGCCTGCGCGGCCACCTGTCCGCCGAAGACCCGCTGACGCGTCGTGCGCGCCTGCGAGCCGCGGAAGAGGTCGACCTCGAGCGGCTCGAGGTCGAGCAGGCCGGCCAGCTCGGCAGCACTCCCCGCCATCAGCGCTCCTCCCAGCCCGGGTCGGTGTCGTTGTCCTTCAAGGGGTCCCTCGACTGGTCGTCGAGGTCGGCGAGGAAGGCCTCGAAGGCGCTGCCGATCTCGTCGCCGGTCGGCAGCGGACCGTCGCCGGCCAGGAGCGAGGAGCCGCTGGCCTCGGCCTCGCGGAAGGAGTCGTACTGCTGCTCCAGCCCGCGGACGACCTCGCCGACCTCGTCGTGCGTGGAGAGGTAGCGGTCCACCTCGGTCTCGGTGATCTCGGCCGCCTCGCGCAGCTCACCGAGGTCGACGGTGAGCCGCCCCCCGATCTCGAGGTGCTCCAGCAGCACCAGGGCCGCCTGCGGGTACTCCATCTGCGCCAGGTAGTGCGGGATGTGCGCGACGAAGCCGAGCGCGTCGAGGCCCCACTCCCCCAGCCGGACCTCCAGGAGCGCCTGGGCGCTGGCGGGGACCCGCAGCTCGCCCTGCCAGGGGCTCTTGCCCGGCACCAGGTCGGGGCGGTTGGCGTGGGGGGTGATCGCGATCGGACGCGTGTGCGGCACGGCCATCGGCACCGCCCCCAGGCTCACCGTCCGGGAGACCCCGAAGTGGTCGACGACCTCGCGCACCGCACGCGCGAAGGCCTCCCAGCGGATGTCCGGCTCCGGGCCGGCGAGCAGCAGGAAGGGCGTACCACCCGTGTCGCGCAGGGCGCGGACCACCAGTCTCGGCGCCTCGTAGTCGGCGTAGTGGTCGCGCACGAAGGAGAGCGGGGGCCGGCGCGCGCGGTAGTCGTGCAGCGAGTCCACGTCGAAGGTCGCCACGACCTTGCCCCCGTCGGAGAGCCCCGCGAGGTGGGTCGCTGCGAGCTCCGCGGACTTGCCGGCGTCGAGGAACCCGGTAAGCACGACGACCAGGGTCAGGTCGCCGGCGTCGGCGAGCACCTCGGCGTCGTCGACGATGTGCACGAGTCGGTCGGCCATGCGCCCCACCCTAGTGACCCGCGCGGAGTGACCTGACACACACCCGTCTTCGTGGGCAGCCGTTGTTACCCGAAGGTAACGTGAGCGCACCCGTCCCCTCCGACCCTGGGAGCAGCCCGTGTCCCGTCCTCAGCGTGAGGTCGTCTTCGTCGACGGCGTGCGCACCCCGTTCGGCAAGGCCAAGGGCCAGTACGCCGAGACGCGCGCCGACGACCTCGTCATCAAGTGCATCCGCGAGCTGATGCGCCGCAACCCCTCCCTGCCGCCCGAGCGCGTCGACGAGGTCGCGGTCGCCGCCACCACCCAGATCGGCGACCAGGGCCTGACCATCGGGCGCACCGCCGCGCTGCTCTCCGGCCTGCCGCAGAGCGTCCCGGGCTACTCGATCGACCGCATGTGCGCCGGCGCGATGACCGCCGTCACCACCACCGCCTCCGGCATCGCCTTCGGTGCCTACGACGTGGCGATCGCCGGCGGCGTCGAGCACATGGGCCGCCACCCGATGGGCGAGGGCGTCGACCCCAACCCGCGCATCCTGTCCGAGCGGATCGTCGACCCCGACGCCCTCGTGATGGGCAAGACCGCGGAGAACCTGCACGACCGCTACCCCACCATCACGCGCGAGCGCGTGGACGCGTACGCCGTGCGCAGCCAGCAGAAGACGAAGGCCGCCTACGACGCGGGCCGGATCCAGCCCGACCTCGTCCCGGTCGCCACCCGCTCGGCCGACGCCGGCTGGGGCCTGGCCACCGTCGACGAGCCGATGCGTCCGGAGACCACGCTGGAGTCGCTCGCGGGTCTCAAGACCCCCTTCCGCTCCTCCGGCAACGTCACGGCGGGCAACGCCGCCGGCCTCAACGACGGTGCCACCGCCGCGCTGCTGGCCGACGAGGCGACCGCACGCGAGCTGGGCCTGCCCGTGAAGATGCGCCTGGTGACCTACGCCTTCGTCGGCGTCGCGCCCGAGGTGATGGGCGCCGGCCCCATCCCCGCGACCCAGAAGGCGCTCGACCTCGCCGGCCTGACCATCGACGACATCGACGCGTTCGAGGTCAACGAGGCGTTCGCCGTCCAGGTGCTGGCCTTCCTCGAGCACTTCGGCATCGCCGACGACGACGCCCGCGTGAACGCCTACGGCGGCGCGATCGCCGTAGGCCACCCGCTCGCCTCGTCCGGCGTCCGCCTGATGACCCAGCTGGCGCGCCAGTTCGAGGAGCGCCCCGAGGCCCGCTACGGGCTCACCACCATGTGCATCGGCATCGGGATGGGCGGCACCGTGATCTGGGAGAACCCGCACTGGACCGGCGCCGGCTCGGACGAGGGAGAGATCAAGTGAGCACCGACATCTTCGAGCGCGCCCGCGCGATCGTCTCCGACGCCGAGCGCGTGACGCAGGCGCACCTGCGCACGGTCGCGCTGCCCGGCGCGACCTTCGGGCTGATCACCCTCGACAACGGCGAGGACCACACCAAGCCCAACACGTTCGGCCCCGCCTCGCTGCTCGCGCTCGACACGGCGATCGACGCGGCTCTCGCCGACGACGCGATCGACGCGATCGCGGTGACCGGCAAGCCGTTCATCCTGGCGGCCGGTGCGGACCTGACCGCCATCCAGGGCGGCGGCCCCGACGCCGTACGGACCGTCGCCGAGCTCGGTCACGCGGTCTTCCGCAAGCTGCAGGACGGCGGCAAGCCGTCGTTCGGCCTGATCAACGGGCTCGCGCTCGGCGGCGGTCTGGAAGTGGCCCTGCACTGCACCTACCGCACGGTCATGGACTCCGCTCCCGCGCTGGGCCTGCCGGAGGTCATGCTCGGGCTCGTCCCGGGCTGGGGCGGCGCGTGGCTGGTGCCCAACCTCGTCGGCGCCGACACGGCGGTCACGCTGATCCTGGAGAACCCGCTCAACCAGGGCCGGACGCTCACCGGCACGGCGGCACACGAGCTCGGCCTCGCCGACGCGGTGTTCAGCGGGGCCGACTTCCTCGAGCAGTCGCTGCTGTGGGCTGCGTCGGTGGTCCGTGGCGAGGTCGTCGTCGAACGTCCCGAGGTGGACCGCGGCGAGGCGTGGGACGCCGCGATCGAGCGGGCACGAGCGATCGTCGCCGCGAAGACCGGCGGCGGCTCCCCGGCGGCGGCGAAGGCCGTCGAGCTCATCGCGGCCGCCCGCGACACCGATCGCGACGCCGGCTTCGCGGCCGAGGACGACGCGCTCGAGGCGCTCTCGCAGACCCCCGAGCTGCTCGCCTCGCTCTACGCGTTCGACCTCGTGCAGAAGCGGGCGAAGCGCCCCGCCGGCGCGCCCGACCGGTCCCTCGCCCGGCCGGTCACCAAGGTCGGCATCGTGGGTGCCGGCCTCATGGCCAGCCAGCTGGCGCTGCTCCTCGTACGTCGCCTCGAGGTGCCGGTCGTGCTCACCGACCTCGACCAGCAGCGCGCCGACAACGGCGTCGCCTACGTGCACGCCGAGATCGACAAGCTCCTCGCGAAGGGCCGGATCAACCAGGACAAGGCCAATCGCCACAAGGCGCTGGTGTCGGGCGAGACCGACAAGCAGGTCGCCTTCGGCGACGCGGACTTCGTGATCGAGGCCGTGTTCGAGGAGATGGCGGTCAAGAAGAGCGTCTACGCCGACGTCGAGAAGGTCGTCTCCGCCGAGTGCGTGCTGGCCACGAACACCTCGTCGCTGTCGATCACCGAGATGGCCGCCGACCTCGAGCACCCCGAACGGGTCGTGGGCTTCCACTTCTTCAACCCCGTCGCGGTCATGCCGCTGCTGGAGATCGTCAAGGGCGAGGCCACCGACGACGCGACGCTCGCCACGGCGTTCGCCACCGGCAAGGCGCTGAAGAAGACGACCATCCTCGTCAAGGACAGCCCGTCGTTCATCGTCAACCGGCTCCTCGGCCGGTTCATGAGCGAGGTCGCCCGGATCGTCGACGAGGGCACGCCGGTCGAGGTCGCCGACGGCGCCTTCGCCGGCATCGCCCCCATGCCGCCGTTCGTGCTGCTGTCGCTCGTCGGCCCGGCCATCGCGCTGCACAACAACGAGACGCTGGCCGCCGCCTTTCCCGACCGCTTCCACGTCTCCCCCGCGCTCGAGCGGATCGTGGCGGCGCGCAAGACCGCGTACTACGGCCCCGACGGCCGGCTCGACCCCGAGGTCGAGGCGCTGCTCGAGAAGCCGGGCTCGCCGGTGGTCCTCACCGCCGACGAGGTCCGCGAGAGGACGCTCGCCGGCCTGGCCGAGGAGGCCCGGCTGATGCTCGACGAGGGCGTCGTCGCGGCCCCGCAGGACATCGACCTGGCGATGATCACCGGCGCGGGCTTCTCGTTCTGGAACGGCGGGCTGACGTTCATGCTCGACGTCACCGGCATCGCGGAGAAGGCGACCGGGCGCCGCTTCCACTGAGGCTTGCCCGCGGGGCGGTGCGTGAGGCAGGTTCCCGAGCCGCAGAACCTGCACCACGCACCGCCCCACACCCGCACGCCCCGGCAGCGGTGCGTGAGGCAGGTTTCCGAGCCGCAGAACCTGCACCACGCACCGCCCGACGTCCGCACGCCCGCGCAGCGGTGCGTGAGACACGGTTCCCGAGCCGCAGAACCTGCACCACGCACCGCCCCACACCCGCACGCCGCAGCGGTGCGTGAGGCAGGTTTCCCAGCCGCAGAACCTGCACCACGCACCGCCCCACACCCGCACGCCCCGGCAGCGGTGCGTGAGACAGGTTCCCGAGCGGCAGAACCTGCACCACGCACCGCCCCAGCGGGGGCAGCAGCCGGGGGCCGCGGCGCGGCCAGCGTCGGCCGTACGACGATCAGGCGCCGGGGTCCGCGGGCACGTCGACGGGCCGGGTGCCGGCGAGCTCGCCGCGACCGAGGCGGCTGTGCGAGCGGCCGTAGAGGACGTACACGGCCAGGCCGATCGCCATCCAGACCAGGAACCGCACCCAGGTCTCGCCGGTCAGGTTGAGCATCAGGTAGAAGCACAGGAGCACCGAGAGCGTCGCGACGACGGACACCGCCGGGGTGCGGAACGCGCGCGGCAGCTCGGGACGGGTGCGTCGCAGCACGACGACGCCGATCGAGACGAGGACGAAGGCGAACAGCGTCCCGATCGAGACGAGGTGGCCGAGCGTCTCGAAGTCGACGAAGCCGGACAGCAGGGCGACGCCGATGCCGGTGATGGCGGTGATGCGGTAGGGCGTGCCGAAGGTGGGGTGGACCTTGGCCAGCGACGTGGGCAGCAGCCCGTCGCGGGCCATCGCGAAGGCGACCCGGGTCTGGCCCATCATCAGGATGAGGACGACCACGGTGAGACCGATGGTGGCGCCGACCGCGATGACGTTGCCGATCCACTCGACGCCGACCGCGTCGAAGGCGGTCGCCAGGGGCGCGGCGTCGGCGGGGTCGATGTCGGTGTAGTTCTGCATGCCGGTCACCACGAAGCAGACGGCGATGTAGAGCACGGTCACGATCGCGAGCGACCCGAGGACGCCGATCGGGACGTCGCGCTGCGGGTTGCGGGTCTCCTCGGCGGTGGTCGCGACGACGTCGAAGCCGATGAAGGCGAAGAACACGATGGCGGCACCGGCGATCACGCCGGCGATCCCGAAGACGGCGGGCTCGAGGCCGAAGATCGAGGTCACGAGGGGCAAGGACCAGAAGCTGCCCTCGGCGTCGCCGGTGGGCTGGCTCGGCGGGACGAACGGCGTGTAGTTGGCCGCCTTGACGTAGCCGATGCCCATCACGATGACCAGCGCCACGACGCCCAGCTTGATGGCGACGACGACCTGGTTGACCCGGCTCGAGAGCTTGATGCCGCCGATCAGGACGGCCGCGACGAGCAGCGAGATGAGCACGGCCGGCAGGTTCACGATGCCGTCGCTGGCCGAGGCGAGCGACGCCGGCACCTCGAGCGGCGTGCCCTCCAGCACGTTCTGGAGGTAGCCGGAGAACCCGGCCGCGAGCGCCGAGGCGCCGACGGTGAACTCCAGCACCAGGTCCCAGCCGATGATCCACGCGATCAGCTCGCCGAAGGTGGCGTAGGAGAACGTGTACGCGCTGCCGGCGACCGGCACGGTGGAGGCGAACTCGGCGTAGCAGAGGGCGGCGAGGGCGCACGCGAGGCCGGCGATGAGGAACGACACCGCGATCGCGGGACCGGCGTTGGTCGCCGCCACCTGGCCGGTGTAGACGAAGATGCCGGCGCCGATGATCACGCCGACGCCGAAGATGGTCAGGTCCAGCGCACCGAGGTTCTTCCTCAGGCGGTGCTCGGGGGCCTCGGTCTCGGCGATCGACTGCTCGACGGACTTGGTGCGGAAGACGCTCATCCCTGCAACCTAGGGCGCGGGCGTCCCCACCGTCGAGTCGGGTGGGGTCCGGGCGCGGTCAGGCGGTGTGGTCGACCTGGACCAGCGTCGGGCCGCCGTCGAGGGCGGTGACGTCCTCCACGACGGCGCGGGCGATCGTCTGGGCGTCGAGGCCGATGCGGGCCAGGATGGCGTCGCGCTTGGCGTGGTCGAGGAACTCCTGCGGGATGCCGTGCAGGCGGAAGGGCGTACCCACGTCGGCGTCGTTGAGCGCCTGCAGGAGCGCCGCCCCGCAGCCGCCGACGCGGCCGTTGTCCTCGACGCTCACCACGAGGCGGTGCTCGCGCGCGAGGTCGATCACGGCGGGGTCGACGGGCTTGACCCAGCGCGGGTCGACCACCGTGACGCCGATGCCCTGGTCGACCAGGCGGGACGCCACCTCGACGGCGGTGGTCGCCATCGAGCCGACCGCGACGATGAGCACGTCGCGCTCGCCCTCGCGGACCAGCACGTCGGCGCCGCCGACGCGGTCGACGGCCGGGACGTCGGCGGGCGGTGGGCCCTTCGGGAACCGCACGACCGTCGGGGCGTCGTCGACCTGCACGGCCTCCTCGAGCAGCTCGTGGAGGCGGGTCACGTCGCGTGGGGCCGCGAGCCGGAGGCCGGGCACGACCTGCAGGATCGACATGTCCCACATGCCGTTGTGGCTCGCGCCGTCGTCACCGGTGACACCCGAGCGGTCGAGGACGAAGGTGACGCCGCACCTGTGCAGGGCCACGTCCATCAGCACCTGGTCGAAGGCGCGGTTGAGGAAGGTGGCGTAGACCGCGAAGACGGGGTGCAGGCCGCCCATCGCGAGGCCCGCGGCGGAGGTGACGGCGTGCTGCTCGGCGATGCCAACGTCGAAGGTGCGCTCGGGGAACCTCTGGGCGAACACGTCGAGCCCGACCGGGTGCATCATCGCGGCGGTGATCGCGACGACGTCCTCGCGGCGACTGCCGAGGTCGACGATCGCCTCGGAGAAGTGGTCGGTCCAGATCTTGCCCTTCGGCTTCTCCGCACCGGTCTGGACGTCGAAGGGGCCGGGTGCGTGGAACTGGTCGGCCTCGTGCCGCAGCGCCGGGTCGTAGCCCTGGCCCTTGCGGGTGATGGCGTGGACGATCACGGGACCGTTGAAGCGCTTGGCGTTGGCGAGCGCCTGCTCCATGGCGGCGCGGTCGTGGCCGTCAACGGGCCCGACGTACTTCAGGCCGAGGTCCTCGAAGAGCCCCTGCGGTGCGAGCGCGTCCTTCATGCCCTTCTTGACCGCGTGCAGCGCATCGTAGGCCGCGTGCCCGACGCCCGGGACGGCGTTGAGGCGCTTCTTGACCAGGTCGAGGACCTGCTCGTAGCGCGGGTTCGTGCGCAGCGAGGTGAGCGCCGTGGCCAGCCCGCCGATCGTCGGGGTGTAGGACCGCTCGTTGTCGTTGACCACGATGACCAGGCGGCTGCTCCTGGCGATGGCGATGTTGTTGAGCGCCTCCCACGCCATGCCGCCGGTCAGGGCGCCGTCGCCGATGACCGCGACGACGTGGCGGTCCTCGCCGCGGATGGCGTACGCCTTGGCGAGCCCGTCGGCGTAGGACAGCGAGGTGGACGCGTGGGAGTTCTCGACGATGTCGTGCTCGGACTCGGCCCGGCTCGGGTAGCCGCTGACGCCGCCCTCCTTGCGCAGGGTCGCGAAGTCGGCGTGGCGCCCGGTGACGAGCTTGTGGACGTAGGACTGGTGCCCGGTGTCGAAGACCACGCGGTCGCGGGGGGAGTCGAAGACGCGGTGGATGGCCAGGGTCAGCTCCACGACGCCCAGGTTGGGGCCGAGGTGCCCGGAGTTGGTCGCGACCGTGCGGATCATGACGTCGCGGATCTCGGCGGCCAGCTCGTCCAGCTGCTCCGACGAGAGCGCCCGGAGGTCGCCCGGGGTCGCGATCGAGTCGAGGAGTGACATGTCGGCCGAGTCTATTTCATGCCTGGTCGTGGACGGCCACCGCCGGCTCGTGGAGGCTGCCCATCCAGATCCTCCCGTCGTGCTCGCGGACCCCCGTGACCATGTGGTAGCCCGGCCCCTGCTCCGGCGGGGCGAGGTCGAGGTCGTGGACCAGCCGGCCGTCGTCGGCGTACGCCTGCACGCGGATCGTCCGCGCCGGCCCGGGCTGCCACGACTCGGGGATCCGGGTGATCGCCCGGCGCAGGGCCATCGGGGCCCGCCCGAGCCGCTCCACCAGGCCGTTGACGGGACTCGCGACGCTCACCCAGATGAGGCCGTCGCTGCCGCGGCTGATGTTGTCGGGGTAGCCCGGGAGGTCGGTGACGAGGTGGTCGCGCTCCCCCGCCCGCGGACCGGTGAGCCAGAGGCGCACGACGGTGCGGCCGCGGCACTCGGCCACGCACACGTAGGACTCGTCCGCGGACAGCGCGACGCCGTTCGCGAAGGCGAGCCCGTCGAGCGCCACCGTGACGGTGCCGACGGGGTCGCGGCGCAGGAGCCGGCCGGTGCGGGTGTTCCGGACGAAGTCGGCCCTCCACTCCTCGACGCCGTGGTGGAGGGAGGAGTCGCTGAACCAGATCGTGTCGTCGGCAGCGACCGCGGCGTTGTTGCAGAAGCGCATCGCGCGCCCCTCGACCCGGTCGACCAGCACCTCCACCGAGCCCGAGGTGGGCGAGACCCGCAGCAGCCCGCGGTGCGCGTCGCACACCAGGAGGTGTCCGCTCCCGAGGAGCTCTAGGCCGAGCGGCCGACCGCCGGTGTCGGCCACACGACGGGTGCTGCCGGTGGCCGGGTCGAGGGCCCAGATCGCCCCGTCCTCGGTGCCGGTGTGGACGAGGCCGTCGGGAGTGACGAGGACGTCCTCGGCCCCCATGGCCGGGACGGGGTGGACGGTGAGCGTCGGCGCGGAGGTCATGGCGCCATGCTGGCGTAGAAGTGGTCGTCGAGGCGCACGACGACGCAGCGGTGCACCGCCCGACCGTGGCCGGCCCTCACATCCGCACCCGGTAGCGACGTCCCCGCAGCGCCTCCTCGACGAGGCCGACCTCGCGGCGTACGCCGAGCAGGCGGGCGTCCTCGAGCTGGAAGGTCTGCACCGCGGCCCGGACGACGGCCTCGTCGGCGACGTCCTTCAGGTCGCCGCGGATCTCGCTGAGCCCCCGACGCGTGGCGAGCTGCTGGGCCTCGACGTGCAGGACGGCGAACCGCGCCAGCACGACGACGTGCCGGCGCAGGCCCGTGAACCGGCGGTAGTCGGGCGGGCACAGGTCGAGCAACCAGCTGGCCGCCGTGGCCTCCCAGTCCGGTGCGTCGGGCGGACGGACCTGCCTCGGCCAGCCCGGCGGCGCCACCCCCCGGTGCCCCTCGGGCGGGGTCGGCCGCTGGCGCGGCTGCGGCGGTGGGAACACCGGCTCAGGATATCGAACACGTGTGCGATATCTCCATCAGCCACGGAGGAAGGACCAGCGCACCTCTCGCTCGGCGTTGTCGATGTTGAGGTCGACCAGGCAGATGCTCTGCCAGGTGCCGAGCGCGAGCCGACCGTCGAGCACGGGCACCGTGGCGTGCGGAGGCACGATCGCCGGCATCACGTGCGACCGCCCGTGGCCCCGGGACCCGTGCCGGTGCCGCCACCGGTCGTCGGCCGGCAGCAGGTCTGCGAGCGCCGACAGCAGGTCGTCGTCGGAGCCGGACCCCGTCTCGATGATCGCGATGCCGGCCGTCGCGTGGGGGACGAAGACGTGGAGCAGGCCGTCACCCCGGCCGGCGGCCACCTCGGCGGCGTCGTCGGTCAGGTCGAGCACGACCTCCTCGCCGCCGGTGCGGTAGGAGCGGGTCTCGCTGTGCACCTCAGCCCTCCCGCAGCGCCTGCTCGATGCGCTCCACCTTCGCGGTGAGCTGGCCCACGTATCCCGGGCGGATGTCGGCCTTGAGCACCAGGCCCACGCGGGGCGACACCGCCGCGACGACGTCGACGGCCTGCTTCACGACCGCCATCACCTCGTCCCACTCCCCCTCGATGTTGGTGAACATCGCGTTGGTCTCGTGCGGCAGGCCCGACTCGCGCACGACCCGGACGGCCGCCGCGACGGCCTCGGTGACGGACCCGCTCGGGTCGCTGGACATGGGCGAGAGGGAGAAGGCGACGATCATGCCGACCACGCTAGCGCTGCGGCGCTCCCCCGCGCGCCGGCCCTCCCCGCTCGCGCTCCACGCGCAGCCGGTCAGGCGTTGGTGCCCTGCCCGGGCAGCTCCCCCTGGGGGTCCGGCGTGCCGCCGCGGCAGCTCACGCCGAGCTCGGGGGCGGTGTGCCCGTCGCCGTACTCCTCGAGGAACAACCCGAGGCGAGCGTCGTCCGCCCCGTCGAGCCGCAGCTGGGCGCCCCAGACCGTGACGACCACCGGCGAGGGCAGTCCGTCTCGGGGCGACATGATGCCGTTGTCGGGCAGCTGCTCGGCGAGCCGCTGCAGGTCGTCGGCCGGGAGGTCCGGGTCGTGGGTGATCCAGACCGAGCCGTGCTCGAGGTCGTGGACGGCGTTCTCGTCGCGGACGGGCTCGTCGTAGACGCCGCAGGCCAGCCACACCGGGTGGTGCGCGCCGCCCGCCGGTGGGTCCTGCGGGTAGGTGACGTCCCCGGTCGTGTGTGCGCGGTCGGTCACCTCCCACGTCTGGACCAGGCGCAGGTCGAGGGCACGCCGGGCCTGCTCGTCACCGCGCAGGGCCCGGTCGACGAGCGGGGCCACGAGCGCCGCGCCCATCACGAGGGCGGCGGCCACGCCGGCGAGGAGGAGCGGCAGCCGACGGGGGCGCGCCTCGTCCACGGCGGCGGTCGCTCCCGCCGGCGGCGACTCGTCCTCGGGCAGCACCGGGTGCGCCATGTCAGGCCAGCGCCGCGCGCACGACGTCGGCGCGCGCCTCGAGCTCGTCCTGCGGGATGTCGGGGAGCATGTCCGCCCAGACCGGCAGGTTGGACCCCCGCAGCTCGAGGACGCCGAGGGGCCGCGCGAGGACGTTGACCGAGAGGTGGCCACCGCCGTTCTCCCACTTGCTCACCTGGACGTTGCCCACGCCCGGCAGGGCGCGCAGCGCGCGGTAGGTGCGGGCCACCAGCCGTCCGAGCTCGGCGTCGGCGTCGTCGTCGAGGTCGTCGAGCCGCTCGTGCGCGCGGGCGACGACGTTGGCCACGAACATCAGGCTGGTGCCGCCGGGGCGGATCACGGCGAGCCGTGAGCCGGTGTGCAGGACGAGGTCGTCACGAGCCAGCGCCCGGCAGGTGCCGCACTGGTCGGCCGGGCGCGAGCGGTCCGGCTCGGGGACGACCCGCTCGCCCAGCGGCTTCGGCGTCAGCCCGTCGCGCTCGAAGGGGAAGACCTCCCAGCCGGCCATGTCGCCGAGCGGCGGGCGGCCGGCCGCGTCCAGCTGCTGCTGGACGCGGCCGCGCCACACCTCTGCGGGGTCGCTCACCCGCGCAGGAGGCTGCGCAGGACGTACTGCATGATCCCGCCGTTGCGGTAGTAGTTCGCCTCACCGGGGGTGTCGATGCGGACGGTGGCCTCGAACTCGCTGGCCTCGCCGTGGGCCTGGTCGGTGCCCGGGGCGGGCTCGACCTTGACCGTCACCGTCTTCGGCGTGGTGCCGTCGTTGAGCTCGGTGATGCCGCTGATCGAGATGACCTCGGCGCCGGTGAGGCCGAGGTCGTCGGCCGTCTTGCCCTCGGGGAACTGCAGCGGGATGACGCCCATGCCGATGAGGTTGGAGCGGTGGATGCGCTCGTACGACTCGGCGATGACGGCCTTCACCCCGAGCAGGGCCGTGCCCTTGGCCGCCCAGTCGCGCGAGGAGCCGGAGCCGTACTCCTTGCCGGCCAGCACGACCAGCGGGGTGCCGGCCTCCTGGTAGTTCTGGCTCGCCTCGAAGACGCTGGTGACCTCGCCGTCGCGGGTGAAGTCCTTGGTCACGCCGCCCTCGGTGCCCGGCGCGATCTGGTTGCGCAGGCGGATGTTGGCGAACGTGCCGCGGATCATGACCTCGTGGTTGCCGCGGCGCGAGCCGTAGGAGTTGAAGTCCCGCTGCTCGACGCCGTGCTCGGCGAGGTACCGGCCGGCCGGGCTGTCCTTCTTGATGGCACCGGCCGGGCTGATGTGGTCGGTGGTGACCGAGTCGCCGAGCTTGAGCAGGACCCGCGCACCGACGATGTCGGTGACCGGCTCGGGCTCGTCGGGCATCCCGTCGAAGTAGGGGGGCTTGCGGACGTAGGTCGACTCCGCGTCCCACTCGAACGTGTCGCCGGTCGGGGTGGGCAGCGACTGCCAGCGCTCGTCGCCCTTGAAGACGTCGTCGTAGGAGGAGCCGAACATGTCGGCGGTGATCGCCTCGGCGATGGTCGCCTCGACCTCCTGCGGGCTGGGCCAGATGTCGCGCAGGAAGACGTCGTTGCCCTCGGAGTCCTGGCCGAGCGGGTCCTCGAACAGGTCGACGTCCATCGAGCCGGCCAGCGCGTAGGCCACCACCAGCGGCGGCGACGCGAGGTAGTTCATCTTCACGTCGGGGTTGATCCGGCCCTCGAAGTTGCGGTTGCCCGAGAGCACCGACACCACGGCGAGGTCGGCCTCGTTGACCGCCGCCGAGACCTCGGGGATGAGCGGGCCCGAGTTGCCGATGCAGGTCGTGCAGCCGTAGCCGACGAGGTTGAACCCGAGCTTGTCGAGGTACGGCGTGAGGCCGGCGCGGTCGTAGTAGTCGGAGACCACCTTGGAGCCCGGGGCGAGCGACGTCTTGACCCACGGCTTGCGCGACAGGCCCCTCTCGACGGCGTTCTTGGCCAGCAGGGCCGCACCGATCATCACCGAGGGGTTGGAGGTGTTGGTGCAGGAAGTGATCGCGGCGATCACGACCGCGCCGTGGTCGATGTCGACCTCCTGGCCGTCGAGCGAGACCGTCGTCGGCTTGCGGGGCCGGTCGTCGCCGGCAGCGACGGCGTGGTCCTGCCAGTGGTCGGGCGAGCCGTTGCCGTTGCCGCCTCCGCCGCTGCCGTTGGAGGCGGGCGAGTCGCTGGAGGGGAAGGACTCCGCCGAGGCCTCGTCGACCTTCGACGCGACGCCCGCGGGCTGCTCCTGCTGGGGCACACCGGGCTTGCGGTCCTCCCCGCCGGTCAGGTCGTCGCTGACGTAGTCGGCCAGCGCGGTGCGGAAGGCCGCCTTGGCGGTCGAGACCTCGACGCGGTCCTGCGGGCGCTTCGGGCCGGCGAGCGACGGGACGACGGTCGAGACGTCGAGCTCGAGCTGCTCGCTGTAGCGCGGCTCGGCGCTCGGGTCGTGCCAGAGGCCCTGCTCCTTGGCGTACGCCTCGACGAGCGCGAGCTGCTCGTCGGTGCGGCCGGTCATGCGCAGGTAGTCGATCGTCTGGTCGTCGATGGGGAACACGGCGATGGTGGAGCCGAACTCCGGGCTCATGTTGCCGATGGTGGCGCGGTTGGCCAGCGGCAGGGCCGAGACGCCCTCGCCGTAGAACTCGACGAACTTGCCGACCACGCCGTGCTCGCGGAGCATCTCGGTGATGGTGAGCACGAGGTCGGTGGCCGTCGAGCCCTCGGGCAGCTCGCCGGAGAGCTTGAAGCCGACCACGCGCGGGATGAGCATCGAGACCGGCTGGCCGAGCATCGCGGCCTCGGCTTCGATGCCGCCGACGCCCCAGCCGACCACGCCGATGCCGTTGACCATCGTGGTGTGGGAGTCGGTGCCGACGCAGGTGTCGGGGTAGGCGACCCCGTCGCGGACCATGACCACGCGGGCGAGGTGCTCGATGTTGACCTGGTGGACGATGCCGGTGCCCGGCGGGACCACCTTGAAGTCGTCGAAGGCGCCCTGGCCCCAGCGCAGGAACTGGTAGCGCTCGCGGTTGCGCTCGTACTCGATCTCGACGTTGCGCTCGAAGGCGTCCGCGGAGCCGAACACGTCGGCGATCACGGAGTGGTCGATGACCATCTCGGCGGGCGCGAGCGGGTTGATCTTCGTCGGGTCGCCCCCCAGGTCGGCCATGGCCTCGCGCATCGTCGCGAGGTCGACCACGCACGGCACGCCGGTGAAGTCCTGCATGATCACGCGTGCGGGCGTGAACTGGATCTCCTGGTCGGGCTGCGCGCTGGCGTCCCAGCCGGCGATGGCCTTGATGTGGTCGGCGGTGATGTCGGCGCCGTCCTCGGTGCGGAGCAGGTTCTCCAGGAGCACCTTCAGCGAGAAGGGCAGGCTGTCGACGTCGAGGCCCTCGCCCTTGACCGCGTCGAGCCGGTAGATCTCGTAGGACTGTCCGTCCACGTCCAGGGTGCCCTTGGCACCGAAGCTGTCCTGACTGGCCATCAGCCACATCTCCTCGGGAGTTCGCGGGTTCACGTCCATCTTGCCGCCGGAGGCAGAACGACGGGAAGGCAGGTGACCCTTAGTTCGAAGCGTCGCAGTATCTTGACGTCAAGATATCACACCGAGCAGCGGCGGCGGGCGGTAGCCTCGCGGCCGTGCCGAGCCTCCTCCACCTCAACGGGCCGTCGGGCGTCGGCAAGTCCACCCTGGCCCGCGGGCACGCCGCGGCGCACCCCGGCACGCTCCTGTGCGACATCGACGAGCTGCGCTCGTGGGTGTCGGGCTGGGAGGACGACTTCGTGGGCACCGGCGAGGCCGTGCGCAGCTCGGCCCTCGCGCTGCTCACCGCCTACCTGCGGACGGGGCGCGACGTGGTGCTCCCCCAGCTCATCGTGACGCCCGCGCAGGTCGAGCGGTTCGAGGCGGCCGCCGCCGAGGCCGGAGCGGCGTACGTCGGCGTGGTGCTGGACGTCGCCCCGGACGTGCTGCTCGACCGGCTCCGCTCACGCGCCGTCACGCCGGTCACCGAGGTCGTCTCGCGCATCATCGAGCAGCGCGGCGGCGACGAGCTGGTGCTGGCCGGCAGGCGGCAGCTCCTCGGCCTCGCCGACGAGCGAGGCTGGCCGGTCGTCGACGCCGCCGACCGCGCCCGGGCGCTCGCGGAGCTCGCAGGCCTCGTGCGTGCCGCGGCCCGATCGCCCCGGCAGGTCACGTGATCCCGGCCGTCCGGTCCAGGTGCTGGAGCAGGTCGTGGGCCGCGAGCTCGACGTCCTTGTGCCGCCACTCCGAGGCTCGGTAGACGCAGGCGATCAGGCCGCTGCGGTGCACTCGACGGAGGTCGCCGTAGACGAAGGCGTGGCGCGCCTTCGTCTGCTCCTTCGCGTCCTCCGTGAGCCCGAGGAACCAGCGGCCGTAGCCCTGCCACCCGTGCCGTTCGAGGTAGGCGTTCTCGGACTCTGCGCGCGGCTGCACCGCGCCCCAGTCGCTGTCCAGGACGTACTGCCGGGCGTCGATGAGCCGGCGGGCGTGCGCGACGGCCTCCGGGTTGACGGCGTAGCGAGCCATGCCGTCACCCTCGCGGACTACCTGGTGCGTGACAACAGCGCCACGCACTCGACGTGGTGCGTCATGGGGAAGAGGTCGAAGGCCCGCACGGCGGTCAGCTCGTAGCCGTGCTCGGCGAAGATGGCCACGTCGCGGCCGAGCGCGGCGGGGTCGCAGGCGACGTACGCGACGGCCCGGGGGCGGCGGTCGACGACCTGCTCCACCACGACCCGCTTGGCGCCCTCACGGGGCGGGTCGAGCACCACGAGGTCGAACGGCTCGTCGAGGGTCGAGCGCAGCACCCGGTCCGTGGGGCCGCACTCCACCGCCGCCGGCCGCAGCGGCGACAGGTTCGCGCGGGCGTGCCGGCAGGCGGTGCGATCGGCCTCGACCGCCACCACCCGGGCCCCGGTGGCCTCCCCGACGAAGCGGGCGAACAGTCCCACGCCGGCGTAGAGGTCGAGCGACCGCTCGCCGGGCTGTGGGTCGAGGAGGTCGAGCACCGCCTCCACCAGCACGCGCGGCGCCTCGGGGTGGATCTGCCAGAAGCCGTCCGCCGCGACGGAAAAGGGGTGCGTGCTGCCGGCCGCGGTGACCTCGCGCACCACCGTGTCCTCCGAGGCGCGCGGCACGCCCGCCTCGACCACCGGGTCCGGCAGCCGGGAGGGCGGGCGGGCACCCTCCGCCGCGATGGGGCAGTCGGCCAGCGGCACGAGGTCGTGGGAGCGGTGGGCGCGCATCGCCGGACGACCGTCGGGCATGGCGGCGTACCGCTGGCGGGTGCGCCAGCGCAGGCCGTCATCGTCCCGGCCGGGGACCGGGACGGCCTCGACGCGCAGGCCCGACACGAGCGGGGAGTCGGCGTCGAGCCCGCCCAGGCGCACCAGCTGCTCGCGGACGACCGCGGTCTTGAGCTCCCGCTGCGCCGGCACGGCCACGTGCTGGAGGTCGCAGCCGCCGCAGAGGCCCGGCCCCGCGACGGGGCACGGCGCGACCACGCGGTCCGGGGACGGGGTCAGGACCTCCACGGCGTCCCCGCGCCAGAAGCGGTCGCCGTCGGTGCCCTCGGTGACCTCGACGACCACCCGCTCGCCCGGCAGCGTGTGACGCACGAACACCACCCGTCGCTCCGGCTCGGGCAGTCGGGCGACGCAGTGCCCGCCGTGGGCCACCGGACCGACCTCGACCTCGAAGCGCTCCCCCACCCGCGAGCGACCGCGGGCGCGACGGGGCCGGTTGGCACGGCTCACGCGCCGTCGCCCCTTTCGGAGCCGCCCCGGGAGTCGACCCGCCCGCGCCGCAGGTCGCCGGCGTGCACGCGGACGTCGTCGCGCAGCTCGCGCTCCTGCGCCGCCTGCGAGGACCGCAGCTGGTAGGGCACGGAGATGACCATCACGCCCGGGGTGAACAGCAGCCGGCCCTTGAGCCGCAGCGCCGTCTGGTTGTGGAGCAGCTGCTCCCACCAGTGGCCGACCACGTACTCGGGGATGTAGACCGCGACGACGCCGCGCGGGCTGGCCCGTCGGATCTCCTGGGTGTACTCCACGATCGGGCGGACGACCTCCCGGTAGGGCGAGTGCAGCACCTTGAGCGGGATGTCGAGGTGCCGCTCGTCCCACTCCTCGAGCAGGCGGCTGGTGGCCTTGGGGTCGATGCTGACGTAGATCGCCTCCAGCACGTTGGGCCGGGTGGCGCGGGCGAAGGCGAGCGCGCGCAGGGTCGGCTTGTGCAGCCTGGCGGCCAGCACGATCGCGTGCACGCGGGTCGGCATCACCTTGTCCTGCTCGTCGGCGGCCAGCTCGAGCTCGACGCGCGCGTAGTGGCGGCCGATCGCCTGCATGACGAGGAAGAAGAAGCCCATCGCCAGGATCGTGATCCAGGCGCCGGCGAGGAACTTGGTGATGAGCACGATGACCAGCACGACCGCGGTCATGCCCAGTCCGAAGGTGTTGATGGCCCGCGACCGCATCATCCGGCGGCGCGCCGCCGGGTCGCGCTCGGTCCGCAGGTGCCGCGTCCAGTGGCGGATCATGCCGAGCTGGCTGAGGTTGAACGAGACGAACACCCCGACGATGTAGAGCTGGATCAGCTTGGTCGTCTCGGCGTCGAAGACCCAGATCAGCAGGATCGACATCGCGGCCAGGAACACGATGCCGTTGCTGTAGGCCAGCCGGTCGCCGCGCGACCCGAGCGAGCGCGGCGCGAGACCGTCCTGCGCGAGGATCGAGCCCAGCACGGGGAAGCCGTTGAAGGCGGTGTTGGCGGCGAGCACCAGGATCACGCCGGTCACCGTCACGACGAAGTAGAAGCCCGGCGAGAAGTGGTCGAAGACGCCCGCCGCGATCTGCGCGATCACCGGGTGCTGCTCGTAGCCGTCGGGCAGCGCGCCGCCCGCGGCGGTGCGGAGCCGATCGAGCTCGTGGGGGTCGACGTAGCGGATCGCCATCTGCTTGGCGAGCACGATGACGCTCATCATCATCGTGATGGCGATCAGGCCCAGGAGGAGCAGCGTGGTGGCCGCGTTGCGGCTCTTCGGCCTGCGGAAGGCCGGCACCCCGTTGCTGATCGCCTCGACGCCGGTCAGCGCCGCGCATCCGGACGAGAAGGCGCGGGCGAGCAGGAACATGAGGCCGACCTGCGTCAGCGGCTCCTCCCAGCCCGGCTGGGGCATGATCTCGAGGTGCGCGCTCTCCGCCTCGGGCAGGTCCCCGGCGAGCAGGCGCAGCAGGCCGTAGGCGCACATGCCGAGGATCGCGACCATGAAGAGGTAGGTCGGCACCGCGAAGAAGGCGCCGGACTCACGCACGCCGCGGAGGTTCATCGCGGTCAGCAGCGCGACGGCCACGACGCCGACGGTGGCCTCGTGCCCGATCAGCGGCGGGATCGCGCCGGCGGCGTACTGCGCGGCCGAGGAGATCGACACCGCGACGGTGAGGACGTAGTCGACGAGCAGCGCGCTGGCCACCGTGACGCCGGCGTTGCGGCCCAGGTTCACCGTGGCCACCTCGTAGTCACCGCCGCCCGACGGGTACGCGTGCACGGTCTGCCGGTAGCTGGCCACGACGGTGAGCATCACGACGGCGACGGCGAGGCCGATCTTCCACGACCAGACGTACGTCGACGCGCCGGCGACCGCCAGCATGATGAAGACCTCGTCGGGTGCGTAGGCCACCGAGGAGAGGGCGTCGCTGGCGAACACCGGCAGGGCGATGCGCTTGGGCAGCAGGGTCTCCCCGAGCTGGCTGCTCCGGAGCTTGCGGCCCAGCAGGATGCGCTTGGACACGTCGCCGACACTCACGGGCGGCAAGCCTAGACCCGGAGCGGTCGCCGTCCCCGCTGGGATACGGTTCCGGAGTGCACGTCGTGATCATGGGTTGTGGCCGCGTCGGATCGACGCTCGCCCGCAGCCTCGAGGACCGCAACCACACCGTGTCGATCATCGACAGCGAGCCCGACTCGTTCCGGCGGCTCGGTCCGGAGTTCAACGGCGACAAGATCACCGGGTACGGCTTCGACCAGCAGGTGCTGGAGAAGGCGGGCATCCGCCGCGCCGACGCCTTCGCGGCCGTGTCCAGCGGCGACAACTCCAACATCATCGCCGCGCGCGTGGCCCGCGAGACCTTCGGTCTCCAGCAGGTCGTCGCCCGCATCTACGACCCCGGCCGGGCCGAGGTCTACCAGCGCCTCGGCATCACCACCGTCGCGACCGTGAAGTGGACCGCCGACCAGGTGCTGCGGCGGATCCTGCCGGCCGGCGCCGAGCCGGACTTCCGCGACCCGTCCGGCACGATCCGCGTCGACCACGTGCCGATCCCGGAGGCCTGGATCGGCAACCGGACCGTCGAGTTCCAGATGCAGTCCCGCAGCCGGATCGCGTGGATCGACCGCCTCGGCGAGGGCATGCTCCCCACCCGGGAGACCGTGCTGCAGGAGGGCGACATGCTGCACCTCGTGATCCGCGAGGAGAACGCCGCCCACGCCTACGCCGTGCTCGAGTCCGGCCCCGACGACGACTGAACGCCCCGACGCCCCGACACCCGACAGCCCAGACCTCAGCCCAGACCTCAGCCCAGACCTCAGCCAGGAGCACTGCACACATGCGCGTCGCCATCGCCGGAGCCGGAGCCGTGGGTCGATCGATCGCCCGGGAGCTGATCGAGAACGGCCACCGGGTGCTGCTCATCGACAAGAGCCCGTCCGCGATCCGGCCCGAGCGCGTCCCCGACGCCGAGTGGCTGCTCGCCGACTCCTGCGAGCTGTCCTCGCTGGCGGAGGCGCAGCTCGGCACGTGCGACGTGGTCATCGCGGCCACCGGTGACGACAAGGTCAACCTGGTGACCTCGCTGCTGGCGAAGACCGAGTTCGGCGTGCCCCGCACGGTCGGCCGGGTGAACCACCCCAACAACGAGTGGCTCTTCACCGAGGCGTGGGGCGTCGACGTGAACGTCTCCACCCCGCGCATCATGTCCGCGCTCGTGGAGGAGGCCGTGTCCATCGGCGACCTCGTCCGGCTCTTCACGTTCCGCCAGGGCAACGCCAACCTCGTGGAGCTCACGCTCTCGGCCGACTCGCCCTACGTCGGTACGCCGGCCGGGCTGGTGCCGTTCCCGGAGAACTGCGCCCTGGTCACGATCCTGCGCGACGGGCAGGTCTACACCCCCGAGGCCGAGCAGCCCCTCGAGTCCGGTGACGAGCTGCTCTTCGTGGTCCCGGCCGAGGTCGAGGCCGAGCTCGAGCACCTGCTCTCCCCCGGCCACCACCCGGGCTGACCCCGCGGACGCCGGCGGGCGGGGCCGCGGCCTGCGTCAGGCGGGCTTCGCGTCGGGACCGACCGGCGTGCGGCGGGTCAGCAGCCAGACCATCGCGCCCAGCGCCGCCAGCTGCAGCGGCCAGCCCAGCACGATCTTCAGCACGCCAAGGACGGCGACCGCCGCGTCCGGGTCCATCGAGCCCGAGCTGCCCGCCAGCCACACCGGCGCCTGGGCTGCGACCCTGAGGACGCACGGCGCGACCAGCAGCCAGGTCAGCCGGCTGCACAGCCGGACGACCTGCCTGTCCCGGTGCCAGGCGGTGGCGTCGCCGGTGATGCTGCCCACCATGAAGCCGACCAGCGGCCAGCCGACGAGGCAGGAGAACGCGAGCACGACGGCGTACCCGCCGTTGTAGAGGATCCCCGGGAGGAAGTAGGCCAGCGCCTGCTCCTGCTCCGAGCCGCCGGACGCCGCCGAGCGGTGCACGAAGAACCACCCGATGCCGATGCCGAAGAGGGCGTTGACGACGAACTGCACCGTCGACCGCTGCACCAGCCGCACCACGAGCAGCACCAGCGCGGCGCCGATGCTGACTCGCAGGGCGAGGTCGAGCTCGCGCATCGTCAGCCAGGTGAGGGTGAACAGGATCGTCGGCACCGCGGCCTCCGCCATGCCGCGGCGGCCCCCCAGCGCCTTGGAGAGCTGCTGGCGCACCGCCGCCTCGACGGTCTCGTGGGCGGTCTGGGCGGTCACGGGCGCAGCTCGTAGCGCGGGTTGAACATGATCGGCACGCCGCCCTGCCGGCCGATGCAGCCGGACACCGTGACGGAGCGGCCCGGGTCGACCCCCGAGATGCGTCGACGTCCGAGCCACACGACGGTGATGACCCCCGACCCGTCGTCGAGCTCGGCCTCCAGCGCCGGCACGCCGCCGCGGGGACGGAGGGTCACGGTGCGCAGGACGCCGTTGACGGTCACCGGCTCGCGCTCGGGGGCGTCGGCGATGGCCACCGCCTCGTCGGAGGCGTGCGTCTGCCTCAGGTCGCGCTGGTGCGCCTCGGAGGTGTCGGCCCACCGCGCGAGCGCCTGCCGCAGCCGGCTCTTCTCGGCCACGGGGGTCACCGGACCCGGCGGGCGTCGTCCGGGAGCCGGACGGGCAGCGGCTCGCCGACGGGCATGGCCTCGGCGCCCCGGCGCACGACCACCTGGGCGAGGGCGTCCTCCCAGTCCGCGGTCGCGTCGGGCTCGATCGCGGGCCGGCCGAGGAAGGACGCGCGCAGCATCCAGCGCTCGCCGTTGATGCCGATGATCCGCGAGGGCTGCGTGGCGGTGGTGCCGTCGGGACGGCGGACCGGCATCTGGCACACGAGCTCGGTGCCCCAGCGGCCCTCGCGCTCGGTGGCGTTCCCCCCGCGGCGCACCATGTCCTGCGCGATCTGGGGTCGGACCTCGGACCAGAGGTCGCCGTTGCGCGGGGCGGCGAACGCCTGGAACTCGCACGCGCCGTCGCTGCCGGCCAGCATGACCGCGCGGACCTGTCCGCTCTTCTCGTCGACCTGGAGCCGGAGCTCACGCCCAGCGAGGGCGGGGACGAGCAGGGAGCCCAGGTCGGCCCGGTCGACCCCGTCGCCCTCGACCTGCGAGGCGTCGAACGGACCCGAGCCCCGCGCTCCCCCGCCAGCCGTCCCTGAGGACGCGTCGGCGGCGCCGGCGGTCGTCTCGGCGGTCGCCCCGGACGTCGTCTCGGGGGTCGTCTCCGAGGTCGTCTCCGCGGCGGGCTCGGTCGCCTCCTTGCGGCGGAACTTCACGTCAGGACTCCTTCGATCAGGGCTCGTTCGGCTGCAGTGACCGGCTCACGGACGCGAACCGGTACCCGTAGAACCGTAGCCCCCGGCGCCCCGGACGGACTCCGGCAGCACCCCCACCTCGACGAAGCGGGCCCGCTCGAAGCGCTGGACCACGAGCTGGGCGATCCGGTCCCCGCGGGAGAGCGCCACCGCCTCGACCGGGTCGTGGTTGATCAGCAGCACCTTGATCTCGCCCCGGTAGCCGGCGTCGACCGTGCCCGGCGTGTTCACGATGGACAGGCCGTGGCGGGCGGCGAGGCCCGAGCGCGGGTGCACCAGCGCGACGTACCCGTCGGGCAGCGCGACCGACAGCCCGGTCGGCACGAGCGCCCTCTCGCCCGGGGCGAGGACCACGTCGACCGTCGTGTGGAGGTCCGCGCCGGCGTCGCCGGGGTGCGCGTAGGACGGCAGCGGCAGGCCGGGGTCGAGCCGCACCACGGCGATCTCGAGGTCGGCCGCGGGAGGGGTCGGGTCGTGGTCGGGCACGAGGAGGGAATCTATAGGCTCTGCGCCGTGGACTACGCCGAACGCCTCACCGTCCCGTTGCGCTGGTGGGCGCAGGGCACGATGCTCGTGGCATCCCTGTGGCTGGCGGTCCTCGTCGCGGTCCCGGAGTCCCAGGTCGTCGTCTGGGCGGTGACGGCGGCCGCGTTCGCGGCCCTGGTCACGTTCCTCGTCGGCTACGGCAACGTGCGGGTCGCCGTCGAGGGCGACACGTTCCACGCCGGCCGGGCCCACGTCCCGCTGCGGCACGTCGGCGAGGTGACCGCCCTCGACGCCGAGGCGGTACGCCGCCTCGCGGGCGTCGACGCGGACGCCCGGGCCCACCTCGTGCTGCGCCCCTACCTCAAGCGGGGCGTCCGCGTGGACATCGTCGACCCCACCGACCCGACGCCGTACTGGCTCGTCAGCTGCCGGCGCCCGGACGCCCTCGTCTCAGCCCTAGAGGCGACCCGGGCGCGCTGACGCGCTGGGTAGGGTTGCGGCCATGGCAGAGGACAGCTCGAAGGTCTGGACCATCTTCTCGCTGGCGAGCGCCCTCGGCGCCGCCTCGATCGCCCGCAAGGGGATCGACAAGGCCTGGAAGATGAGCACCGGCAAGAATCCCCCGGAGAACCCGGCCGACCCCGACGTCTCCGTCGGGGAGGCGGTGGCGTGGGCCGCCGTGACCGGCGCCCTGGTGGCGCTGGCGCGGATGTTCGCCCAGCGCCGGGCGGCGGGCTACTACACCCGCTCGACCGGTCACCGCCCGCCCGGCCTCCGCGCCGGCGACAAGGCCTAGCAGCCACACGCACGAGGCCCCGGCCCGTCCCGCGAGGGGACGGCCGGGGCCTCGTTGCTCGTGGTGGTGCGTCGTGCTCCGTCGTCTGCTGCCGGCGGCTCAGATGCAGTCGCGGCAGATGAGCTTCTTCTCGTCGGCGAGCTGCGAGCGGTGGTGCACCAGGAAGCAGCTCATGCAGGTGAACTCGTCGTCCTGGCGCGGCATCACCTCGACGGCGAGCTCCTCGTGCGAGAGGTCGGCGCCCGGCAGCTCGAAGGACTCGGCAGCCTCCGTCTCGTCCTCGTCGACCTTGCCGGAGTTCTTGTCGTGGCGCCGCGCCTTCAGCTCCTCGATGCTCTCCTCGCTCTGGTCCTCCTCGGACTTGCGCGGTGCGTCGTAGTCGGTGGCCATCAGTTCCCTCTCCCCATGCAGTGGCTCGTGCCCGCCGGGTCGCGGCTCGGGCTGAGACCAGTTGTGCGCGTCGTCGGCGCCAAAGTGTGCACCATGGACCGGTTCCGTGGTGAGCCGGTCCGCGACGTGTCGCCTGAACAGTGGGCGACAGCGCGCTATTCCCGCCCGTTCAGGCGAGGAACCCGGCCGCTGCGAGCGCCTCCACGAAGTCGTCCCAGCCGTCGGCCGGGGCTCCGACCACCACGTTGCGGACGGGGTGGGACCCGAGCGTGAAGGTGCCGTCGAGCAGCTCGAACCGGCCGCCGGCCTCCTCGAGGACCAGTGCGCCGGCGGACCAGTCCCACGGCTGCGGACCGGCCTCGACGTAGCCGTCGCCGCCGCCCTCCGCCACGTGGCACAGGTCGAGCGAGCAGGAGCCCATCCGGCGGATGTCACGTACCTCGGGCAGCAGCCTGGCGACGCAGCCGGCCTGGTGCTCGCGCACCTCCCGCCGGTAGCCGAAGCCGGTGAGGACCAAGCGCTCGGCCAGCGGCGGCGAGGGGCGCACGCGGATGGGCCGACCGTCCCGGGTCGCGCCGTGCCCGCGAGCGGCGGCGTACTCGACCCCGGCCGGGATCGTGACCACCGCACCCGCCACGACGCGGCCGTCGACCTCGGCGGCGACGGAGACGGCGCAGTCGGGGAGGCCGTAGAGGTAGTTCACCGTGCCGTCGATGGGGTCCACGACCCACCGCACGCCGGACGTGCCGGGTCGGTCGTCGCCCTCCTCGCCGAGGATGGCGTCGTCGGGCCGGGCGGCGGTGATGCGCTGGCGGATGAGGGACTCGACCGCGCGGTCGGCCTCGGTGACCACGTCGACGGCGCTGGTCTTGGTGTCGGCGACCCCGATGCCCCCGACCCGCATCTCGCGCGCGAGCGCGGCACCGTCGTGCGCCAGCGTGCGCGCCAGGTCGCGCAGGTCCGCCGCGGCGGCGCTCACGAGTCGACCCCGCACAGGGCCGGACGCGGCCCACGGGGGTTGGGGCAGCAGCCGGCGCCGCACAGGTCCGGGCCCGCAGGCATCGACCCGACGGCCGCCCGCTCGGGCTCCTCGCCCCGCTCGGCCGCGGACCGCTCGAGGAGGAGGTCGCGCACCATCGCCACGAAGCGCGGGTCGACGCCGGGGGTCGCCGCACGCACCGCCTGCACGCCCAGGCGCTGGGCGGTGGCCAGCGCCTCGGTGTCGAGGTCGTAGATGACCTCCATGTGGTCGGAGACGAAGCCGATGGGCACCAGCACGACCTGGGCGACCCCGTCGCGGGCCAGCTCCTCGAGGTGGTCGTTGACGTCGGGCTCGAGCCACGGCGTCGACGGCGCGCCCGAGCGGGAGCAGTAGACGAGGTCGTGCCGGCGGTCCTGCCCGGTCGCCGCCCGGACGCGGGCGGCGACCTCGTCGGCGGCGCTCTGGTGCTGCGGGACGTACGCCGGGCGCGGCTGCCCGCGGCCGTCCTCCGAGCCGCTGGTCTCGGCCATCGCGGTCGGGATCGAGTGCGTGACGAACACGAGGCGGGCCGCGTCGCCGCCGGCGGGCAGCTGCGCCAGCGCCGCCAGGCAGGCGTCGACCACGGGCTCGATGAAGCCGGGGTGGTTGTAGTACTGCCGGAGCTTGTCGAGCCGGGGCGCGCCCGGCACCTCCTGGACCGCGTCCCAGAGGTTCTCGCGGTACTGACGGCACGAGGACCACGAGGAGTACGCCGACGTGGCGAGCACCGCGGCGCGGCCGATGCCGTCTGCGGTCATCCGGCGCAGCGTGTCGGCGAGGTAGGGGTCCCAGTTGCGGTTGCCGAAGTAGACGGGCAGGTCGATGCCCTGCTCGGCGAAGTCCTGCTCGAGAGCGGCGATGAGGGCGCGGTTCTGGTCGTTGATGGGGCTCTTGCCCCCGAAGAGGAAGTAGTGCTGGCCCACCTCCTCGAGCCGCTCGCGCGGGATGCCGCGGCCTCGGGTCACGTTCTCCAGGAACGGCACCACGTCCTCCGGCTTCTCCGGTCCCCCGAAGGAGAGCACGAGGAGCGCGTCGTACGGCTTCACGTCGGGGTGACCCGCAGGATTCATGCTGCCAGCGTAGAGCGGCCTACCATCGCGCTGATGCTCGACTCCTACCGCCGGGTGCTGGCCCGTCCGGGCGCCCTCGCCTTCAGCAGTGCCGCACTCGTCGCCCGGCTGCCGATCTCCATGGTCGGGCTCGGGATCGTGCTCCTCGTCGAGGCGCGCACCGGCTCCTACGGGCTGGCCGGCACCGTGTCGGCGGTGTTCGTCCTCGCGGAGGCGGCGTTCGCCGTGCTGCACGGACGATGGGTCGACCACTACGGCCAGGCGCGCGTGCTGCCGCTCGCGATCTCCGTCTTCGGCGCCGGCCTGGCCCTGATGATGATGGCGGTCGAGCAGGACTTGTCGGGGCCGTGGACCTACGTCTTCGCGGCCGTCGCGGGCGCCGCCCTCCCCCAGGTCGGCGCGAGCGTGCGCACCCGCTGGTCGCACCTGCTCGACGACGGGAGCGAGAAGCAGACCGCGTTCGCGCTCGAGGCGGTGCTCGACGAGGTCGTGTTCGTGGTCGGGCCGGTGCTCGTCACGCTGCTGGCCACGAGCTGGCACCCGGTCGCCGGACTCACCGCGGCCCTCGTCACGGGGGTCGTGGGCACGTTCGCCTTCGCAGCACAGCGCCGCACCGAGCCGCCGGCCGGCCGGACCGCGCCGTCGGGGGCGCGGGCCCCGATGCCGTGGCGGCTGGTCCTGCCGCTCGCGCTGGTCTGCCTCACCCTGGGCGCCCTGTTCGGCGCGGCCGAGGTCACGACCGTGGCCTTCGCCGAGGAGCGGGGCGAGCGCTGGGTCGCCGGATGGCTGCTCGCCGCGTGGTCCCTCGGCAGCCTCGTGGCGGGACTCGTCACCGGCGCCGTCGCCTGGCGCAGCGGTCCGGACGCGCGCCTGCGGTGGGGCTCCGCGGCGATGGCGCTGGCCATGGCGCCGCTGATGTTCGTCTCCTCCATCCCGCTCATGGCCGTCGTGCTGCTCGTCGGGGGCCTGGCGATCGCGCCGACGATGATCGGCGCGATGACGATGGTCGAGCAGGGCGTCCACCCGAGCCGGCTCACCGAGGGGATGGCGATCCTGCACACCGGGATCGTCGCCGGGGTCGCGCCCGGTGCGAGCATCGCCGGCTTCGTGGTCGACCACAGCGGCGCGTCCGCCGCCTACGCCGTCGCGCTCGGCGGCGGGATCCTCGGCGCCCTCGGCGCCCAGGTCGCCCGCCAGCCCGCGCCTCGCGCCGACCGCGACCCCGCGCCGGTGCGCTGACCCCCACCGGGCGATGCCCTAGCGTGCGGGCATGACCGCACGCGCGCACGACCACGTCTGGCGCAACTGGTCCGGACTGGAGCAGGCGGTGCCTCGTCAGGTGGAGACCCCCGCGTCGGTCGCCGCCGTCGTCGACGCCGTACGCCGGGCCCGCGAGGACGGCACGACGGTGAAGATGGCCGGCACCGGGCACAGCTTCACCGCCATCGCGGCCCCCGAGCACACGCTCCTGCGCCCGGACGCGCTCAGCGGCGTCCTCGCCGTCGACCGGGAGGCGATGACGGTGACGGCGCGCGCCGGCACGCCGCTGAAGGACCTCAACCTCGCCCTCGAGCGGCTGGGCCTGTCGTTGCACAACATGGGCGACATCGCCGAGCAGACCCTCGCCGGCGCCACGTCGACCGGCACGCACGGCACCGGCGGGACCGCCGCCGGGCTGGCGGCCCAGCTCGCCGGCCTCGAGCTGGTCACGGGCACCGGCGAGGTGCTGCGCGCCTCCGCGACCGAGCACCCCGACGTCTTCGACGTCGCCCGGGTGGGGCTCGGGGCGCTCGGGATCCTCACCAGCCTGACCTTCCACGTCGAGCCGCTCTTCGTCGTCGAGGCCCACGAGCAGCCGATGACCTGGGAGCGCGCCCTCGGCTCCTACGACGAGATGGTGGCCGCGGCCCACCACGTCGACATGTACTGGTTCCCCCACACCGACCGCCTCCTGGTCAAGCAGAACGTCCGCACCGACCTCGAGCCCGGCGAGCAGCGGCCGCCGTCCCGGCTGGCGTCGTGGTGGGAGGACGAGCTGGTGTCGAACAGCGTCTTCGGCGGACTGTGCCGCGTCGGCTCGCGCGTGCCTGCTCTGGTCCCCCGCCTCAACCGGCTCGCCGGCCGTGCCCTCTCCGAGCGCCGCTACAGCGATCTCGCCCACCGCGTCTTCGTGACGCCCCGACGGGTGCGATTCCGGGAGATGGAGTACGCCGTCCCGCGGGAGGTCGGCCTCGACGTGCTCCGCGAGTGCCGCCGCGTCATCGATGCCAGCGACTGGCGGATCGCGTTCCCCGTCGAGGTCCGCACGGCTCGCGCCGACGACGTGCCGCTGTCGACCGCGCACGGGCGCGACAGCCTGTACCTCGCCTTCCACGTCCCGGCCGACACCGACCACCGGCCCTTCTTCGGGGGCCTCGAGCCGCTGCTGCGCGAGGCGGGCGGACGACCGCACTGGGGCAAGGTCCACACGCGCACGGCAGCGGACCTGGCGCCGGCGTACGAGCGCTTCGACGACGTCCTCGCCATGCGCGAGCGGCTCGACCCGGACCGGGTGTTCGCCAACGCCCATCTCCGGCGCGTGCTCGGCGACTGAACGGCGCACCCGGGACGCCGGCTCAGACGTTGGCCGGGCCCCTCGGCAGCGGCGCGCGCCAGCCGCGCACGAGCGCCAGCAGGCGCCACCCGAGACAGGTCGCGAAGCCCGCGGCCGCGACGACCAGCAGGGGCAGGCCGAGGCGGTCCAGCACCACCACCACCCCCGCCCCGGCCAGCGCCGGCGTGGCGTAGAGGACGCCCTCGAAGATCACCGGGACGCTGCCCGCCAGGACGTCGCGGATCATCCCGCCGCCGATCCCGGTGACCATGCCGAGCAGCGCTGCCGGCAGCGGCTCCAGGCCGAAGTCCAGCGCCTTGAGGGCGCCCGTCACGCAGAACAGGGCCAGGCCGAACGCGTCGAGGACCGTGATCGTGCGCTCCATCCGGCCGACCGTCGGGTGGAAGACGAACGTGAGCAGGCCGGCCGCGACCGGGACCAGCAGGTAGCGCCAGTCGGCGAGCGCGGCGGGCGGCGTGGCACCGATGAGGACGTCGCGGATGAAGCCGCCGCCGAGCCCGGTGACCCCGCCGAGCACCAGGGCGGCGAAGAGGTCGAGGTTGCGGCGGACGGCCACCAGGGCGCCGGCGACCGCGAAGACGAAGATGCCGGTCAGGTCGAGCACGACCAGCGTCGCGGCGAAGTGCGTGTCGGGCACCCGGGAAGCCTAGGGCGCGCCGCGGGCGCAACGGCGCCGGGGCACCGCGCTGGCGTAGGCTCGACGCAACGGATGCAGCCGTGCACCGACCGCCCCTCATCGCCACCAACCGCTACCCGACCGCCACCCGCCACCCGTCACCGCCGCAGGCAGGAGTCCGCCGTCCATGGCCAAGCTGACGTTCACCGGACGCAGCGGGGACGGCAAGCGCCTGCTGCTGGTGGACGAGTCGGGCCAGCAGCACTCCCTGGCGATCGACGCACGGCTCCGCCGCGCCCTGGCGGGCGCACCCGACAGCAACGGCCAGTTGGAGATCCCGATGCAATCAAGCCTCCGCCCCCGCGACATCCAGACGCGCATCCGCGCCGGGGAGAGTCCCGAGGCGGTGGCACACGCCGCGGGCACGTCGGTCGAGAAGATCATGCCCTTCGCCGCCCCCGTGATGGCCGAGCGCGCCCACGTCGCCGAGCGGGCCCAGCTCGCGTCCGTGCGCCGCCGTGCCACCGAGTCGGGTGCACGCACGCTCGGCGAGGCCGTGAGCGCCCACCTGCGCTCGCACAACGTCGACCCGAGCAGCGTGGAGTGGGACGCCTGGCGCCGCGAGGACGGGCGCTGGACGCTCACCGGGGTCTTCGACGTGGCCGGGCGCTCCGGCATCGCGACCTTCTCCCACGACCCCCGCGGCAACTTCGTGACCGTCGACGACGAGGACGCCCACTGGCTGGTCGGTGACGCGGCGCCGTCCGCCGCCGAGCACGCCCCCGAGCACGACGCCCGACCCGGCCCCGAGGCCGCCGACGACGAGCTCGCGGCCCGCCGGCGCCGGCTCAGCGCGGTCGGCGACGTGCCGCTGGGCGACGACGCCATCGAGATGGTCGCCGGCGAGCAGTCCGCCACCGAGACGACCATGGAGCTCTTCGACGAGGGGCTCGATGCGCAGCCGGCCGCTGCCGACGCCGAGGAGGACGGCCGGGGCCGATCCGCCGACGACGCCGCCGGCAGGTCCGAGCCCGACGCGGCCGGACCCGCCGCCCAGGCCCCCGCGGAGCCGCGCCGGCCCGCGAGGAAGCGCGGCCGCGCGTCGGTCCCGAGCTGGGACGAGATCATGTTCGGCGGCGGCAAGAGCGAGTGAGCCGGCCGGGGGCGGCGCGGGTCCGCGGCGGGTGAGTGGCCGGTGCGCCTGCTGCAGCTCAACGTCCACCCGCTGAAGTCCGGGGCCGTCCGGCCGGTCCCCGCCGCCGACGTGCTGCCTCGCGGCCTGGCCGACGACCGCTCCTGGATGGTCGTCGACGGCGAGGGTCGTCTCGTCTCGGCCCGGGAGGCGCACGCGACGTTCACCATCGTGGCCGACACGCCCGCCACCGACCCCACGGTGACGTCCGCCCTCCGGCTCCGTGCGCCCGGGCGGGCCGACCTGCAGCTCGACGTCCCGGACGCCGACCCGGTGGCCGTGCGCCTGTTCTCCCAGGACCTGTGGGCGACGCCTGCGGGGGACGACGCGGACGAGTGGGTCCGAGCCGTCGTCGACCGCCCCGACGTACGCCTGGTGTGGTGCCACGATCCGCGGAGCCGCACCCTCCAGCCGGGGTTCTCCGTGCCCGGCGACCACACCGCGTTCGCCGACTCCTTCCCCGTGACCATCGCCTCCCGCGCCTCGCTGCGGCAGCTGCACGACTGGATCACCGAGCGCGCCCTCGAGACGGGCGAGGATCCGCCGGAGCCGCTGCCCGTCGAGCGGTTCCGCGCCAACCTCGTCGTCGACGGCGACGAGCCGTTCGCCGAGGACCGGTGGACGCACGTGGTCGTCGGGGACGTCCGGTTCCGGCTGGGCAAGCCGGTCAGCCGGTGCGTGATGACGGCGATCGACCTGCACACGCTGGCGACCGGCCGGGAGCCGATCCGGACGCTCGCGCGCCACCGCCTCGTCGGGGGCAAGACGCTGTTCGCCGTGCACCTGGTGCCCGAGACCGTCGGGCGGATCGCCGTCGGCGACGAGGTCACGGCCGACTGATCACCCGGTGGCGACCGGGCGCGACGGATCGGTGACCCAGCCGCTCCAGCTGCCCGGGTAGAGCGCCGCGCGGATGCCGGCCACCTCCATCGCGAGCAGGTCGTGCGCCGCCGTGACCCCCGACCCGCAGTAGGCCGCGACCGAGCCGGCGGTGTCGGCGCCGACGCGGGCGTACCTCGCCCGGAGCTCGGCCGGCGACCGGAAGCGCCCATGCTCGTCGAGGTTGTCGGTGGTCGGGACGTTGACCGCGCCCGGGATGTGCCCGGCCACCGGGTCGACGGGCTCGGTCTCCCCGCGGTAGCGCTCGGGCGCGCGCGCGTCGACGAGCACCTCGACGTCGAGCACGTCGTCGGCCCCGACCACGGCGGCCCCCTTGGACGCCGCCACCGTGAAGTCGCCCGGCGCGGGGTGCGTCTCCCCCACCTCGACGGGGTGCCCCTCCTCGAGCCAGGCCGTCCACCCGCCGTCCAGGACACGCACGTCACGGTGTCCGTGGTGCCGCAGCAGCCACCAGGCGCGCGCGGCGGCCCGACCCTGCCAGTCGTCGTAGACCACGACGGGCCGGTCGTCCCGCACGCCCGCGCGCCGCATGGCGGCGGCGAACCGCGCCTCGTCGGGCAGCGGGTGACGCCCGCCCTCGCCGGGCGGGTCGGCGAGGTCCTCGTCGAGGTCGACGTACGCCGCCCCCGGCACGTGCCCGGAGGCGTGCGCCTCGCGGCCGGGCGGGCCACCCAGCGCGTAGCGGACGTCGAGCACGGTGACGCGCGCCCGCTCGTCGGCGCGGTCGTCGGCGAGGTCGGCGGCGAGGTCGGCGGGGCTGATGAGCGGGCCGCTGGCGTCCATGACCGGCACGGTAGCCGCCCGGCGGCGCCGTCGCTGTGACAAGATCGCCCGGACATGGCTGAGCTGCACTTCTTCACGGGCACGATGGACTCCGGCAAGTCGACGCTGGCGCTCCAGACCAATCACAACCACGCCGCCCGCGGACGCGTCGGCCGCATCTTCACCACGCACGACCGGGCGGGCCAGGCGGTGGTCTCGAGCCGGCTCGGCCTCACCCACGACGCGCTCGAGGTCGACGGCGGCTTCGACTTCTGGGCCTACGTCGTCGCCACGCTCACCCGCGGCGGCCGCATCGACTACCTCATCTGCGACGAGGCCCAGTTCTACACCGCGGAGCAGATCGACCAGCTCGCCAAGGTCGTCGACGAGCTGCAGATCGACGTGTTCGCCTTCGGCATCCTCACCGACTTCCGCTCGGTGCTCTTCCCGGGCAGCGCCCGTCTCGTCGAGCTCGCCGACCGGATGAACGTGCTCCAGGTCGAGGCGCTGTGCTGGTGCGGCAAGCGCGCCACGCACAACGCGCGCACGGAGAACGGCGTGATGGTGGTGGAGGGCGAGGTGATCGTCGTCGGCGACGTCGACCAGGTCGACGAGCCCGCCGCCGACGTGGCCTACGAGGTGCTCTGCCGCCAGCACCACCGGCGCCGGCTCACGGCCGCTCGCGCCAAGGCCGTCTCCCTGGCCCCCGAGCCCCTGCCCTTCGGCTGAGGCCCGCGCGAGCGCGACGCGCGCCGCGGCGCGTCGAACGACCAGAAGTTTGTCAGGACGTCCCCGAACCCGCGGGGCCGGGCCGCCGGAGGCGGTTCCGGTCGTCCGACACGCCGACCTGCCTGTGCGTCTCCTGGCGACTCACGGGCGGGGATCAGCCGACGAGCACCGGGATCAGCATCTCGGCCGGGGTGAGCGAGCCGTGCAGCCCCACGAGGGTGTTCTCGTAGGGGAAGTCGCGCGTGGAGATGATCGCGGCGTCGCCGTGGCAGGCGACCATCACGTCGCCCAGCCGCGGCAGGACGCCGGGCGCGACGTCGCCGAACCAGCCGCGGCCGACCGCGTCCTCGCGGGTCAGCACGGTCGCTGCGTCACCCAGCACCTCGTGCCAGGTGTCGACGACGTCGGCGACGGCGCCCGCCGAGCAGTAGAGGTGGCGGAAGCGCGCCTCGCCGCCGAGCAGGGCCACGCCGTCGCGCATCCCCTCGACCTCGTCCACGTCGACGCGGGACGTCCGAGGGCTGTCGACCATGCCGTGGTCGGCGACGACGAGCAGCCGCGTCGACGCCGGGAGCGCCTCGCGCAGCTGCTCGGCCTCCGCGTCGACCATCGCGAGCTGCTGGAGCCACTGCGTCGACGCGACGCCGAACTTGTGCCCGGTCCAGTCGAGGTCGGAGTCGTAGACGTAGGTCAGCGAGGGCTCGTCGGCCGAGGCGGCGACGGTCGCCGCGATCCGCTCGCCCACCCGGTCCGCGCCGACGTACGTCGCTCCGCGCTGCGAGGCGACGGTCAGGCCGGTGCCGTCGAAGTCGCGCTTGTTGACCGAGGTGACGTGGACGCCGGCGCGGGCCAGCCGTCCGAGCGCCGTGGGGTGCGGCTGCCACTCGACGGGGTCGACGGTCTTGTCCCACCAGAGGTGGTTGAGCAGCCGGTCGGTGCCGGGGATGCGGGCGGTGAAGCCGACCAGCCCGTGGGCGCCCGGGGCGAGCCCGGTGCCGAGGGAGGTGAGCGACGTGGCGGTGGTGGACGGCACGCCGGCGGTACCGGTCGCGGCGCCCTCGGCGAGCGAGGACAGGTACGGCGCGGCGTGGCCGTGGCGGGCGATCAGCTCCGCCCCCATCCCGTCGACGAGGAAGACGACGTACGACGGCGCCTCGGGCAGCTCGAGCCCCACGGGGTGGCCGTCGAGCGGGACGCCGAGGGCCCGGGCGACCGACGGGACGACGTCGGCCAGCGAGCGGTCGCCGTAGGCCGGCGGCAGGAAGCCGGACGGGCCCGCACCGGGGGCGGCGGTCACGCGATGCTCATCCGCGGGTCCGCGCGGAGAGCGCGTCAGAGAAGGCCAGCAGCCCGGCGACCGCGTCGGCGCCCTCGGCCGCGGCGGACACGCGCAGGGTGTAGTCGTCGCCGGCCAGGGTGCCGGTGTAGCCGTGGTCGGCGTCGCAGTCGGGGTCGGAGCAGCCGGCAGGCTCGAGGTCGATGCGGCCCACGCCGCCCCAGCCGATCGTCAGCACCGCCTCCGCGGGCGGGGCGACGCCAGCCGTGGGGTTGGCGACCATCCGGGTGACGACCACCGTCCTGATCGAGGTCAGCGTGACCGCCTCGGTGGTCGTCGAGGTGTACGGCTCGGGCAGCAGGTCGTCGCCCGGGTGCTCGTCGGTGTGCGCGATCACCAGCCGCGTCGGCGTGAGCAGCAGCGCCGTGAGGTGGCGGCGCACCTCCTCGTGGTCGAACGTCGTCTCGTGGTGGACGAAGTAGGAGAGGACCTCCTCGCCGCCGGCGGCCGAGAAGACGCCGTCGGTGACGACCTCGGGGTAGTAGCCGGTGCGGTGGATCGCCTGGCGGAGGTCGTGGGAGACGTCCGCGTCACGGGTGGAGCGGGGCATGGTCGCAGTCTGTCACGCGGGGCTCAGTCGGGCAGCGTGTCCCCGGGCATCGTGCTGAGCCGGCGCACGAACCAGTCCGAGCGCGGGTCCTTCACCGGCTCCACGCGCACCGACGCGCCCAGCACGGTCGCGCCGTGGGCGCCGGCCAGGACGAGCGGCAGCTGCAGGGCGCGCACCTGGGGCAGGTCGTGCTGGAGCTGCGCCACCTGGCGCACCAGCCGCTCGATCTCCCCCACGTCGACGATCTCGCTGCCGCGGTAGCCGAACAGCAGCGGCGAGGCCTTGATCTCGCGGACCATGTCCTGGGCGTCGTGGTCGGCCAGCGGCGGGATGCGGAAGGACCGGTCGCCGAGGAGCTCGGTGAGCGGACCGCTGATGCCGAACGACAGCACGGGCCCGAAGAGCGGGTCCTCCATGGTCGCGATCGTGACGGGCACGCCCGGCGGTGCGTTGCGCTGCACCACGAAACCGGCCCGGTCGGGGTCGGTGATGACCTGGTTGAGCGCGCGCCACGCGCTGGCCATGGCGTCCGCGTCGTCGATGTTGCGCCACACGTGGGCGAGGTCGGGGCGGTCGCGCAGGTGGTCGGCCGTCGCCTTGAGCACGACGTCCCAGCCGAGGGCCTCCCCCGCGGTGAGCGCCTCGTCGAGCGTCGCCACGGCGTAGGTCTCCCACAGGTCGATGCCGTAGGCGCCCAGCAGGCGGCTCTGCTCCTCGAAGTCGAGGTCCCGTCCTTCGGGATGGCGCATCAGCACCTCGTTGACGAGGTGGCGGGCGGCGTCGAGGTCGTTGACGGCCGGCTCGGTGATCGTCGTCTGCGGGACCCGCAACCACACGGCGTACTCCACCACCCGCGCGAGCGCGCGGACCGCGGCCTCCACGGCGGGGTACGACGGCACGGACCCCCGGCCGGCGCTGGAGCCGGCGACGTCGGGCACGCGCAGCAGCTCGGGGACGCCCTCGGTGCCGAGGAACGTCGACACGATCGGCTTGTCGGACTGCTCGCCGACGGCGGCGAGCACGTTGGCGACGTCCTCGCGCGCCCCGGCGACGTTGAGCGGCGGGATGAAGATGGCGACCACCGCGTCGACCTCCGGGTCGTCGATCGCGGCGTCGAGGGCGTCCTCGAAGTCCTCGGCGGTCGCGTCGGCGCCGAGCGCCTCCTGCCGGTTGACCACGAGGCCGACGGAGTTGGCGGCGTCGACGGCGAGCAGGCCCAGGGCGTCGGAGTTGCCGACGATCGCGACCCGGCGCCCCCGCGGCAGCGGCTGGTGGGCGAGCAGCTGCGCGACGTCGAACATCTCCTCCAGCGACTCGACCTGGATGATCCCGGCCTGCCGGAACATCGCGTCGACGGCCTCGGCGGGCGCGCCGATCTTGCGGACCGCGTGGCCCATGGGCACGCCCTGCGAGCTGCGGCCGGACCGCACGGCCACGATCGGCTTGCGGCGGCTGACCCGCCGGGCGATGCGCGAGAACTTGCGCGGGTTGCCGATCGACTCGAGGTAGAGCAGCACCACCTCGGTGGCGTCGTCCTCCTCCCAGTACTGGAGGAGGTCGTTGCCGGACACGTCGGCGCGGTTGCCGGCGCTGACGAACGTGGTGAGGCCCAGTCCGCGGTTCTGCACCTTCTCCAGGATCGCCGAGCCGAGGGCGCCGGACTGGGAGAAGAAGCCGGCGCGGCCCCGCGGCGGCATCACCGAGGACAGGGACGCGTTGAGCTGGACGTCGGGATCGGTGTTGATGATGCCGAGCGCGTTGGGACCGATGAGGCGCAGGCCGTAGGAGCGCGAGAGCCCCACCAGGCGGCGCTGGCGCATCCGGCCCTCCTCGCCCGTCTCCGCGAAGCCGGACGAGATCACGACCAGGCCGTGGACGCCCTTGGCGGCGCAGTCGAGCACGACGTCCTGCACCGACTCCGCCGGGACCGCGACGATCGCGACGTCGACCTCGCCGGGGATCTCCCCCACCGTCTTCCACGCCGGCATGCCCGACACCGAGTCGGCGCTGGGGTTGACGACGTGGATGCGCCCGGTGAAGTTGCCGAGCACGAGGTGGCGCACGAGCGCCTGCCCGATCGTGTCCTGGCGGCGGCTGGCCCCGATGATGGCGACCGACCTGGGCGCGAAGAACCGCTCGATCGAGGCGTACTCCGCGCGGTGCTCGCGCTGCTCCATGACCCCGATCGCGGTCTCGGTCGGGTCGATGCGGAACACCAGCTCCATCACGCCGTCCTCGAAGGCGCTCCTGACCTGGTAGCCGGCGTCCTTGAAGGTGCGGATCATCGGCTGGTTGTCGGGGAGCACCTCGGCGACGAACTCCTCGATGCCGCGCTCGCGGCCGGCCTGCGCGAGGTGCTCGAGCAGCAGCTGGCCGATGCCGCGGCCCTGGTGGCGGTCCTCGACGAGGAAGGCCACCTCGGCGTAGCCGGGGCGGATCGTGTCGTAGCGACCGACGGCGATCATCTGGCCGGCGACGAGCAGGATCATCGCCACGCGGTCGCGGTGGTCGACCCGGGTAAAGCGGTCGAGGTCGCGCTCGGACAGCTCGGGCATCGGGGAGAAGAAGCGGTAGTACTTCGACTGGTCGGAGACGCGGCTGTAGAACTCGACGAGCAGCTCGCGGTCCTCCGGCTGGATGGGCCGGATGTGTGCCGTGCGCCCGTCGCGCAGCAGGACGTCCGCCTCCCAGTGCCGCGGGGGCGGCGGAACGGTCGACAGCTCGTGCGCTTCGGTCACGGCTGCAATCTATCGGCTGGGCGGCGCCAGGCGCCCGTCCCCTGACGGAACGACGCGACCCGCACCGGCGTGCCCCCGTGGGGTCGCGGAGGCGGAGCGGGGAGAATGCACGCCATGGCACGACGCGCGGCGAAGCAGCCCCTCCCGGACGACTTCGAGGAGCACATCCTCGACACCGACATCCGCGACGAGATGCAGACGTCGTTCCTGGAGTACGCCTACTCCGTCATCTACTCCCGCGCGCTGCCCGACGCCCGCGACGGCCTCAAGCCGGTGCAGCGCCGCATCCTCTACACGATGGACGACATGTCGCTGCGGCCCGACCGCGGGCACGTGAAGAGCGCGCGCGTCGTCGGCGAGGTGATGGGCCGGCTGCACCCCCACGGCGACGGCGCGATCTACGACGCGCTCGTCCGGATGGCGCAGCCGTGGTCGATGCGGCTGCGGACCGTCGACGGCCACGGCAACTTCGGCTCCCCCGACGACGCCCCCGCGGCGATGCGCTACACCGAGTGCCGGATGGCGCCGGCGGCGGTGGCGATGACCGCCTCGATCGACGAGGACACCGTCGACTTCAAGCCCAACTACGACTCCCGCGAGATGGAGCCGGTGGTCCTGCCGGCGGCGATCCCGCACCTGCTCGTCAACGGCTCCGCCGGCATCGCGGTCGGCATGGCCACCAACATCGCCCCGCACAACCTCGTCGAGGTGGTCCAGGCGCTCAAGCACCTCATCACCCACCCGGGCGCGAGCCTCGACGACCTCATGCGGTTCGTCCCCGGGCCCGACCTGCCGACCGGCGGCAAGATCGTCGGGCTCGACGGCATCCGCGACGCCTACGAGTCGGGCCGCGGCACCTTCCGCATGCGCGCCACCGCCCGCATCGAGTCGGTCACCCCGCGCCGCAAGGGGATCGTGGTCACCGAGCTCCCCTACGGCGTCGGCACCGAGCGGGTCATGGAGCAGATCAAGAAGCTCGTCCTGGGCAAGAAGCTGCAGGGCATCGCCGACATCAAGGACCTCAGCGACCGCGACAACGGCCTGCGCCTGGTCATCGAGGTCAAGAACGGCTTCGTTCCCGAGGCGATCCTCGAGCAGCTCTACCGCCAGACCGCGATGGAGGACTCCTTCGGCATCAACGCCGTCGCCCTCGTCGACGGCCAGCCGCGCACCCTGGGCCTCAAGCAGCTGCTCGAGGTCTTCCTCGGGCACCGCTTCGAGGTCGTACGCCGTCGCTCCGTGTTCCGCCGCACGAAGGCCGCCGACCGGCTGCACCTCGTCGACGGCCTGCTCGTCGCGATCCTCGACATCGACGAGGTCATCCAGGTCATCCGGTCCTCCGACAACGCCGCGGCCGCCAAGGAGCGCCTGATCTCGGTCTTCGACCTGTCCGAGGCGCAGGCCGACTACATCCTCGACATGCCGCTGCGCCGCCTCACCAGGTTCTCCAAGCTCGAGCTCGAGAAGGAGAAGAGCGAGCTCGAGCGCACCATCGAGTACCTCGACGCGATCCTCGCCGACGAGAAGCTGCTGCGGAAGGTCGTCTCCGACGAGCTGGGCGACGTCGCCAAGGAGCACGGCACGCCGCGCCGCACGGTCCTGCTCGCCTCGGCCGGCACCGCCGTCACGGCCGCCTCGACCACGCCGCTGGAGGTCGCTGACGACCCCTGCTTCGCGCTCCTGTCCTCCAGCGGCCTGCTCGCCCGTACGACGTCAGCGGCCCCGCCCGGCCACGGCGAGGGCCGCGCCAACCACGACGTCGTCACGAGCGCCGTGCGCACGACCGCGCGCAGCGAGGTCGGCGTGGTCACCAGCCGCGGCCGGCTGGTGAGGGTCGGGGTGCTCGACATGCCGGAGCTGCCCGACTCGGCCAACGACCCCAACCTGCAGGGCGGCCTGCCGCTCAGCGAGGTCCTGCCGCTCGAGGCAGGTGAGCGTCCCCTGGCGCTGACGTCGCTGGCGACCGACGGTCCCGGCCTCGCCCTCGGCACCCGCGACGGCGTGGTGAAGCGCGTCAACCCCGAGGTGCTCGGCCGCGACGAGTGGGAGGTCATCGGGCTGCGGGACGGCGACGAGGTCGTCGGCGCCGTCGAGCTGGTCACGGGCGAGGAGCAGCTCTGCTTCATCTCCACCGACGCCCAGCTGCTGCACTTCCCTGCGTCCGCGGTGCGCCCCCAGGGGCGCGCCGGCGGCGGCATGGCCGGCATCAAGCTCGGCGCCGGCCAGCAGGTCGCCTTCTTCGGCGCGTTCGACCCGGCGGGGGCCGTCGTGGTGACCGCCTCCGGCTCCTCGACCGCCCTGCCGGGCACGGAGGCCGGCGCGGTGAAGGTCACGCCGTTCAGCGAGTACCCGGCCAAGGGCCGGGCCACCGGAGGGGTCCGCAGCCATCGCTTCCTCAAGGGCGAGGACACCCTCGTGGCCGCCTGGGCCGGGCCTGGCCCGGCGCGCGCGGCGGCGTCGAGCGGGGCTCCGGTGGACCTGCCCGACCCCACCGGCAAGCGCGACGGGTCGGGCGTGCCGGCGGCCCAGCCGATCGCGGCGGTGGCGTCCCCCGTCGCCGCGCAGGTCGCCTCCCAGGTCGCCGTCCATGACTCCGGGGCCCCCGGGGCCGCCGGTCCGGCGGCGGGCGCCGCCGCCACCCCTGTGGAAGGCTGACGCCATGCCCGCTCGAGGACCTGCACGGACCCGCTCCCGGCCCGCCCGCGCCGCAGCACGACTCACGACCTGCGCGGCCGCGGTCGCGCTGGCCCTGCCCGTGCTCGCCGCCTGCTCGGGCGGCGGGAGCGGGAGCGGGCCGGGCGGGGACGACGGCCCCACGCCGGAGGAAGTGCTCACCGAGGCGTCGGCGACCCTGACCGAGACCAGCGGCGTCGAGCTCACCCTCTCCACCGAGGCGCTGCCCGACGGCGTGTCCGGCATCACCCGCGCGGTGGGCACCCTGACGAACGCGCCCGCGTTCGAGGGCTCGATCACCGTCGTCTTCGCCGGGCAGAACGTCGACGTGCCGGTCGTCGCGGTCGACGACACGGTCTACGCCCAGCTGCCGTTCACCCCGGGGTGGAACGAGGTCGACCCCCGGGAGTACGGCGCCCCCGACCCGTCCGGCCTCATCGGCGACGACGGGTTCGCGGGGCTGCTCACGCTCACCGACTCACCCGAGGCGGGCGAGAGCGTGCGCGGCGGCGCCGACAACAGCGAGATCCTCACGACGTACACCGGCACGGTGCCCGGCAACGCCATGAAGTCGGTGATCCCGTCCTCCACCGGTGAGTCCTTCGACGTGGAGTGGCAGGTCAGCGACGAGGGCGAGCTGCGCAGGGCGACGCTCACCGGCGCCTTCTACCCGCGCGCCGACGAGATGACCTACACCGTCGACTTCGCCGACTACGGCACCGACAAGGACATCACCGCGCCGTGAGCGGGGCCACGGCCGCCGAGGTCACCGGCACCTCGCGGCTGCTCCTCGCGCTGGCGGCGGTCGCCGTCGCGTTCGCCGCCGCCGACACGTACGTCGTCGTGCTGGCGCTGCCCGACATGATGACCGGCGTCGGCGTGCCCATCGACCAGCTCCAGCGCGCCGCCCCCATCGTGAGCGGCTTCCTGCTCGGCTACGTCGCGATGCTGCCGCTCATCGGTCGGATCGCCGACCTCCGCGGGCGGGTCCCGGTGCTCGTCATGGCGCTCGTGCTGTTCGCCCTCGGGTCGCTCGTGACGACCGTCGCCTACGACATGCCCAGCATCGTGGCGGGGCGGTTCCTCCAGGGCGTCGGCGGAGGCGGCCTCGTGCCCGCCACCCTCGCGCTGGTCGCCGACCTCTACCCGGCGCACCGGCGCGGCGTCCCGCTCGGGGTCGTCTCGGCGGTCCAGGAGATCGGCTCGGTGCTCGGCCCGCTCTTCGGCGCGGCGGTCCTCGCGGTCGCCGACTGGCGGGCGATCTTCGCGGTCAACCTGGCGGCGGGACTGGTCCTCGCCGCCGCGATCCGTGCCCTCGCGCCCCGGTCGGACGAGTCCCGGCGGCGCGTCGACGTGGTGGGCACCGCGCTGCTGCTCGCCGCCCTGGCCAGCGCCGCCATCGTGTTCCTGCGGCCCGCGCCGCTCATGCGCGACGTCACGTGGGGCCGGCTCTTCATCCCGTTCGCCGGTGACGGGCGCTGGCTGACCCCGATCGGCGCGACCACCGTCGTCGCCCTGGCGCTCCTGCTCGCCTGGTGCTGGTACGCCCCGCGGCCCCTGCTGGACCTGCGCGGCTGGACCCGCGTCCTCGTCGAGGCCGACCTGGCCGGCGCGCTGCTCCTCGCGGGCGCGCTCGGCGGCGTGATCCTCGCCTTCGCCACCGCCGACCCCAAGGTCGAGGTGTTCTCGCCCCGCGGACGCTGGTACCTCCTGGGCGCGGTCGTCGCCGCCGCCGCCTTCGCCTGGCACGTGCGCCGCGCCGCCGACCCGCTCGTGCCGCGCGGTGCGCTGCGTCGTACGCCCGCCTGGGGCGCACTGCTGGTCAGCTTCTTCGTGGGCGCCGCCCTGATCGCCGCGCTCATCGACATCCCGCTGTTCGCCCGCACCACGGTCTACCCCGACGACCAGCTGCCGGCGGCCCTCGTGCTGGTGCGCTTCCTGCTCGCGCTGCCGGTCGGCGCGGTCGCCGGCGGCTACCTCATCCGCTTCCTCTCCCCGGGTCTCGTCACCGCCGTCGGCATGGTGATGGCGGCGGTGGCGTTCGTGCTCATGACCCGCTGGGGCCTCACGACGATCGAGGAGCCGGTCGCGAACCTCGCACTCGTCACCGGCGGGCTCGGGTTCGGCCTGGCGCTCGCGCCGGTCAACGCGGCGCTGCTCGCGTCCACCGACGACGACGTGCACGGCGTCGCCAGCGCGTTCGTCGTCGTCGCCCGGATGGTCGGGATGCTCGTGGGCATCTCCGCTCTCACGACCATCGGGCTGCGGCGCTACTACGCCGAGCAACGGGCCGTCCCCCCGGTGCAGGAGGTCTGCGACGGCGACAGCCGGTGCAAGGAGTTCTCCGACCTGCTCCGTGTCGCCGGCATCGCGCAGGAGCACGCCGTCTTCTGGGGCGCCGCCGGGTGCGCGGCGGTCGCCGCCGTCCTGGCACTCGTGCTGTTCCGCGACGTGCGGCCGACCCGGCTCACCGTCCGGGACGCCATCGGGTCGGGCGGCTGAGGTGCCCGGATCGCGGGGCCGGGCGCCCACCGGCGCCCACGGGGACTAGCCTGCGGGGCGTGAGCGACTTCGACGACCTCCTCGACGCCAACCGCCAGTTCGCGGCGTCCTTCGACCTCGGCGGCTTCGACGGCAAGGCGCACGCCGGCATCGCGCTGGTCACCTGCATGGACTCGCGCATCGACCCGCTGCGCATGCTCGGCCTCCGGCACGGCGACGCCAAGATCTTCCGGAACCCGGGCGGGCGCGTCACGCCCCAGGCGCTCGAGGCGCTGGTGCTCGGCGTGCACCTGCTCAACGTGCAGCGCATCCTCGTCGTGCCACACACGCGGTGCGCGATGGCCTCGGCGTCCGAGCAGGAGCTGCGGGCGCGGGTCGGGGAGTCCGCCGGCGTCGACGCCAGCTGGCAGTCGTTCGGCGTCGTCACCGACCAGGTCGACCAGCTCCGCCAGGACGTCGCCAAGGTCCGGACCCACCCGCTGATCGGCGACCGCGCCAAGGTCGGGGGCTTCCTCTACGACGTCGACACGGGCCTGCTCACCCAGCACGTGTGAGCGCGCGCGTGCGCTCGGCGGTCCGGATCCCGGCAGGTCCCCGACCGAGGCAGGGCCTGTTCGAGCGCCAGCCTGCCGGACGGCCTGTCCAACAGGACGAAGGCACCGGTCAGCCCGGCACGGACGCTCCGCGCGCCGGTGGAGTCGCACTTCCTCCTGTCCGACCGGCCGTCCGTCGACTGTCGACCGACGCGTGCCGCCGTACGTTCAGCGCCGGTCGTCGTGGATCCCGTGACGGCCGTGGGACGGATGACTCAGTGCAGTGCGACCGCGCGCCGTCCGCGGCCGAGGAGCACGACGGCAAGCGCCCTCTTGTCGTCCCAGGGGCGCGGACCTTCACGCGTCCAGTGCCTCGACGTCGACCTCGTAGGCGCCCTGGACGATGAACTCCTTGCGCGGTGCGACGTCGGAGCCCATGAGGAGGTCGAACACCTTGCTCGCCTCGTCGACGTCGTCGATCGTCAGCTTGCGCAGCGTGCGGTGGCGCGGGTCCATGGTGGTCTCGGCCAGCTGGTCGGCGTCCATCTCGCCGAGGCCCTTGTAGCGCTGCACCGGGTCCTTCCAGCGCAGGTTCCTCTTCTTGAGCTCCGCCAGCTTCCGCTGCAGCTCGTCGTCGGAGTAGGTGTAGATGTACTTGTCCATCCCCTTCCGCGGGTTGGACAGCTCGATGCGGTGCAGCGGCGGCACCGCGGAGTAGAGGCGGCCGTCGCGCACGAGCTCGGGCATGTACTTGAAGAACAGCGTCGCCAGCAGGCACCGGATGTGGGCGCCGTCGGAGTCGGCGTCGGCCATCAGGATGATCCGGCCGTAGCGGGCCTGCTCGAGGTCGAACGTCCGCCCGGACCCGGCGCCGACCACCTGGATGATCGAGGCGCACTCGGCGTTCTTCAGCATGTCGCCGACGGTCGCCTTCTGCACGTTGAGGATCTTGCCGCGGATCGGCAGCAGCGCCTGGAACTCGCTACTGCGGGCGGCCTTCGCGGTGCCCATCGCGGAGTCGCCCTCGACGATGAACAGCTCGGTGCGCTCGGTGTCGGTGCTGCGGCAGTCGAACAGCTTCGCCGGCAGCGCCGACGACTCCAGCGCGTTCTTGCGGCGCTGGTTCTCCTTGTGCTGCCGGGCCGCGAGCCGCGTCTTGGACGCCCCCGCCACCTTCTCCATCAGCAGCTTCGCCTGCGCCTTCTCGGCGCGCTTCGTCGAGGTGAGGAAGGCCTTGAGCTCGTTCGCGACCACCTTGCGCACCACGCTGCGCGCGGCGGGCGTGCCGAGGATCTCCTTGGTCTGTCCCTCGAACTGCGGCTCCGCCAGCCGCACGGTGACCACGGCGGTGAGGCCCTCGAGCACGTCGTCCTTGATGACGTCGGCGTCGGCGGCCTTGAGCACCTTGGCGGCGCGCATGGCGTCGTTGAAGGTCTTGGTCAGCGCGGCCTCGAACCCGCTGACGTGGGTGCCGCCCTTCGGGGTGGCGATGACGTTGACGAAGGAGCGGACCTCGGTGTCGTACGCGGTGTCCCACCGCACCGCGACGTCGACGCTCAGCTCGCGCTCGACCTCCTGCGGCGTCATGTGCCCCCGGTCGTCGAGCAGCGGCACGGTCTCGGTGAAGGTGTCGCTGCCCTGGAGCCGGAGGATGTCGGTGACGGGCTCGCCGTGGGAGAGGAACTCGACGAACTCGGCGATGCCGCCGTCGTGGCGGAACTTCTCCTCGACCATCTCGCCCGAGCGCCGGTCGCGGATGACCAGCTCGAGCCCCGGGACGATGTACGACGTCTGGCGGGCGCGGCCGAGCAGGCCCTCCATCTCGAACCGCGCGTCCTTGGTGAAGATCTGCCGGTCCGGCCAGAAGCGGATGCGGGTGCCCGACCTGCCCTTGGCGACGCGCTTGCCCTTGCGGGTCAGCCCGGACCGCGGCGTGAACGCGGCCGAGGGCCCGTCGCCGTCGAAGACGCCCGGCACGCCGCGCTGGAACGACAGGCCCTGCTGGGTGGGCGCGCGGTCGACGTCGATGTCCATCCGGGAGGACAGCGCGTTGACGACCGAGAGGCCGACGCCGTGCAGGCCGCCGGTGGCGACGTAGGAGCCGCCGCCGAACTTGCCGCCGGCGTGCAGCTTGGTCGCCACGACCTCGACGCCCGGCAGCCCGGTCTTGGGCTCCTTGTCGGTGGGGATGCCGCGCCCGTCGTCGTAGACCTCGACGGACCCGTCGTCGTGGAGCGTCACCTCGACCAGGTGCGCGACGCCGGCCAGGGCCTCGTCCACGCCGTTGTCGATGATCTCCCACAGGCAGTGCATGAGGCCGCGGGTGTCGGTCGAGCCGATGTACATGCCCGGCCGCTTGCGCACCGCGTCGAGGCCCTCGAGGACGAGCAGGTGTGCGGCGTTGTAGGTGTTGTCTGACGGTGCTGCCACGAGGGACAAACCTACCCGCGACACGCCGGGTCCCGACGCAGGCACGCCTGCCCGACGGCGTGCATGCTCCGGTCTAGCGTGGGGCACCTGACAGGCAGGCACCGCTCCACGACGACACGTCCACGGTTGAGGACAACGCCAGCCGGGAGCGATGTGACGTGATTGACTGCAGGACCTCTCGAACCAGGTGGCCGGCGGGAATCTTTGTCCCACGGGCTACGTTGGGCCAGACACCGATGAACAGAAATGAGGCTGACGTGACCACTGCCACCGCACCCACCCAAGCCGTCCTCACGGCGGGTGACCGCTGCGACCGCTGCGGCGCCCAGGCCTACCTCCGTGTGGAGCTCCAGACCGGCGGCGAGCTGCTGTTCTGCGCCCACCACGCCCGCGAGCACGGCGAGAAGCTGCGCGAGATCGCGGCGACGGTCCACGACGAGACCCACAAGCTGGGCGCCCCGGCCACGCCGGCGGCGGACCGCGAGGCCTGAGCAGCACCCTTCCCCCGACCCCTACTTCCAGCACGGCCCCGGACACGCTCTCCGGGGCCGTGCTGCGTCTGCACCCCGTCTGGGAGGCTGTGCGGCGTGACTGCCACCGAGGTCCTCGTCGCGCTCGCGATCGCCGTCGGCATCGCGGGCATCATCGTCCCCGTGCTGCCGGGGACCGTGCTGGTCCTCGGCGCCATCCTGGTGTGGGCGGTGCAGGTCGGCACCCCGGCGGCGTGGACCGTCCTGGCCGTTGCGAGCGTGCTGCTCGCCGGGGGCACGGTGGTGAAGTACCTCGTCCCCGGCCGCCGCCTCAAGGCGTCGGGCGTCCCCACCCGCACGTTGGTGGCCGGGGCCCTGCTGGCCTTCGTCGGCTTCTTCGCGGTCCCCGTGGTGGGCATGTTCGCCGGGTTCGTCCTCGGTGTGTACGTCGCCGAGCGGGCCCGCATCGGCGGCGCGGGCGCCTGGCCCTCGACGGTGGCCGCGCTCAAGGCCGTCGGCGTCTCGATCCTCATCGAGCTGGTCGCCGCGTTCCTGGCCACGGTGACCTGGATCGTGGGGGTCGCGGTCACGTAGGCGCCCGCGAGCGCCCGGCTCAGGCCCCGAGGCCGGAGGCGATCGGCAGGCTCCAGCGGTGCCGCCTGGGCGCCCAGTCGAGCACCGGGTGCGAGCCGTCGGCCTGGTCGACCATCTTGACCGAGACCCGCACGGACGGCACCCGGTCGAAGCAGCGGCGGCTGATGACCGCGCGGAAGACCTCCTGGCCCCACTTGGGCCGCGCCGAGTAGTCGCAGCCGACGCGGTCGTCGCTGCCCCGCCACCCGTCCGCCTCGGTCAGGACGTAGTCGGTGCCGTCGCCGAGGCCGCTGCTGAGGACGTACTCGGGGCCCCTGTCGCCGCGGTCGGTGTCGAAGAAGATCGACACCCCGGCCGCGCTCGAGCGCATCAATTCGGCGAAGCGCACCTTGACGAGCACGTTCTCCTTGCCGTGGTTGGCCTCGACGGCGTGGATGTCGGTCAGCGACGCGCGCGCGTCCGCCGGGTCGTCGATGCTGTAGAACTCGGCGTGCGCCGGGGCGGCGGCCAGCACGCACAGCGCGGTCAGCGAGGCGAGCGCGGGGACGGTCACGAGCGGGTTCCGAGTCATGACCCGAGTCTGTCACCGCGGACCCCGGTCGCGTCCACCTTCTTCCGGGGGACGGACACGACCGGGTGGCACCATGGCGCCATGTCCCTCGGAGGTCGGTGGCGGTGACACCCGTCGTACGCCGGACTCCCGCGGTGGCCGCGCTGCTCCTGCCCCTGCTCGCCGCGGGGTGCACCGCCCCCGCCGACCCGCCGGCGCCCGCGGCGCCACCGGCGCAGGAGTCCTCGACCGCGTCACCGAGCGGCTCGTCGTCCGTGGAGCCGGCCCGGCCCGGGCCGCGTCCGCGGCCGGTGTCCATCGCGGTCGCCGGCGACGTCCACTTCGAGGGGCAGCTGGCTGCCCGTCTGCGCGACCCTGCGACGGCGCTCGCACCGGCGGCGCCCGCGCTGGCCGCCGCCGACGTGGCGATCGTCAACCTCGAGACCTCGGTCGGCACGGGCGGCCGGCCCCAGCCGGGCAAGCGGTTCGTGTTCTCCGCCGGGCCCGAGGCGTTCACCGCCCTGGCCGAGGCCGGCGTCGACGTGGCCGGCATGGCCAACAACCACGCGCTGGACCACGGGCGCGCCCGCCTGCCGTCCACCCTGCGCGCCGCGCGCCGGGCGGCCGCGGCTGATTCCGCCCTGGCCGTGGTCGGCATCGGCGCCGACGTGCAGGAGGCGTTCCGGCCGGCGCTCACCGACGTCGACGGCACGATCGTCGCCACGCTCGCTGCGTCGGTCGCCGACCAGGACCCGACCGCCGACCCGACCGGCGCCTGGGCGGCTGGGCCCGACCGCGGCGGGATCGCCGACGCGCTGGAGCCGTGGCGGCTGCTGCGGGCGGTGCGTCGGGCGGACGCGGCGGCCGACGTGGTGGTGGTCAACGCCCACTGGGGCATCCAGGGGCAGCGGTGCCCGACCGGTGACCAGCGCGATCTGGCCGGGCGGCTCGTGGCCGCCGGCGCGGACGTCGTCGTCGGCAGCCACGCCCACGAGCTGCAGGGCGACGGCAGGCTCGGCCCGGGCTACGTGGCCTACGGGCTGGGGAACTTCGCGTGGTACTCCCCCGGTCCCACCGGCGTCCTGACCCTCCTGGTGCGCCCGCCGCGCGAGCGCGACGGCCGGGCGAGGGTCACCGGGACCCACTGGTGGCCGGCAGTGATCGGCGCCGACGGGCTCGCCCAGCGGGTGACGGGCGACGCCGCGGCAGCTGCCCGGGTCGAGCGCGCGGCGCTGCGCGCCTGCGCCGGCCTGCGGTGACGACCCGGCGGGATCAGCGCGGCGCCAGCCAGGCGAGCACGATCCGGCCGGTCCGCTCGAGCTGCGCGGGCGACACCACCGCCGGGACGTCGCCCGGCGAGTGGTAGCCCGCGTACGGCGTCGACCCCAGGCGCGCCCCCGGCAGCCCCGCGCGGACGAAGGACCAGTGATCGCTGCTGCGCTGGCCGCCCTCGGCCACCACCGGGACGGCGGCGCGCCGGGCGGCGGCGAGCAGGGCCTGCTGGACGGGGTCGGTGTCGTCCGCAGACCCCACCGGCACGCGGTCGCCGACGCCGACCCGGTCGAGGGAGACCATGCCGCGGACCGCGGCGCGCTGCTGCGGGCCGAGGAGGGCGACGTAGCGCCGGGAGCCGTAGTGGTGGTCCTCCGGGGCGCCGCGCGGCTCCTCGGCGCCGAAGGCCACGAAGACCACCGGGAGCCGGGTCCGGCGCTCGGCCGCGGCTGTCGCGACCGCCAGCAGGGTGCCGACCCCGGATGCGTTGTCCTCCGCGCCGGGCGCCTGGGGAACGGTGTCGAGGTGCGCCCCGACCACGAGGTGCGACTCGGTGGGGTCGAAGCCCGGAGCCGTCGCCACGACGTTGACCGAGCGCCCCGCCGGCACCGGCACCCCCCACGACTCCCCCGCCGGCACGTCGACCCGCTGGCGTGCGACGTCGTAGCCGAGCCCTGCCAGCTCGTCGCCGACCCACGCGGCCGCGCGGGCGTACGCCCTGCCGGTGGCCTCGCGCGGCCCGATCCGGCCAGCGAGGTGTCGCACCGCCCGGACCGCGACGCCCGGGTCCAGGTCGTCGGGCCCGACGGGACGGTCCGCGCCGGGTGCGGAGCCGGTGGGCGACTCCGGTCCCGGGGACGGCGAGGACGGGGTGGACGACTGGTCGGGCGACGGGCTTGGCTCCGCCGCGCTCGACGTCGGGTCGGCCGGGGATCGGTCCGGGCCCGGCGCGTCGGCGTCGCGCGTGCCGCTGCAGCCCGCCAGCACGAGCAGCGCCGCACCGGCCAGCGCGGCACGACGAGGAGCGGGCATGCCGTCACCGTAGCCGTCGCGGGTCGCCGACGCGCGAGGTGAGATCGTCGACGCCGGGTGGGGCGCAGGCGCGCGACGCCGGCCCGCGCCCGGCTCAGCCGGTGCCTCAGCCGATGCCGAGCACGCTGGCCATGGTGGTCACCCCGGCCACGATGATCACGATGCCGATGACGTCGAAGACGATGCCCGAGCGCATCATCCGCGTGATCGGGACCAGTCCGGTGCCGTAGACGATCGCGTTGGGCGGCGTCGAGACCGGCAGCATGAAGCCGTAGGACGCGCCGAAGACCGCGGCGAGCGCGGGGATCGCCGGGTTGACGTCGGCCGCGAGCGCGAGCTGGATGGCGATCGGTGCCACCACCCCGACGCTGGCCGTGTTGCTCGTCGTCTCGCTGATGACCACCGCGATGACCGTGGCCAGGATGGTGATCGAGACGAGCGAGCTGACGCCCAGCAGGTCGCTCAGCCCGCTGCCCATGGTCGCGGCGAGCCCGGTCGAGCCGAGCAGGCCGCCGAGGGCGATGCCCGAGCCGAACAGCACGATCGTGCCCCAGTCGATGCGGGCGGCGTCGTTCCAGGTGATCGTGAACTGACGCCGCGGCCAGTCGATGGGCAGCAGGAACAGCAGGGCGGCGCCCAGGATCGCCACCGCCCCCTCCTGCAGGTGCGCCGCGACGGTGTCGTAGAACTCGCCCTCGCCCCCGGTGACCAGCGCGACGGCGCCGGGGAAGATCCACAGCGTCACCGTGACCGCGAAGGCGATGAGCGTGTTGCGACCGCCCGCGCCCATGGGGCCGAGCTCGCTGCGCTGCCCGCGGATGAACTCCTCGGCGCCCTCGATGCGCTTCGTCTCCGGCCTGTTGAGCCGCAGCAGCACCAGGCACAGGGCCACGAACATGAGCGCGACGACCGGGAAGGCCAGCAGCATCCAGGTGAAGAACGGGATCTCCTCGCCCGTCTCCTGTGTGATGAGCTCACGACCGATGAGGTTGGGCGGGCTGCCGACCGGCGTGAGCAGCCCGCCCACGCTGGCGCCGTACGCGACCATCAGCAGCAGCGCGGTGGAGAAGCGCAGCCGGCGGACGTCGTCGGGGTCGGCGTCCTCGTCGGACTGGGCCGACACCCGGCCGGCCAGGAAGCCGATGATGCCCATGGCGATCGGCATGAGCATCGCGGCGCTGGCGGTGTTGGACACGAAGGCGCTGATCGAGGCGCTGATCAGGCCGAACGCCACGACCACGCGCACGGTCGACGAGGCCACGCCGGGGATGCTGAGCACGCGGTAGGCGAAGCGCCGGTCGAGGCCGTGCTTGCGCATCGCCTCGGCCAGGACGAACCCGCCGATGAAGACGAAGATCGTCGAGTTGCCGAAGAGGGCGAAGACCTCCTCGGCCGGTGCCACGCCGAGCGCGACGCACAGCGCCATCGCCAGCATCGCGGTGACCGGGATCGGGATCGCCTCGGTCATCCACCAGACGATGACCAGGCTGAGGATGCCGGCCAGCTTCTGGGCCGGCTCGTCGAGCCCCGAGCACAGCAGGTAGACCACGACCGCGGCCACCGGCCCGGCGACCAGGCCTGAGGTGCGGCGCAAGCGCTCGAAGCGCTGCTCCGCCGGGCTCAGGGTCTCCTCGACCTCGTCGAAGGTGCGGTACGTGGCGGGGCGGGCCTGCTCGGACACCGTGCGTCTCCTCCGGTCGGCGAGGTGCCGACCCTAGCGAGACCGCTGTCGCCCCGGCCAGCCCCTCGAGCGATCCGCCAGGTGACGCGACAGCGGCGTGACCCCCGGAGGGACCACGCCGCTGTCGTCGGTCGGACGCTCAGTCCAGGTAGTCGCGCAGCACCTGCGAGCGGCTCGGGTGGCGCAGCTTGGACATCGTCTTGGACTCGATCTGGCGGATCCGCTCGCGGGTCACGCCGTAGACCTTGCCGATCTCGTCGAGGGTCTTGGGCTGGCCGTCGGTGAGGCCGAACCGCATCGACACCACGCCGGCCTCTCGCTCGGACAGGGTGTCGAGCACCGCGTGGAGCTGCTCCTGCAGCAGCGTGAACGACACCGCGTCCGCCGGGACGATCGCCTCGGAGTCCTCGATCAGGTCACCGAACTCGGAGTCGCCGTCCTCGCCGAGCGGGGTGTGCAGCGAGATCGGCTCGCGGCCGTACTTCTGGACCTCGATGACCTTCTCGGGGGTCATGTCGAGCTCCTTGGCGAGCTCCTCGGGCGTGGGCTCGCGGCCCAGGTCCTGCAGCATCTGGCGCTGCACGCGGGCCAGCTTGTTGATGACCTCGACCATGTGCACCGGGATGCGGATGGTGCGCGCCTGGTCGGCCATCGCACGCGTGATGGCCTGACGGATCCACCAGGTCGCGTAGGTCGAGAACTTGTAGCCCTTGGTGTAGTCGAACTTCTCGACCGCGCGGATCAGGCCGAGGTTGCCCTCCTGGATCAGGTCGAGGAACAGCATGCCGCGACCGGTGTAGCGCTTGGCCAGCGAGACGACGAGTCGCAGGTTCGCCTCGAGGAGGTGGTTCTTGGCCCGGCGGCCGTCCTCGGCGATCCACTCGTACTCCTCGAGCATCTTCGGGCTGAGCCGTCCGCCCTTGCCGAGCTTCTCCTCGGAGAAGAGCCCCGCCTCGATCCGCTTGGCGAGCTCGACCTCCATCTCGGCGTTGAGGAGCGGCACCTTGCCGATCTGCTTCAGGTAGTCCTTGACCGGGTCGGCCGTGGCGCCGGCCACCATGACCTGCTGCTCCGGCTCGTCGGTCTCGTCGGCCGCGGAGACCGTGAAGGCCTGCTTCTCGTCCTCCTTGATGGTGGGGTCGGCGGCGACGTCCTTCTCGAACTGGTCGTCGGGGATGTCCGGCAGAATCTTCTTGCCGTCCGGGCCGATCACCGGGGCCTCGACGTCGCCGAGGTCCACCACCGGCGCGTCCTCGGCCGGGCCGGCCGGCGCGTCCGCGGTCGGCGCGGCCGCGGTCTTCTTCGCGGCGGCCTTCTTCGCCGGCGCCTTCTTGGCCGGCGCCTCGGCACCGGCCGCCGCCTTCTTCGCCGGGGCCTTCTTCGCAGCCGACGACGTGGCGGCGCGCTTGCTCGTCGCCGCGACCGCACGCATGGTCGCGGCGTCGACCTGCACCGTGATGCCGAGGCCGCTGAGGTGCACCAGCAGGGCCTTCAGGTGCTTGGGCTCCACTCCGGCCTCGTCACTGGCCCGACGTACGTCCTCGGGGGACACGGTGCCGGCCGGGGTGGCCCCGGCGACCAAGGCGGCGATGGAGGGGTGCGACAGCACCTCCGCGGGGAGCAACTTGCGTGCGTGTGAGGACACGAACACCTCTCGTCAAACAGCTTCGGGGCGCGGCGAGGCCCGGTGACGTCAAGAGCCGCGCCGACATTCTGCCACGCCGATCCCCATGCCCCGACACCTGGCCCCGGAGCGGGTGCTCCGTGGGCGGTCGCGTCGACCCGGATCGCGGAGGCGTCAGCCGTCCGTCCGGGCCGCGGCCTTCTTCGCCTTCTTGAAGTCGCGCACCTTCTGCAGCGAGTCGGGGTCGACGACGTCGGCCACGGAGCGGTGGCCCTCGAGGGCGTAGTCGCCGACCACGGCCTCCCAGCCCTCGGGGCGTACGTCGAGCTGCTTGGCCAGCAGCGCCACGAAGATCTGCGCCTTCTGCTTGCCGAACCCCGGCAGCGCCATCACCCGCTTCAGCAGGTCCTTGCCGTCGGCGGCCTCGGTCCACAACCGCGCGGCGTCCCCGCCGTAGGTGTCCTCCACGATGCGGGCGAGCTCCTGCAGGCGCGCGGCCATCGACCCCGGGAACCGGTGGATCGCCGGTGGCGTCGAGGCCATCGCCGCGAACTCCGCGGGATCGGCCGCAGCGATGGCGTCGGGAGCGCACGTGCCGAAGCGGTCGAGCACCTTCGCCGGGCCCCGGAAGGCGTGCTCCATCGGGTACTGCTGGTCGAGCATCATCCCCACGAGCAGCGCGAAGGGTGAGTCGTCGAGGACCTTGTCAGCGGCGGGGTCGCCCGTGATGTGGAAGCCCATGGGCACATCCTGCCCGACCGCGGCGGCACCGGGGCGCGCGTGCGGGCGGTGCGGCCCGACTGCTGGGCCCGACTCAGGAGCCGACTGCCGAGCCCGCCTCGGGGGGGCCCGCCGCCCCCTGACCGGCTACTGGGCCTTGACCGCCAGGACCGGGCAGGGCGCGTCGAGCAGGACGCGCTGGGCGTTGCTGCCGAGGATCAGCTTGCCGACGGGCGAGCGGCGGCGCAGCCCGATGACGAGGAGCTCGGCGCCATTGGCCTCGGCGATGCTGATGAGGTCCTCGGCCGGCTCGAACCCGCGCACCAGCTGGCGGATCTCGTGCTCGACACCGGCCTCGTCGAGCCGCGCCTGGATGCCCGCGATGTCGTCCTCGGCGGCACGTGCGGCCGGCCCGTCGAACTCCTGGCCTCCCCGGTGCGAGTTCACCACCACGAGCCTGCTGCCGCGCAGCTTCGCCTCGTTGATGCCGGCGGCGAGGGCGGCTTCGCCCTCCGGCTTGGGGACGTATCCGACGACGACGGTGCCCATGGTGTCTCCTCTCGGGGCCGCGGGCGCTTCGCCGCTGGCCTGCTGGCACCGTAACGGAAAGCGACCGCCTTGGGCAGCCTGTGGAGACACGCGCGGGACCCCATGGGGTGAGGCACTCTGGGGCGGTGGCCGTCCCGCCCCCGCCGCTGCCCACGCTGCAGGCGCCCGTCGACCGGCACACCCACGTGGTGCTGCGCGCGGCCGTCGTGGAGCTGGTGGCCGCCGAGCAGCGGCGCCGGTTCCCCACCGCCGTGCACGCGGGTGCGCCCGGCCGCTGCCTGCGCCACGTCGACGACCCGCCTTCGGACGCAGGGCTGCGGGCCGACCTGGCTCTCGCCCTGCTGCGCGGCGCCGCCACGCTCACGCCTCGTCCGCTGCTGTGGCTGACCCGTCCCGGGGAGCTGAGCCCGCACGACGAGGACCTGCGCTGGGTGGGGCCGGCGGCGTGGGCCGGCCGGGCGCTCGGACTCGACGTGGGACTCGTCGTCGTCACGCGGCGGGGCTGGTTCGACCCGGTCAGCGACGTGCGCCGGGAGTGGCGGCGGCTGCGACCACCCCCGACCACGCGGTGAACGGGCGAGGCGGCCCGTCGGGGTCAGTCCCAGGCGTGCACCGGCTCGTTGCTGTGCATCCGCTCGCGGTAGTCGAGCAGGGTGGCGCGCAGCGCGGCGTAGCGGTCGGCTCCCCCGCGCTCGTGCACCTTGCGCACGAACCACGCGGCGCCGCTCGTCTCCTGCAGGCAGCGCTGCTCGATGATGCCGAGGTAGCGCGCGCTCTCCTCGGCGGGCACGCCCCACGCGTCGAGCCCCGCCTGTGCCATCGGCAGCAGCCGCCGCAGGACCAGCTCGGTGGCGCGCACCTGGCCCAGCCCCGGCCAGTAGACCTGGGCGTCGACGCCCATCTGTGCGGCCACGTGGAAGTTCTCCTCCGCGGCCGAGAACGACATCTGCGACCACAGCGGCCGCTCGCTCTCGGCGAGGTAGCGGACCAGACCGAACCACAGCGCGGCGTTGGCGATGGTGTCGGCGACCGTCGGGCCGGCGGCCAGCAGCCGGTTCTCCACGCGCAGGTGCGGCATGCCGTCGGCGATGTCGTAGACCGGACGGTTCCACCGGTAGATCGTCCCGTTGTGCAGCTTGAGCTCGTGGAGGGCAGGCGTGCCGCCGGACTCGAGCACCTCGAGCGGGTCCTCCTCCTCCGTCACCGGGAGCAGGGCCGGGAAGTAGCGGACGTTCTCCTCGAACAGGTCGAACACCGAGGTGATCCACCGCTCGCCGAACCACACCCGCGGCCGCACGCCCTGCGCCTTCAGCTCCTCGCTGCGGGTGTCGGTGGCCTGCTCGAACAGCGGGATCCGGGTCTCGCGCCACAGCTCCTTGCCCAGCAGGTAGGGCGAGTTGGCCGAGACGGCCAGCTGGACTCCGGCGATCGCCTGTGCGGCGTTCCAGTAGGCGGCGAACTGGTCGGGCGAGGTCTGCACGTGGAACTGCGTGCTGGTGCAGGCCGCCTCGGGGACGATCGAGTCCGCGGTCGTCGTGAGCCGCTCACGCCCCGAGATGCTGATGGTGATGTCCTCGCCCCGGGCGGCGAGGATCTGCTCGGAGAGCAGCTTGTAGCGGGGGTTGGCGCTCAGCGACTCGAGGGTCATGTGCCCCTCGGCGAGGGTCGGCAGGATGCCGATCATCACCTGGTGGGCGCCGACCGCGGCGGCCTTCTCCTCCGCGTCGTTGAGCGAGCGGCGCAGGCTCTCCTCGAAGATGGTCAGGCCGCCCTCGCGGAGCCTGGCCGGAGCGACGTTGATCTCGATGTTGAACTGGCCGAGCTCGGTCTGGAAGTCGGGGTCGGCGATGGCCTCGAGGACCTCGGCGTTCTTCAGGGCCGGGTCGCCCGCCTCGTCGATGAGGTTGAGCTCCATCTCGAGCCCGGTCATCGGGTCGTCGGTGTCGAACCGGGAGTCGCGGAGCATCCGGGCGAAGACGTCGAGGTTGCGCCGCACCTTCTCCCGGTGCCGCGTCCGGTCGGCCCGGTTGAACTCCTGCTGCTCGACCTCTTCTCCCATGCCCGCACCCTAGTCACGGTGCGGCGCCGCGAAAACCGTCCGGAGGGCTGGTCGCGCCCCTCACGCGGCCGGGTCGCCGCTGGCGAGCTGCGGCCGCAGCTCCTCCCACGTGTCGGGCGACGTCGCGGACTCGAGCAGCCGTGCCACGAGCTCGGCGAGCGAGTGGCGCGGCTCGGCCTCGTGGCAGCGGTCCACCGCGCACCAGGCCAGCGCGCCGTCGCCGACGAGCCAGGCGGCGAACGCGAGGACCGACGCCGGACCCGCGACGTGCGAGGTGGGGAGCCGGCGCACGGCGTCGGACCAGAGGTCGACCGCCCGTCGCGCCTGCCCGCGGTCGAGCCACACCCACGCCTCGTCGCGCCGGGCGCCGGAGGGGACGGTGGCGGCGACCGCGGCCAGCTCGGCGGCGGAGAACGTGGTGCCGAGGTCGACGTGGCGCCGCACCAGCGAGGTCAGCGCGCCGGGCGGCAGCGCCGGGGCCCGGTCGAGGTCGCGCTGCGTGCGGCGCACCGCCTCCGGATCGGGTGCGATCGTGGCGCGAAGCGCGTCGCGACTGGCGTGGGTGACCCGGCCGTCGTAGATCCCCTGCGCGGTGAAGGGGTGCTCGGCCAGGGTGAACGGCACACCCCGGTAGGCGGCGAGCGGAGCGCCCGGGAGCACGGCGTACCAGTGGTCGTCGTGGACCCGCAGCACCTCGCGCACGGCGATGCCGGCGCCGCCGAGCTCCGCGTGGACCGCCCAGGCCGCCTCCTCGGCGACCGTGGTGTCGTCGTCGTAGACCACGACCACGACGTCGCGGACGCCGTTGTGCCGCGCGGCACGCACCAGCGCCTCGACCGCGTCGTCGACGTCGTCGGGGTCGTCGGGCAGGTCGACGCGGGCGTGCATGCCGCCGGGCGAGCCGACGCTGAGCATGACGAGGGAGCGCGACGGGACGAAGCCCAGGGCCAGCGGCACGAAGGCCGCGATGTCGTCGGGGGTGCGCGCACGCAGCCTCGTGGTGGCCGGGCCGGCGGGACGCGGGGCGCGGGCGGGATCGGGGACGGAGGAGTGCTCGGTGGGTTCCATGCCGCCGACGGTCCCCGCGACCACCCACGCGCGACGCCCCGGCCGCGGCGGGGCTGTGGAGAACCCCCGTCGCTGGTCGTCTGTGGACGGTTGGTGGCGAGCCGCTGCGGCCGGTCGGCGGAGGCGGTGGGCGAGAATGGCCCCGTGACGCTGCACGCCGCCGCCGGAGTTTCCGGCTGATGCGCAGCACCGCCTCGATCCTGCACCTCGACCTGGACGCCTTCTTCGCCGCCGTCGAGCAGCGCGACAAGCCGTCGCTGCGCGGCAAGCCGGTCATCGTCGGCGGCACGGGCGGGCGCGGCGTGGTGTCCACGGCGTCGTACGAGGCACGCCGGTACGGCGTCGGGTCGGCGATGTCGACCCGCGAGGCACGGGCGCGGTGCCCGCACGCGGCGTTCCTGAGCGGCCGGTTCCACGCCTACCGCGACACCAGCAAGCGGGTCATGGAGGTGCTGCGCGACCTGTCCCCCCTCGTCGAGCCGCTGTCGCTCGACGAGGCCTTCGTCGACCTCGCCGCCGCCGGGCTGCCCGACCTCGAGGTGGCGACGGTCACCGCGGTGGGCGAGCGGCTGCGCGAGCGGGTGCACGAGGTGACGGGCGGCCTGACCGCGACGGTCGGCATCGCGTCGTCGAAGTTCCTCGCCAAGGTGGCCAGCGAGCTCGACAAGCCCGACGGGATGACGGTCGTCGCGCCCGGCACCGAGCTCGAGCTGCTCCGGCCCATGACCGTCCACGTCATCCCCGGCGTCGGCCCGGCGACGGCCGAGCGCCTACGCCGGGCCGGCATCCACACCATCGCCGACCTCGAGCGCACCAGCGAGGAAGAGCTCGTGCGGCTGCTGGGGCAGGCGCACGGCCAGGGGCTGTGGCAGCTGGCGCGCGCTCAGGACGCCCGCCCCGTCGTGGCCGAGCGGGAGGCCAAGTCGATCAGCGTGGAGGGGACCTACGACTCCGACCTCACCGACCGCCGGCTGATGGAGGGCCTGCTCACCCGGCAGGCGCGGGAGGTCGGCACCCGCATGCGCAAGAACGGCATCTCGGGACGCACGGTGACGATCAAGGTGCGGCTGCACGACTTCACGACGCTGAGCCGGTCCAGCACGCTCTCCAGCCCCACCGACGACGGCGGCACGATCGGGCGGGTCGCGCGGTCGCTGCTGGCCGACCTCGACACGACGGGCGGCGTCCGCCTGCTCGGCGTCGGCGTCTCGGGGCTGGCCGACTGGGTGCAGGAGGACCTCTTCGGCGAGGCCGAGGAGGACGAGGAGCACGAGGTCGTGCTGCCGGAGCCGCCGCGGCGCACCTGGCCCCCGGGCGCCGACGTGGTCCACGACGAGATGGGCCCGGGGTGGGTGTGGGGCTCGGGTGCCGGCGTGGTGACCGTGCGCTTCGAGACCGCGGAGACCCCGCCCGGCCCGGTGCGCAGCTTCCGGACCGACGACCCCGCACTGCACCGCTTCGAGCCGCCCGCGGACGACTGACCGCCGCGCCGACGGGACGGGTCAGCGCGTCCGCAGGGTGACCCGGTTCCCCGGCCGCAGCTGCGCGCACAGGTCGAGGTCGTCGTCCTCGACGAGTGCGACGACGGGATAGCCGCCCGTGGTGGGGTGGTCGGCGAGGAACACCACCGGCTGGCCCGACGGCGGCAGCTGCACGGCGCCCAGCACGATCCCCTCGCTGGGCAGCTCGCCGCCCCGGCGCTCCACCCGCGGGCCGCTGAGGCGCAGGCCCACCCGGTCGCTGTCGGGAGCGACGACGTACGCCGCCCCGTCGAGGGCGGCCCACGCGCCGCGGCCGAGCCAGTCCACACGGGGGCCGGGCACCAGGCGGAGCACAGGCGCGCGGGGCCGCACGACCGGCGCCGGCGGCGGCTCGGGCAGCGCACCGGGCGCACCCAGGGCCAGCAGGTCGCCCACGGACAGCCGCGGCGGGCCGACCCCCGCGAGCGTGTCCGTGGAGCGGGAGCCCAGCACGGGGTCCACGTCGAGGCCGCCCGCGAAGGCGACGTAGGACCGGACCCCCGTCGTGGCCCGACCGACGGTGAGCAGCGCTCCGGCGGGCACCGTGACGGGCATGCCGTGCGCGACGTGGCGGCGGTCGACCACCACGTCGCACGCCGCGCCGGTCACGGCGACGGTCACCGCCCGGCGTGGCCGCAGCACGATCCCGCCCAGGGTCGTCTCGACCACGGCGTCGTCAGGGGCCCCGCCGACGAGCCGGCGGGCCAGCGCGGCGGCACCGCGGTCCAGGGCGCCGGCCCGGGGCACCCCGAGGTGGGCCCACCCGTGGCGGCCGAGGTCCTGCAGGGTGGACAGGGGTCCGGGGTCGACGACCTCGACGCCGGGCCGCCCGCCACCGCTCACCCGGCGTCCTCGAACCGCACCCGGGTCCCCGGCGCCAGGAGGGCGGGCTGCTCCCGCGCGGCGTCCCACAGGACGGCGTCGGTGGTGCCGAGCAGGAGCCAGCCGCCGGGCGAGACCGTCGGGTAGACGCCGCACCACGTGTCGGCGAGGCCGACCGCTCCGGCCGGCACGCGCGAGCGCGGCGACTCCAGGCGCGGGACGGCCCGGTCCGCGGGCAGGCCGCCGAGGTAGGAGAAGCCCGGCGCGAACCCGCAGAAGAGCGCGACGAACTCCACGGACGTGTGGACGGCGACGACCTCCTCCACCGAGCAGCTCCAGTGGCCGGCGACCGCCTCGAGGTCCGGCCCGGAGTACGTCACCGGCACCCGCACGAGGGGGCCGGACCTGCCGGCGGCGGCGATGGGCCGGTCCGGCAGCGCCGCCCGGACCAGCGCGGGGTCCACGCCGTCGAAGAGGACGGTGGTCGCCGCGGGGACGATGTCGTCGGCGCGCAACCCGGAGTCCCGGGCCCACGCGGCCAGCGACGCCGCGGCGGCCGCGTCCTCGACCTCCACGAGGCACGCGCGAGGGCCGACGGGGACGACCCTCACGGGACCCACCGTCCCTCCGCTCGGGCGTCCGGGGCAGGGGCCGACCAGCAGCTCCGCACGAGCAGGCCGGCGGCCTCCAGCGCACGCCGTACGGCCCCGGCGGTGGTGACCGCGCCGGGAGAGTCGCCGTGCACGCACACCGAGTGCACCTGCGCCGCGAGCCGCACCGCGCGCCGGGCCACCTCGTCGGGGTCGGTGACCAGCGCGCCCGGCCGGTCCCGCGGCAGCAGCCCGCCCCCCGGGGTGTAGCCGCGGTCGGGAAAGCCCTCGAGCCGGACCCCGCGGCCGCGCTCGCCGGCCAGCGAGAGCAGCAGCGAGCCCGGCATGCCCAGCACCGGCAGGTCGCCCGACCCGTCGAGCACGGCGCTCGCCTGGAGCCCGTCGACCGCGACCCGGTGGTAGAGCGCGCCGTGCGGCTTAAGGTAGGCCACTCCCCCGCCCTCCGAGGCGGCGACGGCGGACAGGACGCCGACCTGCTCCGCGACCTGCTCGCGCAGCACCGCGGGCGGCACGTCGCGGGCCACGCGGCCGAAGTTCTCCCGGTCGTCGTAGGACACCTGCGCGCCGACCGTCACCCCGCTCGCCACGGCGCCCGCGCACACCGTGCGCATCGTCTCCGGGGTGCCGGCGTGGAAGCCGCACGCCACGTTGGCGCTCGTGACGACGGCGAGCAGGCCGGCGTCGTCGGTGACCTCCTCACCGAGGTCGGCGTTGAGGTCCACCGATCGGTCGCGCCCGCTCCGCATGGACCCAGTCTCCCGGGGAACCCCTGAGAAGTCCCTGAGAGTTCGGCGTTCCTGCAACTCGGCGGGGTACTGGCTCGTCATGGCAGGTGAAGGCACCAATCCGATGGGGAATCCCGCAGCGGACACAGGCGTTGGAACAGACGTGCGACAAGGGCTGGTCGCACAGGAGCAGGAGGACGACATGAGCACCGCACAGGCCAAGCGCACCACCACGACGCGTGAGATCGAGGGACGCGACAGCGTCGGTCTCTACCTGGACGAGATCGCCCGGACGCCGCTGCTCGACGCCGAGACCGAGGTGGAGCTCTCGAAGACCATCGAGGCGGGCCTGCTGGCCCAGCACCTGCTCGACACCGGACGTGTCGGGCGCCGCCAGGGCGGCGCCCCGATGAGCGCGACCGAGGCGGAGCTCGAGTGGCTCGCCGAGCAGGGACGCCTCGCCGTCGACCGCTTCATCGAGGCCAACCTGCGCCTCGTGGTCTCCATCGCCCGCAAGTACGGCCGCTCGCAGATGCCGATGCTCGACCTGATCCAGGAGGGCAACACCGGCCTGATCCGCGCGGTCGAGAAGTTCGACTACACCAAGGGCTACAAGTTCTCGACCTACGCGACCTGGTGGGTCCGGCAGGCGATCACCCGCGGCATCGCCCAGCAGGCGCGCGTCGTGCGCCTCCCGGTGCACGTCGTCGAGGAGCTCAACCAGGTGGGCAGCGCCCGGCGCACGCTCGAGCGCCAGCTCGGCCGCGACCCGGAGCCCGAGGAGATCGCCGCCGAGCTCGGCATGGAGCTCGACCGCGTGCTCGACCTCATGAGCTGGGGTCGCGACCACGTGTCGCTGGACACCCCCGTCGACGAGGACGGCGACACCTCGCTCGGTGACCTGATGGCGCAGGAGACCGCGCCGGGTCCCGACCTCAACGTCCTCGACGCCGAGGCCAGGCAGCGTCTCGACGACCTGGTCGGCATCCTCGACGAGCGCTCCGCCGACATCGTCCGGGCCCGGTACGGCCTCGCCGACGGCCGGCAGCACAAGCTCGCCGACATCGGCGCCCGGCACGGCATCTCCGCCGAGCGGGTCCGCCAGCTCGAGCGCGAGGCGCTGCAGAAGCTGCGCCGGGCCGGCGACCCGGACCTGGCTGCCTGACCCCTCAGTACGCCGCGGACTCCAGGTTCGCGCTCGCGGCCTGTGCCCGCTCGACGACGTCGGCGGGCACAGGCCGTCGTGCTGCCACCCGGGCCTGCCACTCCTGGACGGCCACGACCCGTGCGGCGGCCTCCTCGACGCGCTCGCGCGAGATGTCGCCGGACTCCAGCGCCTCGACGACGATCCGGTGGGTGGTCGCGGTGTCGACGGGCATGAGCAGCAGGTCGGCTCCCGCCTCGAGCGCCTGCAGCGCCGGCGTGGGGCGCCCGCCGACGGCGCCCATGCCGAGGGAGTCGGTGATGGTGACGCCCTCGAAGCCGAGGTCGTCGCGCAGGAGGTCGTAGACCTCGGGCGCCATGCTGGCCGGGACGCCCGGAGCGATGGCGGTGAGGTCGAGGTGGCTCAGCATCACCGCGGGAGCGGCGTGCCGGACGGCGGCCGCGAAGGGCGGCAGGTCGTGCGCCTCGATCTCCGCGAGCGAGGAGTCGACGACGGGGAGCGTGTCGTGGCTGTCGGCCGTCGCGGTGCCGTGGCCGGGGAAGTGCTTGACGGTGGAGACGATGCCGGCGTCGTCGTACCCCTTGACGGCCGCACCGACGGCCTGGGCCGCGACCGACGGGTCGGTGGAGGGCGACCGCGCGCCGATGGTGGGGTCGGCGGCGCCGATGGTGACGTCGGCGACGGGCGCGAACACCCACGTGAAGCCGAGGCTGCGCAGCTCGAGGCCCGTGGTCTCCGCGGCGGCCCGGGTGACCCGTCGGCCGAGCCGCGCGTCGGCCTGGACCGCGAGGCCGGCGGACTGGAAGTGGGGGAACTCCGTGGCGATGCCTCGCAGGTGCGAGACGTAGCCGCCCTCCTGGTCGACGCCCACGACGGGCGGGAAGTCGCGACCGTCGGCGGCGGCAGCGCGCGCCACCGCGCCGGTCATCGCGAGCACCTGGGCCCGGTCCACCACGTTGTCGCCGGTGACCGAGACGCCGGCGAGGTGCAGCTCGCGCACCATCCGCGCCGGCTCCTGCGGGTCCGTGCCGTGGAACCGGCCCACGATCACGCCCCCGGCCAGCTGCTCGGGGGTCCACGTGCTCACCAGCTCGCGGGCGTCCTCCAGCTCGCCCACGGTCGGCCCCCAGGAGGTCGGCGTGTCCGGGTCGACCTCCTCGGTCGGGTCGGACGCCCCGGGGTCGGCCGGTGACGACGAGGTCGCCGGCGACGAGGACCCCGACCCGGCGGACGGGTCGGTGGACGACGGCCGGTCGTCGGAGGCGCCGAGGCCGGCGCAGCCGCTCACGAGCAGGACTCCTGCGGCGACCGCGGCGAGACGGGGTCGGATCTGGAGCACGCCCGGAGGCTACCGGCCAGACCCCCGGGACCGGGAAACGTCAGGCGGCCCCGGCGCGCGCGGAGAGCTCGGCGTAGACCTCCTCGACGCGCCGACGCAGGTCGTCGAGCGTCCCGGTGTTGACGACGACGTGCGTCGCGATCGACAGCCGGTCCTCCCGGGAGGCCTGGGCGGCGATCCGCGCCTCGGCCTCCTCGCGCGTCCAGCCGCGGTCCTCGACCATCCGCGACACCTGCACCTCCGTCGGCGCGTCCACCACGACGACGGCGTCGAACTGCCCCGCCCGGCCCACCTCGGCCAGCAGCGGGATGTCGTGCACCACCACCGCTCCCGGGTCGGCCGCCGCCTCCAGCTCGGCGCTGCGCCGCTGGACGAGCGGATGGACGATGGCCTCCAGGCGCCTGCGCGCCGCCGGGTCGGCGAAGACCAGGGCGCCCATGGCGGGCCGGTCGAGCTCGCCGTCGGGCGTCAGGAGGTCGGGACCGAACTCCTCGACCACGGCTGCGAGGCCCGGCGTGCCGCGCGCGACGACCTCCCGGGCGATCACGTCGGCGTCGACGACGACGGCACCCAGGCCCGCGAGGATCGCGGACACCGTGCTCTTGCCCGAGGCGATGCCTCCGGTGAGTCCGACCCGGACGGTCACTGGTCCTCCTGCGCGACGACGGTCACGACGGTCGAGCGTACGACGCCGCGGGCGTTCAGGCCTGCCGGCCGGGCGCCTGTGCGACGGCCTTCTCGGCGGCGGCCAGCAGCACGCAGGTCGCCACGGCCTCCATGGCGGCGGTGACCTCGGCGACCGGCGGCATCGTGGGGGCCAGTCGGATGTTGGTGTCCTCGGGGTCGCGCTTGTAGGGGAACGACGACCCGGCCGGGGTCAGCGCGACACCGGCCGCCTTCGCGAGCTCCACGACCCGGCTCGCGGTGCCGGGGACGACGTCGAGGTTGACGAAGTAGCCGCCCGTCGGCGTGTTCCACGTCGCGACGCCCCGCCCGCCGAGCCGCTCGGTCAGCACCCGGTCGACCTCGGTGAACTTCGGCGCGATGATCTCGCGGTGCTTGACCATGTGGTCGCGCACGCCCTGGGGTGAGCCGAAGAACTCGACGTGGCGCAGGTGGTTGACCTTGTCGGGGCCGATCGACCCGTTGCCGAGGTGCCCGAGGTACCAGCCGACGTTCGCCGTCGAGGCGGCCAGGAACGCGACGCCGGCGCCGGCGTAGGTGATCTTCGACGTCGAGGCGAACATCACGGGGCGGTCCGGGTGACCCGCGGCCGAGGCCAGCGTGAGGATGTCGGCGCTCTTGGCCTCGTCCTCGGTGAGGTGGTGCAGCGCGTAGGCGTTGTCCCAGAAGATCTTGAAGTCCGGTGCGGCCGTCGGCATCGCGGCGAGCCGCGCGGCGACGTCCTGGCTGCAGACCGCCCCCGTCGGGTTGGCGTACGTCGGCACGACCCACATCCCCTTGACCGACGGGTCGTCGGCGACGAGCGCGGCCACGGCGTCGGCGTCGGGGCCGTCGTCGTTCATCGGCACGGTCACCATCTCGATGCCGAGGCTCTCCAGCAGCGTGAAGTGCCGGTCGTAGCCCGGGACCGGGCACACGAACCGGACCTTCTCCTCCTGGCCCCACGGCCGCTCGGAGTCGACGGCGCCGAACAGCACCATCCAGACCAGGCACTCGCGCATGATCGACAGGCTGGAGTTGCCGCCGGCCACCAGCTGGTCGGGCTCCACCCACAGCAGCTCTGCGAACATCTCGCGGAGGTCGGCCAGCCCCTCCAGTCCGCCGTAGTTGCGGACGTCCACGCCGCGGGAGTCCTTCGTGGTCGTCGGCAGGCGCAGCAGCGCGTCGGCGAGGTCCAGCTGCTGCGCGGACGGCTTGCCGCGCGTGAGGTCGAGCTTCAGCCTGGCCGACGTGAGGTCCTCGTAGGCCGCGCGCTGCTCCTGCAGCAGGGCGGCGAGGTCGTCGGCGGACAGGTCGGCCAGCGCAGTCGCGTTCACGCCCTGAAGGCTACCGAGGACCGGCGCCCCGGCCGCCGCCCGTCCGGTCCTCAGGCAGGGGTGCGGAAGGTGCGGCGGTACTCCTGCGGGCTGACCCCGCGCGAGCGGCCGAAGTGGTGGCGCAGCGTGGCCGCGTTGCCGAAGCCGACCTCGGCGGCCACCCAGTCGATGGAGTGGTCGGTCTGCTCCAGCAGCTCCTGGGCCGCGCGCACCCGCTCACCGAGGATCCAGCTGTAGGGCGTGGTGCCGGTCTCCTCCTTGAAGCGGCGGGCGAAGGTGCGCGCCGACATGTGCACCTGCTTCGCGAGCGTCCCGACGTCGAGCTCCTCGCCGAGGTTCGCGCTGATCCAGGCCAGCAGCGGCGCCAGCGCCTCCGACTCGCACACCGGGACGGCCCGGGCGATGAACTGCGCCTGGCCGCCGTCGCGATGCGGCGGCACGACCATCCTGCGGGCGGTGGTCGCGGCGACCTTGGCGCCGAACTGCTGGCGCATCACGTGGAGGGCCGCGTCGAGGGCGGCCGCCGATCCGGCGCCCGTGACGATCGAGCCGTCCTGGACGTAGAGCACGTCGGGGTCCACGACCGCCTCCGGGTAGCGCGCGGCGAGCTCGGCGGCGTACCTCCAGTGGGTGGTGCAACGGCGTCCGTCCAGCAGCCCGGCCTCCCCGAGCATGAACGTCGCGGAGCAGTGCGCGAAGAGCATCGCGCCGCGCGCGTGGGCGGTGCGCAGCAGCTCCGAGACCTCCGGGGAGGTGCCGCGGTGGTCGCTCTTCGGCGCCAGGCAGATGAGGTCGGCGTCGACCGCCGCGTCGAGCCCGTGCTCGACGTGGAGGTCGAAGCCCGCGCGCGTGCGCAGCCGGCCCGGTCGCGGCGTCACGACGGTGAAGTCGAAGACGGGATTGTCGTCCTCGGGGTGGTAGGGCTCGGCCCACACCTCGCAGAGGGCGCCGAGGCCGAAGGGCTCGGGACGTTCCTGGACGACGACCGCGACCTTCTTCTTCATGGACGACAGCGTGCACGACGCGTGGCAGTAGATCAACTCACTGTGTCATTCCTGCCACTGGTGGCAGGAAGTCCGTGAGCGAATGATTGCTGCCATGACCACCATCCTGCTCCTCCTCGTCCTCGCCGCGGGCATCGCGGTGCTGGTCGGGTACGCCCGTCACGACCGGTTCGCCGGCCCCTCCTCCGTCATCCACCTCCGTGACGACCTCGGTCCCGTCGAGGACCGGCTGCACCTGGTCCCGCGCACGTGACCCGACGGCAGGGCGGCGCGGCCCACTGCTCGCGGGCGCCGTTCTGGCGTGCACCCGACGACTTTTGCTTGACCTGAGGCAAAAGTCGGGCCTAGCGTGATCGCCGTCACAGGACCGCACGCCTGTGGTGCCCCACTCGAACTCGGCTTGTGGAAGGCCCTCTCCATGCACCAGCGGTCACGCCTGCTCCCCGTCTCCCTGCTCTCCGCGCTCACCGGCCTCGCGCTGGCGCTCGGCCTCACCGTGCCGGTCGCGGCCGCGGTGCCCGACCCGGTGCCACGACCCGCCTCCGGCTCCGCCGCCGGTGCTGCCAACGACCCCGCCGGCACGACCACCGGCACGACCACGACCACGGGCACGAGCACGACCACGGGCGAGTCCACGGGCAGGACCACGGGCACGACTGCTGGCACGTCCGCCAGGGACTCGGCCGGCAGCGCCGCCGCGGACGCGCCCGACCTCTCGAAGTTCCAGAAGGTCGTCCTGGGGCAGGGCACCGGGCTCGGCGAGGTGATGGAGCTGACCGTCGCCCCGGACGGCCGGGTCTTCTTCATCACCCGCGCCGGCGACATCTCGATGTACGACCCCACCGACGGGAGCATCGAGATCATCATGAACAACCCGAGCCTCGGCGTGTGGAGCGGCCTCGAGGACGGCGGGCTGGGCATCACGCTGGACCCGGAGTTCGCGACCAACAACTGGATCTACGTCTACTACGCACCGCTTCCCGCCTCGCACAACGCCAACCGGCTCTCCCGCCTGACCGTCGAGACCAGCGCCAACGGCGAGACGTCCATCGACAAGTCCTCGGAGAAGGTCGTCCTCGAGGTCGGCACCCAGCGCAACGTCTGCTGCCACTCCGCCGGGTCGCTGCAGTTCGGCGACGGCGGAGTCCTGCACCTCGCCACGGGCGACAACACCTCCTCCTCCGACAACGACGGCTACTCCCCCCACGACGAGCGCCCCGGGCGCTCCGACTACGACGCCCAGAAGTCCTCGGCCAACACCAACGACCTGCGCGGCAAGATCCTGCGCGTCATCCCGCGCAACGACGACGCCGGCGACGTCGACCCCACCCCCGGCGACGGCATCTCCTACGACATCCCCGAGGGCAACCTGTTCGGCGAGGGCGGCGCCTACCCGACCGCCCTCCACCCCGACGCCGACCCCGCCAGGACCCGGCCCGAGATCTTCGCGATGGGACTGCGCAACCCCTACCGCCTCGGCGTCGACGCCGACACCGACGTCGTCTACTGGGGTGAGGTCGGCCCGGACTCGCGCGTCAACAGCCCCAACCGCGGCCCCCGCCACTTCGAGGAGTTCAACCGCACCGACGTCGCCATGAACGGCGGCTGGCCCTACTGCGGCGGCGAGGTCGGCGACGACCTGACCAACATGGACTTCGGCGGTGCCTACGTCGACTGGGACTTCGTCGCCAACCGCTACCGCACCAACCCCGACGGCTCGCCGAAGCGCTTCCCGTGCAACGACCCCGACGAGATGGCCGACGTCAACGACTCGCCCAACAGCACCGGCCTGCGGACGCTGCCGCCGATGACCGACGCGTGGATCCCGTACTCCGACGTGGGCCCGTACAAGTACCCCGCCGTCCAGGGCTCGACCCCGACCGGCGGCCAGGTCTACCGGCAGTCGCAGAACACCGCCGCCAAGGAGACCGCGTTCCCGGCGCACTACGAGGGCTCCTACTTCATGTCGGAGATGAGCCGCGGCTGGATCAAGGAAGTCCGCATGGACGCCGCCGGCAACATCGTGGCGGTCAACGACTTCATGAGCGGCTTCGTCGCGCCCGGCGACCTCGAGTTCGGTCCCGACGGCTCGATGTACGTCCTCGAGTACGGCACCGGGTTCTTCTCCGGCTCGCCGCAGACCAAGCTCGTCCGCATCGACTACGCCATCAACGGCTCCGCCCCGGTCGCCCGGGCCGGCGCCGACGTGACGGAGGGCGACGCCCCGCTGTCGGTGGAGTTCACCAGCGCCGGCACGAGCGACCCCGACGGCGACGCCGTGACCTACGCCTGGGACCTCGACGGTGACGGCGACACCGACTCCACCGCGGCCAACCCGTCGTACACCTACGAGACCGCCGGCGACTACACCGTGCTGCTCACGGTGACCGACTCGACCGGCAAGACCGCGACCGCGCAGGTCGTGGTCAACGTCGGCAACACCGCGCCCCGGGTGCGGATCGAGCTGCCCGCCGACGGCGGCTTCTACGCCTCGGGCGACGACATCCCGTTCGTCGTCGACGTCCAGGACGCCGAGGAGACCGTCGACTGCTCCGAGGTCGTCGTCCAGGAGGGTCTGGGCCACGACATCCACGTGCACCCCAACCTGTCGGTCAACGGCTGCACGGGCACGATCCGCACCGCCGCCTCCGCCGACCACGGACCGGACGCCAACACCTACGGCGTGCTGATCGCCACCTACCGCGACGGCGGCGCGAACGACGGCGCCAACGCGCCCCTCTCGGGCAGCGACACCGTCATCCTCCAGCCCAAGCTCCGCCAGGCCGAGCACGCGACCAACCGCCAGGGCGTGGGCTACACCGGCTACGACGACAAGTCCGGCACCCGCCCCGGCGGCGGCGGCCTGATCACGGGCATGGGCAACGGCGACTGGGTCATGTTCGACCCGATGAGCCTGGTCAACATGACCGACGTCTCCGTCCGCTACTCGGGCGGACCCCAGGCCGGCGCAGCCGTGCAGCTGCGGGCAGGCGCCGCCGACGGACCGGTCGTGGCGACCGTGCCGCTCGACGGCGGCACGCAGGGCCAGTACTTCTACAAGACGGTCAGCGCCCCCATCACCGCACGGGACGCCGACGCCGGCGGCCGCCCGCTCTTCTTCGTCTACTCGGGCGGCGGGGAGATCAACTTCGACGAGCTCAGCGTCGAGGGACAGGGCGTGGCGGGCAACACCTCCCCCGTCATCACGTCCGCCACCGCGACCCCGGGCGACGGCCTGGCGCCGCTCGACGTCGACTTCGCCGTGGAGGCGAGCGACCCCGACGGCGACGACATCACCTATGCGTGGGACTTCGGGGTCGAAGGCACCGAGGACGACACGGCCACGACTGCCACGGCGTCGTGGACCTACCCCGAGCCCGGGACGTACACCGCGACCGTCACGGTCGAGGACGAGACGGGCAAGACCACGAGCAAGGCGGTCGAGGTGATCGTCCGCCAGCCCTGCGCCGCCCCGCCGACGCCCGACGAGGGCTACGAGCTGCTCTTCGACGGCACCGACCTGTCCGCCTGGAAGCAGGCGGGCCCCGGCGGCTTCACCGTCGAGAACTGTGCCCTGACCAGCTCCGGCGGTCTCGGCCTGCTCTGGTACTCCGAGCGCACCTTCGACGACTACGTGGTCAAGCTGCAGTTCAAGCTGTCGGACGACGGCGACAACTCCGGCGTGTTCACGCGGTTCCCCGACCCGGGTGACGACCCCTGGGTGGCGGTCGACCACGGCCACGAGATCCAGATCAAGGAGGGTCAGCCGGGCGACGAGCCGCAGAAGACGGGCTCGGTCTACAACTTCGACCGGGAGGACAGGCGCAACGCCCGGCCGCTCGGGGAGTGGAACGACTACGAGATCCGGGTGAGCGGTCAGACCTACACGATGACCCTCAACGGGCAGGTCGTGAACCAGTACACCTCCGACGGCTCGCGCGGCACCGGCGGCTACATCGGCCTGCAGAACCACGGCGACGCCGACGAGGTGAGCTTCCGCAACATCCAGGTCAAGGAGCTCGAGGTCCAGGAGCCGTTCGTCAACACCCTCACGGCCGACCCCCTGCGCGGCGGGGCGCCGCTCACCGTGGACTTCACCGCAACGGGCATCGACCGGCAGGACGACGCCATCACCTACGAGTGGGACTTCGGCGACGGGTCCGACCCGGTGACGGGCGGCGCGGAGGTCTCGCACACCTACAGCGACGGCGGCACCTTCACCGCCCGCGTGACCCCCGTGGACGCCGAGGGCAACCGAGGTGCGACCCGGGAGACCGAGGAGATCACCGTCCTGGTCGATCCGGTGGCCACCGCGACGGCGACCCCGCGCTGCGGCGTGCTGCCGCTCGAGGTCGAGTTCGACGCCTCCGCGACCGACCCGCAGGACCAGGCCGTCACCTGGAGGTGGGACTTCGGCGTCGAGGGCACGGACGACGACACCTCGACCGAGAAGTCGCCGACGTGGACCTACACCGAGGCCGGCGAGTACACCGCGACCGTCACCGCGACCGACCCCGACGGCAACACGGGCACCAGCCCGGTGCGCATCGAGGTGCTCGCCGACGGCGAGTGCCGGCCGGTGGCCGACCTGTCGGAGCTGTTCAACAACGATGGCATCTCGACCGACGCCAACCCCGGTGACGGCAACTTCGACGGCGGTGGCTGGTCCTTCGCCGCCGAGCTCCTCCCGCCGGCGGTGCACCCGGACGGTGGGCCGGTGCGCCTCAACGGCGTGGACTACGACTTCGGCAGCCCGGCCGACGGCCAGCTGAACAACGTCGAGGCCGACGGCCAGGTCATCTCGCTGCCCACCGGCACCTACGACGAGCTCAGCATCCTCGCCACCGCCCACAACGGCGACGTGCAGGAGCAGGGCACGCTGACCTACAACGACGGGACGACCGCGCAGGTGCCCCTGCGCTTCACCGACTGGGCCGTCACGCCGAAGTTCGGCGAGGAGATCGCGATCGACATGCCGTACCGCCACAACGGCGGCGGCGACACCTCGCCACGGGTCATGATCTTCACCCAGCGGGTCGCCCTGGAGGCGGGCAAGCAGCCCGACACCCTGACCCTCCCGGTCAACCCGAAGCTGCACGTCTTCGCGGTCTCCGGTGTCCGCGCCGAGGGCCCGCCCCCGCCGTGCGAGCAGCCGCAGCGCTCCGACGAGTTCGACGACACCGAGCTCCTCGACAACTGCCACTGGACGGTGCGCCGTCCCGACGAGACGGCGTACGACGTCTCCGGCGGCGCGCTGCACCTGACGGCCCGCCCGGGTGAGTACAACGACACCAGCAACGTCATCACCCAGGACGCCCCGGACGGCGCGTGGACGGCGACGGCGAAGCTCACGTGGGACCCGACGGAGGCGGGCCAGCAGGCCGGTCTCGTGGTCGCCGGCAGCGGCGGCTCCGGGTTCGCCAAGCTCACGTTCGTCGACAAGGGCGACGACAACGAGTGGATCGAGTTCCTCAAGTCCTCCAGCCCGAGCAACAACGACTTCCAGTTCTCCGGCAACTGGAACACCGGCGGCGGCAGCTTCGACGGGCCCTTCCTGCCCGACGACTTCCCCACCACGTTCTGGCTGCGGTTCACCTCGGACGGCACCGAGCTGCGTGGCTCGTACTCCACCGACGGCCAGCAGTTCGTGCAGGTGGGCGACCCCCGCACGCTCGCCGGCATCACCAACCCCCGCGTGGGCGTGATGGCGCTGAAGGGCGGGGCCCCGGGCAACCCGGTCGCGCACTTCGACTTCTTCCGCTGGTCCGGCCAGCAGCAGGGCGAGGCCCCGACCGTCTCCGCGTCCGCGGAGCCGACCTCGGGCACCGCCCCGCTCACGGTCGCCTTCAGCAGCGAGGGCACCGACCCCGAGGGCGGCGAGCTGGAGCACGCCTGGGACTTCGGGGTGGACGGCACGCAGGACGACACCGCCGCCACCGCGGACGCGTCCTGGACCTACACCGAGCCGGGCACCTACACCGCGACCGTGACGGTCACCGACCCCGACGGCCAGACCGCCGAGGACACCGTCGAGATCGTGGTCGAGGAGCCGGCCGAGACCCGCACCTGGGTCGTCGACGCGGTGGACGAGGCGCGAGGCAACTACTGGCGCTCCGCCGACACGGGCACGTCGACCGTCACCGTCGAGGTCGGCGACACCGTGGAGTGGCAGTTCGACCAGGCCACGATGGGCCACGACCTGACCTCGCTCAACTCCGGCACCGCGTGGCAGCCCGAGCTGCAGGAGTACCGCAACCCGGGCGGCGAGCCGGTGCGCTACACCTTCACCAAGCCGGGGACCTACGAGTACTGGTGCAGCATCCACGGCGCCACCATGCGCGGCACCGTCATCGTCGAGGAGCCGGCGGCGGACAACCAGCCGCCCACGGCCGACCCGTTCGTCGACCCGCGCCAGGGCTCCGCGCCGCTGTACGTCCACTTCGAGGCGAACGCCACCGACCCGGACGGCGACGACCTGACCTACCTGTGGGACTTCGGGCAGGGTGACGGTCCGTCCGACCAGTCGACGGCCGCCCACGCGCACGTCACGTACGCCGACCCCGGCTCGTACACCGCGACCGTGACCGTCAGCGACGGCGAGGGCGGGACGTACGAGGAGGAGTTCGAGATCACCGTCACCGGTGAGGCGCCACGTGTCAGGGCCACGGCGACCCCGACCAGCGGCCGGGCCCCGCTCGTGGTGGGCTTCAGCGGGACGGCGGAGGACGACCAGGGCGGAGCCATCACCTACCAGTGGGACTTCGGTGACGGCACGTCCTCGCAGGCCGGGCCGAAGCCGCTCGCGTCGCACACCTACACCGAGCCGGGCACCTACCAGGCGAAGCTGACCGCGACGGACGAGGACGGCAACACCGGCTCGGCCACGGTGCAGATCGACGTGGAGTCCCTGCCGGAGATCGAGGCCACGGCCACGCCGGCCACCGGCGAGGCCCCGCTCGAGGTGCAGCTCGACACCACGGTCGTGACCGAGGGCACGTTCTCGGCGTTCGCCCACGGCCTCCACGCCTACCCCGACGCCGCCGGCACGGCCTCCATGGTCCGGTCCCGAGGGACCACGGTGACCACGATCGACGTCACGGGCGTCAAGCCGAACGCCGCGCACATGGTGCACGTGCACGAGCGGGCCTGCGGCGACGCGAACGGCGGGCCGCACTTCCGCTTCGACGAGACCCTGCCCTACTCGGAGGAGAACGAGATCTGGCCGATGTTCACCGCGGACGCCGACGGTGCCAGCGGAGAGGTCGTGGTGACCAGCACGCAGCGTGCCGGCGCCAAGGCGAGGTCGATCGTGGTCCACGACCCCGACGACGGCTCGCAGCGGATCGCGTGCGTCGACCTGGCGCCCAGCACCGCCGGGCTGACGTACGCCTGGGACCTCGGCGACGGCACGACCGCCGAGGGCCCCAGCCCGACCCACACCTACACCGAGCCCGGGACCTACCGGGCAACGGTGACCGTGGGCAGCCAGGACGGCACCGACGAGGTCACCTCCTCGGTCGAGATCGTCGTCACCGGCGACGACCCGACCGACCCGACCACCCCGCCGACGCCGGGAACGGGTGACACCACTCCCCCGGACACGACCGTCACCGGCGGTCCGACGGGCGCGGCGCGCGGACCGGCGGCGACGTTCACCTTCGCCTCGTCCGAGCCGGGCAGCACGTTCGAGTGCAGCCTGGACGGGAAGGCCTGGACGGCCTGCGCCTCGCCGGCGACCTTCACCAAGCTGGCGCAGGGCGAGCACGAGCTGAGGGTCCGCGCGACGGACAGGGCCGGCAACACCGACGCCAGCCCGGCCGTGCGCACGTGGACCGTCGACCGCGGCAAGCCGAAGGCACGCCTGGTGTCGGGCACGGAGCCGACGCGGGACCGTACGCCCACGGTGCGCGTGCGCATCAGCGACCGCTACGACAGCCTGCGGTCCGGCGACGTGAAGGTGCGCTTCGACGGCCGGGCCGCCGCCAGAGTGCGGGTGAGCCGGAGGGGCATGCTGGTCGCGACGTCGAAGGCGCTCGCCCCCGGCAGGCACCGCGTCCTGGTGACGGTGCGTGACGAGGCGGGCAACTCCCGCACCGTCCGCTGGTGGGTCCGCGTCCTGCGCTGATCCGAGCGCGGCCCCGCACCCGCCGGAGGTCCGGCGGGTGCGGGGCGTCGCGGCCCTACGCCTCCCAGACGCCTCGCACCTGGTCGACCAGGTCGGCCGACTGGCGCAGGCCCGCCTCGGCTGCGACCGCGCGCTTGGACGGGTCCAGGAGGTTGCGCCCGAACGCCGCCAGCGCCTCGGCGTCCGGGGTCACCACCGACCAGGCGCGCGGGGCCACCCGTTCGAGCTGCGCGCGGATCGAGGCCTTCTTGCTGATCGCGCGCGGCAGCGGGGCCAGCACCACCACTCGCTCTGCCCCGCGCGCGACGTCGACGTTGGCCGTCGAGCGCATCCCGCCGTCCATGTAGGTCCGGCCGGCGATCTCGACGGGCGGCCACACGGTCGGCACCGCGCAGCTCGCGGCCACTGCCGCGACGAGGTCGACGCCGGACGCGGGGGTGAACACGGTGAACTCGCCGCTGGCGGTGTCCACCGCGGTCACCCGGAGGTCGCGATCGGGCCAGTCGCGCACCGGCAGGCGCGAGCGGATGACGCCCTCGCGGTCGGCGCTGCCGGGGGCGTGCGACGCCACGGCCACGCGCCCCACCCGGGCGAGCTTCGCCCGCCCGCTCCCGGGCAGGGCGTAAGGCGGCACCAGCTTGAGCGCCGCGATCCGGGACATCCGGCCACCGAGCTCGGCGTCCGCGGGCTCGAGCTGGGTGGCGTACAGCTCCTCGAGCGGTTGGCCGTTGGTGACCTGGGCGCCGACGACCGATCCGGCCGAGGTGCCGACCACGATGTCGGCCCCGGTCAGGTCGACGCCTGCCTGTGCGAGGCCGTGGAGGATGCCCAGCTCCCACGCGATGCCGGTGATCCCACCGCCGCCGAGGACGAGGGCCGAGGTGCCGCTTGCTGTCATGCGCCAGTTCTAGCGGACGCACCCTGACACGACGAAGGCCCGCCGGGGATCCCGGCGGGCCTTCGTGCGAGGTGGTTCAGCGGATCAGTTGGAGCCGCCGGTCAGCTTCTCGCGGAGCGCCTGCAGCGCCTCGTCGGACGCCAGCGAGCCGCCGGTGTCGCCACCGGTCTCGGCCGCGGTGTCGCCGCCGGAGGAGTAGGACGTGGCCTCGCCGGCCTCGACCTCGGCCTGCTTGGCCTCCTCCTGCTGCTTGACGTGCGCCTCCCAGCGGGCGTGCGCCTTGGCGTACTGCTCCTCCCAGGTGGCGCGCTGCTCGTCGTAGCCCTCGAGCCACTCGCCCGTCTCGGGGTCGAAGCCCTCGGGGTAGACGTAGTTGCCCTGCTCGTCGTAGGTCGCGGTCATGCCGTAGAGGGTCGGGTCGAACTCCTCCACGTCGGCGGCCGTGGCGGTCTCGTTGGCCTGCTTGAGCGACAGCGAGATCCGGCGACGCTCGAGGTCGATGTCGATGATCTTGACCATGACGTCGTCGTTGACCTGGACGACCTGCTCGGGGATCTCGACGTGGCGCTCGGCGAGCTCGGAGATGTGCACCAGGCCCTCGATGCCCTCCTCGACGCGGACGAACGAACCGAAGGGCACCAGCTTGGTGACCTTGCCCGGGACGATCTGACCGATCTGGTGGGTGCGGGCGAAGTGCTGCCACGGGTCCTCCTGGGTCGCCTTCAGCGACAGGGAGACACGCTCGCGGTCCATGTCGACGTCGAGGACCTCGACGGTGACCTCGTCGCCCACGGCGACGACCTCGGACGGGTGGTCGATGTGCTTCCAGGAGAGCTCCGAGACGTGAACGAGGCCGTCGACGCCACCGAGGTCCACGAACGCACCGAAGTTGACGATCGAGGACACGACACCCTTGCGGATCTGGCCCTTCTGCAGCTGGGTGAGGAAGCCGTGGCGGACCTCGGACTGCGTCTGCTCGAGCCAGGCGCGGCGCGACAGGACCACGTTGTTGCGGTTCTTGTCGAGCTCGATGATCTTGGCCTCGAGGGTCTGGCCGACGTAGGGCTGCAGGTCGCGGACGCGACGCATCTCCACCAGCGATGCCGGGAGGAAGCCGCGCAGGCCGATGTCGAGGATCAGGCCGCCCTTGACGACCTCGATGACGGTGCCCTCGACGACGCCGTCCTCCTCCTTGACCTGCTCGATGGTGCCCCAGGCACGCTCGTACTGAGCACGCTTCTTGGACAGGATCAGACGGCCTTCCTTGTCCTCCTTCTGGAGGACCAGGGCCTCGACCTTGTCGCCCACGGTGACGACCTCGTTGGGGTCGACGTCGTGCTTGATCGACAGCTCGCGCGAGGGGATGACGCCCTCGGTCTTGTAGCCGATGTCGAGGAGGACCTCGTCGCGGTCCACCTTGACGATGGTGCCGTCGACGATGTCGCCGTCGTTGAAGTACTTGATGGTCTCGTCGATAGCGGCGAGGAAGTCCTCTTCGGACCCGATGTCGTTGACGGCCACCTGCGGGGCGTCGCCAGCCACGTCGTAGTGGGCCGGAAGAGAGGAGAGCGTGCTCGTCATGTGGAAGTGAATTCCTTGGATGGGTGGAGTCGTGCGGACGCACGCAGCCGTCCGTTTCACTGGCCCTCCCCGTGACCGGTCGTGGACTGGTCACTGACGGGGGCCCGGCGAGCCCGGGTCCGCTCGGTATGGGAGCCGGGCAGACGACTGGCGCAGCTCGCTAGCCTACGCGTCCCCGGACGCCCGCGTCCAACCGGCGGCGCACGCTCGGGGCACGCTCGCCGCGCCGTCGTCCCACGCTCAGCCGCCGACCGGCCAGGCGTGGAGGTCGCCGGTCCGGGCGACGGCCCGGAGGAGTCGCGCGGCGCGGTCGGCGACCGGGTTCTCGCCGGCGCGAGCCGCGAGGTCCACCAGGGCCCACAGGTCGGCGGCGCGTGCGCCGTCCAGCAGCGCGGCGGGCTCACCACCGCGGAGGCCGCTCCAGGCGCCCAGCACCGCCTCGACGTACGCCTCGTGGCGCTCGAAGCGCAGCAGGTTGCCGACATCGGTCCACGGGTGCCCGGCGTGGGCGAACTCCCAGTCGAGGACCGCCGTCACCGCGAGCGACGCCGGGTCGACGAGCAGGTTCTTGGGGTTGAGGTCGCTGTGCACGAGGCAGGCTCGGTCGACCGCATCCAGGCGCTCCTGGGCCACACGCGCCACCTCGACGAGCCCGCGACGCTCCGCCTCGGGCCAGGTCGGCAGCCGCTCCCGCACCCAGTCCACGAGACCGCCGTCGGGGAACCGGCCCACGGAGAGCTCGGCGTCCGCGAACGGGCCGCGCCGGAGCATCGGCATCCCCGCCAGGGTGGCGGCGAGCGTGCCGGTCGCCCGGCCGAGTCGGCGGAGTCCGTCCGCGTCGCCGGCGGCGGTGAGCCGGGCGACGGCGAGGTCGCCGCGCTCCCCCGGCAGCCACGACGTGACGAGGAGCCCCGGCTGCCCGGTGCCGGGGTGCGCGCGGCGCACCTCGACCACCTCCGGCACCGGCACCAGCCCCCGGACCAGGCGCAGCACCGCGGCGTCCACCTCGGGCGCCTCCGGACCGCGCCGGTCGTCGGGCGGGTAGAGCCGTACGACGACCCGGTCGCCGGCCGCCTCGCCGAGGAACGTGCGACCGGAGTGGCCGCCGGGCAGCACGGTCAGGGAGGCGTCCGGGGAGGTCACGAGTCGATCGTGGCATGTCCGCCGGCGCAACCTTCGACGAACGTTTTCACCCCAACGGGTAGCGATTTGTGTCACTTGTGCGTGGCCGTGTCGTTGTTCGGGTTAGATCAGCCGTAACGGTTGCGTGGGATTCTCGTGGGTCACGCAGCATCCACATCACCAGGGGGTAGAGATGCATCCACGAACACACCGGTCAGCTGGCCGGCCGAGGAAGGCAGCGGCGGTGGCGATGGCCGTCGCGCTGCCGGCGTCGGTCCTGGCCCTGACCCAGGCGCCCGCCTCGGCGGCGCCACTTCCGGCGCCGTACTCGGCGACCGCCCACGGCGACATCGTCGACCTCGACGTCGACCTGCTCGGACTCGACCTGGCGGGGGTCCAGGTCGGGCACAGCCTGAGCACCGTCGCCAGCACCGCCACCGGCGGCAGCAGCACCGCCACCTCGGCCAACGTCGGCGGGTCGCTCGCCGACACCGGCCTCACCCTGGACGAGCAGACCGCCACGGCCCCGCCGAGCCAGGACCCGGCCGCAGAGACGCTGCTGGCGGTCCCCCTGGCACCGGCGGTCACCGTCGGCGCGGTCCAGGGCGACACGCAGGCGGCCTGGGAGGGTCCGAACGCCTGTGTCCCGGCGAACGCCGACGGGCACCGCGTGCTGTCCGACGCGCGCACCCAGCTCGCCGGCCTCACGCTCGCGTCCCTGCCGGGGATCGGAACGCTCGCCGACGTGGAGGCGTCGGAGACGCGCACCCGGACCTTCCTCGACGACGCGGGCGCGGGTGGGTCCGACGTGGTCTCCCGCGCGACCACCACCGTCGGCGACATCAGCCTGCTCGGCGACGCGGTGACCGTCGACGTCACCAGCCCGGTCGTCCTCCAGGCGGAGTCCGACGGCACGAACGGCAGCGCCGGCTACCTGAACCCGCCGACGGTCGTCGCGACGGTCGGCGACCAGCGGATCCCGATCCCGACCAACGGCCAGCCGCAGCCGATCGACCTGCCCGTGCTGCTCGACCCGCTGGTCAACCTCTCCATCACGGCGTACCCGGCCGAGGACCTGTCCGCGGGCGCGACAGGCGCGGCGCGGGCGAGCGCCCTGCTGTCCATCGACCTGCAGGTGCTCGACGTCGGGCTCCTCGACGCCGCCGACGTCAGCCTCGACATCGCGCCGATGGCCGTCGAGGCCGTCGCTCCCGAGGGCGGTGTCGAGTGCGGCGCCGTCGACGACCAGGCACCGGCCGCCCCGGTGATCGTGACGCCGGCCGACGGCTCCACCACGAACGACTCGACGCCGGAGTTCTCCGGCACCGCTGAGCCCGGGTCCACGGTGGTCGTCACCGGCCCCGGCGGCGCCGAGGTCTGCTCCGACGTCGCCGACGCCACCGGCGCCTGGAGCTGCACGCCCGGCCAGCCGCTCCCCGACGGCACCAACCCGTACACCGCGACCGCCGAGGACGAAGCCGGGAACGAGTCCCCGGCGACCACCACGACGTTCACGGTGGACACCTCGACCTCCGTCGACGTGCTGCTGCCGGCCGACGGATCCACGACGACGGACCCGACTCCCACCATCAGCGGGAGCGGCGAGCCCGGCGCCTCGATCGAGGTCACGCAGGGCGGTGCCACGGTCTGCACCACCACGGTCGCGCAGGACGGCACCTGGTCGTGCACGCCGGCACTGCCGCTGCTGCCGGGGGCGAACACCCTGACGGCCACCGCCGAGGACGCGGCCGGCAACACCGCGACCGACACCACGACCGTCACGATCGTGCCGAGCACCGGCGACACCTCGCCGCCGGCGGCCCCCGACATCACCTCGCCGACCCAGGGCGCGACGGTCCAGGACCCGACGCCGCTGATCACCGGCACCGGTGAGTCCGGCGCCACGGTCACGGTCAGCGAGGGCACGACCGTGCTGTGCACCGCCGTGGTGCGCGCCGACGGCACCTGGTCGTGCTCCTCGACGGTCACGCTCCCGCTCGGTCCGCACACCGTCACGGCCACGCAGACCGACCCCAGCGGCAACACCGGTCCGGCCGACTCGGTGACGTTCACCGTCGTGGCCGGCCCCGGTGACACCGACGGCGACGGGCTGCCGGACCAGCAGGAGGTCACGATCGGCACCGACCCGAACGACCCCGACACCGACAACGACGGGCTCAGTGACGGCCAGGAGGTCAACACGACCCACACCGACCCGCTCGACGCCGACTCCGACGACGACGGGCTCACCGACGGGGCGGAGGTCAACGTCCACGGCACCGACCCGAACGACCGGGACACCGACGGTGACGGGATCACCGACGGTCGCGAGGTCGCCGGGGTCCGGATCCGCGAGCGCTTCGAGGTGTGCGGGACGAAGGCCCGCAACTCGATCGTCGTGCGGACGAACCCGCTGCGCAAGGACACCGACAAGGACGGCCTGTCCGACGGCAAGGAGGTGCGGGGCTACAAGATCAAGCAGAAGGTGAAGACCAGGAAGAAGACCTTCGTGATCGGCATGACCCGTTCCAACCCCGCCAGGAAGGACACCGACCGCGACGGCCTGCAGGACAAGATCGAGATGACCGGCAAGGCCAACAAGCGGTGGGGCAAGGACAAGACCGACCCCACCAAGTGCGACACCGACCGTGGCGGCGTCCGCGACGGCGCGGAGGTTCGGGCGAGGTCCAACCCGGCCGACTGGCGCTCGGGACCGCGTGACCCGCGGATCCGCAGCGGCCGGCTGGCCAACGGCGCCGAGACCTACGGCATCGGCTGAGCGACACGACCGGGACCGGGGTCCCGGGCAGGTGACTGCCCGGGACCCCGGTCCTTCGCCGTCCGGGCACTACGCTCCGGGACGTGGACGATCACCAGCCGCAGTCGGTCCGCGTCGAGCGCAGGGCCGTCTCGGAGCAGGAGTCACGACGGGCCAACGGCCCGGACTGGGACCGGTACGCCGACGAGTACCAGGCCACGCACGGCGCCTTCCTCGGCGACGCGGGGTTCGTCTGGGGGCCGGAGGGGCACACCGAGGACGAGCTGGGCGTGCTCGGCGACGTCGCCGGTCGTGACGTCCTCGAGGTCGGCAGCGGCGCCGGCCAGTGTTCGCGCTGGGTGCGCACCCGCGGCGGACGAGGGTTCGGCCTCGACCTCTCCCACCGCCAGCTCCAGCACTCCCGGCGGCTCGACCAGGAGACGGGCGTGCGTGTCCCGTCGGTGCGGGGCACCGCCACGGACCTCCCGTTCTCCGACGCCAGCTTCGACATCGTCTTCTGCTCCTTCGGCGCACTGCAGTTCGTCAGCGACATCGATGCCGCCCTCACCGAGGTGGCCAGGGTCCTGCGCCCGGGCGGGCGCTTCGCGTTCTCGGTCACCCACCCGACGCGGTGGATGTTCCCCGACGACCCCGGCGAGGCCGGCCTGACCGCGACCCAGTCCTACTGGGACCGCACCCCCTACGTGGAGGTCGACGACGCGACCGGAGTGGTCTCCTACGTCGAGCACCACCGCACGCTGGGTGACTGGGTGCGGCTGTTGGCCGGGCACCGGTTCACCCTCGTCGACCTCGTGGAGCCGGAGTGGCCCGAGGACAACCAGCGGGTGTGGGGCGGCTGGTCACGGGCGCGTGGGCTGCTGACACCGGGCACCGCGATCTTCGTGGCGCACTTGGCGGGCTGACTGCGCACGAGCGGACGCAGAGGACGGCGCCGCCCCGTAGGGCGACGCCGTCCTCCGGTGGCTCGTCGGTCAAGCGAGCCGTCGACGCAGCCCCAACGCTCCGAGCGCAGCGCCGAGCAGCCCGAGCGCGGCGACGCCGCGCATGAGGTTGCGCCCGCTCTCGCCGTCGTCCCCGACGAGCTCGTAGGAGTACGCGGTCAGGCCCTGTGCACCCTCGGGGGCGCCATACGCCATGTTCTGGACGTCCGCGCGGGTCGCGCCTGCCTCCATGATCGCGTAGAGCTTGCCGTAGTCCTGAGCCGTGTCCCTGCCCGCTCCCACCAGCATCGACATGCCCTCGTCCGAGAGCCGCTGGGCGCCGTCGACGAGCTGAGGTGCGCCCTCGGCAGCCTCGTCCAAGCCTTCGGCGAGCCTGCCTGAGCCGTCGGCGGCGTCCCCCAGGCCTTCGGCGAGGTCCGAGGCGCCATCTGCGATCTGCGAGGAGCCCTCGCTCGCGCGCACAGCGCCGTCCTCGAGCTCCACCGTTCCGGCCGCGAGCTTCTTGGCGCCGGCACCCAGCTCGCCGGTACCCGCCGAGAGCTTCCCGGCGCCGCCTGCCAGCTCGTCCGTGCCCGCGGCCAGCGTGTCCGCCCCTGCCGACAGCTTCCCGGTGCCGCTGGCCAGGTCGCCTGCGCCGTCGGACAGGGCGTCGGCGCCCGTGTCGATCCGCAGCAAGCCGTCGGCGAGGTCGCTCGATCCCTCGTAGGCGGTGCCAGCACCCGAGTAGAGCTGGGTCACGCCGGCGACGGCCGAGGTCAGGCCGACCTGCAGCGTCGCCAGGCCGCCCTGCACCTGCAGGAGCCCCGCACGAAGCCGCCCGGCACCGTCCTTCAAGGTGGTGGCGCCCGTCTTGGCGTCCGTGATGCCCTGGTTGAGCTGCTGCATGCCTGGGATCAGCTGCGAGTCCAGCCCTCCGATGGCCGCGCCGAGCCCGCCCGAGACCAGCTTCAGACCCTCGTTCGCCTCGGTCAGCTTCGTCTTGCTGCTCTGGACGCCGGGAAGGATCTGGCCGTCGATGATGCTCCTGCAGATGGGACCGCAATCGGTCGCCTTCACCGCGTTCAGCCCTGCGATGAGGGTGTCCAGGCTGCCGCCGGGCTTGACCGCGTCCTCGAGCCCGGACTGCACCTGATCCACGCCTCCCTTGGCGCCGACGAGACCGGGATTGGCCTGGGACCCGTCACCACGGAGCTGCCGCAGGCCCCCGACGAGCTGCACGGACCCTTCCTGCGCGCGCCCGAGTCCGGCCTCGAGCTGCTGGAGGCCACCGAGGAGGGTGGCGGGTTGATCGGTCGTGCCGACGTTCACCAGGATCTCGTCGACACCGGCCTTGAGGGCCTTGGCGCCTTCGAGCGCCTTCGGCAAGCCCTCCACCCCGGCCAGCTGTCCCAGCCCTCCGCTGATGAGCTTGAGTCCCTGCTCGAGGGACTCGCTGCCGGTGAGTGCGGTGCCGGTCCCCTCGGCGAGGGTCGCGGCTCCCTCGGACAGCTTGCCCGCACCCTTGTCGAGCTTGCCGGCACCGGCGGCCAGCTTGTCCGCGCCCCCGTCGACCTTCTTCGCGCCTCTGGACAGCTCACCGGCGCCCGCGTCGAGCTTCGACGCCCCCGCCGCGAGGTCACCAGCACCGGCGCGCAGGCGCCCAGCCCCGTCCCCGAGGCTGCCGAGCCCGCTCCTGAGTTCAGCACTTCCGTCCGCCAGGAGCTGCGCACCCGGCGCGGCCTCCCCAGCGAGCCCAGCGTTCAGCTCGTCGGCGCCGGCGCTGAGCTGCATGAGTCCTCCGAGCAGCCGCGACGCACCGTCCCGGAGCTTCAACAGGTTCTCGTCGATCGTGCCGGCGCCCATGGCGAGCTGCAAACCCGTCGCCGACCCCGACTTGTAGCTCTCGCCCGCGGTCTTGAAGGACGGGCTCTGCAGGGGGTTCACCGGCAGGGCAGAGACCGATGCGCCGGGCACGACCCCGTCGCTGATGGTCGCGGTGTAGCCGAACTCCACCGTGTCCGAGCCGATGGGCGGGAACAGGGTCATGGTGAAGCTGAGCTTGGTCCCGCCCTTGCCGTCGCCGGCGATATTGGCCTGCTGGGACTGGACGTTGGTGAAGCTCGGGGGGGCCACGGTGCTCAGCGAGCCCACGATCGGGATGGGGACGTCCACGGTCTCCGTCACGAAACCGCCGGCCCCATCGGGGAACGACACCGTCTGCTCGGCTCCGGTCACGTTCTGGACGGTGTAAAGGACCTCGAGCTCGCCGCTGGCGCCGACGATGTCGCCGGGCTCCACTGGCTCCCCGTCGAGGAGGTAGTCGACCGTGACCTCCAACGGCAGCTGGCCGGTGTAGTCACTGACGGTCCGCAACCGCTCGACGCCGTCAACCTCTGCGGACACGCTCTGGGAGCCGTTCGTGACGTCGAAGCCGGTGAAGCCGTCGAGATTGCGCAGGCCGGACTCCTCGATCGGGTTGTCCAGCTCCACGGAGCCGTCGCCGGTGAGGGTGAGCTGCTCGTACACCCTGCTCGAGTCTACGTTGCCCTGGGCGTCCATGTAGACCTGCACAGTCTCGGTGTTGACGACGTCGACACCCTCGGAGCCGGCCGCATGCACCGGGGAGGGGAGGGCAAGCGCGACCAGCCCGAGGCCGGTGAGGGCTGTGCCCGCGATGCGTACGGGACGAACGAGCGCCGAGCGCTGGTGGGTTCTGTTCACTTGCTGGTCTCCATCATGTCGTCGAGCGTCGCGGCACGCTTGCCATCGGTACTGGGCGGCGCCTCGTCCCCCGGCCCGGCGCCGTGTGCCACCCGGTGTCGAGGTTCCGGCGCGGCCGTCGTTGCCACGAGGAAGCCGACAGCGACGCACAGCAGGAGCGCCGTGGCGCTCGAGACGGACGTGTCCAGGACCCTCGTCGCCGCTTGGGTGTAGGTGAACTCGTAGGCGCCGGCAAGGCTCGCGCTGCCCAGCAGTGCCGCCCAGAAAGGCAGTCGTCCGGCGCTGATGGCGAAGACACCCACACACAGGAGGACGATGAGCGCGGCGGCAACGGCTCGACCCACCGAGGTGTCCGGCGTGACTGCCGCCCGGACCAGGTACCCGGCGTACGCGGCGATGAATCCGAGGGCGAACGCGGCGAGGCGTCGGCTCGCGCTCTGGTCCGGCACCAGGCTGACGATGGCGCCGGTGGTCACGCCGAGCAATGCCACCGCCTCGACTTCGAGGTCGAGGGCTTCACCGATGACAACTGTCAACGCCGTGGCGATGACCAGCACCAGTCCGGCGAGAAGGGTTCTACGCATGACGAGCATTCCTCCCATGAGCTTGGTCCTGCGAACCGCCCGACCGAGCGATCGCCGGATACTACCCCTCGGTAGCCTGTGGGCGGCGGGTTTTGCGTACTCCCATGTGAGCGACGGCGCGATCCGAACGCCACTCCCCCGCGCTGGGGATGCGCCAGCATGAAGGCGTTGCCCGCTGGCGGATGGCAGCGCAGGACCGCGACCGCGTCGCCCGCTTCCCGGCCTTGGCGCCAGCGAGTGACATGCCTGAGCGTCTGGTGACTGGCCTACCGTTGCCGCCGCGATCACTGAAGGAATGAGGGCGGCGTACGCCTTGACACGCTCCCGCGGCGCGCGTCAGTTGAGGGCACATACGGTGCAATGGCGGCCCGCTCCGACCATGTCGTAAATCAGCACGTAGCCTCGACCGAGCGCCGGACCCAGCATCAGCACGGCCAGCGCCATGGACCACACCGCGGGTGCCGCACGAACCACAGCGTCGCTCCGTCGCCCCACGCTGAGACACCATAGGGTGTGCCGCATGGCCACCCGAGCGCGCGACCGATCGCGCCACGTCGCCGACCGGGGGGACGGCGGAGACCGCACGAGCCCGCGCGAGGGCCGGGGACCACGAGCCGCTGTCGCGGCGCTGCTGGGCAGCAGCGGCCAGATCGCGGTCGCGATGATGCTGATGAACCTGGCGACCTACGGGTTCACCATGTCGGCGGCCCGCATCATCGGCCCCGTCCCCTACGGGGCGTTCTTCGCGCTGATGAACCTTGTCATGATCGTCAGCGTCGTCCAGCTGGGCCTCCAGGCCACGGCGGCCCGCCGGATCAGCGCCGACCCGACGCACGTGGGACAGATCGAGCGGGAGGTCCTGCGCGTCTCGATGCGCGCCTCGCTGCTGCTCGGCGGGCTGCTGCTGGTCGGCGCCCCCCTCGTCAACCACCTCCTCGGCCTCGACAGCCTGCCGACCGCGCTGCTCGCCGCGGTCGCGGCCGTGCCGATGACGATGACGGGCGCACAGGCCGGGATCCTCCAGGGCGAGCGGCGCTGGCGCCAGCTGGCCATCCTCTACGTGCTCTCCGGGGTGCCGCGCCTGGTCGTCGGCCTGGCGCTGATCCTGTGGCAGCCGACCGAGTTCATGGCGTTCCTCGGCGTCACGCTCGGCTACTACGCACCCTTCCTCTACGGCCTCGCGGTGCTCCGCCACGGCCGGGAGTCCGGCGACACGCACGACCGGCACGGCTTCCTGCCCGTCATCAAGGAGGCGGTCGTCAACTCGCAGGCGCTCTTCGCGTACTTCGCCCTCACCAACATCGACATGCTCGTCGGACGCTCCGTGCTCGACTCCCACGACTCCGGCCTCTACGCCGCCGGCCTCATCGTGTCGAGGGCGGTGATGTTCCTGCCCCAGTTCGTCGTCGTCGCCTTCCCGTCGATGTCCACGAGCCTCAACCCCGCCCGTGCGCTGGTCAGCAGCATGGCGCTGGTCGGGGGCCTCGGTGGTGCGTGCGTGCTCGCCACCGCCGTGCTGCCGGACCTCGTGCTGGTCTTCGCCGGCGGCCGGGAGTACGACGAGGTCAGCGGACTGCTGTGGGTCTTCGCGCTCCTCGGCACGTGCATGGCGCTGCTGCAGCTGCTGGTCTACTTCGTGCTGGCCCGCCAGGGGACGCTGTCGATCGTCCTGGTGTGGGTGGCGCTGGTCGTGCTCGTCGGCGTCGCCTCGACGATGGTCTCGAGCGTCTCCGGACTGCTCGGTGTGGTGCTCGCCGTCGAGCTGGTGCTCCTGCTCGTGCTGTCCGCGATCAGCTTCGTCAAGCTGCGGGAGCGTCCGACCGCTCAGTGAGCCGCGTCGTGCCAGCTGCGGCCCACGCCGATGGAGACGTCGAGCGGGACCGCGAGCTCGGCGGCGCCCCCCATCTCCGCGCGCACCAGCTCGGTCAGGGCGTCGGCCTCCCCGGGCGCGACCTCGAACATGAGCTCGTCGTGCACCTGCAGCAGCATCCGCGAGCGCAGGCCCCGCTCGGCCAGGGCACGCTCCACCCCGAGCATCGCCACCTTGACGAGGTCGGCCGCCGAGCCCTGGATCGGGGCGTTCAGCGCCATCCGCTCGGCGGTCTCGCGGCGCTGGCGGTTGTCGCTCGTGAGGTCGGGGAGGTAGCGGCGTCGCCCCAGGATCGTCTCGGTGAAGCCGGAGCGCCGCGCCTCGTCGACGATGCCGCCGAGGTAGTCGCGCACGCCACCGAAGGTCTCGAAGTACTCGTCCATCAGCGCCCGCGCCTCGGACGTGTCGATGCGCAGCTGCTGCGACAGCCCGAACGCGGACAGGCCGTAGGCGAGGCCGTAGTTCATCGCCTTGATCTTGGCGCGCTGCTCGGGGTTCACGGCGGACGCCTCGACGTCGAACACCCGGGCGGCGGTGGTCGAGTGGAAGTCCTGGCCGGAGCGGAACGCCTCGATCAGCAGGGCGTCCTCGGAGAGGTGCGCCATGATCCGCATCTCCACCTGGCTGTAGTCGGCGGTCATCAGGGACTCACCGCCCTCCCCGACGACGAAGGCCTCACGGATCCGGCGTCCGGCCTCGGTGCGGATCGGGATGTTCTGGAGGTTGGGGTCGGTGCTGGAGAGCCGCCCCGTCGCGGCGATGATCTGGTTGTAGGTCGTGTGGATGCGACCGTCGGAGGCGACGGTCTTGAGCAGCCCCTCGACCGTCTGCCGCAGCCGGATCACGTCGCGGTGGCGCAGCAGGTGCTGCAGGAAGGGGTGCTCGGTCTTCTCGTAGAGCGCCTGCAGCGCGTCGGCGTCGGTGGTGTAGCCGGTCTTCGTGCGCTTGGTCTTCGGCATGTCGAGCTCGTCGAAGAGCACCGTCTGGAGCTGCTTGGGCGAGCCGAGGTTGATCTCCTTGCCGATGACGTCGTAGGCGTCGTTGGCCGCGGCCCGCACCTGGTCGCCGAACTCGGACTCGAGGCCCTCGAGGTAGTCGACGTCGACGGCGATGCCCACCTGCTCCATGCGCACGAGGGTGCCGATGAGCGGCAGCTCCACCTCGCGCAGCAGACGCGTGCCGCCGTGCTCCTCGACGGCGTCGTCCAGGGCGTCGGCGAGGTCGAGGACGGCCCGGGCGGTGAGCATCGCGGTGTCGCTCGCGGCCGTGTCGTCCATCGCGTCGAAGCTGAGCTGCTCGGTGTCGGGGGTGTCCTGCCGCAGCTCGCGCTTGAGGTAGCGCAGGGTCAGGTCGGCCAGGTCGTAGGAGCGCTGGTCGGGCTGGACGAGGTACGCCGCGAGTGCGGTGTCGACCTCGAGCCCGCCCAGCTCCCACCCGCGGGCCGCCAGGGCGAGGCTGGGGCCGTTGGCGTCGTGGACCGCCTTGGGACGGGTGGGGTCGGCCAGCCACGCCGCGACGGCCGCGTCGTCCTCCGGCCGGATCCCCGCGACGTCGATCCAGGCGGCCTGCCCGTCGCGGGTCGCCACCGCGACGGAGTGCACGTCTCCGGTGCCGGCACGCCACGTGCCCTGCACGGCGACGCCGACGCGCCGGCCGGCCGGCGCGTGCTCCGCGAGCCACGCCTCGGCCTCGCCCGCCGCCAGCCGACGGCCGTCGAGCTCGAAGCCGGACTCGGCCTCCGCGGCGTCGGCCGGGTCGGGGTCGATGGTGTCGAGCAGACGGGTGCGCAGCTCCCCGCGGAACTCCAGCTCGTCGAGCAGCTCCAGGCCGGCGGTGCGGTCCCACGGCTGCCGGACCAGCCCGGCGGGCCGCACCGGGAGGGTCAGGTCGCGCACGAGCGCGTTGAGCCGCCGGTTGCGGATGACGTCGCCGAGGTGCGCACGCAGCGCCTCGCCCTTCTTGCCGGTGATCTCGTCGGCGCGGGCGATGACGTTGTCGAGTCCGTCGAACTGGTTGATCCACTTCGCGGCGTAGCCCTGGCCGACGCCCGGCACGCCGGGCAGGTTGTCGGAGGTCTCCCCCACGATCGCCGCGAGCTCGGGGTAGCGGTGCGGGGGGACGCCGTACTTCTCCTGCACCGCGGCCGGCGTCAGCCGGGCGAGCTCGCTGACGCCGCGCATCGTATAGAGCACGGTGGAGTCGTCGGTGACCAGCTGGATGGAGTCGCGGTCGCCGGTCATGATGAGGACCTCCATGCCCTCGGCGAGCGCCTGCGTGGCCAGCGTGGCGATGATGTCGTCGGCCTCGTAGCCCTCCATCGACAGGTGCTGGATGCGCAGCGCGTCGAGCACGCGCCGGATGAGGGGCAGCTGGCTGCCGAACTCGTCGGGCGTCTTGTTGCGCTTGGCCTTGTAGTCGCCGTACTCCTCGAGGCGGAAGGTCTGGCGCGACTTGTCGAACGCGACCGCCACGTGGGTGGGCGTCTCGTCGCGCAGCACGTTGACCAGCATGGAGGTGAAGCCGTAGACGGCATTGGTGTGCTGCCCGGAGGCCGTCGCGAAGTTCTCCACCGGGAGGGCGAAGAACGCCCGGTAGGCCAGGGAGTGGCCGTCCAGCAGCAGGAGGCGGGGGCGCGTCGTCTCGCTCGTCTCGGGCACCCGCCGACTCTAGCCGCCGACGCCGACAGCGAGGACCGCCAGGCCCGGCCCTGCCGACCGGCGCGGCTGGGAGAGGATGGGGCCCATGAGCCAGACACCTGCGACCACCCCCGACCCGGCCCCGGACCGTGCCCCGCAGCCGGCGTCGCTCGCCGACCTGACCGTGGAGGAGCTCCTCGCCTTCCTCCCCGAGGGAAACGGACGCCTCAACGACAAGATGGGCGTCGAGCTGGTCGAGGTGTCCGCCGAGCGGGTGGTGGCGACCATGCCGGTCGAGGGCAACACCCAGCCGTTCGGCCTCCTGCACGGCGGCGCCTCGGTCGTGCTGGCCGAGACCCTCGGCTCGATCGGATCGGCCGTCCACGCCTACCCCGCGAGGATCGCCGTGGGCGTGGACATCAACGCCACCCACCACCGCTCGGCCACGTCCGGCCTGGTCACCGGCGTGGCCACGGCCATCCACCTGGGACGCTCGTCGACGTCCTACGACATCGCCATCAGCGACGAGCGCGGCCGGCGCGTGTGCACCGCCCGCATCACCTGCGCGCTGCTCGAGGCTCCCACCGGCTGACCCGCGTCGGACGGTGCCGGACGCCGGGGGCGTCAGCCCGGGACGCGCTCGCGCCGGATCCGCCTGGCGGCCAGCACCCGGTCGATGCGCTGGCGGCTCGAGGCGGCCGGGGTGGCCTGGCGCGACTGCGGCAGGCGGGCGCGGACGGCGCTCGTCGTGGCGGCCCGCAGCGTCGCCTGCGGCGCGAACGACAGGCGTGCCATGAAGCGGTTGGCGTCGCGGGCCTCAGCGGCCGCGGCGGTCTGGACGTGGGTGATCCCGTGCTGCTCGGCGAAGCGGCAGGCCGCCTCCATCAGCGCGCTGCCGACGCCCTTGCGGCGGAAGCGCGAGAAGACGTGGGGGGAGACGGCGAGCACCGCGGGCTCGAGGTTGAGCGGGGTGAACGTCGTCGCCTCGAGGTAGACCGCGCCGGCGACCTCGCCGTCGACCTCGGCCACCGCCACGCACTGGTCCGGGCGCTCGGCCGCCGTCTCGACGATGCGGGCCACGTCGGCCAGCTGCTCGTCGTGCGGTCCGCGCCGCAGGATGTCGCCCCACAGCTCGCGCAGCGACGCGACGTCAGCAGGCTCTGCCTTGCGCACGGTCACCGGCGTCCGGCTCATCGCCACCCATCTCCTCAAGCGAATCCCCGTGGCCCCCCTGCCGTGCCTTCCCGGCACCACGTGCGAGCGAGGGTACGCCCACCAGCCGCTGCGGGCCACGCCGAGGTGCCCCCGGGCGGTCGGACACCGAATCGAGACCAAACTTTGCCCGACCGCACCCGCCTCGCACCCGCGCGGGTGCACTACCCTCGCGGCCATGGCATCTCGCACTCTTCCGCGCCCGGCACGCGGCATCGTCCGGAGCTCCGTCGCTCTCGTCTCCACCCTGGCCCTTGCCACGGTCCTCACCGCGTGCGGCTCCGACGACGGCGGCGGCTCGGGCGCTGACGACGGCGGATCGAGCGGCGACTCCGGCGTCACGACCATCGCCAGCGGCACCCTGACGGTGTGCTCCGACGTCCCCTACCCGCCCTTCGAGGACTTCGACGAGAGCTCGGAGTCCGGCTTCAAGGGCTTCGACATCGACATCGTGCAGGCCATCGCCGACGGGCTCGAGCTCGAGCTCGCCGTGAAGGACTCCTCCTTCGACGCCCTCCAGAGCGGGCAGGCCCTCAACGCCAACCAGTGCGACCTGGCTGCCAGCGCGATGACGATCACCGACGAGCGCAAGGCCGCCCTCGACTTCTCCGACGGCTACTACGACTCCGAGCAGTCGCTGCTCGTGCCCGAGGGGTCCGACATCACCTCGATCGAGGACCTCGACGGCGTCAAGGTCGGTGTCCAGCAGGGGACGACCGGGAAGGCCTACGCGGAGGAGAACGCCTCCGGCGCCGACATCGTCTCGTTCCCGAGCGACGCGGAGATGTTCCAGGCGATCAAGGCCGGACAGGTCGACGCGCTGCTCCAGGACCTCCCGGTCAACCTGGACCACCAGAAGGCCGGCGGCTTCACCGTGGTGGAGACCTACTCCACCGACGAGCAGTACGGACTGGCCATGAAGAAGGGCAACACCGCCCTGGTCGAGGCCGTCAACGAGCAGCTCGCCGAGATGCGCGAGGACGGCACCTACGACGAGATCTACAACACCTACTTCTCGACCGAGTGAGCGCAGCACACACTTCATGGCTATGAAGCGCACCACGAAGCGCCGCCTCGTCCAGGGGGTCCTGTACGCAGTCCTCCTGGGCGTCGCGGTCGCTCTGGCCCTCGTCGCCGACTGGCCGGCGATCAAGGCGAACTTCTTCAAGTCCGAGGGCTTCGTCCCGCCGGGCGCCTGGGGCGAGCTGATCACGGTCGGCGTCAAGAACACCCTGATCTACACGGTGATCGCGTTCGCCGGCGGCCTGCTCCTCGCGCTGCTGCTGGCGCTGATGAAGCTCTCCCCCGTCGGGCCGTACCGGTGGCTCGCCACGGCGTACATCGAGTTCTTCCGTGGGCTCCCCGCCCTGCTGGTCATGCTGTTCATGGCGTTCGGCATCACCATCGCCTTCCAGTGGACGCCGCCCGGCGGCTCGGTCGGCGCCGGCATCGTGGCCCTCATCCTGGTCGGGTCCGCCTACATGGCCGAGACGCTGCGCGCCGGCATCCAGGCGGTCCCGAAGGGCCAGACCGAGGCCGCGCGCTCGCTCGGCATGAGCGGTGGCCGCACGACGGTGACCGTGGTCCTCCCGCAGGCGTTCCGCATCGTCATCCCGCCGCTGACCAACGAGTTCGTGCTGCTCATCAAGGACACGTCGCTGCTCTTCGTGATCGGTTTCGCCGCCGACCAGCGTGAGCTCACGACGCTCGCCAGGGACTTCCTCGCCAGCGGTCCCACGGCCGGCACGTCGACGAGCCTGGTGCAGGCTGCGATCCTCTACCTCGTCATCACGCTCCCGCTCACCCAGCTGGTCGGCTGGCTGGAGAAGCGGCAAAGGAGGTCACGATGACCGCCACCACCCGTCCCGACGCCGCGACCGCCGCGATCGAGGTCCGGGGGCTGCACAAGTCCTTCGGCTCCAACGAGGTGCTCAAGGGCATCGACTTCCACGTCGACAACGGCGAGGTCGTCTGCGTGATCGGCCCCTCGGGCTCGGGCAAGTCCACGCTGCTGCGCTGCGTGAACCGCCTCGAGGAGCCCGACAGCGGACAGATCCTGGTCGAGGGCGTCGACATCATCGACCCGGAGACCGACCTCGACGCCGTGCGCTCGCGCATCGGCATCGTCTTCCAGCAGTTCAACCTGTTCCCCCACATGAACGTCCTGCGCAACCTGACGGTCGCGCAGGAGAAGGTGAGGAAGCGGTCCCGGAAGGAAGCCGTCGAGGTCGCCCGGGCGAACCTCGAGAAGGTCGGGCTCGCCGGACGCGAGAACGCCTACCCCGCCCACCTCTCCGGCGGCCAGCAGCAGCGCGTGGCCATCGCCCGCGCCCTGTCGATGGACCCCGACATGATGCTCTTCGACGAGCCGACGTCGGCGCTCGACCCCGAGCTCGTCGGCGACGTGCTCGAGGTCATGAAGACGCTCGCCTCCGAGGGCATGACCATGATGGTCGTGACCCACGAGATGGGCTTCGCCCGCGAGGTCGGCGACAAGCTGGTCTTCATGGACGGCGGCGTCATCGTCGAGGAGGGCGACCCGCGCGAGGTCCTCGCCGCGCCCCAGCACGAGCGCACCCGGGCCTTCCTGTCGAAGGTCCTGTAGCAGCCCGACGCTGCACCCCGACGCAGCACCGGACGCAGCACGACGAAGGGCCCAGCCGGAGATCGGCTGGGCCCTTCGTCACGTCCGCGCTGCGGCGTCGGTCTCAGACGTCGCCGCCGAGGTAGGCGGCCTTGACGGAGTCGTCGCCCGCGAGCTCGCTGCCCCTGCCCGAGCGGACGATCTCCCCGGTCTCGAGGATGTGCGCGTTGTCCGCCGCCTTGAGCGCCTGTGCGGCGTTCTGCTCCACGAGCAGCACGGTGGTGCCCTGCTCGTTGATCTCCTTGATGATCGAGAAGATCTGGGCGATGAGCTTGGGCGCGAGGCCCATCGACGGCTCGTCGAGCAGGATCAGCCGCGGGCGCGCCATGAGGGCGCGGCCGATGGCCAGCATCTGCTGCTCGCCGCCCGACATGGTGCCGGCCGACTGGTTGATCCGCTCGGCCAGGCGCGGGAACAGGGCCAGGACGCGGTCCATGTCGTCCTTGTACGCCTTGCTCTTGCGGTCGTTGCGCACGAAGGCGCCCATGTCGAGGTTCTCCCGCACGGTCATGCCCACGAAGCAGCGGCGTCCCTCCGGCGACTGGCTGATGCCCAGCTTGACCCGGTCGTAGGGCGCGGCGTTGGTGATGTCCTTGCCCTCGAACCTCACCGCGCCGGCCCGCACCTTGCGCAGGCCCGAGATGGTCTTCATCGTCGTCGTCTTGCCGGCGCCGTTGGCGCCGATCAGCGTCGTGACGCTGCCCTCCGGCACGTCGAAGCTGATGTCACGGATGGCCTCGATGTGCCCGTAGTTGACACACAGGCCCTCGACCTCAAGAAGCATCTTCTTCCTCCACTCCGAGGTAGGCCGCGATCACGGCGGGGTTGTCGCGGATCTCCGCCGGGCTGCCCTCGGCGATGAGCTTGCCGAACTCCAGCACGACGATACGGTCCGTCACGCCCATCACGAGGCGCATGTCGTGCTCGATGAGGAGCACCGTGTAGCCCTGGTCGCGCACCTTGCGGATGAGGTCCATCAGGACCCGCTTCTCCTCCGGGTTGAACCCCGCCGCCGGCTCGTCGAGGCAGATCAGCTTCGGGTTCGTCGCCATGGCACGGGCGATCTCGAGCCGGCGCTGGTCACCGTAGGAGAGGTTGGCCGCCAGCTCGTCGGCGTGGCGCTGGATGCCCATGAAGCGCAGCAGCTCCATGGCCCGGTCGTGGCCCTCGGCCTCCTCGCGGCGGTGCTTCGGGAGCCGGAAGAGGGCGCTGAAGATGCCCGTGCTGTGCCGCGCGTCGGCGCCGACCAGCACGTTCTCCAGGGCCGTCATGGTCGGGAACAGGCGGATGTTCTGGAACGTCCGCGCGATGCCCGCCTGGGTGATCTGGAACCTCTTCTTGCCGACGAGCGACTCCCCGCGGAAGCGGATCGAGCCCGACGTCGGCCGGTAGACGCCCGTGATGGCGTTGAAGCACGTCGTCTTCCCGGCGCCGTTCGGGCCGATCAGGCCGAGGATCTCGCCCTCGGCGATGTGGAAGCTCACGTCGTCCAGGGCCGTGAGGCCCCCGAACTTCAGGGTGAGGTTCTCGACCTCGAGCACCTTCGTGTGGTCAGGCACGGGCTGCCGCCTCTCCGTCGTGTCCGTCGTGGGCGCCCTCGAGCTCGTCGAGCTCCTGCTCGAGCTGCTTGGCCCGCACGGTGCGTCGTGGGGGGAACAGTCCCTCGGGACGCAGGATCGCCAGCGCGACGAGCGCGAGGCCGAAGACCAGGACGCGGAAGTCGTCGAACTCGCGGAAGCGCTGGGGCAGGTAGGCGACCAGCACGGCGCCGACCAGCACGCCCCAGCGGTTGCCCTGGCCACCGATGACGACCGCGGCGAGGAACAGGATCGAGAAGAGCAGCAGGAACGACTGCGGGTTGATGAAGCTCTGGCGGCTCGCGTAGAGCCCGCCGGCCAGGCCGCCGACGAAGGCGCCGGTCGCGAACGCGAGGAGCTTGAAGCGGAAGGTCGGCACGCCCATGAGCTCGGCGGCGTCCTCGTCCTCCCGGGTGGCCTCCCACGCGCGACCGACCCGGCTGTCCTTGATGAGCTTGTCGGCGATCAGCACGAGGATGACGACCGTGAGCCCCATCCAGTAGTAGGGGATCTGGTCGAGCACGCCGAACTCGATGAACGTCGTGGAGTCGTTGAAGTCGACCAGCGGCACGCCCGTGTCCCAGTTGAGGTGCGGGATCTCGAACAGCTCCAGGCTCGGCGGCCGGGCGATGTTGGAGATGCCCTTCGACGTGCCCAGCCACTCGGTGTTCACGGCCACGAGCCGGATGATCTCGCCGAAGCCGAGCGTCACGATGGCGAGGTAGTCGCCACGCACGCGCAGGGTGGGCGTTCCGAGGATGATGCCGCCCAGCAGGGTGGCGAGCATGCCGACCGGCAGCGCGAGGAGCAGCGGCCAGTTGGCGTGGAACGACGTCAGGATCGCCACGGTGTAGGCGCCGATGGCGTAGAAGCCGACGTAGCCCAGGTCGAGAAGGCCGGCGTAGCCGACCACGATGTTGAGGCCCAGGGCCACCAGGCCGTACATCGTGACCACGAACAGGACGCCGCCGAAGTCGACGCCGGGCGTGGAGATGAAGGGAGGCTCCAGCAGCGGGAGGGCGTACGCCAGCAGCGCCAGGACGATCCAGCCGAGGATCTTCACCGGCTTGGGCAGCCCGGTGACACGAGCCCGGAAGCCGCCGGCCTTGCTTGTCTTGTTGCTCATGCGCGTGCCTTTCCGAGCGACTCACCCAGCAGTCCGGTGGGCCTGAAGAGCAGGATGACGACCAGCAGCACGAAGGCCACGACGTGGCGCCACTCCGTGCCGATCAGCGCCGCACCCCAGTTCTCGGCGACCCCGAGCAGCAGGCCACCCAGCAGGGCGCCGCGCAGGTTGCCGATGCCGCCGAGCACGGCGGCGGCGAACGCCTTGACGCCCAGCAGGAAGCCGACGTCGAACTTGGTGACCTCGATCTTGAGCATGTAGAGGAACGCCGCGACGCCGGCCATCAGGCCGCCGATGAGGAACGTCATCTGGATGGTGCGGGTGGGGTTGACGCCCATGAGGGCGGCCGTCTCCTGGTCCTGGGCGGTCGCGCGGATGCCGCGACCCAGCTTCGAACGACGGACGAACTGGTCCACGACGACCATCATCAGCAGGGCGGCGCCGATGACCAGGAGGTCCACGGTCTTGACCGGGATGCCGAAGATGTCGACGTTGGGCATGTTGACGACCCCGGACATGCTCGCGTTGATGCGAGCGCCGCTCACGTAGCGGTCGAGGGTGTCGTCGAGGCCGAACCAGCCGGTGACGCGGTCGCGCAGACCCATCAGCTCGGCCAGCACGAACGACGCGCCGATCGCCGAGATCAGCGCGATGAGCCGCGGGGCGTTCCGCTTGATCAGGGGCCGGTAGGCGACGCGCTCGAGGAGCAGCGCCACGAGCGCCGAGGTCAGCATCGACATGACCAGCGCGAGGAGCAGGATGCCCACCAGCTGCATGCCGCTGGCGCCGCCGGAGCCGGTGAGGGCCCACACCGTCCACAGGGTGGCGAAGGTGCCGTACATGAACACCTCGGAGTGGGCGAAGTTGATGAGCTGCAGCACGCCGTAGACCATCGTGTAGCCCAGCGCGATCAGGGCGTAGATCGCACCGAAGGCGAGTCCGGTGATGGTCAGCTGCGGCAGGTTGTTGAAGAAGAAGTCGAAGTCCACCAGGCCTCCTGGCCCTCATCGTGGCACCGCTGCGGTCGGGAAGTCCCCCGACCGCAGCGGTGCGTCACTGCGTGAATGGTGCCTGAAGGTCAGCTGATCTCGCCCTCGGGAACGATCTCGCCGCCCTCGACCTTGTACGAGTAGACGTGGACCTCGCTGGGCTCGCCCTTCTCGTCGAAGGAGACCTGCTTGGTCACACCGGCCTCGTCGTAGTTGTTGACGAACTCGAGCATCTCCTCGCGGTTGTCGATGCCCTCGGCGATGCCGTCCAGGAAGACGTTGGCAGCGTCGTAGGCCTCGGCCGCGTAGGTGCCGGCCGCCTCGCCGAACGCCTCCTCGTAGGCCGAAGCGAACTCGGCCACCGCGGGGTCGGTGTTCGGGATGCAGGGGCAGGTCAGGACCGAGCCCTCGGCGTCCTTGCCGGCGTCGAGGAAGGCGGGGTCCTTCACGCCGTCGGCGGCGACGAAGGTGCCGTCGAAGCCGGCGTCCTTGAGCTGGCTGACGAGGATGGTGGCCTCGGCGTAGTAGCCACCGAAGAACACGGTGTCGGCCTTGGAGGCGGTGACGCGCTGCGCGGTGGCGGAGAAGTCGGTGTCGCCGGCCTGGATCGTGTCGGTGCCGACGACCACGTCGCCGAGGCCGCCCTCGACCTCCTGCGCCAGCCCGGCGCCGTACTCGGACGCGTCGTCGATGACGAACGTGGCCTTGGACGACAGCGTGTCGGAGATGTAGGTCGCGGCGGCCGGACCCTGCGTGGCGTCGTTGCCCAGGACACGGTGGAAGGTGTCCCAGCCGTTGTCGGCCAGCGTCGGGTTGGTCGCCGACGGCGAGATGGTCGGCAGGCCGGCCTCCGCGAAGATCGGGCCGGCCGCGGCGGACTCACCGGAGAACGCGGGACCCACGATGCCGATGAGGGCCTCGTCGCCGGCGGCCTCGGTGGCCAGGGCGGGCGCCTCGTCGGGGCTGCCCTGCGAGTCGAACTTCAGCATCTCGATCTGGCACTCCGCGTCGGCGTTGTACTCGTCGAGGGCCAGCTGGGCACCCTGGATGATGGGGGCACCGAGGCCTGCCGCGGGGCCCGTCTCGGGGCCGAAGAACGCGATCGTGACGTCGCAGGCCGCGCCGTCGCCGCCACCGCTGCCGGACGCGTCGCCGCCGCCGTCCTCGGTCGTGCCACACGCGGTCAGCACCAAACCGGCGACCGCCGCGACGGCGACGGCCTGCCAGGACTTGGATGAGCGGATCATGGATCCCTCCGTAGTTCTAAGTGGGCTGTCCACCTCGGCAGCCTCGTGGCGGGAACCTAACATCCACGGTGTGGCCCAGAACACGATTGCGAGCACGCGGGCCCGTCCCGTTGCCGTTTCGTGACCAACTGGTCTGCACCGCGGGCCACAGCCGCCGGTGACGCGCCCGCGGCGCGGCCCCGCGGGGGGACCAGCCGGCCGTCGAGCCGGCCGCGGGCCCGGATCTCAGGCGCCCGGCCGACCCTCGCCGCCCAGCCCGGCGACGCCGTGCTCGACGACCCCGTCGGCGACCTGCTTCATCGACAGCCGGAGGTCCATGGCGGTCTTCTGGATCCACCGGAACGCCTCGCCCTCGCTGAGCCCGAGCTGCTCCTGCAGCACGCCCTTGGCGCGGTCGACTGACTTGCGGGTGGCCAGCGACTCCTGGAGGTCGTCCACTTCGCGCTCGAGCACCCTGATCTCGGCGAACCGGCTGACCGCCATCTCGATGGCGGGCACGAGGTCGCCGCGCTGGAACGGCTTGACGAGGTAGGCCATCGCGCCGGCATCGCGGGCCCGGGCGACGAGGTCGCGCTGGGAGAAGGCGGTGAGGATCACGACCGGTGCGATGCGCTCGCCCGCGATCGTCTCCGCGGCGGCGATGCCGTCGAGCACCGGCATCTTCACGTCGAGGATCACCAAGTCGGGCCGCAGCTCGCGCGCGAGCTCGATCGCCCGCCGGCCGTCGCCGGCCTGGCCGACCACCTCGTAGCCCTCCTCGCCGAGCATCTCGGCGAGGTCCATCCGGATGAGGGCCTCGTCCTCGGCGATCACCACGCGGCGTACGCCGTCCGCGGCGGGACCGGTCCCACCGGGTGCGGCGTCGGGGTGTGCGACATCGGGGTGTGCGGCGTCGGGCTGCGTCACGACGGAAAGGCTAGTTCCGATACGGTGTGCCCACCTAGCCGGGTTGGCGGAATGGCAGACGCGGTGGTCTCAAACACCACTGCCCGCGAGGGCGTGTGGGTTCGACTCCCACACCCGGCACCGTGCTGTGCGCCGGGCGTGCCGGAGCACCGCGCCATCGGCTGCCGTCCGGTGCTCAGCGCGAGCGGCGGTAGGCGGGGGCGACCCCGTTGATGGCGTCGCCCATCCGGTGGATCCGCAGCGCGTTGGTGGAGCCGGGGATGCCGGGCGGGCTGCCGGCGATGATGACGACGACGTCGCCCTCCGTGACCCGGCCGATCGCCAGCAGGGACTCGTCGACCTGGCGCACCATCTCGTCGGTGTGCTCGACCTCGGCACCCTGGAAGGTCTCCACGCCCCAGGTGAGGGCCAGCTGGGAGCGGGTGCGGGCCTCCGGGGTGAAGGCCAGGACCGGGATCGGGCCGCGGTAGCGCGAGAGCCGCTTGGCGGAGTCGCCGCTGGTCGTGAAGGCGACGACGTACTTGGCGTGCACGCGCTCGGCGACCTCGGCCGCCGCCTTGGCGATGATGCCGCCGCGGGTGTGCGGCTGCCACTCGACCGCGGCCATGTGGCCGAGCCCGTGCTCCTCGGTCGACTCGACGATGCGCGCCATGGTCTCCACGGCGACGACGGGGTACTCCCCCACGCTGGTCTCGCCCGAGAGCATCACCGCGTCGGCGCCGTCGAGGACGGCGTTGGCCACGTCGCTCGCCTCCGCGCGCGTGGGCGCCGGCGAGCTGATCATGGACTCCAGCATCTGGGTCGCCACGATGACCGGCTTGGCGTTGCGGCGCGCCTTGTCGATGATGCGCTTCTGGTGGATCGGCACGTCCTCGAGCGGGCACTCCACGCCGAGGTCGCCGCGGGCGACCATGATGCCGTCGAAGGCGTCGACGATCTCGTCGATGTTGTCGAGGGCCTGCGGCTTCTCGATCTTGGCGATGACCGGGACGTGGATGCCCTCCTGCCGCATCACCGCGCGCACGTCCTCGGCGTCGCGGGCGTTGCGGACGAAGCTGAGCGCGATGAAGTCCACGCCGAGGCGCAGCGCCCAGCGGAGGTCCTCGGTGTCCTTCTCCGACAGCGCGGGCACCGACACCGCGACGCCGGGCAGGTTGATGCCCTTGTTGTTCGAGACCTTGCCGGCGACGACGACCTCGGTCACCACGTCGGTGTCGTCGACCGACGTCACCCGCAGGCGGACCTTGCCGTCGTCGATCAGCAGCGGGTCACCCGGCTGCACGTCGCCCGGCAGGCCCTTGTAGGTCGTGCCGCACACCTCGGCGTTGCCGACGACGTCGCGGGTGGTGATCGTGAAGGTCGCTCCGCGCTTGAGCTTCACCGGACCGTCGGCGAAGGTCTCCAGGCGGATCTTGGGACCCTGCAGGTCGGCGAAGATGCCGATGGCGTGGCCCGACTCGTCGGAGGCCTGCCGCACGAGGCGGTAGACGGCCTCGTGGTCGGCGTACGCGCCGTGGCTCATGTTGAGCCGGGCGACGTCCATGCCCGCCTCGACGAGTGAGCGGATCCCCTCGGGAGTGTTCACCGCGGGGCCCATGGTGCAGACGATCTTGGCTCTACGCACGGCTCCACCCTAGCGGATATTGGATCGTTCCAACGACCTCCTCCCCCGCCGAGCGGTGCGTGAGGCAGGTTCTGCCGAGCGAGAACCTGCCTCACGCACCGACCCGGCCCGGACGAGGTGGCCGCGCCGCCCTCGGTGCGCCCTCAGACCGTGAGCGGGCGCTCGTGCGGCTTGATCGGCGCCGGCAGCGTGGAGGAGCCGGTGAGGTACGCGTCGACCGAGGCGGCCGCGCTGCGGCCCTCGGCGATCGCCCACACGATGAGCGACTGCCCGCGACCGACGTCGCCGGCGACGAAGACACCCGGCACGGACGAGGCGTACGACTCGTCGCGCCGGACGTTGCCGCGCTCGTCGAGCTCCACCTCGAGCTGCTCGAGCAGTCCGGCCTTCTCCGGGCCCACGAAGCCCATGGCCAGGAGCACCAGCTGGGCCGGGATCTCGCGCTCGGTGCCCTCGACGGGCTGGAACCTCGAGTCGACCTCGACGAGCCGCAGGGCGGCGACGTTGCCGTCGTCGTCGCCGAGGAATTCCTGGGTCGAGACGGCGTACACGCGGTCCCCGCCCTCCTCGTGCGCGGAGGAGACCCGGAAGAGCATGGGGTACGTCGGCCACGGCTGTCCCGACGGGCGGTCGCCGCCGGGCTGCGGCATGATCTCCAGCTGCGTGACCGAGCGTGCGCCCTGGCGGATCGACGTGCCGAGGCAGTCCGCGCCGGTGTCGCCGCCACCGATGATGACGACGTCCTTGCCCGTCGCGACCAGCTGGTCGGCGACCTCCTCGCCGACGGCGACCCGGTTGGCCTGCGGCAGGAACTCCATCGCCTGGTGGATGCCGCCGAGCTCGCGGCCCGGCACCGGCAGGTCCCGCGCCTGCGTGGCGCCCATCGCCAGGACGACGGCGTCGTAGCGGGCGAGCAACTGCGGGCCGGTGAGGTCCCCGCCGACGTCGACGCCGGCCCGGAAGACGGTGCCCTCGCGACGCATCTGGTCCAGCCGACGGTCGAGGTGCTTCTTCTCCATCTTGAACTCGGGGATGCCGTAGCGCAGCAGGCCGCCGATCCTGTCGGCGCGCTCGTAGACCGCGACCGTGTGGCCGGCACGGGTGAGCTGCTGGGCCGCGGCGAGACCGGCCGGACCGGAGCCGACGACCGCGACGGTCTTGCCCGAGAGCCACTCCGGCGGCTCCGGCCGGACGTAGCCCGAGCCCCAGGCCCGGTCGATGATCGAGACCTCGACGTTCTTGATGGTCACCGGGTCCTGGCTGATCCCCAGCACGCAGGCCGTCTCGCACGGCGCCGGGCACAGCCGCCCGGTGAACTCCGGGAAGTTGTTGGTCGCGTGGAGCCGGTCCATCGCGCCGTCCCAGTCGTCGCGCCACACCAGGTCGTTCCACTCCGGGATGAGGTTGCCCAGCGGGCAGCCCTGGTGGCAGAACGGGATGCCGCAGTCCATGCAGCGGCCGGCCTGGGTGTTGATGATCGGCAACAGGGCGCGCCCGATGCCGTCGGGGTAGACCTCGTTCCAGTCCCGCACGCGCTCGGCGACCTCGCGCCGCGAGGCCACCTCGCGGCCGTGCTTCAGGAATCCCTTCGGGTCAGCCACGGTGCCCACCTTCCATCTGGGTGTGACGAGTGCGGTCAGCCATGGAGCACCTCCATGATGCGAGCGGCGGCCTGGTCCTCGTCGAGGCCCTCCTCGAGGGCCTCCTCGCGCGCCTCGAGGACGCGCTTGAAGTCCCGGGGCATGACCTCGGTGAACCGGGCGAGCGAGGCGTCCCAGTCGGCGAGCAGCGCCGCGGCGACGGCCGAGCCGGTCTCCTCCGCGTGCTGCTCCACGAGCGTCCTGAGCTCGTCGGCGGCCTTGCCGGCGACGGGCGCGAGCTCGACCAGCTCGGGGTTGACCCGACGCTCGTCGAGGTCGAGCACGAACGCGTACCCGCCGGACATGCCGGCCGCGAAGTTGCGCCCCGTCGGTCCGAGGACCACGACGACGCCGCCGGTCATGTACTCGCAGCCGTGGTCGCCGACGCCCTCCACGACGGCGCTCGCGCCGGAGTTGCGCACGCAGAACCGCTCGCCCACCCGGCCGCTCAGGAAGATCTGCCCGGACGTGGCGCCGTAGCCGATCGTGTTGCCGGCGATGATCTGCTCGGAGGACTCGAAGCGCGCCGCCCGGTCGGGGCGCACCACCAGCCGGCCGCCGGAGAGGCCCTTGCCGACGTAGTCGTTGGCGTCGCCCTCCAACCGCAGCGTCATCCCGCGCGGCACGAAGGCGCCGAACGACTGCCCCGCGGAGCCGGTGAAGGTGATGTCGATCGTGCCGTCGGGCAGCCCGTCGCCGCGGTAGCGCTTGGTGACCTCGTGGCCGAGCATCGTGCCGACGGTGCGGTTGACGTTGCGGATGGCCACCTGGGCGCGCACCGGCTCGCCGGACTCCAGCGCCGGCGCGGCGATCGCGATGAGCTCGTTGTCGAGCGCCTTGTCGAGCCCGTGGTCCTGCGCCTTGGTGCTGCGCAGGTCCTGGTCCTCGAACTGGCCGAACTCCCCGTGCGCGGACGCCTGGTGCAGGATCGGCGTGAGGTCGAGGCCGGCGGCCTTCCAGTGGTCGACCGCCCCGGCGACGTCGAGCGTGCCGACCTGGCCGATGGCCTCGTCGAGGCTGCGGAAGCCGAGCTGGGCGAGCAGCTCGCGGACCTCCTGGGCGATGAACTCGAAGAAGTTCACGACGTAGTCGGCCTTGCCGCTGTATCGCTGGCGCAGCACCGGGTTCTGCGTCGCGACGCCCACCGGGCAGGTGTCGAGGTGGCAGACCCGCATCATGATGCAGCCGCTCACGACCAGCGGGGCGGTGGCGAAGCCGTACTCCTCGGCGCCGAGCAGCGCGGCGACGACGACGTCGCGGCCGGTCTTGAGCTGGCCGTCGGCCTGCACCACAATCCGGTCGCGCAGCCCGTTGAGCAGCAGCGTCTGCTGCGTCTCGGCGAGGCCGAGCTCCCACGGACCACCGGCGTGCTTGAGCGAGGTCAGCGGCGAGGCGCCGGTGCCCCCGTCGTGGCCGGAGACCAGCACGACGTCGGCGTGCGCCTTGGACACGCCCGCCGCGACCGTGCCGATGCCGACCTCGGAGACGAGCTTGACGTGCACGCGCGCGGCCGGGTTGGCGTTCTTGAGGTCGTGGATCAGCTGCGCCAGGTCCTCGATCGAGTAGATGTCGTGGTGCGGCGGCGGACTGATGAGGCCGACGCCCGGCGTGGAGTGCCGGGTCTTGGCCACCCACGGGTAGACCTTGTGGCCGGGCAGCTGGCCGCCCTCGCCGGGCTTGGCGCCCTGCGCCATCTTGATCTGGATGTCGTCGGCGTTGGTGAGGTACTCCGACGTCACGCCGAAGCGCCCGGACGCGACCTGCTTGATCGCCGAGCGTCGCTCGGGGTCGTACAGCCGGTCGGGGTCCTCACCGCCCTCGCCGGTGTTGGACTTGCCGCCCAGCCGGTTCATCGCGACGGCCAGGGTCTCGTGCGCCTCCTGGCTGATCGAGCCGTAGGACATCGCCCCGGTGGAGAAGCGCTTCACGATCGCCGAGACCGGCTCCACCTCCTCGATGTCGACGGGCTCGCGGACGCCCTCCTTGAACCGGAACAGCCCGCGCAGCGTCATCAGCCGCTCGGACTGCTCGTCCACCCGGTTCGTGTACTGCTTGAAGATGTCGTAGCTGCCGCTGCGCGTCGAGTGCTGGAGGCGGAACACCGTCTCGGGGTCGAACAGGTGCGGCTCCGCATCGCCCTTCACGCTGCGGCGCCACTGGTACTCGCCGCCGGTGGCGAGCTCGCGGTGCGCCGGCGAGATGCCGCCGCGGGGGTACGCCGTCGCGTGCCGCCGGGCGACCTCCTCGGCGATCGTGGCCAGCTCGATGCCGCCGAGCTTGGAGGTCGTGCCGGTGAAGTAGCGGTCGATGACGGCCTGCGAGAGCCCGACGGACTCGAAGATCTTCGCGCCGGTGTAGGAGGCGACGGTGGAGACGCCCATCTTGGACATCACCTTCAGCACGCCCTTGCCGAGCGCCTTGATGAGGTTGGCGACGGCCTGCTCGGGGTCGACCTTGACGTAGTACGCCTCGCGGGCGAGGTCCTCGACCGACTCCATGGCCAGGTAGGGGTTCACCGCGGCCGCGCCGTAGCCGACGAGGAGCGCCACGTGGTGCACCTCGCGGACGTCGCCCGCCTCGACGAGGAGCCCGACCTGCGTGCGGGTCTTCTCGCGGACCAGGTGGTGGTGGACCGCGCCGGTGAGCAGCAGCGACGGGATCGGCGCCAGCTCCGCGGTCGAGTGCCGGTCGGAGAGCACGATGATGCGGGCGCCGTCGGCGATCGCCGCGGACACCTCCGCGCACAGCTCGTCGAGCCGCGCCTCCAGCGCCGCTCCCCCGCCCTCGACGTCGTACAGCCCGCGGACGACGTGCACCTGGAAACCGGGCATGTCGCCGTTGCGGTTGATGTGGCGGATCTTGGCCAGGTCGTCGTTGGAGAACACCGGGAACGGCAGCACGATCTGCCGGCACGAGGCGGGGCTGGGCTCGAGCAGGTTGGCCTCGGGTCCGATCGAGCCGCTGAGCGAGGTCACCAGCTCCTCGCGGATCGCGTCGAGCGGCGGGTTCGTCACCTGGGCGAACAGCTGGGCGAAGTAGTCGAACAGCAGCCGCGGCTTGTCGCTCAGCGCCGCGATCGGCGTGTCGGTGCCCATGGAGCCGAGCGCCTCGCCGCCGGTGTTGGCCATCGGGCTCAGCAGGACGCGCAGCTCCTCCTGGGTGTAGCCGAAGACCTGCTGGCGCCGCGTCACCGACGCGTGCGTGTGGACGACGTGCTCGACCTCGTCGAGGTCGTCGAGGTGGATCAGCCCGGCGTGCAGCCACTCGTCGTAGGGCTGCTCGGACGCGAGCTGGCTCTTGATCTCCTCGTCCTCGATGATCCGGTGCTCCTCGGTGTCGACGAGGAACATGCGGCCCGGCTGCAGCCGGCCCTTGCGGACCACCGTGGCGGGATCGAGGTCGAGGACGCCGACCTCGGAGGCCAGCACGACCAGGCCGTCGTCGGTGACCCAGTAGCGCGAGGGGCGCAGGCCGTTGCGGTCCAGGACGGCGCCCACCTGCGTGCCGTCGGTGAAGACCACGCACGCCGGGCCGTCCCACGGCTCCATCAGCATGGAGTGGAACTCGTAGAACGCACGGCGCTGCGCGTCCATCTCGCGGTGGTTCTCCCAGGCCTCCGGGATCATCATCAGCACGGCGTGCGGCAGCGAGCGGCCGGCGAGGTGCAGCAGCTCGAGCACCTCGTCGAAGGACGCCGAGTCCGACGCCCCCGGGGTGCAGATCGGGAACAGGCGCTCGAGGTCGCCGGGGATGAGATCGCTCTCGAGCAGCGCCTCGCGGGCCCGCATCCAGTTGCGGTTGCCCATCACCGTGTTGATCTCGCCGTTGTGGGCGATGAAGCGGAACGGGTGTGCCAGCGGCCAGCTCGGGAACGTGTTGGTCGAGAACCGCGAGTGCACCACCGCCATGGCGGACGCGACGCGCTCGTCGGTGAGGTCGGGGAAGACCCGGTCGAGCTGGTCGGTGGTGAGCATGCCCTTGTAGGCGAGGGTCCGCGAGGACAGCGAGGGGAAGTAGACGTCGGTCTCCGACTCCGCCCTCTTGCGCAGGCAGAACGCCAGGCGCTCCAGCCCCATGCCGCTGATCCGCGACCCCTTGCCGGCGACGAACACCTGCGCGAAGGTCGGCATCACGCTCCGGGCGGTCGCGCCGAGGGTCGAGTCGTCGACCGGGAGGTCGCGCCAGCCCAGGACGCTCAGCCCCTCCTCGTCGGCGATCTCCTCGATGCGCTGCCGGGTCTTGGCGACCGCGTCGGCGTCACCGGGCAGGAACGCGGTGCCGACGGCGTACGCACGTGACGGGGGCAGCTCGAACCCCAGGTCGCGGGTGACCTCGCGCAGGAACGCGTCCGGCACCTGGAGCAGGATCCCGGCGCCGTCGCCGGAGTTGACCTCGGCGCCGGCGGCGCCGCGGTGGTCGAGGTTGCGAAGCGCGGTGAGCGCCTTGACCACGATGTCGTGGCTGGCCTCACCGGTGAGGGTCGCGACCATGGCGACGCCACAGGCGTCCTTCTCGTGCCGGGGGTCGTAGAGACCCTGGCTCGGCGGGAATGCGTGCATGGAGGCATTCTCCCGTCGTCGTCCTGCCTCTCCCGGGGCGTGCGCGGGTCGGGCTGGGGGTGGGCGTTTCCGCTGGGGACGACGTTGGCCCGAGCGAGGGAGAATCTATCACCGGCGATCGACGCCGGTGCGCGACGTTTCAGGCCGTGGGATCGGCGGTGCTGCGCGGCGCGGGCTCGTCGCCGGACCCGGCCTGCTCGTCGGGCTCCGGCTCGCGGGTGCGCACCGCCTCCTCGCGGCCGGGGTGCTGCCTGGCCGACCACACGAAGTACGCCGCGGCGAGCGTGAAGAGGACCAGGGAGGTCCACACGTTGAGCCGCAGCCCCAGCACGTCGTCCATCTGCACGTCGTCGATGCGCAGGTTCTCGATCCACGCCCGGCCCGAGGTGTAGAGCATGACGTAGAGGGCGACCACCCGGCCGTGGCCGAGGCGGAAGCGCCGGTCGAGCCAGACGAGCAGGCCGAAGGCCGCGAGGTTCCAGAGGCACTCGTAGAGGAAGGCCGGGTGGTACGTCGCGACGTCGAGGTACTGCGCGGGCCGGTGCGCGACGTCGATCTCCAGCGCCCACGGCAGATCGGTCGGACGACCGTAGAGCTCCTGGTTGAACCAGTTGCCCCAGCGGCCGACCGCCTGGGCGACCAGCACGCCCGGCGCCATCGCGTCGAGGAGCGGGAGCAGCTTGATGTCGCTGGAGCGGGCGCCGAGCCACACGCCCACGGCGCCGAGCGCGATCGCGCCCCAGATGCCGAGGCCGCCGCGCCAGACGTACAGCGCGGTGATGGGGTTCTCGCCGTCACCGAAGTAGAGCTCCCAGTCGGTGATCACGTGGTAGAGGCGTCCGCCGACGAGGCCGAACGGCACCGCCCAGATCGCCAGGTCGCTGACCTCCCCGGGCCGGCCGCCGCGGGCGACCCAGCGGCGCTCGCCGATCCAGATCGCGAGCACGATGCCGAGGATGATGGACAGCGCGTAGCCGCGGATCGGCACCGGCCCGAGGTGCCACACGCCCTCGGCGGGGCTGGGGATGGACATCAGCGTCACCATCGGCGACTGGAGGCTCGGCATGGGCAGCATCATCCCTCGTCGAGCAGCATCGTGACGTCGCGGGCGAGCTGCGCCTGCGAGACGTCGGAGCCCCAGTAGGTCTCGACGTCGTCGTCGGCGCTGATGCCGAAGACCTGGGTGCCGTGGTCGACCTCGTAGGTGTCGGGGAGGTCCTGCGGGTCGAGCTCGCGGCCCGCCGCGTCGAAGTAGCCGATCGCGACCTTCATGCTCGCCGCGACCTCCACGATGTCGGCGCGGTCGCCGGTGACGCCCGTGATCGCGGGGTCGAACGCCGCGACGTAGTCGGCGACCACCTGCTGGGTGTCGCGGGCGGGGTCGGTGGTCACGAAGACCACCTCGAGCCGCTCGCGCTGCTCGTCGTCGAGGCGCGCGAGCATGCCGGCGAGGGTGGCCATCACCTGCCCGCAGATGTCGGGGCAGTGGGTGTAGCCGAAGAACACGAGCGTGAGGTCCTCGTCGGTGTCCTCGGTGAGGCTGTAGGCCTCGCCGTCGGTGTCGACGAGCGGGGTCGAGGCGACCTCGAAGGGTGGGTCGAGGCGGGTGCCGGCGAGCTCCGCCGAGGCCGTCTGCGCGCCTCCGCCGCACGCGGCGAGCAGACCGAGCAGCGCCACCAGGACGGCGGCCCGCGCCCTACGCCCGCGCACGGCGCACACCCTCTGCAAGATCGGTCGTCAGCTCGCGCAGGGCCGCGAGGCCGGCCGCCCGGTCGCCGGCGTGGTCGAGCAGGCAGCGCACGAACGCCGACCCCACGATCACGCCGTCGGCGTACGCCGCCACGTCGGCCGCCTGGTCGCCGTTGCTCACCCCGATGCCCACGGCCACCGGCACGTCGCCGCACGCACGCACCCGGCCCACCAGGGGGCCGGCGAGGTCGGACGTCGCGTCGCGCGCGCCCGTGACGCCCATGACGGCGGCCGCGTAGACGAAGCCCCTGCTGGCCGCGGCCGTCATCGCGATCCGCTCGTCGGTCGAGCTCGGCGCGACGAGGAAGACCTTGTCGAGGTCGTGGGCGTCGGCCGCGGCGATCCACTCCGACCCGTGGTCGGGGGTGATGTCAGGGGTGATGAGGCCCGCTCCCCCGGCCGCGGCCAGGTCGGTGGCCCAGCGCTCGACGCCGTAGCGCTCGATCGGGTTCCAGTAGGTCATCACGAGCGTGGGGACGCCCGTGGCGGCCACCGCCTCCACGACGCGGAGCACGTCGGCGGTGCGGACGCCGCCGTCGAGGGCGGCCTGCGCCGCGGCCTGGATGGTGGGTCCGTCCATCACCGGGTCGCTGTAGGGCAGGCCGATCTCGATGGCGTCGCAACCGGCCTCGACCATCGTCGCGAACGCCTCGATCGAGCCCTCGACGCTGGGGTAGCCGGCGGGAAGGTAGCCGATGAGGGCCGCCCGGTCCTCGGCGCGCGCCTTCTCGAAGGCGGTGGAGGTCGAGGTCGTCGACGTCACTGCGGAGCCTCCATCTCGACCCGCTCCTCGATCTGCTCGAGGTCGGCCTCGGGCCCGCGCTCGGCGTCGCCGAGACCGAACCACTCGATGGCCGTGCCCATGTCCTTGTCGCCCCGGCCGCTGAGGTTGACGATGATTGTCGCGTCCGGGCCCTTCTCCTCGCCGAGCCTCCTGGCGAGCTCGACGGCGCCGGCCACGGCGTGCGCGGACTCGATGGCGGGGATGATCCCCTCGGTGCGGCTCAGCAGCGCCATGGCCTCCATCGCCTGGGCGTCGGTGACCGGCGTGTACGTCGCCCGACCGGCCGCCGACAGCCACGAGTGCTGCGGGCCCACACCGGGGTAGTCGAGCCCCGCCGAGATCGAGTGCGACTCGACGGTCTGGCCGTCCTCGTCCTGCAGCACGTAGGTGCGGGCGCCGTGGAGGACGCCGGCCTCGCCGGCGTGGATCGTCGCCGCGTGGCGGCCGGTGTGCACGCCGTCGCCGCCGGGCTCGAAGCCGTGGATCTCCACGCCCTCGTCCTCGAGGAACGCCGTGAACAGGCCGATGGCGTTGGAGCCGCCCCCGACGCAGGCCGCGACCGCGTCGGGCAGCACGCCGTACTGCTCGAGGCACTGTGCGCGCGCCTCGTCGCCGATGCCGCGGCAGAAGTCGCGGACCATGCTCGGGAATGGGTGCGGGCCGGCGGCGGTGCCGAAGAGGTAGGCGGTGTGGTCGACGCTGGCGACCCAGTCGCGCAGTGCCTCGTTGATGGCGTCCTTGAGCGTCGCGCTGCCCGACTCGACCGGCACGACGGTCGCGCCGAGCAGCTGCATCCGGGCGACGTTGAGGGCCTGGCGCCGCGTGTCGACGGCACCCATGTAGACGGTGCAGTCGAGGTCGAACCACGCGGCGGCGGTGGCGCTCGCGACGCCGTGCTGGCCCGCGCCCGTCTCGGCGATGACCCGCGTCTTGCCCATGCGCCGCGTGAGCAGGGCCTGGCCGAGCACGTTGCGGATCTTGTGGGCGCCGGTGTGGTTGAGGTCCTCGCGCTTGAGCAGCACGCGTGCGCCGACGGTCTCGGAGAGCCGCTCGGCGTGGTAGAGCCGGCTCGGCGTGCCGGCGTAGTCGCGCAGCACCCGCTCGAAGTCGGCGACGAACGCCTCGTCGGCCATGGCGTCGTGCCACGCCTCGGTCAGCTCGTCGAGGGCGGCGACGAGGGCCTCGGGCATGAAGCGCCCGCCCCACGTCTCGCCGAAGTAGCCGCGCTCGTCGGCCTCGTAGCGCATCGGCCCGGTGGGCACGCTCAGGCGCTCACTCATCGCGCTGTCACTCCTGTCATCGCTCGTACGGCGGCCTCGGGGTCGCCGTCCTTGACCAGCGCCTCACCGACCAGCACGACGCCCGCTCCCTCGGAGACGAAGCGCTCGACGTCGGCGACGCCGGTGATGCCGCTCTCGGCGACCCGGACGACGTCGTCCGGGATCTGCGGGGCGAGGCGGCCGAAGACGTCGGGATCGACGTCGAGGGTCTTGAGGTTGCGGCTGTTGACGCCGACCAGTGCGGGGCCCAGCGCCAGCGCGCGCTCGGTCTCGGCCTCGTCGTGGACCTCGACGAGCACGGTGAGTCCGAGCTCGCGCGCCTCGTCGTGGAGGCGACGCAGGGTGTCGTCGTCGAGCGCCGCGACGATCAGCAGCGCGAGGTCGGCGCCGGCGGCGCGGGCCTCGACGAGCTGGTAGGTCTCGACGATGAAGTCCTTGCGGAGGACCGGCGCGTCGACGGCGGCGCGGACCGCGCGGAGGTCGTCGAGGCTGCCGCCGAACCGCCGCTGCTCGGTCAGGACCGAGATCGCCGCCGCGCCACCTCGGGCGTACGCCGTCGCGAGCACCGCAGGGTCGGGGATGTCCGCGAGGTCGCCCTTGCTCGGGCTGCGCCGCTTGACCTCGGCGATGACGCTCGAGCCGGCCGCGCGGAAGTGCGGCATCGGGTCGCGTGGCGCGGGCGCGTCGGCGAGCCGGGCGCGGAGGTCGCCGATCGGGACCGCCGCCTCCCGGCGCGCGAGGTCTTCGCGCACCCCGGCGACGATGTCGTCGAGCACGGAAGCGGTCGCAGGCATGGGCTCAGCCTCTCATCCGGGGCCCAGCAGGCCGGGGGCCGGTGCCCAGTGGCCGGACGGCAGACCGCGCTGGCCGGCCCGCCGGTCGGCCGCTGGCCGGCCGGGGCTCGGACGTGGTGCGGACGCGCTGCGGATCAGTGGTCGGAGGAGTTGAACCCGAGCTTGTTGAGCACCAGGAACAACGGGAGCGCGGCGACGGCGATGATGATGCCGATCCACAGCAGGGTCTCCTGCGCCGGCACCTGCAGCAGGGCGACGCTGCCCACGACGAATCCGAGCATCGCGACCGCCACGGCGGTCCAAGCAGCGGGGGTGTTGCCGTGGCCTGCAGCCATCGTCGGTGCTCCTTCGTCGGATCAGCGGGTGCCGAGTGAAGTCTAGGCGGTCGGCTATGCGGTCGGGTCGCGGCCCTCGTCGAGGGCCTTCCAGATGTCGATGTTCTCCGTCGGCTGCCGGGGGACGGCCGCGTCGTCCCGGGCGCCGGTGGGCGCGTCGTAGCGCGTTCCCATCTCCGGCCACGACCGGACCAGGCGCACGGCCAGCGCCGTGGAGACCAGCAGCAGGACAGCCGCGGCCGCGGCCAGCCAGAACCACCCGGTGAGCGAGGTGCTCTCCAGCTCGGCGCCGGTGCGGGTGCGCACCTGCTCGCGGAGGTGGTCCGGCAGGCTGGACGGCGCCCAGACGACGGTGGCGGCGTAGCCGAGCGCCACCACCACGGCCAGCCAGGTGACGGCGCGCCGGAAGCGGCCCCGGGTCACGAGCACGACGCCGACGCAGGCCAGCGCGACCAGGCCGAGGGCGGTGCCCAGCGGGGACGAGGCGACCTCGCCCCACGTCATCGTCGCCATGCCGGGCGCGGAGTCCGCGCCCTCGCCGGTGACCCATGGCTTGCCGGCGGCGTAGGCGGCCAGCCCGCCGGCCACCAGCTCGAGCGCGACGACCGGCCCGAAGGTCCGGCGCGGGTGACGGGCCGGCTCAGCCATCGACCCGGTGGAGCAGGTCGGCGTCGAAGCAGGTGTGGTCACCGGTGTGGCAGGCGGCGCCCACCTGGTCGACGACGAAGAGCAGGGTGTCGCCGTCACAGTCCAGCCGGACCTCCTTCACCCACTGCGCGTGCCCGGACGTGTCGCCCTTGACCCAGTACTCCCCGCGCGAGCGCGACCAGTAGGTCGCCCGGCCGGTGTCGATGGTCCGCGCGAGCGCCTCGTCGTCGACCCACGCCAGCATGAGGACCTCGCGGGAGTCGTGCTGCTGCACGACGACGGGGACCAGCCCGTCCGCGGTGTGCCGCAGCCGCGCGGCGACCGCCGGGTCCAGGGAGGAGGACGAGGAGGAAGGGGTGCTCACGGGTCCATCGTCTCAGCCTCGCGGGCGGCCCACGTCTCCGCGCACCGCCGGGTGAGGGGTCCCGGCGCCGGGAGCTCGCGGTCGTCCCACCGCGAGACGGCCTGGACGTCGCGCGTCGTGGAGACCAGGAACACCTCGCTGGCGCCGGCACGGACCTCGACGAGCGGCGCGTCGACCTCCCGCGCGCCGCACCACTCGATCACCAGGTCGCGGGTGATCCCGGCGAGGCAGCCCGCCGCCAGGGTGGGTGTGCGCAGCTCGCCGTCGACGACGTAGAAGACGTTGGAGCCGGTGCCCTCGCACAGGTCGCCCGCGGTGTTGGCGAAGACGGCCTCGGTGGCGCCGCGCTCCTTGGCGTGCGCCAGGGCGATCACGTTCTCGGCGTACGACGTCGTCTTCAGCCCGGCGGTCGCGCCGTGCTCGTTGCGGGTCCACGGGACGGTGGCGACGGTCGTGCTCGGCGCGGCGGCGTCGATCGCGCTGTAGGCCACGACCAGCGTCGCCGGCCCCCCACCGCGACCCGAGCCCATCGGGGCCGGACCGGCGGTCCACGTGATCCGGAGCCGCCCCACCGGGTCGTCGGGCGCCTCGCCCCCGAGCACCGCCTCGACCCCCCGGCGCACGACGTCGAGGTCGGGCGCGGGCAGCCCGAGGCCCGCCGCGCTCCGCTCGAGCCGGGCCAGGTGGCGGGTGAGCGCGAAGGGGCGCCCGTGCAGCGTCTTCACCGCCTCGAACACCCCGTCGCCCACGGTGAACCCGTGGTCGGTGACGGCGATGGCCCCGTCGGTCGGATCGGTCAGCAGGTCACCGTTGAGCCACGCGCGCATGCCGTGCACCCTATGCGTCCCCGCTGCCTGGAGGCGGGCAGCCCGGACACGCTGGAGGGGGGCCGATTTGGGCGCCGGTCGAGCCATGTACTACTGTTCCACTCGCGCTCAGGCCGGGGAACCGGAACGGGTCGCAAGCGGACGTAGCTCAGTTGGTAGAGCGCAACCTTGCCAAGGTTGAGGTCGCGAGTTCGAGCCTCGTCGTCCGCTCGGAGAGGTCTCCCCCGACACGTGGGCCTCCACGGTGGGTTGGCCGAGAGGCGAGGCAACGGACTGCAAATCCGTCTACACGGGTTCAAATCCCGTACCCACCTCGCAGGAACAACTCAACACGGGCGATTGGCGCAGCGGTAGCGCGCTTCCTTGACACGGAAGAGGTCACTGGTTCAAACCCAGTATCGCCCACCACGCAGTCAGACCCCGTCCTCCTCGAGGGCGGGGTCTTCTGCTGCTCCCGCACGACGGCGCGGCCGTAGTAGCCCCGGACGCGCGGGAGATCGCAGACCGGTCCCGGAGCCGGGTCCCCCACGACCCCGGGCGGCTCAGAACTCGTAGCCGAACTCGCTGATCGTCCGGCGGAACCGCTGGGCCACGATCTCGACGTCGCCCGGTCCGTAGAGCTCGCGGTAGTGCGGGCCGCTCCCCTGCTTCGCGTGGGGCAGGTCGAGGTCGACGCCGAGCCGTGCGGAGATGTCGGCGACGGCGTCGGGGAGCTCCTCGTAGCGGTAGACGCGGTCGACCGCGACGCGGCCGCCGACCCGGTAGAGCCGCTCGTTGAGGGCGAGCCGGTCCAGGCGCCGCGGCGTGCGCACGAACTCGCCGAAGGTCTTGGTGAAGGTCGGCTTGCGGGCGCTGTAGCGGTAGGACGAGGCCACGACGTCGAAGGGGTTCCGCTCCACCGCGAAGGTGAAGTACGCGTCCCACGTCGGGCGTCCGATGACCTGGATGATGCGCCGCGCCCCCATGTGGGCGTACGAGCTGGGGTCGGTGTCGTCGTTCTGCGGTCCCACTCCCCCGGCGGCTGCGCGCAGCTCCTCGTCCTCGGGGCTGATGCGGGTGACGATGTCGTCGGGACCGCAGTGGCGCGACAGCGCGATCTCGAGGCTGGTGCCGGCCGTCTTGCGGGTCTTGACGAAGACGAACCGGTGGCGGTGGGAGGCGATCACCGGCTCAGACGTCCTCGTCGGCCGAGTCCTCGCCGTGGGTGCCGGGGCGGGGCGCCCACGGCAGCTCCTTCGCCGGGCGTACGACGATGAGGCGGTCGCCGCGGGCGAGGAGCGAGACGACCGGGTCGAAGTAGCGGTAGACCTTCTCGTCGCGCACGACCGCGATGACCTGGTCGGGGAGCCGCTGCGGCTGCTTGCCCACCTCGTTGACGAGCAGGTCACGCTCCGCGACCTCGAGGCCCTCGCCGTAGGTCATCAGGTCCTCCATGACCGACCCGAGCATCGGCGACATCGACGACAGGCCCAGGAGGCGGCCGACGGCGTCGGAGGAGGTGATGACCGAGTTGGCGCCCGACTGGCGCATCAGGGGGACGTTCTCCTGCTCGCGCACCGAGGCCACGATCCAGGCGTCCGGGTTGAGCTGGCGCACCGTGAGCGTCACCAGCACGTTGGAGTCGTCGCGGTCGGTGGTGATGATGACGTGGGTCGCCTTCTCCACGCCCGCCTGCCGCAGCACCCCACGTCGGGTGGCGTCGCCGGCGATGCCGACGAGCTGGTCGCGGTTGGCCTCCTCCATCGCCACCGGGCCGGGGTCGACCACGACGATCGACTCGCGGTCGTAGCCGTTGTTGACGAGCGTCTCGATGGCGCTGCGGCCCTTGGTGCCGTAGCCGACGACGACGACGTGCTGGTCCATCTTCTTCCTCCACCGGGCGACCCGGAACATCTCACGTCCCTGCGAGGCGAGGACCTCCAGGGTGGTGCCGATCAGCAGGACGAGGAAGGCGATGCGGGCCGGCGTGATCACGAACGCGTTCACCAGGCGGGCCTGGTCCGACACCGGGGCGATGTCGCCGTAGCCGGTCGTGCTGAGCGTGACGGTCGTGTAGTAGATCGCGTCGATCCAGCTGATCGTGTTGGTGGGGTCGTTGCCGTCGCGGTAGCCGTCGCGGTCGAGGTAGACCAGCAGGACGGTGCCGACGAGGATCGACATCGCCGCCAGCAGGCGCCGACCCAGCTCCCACCACGGCGAGCGGCGCACCTCCGGCAGGGAGACCCGCCCCACGCTGGGATGAGAGGTGTCGGCGCGCACGGTCAGGAGTCTCGCACGCTGATCCGCTCGCGCAGCCGCTGCACCAGCTCCAGCCGGGCGCGCGTCGTGCTCTTCTGCGGGAAGACGGTGTCGAAGGCGGCGTTGACCGCGGCGCCGATGAGCACGGCGAGGGCGAGCAGGTAGAGCCAGAGCAGGACGGCGATCGGGGCGGCCAGCGGCCCGTAGATCGAGCGCGACTCGGCCGCGGTGACCGTCAGCACCCAGCGCAGGACGTACGACCCGGCGATCCAGCAGAACAGCGCGAAGCAGGCGCCGGGCAGGTTGAAGCGCCAGCTCGTCCGCACCGGCACCGACACGTGGTAGAGCGTGGCGAGGAAGCAGATGCAGACCGCCAGGACCACCGGCCAGTAGAGGCTGTTGACGAAGTCGAGCCGGTGCGGCACGACCCGGTCGACCAGGGTCGGCCCGGCCACCACGAGGGGGATGCTCACCGCGCCGGTCACCATCGCGAGCGCGTACAGCACGAACGAGAGCGCGCGGGTGGCGACGATCCCCCGGTGTCCGCCGAGGCCGTGCATGATCGTGATGGTGTCGACGAAGACGTTGAGGGCGCGCGAGCCCGACCAGAGCGCGAGGACGAAGCCGATGGAGATGACGTCGTAGCGACCGCCGTCGAGGACGGTGTCGATCGTCGGCCGGATGATGCCGTTGACGGCCCTCTCGGTCAGCGCCTGGCGCGAGATGTCGAGGACGGCGTTGCGGACGTCCTCCACCTGCGTGTCGGTGAAGCGCTCGCTGACGAAGCCCACCGCCCCGGCCAGGGCGAAGATGAGCGGCGGCACGGAGAGCACGGCGAAGAACGCCGCCTCGGCCGCCAGCCCGGTCACCCGGTGCCGCAGGCACGACCCGACCGTGGTGACCACGATCCTCCACAGCTGCTCACGGCGGCGGCGGAGCAGCGCCTCGACCGGGCGCCGCGCAGGGGTGTCCTCGCGCGCCTCGACCATGCGGCCACGCTATCGAGCCGGAGCGTCGATCAGCCGGACCCGTGCCAGGGTTTCGCCGGGCACGACGTGGGTAGCGTCACGCCATGAGCCGACACCCGCTCCGCGCCTCCCGCACCCCCGTCGTGGCCGCCGTGGCGATGCTCAGCACGAGCGTGCTGACCGTCTCCCTGCTCGCCGCGCCGGCCCAGGCCGCGCCCCGCAAGACGCGCGTGTCGGCGGCGCTCAGCGCCACCGTCGCGCCGGGCGGGGCGCCCGTGGCCATCTCGGGCCAGGTCAGGGACAAGGGCCGCACCAAGCGCACCGTCGTGCTCGAGCAGAGGGTCGCCTCGGGCTGGCGCACGGTCGCGAGGACGCGGTCCGACAGGTCCGGCGCGTACGCGATGACCGTGCCGACGCACTGGTTCTACTCCTCGAAGCTCCGCACCCGCGTGGTGAGGACCCGCAAGCACCCCGGCGACACCTCGCGCGCGCACCGGCTCACCGTGCTCCCGGCCTACGTGCCGCTCGGCTCCCCCACCTCCTGGACCAGGCTGCGCAGGGAGGGCGACCGCTGGGACCCCTGCCGGACCGTGACCTACGGCATCAACTCCTCGCGCGCGACCCCCGACGCCGCCACGGTCGCGGCGGGCATCCACAACACCATCGCCCTCGTGTCGCAGGCCACCGGCGTCACCTTCCGGTTCACCGGCGCGACCTCCGCCGCGCCGTTCGACAGGAGGTTCCGCCGCAAGGACCCGATGCTGGTCTTCGCCTTCACCACCGACGCGGAGACCCCGCTCGACCTCGGCCCGGCGTACGCCGCGCGCGGCGGCTCCGACCGCACCGTCTGGGCCCGCGACGCCCGCGGCAGGCGGATGCTGCGCATCCGCGACGGCGGCGTGCTCTACGACCTCGACGACACGGCGACGATGACGGCCGCCCAGTTCCAGCAGCTCACCCTGCACGAGATGGGCCACGCGATGGGGCTCGGCCACGTGCCAGCCACCGACCAGTACATGACCCCGGGCCCCGAGTTCTACGACCTGCCGATGTCCTACCAGGCCGGCGACCTGCAGGGCTTCGCCGAGGTCGGTCTCCAGGCGGGCTGCGTCCGCCCGCTCCGCGCCGGCCGCAAGACGGCGCTCGAGCGCGTCGCGGTCCCGGACGGCGTCACCGAGCACTGAGCCCGGCCGTCCGCGACGGCCGAGCTCCTACGGTGGGGCCATGACCGAGGCCCGCCCCGACCCCGTGCCGCCACCCACCAGTCGTTGCGCACGACCGTCGAGCGCGCCACCCCGGTCGGCTGAGGGCGCACTGGTCCAGACGGGCCATCCGATCTCGGATGTTCGGTCAAGGATCCCCCAACACCGGGGGCGACGGGCAGGGGCGCGCGTAGGGTCGGCCGGAGCCTGAGGGGGTCCGCCATGTCGAGCCAGTCGAGCACGTTGTTCACCGTCGGCACGCTGCTGCGCCACGCCAAGGACGCCGGCTCGCCGGTGCGGGTCCTGGTGTCCGGCACCTGGCTCGAGGGGGTCGTCGTCGGCTCCGACGGGCTCGGCGTCATCCTCGACGACGGGGCCGGGAACCAGGTGCTGGTGCGCCTGGACGCCGTGCTCGCGGTCAGCGTCTCGAGGGACGCGATCGACGGCGGGCGCGACGAGCCGCCGGCGGACGCCGCCCGGCCGCACTGGCACGCGCCGCGCCAGCCGATCGAGGCGGGCCCGGTCGGCTCCTCACGCTAGGGCCGCCGAGACCACCTCCCGGGCCTCCTCCTGCACCTCGGCGAGGTGCTCCGGGCCGCGGAACGACTCCGCGTAGATCTTGTAGACGTCCTCCGTGCCGCTGGGACGCGCGGCGAACCACGCCGACTCGGTGACGACCTTCAGGCCGCCGATCTTCGCGCCGTTGCCCGGCGCCTCGGTGAGCTTGCCGGTGATCTGCTCGCCGGCCAGCGACGTCGCACCGACGTCGTCGGGCGACAGCGCCGCGAGCTTGGCCTTCTGCTCGCGGTCCGCGGGCGCGTCGATGCGGGCGTAGGCCGGGTCCCCGTGCTGCGCGACCAGGGCGGCGTAGTGCTCGCTCGGCGTCCTCCCGGTCGCGCCCAGGATCTCGCTGGCGAGCAGCGCCAGCAGGATCCCGTCCTTGTCGGTGGTCCACGTCGAGCCGTCGCGGCGCAGGAACGACGCACCGGCCGACTCCTCCCCGCCGAACCCGAACGAGCCGTCCATGAGACCGGGGACGAACCACTTGAAGCCCACCGGCACCTCGACCAGCGGCCTGCCGATCGCCTCGGCCACCCGGTCGATCATCGAGCTCGACACCAGGGTCTTGCCGATCCGGGTCGCCTCCGGCCAGTGGGGGCGCGCGCCCCCGAACAGGTGCGCGATGGCGACGGCGAGGAAGTGGTTCGGGTTCATCAGGCCGGCGTCGGGCGTCACGATGCCGTGCCGGTCGGCGTCGGCGTCGTTGCCCGTCGCGACGGCGTACTCGTCCTTGCGCCCGACCAGCGACGCCATGGCGTGCGGCGAGGAGCAGTCCATGCGGATCCTGCCGTCCCAGTCGAGCGTCATGAAGCGCCACGTCGGGTCGACCAGCGGGTTGACCACCGACAGGTCGAGCCGGTGCCGCTCGGCGATCTCGCCCCAGTAGGCCACGCTGGCACCGCCCAGCGGATCGGCGCCGATGCGCAGTCCGGCGTCGCGGATCGCGTCGAGGTCGAGCACGGACGGCAGGTCGTCGACGTAGGTGCCGAGGAAGTCGTAGCTGTCCGCCGCGGCGCGTGCCCGCGCGAACGCCGCCCGCCGCACCCCCTCGATGTTGCCGCGGATCAGCTCGTTGGCGCGGGCCGCGATGACGCTCGTGGCGTCGGAGTCGGCCGGCCCGCCGTGCGGTGGGTTGTACTTGAAGCCGCCGTCCTGCGGCGGGTTGTGCGACGGGGTGACCACGATGCCGTCGGCGAGCCCGCCGCCCGTGGTGCGTCCCTGGTTGGCGCGCAGGATCGCGTGGCTCACCGCCGGGGTCGGGGTGAAGCCGTCACGGTCGTCGACGAGGACCGTCACGTCGTTGGCGACGAGCACCTCCAGCGCCGTCGCCCACGCGGGCTCCGACAGCGCGTGGGTGTCGCGACCCATGAAGAGCGGGCCGTCGTAGCCCTGCTCCCGCCGGTAGTCGCAGATCGCCTGCGTCGTCGCCGCGATGTGCACCTCGTTGAAGGACGTGGTGAGCGAGGAGCCACGGTGGCCGCTGGTGCCGAACGCCACCTGCTGGGCGACGTCCTCCGGGTCCGGCTCGAGGTCGAAGTAGGCCGTCACGAGGTGGGACACGTCCACCAGGTCCTCGGGGCGGGCGGGCTGTCCGGCTCTCTCGTGGGTGGCCATGGCCCCATCTTGGTGGGTCGGGAGGCCGGCGGTCGAGGGACCTGCCGCCGTGCTGTCGATTCCGGCAGGGTGGGCCCGTCAAAGGGGTGAGGCCGCAGCCCTGCGGCCCGCGACAGGAGGCATGGGATGACCGAGTACGTCGTACTGCTGCTGGGCGACGCGGAGAGGTGGTGGGACCTCCCCGAGGAGGAGCGCGCCGCCGGCTACGAGGCCCACGAGACGTTCACCGCACGGCTCGTCGAGCGTGGCCACCGCGTCACCGGCGGCGCCGAGCTGCACCGCGCGTCGCAGGCGCGCAGCATCGCGCCGAACGCCACCACCGTCACCGACGGCCCGTGGGCCGAGACCCGCGAGCAGGTGGGCGGCTTCTACCTCGTGGAGACCGACGACCTCGACGACCTCCTGGACTGCTGCCTGGTCCTGGCCGCCACGGGCGACGCCGTCGAGGTGCGCCGGTGCGTGACCGCCGAGGAGCGCGCGTCGTGAGGTACCTGGTGCTGCTCGTCGGCGACGGCGAGGTGAAGCCCTGGTCGGAGCACACCGAGGAGGAGCAGGAGGCGGCGATGGGCCGGTTCGTGACGTTCGACGCCGCCTGCAGCGAGCGGGACGGCGTCGAGCTGCTCGCGGGCGAGGCGCTCGGCGACCCGCGCGACGCGACGGTGATGCGGACGAGGGCGGGCACCGTGGAGCTCTCCGACGGGCCCTACGCCGAGGCCATCGAGGGCATGGGCGGGTTCTACCTGGTCGAGGCCCCCGACCTCGACGTCCTCGTGGAGCTGCTGCGGGTGCTCCCGCCCTACGACATCCAGATCCACCCCACCGTCGAGGTCACGTGACCGCCGCCGAGCCCCCGGAGGACGCCCTCGCCCGGGTCGTGCACCAGGAGTGGGGGCGCCTCGTGGCGCTGCTCCTGGCGCGGTTCCGGCGGCTCGACCTCGTCGAGGACGCCCTCGCCGACGCCGTCGAGGCGGCCAGCCGCACCTGGCCCGCCGACGGCGTTCCGGACAACCCGGCGGGGTGGCTGATGATCGCCGCCCGGCGGCGGGTCGTCGACCGGCTCCGCACCGAGGAGGTAGCCCGGCGCAGGCTGCCGCTGCTGGCCACCGACGTCGAGCGCACCCAGGAGGGCGCCCGCACGATGGCCGACGGCGGCACCCTCGTCGAGGACGACGTCCTCCGGCTGGTGCTCATGTGCGCCCACCCCGCCCTCGCCCGCGAGGCCGCGAGCGCGCTCTCGCTGCGGCTCGTCCTCGGTGTGCCGACAGCCGACATCGCGCGGCTGTTCCTGGTGCCCGAGCCGACGATGGCCGCACGCATCACCCGGGCCAAGAAGCGGATCGTCGGTGCCGGCATCCCGTTCGCCGTCCCCGACTCCTCCGCGCTGCCCGAGCGGCTCGACGTGGTGGCGCAGACCGCCTACCTGGCCTTCACCGCCGGCTACTCCCCCGGCGCCGGTCCCGACCTGCTGCGCGCCGAGCTCTCGGGCGAGGCGATCCGCCTGGTGCGCGTCGTGCTGGCCCTGCGTCCCGACGAGCCGGCGCTGGTCGCGCTGCTGGCGCTGGTGCTGCTGCAGCACTCCCGACGCGACGCCCGCGCGCACGACGGCCGGCTGGTGCTGCTCGCCGACCAGGACCGCACCCGGTGGCGCCACGACGAGATCGCCGAGGCGATGCGGCTGCTGGCCACACCGAGCCTGACCGGCCCGCTGACGCCGCTCGCCGCGTCGTACCTGCTGCAGGCGCGGATCGCCGCCGAGCACGCCACCGCCCCGACGGCGGAGGCCACCCGCTGGGACCGTGTCGTCGAGCTGTACGACCTGCTGCTGCGGGTGGCGCCCTCCCCGGCGGCGCGCCTGGCCCGAGCCGTCGCCGTCGCCGAGCACCGCGGAGCGGCCGCCGGCCTCGCCGCGCTCGAGGGGCTGGAGATGGCCGACAGCCACCGGCCCGCGGCGGTGCGTGCCGAGCTGCTGTCGCGCGCCGGCGACACCGACGCGGCGCGCGCGGCGTACGACCAGGCCATCGCCGCGTGCCGCAACGAGGTCGAGCGCGAGTTCCTGGTGAGCCGGCGCGAGGAGCTGTGAGCTCAGTCCTCCGGGACGGCCTGCTGCTTGGCGAGCACGGTGAGCCCCTCGTCGACGACGAAGCCGCGAGCGCGGTCGGCCTCCTGGTCCACGCCGATGCGGGCGCCCGGCGGGACCTTGACGCCCTTGTCGATGATGGCGTTGCGGACGATCGCCCCCTCGCCGACGTGGACGCCGTCCATGAGGACCGAGTCCGACACCTCGGCGCCGTCCTTGACCCACACCGCGGGCGAGAGCACGGAGCGGTTCACCGCGCCGCCGCTGACGACGACGCCCGGGGACAGGATCGAGTTGAACGTCGAGACGCCGGCGCCGCTCGCGCCCTCCACGAGCTTGGCCGGCGGATGCGGTCCGTAGCTGGTGTAGATCGGCCAGGCGGTGTTGTAGAGGTTGAACACGGGCAGCGGTGAGACCAGGTCCATGTGGGCGGCGTAGTAGGACCGCATCGTCCCGACGTCGCGCCAGTAGCCCCGGTCGCGGTCGGTGGCACCCGGGACCTCGTTGTCCTTGTAGTCGTAGACGGCCGACTCGGACTTGTCCACGAACCACGGCACGATGTCGCCCCCCATGTCGTGCTTGGACTGCTCCGCCTCCGCGTCGCGGGTGACGGCGTCGCGGAGCGCGTCGGCGTCGAAGACGTAGTTGCCCATGCTCGCCAGCACCTCCTCCGGCGCGTCCGGCAGGCCCACCGGGTCGGTCGGCTTCTCGAGGAAGGCACGGATCCGGCGCGGGCTGGCCGGGTCGACGTCGATCACGCCGAACTGGTCGGCGAGGCTGATCGGCTGCCGGATCGCGGCCACCGTGCACCCGGCGCCGGACTCCACGTGGGCGGCGACCATCTGGGCGAAGTCCATCCGGTAGACGTGGTCGGCGCCGACCACCACCACGATGTCCGGCTGCTCGTCGGTGAGCAGGTTGAGGGACTGGTAGATCGCGTCCGCGCTACCGAGGTACCACCGCTTGCCCACGCGCTGCTGGGCCGGCACGGGCGTGACGTAGTTGCCCAGCAGGTTCGACATCCGCCACGTCGTGGTGACGTGCCGGTCAAGGCTGTGCGACTTGTACTGCGTCAGCACGACGACCTTGAGGTAGCCGGAGTTGACGACGTTGGACAGCGCGAAGTCGATGAGCCGGTAGATGCCCCCGAAGGGCACGGCGGGCTTGGCGCGGTCGGCGGTGAGCGGCATCAGGCGCTTGCCCTCACCGCCGGCCAGGACGACGGCGAGGACCTTCTTGCGACGCGGCGTGACTGCCATGCGATGAAACTAGCCGTCCGCGGAGGCGCGGTCGACCTTCCATCAGGTGGGGAGAGGACTAGGTTCGGGTCATGCGCATCGACGTCCTCAGCAAGGAGTACCCCCCGGAGATCTACGGCGGTGCCGGCGTGCACGTGGCCGAGCTGGTCCGCGCGCTGCGCGTCCTGCCCGACGTGGACGCCCGCGTGCGCTGCTTCGGTGCCCCGCGCTCCGAGCCCGGCACCACGGCGTACGCCGAGCCGGAGTCGCTGGCCGGGGCCAACCCGGCCATCCGCACGCTCGGCGTGGACCTGGCGATGGTCGACGACTGCGCCGGCGCCGACGTGGTGCACTCGCACACCTGGTACGCCAACACGGCCGGCCACCTCGCCGGGCTGATGCACGGCGTCCCGCACGTCGTCAGCGCCCACTCGCTGGAGCCGATGCGGCCGTGGAAGGCCGAGCAGCTCGGCGGCGGCTACGCGGTGTCGAGCTGGGCGGAGCGCACGGCGTACGAGGGCGCCGCCGCTATCATCGCGGTCAGCGCCGCGATGCGCGACGACGTGCTGCGCAGCTATCCGTCCGTCGACCCCGCGAGGGTGCACGTCGTGCACAACGGCATCGACACCGCGGAGTGGTCGCCGGTGGAGGACCCCGACCGGCTGCGCGAGCTCGGCGTGGACCCCGACCGGCCGAGCGTGGTCTTCGTCGGCCGGATCACCCGCCAGAAGGGGCTGCCGCTCTTCCTCCGTGCCGCGGCCGCCCTGCCGCCGGAGGTCCAGCTGGTGCTGTGCGCGGGCGCACCCGACACCCCCGAGATCGAGGCCGAGGTGCGCGGCCTCGTCGACGACCTCGCCACCACGCGTTCCGGCGTCGTCTGGATCCCCGAGATGCTTCCCCGGGCCGACGTGATGACGCTGCTGACCGGCGCGACCGTCTTCGCCTGCCCGTCGATCTACGAGCCGCTGGGCATCGTGAACCTCGAGGCGATGGCCTGCGAGACCGCGGTGGTCGCCACCGCGACCGGTGGCATCCCCGAGGTCGTCGTCCACGGTGAGACCGGCTGGCTGGTCCCGATCGAGCAGGCCTCCGACGGCACCGGCACCCCCCTCGACCCCGACCGCTACGTCGCCGACCTCGCCGGCGCGCTGATCGAGGCCGTCAGCGACCCCGACCGGGCGCGGGCCTTCGGCGCGGCCGGCCGCCGCCGGGCCGAGGAGTCCTTCAGCTGGGGCTCGATCGCCGCGCGGACCCTGGACCTGTACCGGTCGCTGGCGTAGGGCGGACGGGGCCGGGGCCCGCGCCGGAGCGCCGGCCCGCTTTCTCGCGCGGCCCGGGCCCCACGTCATACGAACCAGCACCTATACGTCCGCCTTCGCATGACGCACCGGACGCCGCCCGAGCCGCCCGGCCTCAGCGTCATACGAACCAGCACCCATACGTCCGCCTTCGTATGACGCACCGGGCGCCGCCCGAGCCGCCCGAGCCGCCCGGCCCCAGCGTCATACGAACGAGCACCCATACGTCCGCTTTCGTATGACGCAGCGGGCGCCGCCCGCGTGGCCGGAGCTCAGCGTCATACGAACCAGCACCCATACGTCCGCCTTCGTATGACGCAGCGGGCGCCAGCCGGGCGCGGCCCGAGCCGCCCGCGCCGCCCGAGTGCCGCCGGCCCCGCGGTCAGCCCAGGACGAGGCCCGGGTAGAGCGGGTGCTTGTCGAGCAGCTCCGCGGACCGCTTGACGACGCGGTCGGCGACGCCGTCGCCCAGGACGTACGACGCCTTGCTGGGGCCGCCGGCCTTGGTGGTGCCGGCCTCGGTGTTGCTGAGCACGTCGACAATGAGCTCGGCGACGGTGTCGAACTCGTCGTGGCCGAACCCGCGGGTGGTCAGGGCCGGGGTGCCGAGGCGGACGCCGGAGGTGTACCAGGCGCCGTTGGGGTCGGCCGGGACCGAGTTGCGGTTGGTGACCACACCGGCCTCGAGCAGTGCCGACTCCGCCTGGCGGCCGGTGAGGCCGAACGAGGAGACGTCGAGCAGCACGATGTGGTTGTCGGTGCCGCCGGTGACCAGCGTGGCGCCGCGGGTCAGGAAGCCCTCCGCGAGCGAGTGGGCGTTGTCGGCGATGCGCTGCGCGTAGTCCTGGAACTCGGTGGTGCGCGCCTCCGCGAAGGCAACGGCCTTGGCGGCCATCACGTGCGACAGCGGGCCGCCGAGGACCATCGGGCAGCCGCGGTCGACGTCGGCGGCGAACTCCTCCTGGGCCAGCACCATGCCGCCGCGCGGACCACGGAGGGACTTGTGCGTGGTGGTGGTGGTGATGTGGGCGTGGGGCACCGGGTCCTCGTCGCCGGTGAAGACCTTGCCCGCCACCAGGCCGGCGAAGTGCGCCATGTCGACCATCAGCACGGCGCCCACCTCGTCGGCGATCTCGCGCATCTTCGCGAAGTTCACCCGCCGGGGGTAGGCGGAGTAGCCGGCGACCAGCACGAGCGGCTTGAACTCGCGCGCCTTGGCGGCCACCGCGTCGTAGTCGAGAAGGCCGGTCTCCGGGTCGGTGCCGTACTGCTGCTGGTGGAACATCTTGCCGCTGATGTTGGGACGGAAGCCGTGGGTGAGGTGCCCGCCGGCGTCGAGCGACATCCCGAGCAGCCGCTGGTTGCCGAACTCGTGACGCAAGGTCTCCCAGTCGGCCTCGGTGAGCTCGTTGACGTTCTTGGCCTGCAGCTTCTCCAGGTAGGGCGTCTCGACCCGGTTGGCCAGGATCGACCAGAAGGCGACGAGGTTGGCGTCGATGCCCGAGTGCGGCTGCACGTAGGCGTACGGCGCTCCGAACAGCTCGCGCGCGTGCTCGGCCGCCAGCGACTCGACGGTGTCGACGTTCTGGCAGCCGGCGTAGAAGCGGTGACCGACGGTGCCCTCGGCGTACTTGTCGCTGAACCAGGTGCCCATCGTCATCAGGACCGCCGGCGAGGCGTAGTTCTCCGAGGCGATCAGCTTGAGCGACGCGCGCTGGTCGGCGAGCTCCTGCCGGGTCGCCTCGGCGATGCGGGGCTCGACCGAGGCGATGACCTCGAGGGCCTGCGAGTACGCACTGCTGATGAGGGAGTCCGTCATGGGTGACAGCCTAGAGGCCGTCGGCGCGGACGAGGAGAACCCCGGCCCGAGCGTGAAGAGTGTGACCTGGACCGCATTCCGGCCGTCCGCGGGGCGACACAGCCACCCGCCATCTCAGCATGTGGCGCGTCATCTCGCATCGCGGGATTTCGGCTTGTGGAACCGGTGTCCACGCCCTGAGACTTCTTGACATGGTCAACGCCTCCACCCATGCGCACCTCGTGGTCCGACGTCACGTCGACCTCATGCGCGTGGGCAGCGCGACCTGTTGGCATCGCTGACGCCGCCCCCAAGAACGTCCCTCCCGCGCTCAACGTCGCGCGCGGCACTTCATCAGCGAACAGGACTCTCCTGACCATGCCCGACCTCCGGTTCAAGCCCCAGGCCGCCCAGCACACCGAGATCCCGCGCCCGAAGCGCGCCGAGGGCCAGTGGGCGCTCGGCTACACCGAGCCGCTCAACAAGAACGAGCAGTCCAAGAAGGACGACGACCCGCTCAACGTCCGGGACCGCATCCTCTACACCTACTCGCGCCGCGGCTTCGACTCCATCGATCCGGCCGACCTGCGTGGCCGCTTCCGCTGGATGGGGCTCTACACGCAGCGGGCTCCCGGCTTCGACGGCGGCAAGACCGCGCAGCTCGAGGAGGAGGAGCTCGACGACCGGTTCTTCATGATGCGCGTGCGCACCGACGGCGCGATCCTGGACGGCGCGGCCCTGCGTGCCCTGGGTGAGCTGTCGACCGCGTACGCCCGCAACACCGCGGACATCACCGACCGCAACAACATCCAGTACCACTGGATCGAGATCGAGAGCGTCCCGGCGATCTGGGAGCGGCTGGAGTCCGTCGGCCTCACCACGCTGGAGGCGTGCGGCGACAGCCCGCGGCCCTTCCTCGGCTCCCCCGTCGCCGGCATCGCCAAGGACGAGATCATCGACGGCTCCGAGGCGCTCGCCGAGATCAAGCGGCGCATCCTCGGCAACCCCGAGTACTCCAACCTGCCGCGGAAGTTCAAGACCGCGCTGACCGGCCACCCCAGCCACGACGTCGCGCCCGAGGTCAACGACGTGGCGTTCGTCGGCACCGTCCACCCCGAGCACGGCCCGGGCTTCGACCTCTGGGTCGGCGGCGGCCTCTCGACCAACCCGATGCTCGCGCACAAGCTGGGCGTCTGGATCCCGGCCGACGAGGTGCCCGACGCCTGGGAGGGCGTGGCCGGGATCTTCCGCGACTACGGCTACCGGCGGCTGCGCTCCAAGGCCCGCCTCAAGTTCCTCCTCGCCGACTGGGGCAAGGAGAAGTTCCGCGAGGTGCTCGAGAACGAGTACCTCCACCGCGCGCTCGTCGACAACCCCTCCCCCGAGTCGCCGGTCGTGCCCGGTGACCACATCGGGATCCACGAGCAGAAGGACGGCCGCTTCTACGTCGGCGCCGCCCCCGTCGTGGGTCGCATCGACGGCACCACGCTGTCCGCGCTCGGTGACCTCGTCGAGCGCTACGGCGCCCGCGGCGCCCGGCTGACGGCGTACCAGAAGCTCGTCGTCATCGGCGTCGCCGCGGAGGACGCCGAGGCGTTCGCCGACGACCTCGAGACGATCGGGCTCACGGCGCGCCCCAGCAACTGGCGCCGCTCGACCATGGCGTGCACCGGCATCGAGTTCTGCAAGCTCGCCATCGTCGACACCAAGGAGCGGGCGCGCCGCCTGGTGACGGAGCTGGAGAAGCGGTTCCCCGACCTCGACACCGACATCACGGTCAACGTCAACGGCTGCCCCAACGCCTGCGCCCGCACCCAGGTCGCCGACATCGGCCTCAAGGGCCAGCTGGTCATGGACGCCGACGGCCGGCAGGTCGAGGGCTTCCAGGTCCACCTCGGCGGGTCCCTGGGCCTGAACCCGGCCATGGGCCGCAAGCTGCGCGCCCACAAGGTGACCAGCGCGGGCCTCGACGACTACGTCACCCGCGTGGTGGCCGCCTACCTCGAGGACCGCACCGACGGCGAGCGCTTCGCCGCCTGGGTGGCGCGGGCCGACGAGGTGCTGTTGCGCGGCGAGCCGCAGCCGGTGGGCGTCTGATGTCCGAGCGCGCCCATGTCTGAGAGAGCACAGCCCTTCCACTGCCCCTACTGCGGGGACGAGAACCTGTTCCCCCGTGAGGGCGCAGGCGCGTGGGAGTGCCGCTCGTGCCTGCGGGCGTTCACCGTGCAGATGACCGGCATGATCCGGCCGGGCGGAGGCGCGGCATGAGCCTGTCCACCGCCGCCGCCCGCGACTTCAAGGGCACGCACACCGAGGGACGTACGCCGGAGGAGCTGCGCGAGCTGGTCTCCCACGTCGGCGCCGAGCTCGAGCTCGCACCGGCCGAGGTGATCATCGAGTGGGCCGTGGCCACGTTCGGCGACCGGTTCGCGGTGACGTCGTCGATGGGCGACGCGGTCCTCGCGCACCTGGCCTCGACGGTGGCGCCCGGCATCGACGTCGTGTTCCTCGACACCGGCTACCACTTCGTCGAGACCATCGGCACCCGCGACGCCGTCGAGGCGACGCTGCCGGTCAACCTGCGCACGGTGCGACCTGCGCAGAGCGTGGCGGAGCAGGACGCCGAGCACGGCGCGGAGCTGTTCCGCACCGACCCCGACCTGTGCTGCGCCCTGCGCAAGGTCAAGCCGCTCAACGACGCCCTGGCCGACTACGACGCCTGGGCGACCGGGCTGCGCCGGGCGGAGACGCACAACCGGGTCATCGCGCCGGTCATCGGCTGGGACGCCCGGAAGGGCAAGGTCAAGGTCTCGCCGCTGGCCCGGTGGAGCGACGAGCAGGTCGAGCAGTACATCGCCGAGAACGGCGTCCTCGTGAACCCCCTCGTCCACGACGGCTACCCGAGCATCGGGTGCTGGCCGTGCACCCGCCGGGTGGCCCCGGGCGACGACCCGCGCAGCGGGCGCTGGGCCGGCACGAGCAAGACCGAGTGCGGGATCCACGCATGACGCCCCGAACCTCACCGCAGATCGCACGACAGACCAGCGACAGCGTCGTCGCACCCACCCAGCACCACCGCACCACACACGATCGGAGGCACCCCTGATGGCTGCTCCTGCTCTGGTTGCCCTGGCCCACGGAAGCCGGGACCCGCGTTCGGCCGCGACGATCAAGGCGCTCGTCGCCGAGGTCAAGGCGATGCGCCCCGACCTCCGCGTCGAGACGGCGTTCCTCGACCTCTCCAAGCCGACCTTCGACACGGTCGTCGACCGGCTCGTGAAGGCCGGCTTCGACGAGATCGTCGTCGTGCCCCTCCTGCTCACCGAGGCCTACCACGCCAAGGTCGACGTCCCGGAGGCCATCGCCGCGGCCATGGCCCGCCACGAGGGCGTCCGCATCCAGGCGAGCCGGATCCTCGGCATGGAGTCCGCGTTCCTCGAGGTGCTCGACGTCCGCCTGCGCGACGCGCTCCGGGCGGCGCGCGTGCGCGAGCTCGACGCCCTCGTGCTCGCTGCAGCCGGCTCCTCCGACCCGCTCGCCAACCAGGCCGTCGCCCGCATCGCCCGCACCTGGGGCGCTCGTCACCGGTTGCCGGTCACCGCGGCCTTCGCCTCCGCGGCCCCGCCGGCCGCGGGCGAGGCGGTCCGGGCGTTCCGCGCCGAGGGCAAGCGCCACATCGCCGTGGCGTCGTTCTTCCTCGCCCCGGGACGGCTCCCCGACCGGGCCGCCGAGCTCGCTGTCGAGGCCGGAGCCGTCGCGGTCTCCGACCCGCTGGGTGCCCACCCGGCCGTCGCCCGCGCGATCCTGGCCCGTTATGCCGTCGGCGCCGTCGAGCTGGTGCCCGTCTGAGCCGAGCCGCGTCCGCCGGGGTGGGTGCTCGCCCGGGCGGCTCCGCCTCGGACGTCAGTCGAGGTGCTTGAGGGCCTCACGGCGGGAGAGACCGCTGAGGCGGTCCGCGTGGGTGCGCACGAACGTGCGGACCCACGACGGGTCGGTGCGGGCGTGCTGGCGCAGGGCCCAGCCGAGCGCCTTGCGGATGAAGAAGTCCGTGCCGTACGCCGTGTCGTCGAGGTTCGCGACCAGCACCCTCGCGAGCAGGGCCGTGTCGGTCCGCTCGCCGTGCCGCAGCTGCGCGAGCACGGCCGTACGCCGGACCCACAGGCTGTCGCGGTCGACCGACCACGCATCGACGACCCGCGTCGCCTCCTCGCGGTGGTCGAGCAGCACCTGCCCCACGGGGTGGACCGCGATCTCGTCGACGACGTCCCACCACGCCCCGGAGCGGACGAGCCGCTCGAGCAGCGGCAGCACGTCGGGGTCCAGCCACTGCCGGTGGGCACGGTGACGCACCAGCGCGATCGCGGCGTACCACTCCTCGCGAGAGGTGGCGTCCTCCCACAGCTCGAGGACGGCGGCCTCCCACTGTGCCCGGTCGACGAAGCGGTGCTCGACGAGCAGCGGCCCCAGCAGCGCCTCGAGGGCGGGCGAGCCGAGGCCGACGAACGGCAGCGCGGACTTCATGTACGCCTGCTGCCGCGCGGCCCGCTCCGGGTCGCCCGACCGCGCCAGGGCCGCGCGGACCGCGGAGACGTACGTCATCGAGCGTGCTCCGCCCGGCTCAGCGGACGTTCATCCGACGAGGCGCTCGCGCAGGTGCTCGAGCTGCCGCGCCGGGTCGCCGGTGACGCCGCCGTGGACGGGGCCCGGCTGCAGGACCGTGCTCCGCGGCGCCTTGAGGAAGCCGAACCGCTGGCCCAGGGGCTGTCGGGCCGCCTCCCCACCGCGGTCGTCGCCCCGGCACACCCAGTCGACGAACGTGAGCGCGTCGCAGACCTGGTCGACGTCGATGCCGGCGTCGAGCGCCCGGAGCCGGTGGCCGTCGACGCTCCACGACGCGTCGAGGAAGTCCGCGGCCTGGCAGTGCAGCACCACGCCGACGTTGAGGAACTCCTCGCGGTCCGGCCGCGGGACGCAGCGGAGGACGACGTACTGGTAGGCCAGCCGCGGCGCGCTCATGGCGCCACCTCCGGAAGCCACTGGCGGGTGCCGAGCCGGGCGGTGAGGAACTCGACGTAGGCGGCCCGCAGCGCCTGCGGCGTCTCCGCGCCCGGCACCGGCTCCAGCCAGACGTCGGGCACCTGCGCGAGGACCTCGGTGAAGACGTCGCGGTCGAGGCGCGACGAGATCTCCTCGTCGAGCTCGCGTGCGCGGCTCGCGCAGGTCTCGAAGACGTGGCCTCCGGCGTCCCACGGCTGCGCGGCGAACCGGGCGGGGTCCGTGACGCCGGAGCGCCAGCCGTGGTGGAAGTAGAGCGAGGCTCCGTGGTCGATGACCCAGAGCTCGCCGTGCCACAGCAGCAGGTTGGGGTTGCGCCACGAGCGGTCGACGTTGGCGGTGAAGGCGTCGAGCCACAGCACCGTGGCGCCCTCGTCGTCGGCCGCGCTGACCTGGCCGTCGACACCGAACGAGCCGGGCAGGAAGTCGATCCCCAGGTTGAGTCCGACGCTGGCGTTGAGCAGGTCCTGCACCTCCTCGTCGGCCTCGTAGCGCGCGAGCTCGGGGTCGAGGTCGAGCACCACCAGGCGCGGCGTGCGCAGGCCGAGGCGGGTCGCGAGCCCGCTGGCCACCACCTCGGCGACGAGCACCTTCGCGCCCTGGCCGGCGCCGCGGAACTTGCAGACGTAGGTGCCCAGGTCGTCGCCCTCGACGACGCCCGGCAGGCTGCCGCCCTCGCGCAGCGGAGTGACGTACCTCGTGACGTGGACGGTCGGGAGTGGGTCCGGAGGACCGGCGACGGTCACTGGACCGAGTCCTCCTCGGCGAGCCGCTGCTGCTCGGCCGCCACGTCGAAGTCAGCCGTGGGCCACTGCAGGTCGAGGCCGCGCAGCGTGTCGAGCAGGAGCTGGCCGACCGCGAGGTTGCGGTACCACTTCTTGTCCGACGGCACGACGTACCACGGGGCGGCGTCGGTGTGCGTGCGGTGCAGCGCGACCTCGTAGGCCTCGCGATAGGCAGGCCAGCGCGCGCGCTCGTCGAGGTCTCCCGGGTTGTACTTCCAGTGCTTCTCGGGGTTGGCCAACCGTTCGGCGAGCCGCTCCTTCTGCTCGTCGGGGCTGATGTGGAGCATGCACTTGATGATCGAGACCCCCTGGTCGACCAGGCGGGCCTCGAAGTCGTTGATCGCGCCGTAGCGGCGCTCGACCTCGCCGGGGTCGGCGAAGCCGCGGACGCGGGCGATGAGGACGTCCTCGTAGTGCGAGCGGTCGAAGACACCGACGTAGCCGGCGTCCGGCAGGCCCCTCTCGATCCGCCAGAGGAAGTCGTGGGCCCGCTCCTCCTCGGTCGGCGCCTTGAAGCTCGTGATCCGAACGCCCTGCGGGTCGACCAGGCCGATGGTGTGCCGCAGCACGCCGCCCTTGCCGCTGGTGTCCATGCCCTGGAGCACGAGCAGGACCCGACGCTGCGACCCGGCGGTGCGCTCGGCCCACAGGCGTTCCTGGAGGTCCGACAGCTCGGGCTGCATGGCGGCCAGCGCGGCCTTGCCGTCGGCCTTCTTCCCGTCGAAGCCGGGCGCTGCGTCGGTGTCGATGGCGGTCAGGTCGACCGTTCCGCCCGGCAGGCGCAGGGCGTCGGCGATCGCGGAGGTCGTCATGGGGTCATCATGGCCCACCGGCTGGGTGGGCCGTCGGGTGCCGGTCCGCTCAGTGCGCCAGCGCCTCGGGATCCACAACGGGCGGGAGCACGGACCAGGGGAAGTCGATCCAGCGCTCGGTCAGCCGCCAGGCGTAGGTCGGCTTGATGACCGACTGCGGCTTCTCGTAGATCACGACCGTGCGCGCCTCGGCGACGTGGCCGCCGCAGAACTGGTGCACCAGCTCGAGGGTCCGCCCGGTGTCCGCGACGTCGTCGGTGATGAGCACCTTGAGCCCGGACAGGTCGACCGCAGCCGGGGTCGGCGGCAGCATGATCGGCACGTCGAGCCGCTCGTCGACGCCGGTGTAGAACTCGACGTTGACCACGGAGATGTTCTTGACCGCCAGGGCGTAGCCCAGGCCCATGCCGAGGGCCAGTCCGCCGCGGGCGATCGCCAGGATGATGTCGGGACGGTAGCCGGAGTCCGCGACCTGCTGCGCCAGCTCGCGCGTGGCCGTGCCGAACAGCTCGTAGGACAGGACCTCGCGCTCGTCGCTCACGGGACCATCACACCACTGGTGGCGCGGCGCGTCGATGTCGACCGTCACGTGGTGGTGTCGGGTCGCGGGCCCGCCCCCGCCCCCGGCCCGGTCCCGTCCCCGGCCCCGGCCTCAGCCCCAGCCCGGCCAGCGTCATACGAACGAGCACCGATAGGTCCGCCTTCGTATGACGCACGCGGCGCCGCCCGACCCGCGCCCGACCCGCCACGCGCGCCAGCCCCAGCGTCATACGAACCGGCACCCATACGTCTGCCTTCGTATGACGTACCGGACAGCGTCATACGAACCAGCACCTATAGCTCCGCCTTCGTATGACGCACGCGGCGCCGCCCGCCCCGCGCCCGACCTGCCCGGCCCTAGCGTCATACGAACCAGCACCTATAGGTCCGCCTTCGTATGACGCACCGGGCGCCCGCCCGAAGAGGGCCCAGGGAGGGCCACGGCGCGGGTGGAGGGGGCTCAGTCGTCCAGGGGGCCGAGGTCGTCGACCTCGTCGCCGCTGTCGCGCAGCGCCTCGCGCACGACCGAGTACACCAGCCCGGCGGGGTAGCCCTTGCGGGCGAGCAGCCCGGCGAGGCGTCGCGTCGCGACCTGGGGATCGAGCCCCCGCATCGACCGGAACTTCTTGTCGACCAGGGCCCGAGCGGCCGCGCGCTGGTCGGCGTCGCCGATCTGCTCGAGTGCGGCCGAGGTGGCGTCGTCGTCGACGCCCTTGCGACGCAGCTCCTGGGCCAGCGCCCGGGGCGCAAGCCCTCGGCTGCGGTGCCGGCTCTCCACCCACTGCCGGGCGAACGCGGCGTCGTCGATCAGGCCGACCTCGGTGAACCGGTCGAGGAGGTCTTTGGCCAGCCGGTCGGGCACGTTCTTCCTGGCCAGCTTGTCGGCGAGCTCCTTGCGCGAGCGCGCCTGCCCGGTGAGCGCATCGAGCAGGATCCTGCGTGCCACGGCTTCGGGGTCGGCTTCGACCTCGGCGGCGGCCGCCTCCGCCCGGGCGGTCCTGGCCGCCTCACGCTCCTCCCAGGTCCGGGTGCGACGTCGACCGCCACGCCCTTCGCGGCCCTCGTTGCGACCGGTGCGCTCCTCGGAGCCGCGTGCAGCGGTCGACCGCCCGGCAGGGCGGCGCGGCGCGGCCGGCGTGGATGGGGTCTCCCCCACCCACGCCTGCACGCCGAGCCCGACGTCACCGGCCCACTCAGGGGCGGGGCGGCGCTCAGAAGTCATTGACCCCGATGGGCTCGTCGCTCAGCTCGTCGGCCGGCTTGTCGACGGCAGGGATCACGCCGAGCTTCTCCAGGATGAGCTTCTCGATCTCGTTGGCGAGGTCGGGGTTGTCCCGCAGGAAGTTGCGGGAGTTCTCCTTGCCCTGGCCGAGCTGGTCGCCCTCGTAGGTGTACCAGGCGCCGGCCTTGCGGATGATGCCCGCCTCCACACCGACGTCGATCAGGCCACCCTCGCGGCTGATGCCCTTGCCGTACATGATGTCGAACTCGGCCTGCTTGAACGGCGGGGCCACCTTGTTCTTGACGACCTTCACGCGGGTGCGGTTGCCGACCATGTCGGTGCCGTCCTTGAGCGTCTCGATGCGGCGCACGTCGAGGCGCACCGAGGAGTAGAACTTCAGCGCCCGACCACCGGTCGTGGTCTCCGGCGAGCCGAACATCACGCCGATCTTCTCGCGCAGCTGGTTGATGAAGATCGCGGTCGTGCCGGAGTTGTTGAGGGCACCGGTCATCTTGCGCAGCGCCTGGCTCATCAGGCGGGCCTGGAGACCGACGTGGCTGTCGCCCATCTCGCCCTCGATCTCGGCGCGGGGCACCAGGGCCGCCACGGAGTCGATGACGATCAGCGAGAGCGCGCCGGAGCGGATCAGCATGTCGGCGATCTCGAGCGCCTGCTCACCCGAGTCGGGCTGGGAGACCAGGAGGGCGTCGGTGTCGACGCCGAGGGCCTTGGCGTAGTCGGGGTCGAGCGCGTGCTCGGCGTCGATGAAGGCGACGATGCCGCCGGCCGCCTGGGCGTTGGCCACCGCGTGGAGGGCGACCGTGGTCTTTCCGGAGGACTCCGGACCGTAGACCTCCACGACGCGACCGCGCGGGAGACCGCCGAGGCCGAGGGCCACGTCGAGGGCGATCGACCCGGTGGGGATCACCTCGAGCGGGGCACGCGTCTCGTCGCCCAGTCGCATGACCGAGCCCTTGCCGAACTGCTTCTCCACCTGTGCGAGCGCGGCGTCGAGGGCCTTCTCGCGGTCTGCACCAGCCATTGCTGTGTCCCGTCTTGTCGTCGTGTGATGTGAGGTACGTCTGCGACGCTAGGGCGAGCCACCGACAGTCCCTGATCAGGACGGTCGACCGCTGTGGACAACCTCGCCCCTCGTCGTACCTGTGGACGAACAGTATCCCGAACAGGTGTTCGACACACGGTCCGCGTGCGGCGTGTCGCCGACGATCAGGCGCGGTCGCGGGTCAGCCGCCCGGCGACCACGACGGTCGCGGCGAGCAGTGCGGCGAACAGGGCGAGCGCCGGGTAGCCGAGCCACCCGACGACGACGCCGGCGAGGGCGCCTCCGCCGGCGGCGGTGAGGGACATCGCCATGTCGGAGGTGCCCTGCACGTCGGTGCGCGCCTCGACGGGCGTGAGGTCCGCGACCACCGTGGATGCCGCCACGGTGGCGCAGGACCACCCGACGCCGAGCAGGAAGAGCCCGGCGGTGATCTGCCAGGACGAGCCCTCCGGCGACAGCCCGCACAGCGCGAGGGACACCAGCAGCACTCCTCCCCCCGTGACCAGGACGACCGGACGGCCGAACCGGTCGGCCGCCCACCCCACCAGCGGCGAGAACGCGAACATGCCGAGCACGTGGACGGAGATCACGAAGCCGATGACCTCGAGGTGCGCACCGCCGTGCTCCATGTGCAGCGGCGTCATGATCATCACGGTCACCATGGCGGCGTGCGCGCACGCCATGGCCGCCACGGCCGCACCGACGGCGGGCACGTCCCGCACGACCGCGACGAACCGCACCCACGACCGGCCGTCGCGGTCCGGCGCCGCGGCCGTCTCGACCCCGGCCGTGCGCTGCGCGAGCAGCAGCGGGTCGGGGCGCAGCCGCACGCCCACCCAGCCGGCCGCCAGCACGAGCACGACGGCACCGATCGCGAAGCCGCCGGTGAGCTCGGGGACGGCGAGGGCCCCGGCCACCGCGCCGCCGACGCCCGTGAGGTTCGGTCCGGCGACAGCTCCGATGGTCGTCGCCCAGACCACGACCGACAGCGCCCGCGCCCGGTGCTCCTCCGTGGCGAGGTCGGTCGCGGCGTAGCGCGACCCGTTGTTGACCGCGGTGGTCGCGCCCAGCAGCACGGCGCCCACGAGCAGCACGAGCATCGAGTCGACGACGCCCGCCACCACCGCCAGCGCGGCGCCTGCCGCACCGGCGAGGTAGCCGGCGACCAGCCCGACGCGACGGCCGTGCCGACGCATCACCCGGGCGAGCGCGTACGCCGCGCCGGCGGTGCCCAGCACCTGGGAGGTCTGCGCGAGCCCGGCCATCGTCTCGCTGCCGGAGATGTCGCGCGCCAGCAGTGACGCGGTGGCGACGCCGATGGTGACGCCGACCGCCCCGACGGCCTGCGACACGACGAGCGTGCGGACCGTGTGCCGCTGGACGGCCGCGAGGTCGAGCTCCGGCTCGAGGCGGCTGCTCACCGCTCGCTGTCCGGCAGCTCGAGCTGCCGGCGCACGGCTGCCCAGACCTGCTTCGGCGGGACGCCGGCGTCGAGTGCCTCCTGGGTGGTGCGACCGTCGAGGTCGCGCACCACGGTCAGCTCGGCCCAGGTGCGGGAGTAGTCCCGGCCCAGGACCTCGTCGAGCCGCGCCCAGAACTCGGTGTGCCTCATGCTCCTACCGAACCACGCGCCGCCGACAGCTCCAACCGCGCCCTCGGCGCCGTCCCGGTCACCGCGCGCCCACGTCGTGCAGGTGGTGGACGACGTCGTGCAGGTGGTAGCTGCCCAGGCTCTCGATGGTGAACTCGTCGCCGTTCGAGCGCGTGCCGCGGCGCTGCGCGGTGACCTCGGTGAGGCCGGCGTAGAGGTCGGCCGCGGTGCCCGCGGCGGCGACCAGCCCGGCAGCGACCCGGTCCGGGTCCTGGTGGGCGTAGTCGCTCTCGACGGCGGTGGCGTCCTGGTCCCAGTTGGCGAAGGTCGGACCGTCCTCCTCGAGCATCAGCCGCACCCGCTGCGCGAACAGCTCGTGCACGTCGCGCACGTGGGCGCCGTACTCGAGCGGCGACCACACGTCGGCGGCCGGTCGCCGCGCGACGTCGCTGCGGGCGAGCACCTTCGCCCACGCCTCGGCTGTGGAGCGGAGGAGTCCCGGCAGGTCGCCCCGCCCCTGCGCGGCAGGGTCGAAGCCGCAGTCGGCGCACGGTCGGTCGAGGACCCAGGTCCAGTCCTTGGTGTCGGGGGTGATGCCCATGCCGGCCATCCAACCAGCGGCGCCGACGGGGACAATGCGGGGAATGGACATCCGCCGTGCACTTCCCGCCGACCTCGACACGGTGGCGGACATCTACGGCCGGGAGGCCCGCGAGGGGCACGCCACCTTCGACGTCGAGCCCCGCCCGACGACGTGGTGGGAGGAGAAGTTGGCCGCGACGGACGACCACTTCCTCGTCGCCGAGCACCAGGGCCGCGTGGTCGGCTACGCCACCTCCGGCGCCTTCCGGCCCAAGCCGGCCTACCGCCACACCCGCGAGAGCACGGTGTACGTCGCCCCCGGGCACCAGGGACTCGGCACCGGGCGGGCGCTGTACGACGCGCTGCTGGCGGGGCTCGCCGACGACGGCGTGCACCTGGTCGTCGCTGCCGTGGCGCTGCCCAACCCCGCGAGCCTCGCGCTGCACCGCGCCTGCGGCTTCGAGGAGGTGGGCGTCATGCGGGAGGTGGGCCGCAAGCTCGGCCGGTGGGTCGACCTGGCCTGGCTCCAGAAGGTCCTGGGCTGACGCCGTCCGCATAGGGTGCGCCCATGACCACGGCCCGCACCGTCCCGGTGACCACCGAGATGGACGGTGACGAGCTCGACGTCGAGGACGCCTGGCACCTCGCGCGCCGCCACGGCCTGCGGCGGATCATGGTGGAGTCGGCCGTGCGCTTCCGCTACGGCGACGGGTTCACCAACAGCCGCGCGCTCGCCCTCCAGACCTGCCTGGCGGTCGTGCCGTTCCTGCTGGCGGTGATGGGGCTGGCCGCGGACATCGACGACGAGCGCCCCGCGCGGGTGGTCGCAGCCACGGTGAACGCCGTCTCGCCCGCCAGCGGCGGCGACGACGCGGTGGCCCAGGCGCTGGCCTCCGGCTCCGAGGAGGCCGGGGAGCTCGCCCTCGCTCTCGGCCTGCTGCTGGCGGTCGCCTCGATGACGACCGCCATGGCCCAGGTCGAGCGCGGCAGCAACCGCATCTACGGCATCCGCCGCGACCGTCCCGCCCTGCACAAGTACGGTCGCGCGGCCGTCTTCACCGCCCTCCTCGCAGGTCCAGTGGGGCTGGGCTTCCTGTCGCTGGTGGCCGGCGGCGCCTTCGGGGACGCCATGGTCGCGGAGTACGGCTGGTCCGACGGGACACGCCTGGCCTGGGAGGTCGGTCGGTGGCCGCTGGGGCTCGTGGCGCTCGTCGTGGCCATCGCGGCGCTCTTCGACCACGCCCCCCGACGCCGCCAGCCGGCGCTGTCGTGGCTCGCCCTGGGCTCGGCGATCACCGTGGTCGGCAGCATGGCGGCGGCGGCCGGGCTCGCGGCGTACGTCAACGTCAGCGGCTCCTTCAGCAGCACGTACGGCCCGCTGGCGGGCGTGTTCGCCCTGCTGGTGTGGAGCCTGCTCTCCTCGATCTCGCTGTTCTTCGGCGTGGCGGTGTGCGCGCAGCTCGAGGCGCTGCGGGCCGGTGAGCCCGAGCCGGCGTACGACGACCCGGGCCGACCGCACAGCCGCGTCGTCGACGACTGACTCGGTGCCGCGTCCGGGTCCGGTCGTCAGGTGAGGAGCAGCGCGTCCAGCCGGCGGCGCACCACGGCCAGGCCGGCGATGCCCATCGCCACGAGGTAGACCACCGAGATCGCCGACTCCCAGGTCACCACGCCGGTGGTGAGCTCGCGGCACAGCACGACGCCGCGGTAGAGCGGGGTGGCCTCGACGATCCAGCGCAGCGCGCCGTCGCCGAACGCCTCGATCGGGAAGAAGGTGGCCGAGAAGAGGAAGAGCGGCATCTGCGCGAGCTGGATCTTGTCGAAGTCCTGCCAGCTCTTCATCCAGGTCGTCACCGCCATGCAGACGGCGGAGAAGGCGAACGCAATCAGCACCGTGGCCGGCAGCGCCAGGACCGCCCACCACGAGTGCGTGAGCCCCATGAGCGCCATCACCACGAGGAACGCGGCGGAGTAGACCGACCCGCGCATGAGGCCCCACGCGATCTCGCCCCGGGCGATGTCGCCGGTGGACAGGGGCGTGGCGAGCATCTGGTCGTAGAGCTTCTCGTACTTGAGCTTGAAGAAGACGTTGTAGGTCGAGTCGAGCAGCGCGCCGTTGAACGCCGAGGTCGCCAGCATGGCGGGCGCCACGAACTCCGCGTAGGGGATCGCCTCACCGTGGAACTCGAAGGTGTCGATGAGCCGGCCGACCCCGATGCCGATGGAGAACAGGTAGAACACGGGCTCGAGGAAGCCGGTGACGAACAGCTTCCACGCGCCCCGGTAGACGACGTAGTTGCGCAGCACCAGCACCCTGGTGGCCGCGGCCGGCGTCAGCGGGGCCGGGATCCCCTGCACGAGCGCCACCTCAGACCTCCAGCCGCTTGTCGAGGTTGCGGACGGCGAGCACCCAGCCGACGACGGTCAGCCCGGCCAGCACGGCGACGTGCAGCAGCGCCAGCGACCAGTCGACCCGGTCCACGCAGAGCATCCGCGACAGGGAGACGCCGTGCCACAACGGGGTGAGCCGCGCCAGCCACTCGAGCACCGGGCCGAGGTTCGCGACGGGGAAGAACGCCCCGGAGAAGAGGGTCAGCGGGATGACGCCGAGCCGGAACAGCAGCCCGAAGCCCTCCTCGGACCGCAGGCGGGCGCTGTAGGCGAAGGTGAGGGAGGCGAATGCGGAGCCCACCAGCACCTGGCCGACCCACGCGAGCACCGGCCCCCACCACGTCTCGAAGACGCCGAACGGCGCGAGCACGAGCATGAAGACGGCGCACGCCACCGCCACGCGGAACACCACGAACGCCACGAACGCATTCACCAGGTCGCGGACGGCGAGCGGCGTGGCGAGCTGGGCGTAGAACGTCTTGTGCCACTTGATGGCGCCCATCACGGGGTACGTCGACTCGCTGACCGCGATGGTCATCGCGTGGGAGGCGACGAGGCCGGGCACCACGAAGGCGAGGTAGGAGGTGGCGCCCTCCAGCGTGTCGGGGTCGCCCTCGATGAAGCCGCCGAGCAGCACGCCCATCGCGACGACGTACAGCAGCGGGGTCAGGAAGCTGCTGACCACTCCCCCGCGCCAGGTGCGCTTGAGGACGGTGAGCCAGTAGTCGTACTGCCGGGCCATGCCCTCCCGCGCCGACAGCGTGCCGGTGGGTCGGGTCGTCCGGGCAGGGCGCGTCGTGGTGGCCATCAGTCCGCCAGGCTCCGGCCGGTGAGGCGCAGGAACACGTCCTCGAGGGTGGAGCGGCGCACGAGCGTGGCCAGCGGGTGCAGCCCACGCTCGAGCACGGCGGTGACGACGTCCTCGCCGTGGTCGCTGTAGACGAGCAGCCGGTCGGGCAGCACCTCGACCCGCTCCCCGAGGTCCTCGACCTTTCCGGCCAGCGCCTCGTGCTCACCGACGCCGAAGCGGAGCTCGGCGACCTCGCGCGTGGAGTGGGCGTCGATGAGCTCGCGCGGTGAGCCCTCGGCGGCGATCAGGCCCTTGTCCATGACGACCAGCCGGTCGCAGAGCTGCTCGGCCTCGTCCATGTAGTGGGTGGTGATGACGAGCGTGACCCCGGCCTGCTTGAGCCGGAAGAGCTGGTCCCACAGCACGTGGCGCGCCTGCGGGTCGAGCCCGGTCGTGGGCTCGTCGAGGAGCAGCACCTCGGGTCGGTTGATGAGGCTGCGGGCGATGGTGAGTCGCCGCTTCATGCCGCCGGAGAGGTCCTCGACCTTGGCCTTGGCCTTGTCGGTGATCTGCGCGAACTCGAGCAGCTCCTGGGCGCGCTCGCGGCAGGTGGCACGGTCGATGCCGAAGTAGCGGCCGTAGATGTAGAGGTTGTCGAAGACGTTGAGCTCGTTGTCGAGGGTGTCCTCCTGGGGGCAGACGCCGAGACGACCGCGGATGGCCGGCCCGTCGGTGGCCGGGTCCATCCCGAGGATCCGCAGCTCGCCGCCGCTGACCGGGCTCACCGAGGCGATCATGCGCATCGTGCTGGACTTCCCCGCGCCGTTGGGTCCGAGGAAGCCGAATGCCTCGCCCCGGCGCACCTCGACGTCGATGCCCTTCACGGCCTCGAAGTCACCGAACGACTTGCGCAGCCCCCGCGCCGAGATCATGGCTTCGCTCACGAGCGCCGACACTAGATCAGTGCGACGGCCTCGGGGAACCGAGTTGGGCGGCCGACAACAATGGAGTCCCCGGCTGCGTCCCAGCCTCGAACGCCCCGGTCGGGGTGCTCGTCCACACCCCGACGGATCAGGTCACCCATGTCAGCTCGACGCTCCGCGATCGCCACCGCCCTGGCGCTGCTCGTCCCGGCGGCGGCCCTCGCCGTTCCCCCATCCGGCTCCGCCACCGAGCCGTCCGACCCCGTCGGGGACGTCGCCGTGCTCGTCACGCCGCACCAGCGCATCCGGCTGGAGGCGCTGCCGCAGATCGTCCAGCAGGGGCGGCTGGTCGCCGGTGCGGACGCCGCCCGGTCGGCGGTCGTCGCGACCCTGCGACCCGCGACGCCCGGACGACGGGTGCAGCTCCAGGTTCGCCGGGGCGACTCGTGGCAGGTCGTGGCGACCAGGCGCCAGGACGGCCGCGGCCGCGTGCAGTTCGCAGCCGCCGCGACCACGGACGGGCACCCGTCGACGTACCGCGTGCGCGCCATGGCCTCCGGCAGCCTCCGCCCGCTCAGCAGCCACGCCGTGAGCACGGCACGCTGGCAGGACCCCACCTGGACCGAGGAGTTCCCCGGCGAGCACCTCGACCCGGTCTGGAACCACCGCGGCCACGACTACGTGCCGACGGCGCGGCGCTCCTGCTCCCGCGGGCACCCCAGCGCCGTCAGCGTGGACGGTGGCGCCGCCCGGCTCAGCGTCGTGATCGACCCCGACGCCACGCGCCGGTGCCGCATCCGCGGCCGCGACCGCGCGCCGGGCACGTACGCCTACCGCCTCAACGGCCACATCGGCACGCAGGGCGCCTTCGCGTTCCGCTACGGGGTCGCCGCGGCGCGCGTGAAGTTCCACGCCCGGCGCGGGCAGCACGGCGCGTTCTGGCTCCAGCCCGTGGAGGGCATGTACCCCGGCGGCGCCGGCAGCGAGATCGACGTCGTCGAGTACTTCGGCGACCACCACCCGCAGGGCGGGCTGGCGACCTTCATGCACCGGTACGACGGACGTCGCCGGGTCTCGTCGGGCGGCTGGATCCCCCGCTCGGCGTCGTACCTCAAGAACCGCCGGGACGGCTGGTCGAAGAACTACCACGTCTTCTCCGTGGAGTGGTCGCCGAGGCTGCTGGTCTTCCGCATCGACGGCGTGGAGACCGGGCGCATGCGCGGCGGCGTCTCCGCCGTCCGGCAGTTCCCGATCCTCAGCCTGCTCGCGGCGGACTACGAGGTGCCGAAGATCCGCGAGCGCCACCTGCCGCAGCACATGTACGTCGACTGGGTGCGCGTGTGGGAGACCGGCGGCTGACGCCGACGACCCCGGCGTCTGCGAGCATCACGGCATGGACGTCGAGGTGCTGGCAGCCAGTCGGCTGAGGTTCGACGACGGCACGCCCGTACGGGCGGCGTCGGCGGTCGTGGCCCTCGGAGACGGCCACCTGGTGGTGTCGGACGACGCCACCCACGCGGCATGGTGCCGCGACGGGTCCGTGACCGCCGTACGGCTCCTGCCGCCGGTCGAGGGGCACGAGGTCTTCGACGAGGCGTCGGGGACCAAGGCCCTCAAGCCCGACCTCGAGACCGCGTGCCGCGTCGAGGTCGACGGCGAGCCGGCGGTCCTGGTCATGGGGTCGGGCTCGTCGCCCGCCCGGATGCGGTGGTGCCTGCTCCGCCTCGACGGTGGCCGTCCGACCACCGTGGTGGCCGACGCGAGCGCGGTCTACACCCGCGTGGCGGACGTCCTCGGCGTCGACCTCGACGTGCTCAACCTCGAGGGCGCCTGCGTCGTCGACGGCGCGCTGCGGTGGTTCCACCGCGGCCTGCCGTCCGCGGGACTGCCGTCGGGCAGCGTCGACGTCGACCTCGCCGACGCCGTGGCGCTGGCCGTCGGGCGGGGCGCAGCGGCCGGGGTGCGGGTCGCGCGGCCGCGGCACTACGACCTCGGCTCCGTGCACGGGGTCGGCCTCGCGATCACCGACGTCGTCGCGCTGCCGGACGGCCGGCTGCTCGCCAGCGCCGCCGCCGAGGACAGTCCCGACCCGCGCGACGACGGACCGGTCGTGGCGTCGGCCCTCGCGCGCATCCGCGGCGACCGGGTGCTCGAGGTCGCCGCGATCCCCGAGCTCGACGGCGCCGTGGTGAAGGTCGAGGGCCTGATGCTCCTCGGCGCCGACGACGCGGGCGCCACCCTGCTCGCGGTCACCGACGTGGACGACCCGGACGCCGCCTCGTGGGAGGTGCGGATCCGCGTCTCCCGCTGACCCGGGTGCCCCAGGGGCTGCGCCGTGCGCCGCCCCCGGTGGGTGGCGGCCCGGGCGCGCGGTACCGTCGCAGCGTGGTCGAGAAGGGTCCGGTGCTGGTCGACCACCGCGAGCGCAGCAGCGGCATCCCGGACGCGCTCGTCGCCGCAGGTCTCGACGTGCAGCTCACGGACCTGCCGGTGGGCGACTACGTGCTGGGGCACGGGCTGGCGGTGGAGCGCAAGGGCCCCGGCGACCTGAGCGCCTCCATCCGTGACGGCCGCCTGTTCGACCAGGCGGTGCGCCTGCAGTCGACGTTCCCCCAGGCCGTGCTGCTGGTCGAGGGCGAGCCGCGGATGGCCGAGGACGCGTGGCGGGGCGCGGTGTGCCGCCTGCTGGAGGACGGCTTCACCGTGCTGCACAGCCTGGACGTGGAGGACAGCGCGGCCTGGATCGCCCGGCTCGCCAAACGCGCCCGGCGCGCCGCGCCGACGTCGCGGACGGACGGACCGCGCCGGTCCCCGCGCCACCCCTCCGCACAGGCCGAGGTCATGCTCTCCGCCGTCCCGGGCATCAGCGCGACGATGGCCCGCAGCCTGCTCGCCGCCCACGGCAGCGTCGCCGCCGTCGCCGCGGCCGCTCCCGACGGGCTGCGCCGCCACCCCGGCATCGGGCGGGTGCGGGCGGCGCGCCTCGCCGAGGCGCTGCACGGCGCCTACGTGGCGCCCGCCGACCGCGAGCCGGAGCCCGAGCGTCCCGCTCCCGGGACGCGACCGGCGCGCCGCTGGATCCTCAGCAGCCCCGACCGTGACGAGGAGACCCGGTCGTTCGACCGACGCGCGATCGCGCTGCGCGCCCTGCGGTCCTCCGCCGAGGGGACCCAGCTGGTCGACGGGCTCACCGGCGAGGTGCTCGACGCCGAGGGCGCCGCCGAGCACCTCGCGGAGTGAGGGGGCCGGCGAGCCGCGGCTGCGGTGCCGGCCCGACGACCGGCGTGCCTCCCTCGGGGCGGGGTCGTTGTCGGACCCCGGTGTCAGACTGCGGAGCATGACTGCCCTCGACCGCTTCAGCGCGCCGACCCGCGCGTGGTTCGAGGCGTCCTTCGCCAGCCCCACTCCGGCGCAGGAGGGGGCCTGGGACGCCATCGCGGCCGGCAGGAACGCGCTCGTCGTCGCGCCCACCGGCAGCGGCAAGACACTGAGCGCCTTCCTCCACGCCATCGACCGGCTGCTCACCACCGAGCGACCCGACGACAGGTCCCGGCGCACCCGTGTCCTCTACATCTCCCCGCTCAAGGCACTCGGCGTCGACGTCGAGCGCAACCTCCGCGCGCCGCTGACCGGCATCCGCAACACCGCGGAGCGGCTCGAGACCTCCGTCCCCGACGTCACGGTCGGCCTGCGGTCGGGCGACACCAGTCCGGCCGACCGTCGCAGGCTCGGCACGGCGCCGCCCGACATCCTCATCACCACCCCCGAGTCGCTCTTCCTGATGCTCACCAGCCAGGCCCGCGAGACCTTGCGCGGCGTCGACACGGTCATCGTCGACGAGGTGCACGCCGTGGCGGGCACCAAGCGCGGCGCCCACCTCGGCCTCAGCCTCGAGCGCCTCGACCACCTGCTCGAGCGGCCCGCGCAGCGCATCGGCCTCAGCGCGACCGTCCGCCCCCTGGAGGAGGTGGCACGCTTCCTCGGCGGCACCCAGCCGGTCGAGATCGTCTCCCCGCCCAGCACGAAGGAGTGGGACCTGCGGGTGGTCGTGCCCGTCGAGGACATGACGATGCCCGAGGAGTACGACGAGGGCTCCGGCGACCCGGGCCGTTCCAGCAGCATCTGGCCGCACGTCGAGGAGCACGTCGTCGACCTCGTCGAGCAGCACCGCTCCACGATCGTGTTCGCCAACTCCCGCCGGCTGGCCGAGCGGCTCACCGCCCGCCTCAACGAGATCGCGGCAGAGCGCGCCGAGCGGGCGGCGTCCGAGCCGCCCGTCGGCGACGCGCAGGTCGGGGAGCGTGCCGGCAGTCCGCCCGCCCAGGTCATGGCCCAGTCCGGGCAGAGCTCGGGCGCCGAGGCGGTCATCGCCAAGGCGCACCACGGCTCGGTCTCCAAGGAGCAGCGGGCGGTCATCGAGGACGACCTCAAGCGGGGCCGGCTGCCGTGCGTGGTGGCCACGAGCAGCCTCGAGCTCGGCATCGACATGGGCTCGGTCGACCTCGTCGTCCAGATCGAGTCGCCGCCCAGCGTGGCGAGTGCCCTGCAGCGGGTCGGCCGCGCCGGGCACCAGGTCGGCGAGACGAGCCGAGGGGTGCTCTTCCCCAAGCACCGCGGCGACCTCGCCCAGACCGCCGTGGCCGTGGACCGCATGCGGTCCGGGGCGATCGAGAAGATGGCCGTCCCGGCGAACCCGCTCGACGTCCTGGCCCAGCAGGTCGTCGCCGCGCTCGCGATGGACGAGTGGCACGTCGACGAGCTGTTCGCGCTGGTCACCCGCGCCGCGTCGTACACCCAGCTCCCCCGCTCCGCCTTCGACGCCACCCTCGACCTGCTGAGCGGGCGCTATCCCAGCGAGGAGTTCGCCGAGCTGCGCCCGCGCATCGTGTGGGACCGGGTGACCGGCCAGCTCACGGGCCGGCCGGGGGCCCAGCGGCTCGCCGTGACCAGCGGCGGCACGATCCCCGACCGCGGTCTCTTCGGCGTCTTCCTCGTCGGCGAGAAGGCCAGCCGGGTCGGCGAGCTCGACGAGGAGATGGTCTACGAGTCGCGCGTCGGCGACGTCTTCGCCCTCGGCGCCACCAGCTGGCGCATCGAGGACATCACGCACGACCGGGTCCTCGTCACGCCCGCGCCCGGCATCCCCGGCCGGCTGCCCTTCTGGAAGGGCGACGCCCTCGGCCGCCCGGCCGAGCTCGGCGCCGCCGTCGGCGCCTTCACCCGCGAGCTGGCCGGCAAGCCGGCAGCGAAGGCGATCGACAGCGTCCGCGAGCAGGGCCTCGACGTCAACGCCGCCACCAACCTGGTGACCTACCTCGGCGAGCAGCGCGAGGCCACGCAGGTCGTCCCCAACGACACGCAGATCGTCGTCGAGCGGTTCCGCGACGAGCTCGGCGACTGGCGCCTGGTCGTCCACTCGCCCTACGGCACGCCCGTGCACGCCCCGTGGGCCCTGGCGATCAACGCCCGGCTGCGCGAGCGCTTCGACGTCGACGGGCAGGCGGTCGCCTCCGACGACGGCATCGTCATCCGGATCCCCGACACCGACGCCGAGCCGCCCACCGGCGAGGTCATCGTCTTCGAGCCGGAGGAGATCGAGCAGCTCGTCACCCAGGAGGTCGGCGGCTCGGCCCTGTTCGCCAGCCGCTTCCGCGAGTGCGCGGCCCGCGCCCTGCTGCTCCCTCGCCGCGACCCCGGCCGGCGCAGCCCGTTGTGGCAGCAGCGCCAGCGCAGCGCGCAGCTGCTCGAGGTCGCGGCGCAGTACCCCGCCTTCCCCATCGTGCTCGAGGCGGTTCGCGAGTGCCTCCAGGACGTCTACGACCTCCCGGCCCTCGTCGCCCTGCTCGGCCGGGTCCAGCGCCGCGAGGTGAGCGTCCTCGACGTCGCGACGACCCAGCCCAGCCCCTTCGCGCGGAGCCTGCTCTTCGGCTACGTCGCCCAGTTCGTCTACGAGGGCGACTCCCCCATCGCCGAGCGCCGCGCCGCCGCGCTGTCGCTCGACCAGGGCCTGCTTGCCGAGCTGCTCGGCCGCGCGGAGCTGCGCGAGCTGCTCGACCCCGAGGTGCTCGCCGAGGTCGAGGCCGAGCTGCAGTGGCTCGCCGACGACCGGCGCGCCCGCGACGCCGAGGCGGTCGCCGACCTGCTGCGGCTGGTGGGTCCGCTGTCGACCGACGAGGTCCGCGCCCGCGCGGTCGCCGGCGCCGACGTGGAGGCGTGGCTGGCCTCCCTGTTCGACGTACGCCGCGTCCTGCAGGTGCGCATGGCCGGCGAGGACCGCTGGACCGCCATCGAGGACATCGGGCGCCTGCGCGACGGGCTCGGCGTCCCCGTCCCGGTCGGCACCCCCGACGCCTTCCTCGAGCTGCCGGAGGACCCGCTCGGAGACCTGGTCTCCCGCTACGCGCGCAGCCACGGACCCTTCACCACCGCGGAGGTCGCGGCGCGGCTCGGGCTCGGCGAGGCCGTCGCCCGCCAGACCCTGCAGCGCCTCGCCCACCGCGGCCGGGTGCTCGACGGCGAGTTCCGGCCGTCCGGCTCGGGCACGGAGTGGTGCGACGCCGAGGTCCTGCGCAAGCTGCGCCGGCGCTCCCTCGCCCGGCTGCGCCAGGAGATCGATCCGGTCAGCCAGGACGCGGTGGCCCGGTTCCTGCCCGCCTGGCAGCGGGTCGGCGGCTCGCTGCGGGGGCTCGACGGCGTCGTCGCGGCGATCGACCAGCTCGCGGGCTGCCCGGTGCCCGCCAGCGCGCTGGAGCCCCTGGTCCTCGCCGCCCGCGTGCGCGACTACGAGCCCTCGATGCTCGACGAGCTCACCGCCTCCGGGGAGGTGATCTGGGCCGGCCACGCGCCCCTCCCGGGAAGCGACGGCTGGGTGAGCCTCCACCTCGCCGACCAGGCCCACCTGACGCTCCCGGAGGTCGAGGCGGCGGAGCCGACCGGCCTCCAGCGAGCCGTCCTCGACGCCCTCGACCCCGGCGGGGCCTGGTTCTTCCGTCAGCTCGCCGACCGGGTCGGGTCGTCCAGCGACGCCGAGCTCACCACGGCGCTCTGGGAGCTGGTCTGGGCCGGCCACGTCACCAACGACACCCTCAGCCCCCTCCGCGCGCTGGTCCGCAGCGGCACGCCCTCCCACCGCAGCCGTCGTACGCCGCCGCGGATGGGCCGCACCACCCGGGGCCGGATGCCCGCGCGCTCGGGGCCGCCCGAGACCGCGGGGCGCTGGGCACTGCTGCCCGAGCGCGACGGCGACCCGACGAGACGCGCTCACGCGCGGGCCGAGCACCTCCTCGAGCGTCACGGCGTGGTCACCCGCGGCGCCGTCGTGAGCGAGCGCGTGGCCGGCGGCTTCGCCGGGGTCTACAAGGTGCTGAGCGCGTTCGAGGACACCGGGCGCTGCCGCCGCGGCTACTTCATCGAGGGGCTCGGCGCCGCCCAGTTCGGCAGCGCGGGCGCGATCGACCGGCTCCGCACGTTCGCCGAGCCCGAGAGCGCGCGGGGCGGTGCCAAGCCGTCCGTCCTGGCCCTCGCCGCGACCGACCCGGCCAACGTCTTCGGCGCCGCCCTCCCGTGGCCCGACGCCGGCGACGACGAGCGCAGCGGGCACCGGCCCGGACGCAAGGCCGGCGCCCTCGTCGTCCTCGTCGACGGTGCCCTCACGGTCTACGTCGAGCGCGGCGGCCGCACCCTGCTCACGTGGAGCGACGACCAGGAGGTCCTGACCCCCGCCATGGCGGCGCTGGCCGACGCGGCCCGCCGCGGCGCCCTCGGGCGGCTCACCGTCGAGAAGGCGGACGGCCAGGCGCTGATCGGCAGCGGCGGCGAGACCCCCATCCGGCTGGCGCTGACGGCGGCCGGGTTCGTGGCGACGCCCAAGGGACTGAGGCTGCGTGCCTGAGGGCGACACCGTGTACCGCGCGGCGGTCAGGCTCGACCTTGCCCTCAGCGGCCGGGAGCTGACGACCACCGACTTCCGGGTGCCGGCGTTCGCCACCCACGACCTCACCGGCGGCACCGTCGTCGGCACCGTCTCGCGCGGCAAGCACCTGCTCACCCGGATCGACCACGAGCGGCCGTGGAGCCTGCACACCCACCTGAAGATGGAGGGGTCCTGGCACGTCTATCCCGCCGGAGGGCGGTGGCGCCGGCCCGAGGTGCAGGTGCGGGTGGTCCTCGGCGTCGAGGGCGTGACGGCCGTCGGCTTCCAGCTCGGCATCGTCGAGGTGGTCCCGCGCGAGGCCGAGCACGACCTCGTCGGCCACCTCGGCCCGGACCTCCTCGGACCGGACTGGGACGAGGAGCGGGCGCTGGCCAACCTGCGGGCGGAGCCCGCGCGGCCCATCGGCCAGGCCCTGCTCGACCAGCGCAACCTCGCCGGCATCGGCAACATGTACATGGCCGAGCTCTGCTTCACGATGAGCGTCCACCCGGCCACACCGGTCTCCGAGGTCGGCGACCTGACGCGCCTCGTCAGGCGGGGACGCCAGATGCTCGAGGTCAACAAGGAGCGCGCGGTCCAGTCGACGACGGGCAGCCTGCGCGAGCGGGAGCGCATGTGGGTCTACCGCCGCGACCGGTCCCCGTGCCGCCGGTGCGGCACCCCGGTCGCGGTGACGATGCTCGGCGAGCCCGGGCGCGAGCGCGCGGCGTACTGGTGCCCGAGCTGCCAACCCGGGCGCTGACCCGCGTCGGCGAGCGGTCCGCCTCGAGCGGACGACCGCAGCGGTCAGGCGGCCGAGGCGACCACGTCGCCGGCGCGGCGCGCGGCTGCGAGCGGCGTGCGGGCCACGGCCACCTGCTCCAGCGCCGTCTCCTCGAGGGCGACGGCGTCGGCGACGTCACGCAGGACGTCGGACAGCGGCAGGTCCATCGCCTGGCACAGCGACGCCAGCAGCTCCGACGACGCCTCCTTCTGGCCCCGCTCGATCTCGGAGATGTAGCCCAGGCTGACCCGGGCCTCCGCGGAGAGCTCGCGCAGTGTCATCCCGCGCTGCATCCGCGCACCGCGCAGCACGTCGCCGAGCAGTCGCCGGAAGAGCACCATGCGCGAGGTCCTGTCTCTCGAGAAGCGGTTCGAGGAGGTCGTCTGCCCCAACGCTACCGGAGTGCCCCTTCTTCCCGGTCGGATACCTCCACTTCACCCGAGGAGGTGGTGGAGCGCCGCGAGCACCGACCGGCACGTGGCCTGCCGGACGGCGAGGCGGTCCCCGTCGAGGGCGAGGAGCTCGGCGTCGACGCGGGTGGGGCCCGCGACCGCGATCCACACGGTGCCCGGCGGTCGGCCCTCCTGCTCGTCCGGACCGGCGACGCCCGTCGTCGCCAGGCCCCACGTGGCCTCGAGGCGGGTGCGCACGCCCTGTGCCATCGCGACCGCGCACTCGCGCGAGATCACGCCGTGCTCCGCCACGAGCTGCTCCGGGACGTCGAGCACGGACACCTTGACGCGGGTCGCGTAGGACACGACGCCGCCGACGAAGCTGCGCGAGGCACCCGGCACGTCGGTCAGCCGGGACGCCAGGAGCCCGCCGGTCAGCGACTCCGCCGTGGCGAGCGTCTCGCCGCGGCGTGCGAGCGCGTCGAGCACGCGCGCCTCGAGATCCTCCGACCACACGTCGGCGAGACTAGCCGCATGGCACTCCCCATCGAGGACTACGCCCTGATCGGCGACAGCGGGACGGCGGCGCTGGTCGGCCGCGACGGGTCCATCGACTGGCTCTGCCTGCCGAGGTTCGACTCGCCGGCGTGCTTCGCCGCCCTCCTCGGCACGGAGGAGCACGGCCGCTGGCTGCTCGCACCCGCCGACGAGGTGGTGGCCACCAGCCGCCGCTACGTCGACGGCACCGCGCTGCTGGAGACGACGTTCACCACCCGGGACGGCGAGGTCGTGCTGCTGGACCTGATGCCGACGGGCGACGGCCGGGCCGACGTCGTACGCCGCCTCACCTGCACGCGGGGGACGGTACGGATCCGTCACGACTGGGTGGTGCGCACCGACTACGGCGAGGTGCGGCCGTGGGTCAGCCGCGAGCGCGTCCACGGCAACGACGTCGTGGTCGCCGTCGCCGGACCCGACAAGCTCATCCTGCGCGGGCCGCGCCTGCCGCGCGGGCACCGCGGGCACCACAGCGACGAGTTCGAGCTCGCCGCCGGCGACGAGGTGACGTTCTCCACCACGTGGGTGCGGTCGTGGCGGGAGGTGCCCGAGCCGCTGAGCTTCGACGAGCGGATCGAGGCCACGGCGGCGGAGCAGCAGGGCTGGACCTCCCGCGCGCCGAGCACCCTGCCCTACGCCGACATGGTGCGGCGCAGCTTGATGACCCTGCTCCTGATGACCCACGCCGAGACGGGCGGGATCGTGGCGGCGCCGACGACGTCGCTGCCCGAGGACTTCGGCGGTGCCCGCAACTGGGACTACCGGTTCTGCTGGCTGCGCGACGCGGCCCTCACCCTCGAGTCGCTGCTCGGTGCGGGATACGTCGACGAGGCGCAGCGGTGGCGCGAGTGGCTGCTGCGGGCCGTGGCCGGTGACCCGGCCGACCTGCAGATCATGTACACCGTCGACGGCGGTCGGCACCTCCCCGAGCACGAGCTGGCGCACCTCCCGGGCTACGCGGGGAGCACGCCGGTGCGCATCGGCAACGGTGCGGTCTCGCAGCGCCAGAACGACGTCCTCGGCGAGGTGATGCTGGCGCTCGAGCTGGCCCGGCGCGCGGGACTCGAGGAGACCCGCAACTCGTGGGCCCTGCAGCGGGCGCTCGTGGACGAGCTCGGCGACCACTGGGACGAGCCGGACAACGGCCTGTGGGAGATCCGCGGCCCCCAGCGCCACTTCACCCACTCGCGCGTGATGGTGTGGGTGGCCTTCGACCGCGCGGTCCGCGCGATCGAGGAGCACGGCCTGGACGGCCCGCTCGAGCGCTGGCGCGACCTGCGCGACCGGGTGCGCGAGGAGGTCCTCGACAAGGGCTTCGACGACGAGCGCGGCACCTTCACGCAGCACTACGACACCCGCGAGGTGGACGCGTCGCTGCTGACCATCCCGCTGGTCGGCTTCCTGCCGGGCGACGACCCGCGGGTGCTGGGCACGATCGACGCCGTCGTCGCGGACCTCATGCGCGACGGCCTGCTGCTGCGCTACCGCACGCAGAGCGGGGTCGACGGGCTCCCCGGCGACGAGCACCCGTTCCTGGCGTGCTCCTTCTGGCTCGTCTCGGCGCTGGCCGCGGCCGGGCGACGCGACGAGGCGGCCGCGCTCATGGACCGGCTGTGCGGCCTGGCGAACGACGTCGGGCTGCTCTCGGAGGAGTACGACGCCGCGCACGGGCGGATGGCCGGGAACTTCCCCCAGGCCTTCAGCCACCTCACGCTCGTGCAGGCGGCCCTCGCCCTGCGGTGAGCAGGTGGAGGGCCGCCGCGGGCTCGCTGGCATGCGACACGGCGGAGGCCCGGCCATCGCGGACGATGACCGGGCCTCCGGGTGCTGCTGGCCGAGCAGGTGGTGCTGCCCGGGGTGGTGCCGGCGGTGGTGCCGGCCGAGCTCAGGTCACCTGCGGCGGCGCACCTTGATCTCGACGACCTTGCGCACCCGCTCGAGCGCGTTGGTGCCGTTGAAGGTGACCTTGGCGTTGTAGGTGCGGGCCTTCTTGAACGCCCGCAGCTTCACCTTGGCGACGCCGTCCTCGACCTTCGTGCGGTAGGTCTTGCCCGCCACGCGGACCTTGACCCATCCGTCCACGTCGGCCACGTGGGCCGCCTTGACCTTGATGCGCAGCCGCACCTGGGTCTTGCCGACCTTGGCCTTGCCGGCCCTCGGGAACGCACGCACGCTCATCCGCGGCTCGCCCTTGACCACGGCCCGGGCGATGGTGGTGCCGCTCGGCTGGGCGATGATCCGCAGCTCCTTGCCCGCACGGACGGTGAACGACACGGTGCTCTCGCCGCCCACCACGGCGGTGGTGCCGAAGACCTTGCTCGACCCGTCCCGACGCACCTTGACCAGCTCGAGCTTGGTGTTGGCCGGGATCCCGAGGGAGGTGATGTCGAGCTTCTCGAAGCTGATCTTGGTTTTCTCGCCGGCCACGTAGCTGTTCTTCAGGCCGCTGGCGTAGATCTGGCGCTTCACGGGCGAGGGCGACTTGACCTGGCCGTTGCGGAAGAACGAGTCGATCCAGAGGTCGCGGTCCACGGCGCCGGTGTCGATGGCCTTGCCCTCCTTGAAGGCGCCGAAGTTGTCGCCGCCCTGGGCGAGGAAGCTGAACGTCGACACGGTGTAGGTCTTGGCCGGGTCGACCAGCTGTCCGTCGACGGTGATCGACACGACCCTGTCGCCGACCGGGCGGGAGGCGTCGAGGATCGTCTGCACGTTCCTGGACACGCCGAGGTGCAGGAACGGGTTGCTCGCGGTCGAGGGTTGCCACTGCTGCTCGAAGATCTTCTTGAGCGTCGCGCCGGTCACGTCGACGTAGCTGACGTTGTTGACGAACGGGAGGACCGCGTTGGCCTCCTCGAACGTCACCACGCCGTCGGTGTTCTCGGGGCTGGTGGAGAGGTCGCCCTTGTAGAGCAGGTCCGCCCGCAGCCCACCGGGGTTGGTGATGCCGATGGTCGGCGTCTTCGCCACCGCGGGGATCTTGACGTCACGAAGCGCGTCGGCCACGAGGTTGCCGATGGTCGACTCCGCCTTGCGGTCCTCCTGCACGCCGGGTGCCACCGGGTCGGAGTCGGCCCGGGTGATGTCCGCCGAGATCCTGCCCACGGCGCGGTCGCCCACCACGTTCGCGGCGGCGAGGGCGGCCTTGACGATCGCGTCGACGGCAGCGACGCGAGGCCGCGTGAGGTCGGCCGCGGTGGCCCGCGGGACCAGGGCCGCGGTCACCGCGCTGACCGTGTTGGTGTCGGTGTCGATGGTCATCGACACCTTGCCGAGGCTGGCGCCGTACGCCTCGGTCTGCACGACCGGGCGCGAGCCGTTGTAGGCGTAGGGCTGGTGGCTGTGACCGTTGTAGATCACGTCGACGGCGGCGACGGTGTCCTGCGTCAGGTGGCGGAACACCGCGGACGCCGCCTCCTGCTGCGCCTGGGTCGCAGCCGCCTGCGACTGCGGGCCGCCCTCGTGGTAGTTGGCGACGGTGGCGTCGCAGTCGACGCCGGCCGACTGCAGGCGCGCGACCTCCTGGTTGACGGCGGCGACCGGGTCGGTGAACCGCAGTCCGGCGATGCCTCCGGGCGACACCAGCGACGGCGTCTCCTGGGTCACGGCGCCGATGACGCACACGTTGGCACCGCCGAGGGTGATCTGCGTCGAGGCGGGCAGGACCGGGTTGCCGGCAGCGTCCAGCACGTTCGCGCCGAGGTAGGGGAAGGACGCCTGCGGGTACGCCGTCCCGTCGGGGGCCGTGCCCCCACCGTCGACGACGTGCGACTTGAACCAGGGCCAGCCCTTGTCGAACTCGTGGTTGCCCACCACGCTCACGTCGAGGTCGAGCGCGTTGAGGACGTCGATGGTCGGCTTGTCGTCGTTGAACGCTGACGCGAAGAGCGAGGCTCCGATGTTGTCACCGGCCGAGAGCACCATCGTGCTGGCGTCCCGGTTCTGCTCGATGGTCGTCGCCCACCTGGTGGTGTTGTTGTCGATGCGACCGTGGAAGTCGTTGAAGTTGAGGATCGTGACGGGGACGGCGGCGGCGGTCGCCGGAGCGGCGGTCGCCACGACCGCGAGGGGTGCTGCGAGCAGCCCCGTCAGCGTGGTCGCGAGAGCGAGCTTGCGACCGGTTCGTGATGCTGGCACGAGTGGGCCTTTCCTTGAATGGCGGGGTGAATCGGGTCACCTTAACCCGACCCGGAGGGGTCGTTCGGGGCCTCGTCCCGGTACGTCGGGGAGGCGGAGACGGCCCGGCCAGCCGGTCGGAGGGCCGGGCCGTCTCGTTCGATCCAGGGGATGCGAGGGCGCTCGTTCAGCGCCGCCGCACCGTGATGGTCACGCGGGCCTTGTCGCCCGCCGTCCTTCGGTTCCCGGCGTAGGAGACCGTCGCCTTGTAGGTGCCCGGCCTCGTGAACGCCTGCACCCTGACCGCGGCCTTGCCCGCGCGGAGCGCGGCCCGGTAGGTCTTCTGGCCGATCGTCACGGTGACCTTGCCGCGCGGGGTCACGCCCCTCGCGGACACGGCCACCTTGACCGTGGTTCGCACGCCCGCCACGACCGGCGTGCGCTTCACCTTCGCCCGGACCTTCGACACCGCCTTCTTGACCTTGACGCGGACCGTGCCGGTCGCCGCCTTGTGGGTGGCGTCGCCCGAGTAGGTGAGCGTCAGCGAGTGGGTGCCGACGGGCAGCGACTTGGCGGGCAGGGTCACGGTGCCCCGGCCCGACGCGAGGGAGGCCGTGCCCAGGACAGTCGAGCCCCGCGACACCTTGACGGTGCCGGACGCCGTCGCCGGGGCCACCTCGACCGAGACGGAACCCTTGGAGCCGTACGCGATCCTGCGCGCCGTGCCCGTCACGGAGGTTGCGACTTGCGCGACCGGGGCCGTGAGCCGCAGCCCGAGGATCACCGGGTCGTGGTCGGAGGACCGGTACGGACCGTCGGCGTGGAAGTCGGTCGCGTGGTAGTTCCAGCGGCTGTACTCCAGCGCCAGCGACTCACCGGCGTTGATGTTCCAGATGTCCGTGCCGGTGGACCGCTCGAGCGCGGGACCGTTCACCAGGATGTGGTCGAGGGAGCCGGACAGCCCGGAGAACGAGTACGAGAACTCGCCGTTGTCGAAGTGGCGCTCGACGTTGGTGAACCCGGCGCCGTAGAGGATCCGCAGCGGGTCCTCCATGGTGTAGGAGTTGAAGTCGCCGCCGAGGACGACGGACTGCACACCGGTCTCGGCCTGCAGGCCGGCGACCCAGTCGCGCAGGGCGGTCGCCTGCAGCACGCGCGAGCCGTTGGACGCGCTCTGGCCGTCACCGGTGTCGGCGTCGCCCGGGTTCGGCCCGGCCGAGCCCTTGGACTTGAAGTGGTTGACGACGAACAGGAACGGCTCGCCGCCCGCGTCGGCCTTGAAGACCTGGCCCAGGGGCTCACGGGCGTTGTCGAAGGCCTCGCCGGCGTCGCTCAGGGTGCCGAGCGCGCGGGACTGGCCCACGCGGTCGACGCTGGCGGGCTTGTAGATGATGGCGCTGGTGATGACGTCCATCCCGCCGTCGGGCAGCTCGGTCGAGGACGGGTTGGCCGCCCAGGTGCCGGCACCCGCGTCGGCGTTCAGCGCCGCCACGAGGCTGTTGGTGGCCTCGTCGGGCGTCTCCCCGAGCGTCCGGGAGTTCTCGATCTCCATGAGGCCCACGACGTCCGCGTCGAGCTTGTTGATCGCGGACACGATCTTGGACTGCTGGCGCTCGAAGTCCTCGGGGTCCCACGCGCCGCGCTGCTCGCAGCCGCCGTTCACCGTGGCGCCGTCACCGGCCCGGTCCCGGAACGGGGTGCAGCCGCCGTCGCCCACGTTGTCGTCGTCCGCGTCACCCAGGGTCGTGAAGTAGTTGAGCACGTTGAACGAGGCGATCTTGAGGTCGGCGGTGCCGGTCTCGTTGATGAGGGCCTCGTCGGGAGCAGCGGTCCGGGTGTCCTCGAAGGTGGCCGGGCTCTCGGCGTTGTCGGGGCCCGTCACCGTGACCAGCGGCTGGAACCGGTAGGTCGGCGCGCTCGGCGAACCGCCCTGGGTGAAGATCACGTCGTCGACGAACGTCGCCCGGGCGCCGACGCGCACGGGCTCGATGGTCGAGACGTAGGGCGGCGTCAGGTGGCCGTTCAGCAGGCAGCCGGACGGCCGCGGGCTGCACTCGGTCGCGTTGCCGGTGAGGAGGAAGTTGGTCGACGCGCCGTCGTCCAGCACGACCGACCGGGCGGCGTTGTCGGCCTCCACGGCGCTCGCCGCGGCCGGACCGGGCAGCTCGACCTCGGTGCGCTGGATCAGCGGCCTGTCGCCGGCCGCGAGGCCGACCTCTCCGAAGTTGTTGGTCGAGAACGTGTTGGTGACGGTGAAGGCGCCCGTGGGGCGGTAGCGCATCCCCTCGAGGGACTCCTTCTCCGCGGCGGAACGCGGCCACGTCGCCGTGGTCGTCGTGACGACCGGCGGGACGTCCTGGTCCACGACGGTGATGTCGCCGGGCTGCACCTGCACCTGCGTGGCGCCGGCGAACTCGGTCACCCGCCCGCGCACCTCGACGTACGAGCCGGGGGTCGCGGTGACGGTGCCGCTGGCCTGGCGGACGAACAGGCCGTCGGAGGCGGTGTGCGCCGTGAGGTCGATGTCGGCCGCACCGGAGCCGGGAGTCTGGATGTTGAACCCGAAGAACCCGCCCCGGGGGTAGACGGCCGTGACGATGCCGCGGGTGGTCACCGTGGTGCCCACGAGCGGTGAGGTGGCGCCCGTGCCCTGGACCTGGTCGATGGCGACGACGCCTGCCGGGTTCACCGTGATGTCGAAGGTGGTGCTGCCCTGCGCGGCCTCCGCGTCGGTGGCGGTCACCGTCACCTCGAAGACGCCCGGCGTGGTCGGCGTACCGGTGACCTGCCCGGCCTCCGTGCCGGTGCTCGTGATCGAGAGCCCGGCGGGAAGGCCCGTGGCCGTCCACGTGTACGGGGCCTTGCCCGTGGCGGTCACCGTGAAGGGCGTGATCGGCTCGTTGACGGTGACGGACTTGTCCGACACGGTTGCGACGGTGGGGCCGGCGGTGCCGGCCGCGGACTTCGTCGGGGTCGGAGTCGCCGGTGCGGCGAAGTCGGTCCGGTTGTTGTCACCATCGACCGACGTGGTGCGCGAGGTCGACGTGGTCGTCGACAGCGCGGTGCCGGTGTTGTCGGTCTCGGAGGAAGTGGCGGTGCCGTAGCCGACGAAGTCCACCACGTTGGTGACGGTGTGCATGCTCGTCCCGAGGGCAGTCACGGCCGTCGTGCCGTCGGCCAGGATCACCTGGCCGCTGCTGCCCGACATGTTGAGGAACGTCGTGGTGGCCTCGAAGTCGGGCGTCGGCAGCTCGGATCCGCCACACACGGCGCCGCCGGTGCAGCTGGTGCGGCTCGAGGTCTGCACGAGGAAGGTGCTCTTGGGGGGCACCGAGGCGTCGGGAAGCGCGAGGACGCTGACGCTTCCGCCGGCGGCGAAGGTACCGCTCCGGTACTGGAGGCTCAGCCCGTTGGTCGGCAGCGCCGACGACGTGGGGTTGTAGAGCTCGACGAAGTCGACCTTGTAGGAGGCCGACGTCGAGGTCGACCCACCGCCGCCGTAGACCTCGTTGATGATCAAGCCGCTGCTGGCGGCGTCTGCAGGAGCCATCGCTCCGAGGATGGCCAGGGGCGCCGCAAGAACCCCGGCAGCGGTCGCCGCAGCCGTGAAGCGACGCCCGAATCGTGAAGCTGACACAGGAAGACCTTTCGAAGGGCGGGTGAGCCGGGTCACTGTAACCCCGGGACCGCCCTTCAGGACCCTTCGCAGGGAGGCATTGCCTGAACGCTGCGTGACGACTCCGCGTCAGTGCTGCGCGGCCCGCTGGCGGCGCACCTCGCGGACGAACTCCCATCCCGACCACAGCGTCATCGCGACGGCGCCCGCGAGCAGCAGCTGGCTGGCGTAGAAGAGGACCTCGCCGAGCGGGCCGGGCCAGAAGTCGAAGGCGCCCCCGTGGGCGTCGCCGTGGGGCAGCGGCCAGGTCAGGCCCGACAGCGCGATGGCCTGCAGGACGGTCTTGATCTTGCCGCTCCGGGCCGCCGGGATCACGATCTGCTTGAGCACCGACAGGCGCAGCAGGGTGACGCTCCACTCGCGCAGCAGCACCACGACCGTCACCCACCACCAGATGTCGCCCACGACCGACAGGCCGATGAAGGCCATGCCGGTGATCGCCTTGTCGGCGATGGGGTCGGCGATCTTGCCGAAGTCGGTGACCAGCCCGTGCTTGCGGGCGAGGTCGCCGTCGATCTTGTCGGTGATCATCGCGACGGCGAAGAGCGCGAACGCCACCCAGCGCCAGAGCGGGTCGTTGCCACCGTCGTGCAGCAGGGCCCAGCCGAAGAAGGGCACCATCACGATGCGGAGGGTGGTGAGCAGGTTGGGCACGTTGAAGTTGGACACCGTGCGCGGCTCGGTGCCGGCCTGGTCGTGGGTCATGCGCGCGCTCCGTCCGCTCGGGCGATCAGGTCCACCCCGTCTGTACCCGTGACCACGGCGGTCAACAGGTCGCCCACCCGGGCGTCCTCGGCGCCGGTCACCAGCGTCGTCCCGTCGACCTCCGGACCCTGGTGGGCGGCGCGGCCCTCGACGGCGCCGTCCTCGACGGACTCGACGAGGACGACGACCGCCTCGCCGATGCGCTCCTCGGCCCGCTGGGCGTTCAGCTCCTCGACGAGGCCGGTGACGTGCTCGGTGCGGGCGCGGATCTCGTCGTCGTCGAGCTTGAGGTCCTCGGCGAAGCCGGCCGCCTCGGTGCCGTCCTCGTCGGAGTAGCCGAACACGCCGGTCACGTCCATGCGCGCCGCCTCGAGGAAGTCGCACAGCACCTCGAGGTCGTCCTCGGTCTCGCCGGGGAAGCCGACGATCACGTTGGACCGCACGCCGGCCAGCGGCGCGAGCGACCGGATCCGCTCGAGCAGGTCGAGGAAGCTGTCGGGGTCGCCGAAGCGGCGCATCCGGCGCAGCACCGGGGCGCTGGCGTGCTGGAAGGACAGGTCGAAGTAGGGCACGACGCCGGGCGTGGCCGCGAGCGCCTCGATGAGCCCGGGCCGGGTCTCGGCCGGCTGCAGGTAGGAGACGCGGACGCGCTCGATGCCGTCGATGCCGGCGAGCTCGGGCAGCATCGTCTCGAGCAGCCGGAGGTCGCCGAGGTCCTTGCCGTAGGACGTGGAGTTCTCGCTGACGAGGAACAGCTCGCGCACGCCCTGCGTGGCCAGCCACTGCGCCTCCTGGAGCACGTCGCTGGGACGGCGGCTCACGAAGGAGCCGCGGAAGCTCGGGATGGCGCAGAACGAGCAGCGGCGGTCGCAGCCGCTGGCCAGCTTGAGCGGCGCCATCGGTCCGGCGTCGAGGCGGCGGCGCACGGCGCGGGGCCCGGTGGCCGGGGCGCCCGCACCGATGTCGCTCACGTCGACGGCGACCGCCTGGTGACCCGGCACCGAGATCGCGGCGGCGCTGCGCTCGACCGGCGAGATCGGCAGCAGGCGGCGCCGGTCGGAGGGCGTGTGCGGGTGGTGGACCTCCCCCGCCACGATCGCGCGCAGCCGGGACGCGATGTCGGGGTAGTCGTCGAAGCCGAGCACCGCGTCGGCCTCGGGCAGCGACTCCGCGAGGTCCTTGCCGTACCGCTCGGCGAGGCACCCGACGGCCACCACGGCCTGCGCCCGGCCACCGTGGCCCGCGGACTCCTTGAGGTCGGCGGCCTCGAGCAGGGTGTCGACCGAGTCCTTCTTGGCGGCCTCGACGAAGCCGCACGTGTTCACCACGACCGTGTCGGCGTCCTCCGGGTCCTGGACGAGGACGAAGCCGCCCGCCTCGAGGCGTCCGGCGAGCTCCTCGGAGTCCACCTCGTTGCGCGCGCAGCCGAGGGTCACGACCGCCACCTGCAGCGGTTCGGCGGGTGCGGCGGGCGGGGTCTCGAGGTCGGTCGTGGTCATCGCACCGTGAGTATGCCGCGTCCGGGCGACCCGACGCGCACCGCCGAGGCGGTGAGGCGGCTCACGTGGACGCCCCGGCGTCCCCGGTCGACGGCTCCATGGAGCTCCTGACGGCCCGCCAGACGTCGTCGCCGCGGTCGTGCCCGCCCAGGCCACGCGTGACGAACGCCGCCCCGTACCCGGCGGCGGGCTCGGTCCAGGCCGAGCACCCGCCCGCGCCGCCCATGCCGATCTCGAGCCGACCGTCCTCCTCGTCGCGCTGGAAGCCGAGCGTCCACACGACGTCGCGGTCGAGGACCAGGTCGTGGCCGGTCGCCGCGGGGCCGAGGTACGCCCGCCACAGCTCGGGCCCCAGGCGCTGGGCCACGAGCCCGTCGGGGCGGGCGACGTCGTCGTAGCAGCGGGCCAGGCCCAGGGCCGAGGCGTGCAGGGCGATCGCGGGGAACGACGTGCGCCGGAAGCGGGACGAGTTGAGGACCTGCGGGTCGAGCAGCCCACGCGGGCGCCCCAGGGCCGGCCCCCAGCGCGGGTCGCGCACGTAGTCGGAGCGCCAGGTCGGCAACACCTCCTCGACCGTGGCCACGCGGTCGAGGTCGTCGTCGGCCACCCGCAGGTGGAGGTCCCAGCCGGCGGCCGCGGCGATGCGGCCGAAGCGCTCGGCCAGCTCCTCACCCGTCGCGCGTCGCAGCACCTCGTCGAGGAGGTGGCCGTAGGTGAGCGCGTGCTCGGCGACACCCGTGCCGGGCTCGTGGACCGGCGTGGCGCGGGCGAGGAGGCCGACCAGCGCCTCGCGGTCGTCGTACGCGACCTCGTCCGCCTCCGGGCCGAAGGCCGGCAGCCCCGCCTGGTGCAACAGCAGGTGCCGGATCGTCGTGCCGGCCTTCCCCGCCGCGCCGTACTCCGGCCACCACGCCACGACCGGGTCGTCGAGCGCGAACGCCCCCTCCGACACGGCGTCGAGCACCGTGAGGGCGGCGAACGGCTTCGCCACCGAGTAGGTCATCACCAGGGTGTCGGACGACCACGCGCGGCTGCCGTCGGAGGTGCCCGCCGCATGGTCCACCTCCACGATCCCGTCACGCACGACCGCCACGGCGCAGCCGGGGTCGCGACCCGACGCCACGAGCGCGTCGAGCGCCGCTGCGGGATCGAGTTCCATGGGCGCAACGATGCCACGCGCTCCCGGACCACGGCGGCGGGGAGTCGGGTGCGCACCTGTGCAGCGGACAGGGCGCGGAGGGTCCGCGACCGCGTCCGTCAGTCGGCGACGAAGGTGCCCTGGCCGGGCACACCCCGCTCCCCCACCGGGCGTGCCTCGCCGCCGGCAAGCGAGACCGTGACGGCGCCGTCGGTGGACTGCACGCGCACCGGTGGCGACGCCTCGAGCTCGCGGGTCTGCCCGGCGGCCAGGTTGCCCTTGAAGACGATCTCCCCCGCCCCGTCGCGCACGACCACCTGCGCGCCGCCGGAGGCCGCGTCGACGACGACCGGCACCGGCTCGGCCGGCGGAGCGTTCCCGCCGCCCTGCGGGCCGCCGGAGCCGTTGAGGACCGGGGTGGCCCCGCGCAGCTCGGGCGGGGTGTCCATCACGAGGCGCGCGATCGACCAGGCCAGCACCAGGGCCATCACGACCGCCACCAGCACCGACCAGTTCGGTCCGCCCCGGGTGCCGCGGATGGAGCCGTGCGCGCCGGTGGCCAGCTCGGCCTCGAAGACCCGACGCGGGTTGATCGGGGCGTGGGCATAGCGCTCGTCGTAGGAGGCCAGCAGCGGCGCCACGTCGATGCCCAGCACGCGGGCCAGCGTCCGCAGGTGGCCGCGCGCGTAGAAGTCGCCGCCACAGGGCTCGAAGTCGTCGACCTCGACGGCCTCGATGACGTGGGGGCGGATCCGGGTGCGCTCGGCGAGCTGGTCGACGCTGAGGCCGAGACGGGTGCGGGCGGCAGCGAGCTCGGGGCCGACGACCGGGTCCTCGGCGGGCTCGACCTCGAAGTCGTCGAGCACCAGCGGCTCGACGGGCTCACCGGGCCGGGCGATGGCGCGGACGCGGTCGCCCCACGACTGGGTCTCCTCGACCAGGCTCACCCGGCCGGGACGGCGCAGCTCGCGACCCTCGAGCTCGTCCTGCTCGGCCTCGACCTCGCGGCGGACCTCCGAGCGTCGCGCGGCGCCGGCCTCCCGGAGCGCGGCCGGAGTCGGGCTCGCGACGACCGGCGGGTCGACGTGCGTGACCGCTGCGGCGCCCGCGGCCTCCCCGGCAGCCGTGGCGTCCCCGGCCGTCGCGGCCTCCGGGACCTCGGCGACCTCCGCTGCTGCGTCGGACTCCTCCTCGCTCGACCGCTCGAGCACCACGATCCGGGTGGCGTCGCGCGCGACCCGGCCGAGCGCCTCGGTGAGGTCGCCGTCGGCACCGGTGACGCGCGTGGTCAGGCCGAGCGGGACGGCGAACGGGGCGCCGTGCAGCAGGCGGGAGACACGCGCGTGCCGCCTCCCGGCGCCCGTCAGCTCCGACTCCACCAGCTCGGGGTTGTGCGGCACGACGGCGAGCCTGCCGTCGCGCAGCAGGCCCTGCCGGGGCGTGTGCTCGACGTGGTGGACGGCCGTCCACGGCAGGCCGCGCCACGTCCGGCCCAGGCGGATCCTGACGCCCTGGGCGTCGGCGACGAGCAGGGGCGTCCGGGCGTCGACGAGGCCGGCGAGCCAGTAGGCGCCGAGCAGCCCCATCGCGACCACGAACGCCCAGTCGAGCGCGGAGCCGGACTGGGCGGCCCGGCCGAGGTAGGCGATGGCGACGGCCGAGGCGGTCAGGCCGACTCCCGCCGCGACGCCGGCGTGACGGCGTACCTCCACCGCGTCGGGGGTGAGGGCCAGGCCCTCGTGCCCGTCGGTCCCGGACCGTGCGTCCGGCTCGACCTGCTCGTGCTCGGCGTGCTGGTCGGTCTCGTGCACTGCTGCGGCGCCCATCAGGCTCCCCCCTCCAACGTGGCGATCACGGAATCGAGCTCGTCCGGCTTGACCAGGACGTCGCGGGCCTTGGAGCCCTCGCTGGGCCCGACGACCCCGCGGCTCTCCAGGATGTCCATCAGCCGGCCGGCCTTCGCGAAGCCGACGCGCAGCTTGCGCTGCAGCATCGACGTCGAGCCGAACTGCGTGGAGACGACGAGCTCGATGGCCTGCACCACGAGCTCCATGTCGTCGCCGATGTCGTCGTCGAGCTCGCGCTTGGACTGCTGCGGCGCGGTGACGTCCTCGACGTAGGTCGGCTCGAGCTGGTCCTTGCAGTGCCTGACGACCCTGGCGATCTCCGCCTCGCTGACCCACGACCCCTGGATGCGGGCGGGCTTCGACGAGCCCATCGGAAGGAACAGCCCGTCACCTTGGCCGACGAGCTTCTCGGCGCCGGGCTGGTCGAGGATGACGCGGCTGTCGGCGAGCGAGGAGGTCGCGAAGGCGAGGCGCGACGGCACGTTGGCCTTGATGAGGCCCGTCACGACGTCGACCGACGGGCGCTGGGTCGCGAGCACCAGGTGGATGCCGGCGGCACGGGCGAGCTGGGTGATGCGCACCACGGCGTCCTCGACGTCGCGCGGCGCGACCATCATCAGGTCGGCGAGCTCGTCGACGATGACCAGGAGGTAGGGGTACGGCGACAGCACGCGCTCGCTGCCGGCCGGCACCTCCACCTTCCCGGCGCGCACCGCCTTGTTGAAGTCGTCGACGTGGCGGAAGCCGAAGTTCGCGAGGTCGTCGTAGCGCATGTCCATCTCGCGCACGACCCACGCGAGAGCCTCGGCCGCCTTCTTGGGGTTGGTGATGATTGGCGTGATCAGGTGCGGGACGCCCTCGTAGGCGTTCAGCTCCACGCGCTTGGGGTCGACCATGATCATCCGCACCTCGTCGGGCGTGGCCCGCATGAGGATCGAGGTGATCATCGAGTTGATGAAGCTCGACTTTCCGGAGCCGGTGGCGCCCGCGACGAGCAGGTGCGGCATCTTCGCGAGGTTGGCGACGACGAAGCCGCCCTCGACGTCCTTGCCGAGCCCCGCCACCATCGGGTGGTGGTCGGACCGGGCGGTGCTCGAGCGGAGCACGTCGCCGAGGGAGACGATCTCCTTGTCGATGTTGGGGATCTCGATGCCGATCGCGGACTTGCCGGGGATCGGGCTGAGGATGCGGACGTCGGCCGAGGCCACGGCGTAGGCGATGTTCTTCGACAGCGCGGTGACCTTCTCGACCTTCACCGCCGGGCCGAGCTCGACCTCGTAGCGGGTGACAGTCGGGCCGCGGGTGTAGCCGGTGACGGCGGCGTCGATCCCGAACTCCTCCATGACCTGCATCAGCCGCTCGACGACCGCGTCGCTGGCCTTGGACCGCGCCTTGTGCGGTGAGCCCGGCTTGAGCGAGGAGTTGTCGGGCAGGGAGTAAGTGATGTCCCCGGACAGCGCGAGCTGCTCCACCCGGGCGGGCAGCGGCGTGTGCGGCGGCGGCTCGAGCGGGCCGGTGTCGTCCTTGCCGGCGCCGGCGGCACCACCCGCAACGGCGCCCGCGGCGACCGCGGGCGTGACCTCGGTCGGTGCCTCGTCGGGGTCGGCGAAGAGGTCGATGCCGTAGTCCTCCGGCTCGCCGTCGACCTCGGCGACGGCCTTCCTCCTCCGTCGCTTCGTGAGCTCGCGGTCCGCGAGGACGGGGCTGTCGTAGGCGGGGTCGCCCATGTCGGGGTCCAGGCCGTCGGGGTCCTGGTCAAGCATGGAGCGACGGCGGGTGCGGACCGGCTTGGTCGCCTCGTCCTCCGGTGCCGTCCCGGCCGGCGTGCGACCCAGGGCCCTGTCGCGCAGCGCCGCGAGGCGTGCGGGGACCTGGTAGACGGGCGTGGCGGTGATGATGAGGATCCCGAAGACCGCCAGCAGGGCCAGCAGCGGCACGACGACGTACGGCGTCTGCATGAGGTCGAGCAGCAAGCTCGCGGTCACGTAGCCGACGGCGCCGCCGGCGCCCTGGAGGTTCGTGGCGTCGCCGAGCACCGGCTGCGGGTTGCCGTTGGCGATGTGGACGATGCCGAGCAGGCCGAGGGCGAAGGCGCTCCAGCCGATGACCTGGCGCCCGGCAGGGCCGTTGCGCTCGGGGTCGCGCAGCGTGCGCCAGCCGGCCCAGACGAGGAACAGCGGGACGAACCAGCCCACCTTGCCGACGGCGCCGGCCGTCACCGAGCGCGCGAAGTCCATGGTGCCGCCGGGCAGCTGCCACCACACGGCTGCCGCGACGACCGTGGCGAGCCCGAAGAGGAACAGGCCCACCCCGTCACGGCGGTGCTCGGGGTCGAGGTCGCGGGCCGACTGGCCGATCGACCGGGCGACCGCGCCCAGCGCGTGCGCGATGCCGAGCCACACGGCGGCCACCCCGCGGCCCAGCGTGCCGAAGCCGCGCGAGACCGGACCGGGGCCGTTGCGCACGGCCCGCGGCGCGGGGCGGCGGGCGGGCGCGCCGGAGCGGCTCCGGCCCTTCGCTGCACCGGAACGTGGGGCGGGGCGCTTGCTGGTACTCCGTGATCGGGTGCTCGAACCCTTGGTCCTGCTGGTGGATCCTGACGTGCTCGAGCTCCGCGACCCCGGCGGGGAAGACGTACGGGTCGCCATGCTGCGACCCTACGGCCACGCCCCACCAGTCACACGGATCACAGGACTGCGTGTCGCCGGAAGAGGCGCAGACGGCCCCGCCCACCCTTGGGGGGTCGATTGGGACGATCCGCCGCTTTCCCCTTCCCAACGCTAGGACGTCCTCCTTATTGTGACCCGGGTCACCCGGGCGTCTCTGGTCCCGGGTGCGTCTCGGATTCGGAGGAAAGAGCGTGAAGCTCCTCAACAGGGGACTTGCACTCGCGGTCGTGGGAGCGGGCCTTGCCGCGCTGCCCACGGTCGGCGTGCAGGCAGCACCGGCCGCACGGGCCGACACGAACGGCGTCGCAGCCATGGCCGACCGGGCCAAGGGTCAGGTCGCCGTCACGCGCGAAGAGTCGAACAAGAAGGTCGGCTTCATCCGCGTCAAGGGCGAGGGCGACCTCTTGCCGAGCGTCGAGGGCGACTCCCTCGGCGCGGCGAGGGACAAGGCCGACGCCTACCTCGACCAGTACGCCGCCAACTTCGGCGCGCGTCCCGGTGAGCTCGTCCGCAGCGGTGTCGCGAAGACCGCGGCCGGCTGGACCATCACCTACACCCAGTCCTACAAGGGCGTCGGCGTGTTCGGCTCGATGCTTCGCGTGCAGGTTGACCACGAGGGCGACCTCACCGCCGTCAACGGGTACGCCGCACCCGACCTGTCGCTGTCGGTCGACCCCCGGATCTCCGCGGCCGACGCCGGCAAGCGAGCCGTCGGCCTGGTCCGCGAGGACCCGCCGGCTCACGACGGGGAGACCGCCGACCTCACCGGCATCGCGCCCAAGACGACCGAGCTGGTCGTCTACCGCATGGGTGCCACCCGCGGCGAGACCGGCGAGGCCGTGCTCGCCTACCAGGTCGAGGTCACGAACGAGAACAACATCCGCGACGCCGTCTTCATCGACGCCCAGACCGGCAAGGCGCTGAACCGCTGGTCCATGGCCGCGCACGCGCTCGACCGTGAGCTCTACGAGGCCACCGGCACCGCGCAGAACCCGGTGCTGACCCGCGTGTGGAAGGAGGGCGACCCGGTCGACGGGCTCAACGTCGACCAGCGGAACCTGGTCTACTCCGCCGGCGAGTCCTACTGGCTCTACCGCAACGCCTTCGGTCGCGACTCCTACGACGGCAACGGCGCGGTCATGCGCACGGTCAACAACGACCCACGCATCAGCTGCCCCAACGCCAACTGGAACGGCGTGACGACCAACTACTGCGACGGCGTCACGTCCGACGACATCGTCTCCCACGAGTGGGGCCACGCCTACACCGAGTACACCTCCGGCCTGATCTACCAGTACCAGTCGGGCGCGCTCAACGAGTCGTACTCCGACGTGTGGGGCGAGACGCTCGACCTGGTCAACGGTCGCGAGGACGAGGACGAGGAGTTCACCACCCGGCGCACGGTCGGTGACTGCGACGCGACGGCCCCGCCGGGCCTCGAGATGGCGATCACCGCCCCGGCCAACCTCGCCGGACCGTGCGTGGCCGTGGCGGCCACGGGCGCCAAGCCCTTCACCACCACCGCGATGACGGCGCAGGTCGTCGTGGCGACCGACGCCGCGAACACGACCGGCCCCACGACCACCGACGGCTGCACCGCGTTCACCAACGCCGCCGCGGTCGCCGGCCGGTGGGCCTACGTCGACCGCGGCACGTGCACGTTCGCGACGAAGGTCGCCAACGCGGAGACCGCCGGCGCGACCGGCATCGTGATCGGCAACAACAACGTCGACCCGCCGGCCGGCTTCACCGGCGACCCCGACCTGTACGGCGTGATGGTCTCGCAGGCCGACGGTGCCCGCTTCAAGAGCACCACCAGCCCGGTGACCGTCTCGGTCCGCGCCGAGGACGTCTCCAGTCGTCCCGACACCACCCGGTGGCTCATGGGCGAGAAGTCCGAGGCCTTCGGCGGCGCGATCCGCGACATGTGGAACCCCACGTGCTACGGCGACCCCGGCAAGGTGACGGACGCCGAGTACAAGTGCGACCCCAACGGCTCTGACGCCGGCGGCGTGCACAGCAACTCGGGTGTGCCCAACCACGCCTACGCCCTGGTCGTCGACGGCGGCACCTACAACGGGCAGGCCGTGACCGGCCTCGGCCTCGACAGGGCCGCCGCCATCTGGTGGCGCGCGCAGACGGCGTACCTCACGCCGCAGTCCAACTTCATCGATGCGGCGAACGCCTTCGAGCAGTCGTGCGTCGACCTGGTCGGACAGCCGATCAACAGGCTCACCACGCAGCCCAACGCCATCCCGGTGGCGGCGACGCCCATCACGGCGGACGACTGCGCCTCGGTCCGGGCCGCGACGGCCGCGACGGAGATGCGGACCGAGCCCGTGAAGTGCAACTTCAAGCCGCTGCTCGGCAAGGACGCCCCCGCCACCTGTGGTGCAGGCTTCACCGAGGACGTGCTGTGGAGCGAAGACTTCGAGGACGGCCTGGCCGGCTGGACCCCGAGCCACGAGGTGGTCTTCACCGGCGGGTTCCACGAGCCGTGGCAGGCCCGCGCGTCGGCCCCGGCCGGCACGGGAGCGTCCCACCCGAGCAAGGTGGCGTACGGACCGGCTCCCGACGCGGGCCAGTGCGTCAACGGCCCGGGTGACTTCTCCAGCCGTGACTCGATCACGGGTCCGGTCGTGGAGCTGCCCGACAGCCTCCGCTCGGCGAAGCTCACCTTCGAGCACTACGTCGCCACGGAGATCGGCTACGACGGTGGCAACGTGAAGATGAGCCTCAACGGCGGCCCGTTCACGGTGGTCCCAGCGTCGGCGTTCATCTACAACGCGCCGAAGACGATCACCGGCCCGTCCACCAACACCAACCCGCTCGCCGGCCAGCCCGGCTTCACGGGCACCGACGGTGGGCAGACCAAGGGCAGCTGGGGCGAGTCGCAGGTCGACCTCGCCGCGGCCGGCGCCGACCCGGGTGACACCGTCCAGCTCCGCTTCGACATCGGTCGCGACGGCTGTGGCGGCAACGAGGGCTGGTACGTCGACAACGTGCGAATCGTCGACTGCAAGCTGGTCACCAGGACGACTGCGGTGCACCGGCCCGAGCCCTCCACGTACGGCACCGCCTCGACCGCCGAGGTCACGGTCGAGCGCGACGGCTCCGCCGGCGACGTGCCCGAGGGCACGGTGACCGTCACCGACGCCAGCGGCACGAAGCTGGGCTCTGCCACCCTCGCGGCCGGCAAGGCCTCGGTCACGCTCCCGGCGAACCTCCCTGTGGGCGCGAACAAGCTGACGGCGACGTACTCCGGCAGCGACAGCCTCGCGACCTCTACGGGGACGTTCACCGCCACCGTGGTCGGGAAGGCCGTGAACCGCTCCCGGACCATCGCGAAGGTCTCACCCGTGCGCCCGCGCTTCGGGAACGACTTCACGGTGATCGGCAAGGTCCGGGCCAAGGGCCTGACCCCGCGCAGCAAGGTCGTCTTCCGCATCGACGGCAAGCGGGTCGGCACGCGGAAGCTCGACGACGGCCGGGCCGTCATGACGGTCCGTCGCAACTACGCGGTCGGCAAGCACACCCTGGTCGTCATCTACCGCGGCTCCGCCACGGTGACGGCGAGCAAGGACAAGTTGACGTTCCGCATCCGTCGGCGCTGACCGGCAGCGACCAGCACCACCACGAGGGCCCCGGCGGAGCGATCCGCCGGGGCCCTCTGGCGTCCCGGGGGCGCTCGCTGTGCCGGGCCGAGGAGCGAGTCGGCGTCAGCCGACCTGATCGCGCACCGAGCGCAGCGGCAGGGTGAACGCGAACGTGCTCCCCCGGCCCAGCTCCGACGTCACCGACAGGGTGCCGCCGTGCGATTCCGCGATCCGCTGCGCGATCGGCAGGCCGAGGCCGGTGCCGGGCACGGAGAGCGCGTTGGGGTTGGTGGAGCGGTGGAACGCCGAGAACACGTGCTGCTGGTCCGCCGCGGAGATCCCCAGCCCGGTGTCGGCGACCTGGACGCAGACCTCGTCGTCCGTCGCCGTCATGGTCACCGACACGCTGCCGTCCTCGGGGGTGTACTTCACCGCGTTGTCGACCATGTTGTCGATGACGCGCGCCAGCTCCTCGGGGTCACCGAACACCACGACGGGGCTCCGTCCGGGCGGGTCGAAGTGCAGGCGCACGCCCGCCTGCTTGGCCCGGATGCTCAGCAGGTCCACGCTCGCCTCGCACAGCTCGGCGAGGTCCACGGCGCGGCGTACGGTCTCGCGCCGGCCCTGGACGCGTGAGTAGTGCAGCAGGTTGGCGACCAGGTTGCTGAGCCGCTGCGCGTTGCGGATGATCGCGTCGATCGAGGTCAGGTCGGGGTGCCGGTCGGCGATGAGCTCGGCGTGGCCGAGGATCGCGGTGAGGGGCGTCTTCAGCTCGTGGGAGATCGTGGCGATCAGCTCGCTGCGGTAGCGGGCCAGCTCGCGCAGCTCCTGCACGAGTCGCTGCTCGGTCTCCAGCACCCGCGAGGCCCGCACGGTCTGCGCGAGCAGGCGACCGACCTCCAGGATCGCGTCCGCCTCGGCCGGGGTGACCGGGCGGACGTGGCGGGCGAAGCCCAGCACCAGGTAGCCGACGAGCTCCTCCTGCGAGACGAGCGGGCACACGACGGCGCGGTCGACGCGCATCGCGCGCATGAGCTCCTGCATGCGCGCCGCGCTGCGCGGCAGGTGCGCGGAGTCGCCGTCGTCCACGCCGAGCTCGACGAGGGTGGGGCGCCCCTCCATCTCGAGGAGGTCGTCGCGGATCGCCGGGACGTCGTAGTCCGGGGAGTACGGCCGCGGCGTCGCGATCCCGATCTGGCTGCCCTGCGCGTCGGTGGGGAACGTGCGCACGACCGTCTGGACCGTGCCCATCGCCTCCCTCACCGCGGCCACCGCGGTCTCGAGCGCGTCGGTCAGCGCGTGCCCGGTGGCGGCCCCCGCCACGGTCGTCAGCATCCGGTCCAGCCGCAGCCGGTCGGTCAGCCGCTCGCGCTCGCGGGCGTTCGACAGCGCGACGCCCGCCTGCACCGCGAACATCTCCAGCAGCTCGCGGTCGGCCTCGTCGGGCACCCGGCCGTCGGCGGGCAGGTCGACGGCCATGTTGCCCAGCAGCTCGCCCGACGCGGAGTAGAGCGGTGCGTAGAGCGCGTGCTCGGGGTGCCAGGCGTCGGGGTCCGCGCTCGCCTCCACGTCGGGGATCCAGGCGGCGCGCAGCCGCTCCTCCGACATCCGCCCGGCCGGCACGAAGCGGAGGATGCCCCACTTGTCGGCCTCACGGAACTCGTCGAGGATCTGATCGGCCGGCGTGCGGCGGTGCAGGATCTCCGCGACGACCTCCGGCGGCCCGGCGACGTTGGTCATCACCAGCACGTCGCCGTCGAGGCGCGCGATCGCCGCGACGCCGTAGCCCAGCACGTCGACGACGCCGTGGGCGATCTCCTCCAGGATGTCCTGGGTGTCGGTCGAGGAGTTGACGCGTCGCATCAGCTCGGCCAGGCGGCTCAGCGCGCCGTGGTTGCGCGGCATGCCGACCTCCCCACCGAGCTCTCGGGACCCTGGACTGACCACGGGCGACTGTAGGGCGCTCAGGCCTCGATCACCACGGGGATGATCATCGGGCGGCGCCGGTGCGCACGGTTGACCCAGCGGCCCACCACGCGGCGCACCGTCTGCTGCAGCTGGTGGGAGTCGGTGACCCCGTCCTGCACCGCGGCCGTGATCGCGTCGACGATCGGCTGGCGGATCTCGGCGAACGTCGTCTCGTCCTCGGCGAACCCGCGGGCGTGGATCTCCGGACCCGACACGACCTTCCCGGTCACCGAGTCGACCACCACGATCACCGAGAGGAAGCCCTCCTCGCCGAGGATGCGCCGGTCCTTCATCGAGGACTCGGAGATGTCGCCGATGGTCGAGCCGTCGACGAAGACGTACCCGACCTCCACCTTGCCGGCCACCTTCGCCACGCCGTCGACGAGGTCGACGACCACGCCGTCCTCGGCGAGCACGACGTTCTGCACCCCGGTGGCGCGCGCGAGGTCGGCGTTGGCGCGCATGTGCCGGTACTCGCCGTGGACCGGCATCACGTTGCGCGGCTTGACGATGTTGTAGCAGTAGAGCAGCTCGCCGGCGCTGGCGTGGCCGGAGACGTGGACGAGCGCGTTGCCCTTGTGCACGACGTTCGCGCCCAGGCGCGACAGCCCGTTGATGACCCGGTAGACGGCGTTCTCGTTGCCGGGGATCAGCGAGCTCGCGAGCACGACGGTGTCGCCCTCCTCGAGGTGGACGAAGCTGTGGCTGCGCTGGGCGATGCGGCTCAGCGCCGAGAGCGGCTCGCCCTGCGACCCGGTGGAGATCAGCACCTGCTTCTCGGGGGGCAGGTCGGCGAGGTCCTTGGCGTCGACCATCACGCCCGGCGGCACGGTGAGGTAGCCCAGCTCCTGCGCGATCGCCATGTTGCGGACCATCGAGCGACCGACGTAGCCGACCCTGCGCCCGTGCGCGACCGCGGCGTCGAGCACCTGCTGGACGCGGTGCACGTGGGAGGCGAAGCACGCGACGATGATGCGCTGGTCGCTCTTGGCGAAGACCCGCTCGAGCACCGGGGAGATGTCCTTCTCCGAGGTGGTGAAGCCGGGGACCTCCGCGTTGGTGGAGTCGGTGAGGAACAGGTCCACGCCCTCGTCGCCGAGGCGGGCGAACTCGTTGAGGTCGGTGATGCGCCCGTCGAGCGGGAGCTGGTCCATCTTGAAGTCGCCGGTGTGCAGCACCACCCCGGCACCGGTGCGGATCACGACCGCGAGCGCGTCGGGGATCGAGTGGTTCACCGCGACGAACTCGAGGACGAACGGGCCGAAGGTGATCGTCTGCCCCTCCGCGACCTCGAAGTGCACGGTCTCCTTGAGCCGGTGCTCGCGCAGCTTGGAGCCGAGCAGCGCCAGGGTGAGCTTGGAGCCGACCAGCGGGATGTCGCCGCGCTCGCGCAGCAGGTACGGCGTCGCGCCGATGTGGTCCTCGTGGCCGTGGGTGAGCACCAGCGCCTCGACGGCGTCGAGGCGGTCGCGGATCGGCTCGAAGTCGGGGAGGATCAGGTCCACGCCGGGGTGGTGGTCCTCGGGGAACAGCACGCCGCAGTCGACGAGGAGCAACCGGCCGTCGTACTCGAAGGCGGTCATGTTGCGACCGACCTCGCCGAGCCCGCCGAGCGGGATGACCCGGAGGCCTCCGGCCGGGAGGGGGGCGGGCGCGCTCAGGTCGAGGTGCGGGTGGCTCAAGGGAATCCTCTTCGGGTCGTCGTTCAGATCAGGCCGGCGGCAGCCAGGCCGGTGCGCAGCGCTGCCACCTCGTCGTCGTCGAGCGCGACGAGGGGTCCGCGGACGCGGCGGTTGTCGAGCACCCCGAGCAGCTCGAGGGCTGCCTTGGCGGTGGTCGCTCCGTAGTTGGGGACGCCCATCACGGCGTCGAAGGCCGGCAGCAGCGCGGTGTGGAGCCGCAGCGCCTCGGCGTGGTCGCCGCGCACCCAGGCGTCGATCATCGACGCCAGCTGGTTGCCGGCCGCGTGGGCCACGACGGACACCAGGCCGACGCCGCCGTAGGCGAGGTAGCCCAGCGTGGCGACGTCGTCGCCGGAGTACACGGCGTAGCCGAGGTCGACGAGCTGCGCCGTGCGCGGCAGCAGGCCGCTGGCCTCCTTCACCGACACGACGTGGTCGTAGCGGCGCATCGCCTCGTAGGTCTCGAGCTCGATGAGGGTCGCGGTGCGCCCCGGCACGTCGTAGAGCATCACCGGCAGGTCGGTCGCCTCGACCACCGCGGAGAAGTGGTGGCGCAGGCCGACCTGGCCCGGCTTGTTGTAGTACGGGCTCACCAGCAGGATCCCGTCGACGCCGACCTTCTCCGCCTGGCGGGCCAGCTCGACGGAGTGCGCGGTCGCGTTGGTACCCACGCCGGCGATGACGGTGGCGCGATCGCCGATCGCGTCGTGCACCGCGCGGAGCAGCTCGCCGTCCTCGGCCACCGACGTGGTGGGGCTCTCCCCCGTCGTGCCGCTGACCACGACGCCGTCGTTGCCGTTGTCGACGAGGTGAGCGGCGATGCGCGCGGTGCCGTCGAGGTCGACGCTGCCGTCCTCGTGGAACGCGGTGGCCATCGCCGTGAGGAGACGACCGAACGGGACGCTGGAGCTCATGCCGGAAGGTTATCGCTCCCTCCGGCGCGAGGTGTCGTCGGCGAGCCTGGCGTCGGCGCGCCTACTGTGGAGCATGGCGTACGACGAGGCGCTCGCGCAGCGCATCCACCACCTGCTCGAGGGCGAGCCGGGCCTCACCTCGCGGAAGATGTTCGGCGGCCTCGGCTTCATGCTGGACGGCCGCATGGCGGTCGCGGCCGGCGGCTCCGGCTCGCTCATGGTCCGCGTGGACCCCGCCGACGGCGCGACGTGGGTCGACGGCGCGGCCGTCGCCCCGATGGAGATGCGCGGCCGGGCCCTCGACGGGTGGCTCCTCGTGTCGCGCGACGCCCTGGAGTCCGACGAGGAGCTGCGCCTGTGGGTCGACCGCGGCGTGGCGTTCGTCCGGGCGCTTCCGCCGCGCTGACCCGAGCTGTCGGACCGTCAGGCGGAGCTGCCGGCGCACCGCTTCGTCACCCGTCGGCGAGGGTGGCGCGGATCACCGGCAGCACGTGGTGCTCCAGCATCGGCGCGAGGTCGTCGGGGTGGTCGCGCAGCGGCGTCCACCGGACCTCGGCGATCTCGGCGGAGGCCACCGGGTCGGCGTCGGACTCCACCCAGAAGACCGTCGAGTGCAGGCTGTGGCCCGGCTCGTTGGCCGCCTCGGAGAGGAACTCCCCGAGCAGCGTCGCGGAGCCGATCTCGAGACCGACCTCCTCGCGGGTCTCCCGCAGGGCGGCGTCCAGCGCGGACTCGCCCGGCTCGAGCTTGCCGCCGACGAGCATGAAGCGCGCCGTGCCCTGCTTGCGCACGGTCAGCACGTGCTCGTCGCGGACGAGCGCCACCGCGGCGACGACGATGTGCTTGTCGGCGGCAGCGTCCACGGACCCGAGCATCTCAGGCCGGCCCCGGACAGCACGCAGCCACCCTGACCGGGGCTTACCCGGCGGGTGGCTGCGTGATGCTGCTCGCTGGCCCGTCAGCCGCCTCTCGGCGAACGGCCGCTCGTAGCGGCTAGGGGTGAGGCCCGGGGGCATGATGCGGACCAGCTGACGGGGTCAACGGGAGGGACCGGCGGTTCATTCCCCGGTGGGCCGCATGATCCGGATCACGTCGTGGGCCTTCCCCCGGCGGGCCACCGCTGCGTCATGCGGAGCCGCACCTATACGTACGCGTCCGCATGACGCAGGCGGCGGACGTCATGCGGAGCCGCACCTATACATACGCGTCCGCATGACGCAGGCGGCGGACGTCATGCGGAGCCGCACCTATACGTACGCGTCCGCATGACGCAGGCGGCGGACGTCATGCGGAGCCGCACCTATGCATACGGATCCGTATGACGCAGGCGGCAGACGGCGTTCCTCGCGCGCGTCGCGCCGGACGTCACGCAGCTCAGGAGCGCTACGACCCGAGCGCGCGTCGTACGGCCGCGAGCGCCTCGTCGTCGGCCACCCCGAGGGCGCGCACGGCGGTGACGTACGACGTCGCGGCCTCCCGCAGCGAGCGGCCGACCCCGCGCCCGGCGACGAACGTGCCGGCTCGTCCGCGGGTCTCGACGACGCCGGTCGCCTCGAGCTCCTTGTAGGCGCGCGCGACGGTGTTGGCGGCCAGGCCCAGCGAGGAGGCGAGCGCCCGCACGGGCGGCAGCCGGTGGCCAGGGGCGAGGGCACCGGTGTCGACCTGCGCGCGGATCCCGTCCCGCACCTGCTCGAAGGGCGGCACGTCCGAGCCGGGGTCGACGGTGAGGTTCACGCCGCGGGGTCCCTGCGCTGCCACCACACCCGGTCGTACCCGTCGTGGTGCTCGCGCCGCGACTCCTCCCACTCGGCGTGGTCGAACACCGGGTAGAAGGCGTCGCCGTCGGGACGCAGCGGCACCTCGGTGATCACCTGCTCGTCGGCGAACGGCAGGGCAGCGGCGTACACCTCGCCCCCACCGGCGACGGCGACGTCCCCGTCGAGCAGGTCGGCCTGCGCCAAGGCGGCCTCGATGCCGTGCGCGACCAGCACGCCGTCGGCCGACCAGTCCGGGTCGCGGGTCAGCACGACCGTGGTCCGCCCGGGCAGCGGCCGGCCGATCGACTCGTAGGTCGTGCGGCCCATCAGCAGGACGCGGCCCATCGTCAGCGCCTTGAACCCCGCCTGCTCGCCCGGGATCGACCAGGGGATGTCGGGGCCGCTGCCGATGACCCCGTTCTCGGCCACCGCCGCGACCATCACGACACGCTTGCCACCGGGCGTCATACGGCGATCGGCGCCTTGATGCCCGGGTGCGGGTCGTAGCCCTCGACCGAGATGTCCTCGAGGTCGAAGGCGTCGATCTCGGTGACGTCGCGGTTGAGCACGAGGCGGGGCAGCGGCCGCGGCTCGCGGGCGAGCTGCAGCCGCGCCTGCTCGACATGGTTGAGGTAGAGGTGCGCGTCGCCGATCGAGTGCACGAAGTCGCCGACCTCGAGCCCGGTCACCTGGGCGACCATGTGGGTGAGCAGGGCGTAGGAGGCGATGTTGAACGGCACGCCGAGGAAGGTGTCGGCCGAGCGCTGGTAGAGCTGGCAGGACAGGCGGCCGCGACCGGTGTCCGAGGGGGCGACGTAGAACTGGAACAGCGTGTGGCACGGCGGCAGCGCCATGTCGTCGACGTCGGCGACGTTCCACGCCGAGACGATGTGACGGCGCGAGTCGGGATTGGTGCGGATGCCCTCGACCAGCCGCGCGACCTGGTCGATGTGCCGGCCGTCCGGCGTCGGCCAGGAGCGCCACTGGTGGCCGTAGACGGGGCCGAGGTCGCCGTTGTCGTCCGCCCACTCGTCCCAGATCGTGATGCCGCGGTCCTGCAGCCACTTCACGTTGGTGTCGCCGCGCAGGAACCACAGCAGCTCGCCGAACACCGACCGGGTGTGCACCTTCTTCGTCGTCACGAGCGGGAAGCCCGCGGACAGGTCGAAGCGCATCTGGTGGCCGAACACGCTCAGGGTCCCGGTGCCGGTGCGGTCGGTCTTCTCGACTCCCTCGTCGAGGATCCGCTGGAGCAGGTCGAGGTAGGCGCGCACAGGGCGACTCTACGACCTCCGGACCCGGGCCAGCGCGACGACGCACGAGACGTCGAAGGCGAAGTCCGGGCCGTCGCGCCAGCGTCCGTCCAGGGCGTCGTACGCCTCCCGCAGGCGGCCCTGCACGGACGCCGACTGCGCCCGCCAGACGACGCCGAAGCTGCCGACCGTCGTCAGTCCCGCCCACAGGTCGGCAGGGGCGACGCGCCAGCACCAAGACGCGGTCGCCGCGTCGGTCACCGCCAGGCCCGCCTCGCTGAGGAGCCCGGCCAGCCCGGCGGCGGAGCGCGCGAAGTCGCGGTCCGCCGGGAGGCGCGGCACCGGGGCCGGCACGGCACCGGCGGCGTCGAGGAGCTCGTTCCACAGCACCGCCTGCGGCGGCGGCGCGCTCCCCCAGATCGTCGCCCGCACGTGGCCGCCGGGCGCGGCCACCCGGGCGAGCTCGCGGGCACCGGCCCGCGGGTCGTCGACGTGGTTGAGCACGAAGCCGGCGGTGACCGCGTCGAAGCCGTCGTCGGCGTACGGCAGGTCGGGCAGCGCTCCGACGGCGACCTCGCAATCGGGGCCGGTCCGGGCCCGGGCCATGGCCGCCATCTCGGGGTCGGGCTCCACGCCGAGGGCGTCGTGGCCCGCCGCGCGCGCCGACTGCACGAGCGTGCCCGTGCCGCAGCCCACGTCGAGCAGGCGGCTCCCGGGCGGGAGGTCGTCGAGCAGCGTCGGGACCGCGCCCGCGCACAGGCCGGCGAAGCCCCGCGCGTAGGCCTGCGCCACGCCTGTCCACACTGCTTCCGCCACGGCTCGCGACCCTACGGCCTCCCGACGGCCTCCCTACGGCCTCCCGACGGCCCCGCGCGTCGTGTCACCGCAGACGGATCGAGCCGTCGACCTGCGTGATGGTCACCGGCTCCCCACAGGTGAGCTCGGCCGTGCACAGCACCAGTGCCCGGCGCCCCGACTCCGACTGACGCACGGCATCCTCGGCGGCGGGGCGTCGCGAGGAGTCGAGCAGGTGCGCCCACCCGCCGCCCGGCACCGGCACGCTCTGCACGAGCAGGTCGTCCCGCCCGAGCTCCAGCAGCTCCGGCGGCGCGACCGGGTCGTCCAGCGCCTCGGGGACGGCGTCGACGGCGTGCACGCCGCCGTCGGCGTCGACCCGGACCACCTCCCCCGACCCGAGCCGCACCGCCGCTCCGGTGCCCCACGGCACGAACGCGTCGACGTCCGGCAGCCGCACGATCACCTCGGCGAGGTGCAGCTCGCCCTCGGCGTACCAGGTCACGGGCAGCGGGTTGGTCTCCCGTCGCACCTCGGGCGGCGCGGGCCGTGCGGCCCACCAGGCCCACCCGACGGCGAGCACCGACGCGGCCACCAGGCAGGCCAGCGCGCGGCCGGCGGCGCGCCGACGCCGCGCCGAGCGCAGCCGCGAGGCCCGGTCCAGCCAGTCCTCCGGTCCGTCGCCCGGGCGGCGTGGACGTACGCCGTGCGGCACCGGCTCGCCGGGCCGGGCGTCGAGGCCGGCACGCCTCCGCGCCTCGGCCCAGATGGTGACGTCCACCTGCTCCTCGCGCACGCGCCGCTCCCACGAGCGGTGGCTGGCCAGCAGCGTCTCCGCGACCGCGAGCCGGGCGTCCTGGGCCGGGACGCCGTCGTCCTCCAGCCCGCCGACGAGGTCGGCCCAGCGCGCGTCGACGTACCGGGTGAAGTCCGAGTCCTCCGCCATGACCACCTCCCGGGGATGCTTCGGAGCCGGGCGGGTGCCGGATGGTCAGGCGGACAGCGACATCGGCCCGTAGACCTGGCGGTCGTGCTCGAAGAGCGTCACCGCTGCGACGCCCTGCTCGGCGAGCTCGGCCCACGTCTCCCCGACCCACGACTCGGCGTCGCCCTGGGTGCCGAAGCGCTGGTCGGAGTGACCCGGGACCTCGACCGGCTGGCCGGCCGCGTCCTCGAGGCGCCACCACCACGGCCGCTCGGCCGCCGACGGCTGGCGGAAGGTGGGGGGCTGGCCGGGGAGCACGTCAGGACTCCTTCACCGACGTCTCGACGAACGGCGGCTTGACCAGCTGGAAGATCTCGCGCCGGCCGCGGATGTCGACGCCGACCTGCGCGTCCTCGGCGATCGTCGCCGGGATGAGCGCCAGTCCGATGCCCTTCCGCAGCGTCGGGGAGAAGGTGCCCGAGGTGATGTCGGCCAGGGGCACGTCCTGGGTGAGGGTCACGCTCATGCCGGGACGCGGGATGCCGCGCCCGAGGGCGAGCAGTCCCCGCAGGCGTCGCCTCGGCCCCTCCTCCTTGACCCGCAGCACCGCGTCGCGGCCGAAGAAGGCGTCCTTCCGCCACCCGACGGCCCACGACAGCCCCGCCTCGACCGGGTTCGTGTCGAGGCTGATGTCCTGTCCGTGCAGCGGGTAGCCCATCTCGGTGCGGAGGGTGTCGCGGGCGCCGAGGCCGCAGGGGACGATCCCCCACTCCTCGCCGGCCGCCAGCAGGTCGTCCCAGAGCCGACCCGCTGCCTCGTTGGCGACGACGAGCTCGTAGCCGCGCTCGCCGGTGTAGCCCGTGCGGCACACGACGACGCCGGGGCCGTCGCCGCCTCCCGCCGATGCGAGCGGGGCCTCGACGAACGACATGTACTCGTGCCCGGTCGGCAGGCCCACCCTCGCCAGCACCTCGTCGGACCGGGGCCCCTGCACGGCGAGGACCGCGTAGTCGTCGTGGTGGTCGACGACCTCCACACCCGCCGGCGCGGCCGCCCGGAGGCGGCGCACGACCTCGCCGGCGTTGGCGGCGTTGGGGACCAGCAGCACGTGCTCGTCGTCGTGCCAGTAGGCGATGAGGTCGTCGACGATGCCGCCCGACTCGTCGAGGCAGAGGGTGTACTGCGCCTTGCCCGGGCGGATCTTGGCGAGGTCGTTGGACAGCGTGGCGTTGACGAAGTCGGCCGCGCCGGGACCCGACACCATCGCCTTCCCGAGGTGGCTGACGTCGAAGACCCCGACGCCCTCACGGACCGCGGTGTGCTCCTTGACCACGCCGGTCCGGTACTCCAGCGGCATCGACCAGCCGCCGAACTCCGCGAGCTTCGCCCCGAGGGCCTCGTGTCGGTCGTGGAGGGGCGACTGCTTGAGCGATCCGGCCATGCCGCGAAACCTACCTCAGCGTGCGGCGCGTCAGGGCTCGCCTAACATGCCCGGGTGACCTCGTACTCCCTCCGCAGCGCCAGCCCCGCCAAGACCCGAGCCGACGCCGTCGTCGTCGGGGTCGTCGCCGGCCCGGAGGGGCCGCGGCTGTGCGACGCGGCCGCGGACGTCACGGCCGCCTACGGCCGCAGGCTGCGGCCGTTCCTCTCCACGATGGGCGTGACCGGCAAGGCCGGCGAGGCCGTCAAGGCGCCGACCCGCGACGAGGTCAACGCCCCGCTGCTCGTCTTCGTCGGGCTCGGCGAGGACCCGTCCGACCCGGTCGCCGTACGCCGGGCCGCGGGCGTGGCCGCGCGCGGCGTCGCCAACGCCGCCTCCGTCGCCCTCGCGCTCCCGAGCGACACCCCCGCGCTGGTCGCCGCGGTCGTCGAGGGCCACCGCCTCGGTGGCTACAGCTTCACCGCCTACAAGTCGACCAAGCCCGAGGCCGGTGAGCCCAACGACGTCGTCGTGCTGACGCCCCTCGCCCGCCGCGCCGAGGCCGTCGAGGCGCTCGAGCGGGCCCAGGTCCTCGCCGACGCGGTCACCCTCGCCCGCGACTGGGTCAACACCCCTCCCCGGGACTGCACTCCCCCGCTGCTGGCCGAGCTCGTGAGCGCCGCCCACAAGGAGGTGACCAAGGGACGCGGGGCACCCAAGGTCCAGCTCGAGGTCTTCGACCACGAGCAGCTCGCCGACATGGGGTGCGGCGGCATCCTCAGCGTCGGCAACTCCTCCGCTTCGCCGTCGCGGCTCGTCAAGCTGACCTGGGCGCCGAAGGATGCGGTGACGCACCTCGCACTGGTCGGCAAGGGCGTCACCTTCGACTCCGGCGGGCTCACCATCAAGCCGTCCTCGAGCATGCTGAACATGAAGGGCGACATGGCCGGGGCTGCGAGCGTCGTCGCGGCGACCCTGGCGATCGCCCGCCTCGGGCTGCCGGTGAAGGTCACGGCGTACGCGCCGATGGCCGAGAACATGGTCTCGGGCACGGCGACGCGTCCCGGCGACGTCATCACGATGCGCAACGGCACCACCGTGGAGATCGCCAACACCGACGCCGAGGGGCGGATGCTGCTCGGCGACGCGCTCGCGCTGGCGGTCGAGGAGGGACCCGACGTCGTCGTCGACATCGCCACCCTCACCGGTCACATGCAGCTCGCGCTGGGCGACAAGGTGGGTGCCGTGATGGGCACCGACGACCAGGTCCCGGCCGTCCTGGCGGCGGGCGTCGCCGCCGGTGAGCAGCACTGGCACATGCCGATCCCGGAGGAGATGGCGGAGCGGATCAGCACCTCCAAGGTCGCCGACCTGCTCCAGCACGACTGGGTGCGGTGGGGCGGCGGACTGTACGCCTCGGCGTTCCTGCGCGAGTTCACCGGCGGGCTGCCGTGGGCGCACCTCGACATCGCCGGCAAGGAGATCAACACCGGCAGCCCCTACGGCCACGTCCCCGCGGGCGCGACCGGGTTCGGGGTCACCACGCTCGTCGAGTACGCGCGCTCGCTCGCCACCTCAGCCGGCTGATCACCTGCGCAGCACCCAGGCGACCACCTCGGCGCGGCTGGTGAGCCCGAGCTTGGCCAGCACGTGCCGCACATGGGTCTCCACCGTGCGCTCGGAGAGGTAGAGCCGCTGCGCGATGGCGCGGTTGCTCAGGCCCTCGGCCACCAGACCGGCCACCTCGCGCTCGCGCGGGGTCAGCGGGCCCGCCGTGGGGGGCAGCGCGCCGAGCAGCCGCTCGGCGGTCGCGAGCGGGCCGGGCATGTCGAGCCGCCGGAGCTCGCCCACCGCGGCGGCCAGCAGCTGCCGCACCTCCTCCCGGCTGTCGTCCCCCGGCGAGCCGTCGGGCTCCAGCAGCGCCTGCGCCAGCCCGAGACGGCTCAGCGCCGTGAACGGCCGCGCCCCGATGCGGGCGTTGAGCGCCACGGCGTCGCGGTAGTGCCGCACGGCGAGGTCGGGCCGCCCGGCGACCCGCGCGTAGTCGCCGAGCGACCGCGCGACGGCGCCGTCGCTGAAGACCCCGCCCGAGCCGTCGCCGCTGTACTCGTGGGCGAACGGCAGGAACAGGTCGTAGGCCTCGGCGCACACCTCGGCGTCCTCGAGGATCACCGCGACCGCAGCCACCTGGCCGATGGTGCCGGCCCAGCGGACCCCCACCGGGTACGTCGACGGCAGGTGGCGGAACTGCTCGAACTCGGCGCGCGCGCTGTCGAGGTCCCCCGCGAGCGCGTGGAGCATCGGCCTGGCCACCTGCACCACCGGGAACGGCGGCGCGTGCGCGAGCATCCACTCCCACGCCTGCGGCTCGTCGTCGTACACGCCGCGCACCCGCATCAGCTCGATGCGGAAGGCATGGTCCATCCCCGCCATGCCGAGGTCGCCGATCTGCTCGGCGACGACGCGGGCGGCGTCGTTCGTCGCCCGGGCGGTCGCGAAGTCCCCGACCAGCGCCTCCCGCACCGCGCGGTAGCGGAGGTGGTGCCAGCGGGCGAGGACGGACCCGTGCCGACGTGCGACCGCCTCGACCTGGGCCAGCTCCTCGTCGACCGCCGCCATGTTGCCCAGCTGGAAGGCGGCGTCCAGTCGCCACAGGTGGCCCCACAGCGCCGCCACCGGCCGCCGGGCGGCAGCGCCGAGCTCCACGGCCCGACGGCCCAGGTCGAGCCGTTCGCGCACCGTGTGCGGGACGCTGATGGTGAGGTGACGGGCCGCGATGCTGTCCAGGATCGCGTCCTGGTCACCGGACCGCTCCGCCTCGGCGAGCGCCTCTTCCGCCAGCGCGCCTGCGCGGGCTCCCTGGTCGGTCTCGGCCGCGCCCACGGCCAGCTGCGCCAGCAGGCGCGCCCGCACGGCGCGGTCGCCGGCGTCCACGCACGCCAGCGCGCGGGTGCCGAGCTCGGTCACCACGCGGTTGGCGCCGGGATCGCCCAGACCCTGCACCACCAGCGCCGCGCTCGCGAGCAGGTCCGAGCGACCCGCCGCCTCAGCCAGCGCGGCCGCCTCCTGGCAGGTCCGCAGGGCCTCCGGCACACGGTCACCGAGGAACTGCGCCTCGGCGAGGCGCACCAGCGCGCCGGCGAGGGCCTCGCCGGACGCGCCCGAGCGCCGTGCCGCCTCGACGGCGAGCGCGGCGAAGCCCACCGCGTCGTCGAAGGCCAGGCACGCGCGTGCCTCGTCGTCGGCCACCTCGGCCCAGCGCGCGCACCGCCGGGCGTCCTCCTGACCGCCGGCCCGGTGCCAGTGGTGGGCGATCGAGCCGGCCGCGGTGCGCGGCGCGGTGATCCCGGTCGTGCTGCCGGAGCCGGGCCCCGTCCCTGTCGTCGCCTCCAGGGCCGCCGCGGCAGCGCGGTGCAGCGTGCGCCGACGCTCCGTCGGCACGCCGGCGTACACCGCGTCGCGCACCAGGGCGTGCTGGAAGCGCAGCTCCCCGGGCGCCGAGTCCTGCAGCAACCCCACGGCGACCAGCTCGTCGAGCAGCGCCCGCACCCGGTCGTCCCGCTCCCCCACCACCTCGGCGAGCACGTCGGGAGCCACCCGCTCCCCCAGGACCGCAGCGGCCTCGGCCACCTCGCGGGCCTCCACGTCGAGCGGGTCGAGCCGGGCGGCGACCACCCGCCGCAGGCGCGGGCGCTGCCCCACCAGCCGGCCGACCTCGTCGTCCTCCACCGGCAGGTCCCGGCGCCCGAGCTCCTCGGCGAGCAGCCGCACCAGCAGCGGGTTCCCCGAGGTGGCCCGCCACAGCGTCGCAGCGCGACGGCCCGGCTCGAGGTGGCCGCCGGGCAGGTGCGGCACCCAGGCCGCCACGTCGGCAGCGGTGAGCCCGGCCAGCGCCACCGACACCGCGGCGTCGCTGCGCAGAAGGTCGGGCTCGGCGTCGGCCAGGGGGCCGTGCGCGCCCTCGCGGCTGGTGAGCAACATCGCGACGCGACTGTGGCGCAGCTCGGCGACCAGGTGACGCACCAGGAGGACCGACGTGTGGTCCGCCCAGTGCATGTCCTCGAGCACCAGCAGCAGGCCGTCCGGGCCGGACCTGTCGCGGATGACGTCGGCGACGGCGACGAACAGCTCGAACCGGGCGGCGGGATTCTGGTCGGCGCTGCGCGCCGGCAACAGGCGCGTCGCCTCGGGCCAGTCCCGCATGGCGCGCAGCCACGGCCACAGCGGCGGCGCGCCCGGGTCGTCGACCGCGTACCCGAGCGCGACGCCCATGCGCTCGCCCCGGGCCGCGGCACAGGCCGCCTCGGCCACGACCGTCTTGCCGATGCCCGCCGGTCCGGTCACCAGCAGGAGCCGCCCCTGCCCCGCCCGGGCTTCGGTCAGCGCGCGCCGGACCTGCGCGAGCTCCTCCGACCGCCCGACCACGACGCCCATCGGCCCAGTATCGCGCTGGAACCCGGTCCCGGTCAGTCCCGCGGCCGCGCCGGATCAGTGGCGGGATGCGTGCTGGCACTGACGCGACCTGCGGCGCACGGCACGAGGCTCTGGCGAAGGAGTTCCCACACCAGCCCCGACCCACAGGAGGAGTCATGCACGCCGAGATCGTCTACTTCGACGGGCCACGCAGCCCGGACATCGTGGCCGCCAGCACCCGCGCCGGTCGCGACCGCATCGAGCCGGCACTGGCGGCCGACGAGCGCTTCCGCGAGGAGCACGTCGCCACCCTCGTGCTGCGCCAGCCCCACGGCGCCGAGGCGGTCGTCGTGTGCACCCGCACCGAGGCGGGCCTCGACCTCGTGCGCGAGATCGTGATGAACACCGAGCTGATGCCCGGCGAGGACCCCGCCCTGCTCACCGACCCCGACCGGGTCGAGCGCTACGTCGTGGAGCACATGACCACGACGTCGGCGCCGTTCGAGGCGGTGTCGTCATGACCGCCACCGCCGACACGCTCGCCCTCGCGACCGGGCGGTGGGCCTGCCTGCTGCCGCTGACCGAGGCGCGCTTCGCGGTGCACAACTTCGGGGTCGGCACCGTGCGCGGCCGGATCCCGGTCCGCGAGGCGTCGTTCGAGGTGGACGCCGCTGGCGAGCCGGTGCGGCTGCACGCGGCGCTCGACCTGACCGGCATCGACACCGGCAACAGCCGGCGCGACCGCGACCTCCGTTCGCCCCGCCTGCTGGACACGGAGCGGTACCCCGCTCTCGCCTTCGACGGGGGACCGGCGCGCCGCTCCGGTGCGCACACGTGGCAGGTGCCGGGCCGGCTCACCGGCCACGGGGCCCCGGTCGAGCTGGTCCTGGAGGTGACCGCGACCGAGCAGACGCGGGACCGGTGCACCTTCCGCGCCGGCGCCGAGCTCGACCGGCGCCGGCTCGGGGTGACCGCTCCCGCGTTCCTCATCGGGCACCGGGTCCGGGTGGAGATCGACGCCGCGTTCGCCCCACCCGCGCAGACCTCCTCGGGACCAGACCGAGGAGCGTGACGACCCGCGCGCTCGCGGGTCCGTGGACCGGCGGCCCTACAGGCCGCCGGTCTCCTTCTTGCGCCGGTTGTAGTCGCGCATCCGCTGCGGCACGCCGACCACCGCGGCGTCGTACGACGGCACGCGGTGGCGATTGGCGAACTCGTGCGCCCACTTCACGCTCGGCACCCGCCGGCGGGTCCACTCACCGTCGTGCGCGACCAGCAGGATCGTCACGTCGCTGACCGCGGTGCGCGGCTCGACGAAGCCCTCCACGCCCTGCCTGGTGGCGACGAAGCTCTCCAGGTGCCGCAGGTCCTCGCTGTCGGCGGCACGCACCCGGGTGGAGCCGGTCCGGGCGGCGTCGCGCGCCGGAGCACTCGTGCGCCCCTTGCGGCGGAATCGGTCGAACAGGCCCATGGCGCACATTGTGCCGGGCGCCCGTGCGCGACGCCTGAGTTCGGTCCGACCCGGTGTGGACAGGCTCACGAAGAGTGCAAAGATGGTCGCGCCCAACCAGGGCGTGAGCAGACAGCATGCGGAGGGAAATCTGTGGCGGACGGTGAGTTCGACGTCCTCGTCCTCGGGGCTGGTTCGGGCGGCTACGCCTGCGCCCTGCGAGCGGCCCAGCTGGGGCTGAGCGTCGGTCTGGTCGAGAAGGGCAACCTCGGCGGCACGTGCCTGCACGTGGGGTGCATCCCGACCAAGGCCCTCCTCCACGCCGCCGAGGTCGCCGACTCGGCCCGCGACGCCGCACGGTTCGGCGTGACCGCCACCCTCGACGGCATCGACATGGCCGGCGTGAACTCCTACAAGGACAAGGTCGTCGACCGGCTCTTCAAGGGCCTGACCGGCCTGGTCAAGTCGCGCGGCATCACGGTCATCCAGGGCACGGGCACGCTGACCGGCCCGCGGGAGGTGAGCGTCGACGGCACGGCGTACACCGGGCGATCGGTGGTCCTGGCCTCCGGCTCCTACAGCAAGTCGCTGCCCGGCCTCGACGTCGACGGCGAGAAGGTCATCACCTCCGAGCACGCGCTGCGCCTCGACCGCGTCCCGGCGTCGGTGATCGTGCTGGGCGGCGGCGTCATCGGCTGCGAGTTCGCCAGCGTGTGGCGGTCCTTCGGCGCCGAGGTGACCATCGTCGAGGCCCTCCCCCGGCTCGTCGCCGCCGAGGACGAGGCGTCCTCGAAGGCCCTCGAGCGCGCGTTCCGCAAGCGCGGGATCGCCTTCCACACCGGCACCCCGTTCCAGAGCGTGAAGACCACCGACACCGGCGTCGCGGTGACCGTCGAGGGCGGTGACGTGCTCGAGGCCGAGGTGCTGCTCGTGGCGGTCGGCCGCGGCCCGTCCACCGACGGGCTGGGGTACGCCGAGCAGGGCATCGCGATGGAGCGCGGCTTCGTCCTCACCGACGAGCGCTGCCGCACCAACGTCGACGACGTGTACGCCGTGGGCGACATCGTCCCGGGCCTGCAGCTCGCCCACCGCGGGTTCCAGCAGGGGATCTTCGTCGCGGAGGAGATCGCCGGGCTCGACCCGCGGCCCGTGGACGAGTCGGGCATCCCGCGCGTCACCTACTCCCACCCCGAGATCGCCTCCGTCGGTCTCGACGAGGCCCGGGCGCGGGAGCTGCACGGCGACGCGGTGACGACGGTGACCTACGACCTCGGCGGCAACGGCAAGAGCCAGATCCTGCAGACCCAGGGCTTCGTCAAGCTCGTCGGCCTCGCCGACGGCCCGGTCCTCGGCGTCCACATGGTGGGCGATCGGGTCGGCGAGCTCATCGGCGAGGCGCAGCTGATCTACAACTGGGAGGCGCACGCCGAGGACGTCGCACCGCTCGTGCACGCCCATCCCACCCAGAACGAGGCCCTCGGCGAGGCCCACCTGGCGCTGGCGGGCAAGCCGCTCCACGCGCACTCCTGACCCCTCCGCACCACCGAATCCCCACCCACACGCGAGCGAAGGAACCACATTGGCCTCCGAAGTCACCCTCCCCGCACTCGGCGAGTCCGTCACCGAGGGCACCGTCACCCGCTGGCTCAAGCAGGTCGGTGACACGGTTGCCGTCGACGAGCCGCTGCTGGAGGTCTCCACCGACAAGGTCGACACCGAGATCCCGTCCCCGGTCGCCGGCACGCTGCTGGAGATCAAGGCCAACGAGGACGACACCGTCGAGGTGGGGGCCGTCCTGGCCGTCGTCGGCGAGGAGGGCGAGTCGGCCGGGGACGTCTCCGGCTCCGCCGAGCCCGAGGCGCAGCCCCAGGACGAGCAGGAGTCGGAGAAGAAGGCCGAGCAGGAGGAGCAGGTCGCCGAGGAGACCGGTGACCTGCCCCCGGGCGACGAGACGCCGGAGTCGGAGAAGGCCGACGCCCCGGCACAGTCCGAGCCGGCCGCCGAGCAGGCCTCCTCCGGTGGCTCCGGTGGGTCCGGCGGCGGCGGTGGCGGCACCCCCGTCACGCTGCCGGCCCTCGGCGAGTCCGTCACCGAGGGCACCGTCACCCGCTGGCTCAAGCAGGTCGGTGACGAGGTCGCCGTCGACGAGCCGCTCCTCGAGGTCTCCACCGACAAGGTCGACACCGAGATCCCCTCTCCGGTCGCCGGCACCCTGCTGGAGATCAAGGCCAACGAGGACGAGACCGTCGAGGTCGGCGCCGAGCTCGCCGTCATCGGCTCCGGCGACGCGGGCGGCCAGCCGCAGTCGGCCGAGGCCCAGCCGAAGGACGAGGAGAACGCCCAGAAGAAAGCCGAGCAGGAGCAGCAGATCGCCGAGGAGAAGGGCGAGCTGCCCGCCGGCGACGAGACGCCGGAGTCGGACAAGCAGGACTCCACCGCCCCCCAGCAGCAGGACCAGCAGCAGGACCAGCAGCAGGGCCAGCAGCAGGAGGTGGAGCCGGAGGCGAAGGGCGAGGCGCCCTACGCGCCCGCCCCGCAGGGCGAGCCCGAGCCGCAGCGCACCGACGCCGCCGCCCAGCCGACGGCGCCCTCCGCGCCCCCGGCCGGTGGCTCGTCCGAGGGTGGCCGGGACCAGTCGGCGTACGTCACCCCGCTGGTGCGGAAGATGGCCGACCAGCACGGCGTGGACCTCGCCTCGGTGCAGGGCACCGGGGTGGGCGGGCGCATCCGCAAGCAGGACGTCCTCGACGCGGCCGCCGCCCAGCAGCAGTCCCAGCAGCAGTCCCAGCAGCAGTCCCAGCAGGCCCCGGCTGCCGCTCCGGCCGCCGCTGCTGCCGGTGCCCCGCCGGCGGCCGCCGCGCCGTCGTCGGCGTCCCCGTCGCCGCTGCGCGGCACCACCGAGCCGCTGTCGCGGCTGCGCAAGGTCATCGCCACGCGGATGACCGAGTCGCTCCACGAGGCCGCCCAGCTGACCCAGGTGACCGAGGTCGACGTCACCGCCATCGCTCGCATGCGGGAGGCCGTCAAGGCCGACTTCCTGGCGCGCGAGGGCGTGAAGCTGACCTACCTGCCGTTCTTCGCCAAGGCGGCGATCGACGCGCTCAAGCTGCACCCGAAGCTCAACGCCGCGATCGACGCGGAGAAGGGCGAGGTGACCTACTACGACCGCGAGAACATCGCGTTCGCCGTGGACACCGAGAAGGGCCTGCTGACGCCGGTCGTCAAGGAGGCGGGCGACCTCTCGATCGCCGGCCTGGCCAAGAAGATCGCGGACGTCGCCGAGCGCACCCGCACCAACAAGATCACGCCCGACGAGCTGTCCGGCGGCACGTTCACGATCACCAACCTGGGCAGCTTCGGGGCGCTCTTCGACACCCCGATCATCAACAAGCCGCAGGTCGCGATCCTGGGCCCGGGCGCGGTGGTGAAGCGTCCCGTCGTGATCGACGACCCGAACCTCGGCGAGACGATCGCGGTGCGCCACATGGTCTACCTGTCGCTGACCTACGACCACCGCCTGGTGGACGGCGCCGACGCCGGCCGCTTCCTGCAGGAGGTCAAGAAGCGCCTGCAGGCGGGTCAGTTCGAGGTCTGAGCCCCGTTCCTCCACAGGACCCCGGTCGCCACTGGCGACCGGGGTCCTGTGGCGTCCGCTGCACCACCCGAAAACCCGGAGCGCAACGTCGGTGCCGACGTCTACCGTGGGACCCACCGTGACTGCGACCGAACTCGCCGCGCACCCCTCTGCGGCTCCTGCTGACCCCGCACCCGTCCCTCCCCCGGGGCGGGTCCCCGTCGACTGGCGACGCGTACGCCGTCCGCTGGCCGTGGCGTGCCTGGCCCTGGCGCTCGTCGGTGCGATCGCCTCGTCGCTCGGCAGCGTGGTCGCCGGGCGGCTGGCCGAGACCCCCTCGTCGACCCTCGTGGGCCTGCTCGCGCTGTGCGTGGTGGGCGGCTCCTTCGTCGACACCGCCGCCCGCACGATGTGGGCGGCCGTGATCGACCGTGCCGAGGGCAGGTTGCGCGCCGACCTCATCGACGCCGCCATGGCCCGGCCGCTGTCGGAGCTCTCCGAGCAGGCCGTCGGCGAGGTCCTCGACCGCATCGACGACGACACGTGGGAGGTCGGGCAGCTGATGCGCTGGGGCGTCTGGATGGCGCTGCGGACGCTGCTCTCGGCCGGACCGCTGTGGGTCGTCGCCAGCGTCACCTGGTGGCCGTCGGTGTTCCTGTTCCCGCTGTGCGCGGTGCTCGTGTGGTGGTTCATCCGCCGCCTGCTCCCCCAGATCGCGGAGCGCAAGGTCCTGGAGGAGGCGGCGTGGACCGACCACGCGGCCTCGACCGAGGAGGGCGTCGCGGCGCGCGACGACGTCCGCACCTCGCTCGGCCGGCCCCACGTGCTGCGACGCAACGCCGAGCTGGCCGCGGAGATCCACCGGCGGCTGCGTGCGGTGCTCGCGGTCGAGGTGAGCGTCACCCGCCGCAGCGGCGCCCTGCTGCACGGCGTGCTGGCCGCGACCGGCCTCCTGGGCGTCGCGCTGGTCCTGCACGGCGACCTGTCGACCGCGCGGCTGGTCACGCTCTTCCTCGTCACCACGATGTTCGTGGGCCAGGTCGACATGCTCGCCCGCCACCTCCCCGACCTCCAGGAGGGCATGGGCGCCGTCCTGCGCCTGCGGGGCATGCTGGCCGTCCCGGCCGAGCCGGTGGGCGGCGCCGCGCTCCCGCCGGGATCGCTCGCCGTGGAGCTGCGCGGCCTCGACTTCTCCTACGGCACCGGCACGTTCGCGCTGCGTGACGTCGACCTGACCGTCCCCGCCGGCCACACGTGCGCGCTGGTCGGCCGCACCGGCTCGGGCAAGTCCACCCTCGCCTCGCTCCTCTCGCGCGCCGTGGAGCCGCCGCGCGGCTCGGTGTTCCTCGGCGGCACCGACGTCCGCGACCTCGACCTGCAGCTGCTCCGCGGCGCGGTGGGGGTCGTCACCCAGCGCACCGAGGTCCTCGCCGGCAGCCTCGCCGACAACATCACGCTCTTCGGCGACGCACCGCGCGAGCAGGTGGTCGCCGCCGTGGAGGAGCTCGGGCTCACCGACTGGATCGCCGGGCTGCCCGACGGGCTCGACACCCTCCTCGGCCCCGGCGGCACGAGCCTGTCCGCCGGCGAGGAGCAGCTCGTCGCCTTCGCGCGGCTGCTCGTGCGCGACGTGCGCGTCGTCGTGCTCGACGAGGCGACCGCCCGCATGGACCCCGTCACCGAGGCGCGGGTGGTCCGCGCCGCCGACCGACTGATCTCCGGACGCACCGGCATCCTCGTCGCGCACCGCCTCTCCACGACCGAGCGCGCCGAGCAGGTGGCCGTGCTGGAGTCGGGCCGGGTCGTGCAGCAGGGCCCGCGCAGCCGGCTCGCCGCCGTCGACGGTCCCTTCCGCGACCTCCTCGAGGCCGCCGCGCACGAGGTCGTCGTCGAGGAGCACCACCACGACGACGCGGCGATCGGCTCGGTGCGCCGGAGCACCACCCCGCCCCCACCGCCGCACGTCGAGCCCCCGCTCGGGCTGCTGCGCCAGGTGTGGCACTGCATCAGGCTCAAGCCGGAGTGGGGGATCCTCGGGGCCGCGCTGTTCCTCGCCGCGTCCGTCACCGGCGCCTACGGCGCGGTCACCGGCTTCGTGTGGGGCCACGTGGTCACCTCGCTGCAGGACGGCGAGGTCTCGCGCCTCCTGCTCGTCGCGCTGGTGGCGTCGCTGATGGTCGGCCCCCTCCTGCTGTCCCAGGCCTTCTGGACCTATCCGCACTGGTGGGTGGAGGTCCGCATGCGGGTGCGTGCCGCCGTCCTGGGAGGCCAGACCGCCCAGCACCGGCTCGTCCGCACCCCGCCCGGTGAGGTCGTCGCCCGGGCGATGGACGCCGACCGCATCGCCCGCTACACCGACCGCTGGGTCGACTTCGTCAACGGCCTCCTGGTCGCGGGCCTGACCGCCCTCATCGCCGGCACGTGGCTGGCCGGCGCGATCCTGCTGGCCGTGATGACGGCCTCCGCGCTGGCCTCGTCGCTCGGCCGGCGCGTCGCCGGCCGGTCGGCGGCCGCGGCGTCCACGGCCCGCGCGGGCTTCGGGCAGGCGCTCGTGTCCACCCTCGAGTCCATCCGCACCGTGAAGCTCGCGGCCGCGACGCCGCACCTGCACCGGCACCTGCGCGAGGTCGACGGCGGGCGGGTCGACGCTGCGGTGCGCGAGCACCGCGTGCAGACCCTGCTCGACGGCGTACCGGTCGTCATGGTCCAGTGCGGCGTCGTCGCGGCCTGGGCCGGCCTACTGTCGGGCCGCTGGGGGCTGGCCACCGCGCTCCTCGTGGCCAACGCCGTGAGCGGCTTCGACTGGTTCGGGCGCGTGGCCGGCTCCGTGGTCACCGAGGCGCCCGGCACCCGGGCGTGGATGCACGCCACGAGCGCGCTCGCCGGCGGCGGCGACCTCATGGTGCTCCCCGGCGGGATGGACCTCTCCGCGGGCACCGCCGACGCGCCGCCCGCCGAGGAGCGCGAGCCGCTGCGCACGCTCACCCTCCGCGACGTGTCGGCCGTCCACGACGACGGGACCCTCGGGGTCCAGGACGTCGACCTCGAGGTGCGAGCCGGCGAGCTCGTGCTGCTGCTCGGCCAGGTCGGCTCGGGCAAGTCCAGTCTGCTCGGGGCGCTGGCCGGGCTGGTGAGCAGCACCGGCGACATCCTCTGGAACGGTCGCGTGGTGGACGACCCGCAGGCCACCCTGCGACCGGGCCGTGTCGCCCACGTGGCGCAGGTCCCCCGCGTCCTCTCCGGCACGTTCCGCGACAACGTCGCCCTGGACCACCCGGAGCGCTCGGTCGTGCCCGCGCTCGAGGCGGCCCGGATGGGGCGCGACGTCGCCGAGGCCGGAGGACCCGACTCGCTCGTCGGGCACCGGGGCGTGCGCCTCTCCGGCGGTCAGGTGCAGCGTCTCGCCCTCGCCCGGGCCCTGGCGACCGAGGCCGACGTGCTGCTCGCCGACGACGTGTCCTCCGCGCTCGACGCCGCCACGGAGGTCGAGCTGTGGCGCGCGCTGCGCGAGCGCGGCGCCGCAGTCGTCGGGGCGACCAGCAAGGCGGCCGCCCTCGCCCAGGCCGACCGCGTCGTGGTCCTCGACTCCGGCCGCGTCGTCGACGACGGTCCGTGGCGCGACCTCTCCGCGCGGTGGGGCCACCTGGCCGGCTGACCCCGCGCCCGCTGCCGCCCGGCCCGACGCTGGCCCGACGCTGGCCCGGGTCTCGCCCGGGTCGCCCTCCACAGGCCGCGCGCCGCCCCGCGCCCGGGTTGTGCCCGCATGGTTGGGTGGGGCCATGCGTGTCGTCGTCGCCGGTGCCTCGGGTTTCCTCGGCACCCACCTGTCCGAGCACCTGCGGGTGCACGGGCACGAGGTGACCGCGCTCGTGCGCAGCGAGCCCGCGTCGGCCCACGAGTCGCGGTGGGACCCGGCCACCGGCCGCATCGACGAGGCCGTGATCGCGCGCGCCGACGCGGTCGTCAACCTCGCCGGCGCCACCATCGCCCGCAACCCGCACTCGAAGGCCTGGGCGACGGAGGTCATGGACTCGCGGGTCTCGACCACGCGGCTCCTCGCCACGGCCATCGCCGCCACGGACCGGCCCGCGGCGTTCCTGGCCGGTAACGGCATCGCCTGGTACGGCGACCACGGCCGCGCCCCGGTGACCGAGGACTCGGAGAGTCGCGGCGACGCGTTCCTCACCCGGGTGGCCCGCGAGTGGTCGGCCGCCGCCGACCCGGCCCGCGAGGCCGGGGCCCGGGTCTGCGTGCTCCGCACCGCGCCCGTGATGGACCGGACCTCGCCGCCGCTCAAGCAGCTGCGGCTGCTCTTCCGTGCCGGTGGCGGTGCGCGTCTCGGCTCGGGCGAGCAGCACATGCCGATGATCTCCCTGCGCGACTGGGTCGGCGCGGTGAGCTACCTCATCGAGTCGCGCGACGTGGCGGGGGCCTTCAACCTCTGCTGCCCACGCACCCCCACCAACGCCGAGTTCACCCGGGCCCTCGCCGACGCCCTGCACCGCAAGGCGTTCCTCGCCGTACCGGCGGCCGTCATGAAGGTAGCGGCGGGCGAGCTCGCTCCGGAGGTGCTCGGGTCGGTCAACGCCCGCCCGGCCGCGCTGGAGCGCGCCGGCTATGACTTCGAGGACGAGGACGTCCGCGAGGTGCTGGCCGCCGCGCTGTCCTGATCCCGCGCCTCGACCACCACCCACTCCCCCGCCGCCTCGCGCCGCAGCACCACCCGGCGCGTGGACGCCCGGTCGGTGGGCAGCACCACGGGCACGGCTCCGCCCACGGCGGTGCCGCCCACGATGCGATCGGTGACCACCAGCACCAGCCGCCCCGGCGTACGCGCCGCGACCCGGAGGGCGAGCACCTGCGCCGCGAGCCCCTCGACCCGCAGCCCGCGCTCCCGGTAGCGGCGCAGCAGCCGGACGTCCGCCGCCCCCGCGCTCGAGCCCGAGACGTACAGCCGCCTCAACGCCGCCTCGTCCCCCGCGGCCCACGCCTCGGAGCGGCGCGCGTCCCAGGCGGCAAGCACGGCGGCCGGTCCGCGCCGGGCGGTCGACGTACCGGGCTGCGTGTCGTGCCCGCGACCCTCGGTGCGCTCCGGCGGCGCCGCGGCGCGCTCCGGCAGCGCCGGTCGGACCAGCGTCACCACGAGGGCCGCCACCACGAGCGCGCACGCGGCCGCGCCCAGCACGGGGAGAAGTCGACGCGGGTCCACCACGCCAGCGTCGCCGATCCGCCGCCGCCTCGCAGGCGTCGTCCACAGCCCCCTCCTCCCGGGGACCCGGCGGGCGTCATACGAAGCCGCACGTATAGGTGCCGGTTTGCATGACGTACGCGCCGTCCCGCGCCGAGCGTCAGACGAAGCCGTACGTATAGGTGCCGGTCCGCATGACGCAGGCGCCGCCCTCGGCCAGCGTCAGACGAAGCCATACGTATAGGCGCCGGTCCGCATGACGTACGCCGCAGCCGCCCGGCCAGCGTCATACGAAGCCGCACGTATAGGCGCCGGTCCGCATGACGTACGCCGCCGCCCCCCGCCCAGCGTCAGACGAAGCCGCACGTATAGGCGCCGGTCCGCATGACGCACGCCGCCGCCCCCGCCAGCGTCATACGAAGCCGCACGTATAGGCGCCGGCCCGCATGACGTACGCCGCCGCCCCCGCCGAGCGTCATACGAAGCCGCACGTATAGGCGCCGGTCCGCATGACGCACGCCGCCGCCCCCGCCGAGCGTCATACGAACTCGTAGGTATGGGTGCGGGTCCGCATGACGCACGCAGCCCCGCCCCCGCCTGCGTCATACGAAGCCCCAGGTATAGGTGCGGGTCCGCATGACGTACGCCGCGCCGCCCTGCCCACGTCATACGAACCCGCACCTATACGTGCCGGTTCGTATGACGCAGGCAGCCCCCAGTACGCGAGCGCCCAGCACGCAAGCGCCCCAGCGGGCACCCGCCGCCCGCCGCGAGAGCCGTCCGACCCACCTCGACGACCCGCGGCGTAGGCTCGCGCCATGACGCTGGACTACCAGGTCGCCGGACTCGGCGACGCCGCCGTCGACTACCTCGCCGCCTGGGACCTCCAGCGGCGCGTGCACGAGGAGGTCGTTGCCGGCGACCGCGGCGACACGGTGCTGCTCCTCGAGCACCCGCCGGTGTTCACGGCCGGCAAGCGCACCGACCCGCACGAGCGGCCCCTCGACCCCGGCGGCGCGGCCGTCATCGACGTCGACCGCGGCGGCAAGATCACCTTTCACGGACCCGGCCAGCTCGTCGGCTACCCGATCGTGGCGCTGCCCGACCACGTGAAGGTCGTCGACTACGTCCGTCGCGTCGAGGAGGCGCTGATCGCCGTGTGCGCCGACCTCGGCGTGACCACCGCCCGCGTGCCGGGCCGCAGCGGCGTGTGGCTGCGCGCCGACGACCGCGGGCCCGAGCGCAAGATCGCCGCCATCGGGATCCGGGTCAGCAGGGGGGTCACGATGCACGGCTTCGCCCTCAACTGCGACGTCGACCTCGGCTGGTACGACCGCTTCGTGCCGTGCGGGATCGCCGACGCGGGGGTCACCTCGCTGTCCGCCGAGCTGGGACGCGACGTCACCGTCGCCGACGTGCTGCCGAGCGTGCGGCGGCACCTGTCGGCGTACCTCTCGTGGCTGCCCTACGACGCCACCCCGGACTACGAGCCGCGCCCCGAACCCGCTCGCGGACCGCGCATCGAGCTCGTCCGACCATGAGTTGGGGGCGCCGACACGCCGTCGTAGAGTGAGCGGTGTGACGACCGCTCCCGCACCTGAAGGACGCAAGCTCCTCCGACTGGAGATCCGCAACGCGGAGACCCCGATCGAGCGCAAGCCGGAGTGGATCAAGACCCGCGCCAAGATGGGTCCGGAGTACACCTCCCTGCAGAACCTGGTGAAGTCCGAGGGCCTGCACACGGTGTGCCAGGAGGCGGGGTGCCCCAACATCTTCGAGTGCTGGGAGGACCGCGAGGCGACGTTCCTCATCGGCGGCGACCAGTGCACCCGCCGGTGCGACTTCTGTCAGATCGACACCGGCAAGCCGCAGCCGCTCGACCGCGACGAGCCGCGCCGCGTGGCGGAGTCGGTGCAGAAGATGCAGCTCAAGTACGCCACCATCACCGGTGTCGCGCGCGACGACCTGCCCGACGGCGGCGCGTGGCTCTACGCCGAGACGGTGCGCGCCATCCACGAGCTCAACCCGGACACCGGCGTCGAGAACCTGATCCCCGACTTCAACGGCAAGCCGGACCTCCTCCAGGTGGTCTTCGAGTCGCGTCCCGAGGTGCTGGCCCACAACGTCGAGACCGTGCCGCGCATCTTCAAGCGGATCCGCCCGGCGTTCCGCTACGACCGCTCGCTCGACGTCATCACCCAGGCCCGCGACTTCGGGCTGGTGACCAAGTCGAACCTGATCCTCGGCATGGGCGAGACCCGCGAGGAGGTCAGCCAGGCGCTGCGTGACCTGCACGCGGCGGGCTGCGAGCTGATCACCATCACGCAGTACCTCCGCCCCTCGCCGCGGCACCACCCCGTCGAGCGCTGGGTGAAGCCCGAGGAGTTCGTCGAGCTCAAGGCAGAGGCCGACGAGATCGGCTTCGCCGGCGCCCTGTCGGGCCCGCTGGTCCGCTCGTCCTACCGCGCCGGCCGGCTGTACGGTCAGGCCATGGACGCGCGCGCCGCCGCCGCCGCCGTCTGATCCCCACCACCGCCACCTCTAGCCGGACAAGGCCTCACGATGTCGACCCCCGCCTCCACGCCCAGCTCCCGCCGCGGGCAGATCACGCAGACCTACCAGATGGCCAAGCGGAGCGATCCGCGCATCGGCCTGATCGTCCTGGGCGTCTTCGTGGTGGGCGCAGCGCTCGGCTTCGGCCTGATGTGGGTGCTGCCGGGCGACGGTGTCCTCAGCTGGGTCATCTCGGTCGTCGGCGCGCTCCTCATCGGCGCCCTGTGCGCCCTGCTCGTCTTCGGTCGCCGCGCCCAGCGGGCGGCGTACACGCAGATGGAGGGCCAGCCCGCGGCGGCCGCCGGCGCCCTGCAGATGCTGCGCCGCGGGTGGAAGGTCGACCCGGTCGTCGGGTTCACCAAGCAGCAGGACGTCGTGCACCGCGTCGTCGGCCCGCCCGGCATCGTCCTCGTCGGCGAGGGCTCCAGCCCGAACCGCGTCAAGCAGCTGCTCTCCACCGAGCGCCGCAAGCACGAGCGCGTCGCCTACGAGGTGCCGATCCACGAGGTCGTCTGCGGCCGCGGTGAGGGCGAGGTGCCGCTGCCCAAGCTCGTGCGTCACGTCCAGAAGCTCGGCCGCAACGTGAAGCCGGCAGAGATGACCGACATCCTCCAGCGGCTCAAGGCCCTCGACGCGCAGCGCGGCAAGCTGCCGCTGCCGAAGGGGCCGATCCCGACGTCGATGAAGGGCATGCGCTCCCAGCAGCGCGGCCGCTGACCGCTCCCCCGGCCTCCGTCGGCCCGCGCGGCTACAGCGTCACGGTCCGCGTGCCTGCGGCCAGGTCGTGCATGCCCCGGCCGTCGAAGGTCAGCAGGGGCGGGACGAGCAGCCCGACGAGCGTGGAGCGTACGAGCGCGCGCAACAGCGTCACCGGCTCCGCCGAGCCGTCGTGGCGCACGACCCGCAGCCGTGTGGCGAGCTTGCCGAAGGAGCCGCCCGCCAGCGCGGTGAACAGCGCCGACTCGAGCACGAACAGCACGAGCGTGCCGAGGCCGTTCGGGTTGCCGGCGAGCACGCCGACCGCGACGAGACCCTCGACGACGGCGAGGCACGTGATCCAGTCGACGCCCAGCGCCAGGATGCGCCGTCCCCAGGTCGCGGTCCGCTCCGGTGTTACAGCCCCTGTCACGACTCCACCCTAGGAGGCGGGTCCCCGGTGCCCGGCGGCCGGTCACCCGTAACACGGTCGAAACAAACGGGATACGGTGCAGAAACTGCTTCCCTCTAGCGTGGCGGCACGGTGCAACGAGGCTCCGCTCCCGAACGCTGCAACTCGACGTGCGCTGCGCGCCGTCAAGGAGGAACCCGAATGTTCAACAACTCCGATGAGCTCCTGAGGTTCATCAAGGACGAGGGCGTCGAGATGGTCGACGTCCGCTTCTGCGACCTGCCCGGCGTGATGCAGCACTTCACCGTTCCGGCGAGCGCGTTCGACCAGAGCGTCTTCGACGACGGCCTCGGCTTCGACGGCTCCTCGATCCGCGGCTTCCAGGCCATCAACGAGTCCGACATGTCGCTGTTCCCCGACCCGACGACGGCGTACCTCGACCCCTTCCGCCGGTCCAAGACGCTCAACGTCAACTTCTTCATCCACGACCCGATCACCGGCGAGGCCTACAGCCGCGACCCGCGCAACATCGCGCGCAAGGCGCTGGCCTACCTCGACTCGACCGGCATCGCGGACACCGCGTACTTCGCCCCCGAGGCCGAGTTCTACATCTTCGACAACGTCCGCTACAGCACCGGCGTCAACGAGGGCTACTACCACATCGACTCCGTCGAGGGCTGGTGGAACTCCGGCAAGGACGACGGCGACAACAAGGGCTACAAGACCCGGCTCAAGGGCGGCTACTTCCCCGTCGAGCCCTACGACCACTACAGCGACCTGCGCGCCGACATGGTGAAGAACCTCGAGGCCTGCGGTCTCAAGGTCGAGCGCGCGCACCACGAGGTGGGCACCGCCGGCCAGGCAGAGATCAACTACCGGTTCGACACGCTGCTCAAGGCCGCGGACGACGTGATGAAGTTCAAGTACCTCATCAAGAACACCGCGTGGGAGCAGGGCAAGTCGGTCACCTTCATGCCCAAGCCGATCTTCGGCGACAACGGCTCGGGCATGCACGTGCACCAGTCGCTGTGGAAGGACGGCGAGCCGCTGTTCTTCGACGAGACCGGGTACGCCGGCCTGTCGGACGTCGCGCGCTGGTACATCGGCGGCATCCTGGCGCACGCCCCGTCGCTGCTGGCCTTCACCAACCCGACGGTGAACTCCTACCACCGACTGGTGCCGGGCTTCGAGGCCCCGATCTCGCTGGTCTACTCCTCGCGCAACCGCTCGGCCTCGGTCCGCATCCCGATCACGGGCGCGAACCCGAAGGCCAAGCGTGTCGAGACCCGCTTCCCCGACCCGTCGGCCAACCCCTACCTCGCCTTCTCGGCGCTGATGCTCGCCGGCCTCGACGGCGTCCAGAACAAGACCGAGCCGGCCGCGCCCGTCGACAAGGACATCTACGAGCTGCCGCCGGACGAGATGGCAGACATCGAGCAGGTGCCGACCAGCCTCGGAGCGGTCCTCGACGCGCTCGAGGCGGACCACGAGTACCTCACCGCCGGCGGCGTCTTCACCGACGACCTGATCGAGACCTGGATCCACTTCAAGCGGACGCAGGAGATCGCGCCGGTCCAGCTGCGGCCGCACCCGCACGAGTTCGAGCTGTACTACGACATCTGATCCCGCGTGGCCTGACGGTCGCGTGAAAGCGCTTGGAACGGCCCCTGACCTGCGAAGACACCTCTCAACGTCTTCCAGCGTCAGGGGTCGTTCTTCGTTGGTGTGTGGCCCGGTGCGGTCCACGGGGGCGCCGCTCCCAGACGGTGCGAGGTACGCGATACCACAGACAACGGCGCAGCTTTTCGCCCACTATGACGCGACCCGGTGCCCGCCAAGACTGCTGCCGGCGCTCGCCTTTACCCAACTAGCGCACCCAGGCACTCGCACGCACCTGCGCCGCCTTGCGTTCTCGTCGCCTGTCCGGCTTGGGGCTAGCCATCACCCAGTTGTTGGCGACGATCACCACCTCGGAGACCGCAGTTGATACGGGAGGAGTTCCAAAGGTCACGTCCGTTTTCCTAGCGGCGCCCCACACCGCGAGGAGGTGGTCCACTCGTTGCTGAAGTTCAACTGCCACCGATGGCCATTTCCCCGTGAGTTTCGACATGAGATCAATACTGCGAGCCAGGACTTCCTGCACCGCCTCAGAATCGCCGGTAGTGCCGTTCCTGACCTTGGCAGGCAGCAGGACAGACGACACGATTAGCGCGGAGGCTGAGTCCCGGACGTTCGCGCGGACCTGCGACAGGCGCTCATGGCGGATAGTTAGCACAACAGCGAAGGCCGTGAACAAGCCCCCAATGATTCCACCCAGTATTCCGTCGAGCGCTGTTCCCCACCACCAAGCGCCGTCGTTGAGATGTCCACCTGTCCACTCCTCTGTCATGCACCGCACGGTAGCGCTCGTCCCGTCCGCGGCTGCGCCACGGCCGTCCCCTTCCTCGCCGTCAACGCCGCATCGCCGAGCGCTACGCCCCGTGCCCGCGGACCCTCGACCGCCACGGACGCAGACGCTCGCGCGGGGCGCACGCAGAAATCCCAGGACGGGCGCGTCACCGAAACGTCTAACAACGCAAGGGCGCCCGACCAAGTTCACCGGGCACTCAGCGAGTAATGGCTTGCACCTGTGCAACTACTCCAAGCGGAGCGCTGGACTGAACAACTCCATCGACCAGTCGGCGTCGCCACCGCTACGACGAGCCCGTACTTGCCCGACCAGGCCGTGAGGTTCGCGGACATTCTGAGCGACACCGGACAAGGTTGACCTGGCGCGCTGGACGGCGCGAGAAGGCGTTGGCCACCTTGATGAAGCTGCCGCATACACCGCGCTGGAGTTGGCCACGAGTCGACTCACATCATCGTCGGTCGGCAGCTGGACAGATCCATTCCGAAACGGCGCCAACACTGAGATTGGGGAAGCGGAGAGTAACTGGCTCCAGACTGCAGGAAGGTCCGCCTCGCCCGATCCATGGTGCGGCACTTTGAACAGGCTTGCCGATGCGCTGGGACGATGCGACGCGATCACTGCCTGCCAGCCGCAGCCAGCTGGCCCCGTTTCCAGGTCAGCGCCCAGCAACGCGGATTCGCGACCAAACTCAACCCAGAGGGCCACTGAGAAATCATTAGGGTCAGCTGCTGCAAGGCGGCGACGATCTCCGGCCTTTGCGAGCCCCGATGCCAAGTATGACCGGGACCTGGCGATGGCCACATCGGAAGGAGACAGAGCGACGACACGAGCGGGCGCCAAGGTCGCGGTGCTTGGGCGCTCCCAGAGAACACGTTGCTCTATGGCGTGCAGCCACGAACCACGTCCGCTCGCGTCTAAACCACGGCCGAGCACTTGGCTAACAAGCGACCGATATTCTTCCCGCACTGTCTTCCGCATTTGCGACTCTATGTCCTCGTCCGCCTCGACGGAAGCAAGGAACTCTTCAGAGGTCAGTGCAGGGGAGGAAACAAACTTGGCGGAGCTTGACGCTTCGAACAACGAACTGATGCCGGCGACGTGGTCGTCGTGGGCGTGAGTGCCTACAACCAAGCGCACTTGTTGCGCCGCGTCCACGCCGATGTCTTCGAAGTAGCGAAGAACGGGATGAATCTTCGTCTTCTGCTCGACACACGAGTCGACGGTGATCCAGTCGCCCCCACCAAGGTGCACCGCGAGGGCTTCCCCCTTGCCTGGACCAAAGATCGACACCTCAAAGGTGTCGGCCCCCGGCGGCGCGTTGCGCGCGACCTTGCGCCGAGTCATCAGTGCGTGAAGCGACCGAGGATGTCGGCCATCTCTTGTGCGCGGGCGCGCTGATCGTCAACTTCCTCTTTCATCCAAGCGCCCAGCCGCCGGAGGCGTATCCCTGAGGTTCGAGAGGGGTAACCGTGAGCTCCACGCACTTCACGCACAGTCACGTAGACGACGTCGCCGGCGATCGCTGGTGCGTCCGCACCTAGCTGCGACTGCTGAAAGTCCGCAACCAGACTCAAGTCTGATGTGTCTTCGTCGAGAGGTACCAGTTCAGCCGTGAACATGTCTGCGTCGGATGACAGGACGCGGCCCTCCCACTTCTGCATGCCCGAAACACGGATGGCATCTGGCACTGCCGGGCGATCCGAACTTAGGATTCGGCCAACCCGCTCAACGCGTTGCGCCGCCACGTCAGCTTGCTGCTTGACCGACGAAAGAAAACGAAGAGCCTCGTTCTGATCCGCCGCCGAGCTAGCAGGCATTTGTCCCGCCGCATCAGTGTCTCGTCTGACCTGTTTGAGCAGCTCGGAACGCCAGCGGACCGCGTCCTGCCACCCAGTGAAGTTCTTCGTGTCATTTTCACGCGACGCTGTTCTAGTGCTCACGGGATGCGCCCTAGAGATTCGATGGCGCCCGCCATCTCGTCGGCGGCAGTCATCGACTGGGACCAAGACTCGCTTAGGACCTGCAAAGCCACCTCCAATTTTCCGCTGGTTGCAGTCACGTCGGTATCTTCATCGTAGGCGGTTACCCGGTCGACAGGGGGGCTGTCGTGGACCGACAGATCGTAGTGGTCGTTGTGTGACACGTAGACCGCGTTGGGGACGCGAAGCGAGGGCTCGACGGTCACCTGAATGTGTCCGCCGTATTGGTTTTGACGACTCCCCCACATGGTGACTCCTCGAAGTCCCGCTAAGGGAAGCGTTGGGTTCCAAATGTCTTTAGGGGTGATCCTGTCACCTATACGGTCAAGGGCTTCTCGGTCAGGAACCCGGATGTGAATGTCTCGATTCAAGCCCAGAACGGCCACAGGGGTGTGACGCAAGGTCCGTAGAACGCCAGCTACGAGGTCACGCAACCGCTCGAACTCGTCTTGGTCGCGGGTGTTCACCTGGAAGGTGTCGCTGGACGAATGCACATTGGCCCAGCCCATGCGGAACACAGTGAGGTTCGGACTGATGATTTCGATAGCAGAGTCCTCGAACTCGGCCGATCCAATGAGTTCCTCGTCGAGGAACCATCGCGGAGAGAAAATCGCAGGGTTGAAGTTGCCTCGTACGACTACAGAAGCACCGTCGATCGCGACGTCACGAGCAGCCATCACACGTCCTTCGTAGCGGACCGGTCGATAGCACCCTAGTGCGCCCAGGGCCGACACGTGTCGCTCTGGTGCTTCTCCACGGGAAGATGTTCGCAGTCGACCGCAGGACCGTCCAAGCGCCCGGCGCAACCGGTAGACATCAAACTGCCAGCCACGGCCAACACATCCGAATCCGAGGTTGATGCCCCCGGTCGGCAGTGGACATGGGTGGCGCGCGGGGGCCCTCGACACCGCCGATGGCGCCCCGTCTGGCCGCACAGTGCTGGTCTTATCGCCGCATCGTCGCGTCAGGCGAGTCCGAGTTCACTTCGTGTCCTCCAACCGAGTGCAGACCGCACGCGAGGAACCTTCCTCTGGAGGCATGGGTGCGCAGAGAAGCCCCCGCGGGACTCCGAGGATGAGTCCAGATCGACGGCTCCCCAAAGAAGGTCAACAACTCGCCGTGCGCGGACGCCGCTCATCTGTACGACACGTATGACTCCTGAGTCTTTGCGCTCGAGCACGCTCGGGCGGCGGAAGTCGTCTAACGCAACCGACAGGAAACCTGCGAATTGAGCCATGATGACGGGGGACCCACAGAGGCTCAGCACCGGACCGTACTTTCCGCGAGCGAGCCCGACCGTGCCGTCACCATCGATCATGCCTCGCCAGAAATCGGGGCTGGCGACGAGAACATCACTGGCAGGTACGCCAGCAAGCGTCTTCCGCGGCACCACGCCGTGCCGAACAAGATCGTCGACAATGCGGCGGCTACTCACCTGTCCTCGCACCGCGGGGTGCGTCCGGCTGGCGCTAACGGGTTGTGACTGCAATGGCTTGTTGGAGCTCCCCAAAAAGTTCAACCATGCTTCGACGTGTCCACGATCTCGCTCCTGTAGTGCGAGGGTGACGCGGCCGGTGTCGTAGACACATCCGTCCGCCATCAAGAACCCAGCCCAATAGGCCGCGGCCGAGCTCAAGGGGTCGCTGAAGGCGTCGTGCCGTACTGCAAACGCGCGTGCAGCCCATCCTGGCTCGCGGCGGGCAACCGTCTTGAGCCTGGACAGGACTGCGGTGTCGGTTACACCTATTGCAGCGGCAATCTGACCAGACGACTCACCGTTCCGGTAACGCTCAGACAACTCCTCAGTTCGCGCGGCAAGTTTCCCGCTGGGTCGAAGCGCGACGCCGGCAGCATGAAGTTTGCCCTGGACCCAAGAATCGGAGGCGCCGATGGCTCGGGCGATCTGACCTGTGGACTCACCGGATATATAGCGTCGAACAACCTGGTCGCCAAGTTCCGCCGGATACGTCGGCCGGGCTCGATTCCGGCTCACCTCGACCCCCAACTTTCGACGCGCGTGCTGCACCGTCTTGTAAGACACGTCGAGGCGTGAGGCGATCGCCGTCATAGGTTGTCCTGCGGCCAATGAGGACGCGATCTCCTCGAGGTCAGCTTCAGACAGTGCGCGACGATTCGCCATGTCTGCAATCTAGGAGCCAGCACCGACATCGGGGTCCGCTGCAACATCAAGGCCCCGGCGGGCTCGGCGCTACACGTGCGACATTGCGCCGCGTACCGTCCGGGGCGCGACATTGCGCCGCTTACCGTCCGGGGCGCGACATTGCGCCGCTTGGTGGCGTCCGCTCGAGCATTGCTCACGCCGAGATGCGGAGGACAGTTAATCGGGGCGCTCCTGGTGCTCGTTTTCATGCCGCAATAGACGCAGTTGTCAGGTGTCGGGATGAGCTAAGCGTCCGACCCGGAGGTCTCGGCGGGCTTGGACACCACTCCTTCAGCGCTCATCGATACAGTCCCCAAGACCCCCTGCAGGGTCGCCTCGACGGCCGCATCCTGCTCGGAGCGATCGAAGTGCCACATCGCGACGTCGTGCACGATGTTCACGCCGATTCCAAGCACGCCTCCGAGCAACAGGCTGGCCCAGGTTGACTCGAGTTCGAACGAACCGATCGCGGCCACAGCCGCGATCGCGGCCCCTGCGAACCCACCTCCCCAAAGCCGCCGCGAGCGCTTGTTCCTAATGGCGTCTGCGTCGGGTTCGTACTGCTGCAATAGCACTGTCACTCGCGCGCGGATCCGCTGCCGTGCGTCCTCATGCTCGGGCGCATCGAGCAACTTGATGAGCTCGAGGTCTTCCCGGATAGCGCGCCGCTTTGCTCCTCGCCTGCCACCGTCCTTGAACGCGAAGACCGCCCACGACACGAGTAGTGCGCCGGCCGACCCCAGCGCGACCTTGAAGACCTCAGCCCACATGACGCCGGACCATAGTCGTGCCAAGCGACATTCGCTGAAGCACGACGACTAAATGGGCCTGGTGCACGCATCGGCGCAGCCCGACCTAGCCCATTGCGCCGCGTACCGTCCGGGGCGCGACATTGCGCCGCGTACCGTCCGGGGCGCGACATTGCGCCGCCTGTCGGGGACGCTCGCGACATCCGGATCTGGCGATGTCCAGATCATGGAGCTGCTGTGCGTACCTCTTTGCTTCGGCGGTCAGGGAACAGGGGACATCCGCACGATGGTGATGCGCTTGTGGTTGCGCGCTGACCAGCCGACGGCGGCGTGCCCGGCGGGTCCGATGGCAGCTCGGGCCTCGGCGTAGCGGCGGGTGGCGCCGGCGGGCAGCTTGATGGGTTCGGTCCACGGCTGCCCTACGGGCTTGTAGGACGCCCACAGGTGGGTTCCGCGTGCGCGGTTCCAGGTTCGGTACATGACGACGGCGTCGCCGCGGGAGTTGACGGCGAAGTGGTCGTCCGCTTCGGACGTGTGGCGCCTTCCTCGCAGTCCTTGGGCTAGGACGCATGGCTTGCGCCACTGGCGGTTGCGGTCGCTCGTGCGGGCGACGAGCTGCTCCTTGTCCCACCGCATGCTGGTCGCGCGCCCGGCACCGTCGAGGGCGGTCACGGTTCGGAGGCTGTCGGTGCTCGGTTGCGGGACGCCGCGGCTCCACCGGCCGGTGGGGGACATGGTGTAGGTCCGTCGATCGTCGAAGTTCGAGTGGACGGAGCCGTGGAGGAGGGTCACGCGGGCGTGGCCTCCTGCGCCGACGGCGAAGTCCTCGACTATGCCGTCGGGGAACCGATGGGGCCGGCTCCAGCCGGCAGTGGGAGTGCCGGTGACGAAGCGGATGTCTGCGGGGTGGGTGGCGTAGCCGACCACGACGCGGCCGCTGTCGTCGATGCCGGAGACCCAGGAGAAGGAGGCGGCGGGTGCCAGGCGTTGTGCGGGCGTCCATGCTGCGTCGGCGGCCGGCCGGTAGGACACGTAGAGACGCAGGCGGCCTTGGTAGCGGTTCCAGAGTGCTACTGCTGCACCGGATGCGTTGACGTGCAGTCGGGCGCGGTCTATCTGGCCGACGTCTGCCACGTGGGGCGTTGGTAGCCAGGTTCCTCCCGCCGGTCGGTCGGAGAGCGCGAGGTTGTAGCCCAGGGGGGCGAGCTGTCCGTTTTGCAGGAGCCGGTCTTGGAGGAACAAGGTAGTCAGGGCACCGGAGTCGTCGACACCCAAGTGGTCGTCGTAGTCGGGGAACAACGTCGACACGTGCTCGTCCGGGTCAGGCTCGCCTTGGGGTGGGCCGGGCACTGTCTGCGGGTCGCCCGGCGCCGCGGGAAGGCTCGAGGTGCGAACGATCCGGGCGTCGTCAGCCCAGTCGCGGCGTGCGAGTGTCGCGGTCCCGTTGCGGTCCACGACGAGGTCTCCCAAGGTGCCGGCCACGGGATCGACCAGTGTCCTGCGCTCGTCGATCGTCCACGCGCTCGATGGTTGGGTGCGGCATGCGCGAGGCACCGCAGGGGTCGACGCGTGTGTTGCACCCACAACCCCGGTCGCAGCCACGCGCGGCTTGGCCCCCGAGGAGGCCTTCGCCGCGTCGCCGGCCGACCACACGACGAGGGCCGCGACGACCAGGAGCGTGCCCCCGGTTCGTTGGCGGCCGCGTCGCTGTCTCGCACGCATGAATCAAGTGTGCGCGTGACGTCGGCTCGTGCCTAGACACGCGGACCCGGCGGGCTAGACACCTCCCATCGCCGCAACAAGAGTCCGGGATTGCTGCACGAATCGGTGTCATGCCGACCTAGCCCATTCCGCCGGGAACTGGGCAGGCAGTGCGATCGACAACCAGGCGACGCCCTTCACGGGCCTATCGCCTGAGCACCTCAGGGGACACAGTGAGCGGGGCACCGCACGCCGGTCTAGACGGGATGTTGGTCTCGCCGAAGGCGGGGCGAGAATGGTCCGATGCGCCGATTGGCCGCATTCACCTGTGTTCTCGCACTCTCGCTGGGAGGCTGCTCAGAGGGCAGCCCAGTCACAGCCGATCCGACGCCCTCGGTGGGACCGGAATCCAGTCGGACAGCGGCTACCGAGGGGCCGAACGCTGACGAAACGGCGGATGAGATCGAGTATCTCCTCGAGGCGTACCGGGGTACGTACCCGGGAGCGGTCGTGCTGGTGCGGGTAGGGGACGAGACACGTGTCGTCTCGGGCGGGCATGCCGTCGTCGGCGAGCCAGGCGCGGTCACCGCCCGACATCGATTCCCGGTCGGCAGCGTCACCAAGACGATGGTCGCTACCGCCGTCATCCAGCTGGTGCAGGAAGGAAAGCTCAGCCTGAGTGACTCGGTGCGGAGCTGGCTCCCAGGAATGGTTCCGCGCGGCGACCGCATCTCGGTGGAACAGCTTCTCGCCCACCGCAGTGGCCTGTACAACTTCACGGATTCACCTCGCTTCGAGTGGACGCCCGGCTGGGATCCACCCGAGCTCTTGCGCCTGGCGACGACAGAAGCACCGGTGCACGCGCCCGGCACGCAAAGCAGCTACTCCAACACCAACTACATAGTTCTCGGCCTCATCGTGGAACGCGTGACCGGCAACCGCCTTGAGGAGGTGTTGCAGGAGCGAATCTTTGCGCCGTCTGACATGCGCGACACGTCGCTGGCGAAAGCTCGCGTGACGGATCCTCCCCGCGCACATGGCTACGAGGGACGGCGGGACGTCACGCACGACGATCTGAGCTTCGCCTGGGCGGCGGGCGGCGTGGTGTCCAGCGCGCGTGACCTGGACGCATTCCTCAGCGGCCTGACGTCGGGAGAGCTCTTAGACGCGGAGGCATTCGAGGACATGGCGCGCCCTCGAGGGGAACTGCGCAACGGCGGGAACGTCGAGTACGGGCTCGGCCTAGGTCGCAGACATGTTCGCTGCGCCACGGTGATTGGTCATGGCGGCGCTGTGCCGGGCTTCCTCACCGAGGCTTGGACGAGCGAGAACGGCGAGCGCGCGGTCGTCGCGATGGTGAGCGATGCAGGGTCCTACACGGTTCTCGACGGGCTGCTGACCACTGCCTTGTGCGGCTGACTCCAAAACGGCGCGCTCTTAAGGCCGCCAACCTGTCCTGCCTCTTGTACGTACCTGTCGACGTCCGCTCGGCCGCCCCCGGCGCGAGCTCGCCCCGCGAATCGAAATCCCACATCGCGGTCAGTAGTCGACGAGCCGTGTCCTTTCGCCGCATGCCTGTCACGCCTTGTTCTCGGGTCAGCGGCGCGGCCCTAGCCTCAGGCAAGTGCCTCGTCCTCATTCGGCGGACCAGGTCGGGGCTTCCCGACTCCGCCAGGTGACACCGATGAACACTCTCCTGCCGTTCCAGCCCGATGCGATGACGCCCGCCCAGCTCGCTGCCGTCTCCTACCTCGCCCGATACTCCGGGCACACCCACACGCTGTACGCCTCCCAACTGCGGCGCTGGTTCGCCTGGTGCGAGACCAACGCCCTCGATCCGCTCGTCGGGATCCAGCGCGCCCACATCGAGCTCTACATCCGACACCTTGGACAAGCCGGGCTGATCGCATCCTCGGTCGTCACCTCGATGCACGCCGTCCGCGGCTACTTCAAGTACGCCCACATCGACGGACTTATCGTGTCGGACCCGGCCGTCTACGCGCGTCTGCCACGGGTGCACCGCGACGAATCCCGCACCCAAGGACTGGATCGCCTCGAGCTCATCCGCTTCCTCCAAGTCGCCCAGACGCTCACCGTCCACCACGGAGCGCTGGCCTTCCTCCTCGGCATCAACGCCCTACGAGCATCCGAGGCAGCCGCAGTGCGGATCGAGGACTATTCGGAAACCCTTCGCGGACATCGAGTGCTGCACCTCGTCGGGAAGGGCGACAAGCCAGCCACCATGCCGATCACCGTGCCCGTGCTGCGCGTCCTCGAGGCCTGCCGCGGCGACCGTACCGAGGGACGGCTCATCCTGCGCCCCGTCTCAGGCAACCCCATCGACCGCCGAGACGCCTACCGAATGGTCGCCCGCATCGCGAAAGCCGCGGCCATCCCACGACACATCAGCCCACACTCGCTCCGCCACGCCGCCATCACCAACGCCCTCGACGCGGGCGTCCCGCTCCGCGACGCCCAGATCCTCGCCAGGCACGCCGACCCACGAACCACCGAGCACTACGACCGCGCCCGCGGAAATCTCGACCGTCACGGCGTCCACTTCATCACCGCCTACGTCGCCGGCGTGTAAGTGAACGCAGAGCGGCTCGCGTGGGACGCCCACCCCCCGTTTCGGGATATCCCAGGCGCTGCACGTGCTGACATCAACCCGGGTCGCAATCGAGTCGAACTTCCCGAACCAGTCGGGACTGTAGCCCCAAGCCACCCGCGGCACGGCACGGTCATAGTCGCGGCATGGTCGCCCGAAGGTGGATCGATCGACGCCAAACTCACGACGCCAATGTCCGCCGATCGCGCCGGAACGTGATGTCGCCGCTCGACGGCATCCGCTGCCACACCGACCGGTCCGCTACTCCCAGGGTGACGTCTCACAAACAACGAATGGAGCTGAGATGACTACACCATCCGCACTAGGACAGCCGAACTTGCCGCTGACGCGCTGGATATCGGTGTTGGCCGCGTTAACGACGCTCATGTTTTCCCACCTGGCTGTCGTTGCCGAGGCGGCGACGGCACAGGCAGGTTGGTCGCGAACTGGCGACATGGCCACCGGCGGCATGTCCTTCCCCGCGATCGAACTGCCCAGCGGCCAGGTTCTCATGGCACCTGGCCGCACAACGGAAGTCTTCGACCCGACGACCGCCACGTTCAGCCGCGCTGGCAGCCTGACCGTGGATCGGGGCTGGGCATTCAGCGGAACCCTCCTCCACAACGGGAAGATCCTGTTCGCCGGCGGCCAAGCCGGCGACACGTCCCTCGCGAGTGCCGAGCTCTACGATCCCGTAACCGGCACATCCACGCCCACCGGGGACATGTCTGCTGCGCGGTCCTTCCATACTGCGACGCTCCTGGCCGACGGCCGCGTCCTGATCACGGGCGGACACAGATTCAACTTCCGCAACTCGGCGCTCGCGAGCGCTGAAATCTACGATCCCGCGACGAGAAGCTTCGCACCCACAGGCGACATGAACATCAGTCGGCAGGATCACACAGCGACGTTGCTCGTCGATGGACGGGTGCTGGTGGCTGGCGGCTACAACGACCTAGACGACCCGCCAGCACAGGCAACAGCAGAGCTGTTCGACCCCGACAGCGGCACATTCGCCCCCACAGCAAGCATGACCGCCGGACGCGGAAACCACACAGCGACCAAGTTGCGGAATGGCATGGTGCTGATTGCGGGAGGCCACTCCGGTCACCCCGGTGCGTCTGTGGCGAGCGCCGAGCTCTACGACCCCGCCACCGGCTTGTTTGCACCGACGGGCGACATGTCCGACTCGCGAGGCTCGCACACCGCAACGGTGCTCAGCAACGGGACCGTCCTCTTGGCAGGCGGCTTCACCGCCTTCCCGTACACGGGGTCGACACTGGCCAGTGCCGAGATTTATGAGCCGAGCACCGGGACGTTCACCTCCACCGCGAACATGCACACGGCACGAGGCAGGCACGCCGCGGCGTCCCTGCCCGGCGGTGACGTGCTGGTCGCAGGAGGCGAATCAGGCGAACGCGCCGAGGTCTACTCATCCGCCGTTTCCGACACACGAGCCCCGACCATCACCACCCCAGGTGACATGACAATTACCGCCACCGACGCGGAGGGCGCACTCGTCTCCTACGCCGCCTCAGCGACGGACAACATCGACCCCGATCCAGACCTAAGCTGCGAACCGCTATCCCAGAGCACGTTCCCGCTCGGTGTCACCACAGTCACATGCACGGCCATCGACAACTCCGGCAACCAAGCGACGGCCAGCTTCACGATCACAGTCCTGAGGCCGCTCGACATCGGAATGGAAATCAATCCCTGGAGCCTCCTGACTCCGAAAACGGGCGGCGCAATTCTCAGCGGCTCCATCACGTGCGACCGAAACACCCATGTCTACGTCTTCGGCGACCTCACGCAAACAGTCACCAGCGCACAAGTCACTGGCCCCTTCTACACCGAAATCGACTGCTCCCCACCGAGGACCTCATGGCACGCCACGGTGACGCCCACAACCCGCCGCTACGTCACCGGGGACGCGACCCTCAGCATCACGGCATACGCATGTGACCAGCAAGGCTCATGCGATCGAGAAGAGCACAATCACGCCATCCGACTAAGAAACAATTAGCCCACGTGCCGTAGAGCCGCTGACCGGAGCGTAGAGCGGAAGCAGCGATCACTGCTGCTCCCAAGAGTGGACAACTACGGACTGAGGCGCCCAAGGGACGCACCTGACCCGTGCAGTTCGCCGGGCAGGTGCGTCCTTTCGCCGCCTGGCGGCGCAGTTCGAAGATCCGGATCGGCCGATGAGCGGATGCGTCGACCGCCATGCGGCCGCGGTTCCGCAGCCGGATCGCCAGGGCTAATTCGCTCCCCCGATGGTTGGCGAGCACGGGCCGGTCCATGTCGAAGGGCCCGTCACTGCTCCGCGTCGCTTCGATCGGCTTGGTGCTCACGCCATCGCCAACACCTCGCTACTGACTATGCCACCACGTCGAGACGCTGGACCGGAACGCGTCAGAGCGGCGTCCCTCGACGGTCACGCTGCCGTCATGTGCGCACGTCATCCCGACGCGCACCGGCTTGTAGTCGTCGACTTGGAACCGCTTGGCGTCCTTGCGGTACACCTTCGCCTGGGTGAGCCGCTTCTCGCTGGCGTGCGAGTACACCATCGACCAATCGACGCGGTGCGAGGTCCCGTCCTTGTCGACGATGACTTGAATGCACGCGTCGTTGCCCTTGATCTGGCTAACCACGAACGCGCCGGCCAGTGGCACCGCCAGCAACCCGGCCGCCTTCCCTGCGAGCACGATCTGGTTGATGCGTACCGCGACCGTGCCGATCGACTTCGCGATGGACCGCATGACGACGTACTTCGTCAGCGCCTTCGCGCCCCACGAGGCGGCGTCGCTGCCATACCGGGCGACCCCCTCTCGGAGCAGCGTTCCGGCGAACGCCTTCCCGACCGGTACGCCGTACTGGACAGATGTCTTGATCAGCTGCTTGCTGAGGCGGTTCCCGACGAGGAACACGCATGCGCCCTCGCCCTTCTTCACTGTCGTCTTCCGACCAGTGATCGCACGCCACGTGAACGCCGCGTCGCCGCACACCGCCCCCAAGTCGCCACCGGTTCCAGAGTCGGACACCGACACTTTGAGGTCGCCAGCCGAACATGCCGGGTCCGTAAGGCACGGGTCCTTGTCCGGGTCAGCTGACAGGTTCCACGCCGCGGTGGTGGACCAGTTGCCATGGCTCGTCGGCTCGACGTACTGCGCGGTGCCAGAGAGACGCTCGCGGTTCGACGCTTGACAGGGGACCGGATCCCCCTCAAACGTCGGCCGGGCGCCGCATCCGACATACGCGTCGACGGGCTGGTCGGTGTACTCCTCCCGGTAGCCGGCGCAGTCGTCCACGGTGTGTAGGACCCTCGCCATGACTGTGAACGCCGAGAGTCGGTACCCCGAAGCACCCTGCGGTTCCACCGTGAACTCGTTGCCGAAACGCAACGGCGTACCGGCGCCTAAGAATTGCCATGTTTCGTGCTTGGCGCACGACAATGAGGACACGTCCGACCATGCCGTGCCGGTCGCCGTGAGCACATGCGCCTTGGAGCCGGTGACCCGGTACAACACCTCTGTGTTCGTCCCGTGGCCGTCCCAACACGCCCAGTCGTCACACCCGGCAGGCTCCTCACCGACGATCTTGACCTTCAGCCAGCCGTACCAGCCGCGATCGCGCCAGTCCGCTGCGCTGGCCGGGGCAGCGGACAGCAGCCCCATTATCAATGCGGCCGTCACGACCGCGCCCATCGTCGCCGTCCATCGCCGCATCGTTTGAGCCCCTTCTACACCACCCGTGGGTCGCATGCGCTCGACCTCCGTCGCCTGCGAGGACGCTACGACGCGTCGTGGCCCCACAAGCGCGGCTTCGAGGAACCAGCGAAGGATCTGTGAGAAGTGACGACCTCGTCAACCGAGCCGCCGGTCGGCGGAGCGTGTAAGCCGACGGGCTAAGTGGTTGAGTTGCCGCAGGTCGAGCACGTCTCTTGCAGCCTCTGTCGGTGGTAGGTTGCCCCCCGGACTACGTGTACTTGCTCCGCCTGATCGTCGTGATTCCTGGTCAGGGTCGCTCTGGCGCGGAGGCCGTCGAGAGCCACTATCAGGCGTTTGCGATCAGCGTCACTCCGCCGCTTGCCGGCGCCGTCCGTCATGGCCGCTTTTCGCCACCTACGACCGCGCTTCCACTCGACCGCGGCTTCATCCTGGTCACAGCCCGCAGGCGTCCGTCAACAGTCCGCCTACCGATCACCTCCCCGCCCCGAGTGGACTGCGTCGGAACGTGCTGTATCCAAGCTGAGGCTTGTCCCGCCGCGGAGCGAGCGTCACACTTGAAGCGCAAGCCGACACGGATGACCAGGAGGTCAATTACATGACGGTCCGTAAGGGCCTGTAGGAGGATCTGTGGAGACCGCCGCCAGCCTGGCGATCGGTCTCCTCCAAACCGCATCGGTACTTATTGTCGTTGCAGGTGTTTTTTACCTCGTTGCTCTGAAGATGGTTCTTTCAGCGGGTCGGAAGACCAAGGACCACCATGGCGACGCGGATATCAACACCAAGTTTGGAAGCAAGTTCTCGATCTCCTACAAGGCTAGTACCTCAAAGAAGGACAAGTGATCGAGATGATTAAGCCTTACGACCCCGGTTAGCATAAGATGACATCTTCATATTGGTCTGTGCATGCCTCCCGCTCCACGAAGGTGGTCCGCCGAGGCCGAGACGCTGGCTCCACATGACCTGCTAGGCACAACACGTATCTGCTTTTGTCGATTGGCCCCCAGTTCAACTGGGGGCCAATCCCACTTCTAAGGGACTCACGCGGCGAGCTCCGTCCGCGATGGAGGCGCAAGAGGTTCCCTTCGGACGGACGCGCTTGTGAGCGCGGACAGTCCCACCCGGCCAACAGTGAACTTGAACCATCGACCCTGCGTCTTTGCCGCTCATGGCGCGCTCAGCGGAATCGCTCGCGCGCAGGAAGGCGGGCGTGTGTACCGTCTCGATATGGCCGACGGACCGATCGCGCAATGCAGCGTCCTCCGATGCACCGACCCGGTTCACCGAGTCCTTCGAGTCAGCCCCCCTAATCGGCTGCTGCTACAGGTCCTGCTCTGCCTTGCGCATTCGGAGGCGGTGGAACGCGGGGACCGTTGGCTCTGGCAACACGGCAGCAGCGGAGCGGCGGCATCTCCGGCGCACGTCTTGATGGGCAACGATTTGCCGCCCCTCTTGACAAGCTTCAGCTCCACCGCTGGCCACTTCAGCGACCTTGGCGGAACCGAGATAGTGAGCCTCGAGCTCACCCACGGAGACGGATCGAGGTCCGACGTAGAATTCGAGTTGAGCCCAGAAACTGCGCAATCCATGGGCCTGTGGCTCAATGCTCGACACCCGGCGCCGCCGCCGGCGCAGGAAGCAGAGTAGGCCGGACCGAGCGGCGAGTTCGAGATGAGTGTTACGCAGATTCCCCAGTATGGAGACCCTGTCAGCTATCAGGACGCCTGACTCCACCGTTCTGCGTCCCAAAAGGACAACCACCGCGAGGCCGGTGTCCAGGTAGGACCGTCCGGGCGCGCGACATTGCGCCGCGTACCGTCCGCGGCGCGACATTGCGCCGCGTACCGTCCGGGACGCGACATTGCGCCGACGTTCGGTGGCACCATGAACACGACCTCTGACCGGGCGACCCCTTGAGAGAATGTCGGGCCTTCGTGCGGCAAGCCTTCGTGGCGGTCCCGTGGACAAGGTCCGCCCCGGAGAGATCCTATAAACGATCGTCGCATTCACTTTTCGGGGGTTCTGATGCGAGTTCTTGTTTTTGTGCTCACTGCTGCGGTAGGTGTCGTATCGGTCCAGGCTCCAGCACACGCTGTTGACAAGGATTGCGCCGATTTTGGGTCGCAACAGGCGGCGCAGTTGTTCTTCCTGAACAACAACCCTAGTGCTGATCCGCACGGGCTCGATGCCGATGACGATGGCGTGGTATGCGAATCCAACCCCGGGCCGTACTACTACGGCTCGGACCCGAACCCCGGCGGCGGAGGCGGCGGAGGCGGAGGCGGCGAGCCGGCACAGACCCCTTCGAAGCCTCGAACAATCAAGGTTGTGAAGGTCCTGCAGGGCGACCTCTTGCTATTGCGACGAGGACCCAAACCTGCCTTCAAGGTGCGGCTGCTAGGCGCCGAGGTACGCGGGAATTCATGCATGCGGAACGGCTCCAAGCGCGACCTGAAGAAGTGGATAAAGCCCGGCCGGGTCGTGTGGCTCGACGCTGACCGACGCGCCCCGAAGCGCGATCGCCAAGGCCACTTGCTCGCCGATGTCATCACCGAACGAGGCGACTGGACCATCCCCGGGACGCAGCTGGACGACGGGTGGGCAACGCTGCCTGAGTACAAGTTCACTGAGCGCCGCAGGTACAAGCGGTGGGCCGAGAAAGCCGAATACATGCGGAAAGGTCATTACGCGAAGTGCGTAAAGAACTTCGGCACTACGAAACATCCTTACGAAGTCGGTACGTCCTTCGACTTCGGCCCATGGCGTTACGAGTTCGGCCTGACTGACATCGATGCTCTACCCGAGATGCAGGCTGAAAACGCTGCCGCCCCCGGGACGGTCGTCTACGACCAGGACCGCCGCTATGGATACACCTATGCTCGCGTCCCGGTCACCATCACGCGCATCGGGTCAGGATCAGGCAGCGTGAGCTGGTTGGACTTCGAGTACCACCGAAGGTCAGAGACCTACGACCAGTTCAGCGGAGACTCGTGGTGCGGAACGGGCGATGCCTACATCGACGATCAGACGCTCAGCCAGGGGCAAACCCTGACCGGATTTGTTTGTGCGACTGTACCTAGCCCCGTTGGAGGCACGGACATGTGGACAGTCGACGCCCCGGACCTAGACACTTCCCGCTTCATCAGCGTGCATTAGTCCACATAGGTGTGTCATTGGCGCGTCCCTGCTCAAGCGGGACGATCGCATGACCGTCGATTGACGCTGGCGCGGGTCCGTCTGCATCGCGACGGACTCTCTTTCGGCTTTGAGTTCAGTGTTTGCCTCCTCGGTGCCGACCTGTGACACCGGCGGATTCCACCCGCAGACAGCGCGCACCTGTACCTCCGGCCATCGGTTGAGTCGAAGTCCTTCAGGGAACGGAGGAACTCGCGGCGGCTCGACTTCGGCCCGCGCCGCAGGTCCGGTGTAAAGGTCGTCGGCTCGCCTAGCAGGATGGTGAATCGGCAGTCACGGCTCGCGGAAGTCCCGCAGTTCCCAGGAGCAAGCCGGATCTGTCCCGCCCGCGCGCGGGCGATTCGTGGCCGAGTCTGGGAAGAGGTGCTCGGCTCCGTACTCGATGAAGGTCGACTCGTACTGCTGCAGTTCCCTTAATGATGTTTTCGCATCATCGAGCATGCTGGCGGAAGCGGCACCCTTACGGACCTCATCCTCGATCCGCCTCAGGTCAAGACCTATGTGATCGAAACCCGCGACTATGCATCGAGCCATTTGGCCGGCCGTATCGTCGCCAACAAGCTCCGTGTCGACCGCTACCTCGCGGGTTTCCCGGTACGCCTCGCCGTTGCGAATGCTCACTGGCGGATCGGGGAGCTCATTTCGTTCCAGTGAGTCTCGTGCTAGCTGCAGGCTTCGGATGTGCTCGCGCACCGTGTGTCCGAGCGTCGCATAGGAGTCCCGCCGTTGTGTGGCGACGAATGCAGCTTGCTCGCTCACGTTGTCTTTGTCAGTCGACTCGAGGGTCGCTTTAGCAACCATCCAGCTGCCGAAGAACGAGCCCACGGCAGCAATAAGTGAGCCCAACGCAGCGATGAACGCGGCGACGACGGCCCATCGAGTCCCCTTTTCGGACTTCCTGTTGGACGAATCGAGGCGTGCAAGGATCTTCGCTAGTTGATCGTCGCAGTCGCTCATGTCCCAACTGTCGACGCGATACCAGGTCAGATCATCCCCAGGCTTGATGAGCCTTCTGCGGCTCGCCGTGCGAGGTGAGACGGAAGCCTGCTTGAGGCTCGAGCACGCTCGCTGCGCCTGAACACTCCCCGACCCAGGCACTCCACAGTTTGCTGGTCTAGCGAGATACAGCGCCGCCGCCCGCCGACGTAGTTCCATCCGTTTCAGGCGCTGCTGTGGCGCGTCATTCCGCCGCGTTCAGGGGACCGATAGGGCGCGATGCCGTTTACCGCATCTCGCACTCTCTCGACCTGAGACGATCGGTGGTTACATCATCTCGCCCACGTGGCGACGGCTGGCTGTGTGGCTCGCTGGTGTCTGCTCGAAGCACCCTCGGATGCCGGCCGGACGGCGACGCTTCACCCAGCGGCATATCGTCCATGAAGTCTGGTCAGTTGCCATGGGTGCGGTTCGTTCGCCGATACGCCGGTTCGTTGCCGGACGAGTCGGCAAATCTCGGCCAGGGCAGGGTCACGCCAACGCTCGTCTTCGCTGATGTCGAGTACGTCGGGCATCGGTCCGCCGCGTCGGTGTCGTCGCGTTGCTGGTCGTAGGTGCCCTTCGAAGTGCTCGATGATGCCCAAGACCAGATACGCGTCCGCGGGGGGCGCTCCCGGCCAGCACGACCCAACTCTCTCGGGCGCAGCGCGGAGCTCCGCGAATCTCGGGGCAAGGTCAGCGACCGCGGCCGGCGCCAACTCAAGCGCCGCGGTCCACATCTGGTCTTCGCCGTACCACCACAGCACCCGCGCGAGAGACAGTGGCGAGGTGATCACGTACTTCACCGCCGACAAATCCACTTCTACATTCTCCGGCCCTCAGTCCCGGTAGGCCACAGGGGCGAAGCACTCGAGATGGCGGGCGGTGCTCCGCGGGGCGGAATCGTGGCAAGCCGAGTTCACCTCGGATCCGCGCTTGCCATTCCGCCGCCTGTCCGCCTAGCTCGAACATCCGCTCATGCCGACGAGCGGTTGTCCTTAGTCAGGCATCGTCGCCTACCCACGCGTGAGGTTCATCCATCGTCCGGTCGGAACGACGCCTCGATGACGAGGTCATCGAACGTCGGACCACCCGGCCCTGCGCTGGCATGGAGCTTCACCGCATCGGCGCTCAGTAACTCAACGAGGAGTCCAGCATTCGCGACCCCCGCCATCGTTGAGCCCCACTTCGGGTGCTTCCAGACATTCCACACCCGCACCGTCAGGGAGTCGCTGCCCCGCTGTGGCTGGGTCTTGACTTCAACCGTGTCGGGAGCGGTGGCTGTCCACAAGACGCCCTCCTTGAACTTCTCCCCGTTCACGGTGATCCAACCGCCGTCCGCACTAAGGCCGACGCCCTGCTCCTGGCTCCCCTGCGCGGTCATCCGTAGCTCCAGCACTCCGGCAGGGAGGGACCCGAAGACGTACGACATGTGCACGAGTTGTCCATCGAGCTCGACCGGCTCACCGCCCGAGTCGACAAAGCGAGCACCCAGGTCAGTCATGCGCGTCAGTATCGCGAGGTACGCGTCCCGACGCACTCATCTGCCGCGATGATTGCGTCTTTCCGCCGCCAGTGCGCTACAACATTGCCGAGATGTCCCGGCCATCCGGGACTCCAAGCCATGGAGTGCTGAGCCCTGGGCTGGCACGGTGAACCTATGGAGCGGTATGCGCTGATGTCGGTCTTGCGGGCCCCGAGGGGGTCCGGGATGGAAGCGCGGAAGGCGCGGAAGGGTCGCCGTCGAGTCGGTGCTCTTTGCTGCTTGGTGTTGCTTCAAGTGGCCTGCACGACAAAAGGGTCGTCCGACTCGTCGGGTGCGCGACCGGCCGATGCCGCGGCGACACCGACGGCGACTAGGACTATCGACGTCCGGGAGGAAGAAGACACTGACTCGGAGTCGTGTCCGACCGAGTCGCTGCGCTCATGGGCTGTGACTTCGATCAAGACCCGCCGACTGCGCGCGCGCGGAGATCTCGCTGATGTAGCAGTCGGGCTGACCGGTACGGCGACCATCGCATGGACAGCGTCCGTGGACTCCGGGGAAGTGCGCACACTGGACGACCCAGCGGCACCAGGAGACCCACAATCACCTGCTGGGCCTCCTGACCCGCAGCACCGCGAGCTGTTCGACGCCTTCGGCAAGGACGAGGCTCTAGGCATGGACGCCACCGGCGTGCAGACATTGATGTGGCTCTCGGATGAACGCGGGCCCAGCGGCGGCCCCAGCCCATTCAACGAGTACTTCGACGTCGTGCTCGCCGACAGGAACCAAGCCGGCGGGTGGTCGAGCTCCCCGACGGTCGTCGGAACGGGACACGTCTGGAACGCTCGGCTTGCGGTCAACTCCTCAGGTGCCGCGGTCGTGACGTGGGGGCAGTCCGATGGTCCGCGGCTTAACGTGTACGCCTCCTACCGCGAGGCCGCGGGAGCCGATTGGACCCAGACAGAACTCGTGGCGAAGGACGCATCATCGGGAGAGGTCGGTATAGATGACGCGGGACGCGTCCTGCTGCTGCTCGCTCGCGGAAACAACAAGCGCACACGGACGTACGCCGCTCGCCGCACGCCGACCGGAGGTTGGGAAGTCCCAAGGCGCCTCGCCGGAGGGGATCTAGGGGGCGACCTGACTGTCGGCGCCAACGGCTCCGCGGTAGTCCTACGTAGCAGAATCTTCTACGGCTCGGACTCACCGCGAGGTTCGCAGTTCACCCTCCGAATGACCCCGTCGGGCCGTTGGCAGCCACCCGTCCGACAACCGGCGCTCACCGATGCAGTCGTTGGGCGCTCCCTCGACATGGATGCCAAGGGCCGGGTGCTGCTGGCGTGGTGGGTCGGCCCGGACCTCATGGTCAGGCGGAGCCGCCCCAACGGCGTATGGCGTAGGCCGTGTGTCCTCGCAGCAGGAGTCGAGAGGCCATACTCGGTCGACCCCGACGCGCAGCTCGCGGTGAACCGACGCGGTGACGCGCTCGTGATCTGGGCGAACAAAGGTCAGGTTCCCGAGCTGTGGGCGCGGTATAAGCCCCACGGACAAGGGTGGTCGAGCCCGGTGAAAGTGACGCGAACCAGCAGTCCGCTCGGGTCCTACGCCGCCGACCTTGGAGCTGAGGGACATGGGGCGATCACGTGGATGCCGCGCAACGGGCGCGAGATCCATGTCGTGCGGACCTCGCCCACGCGCTGACGTCGGCAGATGGGCACCTGACCCCCAGCATTACGCCTGCGACCCAGGTGCCTAGCGAAGCCGCACGCGATGGCCAGAGGTTGCGTCTTACCGCCGCGTGCCAGCCTGACCGTCAGGCCGACGGTAGGGCTCTTGCGAGCTCGCGGTGCACGTGTTCGATCGCGTGAGCGTCGAGCGTCCCGAGTGACGTGAGGGTCGATTGGAGTCGTTTGGGCCAGAGCACTTGCACGTCGCGTGTGGTGAATGCGCCGCCGATCAGTGGCCAGTCGGCGTCGACGAAGCACAGGACGCCGTGCACAGGCACCTGGTCACCGACGACGGTGCGGACGACTTCGACCTGCTTGAGGAGTCCATCGACCAGCTTGGTGCAGTCCCGACGGCCGACGATCAGCCGTTCCACACGTGGGCGCAGGAGCCCGCCCTCGACCCGAAGCTGTGGGCGTCCGCTGTACCGCTTCGCGTCGATGACATAGACGCCCGTAGTGGTGACTGCGAGGTGGTCGATGTTCGCTCGACTACCGGGAATGCGTCGGTCGTGGAGGATCCGGCACGTCTCGGACTGCATCGAGTTCAGACGGCCTCCGAGGCGTTCTTCGCCGATGGCTCCGGTGTCCCACGCTGTGGTGGACTGCGGATCGTCGCTGAGGGCCAAGATGAGACCGCCGAGCTTCGGATGCTTGTCGCGGATCCGTTTCTCTCGCCCAGCCTTGCGGCGTTCGAACTCCCGCCGCGCGGAACTCCCAGCCTCACCAATCTCAATCGCGGGATCCGGCTTAGGCACATCGCGATCGTGGGTCAGGCAGCGGACGGTCTTGGTCTCGCGCTCGTAGACGGCTTCAATTTTCGCCGGCAGCGCGGCGTCGCAGATCCGGCACGTGCCGGCATACCGCAGACGCATCTGCCTCTCGGCTGGCGCCGTTGTGTCGTCCACGCCTGGACCGTAACCGTTGATCGCAGGCCTGACTCGGGCATTGACGAAGGTGACAGCGATCCCCTGTAAGCCCTGCGGTCTTAGCGTCGGGCAAGTGCCTCGTCCATGTTCGGCGCACAAGGTGAGGCTTGGCCGATTCCGCCAGGTGACACCGATGAACACCCTCCTGCCGTTCCAGCCCGATGCCATGACACCAGCCCAGCTCGCTGCGGTGTCTTACCTTGCTCGCTACTCCGGGCACACCCACACGCTGTACTCCCCCCAACTACGGCGCTGGTTCTCCTGGTGCGAGACCAACACCCTCGACCCGCTCATCGGGATCCAACGCGCCCACATCGAGCTCTACATCCGCCACCTCGGACAAGCCGGACTGATGGCGTCCTCAGTCGTGACCTCGATGCACGCCGTCCGCGGGTACTTCAGGTATGCCCACATCGACGGAATCATCGCGTCGGACCCAGCCGTCTACGCACGCCTGCCGAAGGTGCACCGCGACGAGACCCGCACCCAAGGCCTGGATCGCCTCGAGCTCATCCGGTTCCTCCAATTCACGCAGACGCTTACCGTCCACCACGGGGCACTCGCGTTCCTCCTCGGCATTAACGCTCTGCGGGCATCCGAGGCCGCTGGGGTCCGGATCGAGGACTACTCCGAAACCCTTCGAGGACACCGAGTGATCCACCTCGTCGGGAAAGGCGACAAGCCCGCCACCATGCCGATCACCGTCCCCGTGCTGCGGGTCCTCGAAGCCTGCCGAGGCGAGCGGACCGAGGGCCGACTCATCCTGCGCCCGGTGTCCGGGAACCCCATCGATCGCCGGGATGCCTACCGGATGGTCGCCCGCATCGCGAAAGCCGCAGCCATCCCACGCCACATCAGCCCACACTCGCTCCGCCACGCGGCCATCACCAACGCCCTCGACGCCGGCGTGCCGCTACGTGATGCACAGATCCTTGCCCGGCATTCCGACCCACGCACGACCGAGCACTACGACCGCGCCCGCGGGAACCTCGACCGCCACGGCGTCCACTTCCTCACCGCCTACGTTGCAGGGGTGTAACGAGAAGGAGCCTCGAAAGGGAAAGGACCTCTACCAATCGCGCTGACGGATGCGCTGGTCCATCAAGATCGCCCAGGTGTAGGCGGAACCTTGCCGCCCCTTGATGTCGCTGGGCCTTCCCGCGGGCATCTCGACAGCTGCCTTCTCGAAGTTGGTGCGCGACAACGACCTGTTGATCTCGCGGCCTTCCCGCTGGACCCGTAGGAATTCACCCGCGACGCGGTAAGTGAATGGAAGACCAGTGGCAGTCGAGAACGTCTGCCCCGCGCAGCGTCGAATGCGGTCCCGCACGTCGTCGAAGGAAGTCATGCGTCAGTGTGCAGTCGATTCACCGTCGGGCACTAGAAGCCGGCGAGCGGCGACCCTGCGCGCCCTTCGGCCGCGTGCCGGCAATCCTCGAGGCGGTACGAGTGCTTCCTTTCAGAAACCCCTAGCGTCTAGCCAGGGGTCGAAGGCAAGGATCTTCGGCTGGCGGAACGGAAGCCGCGAGCGCGCAACCCACGCGTCCATCCACTTCAGGCAGTCCAGCAGGTAGCGGCGTGCGGTCTCATTCCATTGTTCGTCGTGCTGAGCAAGTTCGTAGCCGACCATTCGATTGTCGAGGCTCGACAAGGCAACACCACCAAGCGCTTCGCCGACGGCCGCTCGTACGGACCGGCCCAAGTGCTGCGCCCCCGCTGGCAAGCGGTGGCGGTACTGGTCGAACGTCGTATCCCATTGCATGAGGTGGGCCGACACTTGTTCAGGCAAGATCGTTCCGTCAGCCGCTCCGTCCAAGGTGGACAAGACCGCACGTAAGGACTCTCGGAGAATCGACAGGACGACACCTTCGGGGGTCTGTGCGTTCACGCGTTCTCCCGTATTGGCTGGCTGGACCCTTCGACCCTAGCTACGCCCGGAGACAACGCTGCTGAGTTGGCGGCCCGCGTCATAGCGCCGCCTGCCGGCGCGACTTGACGTGTCCGCTCATGCCGAGTCCGTCGTCGTGCTTCACGGCTCAACTCTCTTCGTGGTTGCGGTACCGGACCACACCACTGCACTCCGAATCCAGCGGTGCTGGGCGCCCGCCGTTCTGGTCCAGCCCTGTGGGATCGAAAGGCGTCGAGTCGGCTCTAACCCCGGCGAAGGCCACCCATCCTGAGTCGTCTGCCAGATGGAACCAGTACTCGTTGTCAAACGGCTCGGGATTGTGGGGGTACGGGGGTTGAGTTCTCACCCAACCGTCCACAGTCACGAGTGCGTTACCGGAGAAGGCGGCGATCTTCGGCGACTTCGGGAGCGGCGCCTCACGTACGGCTGCGCCACGCGGCCGCCAGCGGTCTTGTGCGAAGACCGTGAACGGTTCACACCCTCCGGTGAAGGCGGCTACGCCTGGCGGGGGCTCCTCCTGGGTGTAATTGATCGCCACGCCGGCGCCGAGCACGCAGGCGAGCACACCAATCACGGCTGGGGTTCGCGGATATCGAAAGAGGTGAACGACCAGCGCACCAAGTGCCGTCGCCAAGGCGGTGACAATGGCGTTTCCCATGGGCGTGAGGAGGTCTCCGCCAAAGGTGGCAGCCCCTGCTACGCAGCCACCAACGGCGGCCGCAACGACCTGAACCCATCCCGCTACTGGCGCGATGCTGTTGGTGGCTTCATCTGGCATGGCTCATTTTGAGCGCCTGCCTCCACTGGGCCAACCGGAGTCCAAAAACGAGCGCCGCCCAATCGAAGCAACGGCGGGCACGCGTCCTCGCGCGACGGCGAAAAGGTGCAACACGATCACCGCAAACGATCCCAACGGTGCGCGAGCGCAGCAACATTCGACTGCGACACTCCGGCGCGAGCCGGTCACTCGCACCTGCCCGGCCGCCGAGACCGAACGTTGCGCCGACGCCACACCGTACGAACTGTCGTAGCAACGAGACGCCAGCGATTCGCAGCGGTTCTCGCAGAGATCAACTGCCGCGACGCCGCCACTGTCAACGACGGCCATGAACTCATAGGACCGGTGGCGTCCAGTCTTCACGCTCGATGAGCTGCCCGCGTTCGTACCAGTGCAGGGGTCCGCAATCGTGCGCCAGTTGTAAGCAGACACCGTGGGCATACGCGGACTGGCCAAGCATCCAGCCCGGATTCGTGAGGTGCCGCATTTTTAGGGCGTCACCCTTATCGACCAAAGTCGGGTTTCGAGGTACGCCAGGCTTGAGTTCGACAGCTAGGAGGTTCCGGTCCGTTTCGCCGCGATGGTGGACGATCAAGTCGGGAAAGATCTGACCTGACGGCCCCATCTTTTCAGCCACCCCCATGAGCACGCGGGAGTACTCGATGTCCACGGTGAGCGTCGACTGACGGGTCCGCCGTACTCGGTCGACATGCACGGCAAGTCGGGCAGCGACAGCCCGCTCGTTGGCCCGCAAGGCTCGCGTGCTTAGCGTTTCTCCGTCGCCAAAGCCGACAAGACCCGGTTGCTCCAGGTAGAGGCCTCGAAGCGCGTCGAGTAACAGGTCCCGACCAGGACGTCCGCGTCAATTGAGTTCACTCGGTGATTCAACCGGTCCGCCCACCGACGCACTGAAAAGTCGTCCACAACGCGGACGCGGAAGACGTGCGGCCAAGGGCGCCCGCGTGGCTTGAAGTGTTGCGAGGTTCCACCTGAACGGCCTCAACCTTCCGACATGGATGCGGCTGCGGCACGCTCAGCGTGGCGATCCCTACGTGGACGACACGTGGACCTGCGTCTTTCCGCCGCGTGCCGGTCGGAGCGCACGCTGTCTATCCGACGGTCAAGACGGCTTGGACGCACAATATGAGGATGCCCGAAACACACGACGACGACTTGGCAGCCGCGATCGGCCGACTGGTTCACTTTCTCGGCGCCGGTGATCTGACCCAGCGCGTCTCTGAAGCTGAGCACCTCCTTCTAGGAGCCGATCTCTCGAAGCTCGACGAGCGAGTGGGGTCGATCGGTCTGACAATCGAAGTGGCCGCAGCCGCAGTGCAGGTTCGCAACACGATCGGACGCCTTAACGACGTCATTCACGCATGCGTGATCGCCCAGTCTCTGCGCCACCTCCTCAGCCCGGCGAGGTGATTTCCAATCGGCCCTCGCTCGCAGCTGGCAACGATCCCACCCGACCGTTCGACCTCGAGACTGATCGGCGCGTGGCCGAGTTCAAGGTGTCCATTCGGAAGGGCGCCGATGCGATGCGGAGGCGCGGAGTGTTCGCCGATCTGGTGCATCTGGCGCTGGACGACTCGGGCAGGCAGCGACAGCTGTTCGTGGTAGGCCAGCAGCCGATTCACTTCCTACGTACCACCAGATCAAGTGCCGACTGGGGTTTGAACCGTTCGTCCGCCTTCCTTCGAAAGCGGTTCACTCAGCAGTTCGGCTCGCTGACTATTCCGATCAGCGAGTTCACGTCGAGCTTCGGCTCAGAAGTGGAGCTGATTGATCTGCGCGAGCGCGTGCCCGAGTTGACCGCCATCCTTGCGCTGGCTTCCCAGGCTTAGCTCGCAGCGGGTCAGCAACACCGCGTGCAGTCACTCCGCCGCCTAGTCGTGTGGCAACGAGGGCAGCCTGTTACTCCGGTGAACATTGCGTATGCGCGGGCAGGCTCATCACACCCTAGCGACCAAGTCGGCTATGCCCCGGCGCACTGTCAATATGTACGGGTGAAGCAGGAAGCCCGTGGCGCCACTGAGGCGGAGCGCCGCGCCATCCAGCAGGCCGTTGACGGCGGAGACCTCAAACGAGCAAGAGAACTGCTCGCTGGAGTGCGCCGTCGGCTCGCGACATCGACTAGGAAGAGCGAGCGTGTCAACGTCAACAAGGGGACGCAAGGAGCCCGGAAGGCGAAGGCGAGAGGCGAGACCCGGATCCCGGATGTAGCTCGCGTTCGAACGGTTGGCACGACCAGATTTGCGAAGTGCCCAGTTTGCGGGCGGGAGTTCTCAATCACAACGAACGGACTCGTAAGAACTCACCGCAATGACTCTCGTACCGGCAAGTGTCCCGGAAGCAGTGTGAAGGTGGCCAAGGCTTGGAGGGCGCGGGGAAAAAAGAGCGTTCGCACGGTGTCCGGTGGGCTGCCCAGCCTAGGCAAACGGCGGTGAGGCAGCTTCGATGGGCTCGTAAGCATGCATCATTCCGCCGCCGGACGGCGTACCTCAAGCATCCGGACATGCCGATGAGCGGACGTCGAATGGGAAGCAAGGGAGGCCCCCGACGTGACTGCCGCGCGAACAACCGCGACGCCTCCTAGGCTGCGGCCATGCCCCTGACCACCCGACCGCTCGCCCGGGACGACTTCGACCAGTCGATGGCGCTCATCCGCGAAGCGTTCGGCGACCTACCGCCGGGCACCACGCCGCCGAGCGCCGACGATCCCCCGCGGCCCGGGTACCACGCGTACGGCACGTTCGACGACGACCACCTCGTGGCGCGGCTGGCAACCCGTGAGTACCACTCGTGGTTCGGCGGCAGCGCCGTACCCACCGGAGGCATCGCAGGCGTCGTGGTGACCGCCGAGCGGCGGGGCGAGAAGATGCTCGACGAACTGTTCCGGGCAGCCCTCGACGACGGCCTCCGGGAGCGCGGGGAAGCAGTGTCGACGCTGTTCTGCACCGCTCCCGGGATCTACCGCAAGTTCGGCTACGAGGTGATCTCGTCCTACGACACGGTCGAGGTCCCCGCAGCAACGCTGGCCCGTATCACTGCCCCGTCCGGCGTGCGCACCCGCCGGGCGACGCCCGCCGACTTCGACGCGCTCTGCGAGGTGTACGACGCTTGGGCGGCCGCGCAGAACGGCCCGCTCACGCGCCGCGGCCCGTCGTTCCCGGCCGACGCCAAGGCCTTCATCGACGCGTTCACCGGAGTCACGCTCGCGGTCGACGACGCGGGCGAGGTGATCGGCTTCGCGAGCTGGGACCGCGGCCAGGAGACCGGCGACTCCGCGACCCTTGAGGTCGTCGATCTGCTCGCACTGAGCGGCGACGCCTACGGCGCCCTGTGGCACGTCCTCGGTTCGTTCGGCAGCGTGGTCGGCCAGGTGCGGCTGCGTACGTCGGGCCACGACGTGGCCCGGCTGTCGCTCCCGTCTTCGCACTGGAAGGCCGTGGAGCGCGAGCCGTACATGCTGCGCGTGCACGACTTGCCCGGCGCGTTCGCCGGCCGCGACTGGCCGGTGGACGGCGACGTCACGTTCTCCGTCTCCGGGGATCACCTCGGGACGACCAACGGGGCCTGGCGCCTGGTGATCGAGCGGGGAAAGGCCACCTGCACGCCGGCCGCGATCGCCGACGGTCCCGTCCTGACACCCGGCGGGCTCGCACTGGCCTGGGCCGGCGCCCAGACCTGCGCCAACCTCCGGATGGCCGGGCACCTCTCTGGCGGCATGGAGAACGACGAGGCCCTCGACCGGGTGCTTGCGCCGCGGCCGATCCACATCCGCGATCACTTCTGAGTCGCGGCGGGGTCCGCCACAGGTTCACGCATACGCTCGTCCACGCACGGGCGGCGCCTTGGTGCTGGGTGTTCTTGGGCTCGTGATGGTTGCCGTGCTGGTACTCCCTAACTGACCGTAGCCGCCGGCCAGTCCGAGCACCTCCGAGGCGACCGCTCATGCCGCGATGAGCGCACGAACCTGCCGAGATCCGTGCGTCAGAACTGGTCGCCGGAGAGGTCTGTGTAGATGCGCCCTCGGTCGTCGGGTGCCACCAGTGTCGGCCACGGAGACTCCGAAGCCGTTCTTGCCGTACCTGACACCGAGTACCTCGTCTGGCGAGAAGCCCTTGAACGTCCATGTGTGTACCTGGTGCGGGGTGTCTGCGAACACCGAGCCCTGGGCATCGGCTCCGACGTCATGACACTCTGCCTCGTCCGCTTATACGTGGCGAGCGGCCTCCCGGCTCGTCATTCCGTATGACGTGTACACGACGCCTACCACGCGGATCTGCGCAGCACAGTCCGCCGACGACTAGGTACCGCTCGCCGAGCAACCCCGTCGCAGCGGCGATGACGACACAGAACACGAGGAACCTCACCCGGTCAGTCTGCCGCCCCATCACGACAGTTCGGCGACGTGGACACGCGACTGGCTCCACCGGCGAATGTCCGGATCTGCCGCTTTCCGCGCAGTCGCAAAGGTGACCCATTCCGCCGCCTGACGGCGTCGGCTGCGAGATCCGCTTACGACCTCCGCTCTTAAGTCGCGCTCGTGGTAATCGGCCGTTGAGGCCTCTCAAACACGACCCCGCGGGAGCAGCCTCAGTCGTGACCGACGTTCCAATACTTTGCCACAACGCGGCCGCCTCGATATTCGATGACGGACCACTGCCAGAAGGCCATCAGGTCGTAGGTGATGTGCACCTTGCCCGCATACCTGAAGGGGTCCCGCCCGTCACTGCCGACGATCTAGGCCACTCGGGCGCGGGTCATCCCGCGATGTATCCGGCGCCATTCCGCTCTAGACACCGTGCCGTCGACAGTCTTTTCAGCGACGGCAAGTCTCTGGGACCGGGCGTTCTCCACCCCCCGGCACGTCCCGAGGGTCTCGGACAGGTACTCCCCTACGGGTACTCGTGGGAAGTAGTAGCCCGGCAGGCTTCCTCGCCAGCTCCAGGTCCGCGTCCATCCGGAATCCAAGTTGGTGAGCGTCCAAGTGGTAGTCGGCTCGCTGTAGTCCGAGCACCACACCACCGGGTTCGAGATGCCACCCCTGCCTCCTGCGGGAGCGTCAAAGGCCGCGGCCTTCGAGATGCGCGTCGTGACCAACGAACGCGAATCGCCGACTGCCACGGACGACGGTGCTGAGACCGTTAGGACGAGCGCGCCGCACATCGAAGCCGTTAGGACGGCGGCGACGGGCCGATTCATACGAAATCCAAGATTAGGCACGGCTCCCCCGGGTGACTCGACAAGGTGTGCTGTTCTAGTAGCACGGCTCGGCAGGTGTATGCCACCTCCTTCCATCTACCCGACCTCGCTCCGCGGTGTCCGCCAACGACTTCGCGGTTGCCGGCCGTGGTCTCTGCCTTGCCCTGCTGCCCTTCGACGAGGAGCCTGCGTCGGTCGCCTCCGCAGGTGAGTCTCTTCGCCGCCTGTCGGGGACATCCCAATCCCCATGACAGTGCGTTTTGGATACAGTCTCCGATGCCGCACCGAACGCCTTGGAGACTGATGACGCCAGCCGAACCTGAAGTTGTGGCCTTCGAGACCACGCTGAGCGCGAGTGGCAACAACACCGGCATCGTGGTGCCGGACGACGTCGTCGAGCGACTCGGGCGTGGTAAGCGTCCTCCCGTCCTCGTGACCGTGAATGACTACGAGTACCGCAGTACGGTCGCGGTGATGGGCGGTCGATACGTCATCAGCCTCAGCGCTGCTGTGCGCGCTGCGACCGGGCTGAAGGGTGGAGACCCGATCTCGGTGACGCTGCAAGTCGCGGATACTCCACGGGAGGTCGAGGTGCCTTCAGACTTCGCTGCTGCAATGGAGCAGCAGGAACCGGCCCGACAGTTCTTCGACGGGCTCTCGAACAGTGTGCAGAGGTACCACGTGGACAACATCAACGCGGCGAAGGCTCCAGAAACTCGGCAGCGGCGCATCGACAAGTCGGTTGGCCTCTTCTTGGCTGGCAAGCAGCGTTAGCCCCCCGCAACAACAACTCGTGCTGACGGGCACTTCGGAACGTCCGGATTCGCTGCGACTAGTGCGTCCTACCGCCGCCTGACGGCGCACCAGAGCGTCTTGGATCTCGATAGACGGACTTGAGGCGCGCGTCCCTCGAGCTACGGGTGGTGGAGCCTGGCGTGGGTTTCACCACCAGCTGGCTCTTGACCGGTCCGATAGGCGTGGTCCTCCCACACCGCATCCCCGCGCGGGCCAATGGTCGCTTCGCCGTAGCGCATGGTTGCGGCGCGCACCTCGGCCTCGATCCAGCGGGGCTGGCCCAGGCACTGGCGAGGTACGGACATGGTCAACGGGTCGACGTCGTAATCGATGTCGACAGTGGCAGCGGAGCAGCGCGACCCGCCGGCGCCGTAGACGTCGATGCTGCTGTCACCGAGATATGTCAGGGCGGTCGCCTGCGTGGGAAGGCGGGAGCCGGTGCTGTCCGTCGTCACGTAAGCAGTCAGGTCCAGGTACTGACGTGGGCGCAAGTCTTTGAAGGCGACGTGGATGGTGACCACGTCGGAACCGTGATCGACCGTCGTACTCACGATGTCCGTGATCGTGTTGCCGGGAGCGGCGGAGACGATTTCCCGGTCTTTGCCTAGTCCGCTCACCACCACATCACCCGCTGGGTCGGAGATCCTGCTCCGTGTGACACCGTCCGGCTGGGAGTCCGCCGAACAACCCGCAAGGGCGGCGACGATGACCAGCATCGATGAGCAGTGGCTCAGGCGGCTCGTACGGCGCGACGCACGTCCGGCGTGCCAGCGCTGGGACGTCACGGCGGCTCCTAATGGGTCGAGGCGGAGGCGGCTCAGCCTATGGCTCCAGCCGGTGCACCGAGTGCCACCGGCTGCGGAGCGTCTCGCGCCCGATGCGGGGTGTCACATCGGCGAGTGACGGCGCGCGCAGAGCGCACGGGCCATGGTGCCTCATGCCGGCTCGACAAGGATTCGAAGCTCGGCGGCCGCCTCCGGCGTGGCCCTGCCTCGATCGCGGGTGAGACTGGCGACGAGCTCCGGCTCCGGACGCAGTCGCCACAACGGATGAGGGCTCAGAAGCCGCCGAAGTCGCCGCCGAAGTCGAAACCCCCGCCGTCGCCCCCGCCGTCGCCCCCGCCGTCGCCACCTCCGTCGACCCCGCCGTCGCCACCTCCGTCGACCCCGCCGTCACTCCCGTCGAAGCCGCTGCCGAAGTCGCCGAACATCATCCCGCCCATGAACATCCAGGTCATGGGTCCGAAGGCGCCGAAGTAGCCCACGGCGTACGGCTCGTAGGCGCGCCCGCCCTGCCAGTAGGGAACCCGCTGCGCGCCGACCATGACCTTGCGGACGTCCGGTTCGGCGCCGGCGTTGACGCGTTCGACGTCGAGGGCGCACGCGGGCACGTCTCGCTCGACGCCGTCAGGGGGGACGAAGGGGACGTCGGCGACGGAGGGTCCGTGGCGCGGGTCGAAGAAGCACGGCGGCCTTCGGGTAGGGAGCGGCCGCCCCTCGACCCGGGCACGCACGCACGCGATGGCGTAGCGCCCGTCCTCGACGATCGAGGTGATGTGCCGGATGTCTCCCGGCTCGGTGATGGAGTCGCCGGCGGTCTTGGCCGACTCGTAGGCGTCGAGCGCACGCTGGTAGTCGGCGTTGGCGCCGGCGTCCAGGTCGTGACCGCTCATCTCGTAGTCGAGCTCCTGGAGGTCGACACCGAATGCGGTGATGTCCTCGAAGGCCAGCTTCTTCACCGGGGCGAGCTCCTCCTCGCGCCGCTGAACCGCCCGCTCCTTGCTGCGACGTGCGAGGACGACCGCGCCCACGCCCACCACGGCCAGGACCACCAGCAGCAGGATCGCATCCATGACGCGAGCCTACGTCGCCACTCGCAGGCGGTGCCGCGTCGTCCGCGGCCGGGTGGTGAGGACGCCACATGCCCGGTTGTCCGCCGGGGTACCGGCCGGGCCAGCACGTCGACGTACGTACGAACGGCCGCACCATCGGGAGGATCGCTGATGCTCCTCGCCGCGTCCGCCGATGTCACAGCTCCCGAGAAGGTCGTGCTGAGCTCGGCTCAGCACGACCTGATCGTCTTCAGCATCGTGGTGGCGGGCTTCGCCCTGTTCGCCCACTTCCTCTACAACTGGAACAGCATGGGTGAGGTGAGCTCGCGCTACCGGCCGGCTGTGCTCGCGAGCCTGTGCATCGCTGGGGTTGCGACCCTGTCCTACCTCATGTTGTTCCTGATGGTCGACAGTGGCTACGACTACTCGGCAGGCAGCTACGTGCCGAACCCCGAGGCGCTGTCCAGCATCACGTCTCGCTACATGGACTGGGCCGTCACCGTGCCCCTGCTGATGGCCGAGCTCCTGGCGGTGTGCACGCTGGTCGGCCGCAAGCTCGCCGGCACACGAGCGGTCGTGATGGCGGCGGCGTTCGCGATGATCGTCACCGGCTACCTGGGAGACCAGGTGTTCAAGCAGGGTGAGAGCACCTTCTGGCTGTGGCTGTGGTGGGGCATCAGCATGGCCTGCTTCGTGGTGATCTACGTGGTCCTGGTCCCGGCGGTCGTGACGTCCGTCAGGAGCCTGCCCGAGGATGTGGGACGCGGCCTCAGCCAGGCCGCAACGGTGCTGCTGTCCGTCTTCTTCGTCTACCCGATCGTCTACCTGCTCCCGATCTTCTTCGACGGCGGATGGTGGACCACGAGCATCCACGTGGCGTTCTCAGCCGCCGACGTCATCGCGAAGGTCGGTTTCGGCATGCTCGTCCACAAGGTCGCCAAGCTCCGGACCGCCGCCGACGTGGCCGCTGGTGACGAGACCCACCCCGAGCCGGTCTGGGTGAACAGCGTCCACCACAGCGACGGCGTCCAGCCGGCTCAGCGGCCGTTCGAAGAATGGCCCCACCGGCGCGGCGACGCCCACAGCGTGGCCGGCGCGGACGGTGCCACGGCACCCTCCTCGACGGGCAGCCGCGTCGAGGACACCGCCGACGGCGGTCCTCGGCACTGAGCCGTCCCACGTCATGGAGCATGTCGTCAGGCCCGCGCGGATCAGGTCCTGCGCCCCGGCCTCGGCGCGTGCCACTGGGGCTCACCACTCTTGGTGATGACGCGGGCGCAACTTGCTGCACATGCTCGAAGGAGCGGCGGCGCGCCGCCGAGGACCGGAGGCGAGGTCTCACCATGGGCGGGTTCGCACGTGAGAAGGACGGTCCGGGTCGCGTACGACGATGGGCACCGCGCCTGCGACGGGCGAGGGGCGGGCTGGCGCTGGGCTCCGTGCTGGCCGTGCTGGCCGGCAGCCTCGGGCTGGTGACGCTGACGTCCGAGGCTCAGGGAGCACCGGTGCCGGCCGGCTTCACCGAGTCGGTGGTGCTCAGCGGGCTCACCAACCCCACCGTGGTGCGGTTCTCCCCGGACGGACGGGTCTTCGTCGCGGAGAAGCGTGGCGTGATCAAGGTGTTCGACTCGCTGACCGACACCACGCCCGACGTGTTCGCCGACCTCAACGCCAACGTGCACAACTTCTGGGACCGCGGGCTCCTGGGAATGGCGCTGGACCCGAACTTCCCCGCCAGCCCGTACGTCTACGTGCTCTACACCTACGACCACGTGCTCGGGTCGACCGCGCCCGCTCCCCGGTGGGGCACCCCGGGCGTCTACTCCGACCCGTGCCCGACCCCGCCAGGTGCGACCGCCGACGGGTGCGTGGTCAGCGGCCGCCTGTCGCGGCTGACGGCGAGTGGCAACTCGATGACCGGTCCCGAGCAGGTGCTGGTGGAGGACTGGTGCCAGCAGTACCCCAGCCACTCGGTCGGCACGGTCGAGTTCGGGCGCTCGGGTGCGCTCTACGCCAGCGCCGGTGACGGCGCGAGCTTCAACTTCGTCGACTGGGGCCAGGACGGCAACCCCGTGAACCCGTGCGGCGACCCGCCGGGCGGCGCCGGGGCGACCCTCTCGCCGCCGACCGCCCAAGGCGGGGCACTGCGCAGCCAGGACCTGCGCACGACCGGCGACCCGGTGAGTCTGGACGGCTCGGTGATCCGGGTCGATCCCGCCACCGGGGACGGCCTGCCGACCAACCCGCTCGCTGCGTCGTCGGACCCCAATGCCCGACGCATCGTCGCTGATGGCCTGCGCAACCCCTTCCGCTTCACCGAGCGGCCCGGCACGGACGAGCTGTGGATCGGCGACGTCGGATGGAACGACTGGGAGGAGGTCAACCGGCTCGTCCCGTCCACCACGCAGGTGCGCAACTTCGGGTGGCCCTGCTACGAGGGCGCGAACCGGCAGGCCGGCTACGACAGCGCGAACCTCGACATCTGCGAGTCGCTCTACGCGGCGCCGGGCGCGGTGGCCTCGCCGTACTTCGCCTACCACCACACCGCTCGCGTGGTGCCCAACGAGTCGTGCCCCACGGGGAGCTCCTCGCTGGCGGGCGCGCAGTTCGTCTTCGGAGCCGGCCGGAGCCCCTATCCGACGGAGTACGACGACGCCCTCTTCTTCGCTGACTACTCGCGCGACTGCATCTGGGTGATGCCGAAGGGGGCCGACGGTCTCCCCGCACCGGGCCTGGTGCGGACGTTCGTGGCGGGCGCGGCCAACCCGGTGAACCTGCAGGTCGGCCCCACGGGCGAGCTGTTCTACGTCGACTTCGACGGCGGCACGATCCGGCGGATCAGCTATGCCAGCGCCAACCGCCCGCCCTTGGCTGACGCCACCGCCACGCCGACGACCGGTTCGGCGCCGCTCACGGTGTCCTTCGACGGCTCGTCCTCCAGCGACCCGGACGCCGGAGACGCGCTGGCCTTCGCCTGGGACCTCGACGGCGACGGTGCCTTCGACGACTCCACGTCCACCCGGCCGTCGTGGACCTACACCAGCAGCGGCACCTACACCGCGACCCTGCGGGTGACGGACCCCGCGGGGGCGACGGCGACCGACGCCGTGGTGATCAACGTCGGCAACTCCGCGCCGGTCCCGGTGATCAACACCCCGGCCGCCGGGACGCTGTGGAAGGTCGGGGACACGATCACGTTCTCGGGCGGTGCGACCGACGCCCAGGACGGCATGCTGCCCGCCTCGGCGCTGACGTGGGACGTCGTCATCCAGCACTGCCCCAGCAACTGCCATTCCCACCCGATGCAGAGCTGGGTCGGGATGTCGAGCGGGTCCTTCGTCGCACCCGACCACGAGGCGCCCGTCCACCTCGACCTGAGGCTGACCGCCACCGACTCGGGCGGCCTGAGCACCACCGTCGTGCGGCGCCTCGACCCGCGGATGGTCGCGCTGACGTTCGCGAGCGTGCCCGGTGGCCTCGCCCTGACCGTGGGCACCTCCTCGGCGAAGGCGACCTTCACCCGCGACGTGGTCGCGGGCTCGAGCAACACCGTGAGTGCAGTGTCGCCGCAGGCCAAGGGCAACAAGCAGTACGTCTTCACGTCCTGGTCCGACGGCGGCGCGCAGACGCACACGATCATCGCCCCGGCCGCCGCCACGACGTACACCGCCCGCTACAAGTAGCCGGTCCGGCGGGCACACGAACACCCGCGCGGTCGTGCCGCCGACGCCGGGGCAGCCAGGACGGGTCGACCGGCAACTCCCGGCCTGGTCGGTGCGTCACACATCTCGCGGCCCGCAGACGGAGGCCGACCCGTTCGGAGGAGAGCCATGCGACGCATGCCCATCACTGTCTCGTCGATCGCGTTGGCGCCGCTCGGCGTCGTGGGCCTGGCCGCTGACCCCGCGACGGCCGAGACGACCTGTGAGGGGAAGGTGCCCTCGATCGTCGCCGTCCCCGGTACGCCGACCACCGGCACGCCGGGCGACGACGTCATCCTCGGCTCGTACGCCCGGGACCAGATCGACGGGGGTGCGGGCAACGACACGATCTGCGGGCTGGGCAACGCCGACACGCTGGTCGGCGGGGCGGGCGACGACCGGCTGTTCGGTGGCCTCGACGACTACTACGTCCCCGACGACGGCTACGCCGGCGACATCCTCGTGCCGGGTCCAGGAGACGACCACGTGGACCTGGGCGACGACCCGGCGTCGGCGAACGTCGACGACGTGGACCGGCCGGCCCGCTACGACAGGGTGGTCTACGAGGACGCACCCGGACCGGTGACCGTGGACCTCTCGGCCGGTACGGCGACCGGCGAGGGCACGGACACGATCGTGGTGCCGACCTACTCCGGCGGGATCGTGGGCTCGCCCTTCGACGACGTGCTGACCGGCACGAACGCACCTGACCGCATCACGGGCGGCGCCGGCGACGACCGCATCCACGCGCTGGACGGTGACGACGAGCTCGAGCCGGGAACGGGTGACGACGTCGTGCGCGGCGGTGACGGCAGCGACGCCATCCTCTCGCCGGACACGGGACGCGACCGGCTCTACGGCGACGGTGGGCAGGACTACGTCGAGGCGCGCGGACGTCGCAGCGCGATCGGCGGCGGTGGGGGCGACGACCGCCTCGCCGCCCACCTCGGCGCCACTGTGCACGGCGGACAGGGCGACGACGAGATCGACGCGGACCTCGTCCGCAGGACGCGGACCGAGGTGGACGGCGGCGACGGGCGACGCGACGTCGTGCGCCTGCGGGCGCCGAAGTCGGAGTTCCCGCGGGGCTCGAGGTACGTCATCGACGTGCCTCGCAAGCGCGTGACGGTCGGCGGCGCCACGCGTGCGCGCTACGAGGGCGTCGAGGACGTCAGGTTCTCCGGGCGTCCCGGCGGCCTGACCTACCTGGGCGGCACCGGGCGCGACCGCGTGTCGGTGAGCGGTGGCATGCAGGTGACGGCGTACGGGCGCCGGGGGGCCGACATCCTCGTGGGCGGTTCGCGCGACGACCTCCTCGTCGGTGGTCCCGGTGGCGACCAGCTCGTCGGTGGTCCCGGGCGGGACCGGTGCATCGGCGGCGAGCAGCGACGACAGTGCGAGGCGCGCCGCTGACGCGGATCCTCGACCGGCAGTCGGCACCGCGGGGCCGTCAGGGCGAGTACGCCGCCGAGGCGATGGCCGAAGCGCATCCACCTCGGCGGCGCCGGCTCGCCGGAGATCGCTGGCTCGCGAGTGTGGCAGCGCTCAGCCCTTGGTGCCGTTCTTGCTGCCGTTGCACGCGGTGCCCGGGTGCTCACCGACCGTCGCCAGGAAGTCGCGGAACTCCTTGGGGATGCTGCCCCAGGTCTGGACGACGCCCGGCTGCACCGGTGCCTCGAAGTCCATGTCGTCGAGGCCCGAGAACGCGCAGATCGAGTTCGCGTTGTAGCCGTTGACCGGTGTGGGGTTGCCGTTGCCGGTGATCTCGCCTGCCGACGCGGCCGTTGCGGTCGCGCCCACGGTCGCGAGGGCCACGACGACTGTTGCCAGGATCCTCTTCATCGCTCATCTCCCTTTGGGGTCGTGCGTCCAGGGCCCGAGGGACGCGGCCGTGACGCTAGGGCGGGCGCCGCACGGGAGAAGGAGCGGGATCGTCGACATGACCGAAAGTGGTGAGGCGGTCGCCGGTGGTCCGTCGGCAGCGTCCGCCTCTGGAGCGGTCCACGTGCGTTGTTAACCTGCGCCGGTGGCAGCGGCGAGCGACGAGGGAGCACGCGAGGCGTTCCGTCGTGGCCTGAGGTCGGGCGTCCCCTTCGCGGTTGTCGGCTTCTTCCTGAGCGCCTCCTTCGGTGTGCTGGCCCGACAGGCGGGGTTCAGCGTCGTGCAGGCCAGCGTCACCGCGATGATCGTCTTCGCCGGCTCGGCGCAGTTCGCCGCCCTGTCCGTGATCACCGTCGGAGGCGGCATCCCCGCGGCCTTGACCGCAGCGAGCCTGATGAACGCTCGCTTCCTGGCCATGGGGATCGCGCTGGCGCCGTCGTTGCCCGGCAGCCCGATGAAGCGCGCCGCGCAGGGGCAGGCTGTCGTCGACTCCTCGTGGGCGCTCGCCAATCGCGGCGACGGCACCTTCGACCGGTGGCTGCTGTTCGGCACGACGGTCCCGCAGTACCTCACCTGGACGCTCGGCTCCGTCGTCGGTGCGGTCTTCGGCGGCGTTCTCGGTGACACGCACCGGCTCGGCCTCGACGCGATCTACCCCGTGTTCTTCCTCTCGCTCCTGATCGCGGAGCTGCGGGACGCGACCTCCCGCTGGGTGGCCGTCGGCGGCGGCCTCGTCGCACTCGCTCTGGTGCCGATCAGTCCTCCGGGCGTACCCATCCTGGCTGCGAGCACCGTGGCGCTCATCGGCCTGGTGCGGAGGTCGAGGTGACGCTGACCTCCACGCAGGTCTGGGTGCTGATCCTCTGCCTTGCCGCGATGACCGCGCTGATCAAGGCGCTGGGTCCGGTGCTTCTCGGCGGCCGGGCGCTGCGGCCGTGGTTCTCCCGCGTGACCGTGCTGATGGCGCCGACGCTGCTCAGCGCGCTGGTCGTGACCTCGGTGCTGGCCGCCGGACGCTCTTGGTCGGTGGGCGCCCACACCGTCGGCGTCGCGGTAGCCGCGCTGATGCTCTGGCGACGCTGTTCACTCGTGCTGTGCGTCGTCGTTGCAGTCCTCGTCACCGCCGGGCTGAGGGCGATCTGAGACTCCAGCATCCGCACCGTGCGACGTCCGGGCCTGCGCGAGGAATGCGTCTCTCCGCCGCCTGGTTCGCCGTGCCGCACCGATCGGTCGACAGCCGCGCCTTCCCAGGGTCGCGCGCCTGCCTCGCCCACCGGGCGACCGGCGGCGTTCTCCCTGGGACGAGCTCAGGTTCCGTCGAGCATGGCGAGGCTCAGCTCGGGCTGGGCGGCCATCTCGGCGGCCGCCTCCGCCGCGCGCCGGCGGATCGTCTCGCTGTGCATCGTCTCGGCGATGAGGATCTGCAACCTCTCCACCTCGCCGCCCCTGGGCAGGTGGAACGCGAATCGCTGAGACTGACGCTCACTCGCACGTGGGGGATCCCGGCTTCGGCGGCGCCCAGGGCAGACGCGTACTCGGCGGGATCGCGCAGGACGAGGTGGGGTCGGAGGTCGTCGATCGCGGCGTGGACCGACGGGATCATCGCCCCCGAGTTGAGCCGTCCGAACAGCTCGCGCAGCACGAGGTCGCGCGCCACGTCCAACGGGCATTCGGCGACCTGCCGCCAGATCGCGGCGACTGCCTCCCGGTCGGGCTCCGCACCCGGTCTGAACGCGAAACTGCCTACAGACCGTGCCAGGCCCGGCGGCCCCACCACCGTGACGTGGTGACCGTCATGCACCAGACGCTTCAGCCACGGCCGCATCGGGTTGAAGTGCCCCGCGCCCGCAGTCGATACCGCCAGGATGCGCATGACACTCACAGTGACGGGCTCCGACCTCCTCGACAAGCGCCGAGCCGGACTCACCAGCTCGAGAGCCGTGCCCACTTGCTGTTCTGCGTGAGGTCAGTTCAAGGGCCGCCTCGGTCGCGGCGACATACCCAACAGCGCGGATATCAGAAACGCCCAGACGCTCGTAAGGTGGAGGGCCGAAATGTCATCACGCGACACCTGGAGGCGAGATGACTCCAGCCTTGGGAATCGTCGTGGCAGCGGCCGTGGTCGTAGCTCCGGGCCCGACTGTCGGAGCCGGCCCGGCGGCAGCGGGGGCCGGTAAGACGGGCTGACCAGAAGGTTCGAGACGCTCCGCATTGGAGGCTGCCACGTCGCCGTGAGTCTCGGACTTCGCGACAACGACGTCGCACGACGCTGACCCTTGGCGGGCTCGCACGCGAAAACCCAGCAGCAAGACCCGGCGGCCTGAGGGTGGCAACCATTCCTGGCCCCCGGGGCGTAGGAGTGTCATGGCGGTCAAGCCCGAGTTCGACGCCTTCGTCTCGGCGAGGTGGAGGTCACTGCTGCGGACCGCGTACCTCTTGACGCGCGACCAGGGTCATGCTGAAGACCTCGTCCAGGAGGCGTTGACGAAGTTGTGGTTCGCGTGGGACCGCGTCGATGGCGATCCAGAGCCGTACGTCCGACGCATCATCGTGACGACCCACGCGTCGTGGCGCCGGCGGCGGTGGTGGTCGGAACTGGTCTCCGACCGTGTCGGTGAGCTTCCCGCGTCGAGTTCCGAAGCCGTCACGGACGTTGACGTGTGGAGTGCCCTCGGCCACCTTCCGCCACGCCAACGGGCCGTGCTCGTGCTGCGCTACTTCGAGGACCTGACAGAAGCCGAGACGGCTGAGACGCTCGGGTGCGCGATAGGCACTGTCAAGAGCCAACACGCCAAGGCGCTGCGACGACTCCGCCTGGATCGCGTCGTGTCCGTGCCGAACCGCGAGGTGCCGACATGAGCACCGAGATGGTCCGGAAAGCCCTCGCCGAGCACGCACGAGACGTTTCGAGCACTGGTCCCGACCTGGCAGGGCTGCACGACCGCATAGCGACCGAGCACCGGCACCGTCGCGTGCGGACCGCCGCAGCGTCCGTTGCGCTCGCGGCTGCAGTGATAGCTGGGGCAGTTCTCGGCAGGGCGATGGACGGCGGCGCCCCCGATCCGGCGCCGGCCCCACAGCCGACGCCAACGCTGACCCCCACACCCGACTGGACCCCGGGACAGCCACTCCCATACCGCCCCGATCCCGTGGAGGTCTTCCCAGCGCCGTACGACCGGGCAGCCGTCCAGCCGGCCCATGTCCTTGCGACCGTCCGCAACGATCCGGGAAATCCCACCCTGCAGTGGATGGTCGACCGAACCGCCGACATGACTCATGTCCAACAGTCGTGCCGCGGCGCGGATGACACCTGGCTCGTCGTGAAGGGAGCCCGCGGCTCGAGCTCGACGACGCCTTGCGGCGCCAGTGGTGGCTTCCAGGATGAGCCCATGCCGACGATGCCGTTCCTCGTCGACCACAATCCAGTGCTGCCCGGCATCGGAGAGCCGCTCGACGCCTTCGTCACCACGGTCGACCCGGCGGACACGAACGGGCCAGGTGGAGCGCAGCTCGGCATCCCGCCCGACACAAGCGCGACCTTCGAGCTCGTCGTGTGGGGTCAGGACTTCTCGCCGGTCGCCACCATCCTGGGGCGTGACGTATCACCGCTCGGGGTAGCGGCGGGACGGGACTGGTGGTTCACCCGCGGTGTCGAGGCACCTACCGGGGCCGATGCACTGGTGCTCGAGCTGCCTGCCTCGCCCGTCGACCGGGTGGTGCAGACGGTCGCCGACTACGCCCGGTTCGAGCCGGGTGGCACCATGCCGTACGTCGAGATCTCGGTGGACGGACGCAGGGTCGACCACCGATTCGATTCACCGCGAGTGGCCTTCCAGGACGAGACCACTGCCTTCGTGCCCGCAGGCGAGCGCCGCACCGTGGTACTGGAAGTCACCGACGGGAAGCCGGGCGACATCGACTTCGGCGCGGCCGTGTTCGAGGCCGGCGACAGGCGTTGAAGCCCTCGTTGGACCGCATCACGCCAAGGCACGCGGCGATCCAGCGGGTGATGCGTGACGGTCATCTTCGGACCGAGTTCTGGCGGCCGGAATTGCCTCGAGTGAACGTTGACGTTCGTCCGCGGCGAGATGAAACTCTTGAGACGGGCGCCTGAAACAGGGCGCGCCCTGGTGGGAGGAGCTCACATGCGATGGAGGCTGTTCGCGTGCGAAGCCCTCGTGGCTCTCGTCACGTGTTCGCTGCTTGTCGGTAGCCCGACTGCCGCCAGGGCCATCGCCCGTTGCGACGTGACGGCCGCTGAACCTCGTCGCTTGTCCCCTGCGGATCCAGAAGCTCATGTCGAGGCCTACTTGACCTGTGACCGCGCCATCTTGCCCGAGCGCTTCACCAATGCGGTGTGTCTGCAGATCAAGGAGGGCGAGCGGTTCGTCGATCACGGATGCTGCAAGGTCATCAACACCAGGGTCTCCACCCGCCCGTGGTTGATGTGTGGCGAGGCGTGGCCGCTCCGCGCCGGTACGCACCACTACAGGACTCGCGCACGTGCGAATCGGCTCCCAACCGGCACGAAGGAAGTCGACTATTCGCCTGCCATCACCATCACGCTCTGAGCGGAGCTGCGTCCCCGTCCGATCCGCGTCCGTCCGCCTCGAGCACGAACTGCGTCAGCCGGGTGGCCGCACGGGGTGGTCGAGCAGGCGACCCTTGTCGTGCGGAACGCGGCATGACGCGTCTGCGCCCGTGCTGTTGCCGGCGCTGTCGGTAGCGCGTGCCGAGGTCACGTAGGTACGTCCGTCGCCAGATCCGTCCCGCTCGGCTCGGACGTGGACCAACCCCTCATCGACGCGAACGTCCTCGCCGTCGAGCGCCTCGTCCGCGGTGACAGTGACGTCCACGTCGGCCACACCCGACAGCGTGTCCGCGCCGGTCACTCGGGCCACCTCGACCATGCGACCGTTGGGTGGCCAGATCGCGCATGGCGGAGCTGGAAGTCCGCTGAGCGTGGGACTGGTCCGGTCGATGCGAATCTCCAGCACGTGGGGCGCCTCGGCATGGTCGAGGTGGTCGACGGCCCAGTAGGTGACGCGCCTGATGCCCTCGCCCGTCAGGGGTGGGACGCTTGCGGCGGCTCCGGGCGCGATGACCGCCACGGGGGACGTGTTCCCGCTCAGGTCCTCGACGAGGTAGTGGATCTCCTTGACGCCGACGCCGGCGTCGCGAGCGGACAGTTCCACGGTGACGTCGTCACGGTGCCATCCGGATGCGCTCGGCTCGGGAGTCACCCGAGCGTGGATGAGCGGAGCGGCCCCGTCATCGGGCGGCGGGTAGGGCTGGCGTCCGACTCGGCCGATGCCGGTGAAGTCGACCTCGACCAGCCGATGCCCGGGGAGTCCTGCGAGCTCGGCCCCCACGACTCGGCGTTCGCCGGCTGCGTCGAACCAGTACGGCTCCGCTTCCGCCGTGAGCGCCTGACCGGTCGGGAACGCGTAGTGGAGCCGGGCGGGCAGACCTTCGAGCGCTCGTCCGTGCAGGAACATGATCAGAGCGTGCTCGCTGACGTGGTACATGTTCTTGTTGAACCCGGTCTTGCGCTTGACCTCGAGCGCGGCATCGCGCGCGGGTCGCAGGAACGTCTCACGGGCGGGCCTGGTGCGGTCGACGAAGTCGCTGAGCCAGCCGTGGGAACTCTCGGCCAGCCAGTCCTGGTAGGCGAACCCGTTGCTGAGGTCGAGTGTGGCCAGGGTCTGGTCGGCTTCGTTGTGCACCCACCATTCGCTGTCGCGCTCGATTCCCGCGCCGGCGGGGCCGAGTCGTTGCTGGTTCCACCGGCGTGCGGGGGCGTCCCATGCGCGTGGGAGCAGCGCGACGAGCTCGGACGCCATGCCCGACCACGGGCGGTCCGCAAACATCGTGTTCGCGTTGAGGATGAGCTCATGGCTCTTGATGGAGTGCCCGAAGTCGGTCTGCGGGGAGTTGAACCGCCCGACGCGACCCGTCCGTCCCCAGAACCACCACGAGTCCGCGCCGGCCCCCCGGTGCCGGGCGATGAGCTGCTCGGTCACGAGGCGTAGGTCGTCGCGGAACTGGGCACGGCGTGCCGGGTCGGTCAGCAGGTCAGCGTTGGGCAGCAGCAGCGCCGAGCCCGGCACCAGGTAGTTGGTGATGTCGCCGCCGTTGTCGCCGGTGTCCACCTCTGTGGAGAAGTCGTAGGTCATGGCGTCCTTGACCCGGCCGGTGGCCGGGTCGTAGTAGCGCTCGAAGAGCAGGTCACGGACCGCGAGGAGATCGGCCTCCACCGCCGGATCACGGGTCACGTTGAAGTACATGCCGAACGCAAGGCCCAAGGACGCGAGGTCGAACACCTCCTTGCGAGCCAAGGGGTCCACAGGGTCGCCGGTCGCAGTGAGCTGTCCGAACCAGCCTCCATGGACGCGGTCGCGGGCGTGCGCGTTGATCCAGTCAATGCCCGCCTTCGCGTACGCGAGGTACCTCGAGTCGCCGGTGAGCATGAAAGCGACGGAGTAGCCGTACACGCCGCGTGCCAGCGTGACCAGACCGCGCCGCGTGTCCGAGGTGAGCGGCTCACCGTCCAATCCGCGCCATGAAGGGAAGTTCCCGACGGGTTCGCCGAGGGCAGCCGGCATGTCCCAGTACGGCATGAGGTCCTGGCGGTGGTGATCGAGCCAGCGATCGCCTTCTAGTACCTGAGGCACGGCCGAAGCAGCGGCCGACGCTCGAGCCGGTTCAGTACCGGTGTTCGAGGCGCTGGCTGGCGTGGTCAAGCTCGCCGCCACGGCGAACGTCGCGAGCGCGACGCCGACGCGACTCCGTCCCAGATGCTGGTGAGCTCGCACCTGGGGAGTGCTGTGTGGAGTCATGGCTCCTCCGTCCTCGCCCCCGCGGGACTCGCGGAGCCTGGTGTGGTGTGACGGCGCGACAACGTCGAGAAGTTGCCGCAAGAAGCGGCGCGGGCCGCCTCACGAGACGCCGCGCCGATCGACCTCCGTCGGAGGCCCACGACGGGCACACGATGCCGTGAGCGCAGGGAGCCGCAGCGCCCGCAACGTACCGTTGCCGCGCCCTTCGTCATGCGCACTGCCACCGCTGCTCCCAAGCCGAGTGCATCCCATGATGCGCAGAACATCCTGGTCTTCAACCGCCGTCGCACGGACGTCGCTGGCGCACAAGCCTCGATTTCGGGTAATTCACGCCGCCAAGCCCCGGACGCGCTCCCATCGGCTGTCGCCTGCTGCACGTCCACGATCTCTGCCGCGCGAGAGGCTCGGCAAGGCCAACTCAGGTTCAGGAACGGCAGCCCTACGATGCTCACGCGGTACTCCCGCAACCGGTCCGACTAGTCCCGCCGGTCGAGATCCGCCGAACCTGCGCGGTAAGCGTTCGTGCTGCAGCATTGACCGCTTCACCTGTCGTTTCGGCTTCATGTTGATACGTCGAAGGAATGGTCAAGTCGCCACGAGCGGCGCGGCGGTCCTCCTACCTTCGGCACGGTCGACCGGGGACGACACGGGGACCGACGTGGGGGTTGTCGGTCCAGGGCCCAGCTGGCAGCACTCCAGCTGGGCTCTTCCCCTTCCGTCTCCCGGCAGCGTCGCCTGGGATTGCCTGCGCGATCCGAACTCCGCTCGAAGCGATGAGCTTCGGCGCTTGTCGCCGCTGTCGACGTCGGTACAGCGATGCTGATCCCCTGGATGTCGCCGAGGGGCGACGCAGCCCCATGCCGCCGCCTCCCGGTGGAAGGTGTGCAGATGGCTATGGCGGCGACCCCCGTGCCGGGATCACACTGATGACATGCGCGCCCTTTGTGCGCTGACCCTCACGTGGGCTGTCCTGCTGGTCGCCGGCTGCTCGAGTGACGACGGCTCCAGCGCCACGCCGGACTCACCGGAACAAGCTGATGGCTTCGACTCGGCCGTCGCTGCGGTGGAGGAGCGCGTCGAGGCCTACGAGGAGATCGCCACTGGGGTGATAGCCCTGGTGCGGGTGGGTGAGCAAACGCGAGTCGTGACCGCCGGCGACGCAAGACTGCGTCCTCGCGTGGCGATCGAGGCGGACATGCGGTATCCGCTGGCCAGCATCACGAAGTCGATGACAGCGACGGTGATCCTGCAACTGGTGGAGGACGGCAAGCTGGCGCTGGACGACCCGGTGGACCGGTGGGTGCCCGAGCTCGACGGCGCCGGGCACACGATCACGATCGAGCACCTGCTCGCCCACCAGTCAGGCCTCGCGCAGGCCACCGAGGGCGAGATGCGGCAGCTCGGATCTGACTCCGGCCGGTTGCTGCGAGCGGTCGCGAGCCGCCCGCTCGAGTTCGAGCCGGGCACGAGCGGTCGCTACTCCAACGAGGGCTACGTGGCGCTCGGCCTCGTCGCTGAGCGCATCCTCAATCGGTCCTTCCGCGACGTCCTGCAGACCCGCGTGTTCGACCCGGCCGGCATGGGCTCGTCCAGCCTCTTCGGTCGTTGGGACGTGCATGGGTATGACGGTCGCCAGGACGTGTCGGAGCAGTACTACCTCAGGTGGATCCCGCCAGCTGGGAGCGTCGTCGCCACGGCTGCAGACGTCGACGCCTTCTACCGCGCCTTGTGGTCCGGACAGCTCATCGATGCCGACATGGTGACGGAGATGCGGACGCTGCGGGGCGGCGTGGGCGGCTGGTCGGACTACGGGTTCGGCCTTGCCCGGGAGCGCTTCTCCTGCGGTCCTGCCATGGGGCACTCGGGGCGGCTCAGCGGGATCAGCACGGAGGCCTGGACCCTCGACGGCGAGGACCGCTCGACCGTCGTCCTGGTCAACGACCACCTCTCCGACGTCGCCCGCATAATCGTCGACGCGGCCCTCTGCGGATGAGTGGTCGCGGCATGAGCGTGCCCAAGGCGGCCATCCGGACGGGCACACCCTTCGATGCGAGCGGCAAGGGTGCAGGCACTGAGACGACCTGCCTGACCGCCCGGTCCAGTCCTGACCGCACGCGATCCTCGACTTCGGGGACGGTCGTGTTCGAGGCCGACGACCAGGGCTGACCGCTCTTGTCGCACCGGCATCGCGAAAGGGCCCCGAGCGGTCGACGCGACTACGGCGGATAGCGACACGGACTGCACAGCGGCCCGAACTGACTCAGCCTCGACCAGCGTCCTTCCGCCGCTCAACGGTACGAAGTCACAGACGCCACGCAGCACGTGCACGGGGAACAGGTGGACTAGACCAAGTAACGACCGTCCCGCGGCGGGAGTCCTATGGAAACCGGCACTGTCCGAGCCGGAAACGTGAAGCCAAGCCCGGCGCCGCGTCCGGGCGCCCAACCCGCGGGAGCGCAACATGCCCAGCCGAACACGGTCCACCGGTCTTGCAGTGGTGCTGCTCGTCGCGGCGCTGGTCGCGACGCTCAGCGCGGCCTCGGGAGGGGCAACGGCGCGAGGAGCACCGGCGCGAGGCGGTGCCGCCGAAGCCGCGCACCGGGACGAGGCAGCGGCGAAGCCGAACATCATCTTCTTCCTGGCCGACGACATGGCCACCTTCCACCTACGCCACATGCCCAACACTCGTCGGTACGTCTTCGCGAGCGGAGCGCGGTTCACCAACTTCTACGCGAACGTCAGCCTGTGCTGTCCCTCGCGGGTCTCGCTCCTGACAGGAAAGTACGCGCACAACACCGGCATCGGCGGCAACGAGTTCCCGGATGGCTTCCACGGCTTCCACGTGGGTGACGAGTCGAGCCGGACCTTCGCCGTCGCGCTGCGGCGGCGCGCCGGCTACAGCACCGGCTTGCTGGGCAAGTACCTCAACGAGTACCCGTTCGTGGAGTCATCGCCCCGCAACGCGGTGCCGCGTACCTACGTGCCGCCGGGCTGGTTGGACTGGGCTGTCCCGATCAGAGGCCAGTTCTACGGAGTGGACTACCTGCTCAACCGCAACGGCCGGATCCTGCGCAAGCGCGGCCCGCGCGACTACCTCGGCGACCTCCTCGCCCGACGTGCGTTGCGCAAGATCGAGAAGAACGAGGACCGGGGCGGACTGGCGCTGGTGTTGGCCTCCTACGGTCCGCACATGCCTGAGCCCGCCTCGCCCAAGGAGAAGGGCGACCCGGCCCTGGCGGCCCGGATCGCGCGCCAGGTGTTGCCGAGGACGCCGGACTTCGACGAACCCGACATCAGCGACAAGCCGCGCCGCATCCGGCGGCTGGACCGGCTCTCCGCCACGCACGAGGAGCGCATCGACCGGATCTTCCGCCGACAGCTGTTCTCGTTGGCGAGCCTCGACCGCTACGTCGGCGAAGTGGTGTCGGTGCTGAGGCGGACCGGGCAGCTGGACAACACCTACCTGGTCTTCAGCAGCGACAACGGCTACCACATGGGTCACCACCGGCTGCCGATCGGCAAGAACCTCCCTTACCTGACCGACGTCCGGGTTCCGATGGGGATCCGCGGGCCCGGCATCACCCCGGGCACGATCGTTCGCGACGTCACCGGCACCATCGACGTGGCGCCCACCTTCGCCGACATGGCGGACATCCGGCTCCCGTGGGTCCACGACGGCGAGTCCGTGCTGCCGCTCGCCGAGGGCCGGCCCGCCGAGACGTGGCGCCGGTTCTTCCTGATCCAGCGCGGGGCCATTGGCGACGTGCCCGGCCGTTGGGCCGCGGAGCCCGCACGCGGGGAGGAGCGGCGCGCCGCAGTGCTGGGAGGAGGTTGGCGTGGCGTCGTCAGCCAACGCTGGCAGTACGTCAGATGGGGCTCGGGTGAGGAGGAGCTGTACGACGGCGCCACGGACCCCTACCAGTTGGACAACATCCTCGCGGTGCCCGCCGAGGAGCGGACCCAGGAGCAGCGGCAGGCGTTGAACGACGGCCGAGCCGCCCTTGCACGGCTCACACGATGCGCCGGCGCAGCCGAGTGCGCCTGAGCGCTCAGCGGCACCCCCGTGCTGTGGCGGCCTCCGGTGTTGCCGAGCACAGTCACCTGACCGCGCACGGTATGACCACGCGGCGACACGGCTACGCCGTTCCGCTTGCTGCCGGTGCCGGCGCTCTCCGCAGTCAGCGCCGGCCGTGGTCAGGCGCCACCGTTCGCGCCGCCCTCCGTGCCCGGCGCATTGAGCCATTGATCCTCGGGCGAGACGCCCTCGCCCTCCGAGAGGTCGCACTCCGGGTTCACGCAGTACGCCTTCGCGCCGACCGTCACCCCAGGACCGGCTGCGTCGGTGCGGGTGTCGCCCGGCGCAGCGAACTCGAGCGGCTGGCCGCATCCCCGACAGACGGTCGGCGTCTCAGCTCGTTCACTCATGACTCGCACGCTAACGGTTCCGCCAGGCGTCGCCCAGTGGCGAGCGTCAGGCCGCTGTTCCCCGAACGACGGTGAGCTCGGATCGCGCCCGTCCTCACCACCGCATGCGCCGGGCCGAACCTGCGGTCGCCCATGCCGTTCAGGTTTGTCGCACCGCCTCCCCCACCGGCGGCTTCGCGGCACGACCGACAGCACTGTGGGCGGGTTTCACCTAGGACTACGGTGACCGGGTGCCCCCAGCCCACGGACGTCGGCTCCCGGGGATCACCGGGGTCCAGGCTGCGCGCTGGGGAGCGCTCGCACTCTGCGTGCGACCGGCCTACATCGTGACCGAGCTCATCGTTGCGGCGGCCACGAAGGGTGGCTACAGCCTCCTCTCCGATCCGGTGAGCCGGCTGGGTGCGGTCGGCTGCACGGCGGTCTACTGCTCACCGCGTCACGAGCTGATGAACGGATCGTTCATGGCCTTCGGTGCCTTGCTGGTCGGCGGTGCGGTGCTGCTCTCGCCGGCAGTGGGGCCATGGGTCACAGGGCTGCTCGTGGTCTCCGGGCTGAGCTCGGTCGCGACGGGCCTCGCGCCTCTCGACCAGGACGCCACGCTGCACACGATCTCGGCGGCGCCCTTGTTCGTCGCGCAGCCGATCGCGCTGGTCGTCCTCGGTGCGCGGTTGCGCGACGACCGGCCGCGCCTGGGCGGGGCGCTCCTTGCTGCGGGAGTCGTGACCGCTACGGCGGCGACGGGGTTCGCGCTCTCAGGTGATGGTCCTGCATCGGGTGCCCTCGAACGCCTTGCCCTGTGGCCGGTGCTGGTGGCACTGGCTGGCTTCGCCGGGACGCAACTCCTGCCCGACGGTGGTCCGAGACGCCGTCGTCGACGTACCAGCTCGCACGACAGGCCCGCCGGACAGCCGCGTCCACCATAGGGCCGTGTGCGAGCCGAGCCGCCGCGCCCGGACGCCCGTCCCTGACACATCGTGTCCGCAAGGCCCCGGTCGAGCACTGGGTCGGCCTGCATCCCCCGCCCGCCGCCTCCTCCGCGTCGCTGTCGGGCGGCCTCCGTTGCACAGCCGGTCCCGGGATCGGTCGTGCTCATGGCACCGCCAGTCGGTAGCCGCGCTTCACCACGGTGAGCACGGCCCTCGTCCCGATGGTGGCCCGCAGGCGAGCGACCGCCATCTCGACGGCGTGCTCCGACCCCGCCTGACCTGACGGCAGCGCGGTGAGGAGCGCTCGACGTGAGACGACGTGACCGGGATTCACGAGCAGCGAGTTGAGCACCGACAGGGGCGCGGGCGACAGCTCGACCGGCACCCCGTCGAGCAGCAGCGAGTCGGTGTGGACGATGAGGGTGCGCCCGTCCGCGAGGCGGACGTCGATGCCGTCGCGGCGCGTCGGCAGCTCGGTCTCCAGCTGCTTGACCATCCGGGCCAGGCGGGAGCGGTCGGGGACGATCGTCGGCACGCCCCACATCTCGAAGGCGGCCGCCGTGACCGGGCCGACACAGGAGGCGACGACGTCGGACTGGAAGGCACTGATCACGTCGTCGCGCCGGCCGACGGAGTACGCCGCCTCCATGAGCGCGGCGACCGCCGGCGCCGAGGTGAAGGTGACGGCGTCGAGCTGCCGGTCCGCGATGAGGTCGATCAGGTGGAACATCGGCGACGGGTCGTCCGCCGACGCCACCCGGTAGATCGGCACGGTCACCACCGACGCGCCCTGGCGCCGCAGCGCGTGGGCGGCCATCGACAGCGACTGGCCGTGCTCCTGCACGACGATCCGCTTGCCGGTGAGGTCGCGGCCGCGGAGGTGGGCGAGCACGTCCTCGAAGCACTCCGACTCCGGGGCCCAGAGCTCGCGCAGGCCGTTCGCACGGAGGACGCCGACGCTCTTCGGGCCACGGGCCAGGATCTCCGCGGACCCGAGCGCGGCGACCAGCTCGTCGTACAGCCCGGCGTCCGCGGCCGCGGCGAGCCAGGTCTTCATCCCGACGCCCGTGGTGGCGAGGAAGAGGTCGACCGGCCCGAGGAGGACCTCCCTGGTGGCGGCCAGCAGCTCGTCGAGGTCGACGTGGTTGGGCTGCAGCGACAGCGCCGCCGCCCACTCGACCGTCGCGCCGCGCCGCTCCAGCAGGGCCACCTGCTCCTCGGCCTTGCGAGCGGCCGTGACACCGATGCGGAATCCCGAGAGGGGCCGGCTCACGTGACCCCCCGGGCCCGACCGACGTGGACGACACCGTCGACCACCGCGACCTCGTACGACGTCACGCTCATCGACGGGTCGTCGAGGCAGGCGCCGGTGCGGAGGTCGAAGGCCTGCTTGTACATCGGCGAGCTCACCACCGGCACGTCGCCGCGCGAGCCGACGATCCCGCGCGAGAGCACCGATGCGCCGGAGAAGGGGTCGAGGTTGGAGAGGGCGAACACCGCGCCGTCGAAGGAGCGGAACACCGCCACGGCCGAGCCGTCGACCAGCGCCGCGACCCCACCCTCGACGGGGACCGCGTCGAGCGCGCAGACGGGGGTGAGCGACGCGGCCACGGCGTTCACGCGGGTGCTCCGACGGGGATGAGCGCCGGCGCGATCGGCTGGATCTGCTCCCGCTCGGTCGTGAAGGCGATCGAGGGGTCGGGGGTGTCCGGCGCGTTGACGAACGACACGAACCGCGCGAGCTTGGCCGGGTCCTCCAGCGTCGCCCGCCACTCGTCCTCGTAGCCACCGACGTGCCGGGCCATGTCGGCCTCGAGCTCCGCGCCGAGGCCGAGCGAGTCCTCGACGACGACCTCACGCACCCGCTCGAGCCCGCCGTCGAGCTGCTCGATCCAGGTCGACGTGCGCTGGAGCCGGTCGGCGGTCCGGACGTAGTACATGAGGAAGCGGTCGAGGTAGGAAACCAGCGTCGCGGTGTCGAGGTCGCCGGCCAGGAGCCGCGCGTGGGCAGGCGTGGCTCCGCCGTTGCCGCCGACGTAGAGGTTCCACCCCTTCTCCGTCGCGATCACTCCGAAGTCCTTGCCCCGCGCCTCCGCGCACTCGCGGGCGCAGCCGCTGACGCCACCCTTGAGCTTGTGGGGGCTGCGCAGCCCGCGGTAGCGCAGCTCCAGGGCGATCGCGAGCCCGACGGAGTCCTGCACGCCGAAGCGGCACCAGGTCGATCCCACGCACGACTTCACCGTGCGCAGCGACTTGCCGTACGCGTGCCCCGACTCGAAGCCCGCGTCGACGAGCCGCCGCCAGATCGCGGGCAGCTGCTCGAGCCGGGCGCCGAAGAGGTCGATCCGCTGGCCGCCGGTGATCTTCGTGTAGAGCCCGTAGTCGCGCGCCACCTCACCGACCACGATGAGCTTGTCGGGCGTGATCTCGCCGCCCGGGATGCGCGGCACGACGGAGTAGGTCCCGTTGCGCTGGATGTTGGCGAGGTAGGCGTCGTTGGTGTCCTGCAGCCCCGCCGTCGCCGGCTCCAGGATGTGCGTGCTCGTCTGGCTCGCGAGGATGCTCGCGAGGGCCGGCTTGCAGACGTCGCAGCCGCGGCCGGTGCCGTGCGCCGCCACGATGTCGTCGAAGCGCCGGTAGCCGTGCACGGCGACGACGTCGAACAGCTCCTGCCGGGTGAGCCGGAAGTGCTCGCACAGGCCCTTGTCGACGACCTTGCCGACGCTCGCGAAGTGGTCCTCGATGATGCTCTTCACCGTCGCGACGCACGACCCGCACGTCGACCCGGCCCGCGTGCACTGCTTGACGTCCGCCACGCTCTCGCAGCCCTGCTCGGTGACCGCGTGGACGATGTCGGCCTTCGTGACGTCGTTGCACGAGCAGACCTGCGCCTCGTCCGGCATTCCCGGCTGGACGCCGCTGCTGGCGGGCAGGATCAGCTGCTCGGGGTTGTCGGGCAGCGCGAGGCCGCTGCTGACCATCGGCCGCAGCACGCCGTACGCCGACGCGTCGCCGACGAGGATCCCGCCGAGCAGCCGCCGGCCGTCGTCGCTCACGACGAGCTTCTTGTAGACGCCGGTGACCGCGTCGGCGTACGTCAGCTCGAGCGCCCCGTCCGTGGTCGCGAACGCATCGCCGAAGCTCGCGACGTCGACGCCGAGGAGCTTGAGCTTGGTGGACATGTCGGCGCCCGTGAACGTGCCCGGTCCGTCGAGGAGCGCGTCGACGACGACCTCGGCCATCGCGTAGCCGGGGGCGACGAGGCCGTACATCGTCCCGCCCGGGGCCGCGCACTCGCCGATCGCGAAGACGTGCGGGTCGGCGGTGCGGCACTGCTCGTCGACGAGCACGCCCCCGCGCGGCGCGACCTCGAGGTCGCACTCGCGGGCCAGGGCGTCGCGCGGCCGGATGCCGGCGCTGAACACGACGACCTGGGCGTCGATGACCGTCGTCGGGGCGCCCTCCTCGGTGCCCGCCTGCCTCACCCGCAGTCCGCTGACGCGGGCGTCCCCCTCGATCTCCTCGGTCAGCACGCCGGTGTGGACGGTGACGCCGAGCCGCTCGACGTGGCGCACCAGCGTGGCGCCGGCCGCGGGGTCGAGCTGGATGGGCATCAGCCGCGGCGCCATCTCGACGACGCTGGTGTCCAGCCCCAACTGGACGAGGGCGTTGGCCGCCTCGAGCCCGAGCAGGCCGCCGCCGATGACGACGCCGCCTGTCGCGCCCTCGCTGGCGGCCTTGATCGCCTCGAGGTCCTCGATCGTGCGGTAGACGAAGCAGCCGTCCTTGCCGCGTCCCTCGACCGGCGGGACGAAGGGTGCCGCGCCGGTGGCCAGCACCAGCACGTCGTACTCGTGCACCGTGACGGCGCCCGGGTGCGCCAGGAGGTCGCCCACGGCGCTCGGCGGCGAGACGACGGTGACGGTCCGCTCGGTGCGGTCGATCTCCGTCACGACGCTGTCCAGCACGAGCCGCACCCGCTCGTCGTCGTACTCCCCGCCGGGCAGCAGGGACAGTCCGTCGGCGCCGTCGGGGTGGCCGAACCAGCTGGTCAGCCCGACGCGGTCGTAGGCCGCGCGTGGCTCCTCCCCGAAGATGAGGACCTCGTGGGTCTTGGTGAGGCCGCGGTCGACCGCGGCCTGGGCGAACCGGTGGCCCACCATGCCGTGCCCGACGACGACGATCCGCTGACGCTCTCTCATGCCTCCGACGGTAGGAAGCGGATGTTGTCGGGGGCCTTCGGCAATGTTTCGCGGAGGAAAACTGGCGCGCACCGGGTCACAGCGACGCGGCGGCGGCGCGGTCGACCTCGCTGACGAGGCGGCGTACGACGTCCGCGCAGCCGCCGCAGCCGGTCGTCGCGCGGGTCCGGTCGACGCACTCGGTCACCGAGCCGCACGCCCGGACGGCGCCGGCCGTGACGCCGGCGCAGGCGCACACCTCGGCATCGTCGGGCAGCGGGGCGTGCGCGTCCGGCGCGTCGGGCAGGAGCAGCCGGCCCGGCTCGTCCGGGCCGAGCACGGTGCCGCGGTCGTAGTGCTGGGTGATCAGCCCGACGCCGGAGAGGTCGCCGACCAGGGCGGCGGCGACGATGCGTCCGCCGTGCACGACGAGGCGCCGGTGCGAGCCGGAGATCGGGTTGGTCACCTCGACGACCTCGCCCTCGGCACGGCGCGGGTCGCCGAGCACCGCGACCTCGAGGCCGGTGGCCCGCAGCCGCGCGACGCTGCGGGAGCCGTCGTACGACGCCTGCTCCCTGCGCAGGACGCCCGCGAGCACCTCGGCCTGCTCCCAGGCGGGCGGGACGAAGCCCGTCGTGCGGCGACGGTGCTCCGCGCAGTCGCCGATGGCGTGGATCCGGTCGTCGGTGACGCTGGTCAGCGTGCTGTCGACGACGATCCCGCGACGGACCATGAGCCCGGCGCGACGGGCGAGGGCGGTTGCCGGGCGGCCCCCGGCGGTGAGCACGACGAGATCGGTCGGCAGCACGGCGCCGTTGTCGAGCTGGATGCCGTCGTCGGTCATCCGGACCGCACGGGCGCCGGTGTAGACCTGGGTGCCGAGCCGGCGCAGGTCGCGGGCCAGGACGCCTCCGGCGGCGGAGCCGACCTGGCTGGCGAGAAGGTGCTCCGCGCCCTCGACCACCTCGGTCAGCAGGCCGCGGACCGACAGGGCGCGCGCCACCTGGAGGCCCAGGAGGCCGCCTCCGACGACGACTGCCCGCGGAAGCGGGGTCTCGGCCAGCGACGAGACGGCGGCGTCGAGGCGGCGGCAGTCCTTCAGGCTCCGGAAGGCGTGGACCTTCGGGTGCAGGGTGCCGTCGCGACGGACCAGCCCGCGGATCGGGGGCAGGGAGGGGATCGCTCCCGTCGCCAGCACGAGCCGGTCGAAGCCCAGGCGTCCCCCGTCGGCGAGGACGACCTCGCGCGAGGACCGATCGAGCTCGGCGACGCGCGCGTCGAGGCGCAGGTCGATCCCGTGGTCGGCGAACCACCCCGCCGAGCGGAGGGTCAGCGCGTCGGCGGCCTGGGTTCCCTCGAGGACGGCCGACAGCAGGACCCGGTTGTAGGGCGCGTGCTGCTCGTCGGCGAGGACGGTGAGGGACAGGTCCGGGGCGCCGGCGAGCTGCTCGGCCAGGCGGACCGCTGCCATCCCGCCTCCGACGACGACCACTCGCTCGGTCATGCCGCGACCACCGAGGCGGCGCAGACCTTGAACTCCGGCATCTTCGAGGCGGGGTCGAGCGCGTCGTTGGTGAGCCGGTTGGCGCCCACCCAGTGGAACGGGACGAAGACCGTGTCCGGTCGGATCGTGGTGACCACCCGTGCCGGCGCGGTCATCGTGCCCCGACGCGTGGAGACCCGCACCGACGAGCCGTCGGCGATCCCGAGCCGCCCGGCGAGCAGCGGGTGCAGCTCGACGAACGCTCCGTCGTCGGGCAGCGCCCGGACGCGTCGCGTCTGCGCGCCGGACTGGTACTGCGCCAGCACCCGACCGGTCGTGAGGTGCACCGGATAGTCGGCGCAGGGCTGCTCGGCGGTGCCGCGGTGCTCGACGGCGTGCATCCGGGCTCGCCCGTCCGGGTGCGCGAAGGACGAGCCGAAGAGCCGCTCGCCGCCCCAGAAGACGCCGCCCTCGTCGCGGATCCGGTCGTAGGTGATGGCGGAGTAGTCGGCCGGACCGCCGGCCGACGCCCGTCCGAGCTCGGCGAAGACCTCCTCGGGGTCGGTCGCGAAGGGCACCGTCGACAGCCGTGAGGCGAGCCCGGAGATCACGTCGAGGTCCGACCGCACCCCGGACGGCGGCGTGATCGCCCGCTGCCGGAGCACGACCCTGCCCTCGAGGTTCGTCATCGTGCCGGTCTCCTCCGCCCACTGCGTCACGGGCAGCACGACGTCGGCGATCGCCGCCGTCTCCGACATCACGACGTCGCAGACGACCAGCAGGTCCAGCGACTCGAGCCGCCGGGTCACGTGTGTCGCGTTGGGCGCGCTGACGACGATGTTGGAGCCGAAGACCAGCATCGCCGAGGGTCCGTCGTCGGTGCCGAGGGCGTCGAGCAGCTCGTACGCCGACCGCCCGGGGCCGGGCAGGGTCTCGGGTCCGACCCCCCACACGCCGGCCACGTGCGCGCGGGCGGCGGGGTCGTCGATCCGCCGGTAGCCGGGCAGCTGGTCGGCCTTCTGCCCGTGCTCGCGACCACCCTGGCCGTTGCCCTGCCCCGTGAGGCAGCCGTAGCCGGCACCGCGCCTGCCGACCATGCCGAGCGCGAGGGCGACGTTGATCCAGGCGAGCACGGTGTCGGAGCCGGTGGCGTGCTGCTCGGCGCCTCGCGCGGTGAGCACCATGACCCGCGGCGAGTCGGCCAGCAGGGCCGCGAGCTCGCGTACCTCCGCCGCCGGGACCCCGGTGACCCGCTCGACCCGCTCGGGCCACCACGCGGCGACCGACTCCTTCACCTGCGACCAGCCGGTCGTCCGGTCCGCGAGGTAGTCCTCGTCGACCGCGCCTCGAGCGACCAGCAGGTGCAGGAGGCCGACAGCAAGGGCGAGGTCGGTGCCCGGCACGGGCTGGAGGACCAGGTCGGCGCGGTCGGAGGTCGGCGTACGCCGCGGGTCGATGACGACGACGCGGCCGCCGAGTTCGCGGAGCCGGTCGAGGTGTCGAGCCGCCGGCGGCATGGTCTCCGCGAGGTTGGACCCGACCAGCACCAGGACGTCGGTCTCCTCGACGTCGGCGAGCGGGAAGGGCAGGCCGCGGTCGAGGCCGAAGGCGCGGATGCCCGCGGATGCCGCGGACGACATGCACCAGCGGCCGTTGTAGTCGATCTGCGAGGTGCGCAGCGCCGCCCGGGCGAGCTTCCCGAGGGAGTACGCCTTCTCGTTGGTGAGCCCGCCGCCGCCGAAGACGGCGACGCCGTCGGGCCCGCGCGCGTCCTGCGCCCCGCGGATGCCTGCCGCCACCCGGTCGAGCGCGTCGTCCCACGACACCGCCGACCACTCGCCGGTCGCCCGGTCGCGCACCAGCGGCGTCGTGAGGCGGTCCCGGCTGCCGTACAACCCGGCTGCTGACCAGCCCTTGCGGCACAGCGCGCCCCGGTTGACCGGGAACTCCTCCCACGCCGCCACCTCCGGCGTGCGCCGTCCCGTGAGCCGCATGCCGCACTGCAGGGAGCAGTAGGGGCAGTGCGTCTCGGTCGTCATCGGGTCCGGCTCAGATCTCGGCGGCGGCGAGCCCGTGGGCGCGCACCGGCCGGCGGAGGTAGAGCGCCCACGTCATCGCGGCGCACAGCAGGTAGTAGGCGGCGAAGAGGGTGAAGGCACCTCGCATGGCCGACAGCGGGTCGTCGACCCACGGCGCGGCGAAGGCCAGCGGCACGAGGAAGCCACCGAGCGCACCGACCGCGCCGATGACACCCAGCGCCGAGGAGGACTGGCGGGTGGCGGTGGCCAGCGCGGCTGCACGCTGCGGCGTGCCGGCGTCGGTGGACCGCTCGGCCTCTGCCTTCCAGAGCGCCGGGATCATCTTGTAGACAGACCCGTTGCCGATGCCGGTCGCGGCGAAGATGCACAGGAAGAATCCCAGGAACAGCGGGAACCATGCCGCGTTGCCGGTCGCGACCCCCGCGTCCGCTCCGGGGTTCGGCGTGAGCCGGCTGACGGTCCACAGCACCCCGAGGGTGAACACGGTCATCGCGGCGAAGGCGCCCAGCGTCACCCGGGCGCCGCCCCACCGGTCGGCCAGCCACCCGCCGAGCGGGCGCGTCAGCGATCCGATGCCGGCACCGAGGAAGGCGTAGAACGCGAAGTAGATGCCCGTGCCCAGCGGCTCGGGCTCGGGCACCCAGAAGTTCAGCCGGATCAGCAGCGGCATCGCGGCGGAGTAGCCGATGAAGGAGCCGAAGGTGCCGATGTAGAGCACCGACAGCAGCCACGTCCGTCGCTGCCTGACCACGTGCAGCTGTTCGCGCGGGGACGAGGTGACGGTGGCGAGGTTGTCCATCCGCCACCACGCGGCCGCGGTCGCGAGCAGCGCCAGCCCCGCGTACACGTACGCCGCCCGCTCGAGGTGGATCCCGCTGCCGGACGCCTCGACCAGGCCGAAGATGCCGGCTCCGCCGACCATGACGGGGAGCAGCAGCTGGATCAGCGAGACGCCCAGGTTGCCCCCTGCGGCGTTGAGGCCGAGCGCCGCGCCCTTCCGGTCGGACGGGTAGAAGAAGTTGATGTTCGCCATCGACGAGGCGAAGTTGCCGCCCCCGACGCCGGCGGTGGCGGCGATGAGGCAGAAGGCCCAGAAGGGCGTCGTCGGCTCCTGGACGGCGTACGCGAACAGCAGCGTCGGCACCAGCAGCATCGCGCCGCTGACGATCGTCCAGTTGCGCCCGCCGAACCTCGGCACGGCGAAGGTGTAGGGCAGTCGCAACAGGGAGCCGACGAGGTTGGGCAGCGCGACCAGCAGGAAGAGCTGCTGCGGGGTGAAGGCGAAACCCTGCGCCAGGAGGAAGGCCGACGAGACGCTCCAGATCAGCCAGACGGAGAAGCCGACGTGCTCGGCGAAGATCGACCACACCAGGTTGCGCCTCGCGACCGACGACCCGGTCGTCTCCCAGAAGTCGGCGTCCTCGGGACGCCAGTCCTCGATCCAGCGGCGCCCACGGCGGCGGGCGGGGGTCTGCATGCTCATGCCGAGAGACTCGCCGCGGTGTGTGTCGGGCACCCTCTGGCTGCGGTGGCGGAGCCGTCACATTCCCCTCACGACCTCACAGGCCCGCCTTGCTCCCGCTCACGTCGCTTCCCCAGCTCCTCGGAGCGACACCAGCACGCGTCGTACTGCCTCGAGCGCGTCCTGTGCCCTCGCCGATCCGGGACCATGGCGAGGGCTGTCGTCGGCGGCGTCACCGTCATCGGCCCGAACGCCACGGCCGCTACCGGCTCACGTGCGCGCGCACAACCGACCCTGCACTGGCCCCCGCTCGACCCGGACCCCCTCGCCGGGTTTCCCCTGCCGGACCGACCGGTCGGGGTAGAGCCATACGGGTTCCGGGGATGACGTCCCGGCAGTCCTGCGGCACTCTGGGGAGGTGTCCTCGGGGCCCGCCACCATGGTCGGCCGAGAGCGCGAGCTCCGGTTGCTGAGGCATGCGGCCGGGAGCGCCGAAGCGGGCGCGGTTCGCGTCGTCCTGGTTCTCGGCGAAGCGGGTGTCGGGAAGACGCGCCTGGCGCAGGAGCTGGTGGCCTCGCTCGATGAGACGTGGCTGACCTTGACCAGCCACGGCGTGCCGCTCGCAGGGACCGAAGTGCCGTTCGGCGGCGCAGCGGAGCTCGTGCGGACGATCACCCGCATGTACGGCGCGGCCGAGGTGCGCCGACGCACCGGCAGGGACGCTGCCCTGCTCGCGCTGCTCGTCCCGTCGGTCGCTGACCCTCCCGCGGACGCGGTGGACCGCGCCGACGTCATCGCGGCGGTGATGCGCCTCGTCGAGGCGCTCGACCGACCGGTGTGCTGGCTCGCCGACGATGCTCAGTGGCTCGATCGTTCCACTCGCGACCTGCTCCTCTACGCCGAGCGCGTGATGAGCGGGGCGCTCCTCGTGGTGGCGACCGTCCGCACGCCCCCCGATGCCATCGGTGTGCTTCCCCAGGACCTCGCGGAGCTCGGCCGCCGCGCTGAGGTCGTCGAGCTCGGTCCGCTCTCGACGCGGGAGGTGCGAGACCAGATCGCCGGGCTCGCGAGTGGGTTGCCGGCCGAGGCCTTGACGCGCATATGCGAGCTCAGCGACGGCCTCCCCTTCTACGTCGAGCAGCTCGCCACCGAGGGCGGCCGCGTCGCAGGGTCCCTCCGCACGGTGCTGCGCGCCCGGCTCGACCGACTGTCCCCGCCGGCGCGCCACCTGCTCGCCGCCGCGGCGGTCGGCGAGGGCCTCCTCGCGCCCTCGCACCTGCGGGCGGTCACCCGGCTCGGCGCTGCCTTCGACCGGGCCCTGGACGAGGTGCGGACGAGCGGCGTGCTCGTGCGGGACCCGCAGGGCGACGGACTGCGATTCCATCATGCCCTGCTCAAGGACGCCGTCGACCGGGACCTGCTCGGTGAGGACCGCCGTCGCTGGCACCAGGCTTGGGCTTCCCACCTCGACCAGCTCGCCGGAGACGAAAGCCAGGACCTGCGCGTGGTGATCGAGCGGGCTCGACACCACGACGCGGTGGGCGGTGCCGGCGCCTTCGAGGCCGCGATCGCCGCCGCCGAAGCCGCCGAGCTGACGCAGGACGAGCACGCACGCCGGCACTGGTGGCACCGAGCCTTCACCGGCTGGCCGGACGATGCCCCGCCGGGAGTGGAGCTGACCCGGGACGCCGTGCTGAGCCGGCTCTACGCTGCACTCTGGTCGGTCGGCGACATGGACGTGATCGACGACCTGCTGAAGCGGGAGCTCGCGGACGAGAACGAGTGGCTGCGTTCCCTGTGGTTGCGCCTCCTCCTCTGGCGCGAGCGCCGCGCTCAGCAGGCGGAGTTCACCCGGGTCGTGGACCCGTCGGAGGCCGAGAAGACCCTGGCGCGGCTCCGCTCCTACGAGTCGGACCTGAAGGTCGCTTCGGTGATGGTGCACCTGGCCGACGAGTGGATCCAGGACCTGCCGGACCTGACAGAGGCGATGCTGCACGAGGTCATCGACCAGCTGGCGCCCGTGTGCGACCCCTTGCTGTTGGCGGACGCGTGGGACCTCCTCGCCTGGCTCCAGTGTTGTCGGGGCGACCCTGACGCGGCGGTGCGCGTCTCGGAGGAACACGTGGCCTGGATGGAGCGACACCACCCCGCGGGGGTGCTCGATGCGCGATGCAGGCTCGTCGTCAGCCTGGCCAACGCAGAGCGGCCCGACGAGGCCCTCGCCCTGCTCGAGCGAACCGTCGCCGAGACCCGCCATCCGCATCTCCACCCTCATTTGTGGGTGGTGCAGCACATGCTGCGCGCCGTCATGCACCTGTTGGTCGGCGCCTGGGACGACATGGCCGAGGACCTCGACCGGGCGAGGGAAGGCGCTTTCGGAGGCGACATCGAATCGTGGTGGAACGCGCTGTCGGGGATCCGCAGCGCCCGCACCGGGGACATCGCGGCCGCGCGCTCATGTCTCGACGCCATCCCGCAAGCACCGCCAGGAACTCCGCCCGGACTGCGCTGGTCTCGCGAAGCCATCCAGCGGACCTTCATCGAGACCGAGATCGCGGCCGCCGAGGGCGACCGTGCAGGAGTGTGTCGCGCTGTGTCGCGGACGATCGCCCTGCAGCACGACGGCGAACCGAGCAACGACCTGTACGAAGCCTTCGTGTCCGGTCTGCGATCAGGTGTTCGCCGCGGTGAACCGGATCCGGAGGCACGCGTACTGGTGGCCCAGGCAGCCACGGTGGTGGACGGCCCAGCACCGGACGCGAACCCCGTGCTCGCGCTGCGACCAGTCGAGATCGCGGAGCACCTGCGACGGGTCGGTGACCGGGACACGGTCGCCGGCTGGTCCGACATCGCGGCGCGATGGAGCCGGTGTCACCGCCCGTACGACGCCGCGCATGCGTACCTGTTCGCCGCCGAGTGCGCGGCGCGTGACGGCGACCGACCGCGCGCTCGTGAGCTCTTCGCCGGCGCACACGGCATCAGCAAGCAGCTGGGCGCCGACCCGCTGCGCGAACGGATCGAGGCGGCCGCAAGGCGCAGCAGGATCACCGGGTTCGAGACCTCCGTCCCGGCACCCGGTCTGACGGCTCGGGAGACCGAGGTGCTGGGCCTGCTGGTGGACGGGCTCTCGAACGGGGCGATCGCAGAGCAGCTGGTCATGTCGCCGAAGACGGTCAGCGTCCACGTCTCCCACATCATCGCCAAGCTGGGCGTCGCCAACCGAACCGAGGCAACAGCACGCGCCTTGCGTGACGGGCTGACGACCGGTGGTTGACCGCTCGCGTCGTGGGCTCGACGGACGGGCGGGCGGGGAAGGAACGCCGCACCTCGTCCTGGTGCATCTTCGCCGCGACGAGCATGACGTAGGGATCGCTGAACATCGTTGGGCTCCCGGTGGCAGGTGGTGGTTGGTATGCCCCAGCCTTCGCCTAAGACCCCTTGCACCGAATCGGGCAACCGCCGTATCGGGACTCCCGGCGCTGCCTTAGCAACCCCTCCGGGCGAGCGGACGGTCACCCTCACCGCACTGGCGTGCCACGTCGGGGGCTTCGGGGGCGGCGGGAGCGAGGGAGGCGGAGGGGCGACTTCGCCCGCCTGGGGGATGGCGCGCCGATCGTCGAAGTCGCACGCTTGAAGGTGGCCCTCGCGGCTGACGTGGGGTCCGAGCCCTACGACACCAGGAGACGCGCCATGTCCTCAGCCTCACACCTGCGGCTCGCTGCCGCCGCGCTCGCCGGCATCAGTTCGGCCTGCTCCGCCGCGCCGGCCAGCGCTGACCCACCAGACGGCCTCACCGTTGACCTCGTCTGCGACGACGGCAACACCTACACCACGATCGCGCGTGCCGGTCAGACCTGGAACGCCCAGCTCGTCACCACCAGCACCTCCGCGTTCCACCTGACTCGGTACACCTCCACCTTCGAGGTCACTGCCCCGGACGGCACGGTGGAGGTGTTCGGACCGAGCACCGTGGTGAAGGGCGGCAACGACCGGGAGCACAAGGACCTGCTCAACTGCACGTACTCCTTCACCGTCGACCTCGGGGAGGGCTACACGGCCTACATCTACGGTCCGGCCACCGGATGGCTCACACCCGCGAGCTGACCGCCGCACCGGACGCTTCTTGCGAGCGGCGGTGCGGCCGGACTGGCACGCCGGTGTCCTCACCCAGCGGAAACCGAATCGCCCGACGCGCGTGTGGCGAGCGAAGCGCCCGGGGATGAACGGCCGGGGCTGCGGACCACGAGCGAGCCCCCAGGCTCGACTCCGGTCGTCGCGGCCCGCTGAGCACGATCTGTCCAGTCCTGCCCCATCTGCGGCATGCCTCGCCGTCCCGACATGGTGCAGAGTGCGGTGAGCGGACACCGGGTCGGGAGCACGTGGCGGGGGTGGATGAGGAGATGGACGAGCTGACGTCGAGCGGTCCTGCCGGGCCGCGACTCCAGGCGGTCGTGGCGCACCCCGACGACGAGACCTTCGGGTGCGGTGGCCTGCTGCTGCATGCCGCGGCGTCCGGGTACACGACGTTCGTCACCTGCGCGACCCGCGGGGAGGCGGGCCGCGACCGCAGCGGACGCTCCGGCGCCGAGCTCGGCGCGGTCCGCGAGGAGGAGCTCCGCTGCGCCGGCGAGCTGCTCGGTGTCGCCGAGGTCGACCTGCTGGGCTTCGCCGACTCCGGCATGGTCGGACCGGCGCCTGCCGGCTCCCTGGTGGGGGCCGAGCTCGCTGATGTCGTGGACGCGATCGCGAACTCGCTGCGCCGGGTGCGTCCCGACGTGGTGGTGACGTTGGACGCCAGCGACGGGCACCGCGACCACGAGCGTGTGCGAGTGGCGACACTGCAGGCCGCCACCGAGGTCGGAGTCGACGTGGTGTACCTGTCGTGCCTGTCGCAGAGCCTCATGCGGCGGTGGGTCCAGCACATGCGTGCTCACGAGCAGCACAGGCAGCATGCGCGTGAGGAGATGCCTGTCCTCGGCAGCCCCGACCACGAGATCAGCACCGTGATCGACGTGCACATGCACCGAGCGCAGCTCGAGATCGCGATGGCCGCGCACGCCTCGCAGGACTCGCCCTACGACGGACTGACCGACGACCTCAGGGACGCATTCCTCGACACCGCCCGTGCCCGGAGGGTCGTGCCGGCCTGGGACGGGACGTCGCGTGAGCGCGACCTGTGCCGTGGGGTGCCGAGCACGACCGCACCGGCGGTGGGCCGGACCCTCGACTCGCTGGCCGTCCTGGCGTCGCGTCGGCATCCGCACGGGACGCAGTGCTGGTGGAACCACTTGCAGGCACGGTGGGACTGCACGAACGCAACTCGCTTCCCCAGCTGACCCCAGCACACCGGTGAGGTGGGCGGGGACACCCGAGCGGACCCGCACGGGCACAGCGGGACCTCCCGTCCCCCTGCTCGCGAGGGACGGGAGGCTCGTGCTGCCCGGCTCAGGCGCCCAGGCCGGTGCGATCGACCTTGCGGTGGAACCGCATCCCGGCGACACCGCCCAGGATCGCCCCGCCGAGGCTGGCGACGACGGCCGCGACTGCGGTGATGATGCCGCCGGTCGCGAGGTCGCCCTCGCTGATGGGCACGCGCGGCAGGCTGTTGAGCTGCGAGAGCACGTTGTACTCGCTGCCCGCGACGGCCACGACGACCGCGACGACGACCGCGATGACGAGCGCCCAGACCCACACCGCGACACCCTGCTTGGCACCGTCGAAACGGGCCATCCGCCCGGCCACGTAGCCACCGGCGTAGTAGGCCACGAACAGGACCACGAGCAACGCGATCGCGCCGACGATGCCGACGGTCTCCGCGCTCCGCGCCGCCTCGCGCTCCGCCTGCTGCGTGCCCGAGAAGGCACCCAGGCCGACGGCTGTGCCGATCGCGCTGAGCAGAGCCGTGACGAGGATGGCGGTGCCGGCAGCGGTGAGCCAGCCGAAGAAGGCCGAACCCCACTTGATGCCGCCGTGCTCCTCCTTCTCCCGCGCCACCACCGTGCGCCGGTCCGGGATGCCGTCGCGGGCGGCGGTGCCCGCCGAGCGCTCGTCGTGCCGAGGCGTCTCGTGGCGAGGCTGGTCGGCGCTGGTGCTCACAGGGTGCCGCGACGGTCGTCGACGTCGCCCTCGGACTCGATGTGCTCCTTGCGGACCTCCTCGGTGACGGTCTCCTCCTCGGTGACGGTCTCGGTGCCCAGGCGTACGCGCTCGACCGGCTCGGCAGTCTTGCCGACGACCGGGCGCTCCTCCTGGAGCACGACCTCGTGCTCCTCCTCGGAGATGGCGGGGCCGGACAGGGCCTCGTCGCGGTTGTCGCCGGTGATGGGCTCGGTCTCGAGCACCGCCCGCTCCTTCTTCACCGGCACGGTGACGGTCTCCTGCTCGGTGGTGACGTACTTCCGCAACCGCGCGCGGCCGGCTTCCTGCGTGGTCGTGCCGACGTCGAGGCGCTCCTCGGAGCGAGTCATCGCCTCGTCCGTGTTCGGCCCCGACGTGTCGTGTCCCTCGCCGGTGGACGTGCCGGACGTGCCGGCCGCACCGACGGCGCCGGTCCCGGCGCCGGTGTAGGTGCCGGCGCTGTCCGCGGGCAGCCCACTGTCGCTGGAGCGCTCGGAGTAGGTCATGCCGTAGTGCTCGTAGAGGCTCCGCTCACCGGACTGGTCCAGGTGGCCGCTCTCGACGTCGACGTTGGGCGCGTCCTTGATCTGGTCCTTGGTGAAGGGCACGCGTACGCCGTCGCTGGTCGGCTCCGCCTCGGAGGCAGGGACGAACGACTCGTTCATGCCGAACAGACCGGTGTTGACGGTGAAGAACTCGGGACGGTCGGTGTCGTCGTCGAGGAAGACCTGGCCGATCTTGCCGACCTTCTCGTCGTCGCTGGAGTAGAGCGTCTGGCCGATGTAGCGGCCGTAGTCGTTGGTGTTCGTGTCGATGGTCATGTGGTGCTCCTTGTCGGGGATGGCTGCCGGACGACGCGGGGTGCGTCGCGCTTCGGGCTGTGGCGTCGTTCTGGCCGTTCAGTACTGACGCGGCGTGGTGTCCTGCCCGGCGGTGCCGGTGCTGCCGGTGCTGCCGGGACCGCCGAGATCGGCGTTCTGGTCGTACACGGCGGTGCCACCGGTGCTGCCCTGGCCACCGCTGGAGCCGGTGCGGCCGAGGTCCTGCGCTGCGGACTGGGCCTGGTCCCGCACCGACGGGGCGGTCCCGGCCTGGGCCTTCATGCGGGGGGCCTCCCGCTCAGCGGCGGTCAGGTAGCTCTCCCACCGCTGCTGCATGGGGCGGATCAGGCCGCCGCCGACGCCAACGATGATCACACCGGCCACGGTGGCCAGGATGGCGACGAGCACAGGCGTGGTGACCGTCGTGGCGACGCCGACCTGGTTGAGGGCTGCGATGACCCCGAGGAAGAGGATGAACGCCGAGGCGATGTTGGCGAGCACTCGTCCGTAGGAGAGGCCGCCGATCATGTTCTCCAGGAGTCCCTTGACGGCGGCCGCGATGGACGCGGCGACGACGAGGATGATGATGGCGACGACGAGGCTCGGCAGGAACCGGATGACGTCCTCGATCAGGCGACTGATCGGATTGGCGCCGAAGACGCCGAAGGCGAGCTGCAGCACGAACAGCAGCAGCGTGTAGTAGATCAGCTTGGCGACGATGTCGCTGGCGTCCATGTTCGAGCCCGACAGGGCGCGCTGGACACCGCCGCGCTCGACGGCTCTGTCGAAGCCGGCGCGCTCGAGGATCGCGTTGAGCCCCTTGGCGACGACCTTCGCGATGACGATGCCGATGACGAGGATGACCAGGAACAGGACCAGCTTGGGCACGAACTCGGCGATCGTGCTCAAGCCGTCACGCAGTGCGTCTCTCATGAGTCCTCCGTCCGCGATGGGCGTCCGACGCCGCATCACGGGGCACGACGTCCACGACCACCGCTGGTAGTGGTTTACAACGTAAGCCGTACCCACCGGTGGACGGGCCATGCGACCCGAGCGGGGCCTCGGCCCCGACACGGGTTGTCGTGCAACAGCCGACGGTCAGTCGTCGAGGTGCTCGTTCCGGGTGATCGACAAACGGTCGAGAAGCGCTTCGAGAGCCTCCTCGAACTCGACCGCCGACCGGTCCTCCGACAGCGGTTCGCGGAGCTTCGCCACGGTCGGGTATCGGGCTGTGCCCGGTTCGCCGGTCTGGTCGTCGAGGACGTCGAGGGGGCCGACGTCGGCGCCGTGCACGGCGACCTCGAGGAGGAGGTGGCCCAGGAGGAAGCTCGTGTAGGCGCGGTAGGCCTCGATGGCGGCCGCGTCGCTGAACCCCTCCTGGAGCAGGCCGGAGAGGAACGTCTCGACCACCTGCAGGCTGCGCAGGGGCGGGCGCAGCCACGGCGCCTCGGCGGGGCGCGAGGCGACGAGCGGGAACGCCTTGGGGTGGGCGAGCGCCATGCGCCGGACGCCGTGCGCGAGGCGCTGGAGGAAGTCCTGCCAGCCGTCCTGCGGTGCGTCCACGACGACGTCGTCGGCCCGGACGTCGGCGACGAGCGTCTCGACGACGGCGTCGAGGAGGTCCTCCTTGCTGGGGACGTAGCGGTAGAGCGCCATGGCCTCGACGCCGAGCTGCTCACCGAGGCGCCGCATGGTGAGGCCGGGCAGGCCGTTGTCGTCGATGTAGGCCAAGGCGGCGGCGACGACACGCTCGCGGGAGAGCGGCACGCGCGCGGACGGCGGCGGCTCGTCCTCGACCGCGGCGCGGTCCGCGTCCGGGTACTCCCCCGCGCCACCGGGCCCCGCCTGCAGCTCCTCAGGCCGTTCCTCGCTCATCCTGACGCCCCCCTCTGGCAGCCGACCGATCCGGCTTCACGGTAGCGCGGGAGGCGCTCGGCGCTCGGCCCTGGGGCGGACACGCCTCTAGAGGTAGCGGGCGGGACCGTCGGCGCCGTGTCGGCCGGAGGACAGCCAGCGTTCGACCTGGTCCGGGTGGCGTCGGTGCAGCTCGTCGAGGACCTCCTGGCGCAGCTCGACGACGCGGAGCGTCCGTGCGGGCGCGCGGAGGTCGCGCACCATCCAGAACGTCACGCGCCACAGGTGGCACAGCTCGGCCGTGTCCAGGCCCGAGACCTCAGCCACCGTCCCCGCGCCGTCGTCCGGCGCGCGACCCGGCGGCCACCCGGGCTCGGGGATCGTGGCGTTCCCCGTGGACGTGCTGCCCGCGCGGTGGAGCACGTGCGTGCGCGCGAAGTCCCGCGCCGGCGGTGTCGTCACGACGAGGACGGCAGCCGTCAGTGGGACCCACCACGCGGACAGCACCGAGACGACCGCCAGGAGCAGCACGATGGCCGCGCACGCAGCCGCGACGCGGCACCACCGTGCGAGCTCTCGTCGGCGCGCGGACGTGTCGGGCACGTCGGCGGACGGAGGCTGCCCGTCCCCGCCCGTGGTCGCGGAGTGCGTGACCGCGATGCCGGCCATCATCACCGCGAGGAGGACGGGCGCGACGAGGGAGACCGCCCGGCCTGTCCCCCACAGGAAGCTGGCGCCGAAGAAGGCGGGCACGCCGCACAGGGCGACCGACCGCAACCACGGCGACCAGCGATCCCCCGCGCTCCTGCCGGGAGTCGTGCCGGGAGTCATGGTGGGATCGCCTAGCGGCGTTCGCCGAGCAGGGCGCGCGTGAGCTTGGCGAGGACCACGACACCGATGCTCGCGGCGATCGCGGCTGCCAGCGTGGCCGAGCCCTCGCTGGCTTCTCGCCACGTGACGTCGCGATGGCTCAGCAGCGCCTTCGTGCTGTCGAGGGGCGTCTGGTGCGAGGTGTGGTTCGTCATGGGATGCCGTCCTCGGGCCGCGGGCTTACGTCGTAAACCATCTCTCGGTCTGGCCCGCCGATCAAGCGCGGTCAGCGGGGTGCGCACCCCGGCGCGCCCACTGAAGTGACCGACGACACCGCGGGGTAGGAGGCTGCCGGCCTGCGCGTGATTCCCGCGCCGACGGGCAGGAGTCCGGTGCCGGCCGTCGCCGGACCTCGAGCGGCGGCGCGACCTGGTCCGGGGATCAGGTCGCGCCGCCGCCCTCTCGGTTGGGCTGCCTCGACCCCTGGGGGGCCCGTGGACCTGCGGGAGGTTCGACCACGGGGGGATCGAGGCGGCTTGCCCCTACAGCGTCCGAGACGGCTGCTCCGGTGCGGCGTGACGCAACGGTCGGGAGCGGTCTAGACCGACGTCCCCGTCATGGCCGGGCCCGCACCCCTGGCTGACCGGCCGCGCTGCCGCGCCGGAGCGGCCTCAGGAGTCGTCGACGGCGAGCATCGTGCGCACCGTCGTCGGCGCCACGGCGCCCAGCTGTGCTATTCGTTCGACCGTCAGCACGTCGCGGGCGTCCCGGGCGAGGTCCGCGATCTTGTCGAGCGCCTCCCTGCGGGCGGTGGTCGCCGCCTCGAGCTGCTGTCCCGCTGCCGAGAGCAGGTCTGTCAGTGTCAGGACGTCGGCGGCACCCGAGTCGCGTTCAGCATCCATGAGAGGTGAGGTTAGCGGGCGACCGACAAGGTTCGTCCAAGGTCGCGTGCCGGTCCGAGCACCCCGGGCGCCCGCGCCGCTCGGTGAACGGCGCCCGTTCGCCGCGCCTGAGCGGGCGCTCGGTGTCGCCGGGACGATCGCGCCGGCCGACGTGGGGGGCGGCTCGGTCAGGACTCGGTCGGCTGGGGCTCCGGTGTCGGGGCGTCCGGCTGCTCACCGGGCGCGATCGGGTTCACGGGGGCGACGTCGGGCTCGCCGGGAACCGGCGCAGTTCCCGGCTCGAACGGTGCAGTGGTCATGTCCCGGACGTACCCGCCAGGCGAGGGACCATGAGCCGTTCCGCGGGCGCCCCGCGTCGCGCCTGGTGTCCCCTACGACTGCCCGACCGCAGCCGGAACCACTCCCTCGTCCCGGCTTTCGCGTCGCTTCGGTTCTCGCGGCCCGGCGCCGGCTACTCCAGCTCGAGGGCCTCCACGACGTGCTCGGCGATCGCGAGCGCGGACGTCGCTGCGGGCGACGGTGCGTTGCGCAGCGCGGTGATCCGGCCCACCCGGTGGATGCGGAAGTCGTCGACAAGCGTCCCGTCGCGCTCGACGGCCTGGGCGCGTACGCCGGCTCCGCCGCGGACCACGTCCTGTCGCCGGAGGCTCGGGACGTAGGCCTGGGCGCGCTTGACGAACAGGCGGACGCTCAACGACCCAGCGATCTCCGCGGCACCCATCCGCCAGTGGTTCCCCGCGATACGCCGGAAGCCCGGATAGGTGACGGTCTCCCGGAGGTCGGACAGCGAGAAGTCGCGAGTGCGGTAGCCCTCCCGAGCCGTCGCGAGCACGGCGTTGGGCCCGACGTCGACGGAGCCGTCGACCCGGCGGGTGAAGTGGACACCGAGGAACGGGTAGGAGGGGTCGGGCACCGGGTAGATGAGGCCGCGGACGAGGTCGGCTCGTTCGGGCACGAGCTTGAGGTACTCACCGCGGAAGGGCAGGATCGCCGGATCCTGCCCGTCACCCGCCGCCGTGGCCAGCCGGTCCGACTGAAGACCGGCACACAGGAGCACGTGATCGAACTCGAGCACCTCTCCGTCCGTCGTGGTGAGGTGGACGCTCCGGGGCGCCGAGCTCAGGTGCCGGACCTCCGTCGCCAGGCGGATCTCGCCCCCGTCCGCGGCGACGTCGGCCGCCAGCGCCTCGCTGACCGCGACGAAGTCGGTGATGGCCGTCGAGGGTGAGTGGAGCGCGGCGATGCCCTCCACATGGGGCTCGACCTCCTTCATCTGCGGCCCGGTCAGACGCCGGAGGCCAGGCACGCCGTTGGCCCGCGCCCGGGTCTCGATGTCATCGAGGAGCAGGACCTCCGCGGCGGTCGACGCGACGACGAGCTTGCCGCAGGCGTCGTACACGACACCCTTCTCCTCGCAGTACGCCCTGAGGAGGCCGACACCGCGCCGGCAGAGCGCAGCCTTGAGCGAACCGGGCTTGTAGTAGATGCCGGCATGGACGACACCGCTGTTGTGGCCGGTCTGGTGCCGTGCGACCCCGTCCTCCTTGTCCACGACCGTGACACGGGTGCCGGGAAGGACCTCCTGGATCCGGCGCGCCACGGCGAGGCCGACGATGCCTGCTCCCACCACGCCGACGGACCGCGTCACGGCCTGTCCGTCCCGGCAGGACCCCACCCCGGCTGTCCGCGGAGTCGCCCTCCCCCGTCGACATGAGGTGCGCGGGGCGATGTCCGGCCTCGCACGGCGGCTACCGACATGGGTCGACCTTTCGGTACGGAGGGCTGGTGCGCCGGCGCACGTGCACCGGGTGCTCGCAGACACCTTGGCCTGCGAGGCGCTCCACGTCCATCGTCAACTTTCACGACATCGGCCCACGGGACGGCTCGGCTGACCGAGCAGCCCGTCGACGACGTGGACGTGCCGGGGCGACCTGCCGCCGGCGTACGCGCGGCGCCGGCATGCGTTGACGTCGGCGTCCGTGCCGGCCGTCAGCTGGGAAAGGGGTTGTCCTCGTGCCGCGGGTCCAGCCGGGGGTAGCCCGCCTTCGGCTCGACGCCCTCCGGCTTCGGCTCCTCCCCGCCCGAGCTCTGCTCGGGCGGAGCGTCGGCCGGCGTCTCGAGCCGCGAGTTGTCCCGCAGGCCGTCGGTGCCGGTCTGTCCCGGCCCGACGTGGCCGACGCGCTCGCTGCTGGAGCCCATGCCGCCTGCCGCGCCCTCGGGACCCGACGAGTTGGGCGTCGAGGCGCGCTCCTCGTCCGCGACGTCGCGGTGGTGGTCGGAGCTGGTCATGGGTCGGTCCCTCTCGTTCGTGGCCGCTGGCGTCGCGTACCCCGACCGCGGCCCGCGCATGTGCTGCAGCGCGGTGACCGTCGCGGGGTTGGCCGGGCTGGCATCGTGGCCACATGCACGTCGTCGACCTCGAGCAGGCCGCTCGCACCGTACGGGACCACTGCGGCTCCGTCGGCGGCGTGCCACGCGTGGTGACCAGCGGCAACTTCGCGTCCCCCGTCGCGCTGCTCGGCCCGCTGCTGGCGCAGCTGCCGACGGCGCGGCTCCACGCGCTCAACGCGCAGCCGGACCTGCCGCTCCACGAGGGCGTCGTGCCGGAGACGACGTTCGTCGGACCTGGCTTCCGTCGGCACCCGCGCCTGTCCTACGTGCCCTGCCGCCTCTCCATGGCGCCCCGGCTGTTCCACGGACCGCTCCCCCCGGACGTCGTGGTGGTGCACACCACCGTGCCTCGCGACGGCCGGGTGTCCCTCGGCCTGGAGGTCAACGTGCTGCCCGCCGCCGTCGAGGCCGCCCGGGCGCGGGGCGCGCTCGTCGTGGCCCAGCTGAACCCGCGCATGCCGTGGACCTTCGGCGACGCGGAGCTGTCGGTGGACGACGTGGACGTGGGGGTCGAGGTGGACGCCCCGCTCGCCACCCACGTCACCGGCGCGCCCGGCGAGGACGCGCGCCTGATCGGCTCCAGGGTCGCGGCGGAGATCGGCGACGGCGCGACGCTCCAGGCGGGGATCGGCGAGGTGCCCGACGCGACCGTCGCGGGGGTGCTGGAGCGCCGCGGCCTGCGGGTGTGGACGGAGATGTTCAGCGACGGCGTCCTGGCACTGGAGCGCGCGGGAGCGCTGGACCGCGGCACGCCCGTGCGGACGTCGTTCGTCTTCGGCAGCCAGGAGCTCTACGACTGGGTCGACGACAACCCGCGCGTGCGGATGCTCCGCACCGAGACCACCAACTCCCCCGCCGAGATCGCCCGGCAGCCGGCGATGACGTCGATCAACACCGCCCTCCAGATCGACCTCTTCGACCAGGCCAACGCCTCTCGCATCGGCGCCCGCATCCACAGCGGCTTCGGTGGCCAGACCGACTTCACCGTCGGCGCCAGCCACTCACCGGGCGGCCGGGCGTTCATGGCGCTGCGCAGCTGGCACCCGAAGGCCGACGTCTCGACCATCGTCCCGCTCGTGGACGAGCCGGTGACCTCCTTCCAGCACGGGGCCGTCGTCACCGAGCAGGGCGTCGCCTGGATGTGGGGCCGCGACGAGCGGCAGCAGGCGCACAACCTGATCGAGCACGCCGCCCACCCGAGCGTCCGGGACGACCTCCGTGAGGAGGCGCGGGCCATGGGCCTGGGCTGAGGCTTCGCTCAGCCGGGCTCGGGGAGCTGGCGCGTGCGGGCGATCTCGGCGGCCAGCACGGCGACCTTGCGGTTGGACGTGGAGGACAGCCGCCGGAGGTAGTCGAACGCCTGGTCCGCGGTCATGTCGTAGCGCTCCATCAGCACTCCCTGGGCCTGCCCGATGATGGTGCGGTTGTGCAGCGCCAGCCCCAGCTGGTCGATCTGCATCTCGGCCGCGATGATCACCGACAGCTGGCCCGCCAGCGCCTGGGCGACGGCGACGTCGTCGGCGTCGAACCGGGACCCCTGCGCGCAGTACAGGCTGAGGGCGCCGTAGGAGTGCTCGTCGGTGTACACGAGCAACGACATCATCGAGTCGACGCCGAGGTCGTGGTGCACCCGCGGCGCCCACGCCGGCCACCGCCGCTCGGCGGACAGCGCCGGGCTCACGAGCGTGTTCTGGTCACGGCGCACGTCCAGGCACGGGCCCTCGCCCAGCTCGGTCTGCAGCTGGTTCGCGCGGCAGACCAGGTCGTCGCTGCTGGCCCTCGTCACCAACCGCCCCTTCTGGTTGACCGTGAGCCCTGCGTGGTCGCACCGCGCGATGAGCTCGACGGCGGCGGTGACGGCGACCTGGAGGCGCGCGTCCTCGTCGCGAGCGGCGGCCAGCGCCTGTGCCAACCGGGCGAACCCCCCGAGAAGCTCCCTCGCGTCGTCCACGCGCCCTCCTCCCGTGGTCGCGGTGCCCGTCCACCGCATGCTAGGCGGCGCGCTCGCGACCGGGCCAGCAGGGCTGCGCCGGCCCGGTCACCCGCGGGATCCGTCTCCCGCGCCCGCCTCGAGGAGGCGCTCGGCGACGAGGCGGAGCTTGAGGTTCTCGTTGTTGGAGAGCCGGGTGAGGAAGCCGAAGGCGCGGGCCTCGTCGACGGAGTAGCGCTCCATCACCACGCCGACGGCCTGCCCGATGACCTGGCGGCTCCTGACGGCCTCCTGCAGCTGGTCGATCTGGCGGGCGTAGTCCAGTGCCATCGCCGACTGGTGGGCGAACAGGAGGGACAGCGCACCGAGGTCCTCGAAGGCGCCGACCCGGGACGAGTACAGGTTGAGGGCACCGTTGGAGCCGTCGGCGTCGAACAGCCGGATGCCGGCCTGGGCCCGGATGCCGGCCCGCAGGGCGACCGGGGCGTAGCGGGGGAAGCGCTCATCGGCGGCCAGGTTCGGCGCGGTGATGTGCACGGTGTCGACCGCGGCCTCGTAGCAGGGCCCCTCCTGCAGCTCGTACTGGGCCGCGTCGACGTCGCACAGCAGCTCGTCGGTCGGGGCCACGGTCTCGAGGCGACCATCCGCGTGCTTGACGGTGAGGCTGCTCCACTGGACGTCCGGGAGGACCTCGACCGCCGCCGCGGTGATGTTGGACAGGGTGGCGTCGAGGTCACCGGGCCGCAGGGCGGCGGCGAGCTGGCGCGAGGCCTCCACGAGGCGGTCCTGGTCGGTCACCGCCCCAGCGTAGGCCCTCGCGGTCGCGGGACCTATCTCGTCGTCGCGCCGTCCGGCTCGCCCGCGCCGACGCCGAACGCACGCCGCAGGTGTCGAGCGGCCTCCTGCTGCGCCTCCTCGGCCTTGGTGAGGACGGCTGCAGCCCCGAAGAACTCGTGCATCACACCGTCGTAGTGGCGCAGCGTCGTGTCGACGCCGGCCTCCTCGAGCCGGCGCGCCCAGTCCTGGCCCTGGCTGCGCAGCACGTCACGCTCGGCCGTGATCACCAGGGTCGGCGGCAACGCCGCCAGGCGCTCGGCAGGCACACCGAGCAGGTCAACCCGCGGGTCGGACGCCGCGTCGGGCCGGCCCTCGAAGGCGTGCATCGCCATCCAGGACAGCAGGGGGCGGTTCAGCGGACGCGCGTCGGCGGCGTCCTGCATCGACTCGCCGTGCTGCTCCGGGGTCACGAGCGGGTACACGCACACCTGCGCGACCGGCACCGTCTCGCCGACCTCGGCGAGCTGCAGGCACGTGGCGGCCGCCATGTTGCCGCCGACGGACTCACCGCCGATCGCCACCCGAGTCGGGTCGCCCCCGAACGAGGCGGCGTTCTGGAGCACCCAGCGGTACGCCGTCAGCACGTCGTCGTGCGCCGCCGGGAAGGTCGCCTCGGGCGCGCGCCGGTAGTCCGGCGAGACCACGATCGCCCCGGTCTTGTTGGCCAGGCCGCGGCAGGAGGCGTCGTAGGTGTCGAGGTCGAACAGGACCCAGCCGCCGCCGTGGATCCACATCAGCACGGGACGGGGTCCGGTGCCGAAGCCTTCGGGGGTGTAGACCCGCAGGGTCTGCTCGCCACCGGCGGCGTCGGGGATGCGGAGGTCCTCCACGGACGCCACCGGCTCGGGACCCTCGAGGCCGCGCTCGGCCATCACCTTCTTGACCGCGGCGTCGGGGCCGGGCTGCTTGCGGGCCTGGTCGGGCTCGAGGATCTCGAACGGCAGCGGCCCGAAGGACGAGTGGGCGTCCACGATGGCCTGCGCCTCCGGGTCGAGGGTGCCCGACGGGTCCGTGCCCATCTCCTTCTGCTTGCCCGAGAGCATGTCGCGCACGTGGTCCAGCGGCTTGGCGAGCATCCCGGCGATCCTCTCCGCGATGCCCTCGTCGGGTGCGGCGGGGTGGGGGCGCGTCGGGGCCTGGCGCTTCGCCGCCAGGAACTCCTTGCCGAGCTGGGCCATCCGCTCACCGCCGGCCTTCGCGCGGAACTCCGGCAGCTCCTCATCCTCCTCGTCGTGCACGTGGTGACGCACCACGGAGATCAGCTGGGTGAGGGCGTCCTCGAACTCGTCCTCGCCGGGGTCGGTGCGGCCGAGCACGACCAGGAGCTCCTTGATCTGCTGGTGCTCGTGCTCGGCGTCGTCGTGCTCGTCCTCCATGCCGAGCTCCGGCCAGATCGGGTAGAGCACGGTCTCCTCGGCGAAGGCGTGCAGGGCGAGCTCGAAGCTCACCTGGTCCACCAGCACGCGACGGTTGCCGCGGCCGGCCTCGAGGTGCTGGAACTGGCGCTCGACCACGGCGTGGTCGTCGGCGATCAGGTGGTCGATGTCGCCGGGCTGGGTGGGGTAGGACAGTGCCACAGGAGCCTCCGTGTGATCGGTTGCCTGATGAGTACCCGCTCGGCCACGCCTCATCCCGCCCGGGCGCGCCTCGTCCCGCCCGGGCGTGCCTCGTCCCGCGCGGCGCCCGGGCCGTCGCCGCCGGCCGCAGGCTGCCGCAGGCGGGACGGCGACCCGCCTAGACTGCGCGGGTGGAGATCACGACGGTCGAGCAGCTCGTCGCCATCGTCGGCGAGCCCGGCCAACGGGCCCGGACCAAGGAACGATCCCGGCTGACCGACATCGACCGCGCCTGGTTGAGCGCGTCGCCCTTTTGCGTGCTGGCGACGGCGGACGCGGACGGACGTTGCGACGCCAGCCCCAAGGGCGACCCGGCCGGCAGCCTGGCGCACGTGGTGGACGACCGGACGATCGCGATCGCCGAACGCCCCGGCAACAGGCGCGTGGACGGCTACCGCAACGTCCTCGCCAACCCCTACGTCGGCCTCGACTTCGTGGTCCCGGGCCGCACCGACACCCTGCGCGTGAACGGCCGGGCACGTCTCGTGGACGACGCGCCGTGGTTCGACGACCTGGCCGTGCGCGGACGCAGGCCGATCCTCGCGCTGGTCGTCGACGTCGAGACCGTCTTCTTCCACTGCGGGAAGGCGTTCCTGCGCTCGCAGCTGTGGGACCCCGACACGTGGGCGCCCGAGGCCGTGGTCCCGCGCCGCGCGGTGATCGCGCACGAGCTCGAGCCGGTGGCCGGCCAGACGCTCGAGGACCTCGACGACTACTACCGTCCCGACAACTACGACAAGAGCCTCTACTGACCCTGCTCGTGGCCCGGTCGGCCCGCGGGGCGTGCTCCCCGCGCAGCTGCCATCGACACGGATGGTCGTCCTGGTGGACCCGGGTCATCGACGACCGGGCGGTCGCGCCCCGCGCGTGGCGACGAGCGCGGCCAGCCCCGTGGTCACCGGGACGGCGGCGACCAGCCCGACCGTCGCGACGGCGCTCCGCACGATCTCCTGCGCGATCACCTGGTCGGTCAGCACGCGACCGAGCGAGTCGTCGGCGGCGACGACCAGGATGAGCAGCGGCAGCGACGACCCGGCGTACGCGAGGATCACGGTGTTGACCACCGAGGCGATGTGCGACCGGCCCACCCGGCTCGCCGAGCGGTAGGCCTGGAGCGCGGTCAGTCGCGGGTTCGCGCGGACCAGCTCCGTGACCGTGACCGACTGGGTCACCGTGACGTCGTCGAGCACACCGAGCGAGCCGATCACGATGCCGGCCAGCAGCAGGCCTTGCGTGTTCACGCCCTGGGCCGCCCCGACGGAGGCGGACAGGTCGTCGGTGACGCCCGTCAGGTGCAGGCCGGCGATGGCCAGGGCCGACAGGACCCCGGTGAGGACGAGGCTGACCAGCGTGCCGAGCACGGCCACGGACGTCTCGGTCGCCAGGCCGTGCGTCAGGTAGAGCACGGTGAGCATGATCGCGGCCGACCCGACGATCGCGACGAGCACCGGTGACTCCCCCGCCAGGATCGCCGGCACCACGAAGAGCAGCAGCACGGCGAACGTGACGGCGAGACCCGCGAGCGCGGTGACCCCGCGCCAGCGCCCGAAGGCGATCAGCGCGAGGACGAAGGCGGCGGCGACCACCCAGAGCCCCGAGGCCCGCTGGTGGTCCACGACGGAGAACGACTCGCCGTCGGGCGTCGTGCTGGCGATGAGCACGACGTCGTCACCGACGGCCACCTCGGGTGCGCCGGTGCCGTTGGGCAGCGGTGCCTCGATCGCGGCGTCGTCCCCCGCGGCGCCGTCGAGCCGCACGACGGCGGTGCCGCACCCGTTCACGTCGTCCGGCAGCTGCTCGGCACAGGTCACGCGTACGACGTCGACGATCGTGCCGCCGACCTCCTGGGCCGACTCCCCGGCGCTCGTGGGCGTGGTCGAGGGCCACAGCAGGACCAGGGCGACCAGGGTGAGCAGACCGAGCGGCGCGACCACCGCCAGGGCGAGACGGCGCGAGCGGCGCGGCGCGGGATCGGCGCGCCGACGGCCCTGTGCCCCCATCGACAGCGCCACCTCATCCATCTCGGGTCGAGCCGGGTCCTCGACGCGCCGGCCGCTGCCGATCGTACCGACCCCGCGACACCGCCCGGAGCCGGGAACGACGGCGCCCCTGCCGCCGGGCAGGGGCGCCGTCGCACGGTCGGAGCGGCCGGTCAGCCGACGGCCACCGCCATCTCGTTGGGCTCGGCCGACATCGTCGGCGAGGTGGCCGTCACCTCGCCGGTGACGAGGTCGACGGCGTGCACCTGGCGGTTGGCCGGGTCCGCCACGTAGGCGGTGTCACCGTCGACGCTCAGGGCCGGGTGCGGGTTCTGCCAGTCCTCCGGGCCCTCCCACGGCTCGACGACCGGGTAGGAGTCGCCGAGCTCGCCGGTGGCGGGGTCCAGCACGTGGATGGCCCCGTCGGTGCCGAGGAGGTAGGCCATGTCGTCCGGGCCGCGGACGATGCCGCGCCACGTGTACTCGACGCCGTCGGGCAGCGACACCGGCTCGAGCGTCCCGGCCTCGGTGTCGATGAGGGCGACGGAGTCGAGCAGGTAGCCCTCGGCGTCGGGGTCGGTGTTGTAGTCCCCCACGACCAGCGGGCTGGTCTCCGAGACGTAGGCGTTCCCCATGCGGCCGAACTCGTCGGGCGCCTGCAGCTTCTCGAAGGCCCCGTCGCGGTAGAGCAGCGCGCCGTCCTCGCAGCCGAACACGACGGCCTCGCCCGCCGCGGTGCCCTCCCCGTGGATGGCCGGGCACTCCTCGGAGGAGGCTACCTCGGTCCACTCCTCGCCGTCGCGCCGGAGGGCGACGGCGCCGCTGCGGGACTCCTCGTCACCGACGGTCGTGACCAGCGTGCCGTCCTCGAGGACGATGGAGACCCCGTGGTGCGCCTCCGGTGCCTGCCAGGTGATGGTCTCCGGCAGCTCGCCCGGCGAGTCCGCCAGGGCGTCGGACTCGAAGACGGTCGTCTGCCCGGTGCCGTCGTCGAAGAGCACCGTCCGGTCGGCGTGACGTACGACGTGACCGGCGGCGTCGGCCTCGAAGACGCGGTCGGTGAGGTCCGGCGCGACCGCGTCCAGGACCTGGAAGCCGGCACTGGTGGTGAGCAGCAGGTGCTGGCCGTCGCCCACGGCGTTCAGCCGGGTGAACTCCTCGGTCGCGAACTCCTCGACGACCTCCAGGCTCTCGCCGTCGAGCACGGCGACGCCGTCCTGGTAGGTGACTGCGAGGCGAGGACCCTCCGCCGGGGCGCTCTCGCTCGACTGGTCGCTCGGCTCCTCGGCGCTGCTCGCCGCCTCCTCCTCGGACCCGCAGGCCCCCAGTAGGAGGGTGGTGGCAGCGGCCGCCGCGGCCGCCCGGAGTGCGGTGCCGCGGCCTCGGCGCTGGGCCGGTGATCGAAGCATGGTGCTTCCTCTCTGTCGTGGGCTCCTCATCGGAGCCCGTTGGTGATCCGTTCGGTGTTGGCGCGCTGCATGTCGAGGTAGGTCGGCGCGCCACCGTCCTGCTCGGTGAGCGACTCGGTGAAGAGCTCCTCGACCTCGACGTCCACGCCGGCCTCGTCGGCGAGCACCTGCACGAGCCGGTGTGGTTGCGAGGACTCCGCGAAGATCGTCCGCACGCCGGACTCCTCGATCGCCGACGCGAGGCCGTCGAGGTCGGAGGCGCTCGGCGAGGCGAGGGTGGTGCCGCCGGGGACGACGGCACCGACGAGCCGGAAGTCGAAGCGTTCGGCCAGGTAGCCGAAGACGTGGTGGTTGGTGACCAGCGCCCGGTGCGGGTCGGGGATGGAGGCGAACGACTCGCTCATCTCCTCGTCGAGCGCCTCGAGCTCCGCCCGGTAGTCGGCGGCCTGGGACCGGAGGGCCGCCTCGTCGATGCCGTCGATCCCGGCGAGGGCCGGCTCGAGGGCGTCGACGACGTCGATCATCCGCGCGGGGTCGGTCCAGAAGTGCGGGTCCGGGGCGCCGTCACCGGCCTGCTCGGAGTAGGTGAGGACGTCGATGTGCTCCCCCGCGACGAAGGTGTCCACGCCGGCGTCCTCGACCCGGTCGAGGTGCTGCTGGAGACCCTCCTCCAGGGCCAGCCCGTTGGACACGACCAGGTCCGCCTCGCGCAGCTGCGCGGCCTCCCGCGCGGAGATCTCGAACGAGTGCGGGTCGGCGTTCGGCCGCATCAGCGTGGTGACCCGTGCGGTGTCGCCGACCAGCCGGGACGTGACGTCGCCGAGGATGTTGGTGGTGACGATGACGTGCGGTCCGTCGTCCCCGCCCTCGGCGCAGGCGGCGAGCGTCGCGGCAGCGAGCAGCACTGCCGGGACGACCGCACGACGGAGGGGACGGCGTGCGCTCATCGACCCACCTCCGCGAAGAAGCGGGCGGCGGTCGGGGGGACGAGCTCGCGGGCGACGCGGGCACCGTCGGCGTAGTCGATCTCGAGCACGCGGCCGCCCTCCGGGTCGTTGAGGTAGGCGCGCTGGTCGTCCACGACGAGCAGCGGCACCGGGTGGCGGGCGCCGGCGGGCGCAGCGACCAGCGGCCGCGTGATGGCCACCTGCTCCCCCGACCCGGCGAGGTACACCCGGACCCGCCCGGCCCGGTCGAGGGCGACCACGTGCCCCTCCTCGTCGTCGGAGGCGACGACCTGCAGCAGGCCGCCGTCGGTCCGGACGAGGTCCCAGCGCCGCTCCCTCGTGTCGAGCAGCCAGAAGCCGACGCGCCCGGCGAGGGCGGCGACGGTCGGGCGCCCCTCGCGGGCCCGGAAGTCGGTGGCGGGCGGGGCGCTGACACCTTGTGGGTACGGGATGCGCTCGGGCACCCACTCGTCGCCGTCCTCGACGAGGAGGAGAGCGCCGTCGGCACAGTTGATCGCGAGCCCGACCGCCGTGCTGATGCTGCCGCGTGCGTCGAGGCACCGCTCGTGCGAGCCGTCGACCGCCGTGCCGTCGGCCGCGACGCGGCGCACGGCCCGTACCCGGCCGGAGCGGTCCGGCACGGTCACCACGGCACCGTCGCCCAGGGGTGCCACCAGTCCCTCGCGCCCGCCGAGGTCGAGTCGGAAGCGCTCCTCCACCCGGCCGGCGTCGAGTGCCGCGTTGTCCAGCAGGACCGCCTCCCCGGACTCCGGGAAGAACATCCCGGTGCTGCCTGCGGTGGACACGCGTCCGTGGGCGACGACCGGCACGCCGCGTCCCGGCACGGCGCCGACGAGCTCGGGCGCGGAGCGGTAGTAGTGGAAGTGGTCGCCGTGGTCCCAGGTCCACATGCCGCTGTCCACGACCTCGACGCCTCCGGACGTCGCGGCGAACACGTAGCGACCGTCGGTCCACGCGGCCACCGGAGGTTCGATCGTCCCGACGACGGTCGCGGTCTCGTCGACGAGGTCGAGGAGACCGACCCCTCCCGCCGCGTCCAGCGTCAGCAGGTGGAGCGGCGGCTCCGCGACCTCCTCGGCCCCGTCGACCGCACCGTGGTCGTCGCCCGAGGAGTCGTCGGAGCCGGGGCCCGACGTCGAGGACGGCTGGGCGCCGGCCGCGTCCCGGCCGGCCTCCGGGGGGTCGCTCGGGGAGCACGCGGTGCCCAGGAGCAGCACCGCGGCGAGACAGGGGGCGAGGGGACGGCGGTTCACGCGGTTCCTTTCGAGGGCGTCGCGACGGCTGGGGCCGGGTCGACGGGCTGCTGGTGGGAGTGGTCGGCCGAGCGCGCCCGCGCGAGGTCGACCACGCCTCGCAGCGCGGCGGAGAGCGCGGCGAGGAGGATGGCGGCGCAGGCGATGGACGCGCCGGCGGCGGTGGCGGCGTGCCACGACACCAGCAGTCCGACCACGACCGAGAGGCAGCCGAGGGCAGCGGCGAGGGTCATGGTCGTGGGGATCCGGCGGGTCCAGCGGTTCGCCGCGACCACGGGGCCGAGGAGCAGGCCGATGACCAGCAGCGTGCCGACGGCCTGGTAGGAGGCGACGACCGCGATGGTGACGAGCGCGACCAGGGCCACCTGCGCCAGCCCGGGGCGCAGCCCGAGGGTCTGCGCGACGCGCGGGTCGAAGGCCGCGACCACGAACGAGCGGTGGAACCCGGCGGCGATGGCGGCGGTCAGGAGCAGCGCCACCACCAGGACGACGACGTCGGCGTCCTCCATCGCCAGGACGTCGCCGAACAGCAGGGCGGTCGCGTCGGTGGCGAAGCTCCTCGAGTGCGACACGATGATCACGCCGAGCGAGAGCATCCCGACGAACAGCAGCCCGATGGCGGTGTCGTACGACACTCGACCCCGGCGCTGCAGCGCCCCGATCGCGGCGCTCATGGCGGTCGCGCTGACCACGCCGCCGAGCAGGACCGGAGCTCCGACCACCGTGGCCAGGGCGACCCCCGGCAGCATGCCGTGGCCGACCGCCTCGCCGAGGAACGCCATCCCGCGGATGACGACCCAGGTGCCGGCGATGCCGCAGATGACGGACACGAGCGCGCCGCCGAGCAGCGCGCGCAGCATGAACTCGGTGCCGAAGGGTTCGGTGAGGAGGGACATCGACATCACCGTAGACAATATTGAGAATGATTACCAATCGCTATGCTGTGCCCATGCCCTCCCCGACGCTCGACGCGATCCGTGCCCACGACCTCTGCTACGCCCACGACGGGCGCGACGTGCTCCACGGCGTCTCGGTGGCGCTGCGGCGTGGCACGGTCACGGCGGTCGCTGGGCCGAACGGCGCCGGGAAGTCGACCCTGGTCGAGCTCCTGGCCGGAGTCCGCCCGCCGCGGCGAGGCGTCGTCCGGCGTGACGGCACGCTCGCGCTCGTCGTGCAGCGCCCGGCCGCTCCCGACACCTTGCCGGTGACGGTGCACGACGTGGTGTCCATGGGCACCTGGGCGCGGCGCGGCCGCGGCTCACACCGCTCTGTCACGCCGGGCGCGGTGGACGAGGCGATCGACCGGGTCGGCCTCTCCGGCCTCGAGGAGCGCCCGCTGGCGACCCTGTCCGGCGGGCAGCGACAGCGCGCCCTGCTCGCGCAGGGACTGGTGCAGCGAGCCGACATCCTGCTGCTCGACGAGCCGGCCGCCGGCCTGGACCGCTCCAGCCGCGACCGGACCCGCGAGCTCCTCGCCGAGGAGGCCGCGCGGGGCGCGGCCGTCGCGTGCGTCACCCACGACGACGCGAGCATCCGGGCGGCCGACCGGGTCCTCCGGCTCGACGACGGGCGCCTCGCGTGACCCAGCCATCCGTCCGTCATGTCCAGCCCGGCGACGTGCCGGCCCTGACGGCCATCCGGGCGCACTACGTCCTCCACACGCACTCCACCTTCGACGTCGTTCCCCCGACCGAGGACGAGGTCCGGGCCTGGACCGAGCGCTTCTCCGAGGACACCGCTCACCAGCTCCTGGTGGCCGTGGAGGCGGGTGACGTCATCGGCTACGCCGCCACCCTGCGCTACCGGCCGCGACCGGCGTTCGACGCCACCGTGGAGATGTCGGTCTACCTCGACCCCGAGCGACGCGCCCGCGGCGCGGGATCCGCGCTCTACCAGGAGCTCCTGGCCCGGTCGGCGCGACACGGCACGCGCACGTTCCTCGCCGGCGTCGCCCTGCCGAACGAGGCGTTGGTCGCCTTCCACCGCAAGCACGGCTTCCGCGAGGTCGGCACGTTCGTCGACCACGCCCGGAAGTGGGACCGCGACATCAGCTCGACATGGTTCCAGCGCCGCGCGTCGGCACCGGACGAACGCGCCTGAGCGGCACCCACCGGCGCTTGGCCCTCCTCCGCCACCGTCCCGGTAGGTTGGAGGGATGCCGACCGAGACCACCCCCCGCGCCTTCGGCGAGAAGGGTCGCCGGGACACCCGTCAGCGGCGGGCGTTGCGCGAGCACCTCGCTGCGTCCGATTCGTTCAGCAGCGCGCAGCAGCTCTACGACGACCTGCGCGCCTCGGGCGACCGCGTCGGCCTGGCCACGGTCTACCGCACCCTCCAGGCGATGGCCGAGGCGGGCGAGGTGGACACGCTGCGCACCGGCGACGGGGAGGTCCTGTTCCGCAAGTGCGGTCCCCGCCACCACCACCACCTCGTCTGCCGCAGCTGCGGCCTGACCGTGGAGATCGACGGCCCCAGCGTCGAGCGCTGGGCGTCCCAGGCGGCCGACGACAACGGGTTCACCGACGTCACGCACGTGGTCGAGCTGTTCGGGCTCTGCCCGTCCTGCAGCTGACGACTGGCCCCGGCACGGCCTGCCCGACCGGTCCGGCTCGCGACGGAGAGCATGACGTGCGTCACGCCCGGGCGTAGCCTTGGCGGAGACGGTCGAGCACACGGCCGCCCTTCCTCCGAGCGAAGGGCTGCGCATGTCCGACGTGCGACCCGTCCTCACGTTCACCGTCCGACCTCCGCGCGCGCTGGTGCGCATGGCCGGCGCGCTCGACCTCGACCACCGTGACCACCTCAACGACGTGCTCACGTGCCTGCGGCTGCGCGGGTGCGTCGTGGTGGAGCTCGACGCGCACCAGGTCGACGTCATCGACGCCGGCTGCCTCGACGTGCTGCGCGACGAGGCCCGGGCACTGGTCCAGCGGGGCGGGGAGCTGCGTCTCGTCGCGGCCTCGGCGGCCTTCCTCGAGACCGCGCGGCTGGCCGGGTACGACGACGTCCCTGGGTTCTCGTCCGGGCCGGCACTGCCGGACGGGCGCGCCCGCGGGGCGCCTCGGCGTAGAACGAGCGGGGATCGCACGACGGGCGGCGGGTACTGCCGCGGCATGGAGATCCAGACGATCGGTGGCGAGCCGGACCCGCACGCGGCGCAGGCCGCCCAGCAGGCGGTGGACGCCACCGCGACGGCGTACACGAGGTCTCCGGACATCGACGTGGAGCAGGAGCTGCTCGCACAGCTGCGCGACCGCGGCCTCGCGCCCAGCGACACCACGCTGCAGGAGCTCGCGACGGCGATCCGCTCCGGCCACCGGGTGCAGGTGGACCGGCGCGACGGCCCCGTCGGCTGAGCCCGCCCGCCGCGGTCGGTGCGTGACCGGCCACGGTCGGGCGCGACCTCAGCTCCGGCTCTTCCGCGTCTCCCGACGGTTCGCCTTCTTGATCGCCTCGACCAGCTCGTCCTTCGTCATGCGCGAGCGGCCGGTGACGTCGAGCTCCCGGGCCAGGTCCATGAGGTGGGCCTTCGTGGCGTTCGCGTCGACCCCCTCCGACGTCTTCCCGCCCTTGCGCGCCGCCGCGCCGGACTTCGCGGCCTGCTTGTCGGAGGGGCCCTTCTCGTCCTTGGCCTCCCAGTGGTCGCCCACCTTCTCGAACGAGTGCTTGAGGGCGGCGAACGCGGTGCGGTGGGCGCGCTCGCCCTCGCCGTACTCCTCCACCGCCGAGTCGTGTGCCTCGATCCAGGTGCGCTGCGCCTTCTTCGGCGAGCGCTCCAGCGTCGACGGCAGCTCCTGCTTGCCGGGCATGGGTCACCTCCGGTGTGCGATCAACGGGTGAACGGGCGTGCGTCATCAGGTACCCGTTCCGGGCCTGAGTCATCCAGCAGCGACGGGGTACCGAGTCCGGACCACCACTTCCGACAGGAAAGGAACGGCCATGGCCACAGGAGAGACCGGATTCGACGACGTCACCTACGACCTGGTGTCCGTGCAGTACCACTCGCTCAAGGCCGGGCACGACTACGGCCAGTACGTCCGGGACGCCGAGAACGCGGGGCGCGACGACATCGCCCAGTTCTTCCGGGACGTGATGGAGGAGGACACCCGCAGGGCGCACCGCTGCCACGAGCTGCTCCGCGACCTCGGCGGGACGGACAACACCAGCCCCCAGGGCGACACCAGCGGAGGCAGCGACCCCAACGCCTCCTGACCGCACGGAGGCTGCCGCACGCACCGCTCCCCCGGCGGGCGGTGCGTGAGGCAGGTTTCGCCGTACTGGAACCTGCCTCACTCACCGCTCCCCCGCCCGCCGGTGCGTGAGGCAGCTTTCGCCGTCCTGGAACCTGCGTGACTCACCGCTCCCCCGCCGAGCGGTGCGTGAGGCAGCTTTCGCCGTTTTCGAACCTGCCTCACTCACCGCTCTCCCGCCGAGCGGTGCGTGAGGCAGGTTTCGCCGTCCTGGAACCTGCGTCACTCACCGCTCCCCCGCAGCGCCGGTGCGTGAGGCAGGTTTCGCCGTCCTGAAACCTGCCTCACTCACCGCTCCCCCGCAGCGCCGGTGCGTGAGGCAGGTTTCGCCGTCCTGAAACCTGTCCCACTCACCGCCGGCGCAGCGGTCTGTCCACGGTTTGTCCATGCTTTTCGTTTTTCGGCTGTTCGCGGCACCCTCCGGGCGTACATGGTTTGTCCACGCTTACATCGAGCGGCGACACGTTCGACCGAACCTGAGGAGAAGCCGTGGCCACCACCGTTGCCCCCCTGCGCACTGCGCAGGCCCCCGCACGATCCGCGCACCCTGTGTCGGCCGAGCGCAGGGAGCGGGCGCGACGTACGGACGTCGTCACCGCCGGGCTGCGCGAGCGCACCACCGCAGCCGAGCGCAGCACCCTGGTCCACGAGCTCATCGAGGCCAACATTGCGATGGCACGCACGATGGCGGCCCGCTACCGCAACCGCGGCATCGACCTCGACGACCTCGAGCAGGTCGCGCTGGTCGGCCTCACCAAGGCCGCGCAGCGCTTCGACGCCGCAGCGGGGCACGACTTCCTGTCGTACGCCGTGCCGACGATCCGCGGCGAGCTGCGCCGCCACTTCCGCGACTCGGGGTGGATGATCCGCGTGCCGCGACGGGTGCAGGAGCTGCAGGTGCGCCTCGGGACGGCGCAGGACGAGCTGCACGCGCAGCTGGGCCGCTCACCCCGGCCCAGCGAGCTGGCGGCGCACCTGGACGTCGAGCTGGACGAGGTGGTGGAGGCCCTGTCCGCCGACGGCTGCTTCCGGCCGACCTCGATCGACAGCCACGCCGGAGAGGGACAGGGGACGCTCGCTGACCTCCTCGGCTGGGAGGACCGGGGGATCGCCTCGCTCGAGGCGCGCCTCGTGCTTGACACGGCAATCAGCCGGCTCTCGGAGCGCGAGCGCCGGATCCTGCAGTGGCGCTTCATCGACGAGCGGACCCAGCAGGAGATCGCCGACCGCGTGGGGCTCACCCAGGCGCAGGTGTCCCGGATCCTCACTCGCATCCTGGCGCGGCTGCGCGCCGACCTGACCGAGCCGGTCCCGGCTGCCTGACGCCGGTCGGGCCCGCCGCCGTCGGCCCGACGCGATGGTGCCCCGGGGCCCGATGGACGATCCCGGCGGCCGCCGGCACCCGCGCCCCGCGCGGCCGGCGGCGACGAGCGGTGCTGCTCGCGTCGGCGTGAACTGGCGGAACGTGGGTACGGGTGCGGCAGGACGTCTGGCAATCGCGAGTGCCTGACGCCCCAGGCCCGGGCGCTCAAGACACGGGCGTCCGGGCCGCCCCTCGCCTGGCGCCGTTCCGCCCTGAGCGGAACCGCTGGAGGGGGACGAGGGACGGCCGCTAGGTTCGGCGCATGGGCGAGATCCTGCGGTTGCCGGCACAGCAGACCCGGACGGCGGCGCCCGAGCCCCTGTGGCGCGAGCTCGTCGGTCGCGAGCTGCACCGCGAACGGACCCGCCGCGAGGAGCGGCTGGTCGACGTGGCCGAGCGTGCCGGGGTGTCGGTGCAGTACCTCTCCGAGGTCGAGCGCGGTCTCAAGGACCCGTCGTCGGAGATGCTGCAGGCGATCGCCGGGGCTCTCGACCTGGACGTCCGCGAGCTGGCCGGTCGCGCCAGTCGCCCCGACGCGCTCTGCCTCGCCGCCTGACCCACGGCACCGGCCCACCACGGCAACCGGCCCACCAGGGCACCTGGCCACCACGGCACCCGGCCCAACCACGGCAACCGGCCGCCGGCGGCGCCCGTCGCGAGCGGCTCAGCCGAGGGCCGACGCCTGCTCGGTGAGGACCGTGTCGACGATGCCGTAGTCCACCGCGGCCACGCCGGGCAGCACGAGCGTGCGGTCGGTGTCCTGCCGGATCTGCTCGGCCGTCCTGCCGGTGTGCTGCGCGAGCACCTCCTCGAGCAGCAGGCGCACCCGCGCCACCTCCTCGGCCTCGAGGATGAGGTCGGGCACGGTCCCGCGACCCTGCGTCGCCGGCTGGTGCAGCACCACCCGGCCGTGCGGCAGGATCGCCCGCCTCCCGGGGGCACCGCCCGCGAGCAGCACGGCCGCGGTCCACGCCGCCTGGCCCACGCACACCGTCTCGACCGGCGGCCGGACGAACTGCATGGCGTCGTAGACAGCCAGCATCGCAGTGATCGAGCCGCCGGGCGAGTTGATGTAGAGGCTGATGGGCCGGTCTGCGTTCTCGGAGGCGAGGTGCAGCACCTGCGCGATCACCGCGTTGGCCACGCCGTCGTCGATCTCGGTGCCGAGGTAGACGATCCGCTCGGACAGCAGCCGCGAGTACAGGTCGAGGGTGCGCTCGCCCCGCGGCGTCTGCTGGACGACGTACGGGATGGTGTAGCCGCTCATCGCACACCTCCGAGCCCCGCCGGGCGCCGGCGGGCCGGCGTCACGTGGTCGACGGTGCTGATCACCCGGTCGACGAAGCCGTAGGCCTCGGCCTCGCGCGCGCTGAACCAGCGGTCGCGCCGCGAGTCGCGCTCGACGGTCTCCCGGCTCTGGCCGGTGTGCCGGCTGATGAGCCCCAGCACCGTGTCGCGGGTGTGTCGCAGGTCGGCGGCCTGGATCTCGATGTCGACCGCCGTGCCGCCGATGCCCGCGGAGCCCTGGTGGAGCAGGACGCGGGCGTGCGGCAGGGCGTACCTCTTGCCGGGCGTGCCGGCGGACAGCAGGAACTGGCCCGCGCTGGCCGCCATGCCCATGGCGAGGGTGCTGACGTCGTTCGGGATGAGGGTCATGACGTCGTGGATGGCGAGCATCGAGGAGACGGACCCGCCCGGGGAGTTGATCCAGAGGCTGATGTCCGCCTCCGGGTCCTCGGCGGAGAGCAGCAGGAGCTGGTGCATGAGGCGGTTGCCGTTCCCCTCGCCCAGCTCCTCCCCCAGGACGATGATCCGCTGGTGCATCAGGCGCCGGACGAGCTCGTCCTCGATGCGCTCGGACGTGGTGGTGATGGTCATGGCTCCACCCTGGCCCGGCAACGGCTCCCGCCACAGGGAGATCCGCTCCGGGCGGATCCGCCGCGGGCAGAACGCGCCGGACCGCATGGCGGCGACGGGACCGGGTACGTCGCCGTGTGGAACCCATCCCGGAGACGCTGGAGGCGCTCGACGAGCTGCGGCTCGATCCCGACGACGAGGACCTCGCCGAACGGCTCACCGCGACCGCGGACCGGGCACGCGAGGTGGCTCCCGGCCTGGTCGGGGTGAGCATCGCCGCCCGCGACGCCGGCGTCACCTTCACCCTGGTGGCCACCGACGAGGAGATCGCGACCCTCGACGCCGTGCAGTACGTCGACAGCGGTCCGTGCGTCGAGGCCATCGACCTCGACCGGGGCATCTCGACCTCACCCGAGGGCCTGCTCAGCGAGGAGAGGTGGCAGGACTTCGCCCGCGCCAGTGCCGCTGCGGGCGTGCACAGCACCCTGACGCTTCCCGTCGTCCGGGACGACGAGGTGGTCGCGACGGTCAACCTCTACGGCGGGGCGCCGGACACCTTCGAGGACCGGCACGAGGAGCTGGCCGACGTCTTCGCCGCGTGGGCGCCGGGCGCGGTGACCAACGCCGACCTGTCCTTCTCGACGCGCGCCGCCGCCGAGGAGGCGCCCGAGCGGCTCGAGGAGTCGTTGGTCCTCGACCAGGCGACCGGCATCATCGCCGAGCAGCGCGGGATCACACCCGAGGAGGCACGCGAGCAGCTGGAGGACGCGGCGCGCCGAGCGGGGATCCGCGTCTCGGTGCTCGCCCACGTCGTCGTCGGGCTGCACCTCGACGACTGAGGGCGCGGGTCGTCACATGGTGACGGCGACGGCCCCGGAGGACGGGCCTCCGGCGCCGGCCGGCGCCGCGATGGCGATGTCGGAGGCCGCCTCGTCGTCCCGTCGCTTGGCCACGAGGGGCAGCTGGCGCGTCCGGACGATCTCGCTGGCGACGTCGACCAGCTTGCGGTTGGCGTTCGACGAGACCCGGCGCAGGTAGTCGAAGGACTGGTCCTCGGTCATGTCCAGGCGCTCCATCAAGATGCCCTGGGCCCGCCCGATCATCGTCCGGTTCTGCAGGGCCATGCCCAGCTGGTCGATCTCCCGACCGGCCGACATGATCACCGAGAGGTGGCCCGCGACCGCCTGTCCGACGGCGAGGTCGTCGGCGTCGAAGCCGTCGGTGGAGCGGGCGTACAGGCTCAGCGCGCCATAGGAGACCCGGTCGGTGTAGACGAGCAACGACATCATCGACCGGACGCCTAGGTCGCGGTGCACGCGCGGGGCCCACTGGGGCCACCGGCGCTCGCTCATGAGGTCGGTGCTGATGAGCGTGTCCTGGTCGCGCAGGACGTCGAGGCACGGCCCCTCGCCGAGCTGGTACTGCAGGTCGTTGGCGCGGCGCACGACGTCGTCGCTGCCGACCTTGGTGACCACCCCGACCCGGGAGTTGATCGTGATGCCGGCGTGGTCGCAGCGGTTGACCAGCGTGACCGCGCTGTCGACCCCGATCTGCAGCCGGGCCGCCTCGTCCGGCGCGGCGGCCAGCGCCTGCGCAAGCTGGGTGAACCCGCTCACCAGCTCTCGTGCGTCGCCCATGTCCCCTGCTCCTCCACCACGTGTCCGCTCGCGCCTCGCCGGTGTCTCGACAGGGTCGCGGGCCACCCTACCGGTCCGCGCGCAGGGCCGGGCTCTGCGGCGGGGCGGGAAGGGTCAGGCATGCGGTCCGACCGGCACGCCGGTCGCGCACGGCACGTCTACGATCACAAGCGGGCGAGGAGTCGAGCCACCTCGCGCCTCACGGCGCCGGCGACGGCGACGGCCGAAGCCGCCCGCTGCGGCTCGGCGGCCTGCAGCTCGCGACGCAGCTCCGCCGGGCTGGGACGCCGCCCGTGGACGCGGATGAAGTGGTGAACGGCGCAGTGCTCGTCGGGAGTCAGGCCGGGGACGACGTGAACGGGTTCTGCTCGGCGCATGACGGCGCCTTCCACGCGGAGATGGCGACGCCGCTGCTCGACGTCTCGGCCTCGGTACCCCGTCCGCGCCGCTTCACACGCAGACCGCACGCAGGCCCGCCGGGCGTGGTGACCGACGGTGCACGGGCCCCCTCGGCGCCGCCGTGCAGGGCGACCCGCGGCAGCGCCACGGCGCCGCTCGGCCGGGCGCTCTCACCGTCGCGACGTATCGTCGAAGGAGTGACGCCGACGACGCCGACCACCCTCACCCTCGACGACCGATTCGCGCGGGAGCTCCCCGAGCTCGCGCTGCCGTGGCGCGCGGACGAGGTGCCCGACCCGCGGCTGCTGGTCCTCAACGACTCCCTGGCCGACGACCTCGGCCTCGATCCCGACTGGCTGCGCGGCACGGAGGGCGTCGGACTGCTGACCGGCACCCGGCTGCCCGAGGGGACGACCCCGGTCGCGCAGGCCTACGCCGGCCACCAGTTCGGCGGGTACTCCCCCCGGCTCGGCGATGGGCGCGCCCTGCTGCTCGGCGAGCTCGTCGACCGGTCGGGCAGGCCGCGCGACCTGCACCTCAAGGGCTCCGGCCGGACGCCGTTCTCGCGCGGCGGCGACGGACTGGCGGCCGTGGGCCCCATGCTGCGCGAGTACGTCGTCAGCGAGGCCATGCACGCCCTCGGCATCCCCACCACCCGGTCGCTGGCCGTCGTCGCCACCGGGCGGCAGGTGTACCGGGAGGAGGTCCTGCCCGGCGCCGTGCTGGCGAGGGTCGCCAGCAGCCACCTGCGCGTGGGCAGCTTCCAGTACGCCCGCTCCACCGGGGACACCGACCTGCTCCGCCGGCTCGCCGACCACGCCATCGCCCGGCACCACCCGGCCGCGGCCGAGGCCGACCACCCCCACCTCGCGCTCTTCGAGGCGGTCGTCGCGGCCCAGGCCTCCCTCGTCGCCTCCTGGATGCTCGTGGGCTTCGTGCACGGCGTGATGAACACCGACAACACGACGATCAGCGGCGAGACCATCGACTACGGTCCGTGTGCCTTCATGGAGGCGTTCGACCCGGCGACGGTCTACAGCTCCATCGACACCGGCGGCCGCTACGCGTACGGCAACCAGCCGCTCGTGGCGGAGTGGAACCTGGCCCGCTTCGCCGAGGCGCTGCTGCCGCTCCTCGCCGAGGAGGAGGACGAGGCGGTGGCCCTGGCCAGCGAGTCCCTGGGCGCCTTCCGCACGCAGTACTCCGCCGCCTGGTCGCGGGGCATGCGCGCCAAGCTGGGTCTCCCCGACGGCCTCGCCGACGACGTGGCCGCCGGGATCGTCGGCGACCTGGTCCAGCTGGCGCAGGACAACCACGTCGACCACACGACGTTCTTCCGCCACCTCGGAGCAGCCGCTCGCGGCGACGCCGAGCCGGCACGGGGACTCGTCCTCGACCTGGCCGGGTTCGACGCCTGGGCCGAGCGGTGGCTCGCGGTGGGCCCGGACGCCGAGGTGATGGACCGCGTGAACCCGGTCTACGTGCCGCGCAACCACCTCGTCGAGGAGAGCCTCGCGGCCGCCACCGCCGGCGACCTCGAGCCGCTGGAGCGGCTGCTCGACGTCCTGTCCGCGCCCTACGACGTACGCCCGGGCGCGGAGCGCTACGCCGAGCCGGCCCCCGAGTCCTTCGGTGCCTACACGACGTTCTGCGGCACCTGACCCCTCACCGCCGGCGGATCCGCACCGGCCCTCGCGCCGTGGCGAGGTCCACGACGTCGCCGCCCTGCGTGACGTCGACCTCGCCCCGGTCGACCAGCCGTGCCGCGGCGCGGCGGGCGGGCTCCATCAGCTCCCGCCACGAGTCCGCCTCCGCGACCGCGCGGGCGGCCTCGGACGGGCAGATGGTCGCCCCCGGCGCCCGTCGCGCGAGGAGGTCGAGGATCGCGGCCTCGAGCCGCTGGTCCACGTCGGTGACGTCCCGGTCGGTCACCGGCGTGCCAGCCTGCGTCGCACGCGCCGGACGGGCAGGTCGTCCCACTCCCGCCAGAAGTCGTCCTCGGCTCGCTGCGCCTCCGCGTCCTGGAGGGCGTGGAGGCGGCCGAAGGTGAACCCGTTCTCGCCGTCGAGGTGGGCCCGCACGCCCTGCTCGCGCAGGTACTCCCGGGCGACAGTGGCGTCCTGGTGCCTCCCGAGGGCGCGCTGCACCCGCTTCGCGCCGCGGGCCAGCCGCCGGGCCTTCTTGCCGAGGACGGGGACGGCCACCTCGGCTCCGTAGCGCAGGCGCTTGGCCTTCTTGCGCGCCTCGTGGAGCGACGCGGCCCGGGCGTGCGGCTCCTCGTCCGCGCCCACCTCCGCCACCGCCCGACGCAACCGCTTCGCGTCGCGCCCCACCAGGTCCGGGAGCCGCGACGCCGCCGGCTCGTCCCGATCCGCCACGAACGGAGGCGCCTCGGCGAAGGCGTCGAGCTCGTCGAGCAGGGCGAAGTACCGCTCGTCGTCCAGCGCGGCGACGGCGGCCGCGCGTGCCGTCCTCTCATTCGCCCGCAGGTCCGTCCGGATCCTGGCCGCGACCGGACCCAGAACGAGCTCGGCCGGCTGCTCCGCGACCTGGTCGGCCAGGCGCCTGCCCAGAACCTCCGCGTCGCGGGCCCCGGCCAGGACCTGCCCGAGCCAGCGGAGCTCGCCGACGAGGCGGTCCGAGCGGTCGCGCTCGAGCAGCGGCGTGAAGGTCTGGAGCGCCGAGCGGATCCGCCGGGCTGCGACGCGCATCCCGTGGACCGTGTCGGCCTCGTCGGCGCGGAGCCGGCGGTCGTGGTCGTGCAGGTGCGAGGCGAGGTCGAGCAGCCGCCCGACCAGCACCTGCTCGATGGTCGAGTCCCGGTGCACGACGACGCCTCGCGGGGGGTCCGGGGCCAGGTCGGCGAGCGCCCGCCGCAGCGTCGAGGCACCGGGAGACGCCTCCGCGCCGGCGTCGCGCAGGTGCGTCGCCACGAGGTCCAGGAGCGCCGGGCCGTCGTGGGGTCCTCCGGCGGCGAGCCCCACCTGCCACTCCCGCCAGCGCTGCTCCAGCCGGTCACCCACCAGCCGGACCGAGCTGACCTCGTCGTCGCACAGCACCCCGAGGAGGCCACCGGTCTCGTCGCTGATCGGGCGTCGCAGTCGCCGGGTCGTGACGGTCGCGATCGGGACGAGCGGCCGGTTCCGCACCCACGCACGCACGGGGGCCTGGACCGACTTCGGCACGGACTTCGGGACCGAGGCGCTCCTCGCGCCCAGCGGCCAGCGGAGGTCGGTGCGCACGTCGCTCGACACAGGCAGCCTCACGTGCCACCCGGCGTCCTCGTCACCGGTACGCCGGCGCAGCGTCACCCCGCGCCGCGCGAGCGCGAGGTCTGCGGTGTCGAAGTAGACCGCGTCGAGGGCGATCTCGCTCGCCTGGCCCATCACCAGTCCCGGAGCGGCGCCGGTGAGCGAGGGCAGGATCGCTCCGTTCGGCACCTCGAAGCTCCGCTCGACCTCCTCGGTCCGCTCAGCCGCCATGTCTCCCATGGTGCCCATGACCGGGACGCGACGCCCCACCCTCTTGGGTCGGTCGCCCCACCGGTGGCTCAGCCGACGCGGAGCTCGCCCAGCTCGTTCCAGCCGTCCTGGTCGACCTCGGTGCTGACGATGTCGGGGGTCCGGGCGAGGTAGCGCGGCAGCTCCGCCTGCGCGGCCCTGAAGTGGTCGGACCCGACGTGGGCCGCTCCGGCGTCGCCGTCGCGGAACGCCTCGACCAGGACGTACTCGTGCGGGTCGTCGAGGCTGCGCGACCAGTCGAACCACAGGCAGCCCTCCTCCGCACGCGTCGCCTCGGTGAAGGCACGGGAGATCTCCGGCCAGTCGTCGGCGTGCTCGGGCAGCACGGGGAACTTCGCGGTGATGAAGATCAACGTCTCTCCTCGGTGGTGGATGTGCCGGTGTCCGGGTCGGACGGTCCGAGCCTAGGGCCCGGGCGGTCGTCCGACGGGCTGGCTATCGTGGGCCCATGACCGGCCCGGCGCGCCTCGCCCCTCGATGACCCGCACCCGCCGGCTGCTGCTCGTCGTCGACGCCCCGTCGCTGCTGCACCGCAACCACCACGCCCGCTCGCACACCGGCCTGCGGGACCGCTCGGGGCGCCCCATCTGGGCGCTGCACGGGATGCTGCGGCAGATCCTCGAGTCGATCGACTCCTTCGCCCCCGACGCGGTGCTGTTCGGGCTCGACGACCGGACCTCGTCGATCCGTCGCGAGGCCTACCCGGCGTACAAGGCCGGTCGCGCGGAGAAGGACCCGCAACTCGTCGACCAGCTCGACCGCGCCGGCGCGCTCCTCGACGCGCTGGGCCTGGCGACGCTGACACCGACCGGGCTCGAGGCCGACGACGTCAACGCCTCGGGCGCCACCTGGGCCTCGGCCAACGGCTGGGACTGCGTGATCATCACCTCCGACCGCGACGCCTTCGCGCACATCAGCCGCCACACCCGGGTGCTGCGCCTCATCGACGGCGGCATCCACGGCTCGCCGATGCTCGACCCCGCCCGGCTGTTCACCATGTACGGCGTCCGTCCCTCCAACTACCTGGCCTTCGCCGCCCTGCGGGGCGACGCCAGCGACAACCTGCCCGGCGTGCAGGGCATCGGCGAGAAGACCGCGGCCATCCTGCTCGACGTCGCCGGCTCGATGGACGCCGTGTGGGCCGACGTCGACCACCAGGAGGGTCGCTCGCTCCTCGCCGCCCTCGACGACTGGTCGGCCGAGACGGGTGGCCGCCGCGTCGGCGCCACCGTCGTGCGCCGACTGCTGGCGCCGGGCGCCCGCGAGCGCTACGAGTTCAACGTGCAGATGATGGCCGGCCGCGACGACCTCGACCTCGGCCTGACCCCGGACGTCCCCGGGTCGCGCGGACTGCTCCCGCTGGACCTCGACCGCGTGACGCGGGTCGTCGGCTTCCTCGACAACGACTTCACCACCGACTTCGCGGTGCGGGTGCTGACCAGCGCGCCGGCGTCAGGCTGAGTCCCTGCTGTTGGGGTCCGCGAGCGCGTCGTCCAGCCGGGCCCGCAGCTCCTGCACCTCGTCCTCGAGCTCCAGCACGCGGGCGATGCCCGCCAGGTTCAGGCCGTCGGCCAGCAGGTCGCGGATCCTCTCGAGGCGGGCCACGTCGTCCGCGCTGTAGAGGCGCGTGCCGCCCGCTGTGCGGTCGGGCGTGAGCAGCCCGCGCCGTTCGTAGACCCGCAGGTTCTGGATCTCCATCGAGACCATCGAGGCCGCGACGGAGATGGCGTACACGCCGTGGTCGCTGGCTGTCACTCGCACCTCCTCCGACGAAATTCCCTAGCCGCTCGGCTTGATCTTGCCTCATCCATTGGCTATAAGAAACCTATAACAGCAACTACAGGTCGTGGACCAGAGGTCCACCCGGCAGAACCAGGAGGAGACGACATGCTGCTTCGCAACACCGACCCGTTCCGTGACCTCGACCGGCTCGCCCAGCAGCTCATGGGCACGACCAACCGTCCCGCGGTGATGCCGATGGACGCCTGGCGCGAGGGAGACCGCTTCGTCATCGAGTTCGACCTGCCGGGCGTCACCCCCGACAGCATCGACCTCGACGTCGAGCGCAACGTGCTGACCGTGCGTGCCGAGCGCGTCGCCCGCAACGGCGACTGGGAGGCATTGGCCGCCGAGCGGCCGAGGGGCGCGTTCAGCCGCCAGCTGGTGCTGGGCGACAACCTCGACCTCGAGCGCATCGACGCCTCCTACGAGCACGGTGTGCTGCGCCTGGTCGTCCCGGTCGCCGAGAGGGCCAAGCCCCGCAAGATCGAGATCACGCAGTCCGGTTCCAGCCGGACCGGGGACCACGCCGAGCTGACGGCCTGATCCCCCTCCCCTCGCGGGGTCGCAGCCCTTGCGCAGTGCGCTGCGACCCCGCGATCGCGGTCCTCCCGCGGCACGGCAGGTGTCGCCGGCCGGGCCGCTGCGGCCATCGGCGAAGATGGCTGCATGAGCACGTCCCAGGCCCACGTCTACGCCGCGGTGCGCACGCCCTTCGGACGCTTCGGCGGGGCGCTGGCGACGTCCCGGCCCGACGACCTGGCGGCCGGGGTGCTCCGGGCGGCGCTCGAGCGCACGCGGCTCGACTCAGCCGACGTCGACGAGGTGGTGCTCGGCAACGCCAACGGAGCCGGTGAGGACAACCGCAACGTCGCGCGGATGGCCGCCCTGCTCGCCGGGCTCCCGGTGTCGGTGCCCGGCACGTCGGTCAACCGGCTCTGCGGGTCGTCCCTCGACGCCGCCATGGCCGGCTCGCGCGCCATCGAGACCGGTGACGCCGACATCGTCCTGACCGGCGGCGTCGAGTCCATGACCCGTGCCCCGTGGGTGCTGCCGAAGGCCGAGCGGGCGTTCCCGGCGGGCAACGCCGAGCTGGTCTCCACCACCCTCGGCTGGCGCCTGGTGAATCCGCGCATGCCGGCCGAGTGGACCGTCTCCCTCGGCGAGGCCAACGAGCAGCTCTGCGAGGCGTACGACGTCTCCCGCGAGCGGCAGGACGCCTTCGCCGTGCGCTCGCACCGGCTGGCCCACGAGGCGTGGGAGGCGGGGTTCTACGACGAACTCGTCGTGCCCGTCGAGGGCGTCGACCTGGCCCGCGACGAGGGGATCCGTCCCGACGCCACGGCCGAGTCGCTGGCCGGCCTCCGGCCGTCGTTCCGACCGGACGGGACCATCACCGCGGGCAACGCCTCCCCGCTCAGCGACGGCGCGTCCGCGGTGCTGCTCGGCTCGGCCGGAGCGGCCGACCGCATCGGGCGCGAGCCGCTGGCGCGCATCGCCGGGCGCGGCACGCACGCCGTCGAGCCGCACCGGTTCGGCTACGCCCCTGTCGAGGCCGCCGACAAGGCACTCGCCCGGGCGGGCATCACGTGGTCCGACGTCGGGGTCGTCGAGCTCAACGAAGCGTTCGCGGTCCAGTCGCTCGTCTGCGTCGACGCGTGGCTGGAGCGCGGGCTGTCCGACCCCGAGGTCGTCAACACGCGAGGCGGCGCGATCGCCCTCGGCCACCCGCTGGGCGCATCGGGCGGTCGCGTCCTGGGCACCCTCGCGGAGGCCATGCGCGCCGACGGCCACCGCTGGGGCGTCGCCGCCATCTGCATCGGTGTCGGTCAGGGACTGGCCGTGGTGCTCGAGAACGAGGCCGCGGCGGGGTAGTTGGCCGTCAGCGGCGCCCGGTGCGGCCGACCACTGCGGGGACGTTGACCGCGGGGACGACGACCGCCGTCAGGACGTCTCCGCTCCTCGCGGATCCGTCTGCTGGCGGAGGTCGAGCCGCAACCGGCGGGCGGCGAGGTCCACCGCCGGACCGAGGAGCAGGATGACGGCGAGCGTGCCCACCCCCACCGTCGCCCCGAGCAGCCACCCGGCCAGCGCTCCCCCGCCCTGCACCGCGCTGTAGCTCCACCGGAACGGCACCGGCGGGTCCCAGGCGAGCGCGGCCGCCTCGGCCGGCCCGGCGCCGGTGTTGCTGCCGAGGTAGAGGGCGATGCCCACCGCCAGCACCGGGAACGCCGCGACCAGGAGGAGCACCTGCCAGACGGTGGCGTCCGGCGTGGGCAGCAGACCCAGCACGACCGAGACCGTCACCCCCACCAGGACGACCTGCACGACGGTGCCGACGCCCGGGCGGACCTTGCGCAGCGCGGCGAGCGCGACGAGGGCGACGCCGACCAGGAGGTTCACGACCCAGAAGGCGGCACCGGTCCTGCGCGTGAGCCCGTTGACGAACGTGGAGTAGCCGTCGGACCCGAGGTCGGCGGCCAGGAGGAGGGCAACTCCTGTGCCGAGGACGACACACCCGAGGAGGAGCAGGATCGTACGACGCGAGCTGGGGATCACGGCGTCAGCATGGCAGCCGGGACCGGCCGGCTCGTCGTCGACGCCGCCTGCCGTACCGCCGGAGCAGGCCTGCGGGGCACGATTGTCGAGTCGTTCACCGGATGTCCACCTGCCGGACTCCGAACCGGTCGGGCGGCGTACGAGAGTCGTCGGTGCATCCATTCCCCCTCACTCGGCACGGAGAAACGATGACCGACACCACCCCGCGGCCCCTCCTCCCCCTCCTCCCCATGGCGGGCCGCACCCACGGCAACCGGAGTGCGGTGACCTGCCACCTCCGGTGCGGCGACGCCTGCTCCGTGGCCGCTCCCAACACCACCGACACGTCCTACTTCCGCGACGTCGCCGCGCAGGCCCTGAGCCGCCGCACCGTCGTCGGCGCCGGGCTCACCGTCACCGCCCTCGGTGCGGTCTCGGCCTCCCCCGCGGCCGCGGGCCGGGCGAACGGGCACGGCAACGGCAACGGGCACGGCGGACACGGTCACCACCTCGACCTCGACCTCGAGTTCGACGCGATCGCGCCCGCGCCGGTCACCGTCGACGACGTGACCGTCCCCGCCGGCTACGACTGGCGGACGATCATCCGCTGGGGCGACCCGATCCTGCGGGGCGCGCCCACCTTCGACGCCGCCCACCAGACGCCCGAGGCGCAGGCCGGCCAGTTCGGCTACAACAACGACTACCTCGACATCATCGAGACCAACCGCCAGGGCACCAGGGCGCTGCTGGTGTGCAACCACGAGTACACCAACGAGAACATCATGTTCCCGCCCGGCACCGACCCGGCCACCGTCATCCGCACCGCGTGGGCCGCCCACGGCATGTCGGTCGTCGAGCTCAGGCGCCGACGCCGCGGCGACGCCTGGACCTACGTCCCGGGCGCCCGCCTCAACCGGCGGATCACCCTCGACACCCCGTTCGCCGTGGACGGCCCCGCCGCCGGCTCCGACCTGCTCAAGACCGCGGCCGACCCGACGGGCACCCGCGTGCTGGGCACGATGAACAACTGCGCCGGCGGCACGACCCCGTGGGGCACGGTGCTCTCGGGCGAGGAGAACTTCAACCAGTACTTCCGCGCCTCCGGCACCGACCCCCGCGAGACCCGCTACGGCCTCTCCGCGACGCAGGACTCGCGCAACTGGCGCTCGCTCGACCCGCGCTGGGACGCCACCACACCGGAGTTCGCCAACGAGCCCAACCGCTTCGGCTGGATCGTGGAGGTCGACCCCTCCGACCCGAGGTCGACCCCGGTGAAGCACACCGCGATGGGCCGCTTCAAGCACGAGGGCGCGAACGTCATCGTCAACCGCGACGGACACGTCGTGGCCTACATGGGCGACGACGAGCGCTTCGACTACCTCTACCGCTTCGTCTCCCGCGACCGCATGCGCAGCGGCGACAGCCGGTCGGACCGCCGGCACAACAAGACGCTCCTCAGCGAGGGCGACCTCTCGGTGGCACGCTTCACCGGCGACGGTCTGGGGGACGGCGTCAGCGACGGCACCGGCGAGTGGATCCCGCTCACCAAGGACGGACGGTCCATGGTGCCCGGGTTCACCATCGAGGAGGTGCTGGTCTACACGCGCCTCGCAGCCGACACGGTCATGCCGACCAAGATGGACCGCCCCGAGGACGTGGAGCCGAGCATGCACAACGGCCGCGTCTACGTCGCCTGCACCAACAACACCGACCGCGGCAAGGTCGGCAAGGAGGGCCCGACCGAGCCCAACCCGCGCCCCCTCAACAAGGACGGGCACGTCGTCGAGATCACCCCGACGAACGGCGACCACACCCGCTCGACCTTCACCTGGAACCTGTTCCTGATCTGCGGTGACGCCGCCTCGGCCGGCACCTACTTCGGCGGCTGGACCGGCCCCGTGTCGCCCATCTCCTGCCCCGACAACGTCGCCTTCGACAGCGAGGGCAACCTCTGGGTCTCCACCGACGGCCAGCCCAGCGCGATCAAGGTCAGCGACGGCCTCTTCAAGGTCCCCGTCGAGGGCCCCGAGCGCGGCCACGTCCAGCAGTTCCTCGCGGTGCCCTCGGGCGCCGAGACGTGCGGTCCGGTCATCCACGACCGCGACGGCTCGGTCTTCGTCGCCGTCCAGCACCCCGGCGAGGACGGCAGCTGGGAGGCGCCGCAGTCGCGGTTCCCGGACTTCGTGCCCGCCGGCTCGACCGCCGCCCGCGGCCAGTTCGCCGGCCCGCGCCCGTCGGTCGTCCAGGTCACCCGCGGCTGATCCGACACCCACGCCCGGTGCGGGCCGTCGCCGACGGCCCGCACCGGCGCCTCGCCCTGCACGCAGCACCCGCGAACCAGCGAAGGACCCGCCATGCCCCTGCCCCGCCGTACGGCGCTCGCCACCGTCGCCGCCCTCGTCAGCCCCCTGCTCACCCTCCCCCTGCTCGGCGCACCCGGCCACGCCGACCGGCCCACCGACCGGTCCACCGACCGGCCGTCGGGTCGACCCGCCGAGCGGCCCGCCGACCAGGCCGCGGGCCGCTGGGTCGACGTGCCGACCCTGGTCGGCCGCGCCACCCTCGACGCCGACTTCCTGGCGCCCGGTCCCCCGTCGGGGACCCGGATGACCCCTGCCAACGGACGCAGCGGCCCCTTCCCCGGCCAGGTGGTCCCCGGGTTCTCGGCCATGCTCGACAACGGCGACGGCACCTTCTGGGCCATGCCGGACAACGGCTTCGGCACCAAGGCCAACTCCGCCGACTTCCTGCTGCGGATGTACGAGGCGCGCCCCGACTTCGAAGGGGCCGGCGGCGGTGAGGGCACCGTCGACCTGCCCCGATTCCTCTCCTTCCGCGACCCCGACCACAAGGTCCCCTTCCCCATCGTCAACGAGACCACCACCGAGCGGCTGCTCACCGGTGCCGACTTCGACATCGAGTCCGTGGTGCGGCTTCGCGACGGCAGCTTCCTCGTCGGTGAGGAGTTCGGGCCGTTCGTGCTCCACTTCGACGGCACCGGCAAGCTGCTGGCAGCGCCGGTGCCGCTGCCGGGCGTGCAGTCGCCCCAGCACCCCGGTCTCGCCGGCGCCCGACCGACCCTGCCCGCCAGCAAGGGCTTCGAGGCGATGGCCTTCGACGGCTCCCGCTACGCCTACCCCGTCCTCGAGGGCGCCCTGGTCGACGAGCCCGACCAGCGCGTCCGCGAGATCCACCAGCTCGACACCCGCACGATGCGCTACACCGGGCGCACGTGGGACTACCGCACCGTCGAGGCCGCCAACCTCGTCGGCGACGCGTTCATGGTCGGCCGCGACCGCATGCTCGTGCTGGAGCGCGACAACTTCGGCGGCGCCCAGGCGGTCACCAAGCGCGTCGTCGAGGTCGACCTCGGCCGCACCGAGCCCGGTGGCCACCTCGTCGCCGAGCCGGTGCTCGACCTGCTGGAGATCGCGAACCCCGACGGCATCGGCGCCGGCGACGGCTACGGCACGGGCGACCCGTTCTCGTTCCCGTTCGTCTCCGACGAGACGATCGTGCAGCTGCGCGACGGCAGCTTCGTGCTCACCAACGACAACAACTTCCCCGGCGACGACGCCCGGGTCGACGGCGAGCCGGACGACATCGAGATCATCCACGTCGACCTGCGCCGCCAGCGGGTCCGCGACGGCGGTCCGGTCGTCTTCGCCCACCGCGGCGCGTCCGGCTACCGCCCCGAGCACACCATCGCCGCCTACGAGCTGGCCGCGCAGCAGTGCGCCGACTTCGTCGAGCCGGACCTGGTGATGACGAAGGACGGCGTGCTCGTGGCCCGCCACGAGCCGGAGATCGGCGGGACGACCGACGTCGCCGCGCGTCCGGAGTTCGCCGAGCGCCGCACCACCAAGCAGGTCGACGGTCGCGCGGTGACCGGCTGGTTCGTCGAGGACTTCACCCTCGCCGAGCTCAAGACCCTGCGGGCCGAGGAGCGCCTGCCGCAGCTGCGCCCGGGCAACACGGCCTGGGACGGCCTCTACCAGGTGCCGACGCTCGACGAGGTCCTCACCTTCGCCCGGCGCACCGAGACGTGCGACGGCGAGCCGCTCGGCGTCATCCCCGAGATCAAGCACAGCACCTACCTCGCGGAGGCGGGCCTGCCGGCGGAGCGGCCCCTGCTCGAGGCACTGCACCGCAACGGCGTACGCCCCGGGGACACTCCGGTCGTCATCCAGAGCTTCGAGGTCTCCAACCTCCGCGCGCTCGGCCCGATGACCCGCTTCGAGCTCGTCCAGCTCGTCGACTGCTCCGGCGCGCCCTACGACCAGGTCGCGGCCGGCACCGGCGTCACGTACGCCGACCTGGTCACCCGCCGGGGCATGCGGACGGTGGCCCGCTACGCCGACAGCGTCGGGATGTGCAAGGACGTGATGATCCCCCGGCTGCCCGACGGCAGGCTGGGTCGCCCCACCGACGCCATCGACAACGCCCACGAGGCCGGCCTCACCGTCACCGGCTGGACGTTCCGCCGCGAGAACTCCTTCCTGCCGCTGCAGTTCCGCTCGTCCACCGACCCGGCGGCCCCCGGCGACCTGGCCGGCGAGATCCGCGCGTTCCTCCGGGCCGGCATGGACGACGTCTTCACCGACAACCCCGACGTCGGCGCCGAGGTGGCGGCGGACCGGGGCGACCGTGCCCGGCGCTCGTCGTAGGTTGTCCAGGTCCCCTGAGGAACCGCTCGGAAAGGTCCTTCCATGACGTCACGCACCCGCACGACCCCCGCCGGCCGGGCCGCGCTCGCCGCGACCCTCGCCATGTCCCTCGCGATGTCCCTCGTCGCGACGATCACCACCGCGAGCCTCGCCGCCGCGCCGCCGACGTCGTCCGTCGGCGACGGCGACCGGCACCCGGCCGGCCGCGGACACGGTGCCGCGCCCCACGACCGCGCGCCGGTGCTCCGGTTCGCCACGTTCAACGCCTCGCTCAACCGGGGCACGGCCGGTGAGCTCGTCCGCGACCTGTCCACCCCGGGCCACCGGCAGGCTGCCGCGGCAGCGGAGACCATCCAGCGCACCGCGCCCGACGTGCTGCTGATCAACGAGTTCGACCACGACGAGGCCGGGCGCGCGGCCGAGCTGTTCCGCGACAACTACCTCGCGGTGGGGCAGAACGGCGCCGCCCCCATCGACTACCCCTACTACTACGTCGCGCCGTCCAACACCGGCGTCCCGAGCGGCTTCGACCTGAACAACGACGGCCAGGTCGGCCGGCCCGGCACCCAGGCGGGCGGTGACGACTCGCTGGGCTTCGGCCTCTTCCCCGGCCAGTACGGCATGGTCGTCTACTCCAGGTACCCGATCCTCACCGACGAGGTCCGCACCTTCCAGCGCTTCCTGTGGAAGGACATGCCCGGCGCGCTGCTCCCCGACGACCCGGCGACACCCGCCCCGGCCGACTGGTACTCCCCCGACGAGCTCGACGTCCTCCGGCTCTCGTCGAAGTCCCACTGGGACGTCCCGGTCGCGGTGCCCGGTCGCAAGCCCGTGCACTTCCTGGTGTCGCACCCCACGCCGCCCACGTTCGACGGTGCCGAGGACCGCAACGGCACGCGCAACCACGACGAGATCCGGCTGTGGGCCGACTACGTCAGCGGCGGTCGGCGCGCCGCGTACATCTACGACGACGCGGGACGCCGGGGCGGCCTCGGCAAGGGCCAGGACTTCGTGATCGCGGGCGACCAGAACGCCGACCCGTTCGACGGCGACTCGACCGGCCGGGCCATCCACCAGCTGCTCGACCACCCGCGCATCCAGGACCCCCGCCCCCGGTCCACCGGCGCGGTGGAGCAGTCGCGGTCGCAGGCGGGCGCCAACCTCACGCACACCGGCCCGCCCGCCGAGGACACCGCCGACTTCGCCGACACGACGCCCGGCAACCTGCGCGCCGACTACGTGCTGCCGAGCCGCAGCCTGCGGGTGCGGGGATCCGGCGTGTACTGGCTGCCGAGCAGCGACCCGCTGTTCCCGCGCCTCGTCGGGGTCTACCCGTTCCCGGTGAGCGACCACCGGCTGGTGTGGGTCGACGTCCGCGCCTCGAAGGGACGCCACCGCTGACCGGGCACGGGCGCCTCGTCGGCGGCGGTCAGTCGTTGCCGTCGACGAAGCGCCCGTCGGGCGTCACCGGGTTGTCCTCGTTGATGGCCTCCACGGCCTCCGTGAGCTCGGCCTCCTCGAGCGGCGGGCGCCGGTCGAGGTGGATGCCGGCGATCATGCAGCGCACGGAGCCGCCGGCCAGCTCGATCGTGGGGATGTCGACGGCGATGATCTCGCAGGACTCCTCGATCGCGGCCACCTGCTCGGGGCGCAGCGAGCGGCACGCCCGCGCCGACATCGCCATGACGTAGCGCCGCCGACCGTCGGGCGTCCGGCCGCAGAGCTCCACCGCGTTGCCGGCGAACTCCCGGACCTGCTGCTCGGTCAGCTCGATGATCGTGCGGCCGGTCACCGCGAGCCGCTCGCGCACCTGGTCGCGCCGGTGCTTGTCCGGGATCATCTCCAGGGCGATCATCGCGACCTCGGTGCCGATGCAGGCGATGACGTTGGTGTGGTAGACCGGGACGCCGTCGGAGTCGAGCGCGTCGAAGGCCATCGGCTCGTAGTTGAAGTCGGTGCAGAAGCGCTCGAGCACGGTGACGTCGGCGCGGTGGCTGCGAGCGGTGTACGCCACGCGCGACACGTGGTCGAGCACCATGGCCCCGGTGCCCTCCAGGAAGACGCCGTCGGGCTCGAGGCCGGAGTAGTCGACGATCGCCTGGACGCGGTACTCCGACTTGAGCATCTCCAGCACGTCCGCGCGGCGCTCGTGCCGGCGGTTCGAGGCGTACATCGGGTAGACGGCGACCGTGCCGCCCGCGTGGGTCGAGACCCAGTTGTTGGGGAACACGCTGTCGGGACGGGTGTGGTCGTCGTCCTCGAACACGTGGACCCGGACGCCGGCCGCACGGAGGGCCTCGGCCAGCGCGTCCATCTCGGCCAGCGCCTTGGCCGACGTCGCCTCCTGCGACTGGCCGGCGGGCGCGTCGGACTGGAACGCGTTGTCGGCCGCGGTCGCCGGGTTGGGGACGAAGCTGGTCGCGCGGACGAGGATGACGGCGGAAGGGGCCTGGGCACTCACGGGAGGAATGTAGGCCACCGGGAGCGCCGCCCGGAAACCGCGCCGCGCGTGCTCAGGTGCCGGCGACGGGCCTGTCACGACCTCCGCGAGCAGGCGCGCCACCTCGCCGGGTTCGCGCGCCGCGGCCGACTCGTAGCAGGTCAGCTCGGTCTGGACCCACCCGGGCACGTCGGCCGCGCTCCAGAGGCCCGAGGGCACCACGGCGTGCTCCTCGGCCCAGGCGACCACGCGCTCGTTGACCTCGTCGGCCGTGCCGGGGGCGTAGGCCAGGAACGTGGCGATGTGGGGCACCTCCGGGAAGGTCCGGATGCCGTGCTCGTGCAGCGCGCCGGCGAGCTCGACGGCCCAGGAGCGGTAGTCGCCGAACCTCGGCAGGCGCTCGCGCAGCCCCATGAGCCCGCCGACGGCGGCCGTCGTCATCGAGAAGATCGTGCCGCCCATCCGCTGCCGCCACGCCCGCAGCTCGCCGGCCAGGTCCTCCGGGCAGACGACGAGGGCGCCGCTCGAGCCGCCGAGGCCCTTGTAGAGGGAGACGTACATCGAGTCGAACAACGCCGCCGCCTCCGCCAGCGTCCGGTCCCAGTAGGGCACCGACTCCCAGATGCGGGCGCCGTCGGCGTGCAGGGGCACGCCGCGGTCGCGCGCCGCCTCGGACAGCTCCACCAGCTCGTCCCACGTCGGCAGCAGGCACCCGGCGTCGCGCAGCGGCAGCTCCACCATCGCCGCGCCGAGCCGCCCGCCCACCGCCGCGAGCGCAGCCGCCGTGGGCGTCGCACGCCCGGAGGTCAACCACTCCAGCTCCAGGCCCAGCACGCGACGCGGGCCGTCCTGCTCGTGGTGGACCAGGTGCGACAGGTCGGGCAGGGCGACGCGGCGCGACCCGGAGCGGTCGCACCACGCCCGGAGGGTGGCCTGCTGCGCCATGACGCCGCTGGGGAACATCACCGCGGCGGGCTTGCCGAGCAGCTCGGCGACCTCGGTCTCGAGCTGCTCGACCGCACCCCGCTCGCCGTAGCGGTCCCAGGCGATGTCGTGCTGCTCGGCGAAGGCGGCGAGGTCGCGGAACATGCCGGCCGGCGTGCCGGGAGCACGCCAGAAGATCGCCTCCGCCGAGGCCGACGCCGCGCGGAGGCGGGCGCCGAGGTCGTCGTTCATGCGCGGGCCGGGCAGGTGGTCAGGCCTGGCGCTTGAACCAGTACGTCGTCTGCGGACCGGGCACCACCTGCACCAGCTCCCAGCCGTTGAGGCCGAGGGTGGAGAGCAGGTCCTCCCACGACTCGGTGCCCTCGACGAGCGCCTCGGGGTCGGCGTTGTAGCCGCCGACCTCCACGTTGCCCTGGTCGTCGACAGTGATCTCGAGGTGCGCCCAAGAAGCCATGGCGCGATCCTGCCATGCCGGTCAACGCCGCCCGCCCGCCGGGCTCAGCGCCAGCACCGGCCCCACGACCCGCGCTCCCGGGCCATCGCGCGCCGCTCGGCGCGCCGGTAGGAGGCGGTGCGGCGGAACGGGTCGTCACGGTGGACGTACACCTGCGCACGGCCGCGCAGCACCTGGGCGCGGCCCACGTCCGTGCCGCTGCGGTGCACGTAGCGCAGCAGCCGGCGGTAGCGGTCGCGGTCGGCCTGGCTGGGGTCGGACAGCAGCAGGACCCGTGAGCCGACCGGGGCGAGCCCGCGCATGGACCGGCTGGCCTCCGGTCCGCCGCACTCGCGACGGCCGTGGACCTCGGGGGTGTCGATCCCCAGGATCCGGACGTACTCCTCGCTGCCGTCGGGCAACCGCACCACGAGCGTGTCCCCGTCGGTCACGCGGACCACCCGCACGTGCTCGCGCCGCCCCGGCCCGCCACCGGAGCCGTCGGGATCGGTCGTCGGGGTCGCGACCGGGGTCGTGGGGGCGGCGGTCGGTGTCGGCGTCCCGGCCACCGGCACCGGGGAGGTCGAGCACGGGCACGGGTTGGACTCGCACGCCACGCCGTCCCCGTCGGAGTCGAGCCGGTGCGGGTCGCCGGGGCCGGCGGCGGTGAAGAACGCCTGGGCGGCCGCCTGGGTGGCGAAGTCGGCGCAGTCCGCGTCCGCCGCGGTCGCCGGCGGTGCGGTCAGGAGGGAGGCGCCGACGAGGGCGAGGACCGAGATCACGAGGCGACGCATGCCGCCACCCTCGTGCCCCGCCCCCGCCGGCGGACCCGATCGGGACCGGGATGGCTCGACGTGACTAGGCGCCCCCGCCGGTCAGCGGCCACTCGTGCACCACGTGGCAGCGGCCGGCCTCCCACCACGCCAGCTGGAGCCGGTCCAGCTCGACGTCGGTCGGCAGGAGGTCCGCCAGCAGTGCGGCGGTGGAGGCGAGGTCGACCCCGTCCGAGGCCGCGTCGAGCGTGAGGTGGGGCCGGACGTCACTGCCGAACTCGCCGGCGTACGGCGGCCACGCGGGGAACGCCGCGACGAGCCGGGCGGTCAGCTCGCGCAGCCGGACGTCGGGCTCCGGCACGAGGTGGATGATGCCGTCCGGGAACTGGGCCAGCCCGCCCAGCCGCACCGGCACCGGCGCGGTCGTGGCCGCCAGGGCCGCGACCGTGTCGAGGTCGCGGCGCGAGGGCGACGGGGCGAACGGCCCGAGGGCCGTGATGTGCGCGTGCCCGAACCGCGGGTCGGTGGAGACGAAGGCGGCGTCGTAGTGCGCGGTGCGCTCGCGCACCCACCCCTCCAGCGCCGGCACGGGCAGCTGCAGCACGGAGTGACCGCTCACGCGGGCCAGCCTCGCAGGTCGCCGCCGGACGCCGCTCACTAGGCTGGCGCCCGTCATGACCGAGCCCCGTGCACACTCGCCCATCGCCCCGCCGTCGCCGGAGGCGGCGGCCCTCGCGCAGGAGCGGCTCGCCGGCCTCGCCACGCCACCGGGCGCCCTCGGCCGGGTCGGTGAGGTCGGTGCGTGGCTCGCCGCGGCGCAGGGCGAGGTGCCGCCCCGCCCGCTCACGGACGTCCGACTGGTGGTGCTCGCCGGCGACCACGGCGTGGCGGCGCATGCCGTCTCGGCGTACCCGGCCGCCGTCACCGAGGCGATGGTGCGCACGATCGTCGCGGGGCGGGCGGGGGTGAGCGCGCTGGCCGCGGAGCACGGGGTGGCCGTCTCCGTCGTCGACGTGGCCGTCGACGCCGACCTGTCCGACCTGCCTGCCACGGTCACGGCCCGCAAGGTACGGCGCGGGTCCGGCGCCATCCACCTCACCGACGCCCTCAGCCGCGGAGAGGCGGAGCGCTCCCTGAGGCTGGGGGCCGAGCTGGCGGGCGAGCTGGTCGACGGCGGCGCGCAGCTGTTGATGACCGGCGACCTCGGGATCGGCAACACCACCGTCGCGGCCGCCCTGGTGGCGGCGATGCTCGGGCTGCCGGCCGACGAGGTCACCGGCCGCGGCACCGGCGTCGACGACGCCGGGTGGGCGCGGAAGCGGGACGTGGTGGCGCAGGCGCTCGCGCGCACCGGACACCTCGGGCACGGCGGCGGCGCCGACCCCGTCGCGGTGCTCACCGCCCTCGGCAGCGCCGACCTCGCCGCCACCACCGGCTTCCTGGTCGAGTGCTCGCGACGAGGCGCCCCCGTCGTCCTCGACGGCCTGATGTCGCTCGCGTGCGCGGTGGTGGCCGAGGCGCTCGCGCCGGGTGCGTCGGCCTGGTGGCTCGCCGGGCACCGCTCGACCGAACCGGCACAGGCGCACGCGCTCAAGTCGCTCGGCCTCGACCCGCTGCTCGACCTGGACATGCGGCTGGGTGAGGGGTCGGGCGCCGTGGCCGCCCTGCCGGTGCTCCGCTCGGGCATCGCGGTGCTGCGCGACGTGGCGCTGCTCTCCGAGGTCCTGCCCGGCCGTCCCGGTCCGTCCGGTCCGTCCGCGTCGGCCCCGTGAACCTCCGCGACGGCTGGCTGCTCGCCACCGGCACGCTGACCGCCGTGCGCGTGCCACCCCCGCGCGCCGTGGACCGCTCGGTGGCCGCGACCGCGATGGTCCTCGCGCCGGTCGCCGCCCTCCCCCTCGGTGTCGCCGCGGCAGGGGTCGCCCTGGCCGGCCGGTGGCTCGACCTGCCGCCGCTCGCGGTCGCGTACGTCGTCCTGCTGGCCCTCGCCCTCGGCAGCCGTGCCTTCCACTGGGACGGCCTCGCCGACACGGCCGACGGCCTGACCGCGTCGTACTCCCGCGAACGCTCGCTCGCGGTGATGCGCACCGGTCCCGTGGGGCCCGCGGGCGTCGTCGCGGTGGTGCTCGTCGCCGGCTGCCAGGCCGCGGGGCTCAGCACGCTCGTGCAGCACGACGACGGGTGGTGGGTGGCCGGACTGCTGGTGTGTGCCTCCCGCGTCGGCCTCGCGCTCGCGTGCGTCCGCGGCGTCCCGGCGGCCCGCTCCGACGGCCTGGGCGCCGTGCACGTCGGGTCGGTGCCCCTGGTGGCGGCCGTTGCCGTGCTGGTGGCGACGGGCGCCGTCCTGGGTGCCGCAGGTCAGGTCGTCGGGTCCGCGCTGCCCCTCGTGCTGGGGCTGGTCGCGGCGGTCGCGGTGGCGCTGGCGCTGCTCCTGCGGTGCGTCCGCCGCCTTGGCGGGATCACCGGCGACGTGCTCGGTGCCGTGGTGGAGGTCTCCTTCGCGGTGCTGGTGCTGGCCGCAGCCACCGCCTGAACGACGTCGCCGCTCCGTCACCCGCTGCGTCAGCTGCCCGACCCCGGCTCGGCCATCTTGCGGTGCATCGCGGCCTTGAGCTTGTCGGGCATCGCCTTGCTCGCGGCCTCCTGCACCTTGGTCTTCACGCCGCCGCCGACCACGCGGTCCTTGCCCTCCATGAGGGCGTCGAAGCCCTGGCGGGCGACGGTCGCCGGGTCGTCCTTGGGTGACGTCCCGACGAGCGTGTCGTCGGCCATGTCGGCCCGCTCGAAGAACTCCGTCTCCGTGGGGCCGGGCATCAGGGACGTGAGCGTGACGCCGGTGTCCTTGAGCTCGTTCTGCAGCGCCTCGGTGAAGGACTGGAGGAACGACTTCGACGCGTTGTAGACCGCCTGGAACGAGCCCGGCATCGTCGAGGCGATCGACGAGGTCACGAGCACCCGACCGGCGTCGGCCGCCACCATGTCGCGCAGCACCAGCTTCGCGAGCCGCACCGTCGAGGTGATGTTGAGGTCGATGATGGAGAGCTCGTCGGCCAGGTCGTTGTCGACGAACGCGCCGCCCTGGCCGTGTCCGGCGTTCAGCGCGATGGCGGCGAGCGGCCTCCCGTCGGCCTTGATCGCGGCGTAGAGCTCCTCGACGCCCTCCGGCCGGCGGAGGTCGACCTGCACCGGCTGGACGAGACCGCCGCTCTCGGACCGGAGGACGGCCGCGGCGACGGCGAGCTCGTCGTCCTCGGCGGCGACGATCAGGTCGAAGTCGTGCTCGGCGAACTGCCGGGCGAGCTCGAGGCCGATCCCGCTGGAGGCGCCGGTGACGACCGCGAGCTGCCTCGCGCCGGTCGGGGCCGCGCCGGTGGCGGCCGTGGTCTCGGGACTGGACGCGTGTTCGCTCATGCCGCTCGGTACCCAGCGCTCCTGCGTCCGATCCGCGCCGCCTCTGCGAGGATGCCCGCCATGCGCATCCTGGTCACCGGCGGCGTGCGGTCCGGCAAGTCGACGCACGCGGAGTCGCTGATCGGCGGTGCGCCGGCGACGTACGTCGCGACCGGCACCGCCCCCGAGCGCGAGGACGACCCCGACTGGACGGCGCGCGTCGCCGCCCACCGCGCGCGCCGACCGGCGTCGTGGGGCACGGCGGAGACCCAGGACCTCCCCCGCGTGCTCGCCGAGGCCGAGGACCCGCTGCTCATCGACTGCCTCGGCACCTGGCTCACCGCGACCATCGACGCCCAGGACGCGTGGGAGCAGGACGCCGACGCCGTCCACGCCCTCGTGCTGGCGCGCACCGACGAGGTCGTCGCCGCGCTCGTGGCGTGCCGCCAGGACGTCGTCGTCGTGACCAACGAGGTGGGCCTCGGCGTGGTGCCCGAGCACCGCTCCGGCCGCCTGTTCCGCGACCTGCTCGGCACGGTCAACCAGCGCGTCGCCGCTGCGTGCGACGAGGTGCACCTCGTGGTCGCGGGGCGCGTGCTGCGCCTGTGAGCGTGGCCGGGTTCGTGCGTGCCACTGCTGCCTCGGGTGTCAGCGGAGGCGAGCGCTGAGGAGGTCGATGAACTCGTCGGCCATGGCCAGCTGACGCACCAGCTCGTCGCGGCGGTCGGCGGCGTCCTCCTGGGTGGCGCGGAGGCGGTCGTGTGCCGTCTCCTTGGCCTTGGCCTCGGCGGCGGGGTCGGCGATGGTCTCGATGTCGGTCATGACGGCTCGCATCTGGTCCAGGCTGAACCCGAGGGGCTTCATGCGACGGATGACGAGGATCTTGTCGACGTCGGCTTCCGTGTAGAGCCGGAAGCCCCCGTCGCTGCGGCCCGAAGGCTTGAGGAGTCCGACCTCTTCCCAGTGCCGCAGACTGCGCAGCGACAGGTCGGTGCGGGTGGCGACCTCGCCGATCTGCATGACGGGCTCGTCACTCACAGGGTCACTCCTCGCGCCGATTACAACCCTACCGTCACGTGAGGGTAGAGTTCGGGTCAGACTTCCGGCTGGCCGCCACGCCAGCACCGTGCAGGACCTGGCACCCATGATGCCCGCCGGCGTGCACCCCGGCGGCGGACGCCCCCGGCGCGCACCCGTCTCGTCCATCGCGTGGGGGTCGGCCACTGGTCCTCACGCTCCGCCCGCGGCCCCGCCCCCTCGACCGCCCGCCCCTGTCCCTGAACGGAGCCTCGTCGTGTCCACCACCCTGCGCACACCCGCCGAACCGACGGTCCGCGCTGCGCTGCGGTCGCCGAAGATGCTGCGCACCGAGGTCCTCGCCGGACTCGTCGTCGCGCTCGCGCTCATCCCCGAGGCCATCTCGTTCTCCATCATCGCCGGGGTCGACCCCCGGATCGGGCTGTTCGCCTCCTTCACGATGGCCGTCTCGATCGCCTTCCTCGGCGGGCGCCCGGCGATGATCTCCGCCGCCACCGGCGCCATCGCGCTCGTGATCGCACCCGTCGTGCGCGACCACGGGTACGACTACCTCGTCGCCACCGTCCTCCTCGGCGGGGTCATCCAGGTCGTCCTCGGTCTGCTCGGCGTCGCCCGTCTCATGCGGTTCGTCCCACGACAGGTCATGGTCGGGTTCGTCAACGCCCTCGCCATCCTCATCTTCCTCGCGCAGGTCCCCCACGTGATCGACGTGCCATGGCTGGTCTACCCGATGATCGCCGTCGGCATCGCCATCATCGTCGCCCTGCCGCGCGTCACCAAGGTCGTCCCCGCCCCGCTCGTCGCCATCGTCGCGCTCACCGCCTTCACCCTCCTCGCCGCTCTCGACGTCCCGGACGTCGGCGACGAAGGCGAGCTCCCTGACAGCCTGCCGTCGCTGTTCCTCCCCGACGTGCCGTTCACCCTCGACACGGTGCAGATCATCGGCCCCTACGCCCTCGCGATGGCGCTGGTCGGGCTGCTGGAGTCCCTGCTGACCGCCAAGCTGGTCGACGACATCACCGACACCCACTCCGACAAGACCCGGGAAGCATGGGGACAGGGCGCCGCGAACGTCATCACCGGGTTCTTCGGCGGCATGGGCGGCTGCGCCATGATCGGCCAGACGATGATCAACGTGAAGGTCTCCGGTGCCCGCACCCGCCTCTCCACGTTCCTCGCCGGAGTGTTCCTGCTCATCCTCGTCGTGGGGTTCGGCGACATCGTCGCCCTCATCCCCATGGCCGCCCTCGTCGCCGTCATGATCATGGTCGCCGTCGGCACCTTCGACTGGCACTCCGTCCAGCCCGCCACGCTGCGCCGCATGCCGAAGTCCGAGACCACCGTCATGGTGGCCACCGTGGTCGTCACCGTGGCGACCCACAACCTCGCCATCGGCGTCGGCGTCGGCGTCCTGGTCGCCATGACCCTGTTCGCCCGCCGCGTCGCGCACCTCACCGAGACCAACCGCGAGCTCGTCACCGACCGCGACGGCACCACCTCGGTGGTCTACCGCGTCACCGGCGAGCTGTTCTTCGCCTCCAGCAACGACCTCTACACCCAGTTCGAGTACGCGGACGATCCCGCCCGTGTCGTGATCGACCTCTCCCGGTCGCACGTCTGGGACGCCTCCACCGTCGCCGCCCTCGACGCGATCACGACCAAGTACCGCCGCAAGGGCAAGACCGTCGAGATCACCGGCCTCGACCCCTCCAGCGCCGAACGTCACGAGCGGCTCAGCGGCTCCCTCGCCGGCCACTGAGGCCGCCCGCCCAGCGGCATGTCCGGACGTTCGAGCTGCGCCGGCACGCGGCGGTTGGCCGCACCCGATCAGCGTCACCGAGCACCCAGCGATCGTCGTTGACGATCGTGGGACGGCGTGGGATTGTCCCGCCATGGCCCGATCGGGGGGCAGAGGCGCGACACTCGCCGACGCGCTCGGACGCAGCAGGGCCGCCCGGTTCGTCGGCCGCGCGGCCGAGCAGGAGATGTTCGGGCAGATCCTGTCCGGCGGGTCCAGCGTCCGGGTGGTGTGGATCCATGGTCCGGGCGGCGTAGGGAAGAGCTCACTCACACAGGCGTTCCGACGGCAGGCGGCCGGCGCCGGGAGGTTGGCGATCCAGGTCGACTTCGCGTCAGTGGAACCCCGTCCGGACGCCCTCCTGCGCGAGGCCGCTGTGCAGGGCTGGGCGACGGACGGCGATCCCGCACCGATCATCACGCTCGACAGCTTCGAGCGCGCGGCGGCACTGGAGGGCTGGCTCCAGCACGAGTGGCTTCCCGCGCTGCCCGCGGCGGCGATCGTGGTCGTCGCCGGACGCAGGCCGCCGTCTCACCTCTGGCGGTCGGACGAGGGATGGCGGGAGCTGCTCGGCGAGATCCGGCTGCGCAACTTCGCACCGGAGGAGACCGCCGCCTACCTGGCCGGGTGCGACGTGCCCGAGTCCGAGCACGAGACCGCCGCCGAGCTGACGCACGGCCACCCCCTGGCCCTGTCCCTCGTCGCCGACCTGGCCCGGCACGACTCGGCGAAGTCGCTGACCCGGCTCGAGGACGCGCCGAACCTGGTCGACGAGCTGGTCCGCCGGCTGGTCGACAGCATCCCGGACGAGGCGCACCGTCGCGCGCTGCAGCTGTGCGCCCACGCCTGGATGACCACGGAGGACCTGCTGAGGGAGGTGCTCGAGACGCGGCGCGCCGGCGAGCTGCTGGCGTGGTTGCGCGGGCTGTCGCTGGTCGAGGTGGGTCCCTATGGCGTCTTCCCCCACGACCTGGCGCGCGACGTCATCGACGCGGATCTCCGCTGGCGCGACGCCGTCGCCTACGCAGACCTGCACCGGCGGGTGCAGCGGTCGAGCGTCCGTCGTGCCACACAGGTCACGGGCGCCGAGCAACAGCGGGCGATCATGCAGGTCGTCCACGCGCACCGGCACAGCGCGACGGCCGCGTTCTGGAACTACGACGAGCTCGGTACGGCGTACTTCGACAGCGTGCGCCCCACGGACGCGGACCACCTCCTGCAGATGACCAGCCGCCACCAGGGAGACGCGCAGGCTGCCCTGGTCGAGCACTGGCTCGGCCGGCAGCCCGGAGCGTTCCGTGTCGTCCGAACCAAGGCATCCGAGCCTGCCGGCTTCGCTGCGGTGGTGCGTCTGGACCTGGCCGACGCTTCCGACCTCGCGCCCGACCCGACGATGCGAGCGGCGCGCGAGGCGATCGAGCGCCGACGCCCGCTCCGGCCGGGGGACCACGCGACTGTGATGCGGTTCCTCATCGACGCGGAGCGCAACCAGTCGCCCTCCCGGACCCTGAACCTGGGCCCGGTGCTGAGCATCCAGACCCTGTTGGAGGACCCGGCGACGGCGTGGGACGTGATCTGCTGGGTCGACTCGGGTGCCATGGACCCGCTCATGGAGTTCATCGACTACCAGCGGCTGGACGGTGCCGAGCACCGCATCGGCGCGGGGGCCTACGCCTTGTTCGGACGCGACTTCCGGCGCGGGTCGCTGGCCGACTGGTTCGACCTGCTGGCCGACCGCGAGCTGGGCGCTCCGGTGATGTCGCCGACCGGTCGGTCCGACCTGCTCGCCCTGTCCTTCGACGAGTTCGCCACGAGCGTCGGTCGGGCACTCAAGGACCTCCACCGCCGCGACCAGCTGGTGGCCAACCCGCTGTGCCGGAGCCGGTTGGTGGTCGAGGGCGACGACGACCACGAGCCAGCCGACCGCCTGGCCGCCCTGATCCGCGACGCTGCGGACGCCCTCGCGGGCCATCCTCGCGAGGAGCGGCTCGCCCGGGCGATCGATCGCACCTACCTCCGCCCCGCTCCCACGCAGGAGGCGGCGGCTGAGGTCCTCGGCCTGCCGTTCAGCACCTACCGGCGACACCTGACGCGCGGGGTCGAGCGGATCGTCGAGATGCTGTGGCGCCGGGAGATCGGTGGCCAGGAAGTGAGCAGCAACCGGTCTGGAGAGTGAGCAGCGACCTGGATGACGGTGCTGGCATCCGTCGACCAGGAGGTGTTCCATGAAGTCCAACCCGACGCCGGCTCGCGACCGTGCGGTCGTCATCGGCGCCAGCATGGCCGGACTGCTCGCTGCACGCGTGCTCGCCGACCACTACACCGAGGTCATCCTCGTCGATCGCGACCAGCTGACCGGCGGCCACGAGCCGCGCCGCGGCGTGCCGCAGGGTCGCCACATCCACTCCGTCCTCGGCCGAGGGGACGAGATCCTCGCCGAGCTCTTCCCCGGCATCCGCGACGACTTCGCGGCGGCCGGCGCGGCGAGCGCGCGGATCGCCGGCGAGGTCCGGTTCATCAACGCGTACGGCGTGCTCCCGCGCGTCGAGGTGACCACCCCCTCGATCTGCGCCACGAGGCCGCTGATCGAGGACGTCGTACGGGAGCGCGTGCTCGCGGACCCCGCGGTCGAGCTGCGGGACAACACCGACGCGGCCGGCGTGATGGTGGACGGCGGTGGCCGGATCAGGGGCGTGCGGCTCGTCGCGCGCGACGATCACCGGGACCTGCCGCTGTCCGCGGATCTCGTCGTCGACGCCAGCGGGCGTTCCGGGCGCTCCGTCGCGTGGCTCGACGGGCTCGGCCACGGGCGGCCACCCGAGGACATCGTCCACTCGAACATGGGCTACGCGACACGCCGTTACCGGTTGGCCGGCTCGACCGGGCGCGACCAGTTCATCGTCGTGGCGGCACGGCCGGACCGTCCGATCGGCATGGCCGCCGGCGTCGTGGAGAACGACTCCTGGGTCGTGACCTTGTTCGGCTACGACAGCCACCAGCCCTCCGGCGCGGAGAAGGACTTCCTCCCCCAGCTCGAGGCGATCGCTCCTCGTGACCTGTTCGCCGCCGTGCTGGGGGGCCAGCCGCTCGGGCCGGTCGTGACCCATCGCACGCCGACGAGCATCCGGCGCAACTACCAGCGGATGCGTACCTTCCCACGCGGCCTGATCGTCTTCGGCGACGCCCTCTGCTGCTTCAACCCCATCTACGGTCAGGGGATCACCGTCGCCGCACAGCAGTCCCTGGTCCTGCGGTCCTGGCTCGAGAGCGGCAGCGACGACCCTCGCGTCTTCTTCCGTCACGCCGCGCCAGTGGTCCGAGGCGCTTGGGACATCGTGAGCGGCGCCGACCTGTCGATTCCCGAGGTGCCCGGGGACCGCCCGCTGTCGGTGCGCGTGATCGGGCGTTACATGTCGCGGCTGCAAGCGGCGGCCGTCGGCGACCCCGTCGTCGGACACGCCTACCTGCGCGTCCTCAACCTCCTCGACCGGCCGACCGCGTTGATGCGGCCCGCCATCGCCGCGCGCGTCCTGCGTCCCGGTGCCGCAGTTCGAGCTCTCGCCCCGACCGACCCCCAGCCCACGGCAGTCGGGTCATGACGCGGGCCAGCCGGTGGACCGACTCCGTGGTCGGGCGTCGCCGCGCTCGCCGTGCCTCGGGAGTCCGGGGAGGTACCGCTGCGCTGGCACGCACGACGTGCGGCGCATCCGCGACGCAATGTCGCGCAGGTCCGACGCCGCACGGGCGGCGGCGCGCTCGGACTGGCTGCCGGTGGGACCGAGCCCAGGACGGCGCCCCGTTGTGGTCGCCGTCGGACGGGTACCGGTGGCAGGCGGCCCCCGGACGGGTGCTGTGCAGGACGCGGAGATCGGACACCACGTATGGCGCCGGACGAGGTCGGTGTGGCAGCCGTGGTGGCTCGCATGCAGCAGTGCCTGGACCGTCTCGGGCCGGCCCAGCACGGACACCGGGCGTTCCTGAGCACCTACCTGCGCACGACCGTCGCCGTCGGGGAGGCGATCGGACGAGGCGTCTTCGAGGACAGCACGTGGGTCGAGGCGTGGGACGTGGCGTTCGCGGACCTCTACTTCGATGCGCTCGATGCCGACGCCACCGCCGGCGAACGGGTGCCGCTGCCCTGGCGGCTCGCACTCGGTGCACCGCCCGACCTGCCGCCGCTGCGGCACGTGCTGCTGGGCATCAACGCCCACATCAACTACGACCTGCCCCAGGCCCTGCTGGCGGTGATCGACGACCGTGACTTCGCCGACCCGGTCGTGATGGAGCGGCGGCGGCGCGACCACGAGCGGATCGACGCGGTGCTCCGGGCGCGCGTCGGTGCCGAGAACGAGGAGCTGGTCGCCCAGTCGGGCGGGACGCTGCTCGACCGGGTCCTGCAGCCCGTGAACCACCGGGCCTCCGGGCGCTTCCTGCGCATGGCGCGGCGCAAGGTCTGGCACAACGCGCTCGAGCTGCAACGGGCCCGTCTCACCGGACCGGAGGCGTACGCCGTCCGGCTCCGGGAGCTCGAGGCGTTGAGCGCTGCGCGCATCGACGACCTGCTCGCGCCCGGACCGGTGCTCCTGCGCCTCGGCATCAACGGCTCCGGGATCCTCCTGCCGCCCGTGCGGTGACGTGCTCCTTCTGCTTCGGCCTGGGGCGGATCCGAGCGTGCACGTGTCCGACCCGCGAACCGCACGCCCCGGGAGCCGCGGAGCCCCCCCCCCCCCCCCCGTCATCCCAGGAGGACGAACGACCCCAGCGCCACGAGCCAGGACGCGAACGAGCCGAGCAGGAAGTACTCCGTCATCTCGTGCACCGTCTGCTGCTCGTGACGTGAGGAGAGCTCGGGGAAGCGCAGCAGTCCCTTGGCCGCGACGACCACGCTGGCAGCGGTCACCTGGCCCCCGAGGGCGAGGGCGAGGATGAAGACGCGCTCGAGGGGCCCGAGGAGCCGGCCGCCCTTGAGCTGCGTCGGCGGCAGCGCGCCGTCGGCGCGCGGATTGATCGTGCCGGTTGCCTTGAGCACCAGCCGCACGAGGACGTTGCCGGTCGACAGCTGCACCGCGAAGGCGCCTAGCAGCAGCAGGAAGCGGTCGGTCGGGACGTCGCCCAGGTCGGCCACGGCCAGCGAGTCGAGCCAGCGTCCGAGCGGACCCGCGGCGTCGGGCGCCAGGCCCGAGCAGGCGATGGCCCCCAGCAGCGCGACGACGAACACCCCCAGCGGGAGCCGGGCCGCCTTCGGGCCCGGGTGGCCGAAGCCCCAGGTGACCGTGAGACCCCACACCAGCACGACGGCGACGATGACGAGGAGCGCACCGACGTCACGACCCGACGTCAGCCCGGCGAGCAGGCCGGTGCAGAGCGCCACCAGCGCGCCGACGCACTCCGGCAGGAACCGGGTCCTGCGCACGGAGTGCGTGAGGTCGGTGACCGCGAGGCCGATCAGCAGGATCCCGAGCCAGCTCACCCGTCGCCTCCTTCCTGCTGCTCGTCGCCTCGTCCGGGCCCGAGCATGTCGTGGGCGGCGACGATCGCCGCCAGGCCGTCGGCGCGCACCCGCTGCGACACCGCGGACGGGCTGATCCCCAGCTCCTCGGCGACGTCGCGCTGCGTCTCGTGGGACAGCAGACCACGCAGCACCGACACCGAGCGCTCCGACAGGCCGCTCACGCGCTCGTCGCGCAGCACGAGCGCGGCGTTCACCAGCCCGGGGTCCGGACCGCCCGGCGCCCCGTCCGCGACGGCGTACGCCGTGCGCAGCCACCGCTGGGCCGAGGTCGACTCCGACCGCGCGGCGGCCTCGATCGCCGACCGGGCCGCCCACCAGCCGGGGCCGTCCTCGATCCCGGCCCCGGCGTCGAGGAGCGTCGTGCCGCCCCAGCCGATCCCGTGCCGCACGTCGCACACCGTCCACATCTCGACCCGCACGAGGAGCGTCGCCTGCACGGCCTCGCCGACGGTGGCGAAGGTCCCCTGGAACTCGTCGCCCGCGGTGATCCACAGGGGCCGCACCGGGGCGAGGAGGTCGTTGACCGCGGCGATCGCACGCGACAGCTCCTCGTGGAGGCGCCGGCGGTCGAGCGAGGCGCGCGACCCGACGAGGTCGCCGATCACTGCAGCCACTTCCTTCACTCGACCCATGGTGAAGGTTATTGCTTCATTTGTCTACCGATGAAGATTCCCGCTTCATTCCCAGAAGACGCGCTCCACGACGGCGTGGGCGCGCCGCGTCGTGCGCAGGTAGTCGTTCACCATCTGGTCCGAGGCGCCCTGCGGATAGCCGAGCACCTGCGCGACGGCGGCCCGCTCGCGAGCGTCGCGCGGGAGCTGGTCGAACGGCTTGCCCCGCACGAGCGTCACGGCGTTGCGGACCCGGCTCACCAGGCGCCAGGCCTCGGCGAGGGTGGCGGCGTCGTCCTCGGCGATCAGCCCGGCCTCGGCTGCGGCCTGGAGCGCGGGCAGCGTCTGGGGCGTCCGCAGCCCCTCGACGCGCCCGGCGTGCCGCATCTGGAGGAGCTGCACCGTCCACTCGACGTCGGCGAGCCCCCCGCGCCCGAGCTTGAGGTGGGTCTGCCGGTCGGCCCCGCGGGGCAGCCGCTCGTCGTCGACGCGCGCCTTGATCCGACGCACCTCGACCACGTCGGACTCCGAGATGCCGTCGGCCGGGAAGCGGATCGGGTCGACCAGCTCGGTGAACCGCCGTCGCAGGTCCTCGTCGCCGGCCACCGCGTCCGCCCGGAGCAGCGCCTGGAACTCCCACACGTGCGACCACTTGGCGTAGTAGGCGGCGTAGGACTCCACCGTGCGCACCATCGGTCCGTTCTTGCCCTCGGGGCGCAGGTCCGGGTCGACCTCGAGCGGCGGGTCGCTGGCCGGCAGGGACAGCAGCCGCCTGACCTCTCCGACCACGGCCGTGGCGAACGACGAGGCCGCCTGCGGCTCGACGCCCGGCGCGGGCTCGTGCACGAACATCACGTCGGCGTCGCTGCCGTAGGACAGCTCGAAACCGCCGTAGCGGCCCATCGCGATGACCGCGATCCGGCTCGCGGGGGCCTCCAGGCCACGGTGCCGGCGCACCGACTCCGTGGCGACGGCGAGGGTCGCCTGCAGCGTGGCGTCGGTGAGGCGGCTGAGCCCCTGCCCGACCAGCGCCACGTCGGTCCCCGCCACGAGCTCGCCGCACGCGATCCGCAGCAGCTCGCGCCGGCGTACGGCGCGCACCGCGGCGACCGCGGACTCCGGGGTCTCCGCGCGCTCGACCAGCGCCTGCATCTCGGCCAGCGCGGCCTCGGCGCTCAGCGGCACCAGCGACTCGCCGAGCATCTTCACCCCCTGCGGCTCGCGCTCGAGCAGGTCGGTGGCGTAGCGGGACGTGCCCAGGACGCGGGCCAGCCGCTGCGCGACCTGGCCCTCGTCGCGCAGCATCGTGAGGTACCACGGCGTGCGCCCGAGGCTCTCGCTGATCCGCCGGAAACCGAAGAGCCCGGCGTCCGGGTCGGGCGAGTCGGCGAACCACTCCAGCAGCACCGGCAGCAGGGTGCGCTGGATGTCGGAGGTGCGGGAGACCCCGCTCGTGAGCGCCTCGAGGTGGCGCAGCGCGGCCCGCGGGTCGGCGTACCCGAGGGCGGACAGTCGCGCCTCCGCGGCCTCCAGCGACAGCCGCGCCTCCCTGCCGGGCAGCTTGGCGACCGCCCCGAGGAGCGGACGGTAGAACAGCTTCTCGTGGAGCCGGCGCACCTCGCGGCGGTGGTAGCGCCACTGCTTGTCGAGCGCGGCGGCGGGCTCGGAGAGGAACCCGAGGGAGCGGCCGAGGCGGCGCAGCGACGCGTCGTCGTCGGGCAGCACGTGGGTGCGCCGCAGCTGGTGCAGCTGGATGCGGTGCTCGAGGGCGCGGAGGAAGGAGTAGGCCTCGTGCAGCCGCTCGCCGTCCTCGCGCCCGACGTAGCCCCCGGCCGTCAGCCTGGCCAGCGCGCTGAGGGTCGCGCCCTCCCGCAACGACGGGTCGGAGCGACCGTGGACCAGCTGCAGCAGCTGCACGGCGAACTCGACGTCGCGCAAACCCCCCGAGCCGAGCTTGAGCTGGCGCTCGGCCTCGTGTGCCGGGATGTGGTCGAGCACCCGGCGGCGCATCGCCTGCACGTCGCCGACGAAGCCCTCGCGCTCCGCGGCGCTCCACACCATCGGGGACACCATCTCGCAGTAGCGGCGGCCGAGGTCCCGGTCGCCGGCGACGGGGCGGGCCTTGAGCAGCGCCTGGAACTCCCAGGTCTTCGCCCACTTCTCGTAGTAGCCCTGGTGGCTGGCCAGCGTCCGCACGAGCGGGCCCTGGCTGCCCTCGGGCCGCAGGTTGGCGTCGACCGGCCAGATGGTGCCCTCGCGGGTGTGGTCGGAGCAGATCCGCATGAGGTGCGAGGCGAGCTGCGTGGCGGCCCGCAGCGCCGTCCCTTCGCCGCCATCGCCATCGGGGCCGCCGTCGGACGCCGGCTCGTAGGCGAAGACCACGTCGACGTCGGAGATGTAGTTGAGCTCGTGGCCGCCGCACTTGCCCATCGCGATCACGGCGAGGCGTGCGGTGCGCGCGCTCTGCCCGAGGCGCGCGCGGGCGATCGCGAGCGCGGCGTCCAGCGTCGCCGCGGCGAGGTCGGAAAGCTCAGCGGCCGCGTCGTCGACGCCGAGGTGGTGGGCCAGGTCGCGGGAGGCCAGCCGGAGCAGGATGCGCCGGTACTCCACGCGCAGCGCGTCGACCGCCTCCGCGTCCGGCAGCCCGGCGACGGGCTCCTCGGCGTGCGGGTCGGCGCCCACCGCCGCCAGCATCGCCTCACGGACGGCGTACGCCGCGGTGCGGGTGCTGCCCAGCGTCGGGTCGGTCAGCTCCCGCCAGTGCTCCGGGTGTCGGACCAGGTGGTGCGTCAGCGCGACGCTGGCGCCGAGCACGCTGCACAGCCGCATGGCGGTGCCCTCGTCGTCGGCGACCTCCGCGAGCATCCGGCGCCCGGCCCCCTCCTCCTGCCCGTCGAGGGCCTCGACGAGTCGGAGCAGTCCGCCGAGCGCGGCGTCCGGGTCGGCGGAGGCGGCGAGCGTGTCGACGAGCGGCGCCCCGGCGTCACCGAGCTGCTCGACGCCCTGCGCGGCGGCGGCGCCGTCGACGAACCCCTTGCGCACGAACGACCCGGGCGACGTCATGGGGCCGGCCTCAGATCACCGGGAGCATCCGGTCGCGCTCGTAGGCCGAGACCTGCGTCCGGTACTCCTCCCACTCGGCGCGCTTGTTGCGCAGGAAGAAGTCGAAGACGTGCTCGCCCAGCGTCTCGGCGAGCAGCTCGGAGTCCTCGGCGACGCCGATGGCGTCCGACAGGCTGCGCGGCAGGGGCGTGATGCCCAGCGCGCGCCGCTCCCGCTCGGTCAGCGACCAGACGTCGTCCTCGGCCTCGCGAGGCAGCTCGTAGCCCTCCTCGATGCCCCTCATGCCCGCGGCAAGGACGACGGCGAAGGCGAGGTAGGGGTTGCAGGCCGGGTCGATCGTGCGCAGCTCGACGCGCGTCGACTGGCCCTTGTTGGGCTTGTACATCGGCACCCGGACCATCGCGGACCGGTTGTTGTGGCCCCAGCACACGCCCGAGGGCGCCTCGCCGCCGCCGAGCAGGCGCTTGTAGGAGTTGACCCACTGGTTGGTGACCACGCTGATCTCGCTGGCGTGGCGCAGGATGCCGGCGATGAACTGGCGTCCGGTGCGCGACAGCTGGTACTCCGCGCCCGCCTCGAAGAAGGCGTTGCGGTCGCCCTCGAAGAGCGAGACGTGGGTGTGCATGCCCGAGCCCGGGTGGGTCGTGAACGGCTTGGGCATGAACGACGCCCAGATGCCCTGACCGAGCGCCACCTCGCGGATGACGGTGCGGAAGGTCATGATGTTGTCGGCCGTGGTCAGCGCGTCGGCGTAGCGCAGGTCGATCTCCTGCTGGCCGGGACCGCCCTCGTGGTGGCTGAACTCCACCGAGATGCCCATGGCCTCGAGCATGGTGATCGCCTCGCGGCGGAAGTCCGCCCCCCGCGACTGGGCGGTGTGGTCGAAGAACCCGCTGCGGTCGACCGGCTGGGGCTCGTCACCCTTCCCGGGCACGTCCTTGAACAGGTAGAACTCGATCTCGGGGTGGGTGTAGAAGGTGAACCCCTTGTCGGCTGCCCGGCTGAGCGTCCGCTTCAGGACGTGGCGCGGGTCGGCGTACGACGGGCTGCCGTCGGGCATCACGATGTCGCAGAACATCCGTGCGGTGGCCGGGCCGCCGTCGTCGCCGGTGCGCCAGGGCAGGATCTGGAACGTCGAGGCGTCGGGGTGGGCGAGCATGTCGGACTCGTAGACGCGGGCGAAGCCCTCGATGGCCGACCCGTCGAAGCCGATGCCCTCGTCGAAGGCGTTCTCGAGCTCGGCGGGCGCCACGCTCACGCTCTTGAGGAAGCCCAGCACGTCGGTGAACCACAGCCGCACGAACCGGACGTCGCGCTCCTCGAGCGCCCGGAGCACGAAGTCCTCTTGCTTGCCCATGGCACCACCCTAGGGGGCGCCGGCGGCCGTTCCGTCCGGTGGCTGAGGTGTGGTCGGTGCTAGCGTCGCGAGACCAGTCGCCCGCTCGGGCCCGCCCCCCACGGGAAGGGACACTGCACGATGAGCCACCACGACGAGTCCTCCGGCACCTCCGCCCCCACACCACCGGACAGCTTCCTGCTCCGCCACCTCGGCGAGGAGGCACGGCGCCTGGCCCGGACGGCCCGGGCCCCGGAGGCGACCACCGCCGGCGCCGACCCGGACGTCCTCGCGGCGCTGGGTGCGGCCGTCGACGAGCTCGCGCCGACGCTGCTCGCCGCCAGCCACGACCTGTCGGAGCATCCCGAGGTCTCCTTCGAGGAGCACCGGTCGGCGGCCGTGCTCGCCGACCTCGTCGAGGGGCGCGGGATCGACGTGGTCCGCCAGGCGCACGGGCTTCCCACCGCGCTGCGCGCCGAGGTCGGCGACCCCGACGGCCCCACCATCGCGGTGCTCTCGGAGTACGACGCCCTGCCGGGCATCGGGCACGGCTGCGGCCACAACGTCATCGCCACCGCCGGGCTGGGGGCGTTCCTGGCACTGGCTGCCGTCGCCGACCGCCTGGCGGGTCGCGTCGTGTGGCTCGGCACCCCCGCGGAGGAGGGCGGCGGTGGCAAGGAGCTCATGGCGGCCGACGGGGCGTTCGAGGGCGTGGACGCGGCGCTCATGGTGCATCCGTTCACCTACGACATCGCCGACCCGCTCTTCCTCGGCCGCCGGCAGCTCCGCGCCACCTTCACCGGCATCACCTCGCACGCCTCGGCGCAGCCGTTCATGGGCCGCAACGCCCTCGACGCGGTCAACCTCATGTACACCGGCGTCGGGCTCCACCGTCAGCAGATGCCGCCGACGGACCGCGTGCACGGCGTCGTCACCGCCGGCGGGGAGCGACCCAACGTCATCCCCGAGCACGCCGAGATGCTGTTCTACCTGCGCAGCGAGCACCCCGAGGGGCTCGCCGTCCTCAGCGACCGGCTCGCCGACATCGCCCGCGGCGCGGCCCTCATGACCGGGTGCGGCGTGGAGCTGTCCTGGGACGAGGCACCGGCCTACCTGCCCGTCCGCGGCAACGGCCCCCTCGCCGCGGCGTGGACGACCCGCTACGGCGAGCGGGGGCGCACCGTGCTGCCGCCGGACGTGGTGCCGCGCATGTTCGCCGGCTCGACCGACTTCGGCAACGTCTCCTACCGGCTGCCGGGGGTCCACGCGATGGTCCGGATCACCGACGCCGACCTGTCGCTCCACACCCGGGAGTTCGCCGACGCCGCGGTGAGCGAGGAGGCCGACCGGGTGGTGCTCGACTCGGCCTGGTCGCTGGCGGCGGTCTGCGCCGACTGGCTCAGCGACGCCGAGCTGCGGCAGGCGGCCGCCGACGACTTCGCGGCCGCCGGCGGCGCCGTCGACGTCGCGTCCTACTTCGGGGAGGGCTGAGCGATGACCGCCACCGACGCGACGCCGTCGCGCACCGACCGGGCCCTGGCCGCCGTCGAGCGCGTCGGCAACCGGCTCCCCGACCCGTTCCTGCTGTTCCTCGGCCTGTTCCTCGTCGTCGGCGTGATCTCCACGGTGCTGCAGCTGCTCGGCACCGCGGTGACCATCCCCGGGTCGGACGAGGAGACGGCCGTCCGCGGCCTCTTCACCGGCGAGGGGCTGTCCTGGCTGACGGTCAACCTCGGCGCCAACTTCATCGGCTTCCCGCCGCTGGTGACCGTCGTGACGATCCTGCTCGCCGTCACCGTCGCCGAGCGCACCGGCCTGCTCGGCGCGGCGATCCGTGCCAGCCTCGGATCGGCGCCGCGCTGGCTGCTGCCGTACGCCGTCGGGTTCGTCGGGGTGAACGCGTCGGTGATGGCCGACGCCGCCTTCATCGTGGTGCCGCCCCTGGCGGCGATGGTCTTCAAGGCAGCCGGGCGGCATCCGCTCGCGGGCCTGGTCGGAGGCTTCGCCGCCGTCGGTGCCGGCTACTCCACCTCGATGCTGGTCACCAGCCTGGACGCGCTGTTCGCCGGGATCACCAGCTCCGTGACCACCGGCCTGCCCGAGGCCGGGGCGGCGGTCACCCCGGTCTCCAACCTCTGGTTCAACATGGCGTCGTCGGTCGTGCTGGCGCTGGTCGCGGGCCTGGTGATCGACCGCCTCGTCGAGCCGCGCCTGGTCCGCGAGGACGCGCCGGTCGACATGGTCGAGCAGGACGACGCCGCCGCCACCCTCGACGGCGGCGCCGGTGACGACGAGCACGTCGCCCCCGCGCTGCGGGCGGCGCCCGTGGACCTCTCCCCCGACCTGGAGCCGGCGGAGCGTCGCGGGCTGCGCGTGGCGGGCCTGGTGTTCCTCGCGCTCGCCGTCGTGATCCTGGCGGCGGTGCTGCCGGGCGGGTCGCCGTGGCGCAACGAGGACGGGGCGTTCCTCCCGGAGTCCCCGCTGCTGGACTCCACGGTGTTCGTCGTGTTCGTGATGTTCCTCGGGCCCGCCCTGGCGTACGGCTTCGTGAGCGGGTCGCTGCGCGAGGCCGCCGACGTGCCGAAGGTGATGGGCCTGGGCATCAAGGACATGGCCGCCTTCATCGTGCTGGCGTTCATGCTCGGGCAGTTCATCGCGCTCTTCAACTGGAGCAACGTCGGCTCCGCGCTGGCCGTCGCGGGCGCCGACGGCCTCGAGTCGATCGGCCTCACCGGCTACCCCGCCATCATCGGGTTCATCCTGCTCGCGTCGTTGCTCAACCTGTTCATCGTCAGCGGCTCATCGATGTGGACGCTGATGGGCGCGGTCTTCGTGCCGCTGTTCGCGCTCCTGGGCTACGAGCCGGGGTTCGTGCAGGCGGCGTTCCGGGTGGGCGACTCGGCCACCCAGGTGATCACGCCGATGAACCCCTACATCTGGATCTTCCTCGTCATGCTCAAGCGCTACGAGCCCGACGCGGGGCTCGGCACCGTCATCTCGCGGATGATCCCGTTCGTGGTGCCCTTCTGGATCTCCTGGGTGGCCGTGCTCACCGTCTTCTACCTGACGGGCGCCGACGTCGGGCCGGGGGTCGGGATCCGGATCTGAACGCCCCGGTCGCGGCCCCCAGCGTCCCGCCGCCGATCCCCGGCCCGGTCAGGCGCGGCGTCAGCGGCAGATGTTGACGTCCTGGGAGCCGAGGACGCCGTCCCAGACCTCGCGCATCGGCCCGAGCCAGCTCTCGGTCGTCGGCACGAACGCGATGCTGCCGTTGACCTTCTTCCTCACGCCGTCCACGCGCACCTTCTCGACGACGAGGGGGACGGTGACCTCGCGGCGGCGCACCCCCTCCCAGCAGGCCGAGGCACGCTTCTTCGTCACCGCCTCCTCGAGCGTGACCGGGTCACCGACCCGCTCGCCGTTGTAGCGCCACGCGACGGTGGTGAGGTAGCCGGTGTGGCCCTCCCACGGCGCCACGACGGTCACCGACATGCCCCACGTGCGCCTGGTGGCCACGTCGAAGGTGACCGTGCCGCCCCGCACCTCCTTGGTCCTGGACTGCCAGACGTGGACCACGTCGGCATCGAGCGTGCCGCGTGCGTTGACGAGCTGGACCTCGCAGCCCTCGCAGTCCTCGACCGCGAAGGTCAGCGCCGTGCGGGACTGGGCGCCGCGCTCGTCGGGCTGGGCCCCGACGGGGGTGGCCTGGGCCACCGCGGCGGGGGCGGCGAGCGAGCCGGCGAGCAGCGCGGCGCCGAAGGCGGTGCCGAGGGTGGTGCCGAGGGTGGTCATGCGGTTGGTCATCTGTCTCTCCCGTGAAGTGGTCGTCGAGGGTGGACGCGCCGCGACAGCGGGAGGTTGCATCTTCCTCAGTCGTCGGCGAGCGTGTTGCGCTCGAGCTCGGCGAGGGTGGGTCGGCCCCGGTTGCAGAAGACCTCGAGGTCCACGGAGTTGCGGCCGTCGCTGAAGACCGCGTCCACGTCGTCGTCCGGGCCCTTCTCCCAGCTCACGACCCGCCACCCGGCCGCCTCGTCGGGTCGTACACCGACGCCGTACGCCCACGTGTCCCGGCACTGCACCACGAATGCGCCCCACTCACCGGAGATCTCCTCGCGCACCCGTGGCCCGTCGGGTGACGGGACCGAGGCGGGGTCGACGGCGGTGTCGCGCACCACCTCGTCGCCGACGGGGCCGCGGTCGCGGATCGTCGCCCCGACGGTGGACACGGCGAAGACGCCGACCAGCACGGCCACGGCCGTGGTGGCGGCCCACAGCCCGACGAGCAGCATCCGACGCCTCACCGGACCATCGTGCCGCCTGCCGGGTGAGGACGAGGCCAGGCGGTGGTTAAGGCGCGGCTAAGGCCGGGGGCGGCCGGCGTCCGGGACGGTACGGTCTCGGCGTGGCCGAGGTGCTGATTATCGAGGACGACGACCGGATCAGGCCGTTGCTGGTGCGCGGCCTGCGCGAGTGCGGCCACACCGTGACCTCGGCACCGAACGGGATGGGCGGCCTCCAGCTCGCCGTCGACTCCTCGCCCGACCTGGTCGTCCTCGACCTGGGCCTCCCCGACGTCGACGGCACGCAGGTCCTCTCGATGCTGCGGGCCGTGAGCCAGGTGCCGGTCATCATCGCCAGCGCCCGCGCGGACGACCCGTCGCTCGTGGGCGCGCTCGACGCCGGCGCCGACGACTACGTCGTCAAGCCCTTCACGAGCGCCCAGCTCGACGCGCGCATCCGGGCGGTGCTGCGGCGCGTCGACGCCGGCCGCCAGCGGCCCAGCACGGTGACCGTCGGCGGGCTGGCGGTCGACCTCGCCGGCCGGCGGGTCCACCTCGACGGTCGCGAGGTCGAGCTCACCCCGCGGGAGTTCGACCTCCTCGCCCATCTCGCCGAGCGACCGGGCGAGGTGGTCACCAAGCGCGACCTGCTGGTCGAGGTCTGGCGGCAGCCGTGGGGCGGCTCCGACAAGACGGTGGACGTCCACCTCTCCTGGCTGCGCCGCAAGCTCGGCGAGACCGCCGCCGCGCCCCGCTACCTGACCACGGTCCGCGGCGTCGGCGTACGCCTCGCGGCTCCCGAGCCGACCCCGGAGCCGGCACCCGAGCCGGCCCACGGGCCGGCCCACGGGCCGGCCGCCGAGGACGGCTGAGGTGCGCCGCAGCCTCCTGCTCACCGCGGCGGCGGCGGTCTCGATGGTCCTGCTCGCCATGCTGGTGCCGATGGCCATCCTGGTCCGCAGCTACGCCCTGGAGGACCGGCTGGCGCGGGCCGCGCTCGAGGTGCAGGCGGTCGAGACCGTGGTGTCCGGGCAGGACAAGGGCGTCGTCGGGCAGTACGTCGACCGGCTCAACGACGCCGCCGAGCACACCCGGGTCACCGTGCTCTACCCCGACGGGACCGGGGTCGGGCCCGACCCCGGCGAGGACGAGCGGGTCCTCGACGCGCGCAACACCGGACGCGCCCGCGTCGACGACGTGGCCGGCGGTTCGCAGGTCCTCGTGCCGGTCTCCCGTGGCGGCAACTCGGCCCTCCCGTCGCTGACGCCGGTGATCCGGGTCGTCGTGGACGAGCCGGGGATCACCTCTGCGGTGGGCGTCGCGTGGGGCCTGCTCGGGCTGCTCGCGCTGACCCTGCTCGCCGGCTCCCTGGTCGTCGTCGACCGCTTGGGCCGGTCGTTCGTCCAGCCCATCCGCCGGCTCGCCGAGCACACCCAGACGCTCGGGCGCACCGGCACGGTCGCGCCGGTGGCGGCGGTGTCCGGACCGCGCGAGGTGCAGGAGCTCGCCGGCGCCGTCGACCGCCTCGTCGGCCGGATCCAGCTCCTGCTCGCGCGCGAGCGGGAGCACGTCGCCGACCTCTCCCACCGCCTCCGCACCCCGGTGACCGCGCTGCGGCTGCGGGTGGAGGCCGTGACCGACCCCGACCTGCGCGAGCGGCTCGGCGGCGACCTCGACGCCCTCCAGGCGACGGTCGACGAGATCGTGCGCGAGGCACGGCGCTCGGAGCGCGAGGGCCTCGACCCGCGCACCGACGCGGTCGCGGTCATCGCCGAGCGCGTCCGTCACTGGGAGCCGCTCGCCGAGGACCAGGGCCGGCCCTACGAGCTCGCCCTGGCCACGCACGGTCCGCTGCTGCGCACCAGCCGTGCCGACCTCGAGGCCCTGGTCGACGTGCTGCTGGACAACGTCTTCTCGCACACCTCCGACGACGCCGCCGTACGCGTGAGCCTGACCGCCACCGACGACCGCGTCGAGCTGGTCGTCGACGACGCCGGGCCCGGCCTGCCCGACGGCCTGGACCCCACCGGCCGGGGTGAGAGCGGAGCCGGGTCCACCGGCCTCGGCCTCGCGATCGCGGCGCGAACGGCCGCGGACTCGGGCGGGAGCCTCACGACGGGCACCTCCGAGATGGGGGGAGCCCGGGTCGCCGTCACGTTGAGGACGGCCTGACCCGGGCTCCAGCCGGTCGGCGGGCCGCCGACCGGGCGTGCGTCAGCGCACAGCGACCTTCGTGGAGCAGGTCCTGCCGCCCGCCGGCGTCACGGACAGCCGGAAGGTGTCGGAGCCCGCGGTGTCGCGACGGAACGTGTCGAGGTCGAGCTCGCCCTCGCCGTCGGCGCGCAGCACCCGCGACGTCGCGACCCTGCCGTCGTGCCGGATGGTCACCCGCCACTCGCTGCCGACCCGGGCGCCGTCGACGTCGGCGTCGACCTCGAAGCCGCCTCGCTCACGGTCGACGCCGAGCTCGTACGTCGCCCCGGCGCAGGTGCCCCGCCGCTCGGCGTCGGCACTCGCCGGTCCGGCGGCCAGGACGGTGGTGCCCGCCGCGGCGGTGGCGACGAGGGCGGTGGTGGCGATCAGCTTCTTCATGGGTGTCTCCTCTGTTCGGTCGGGTGCGGGTCAGGAGCCGAGGGTGGCCGTGCACGGCTTGCCCCCGGCGGGGCCGAAGGTGACGGTGTACGTCGCGTCGCCGGGGTTGCCGGAGCTGTAGGCGTCGACGTCGATCTCGCCGTCCTCGTCGGTGGTGCGGCTGCCGTCGAGCAGCGACGCCTCGCCGCGGAGCAGCTCCACCTGCCACTCCTCGCCCGGACCGGAGGACTGCAGCTCCGCACTCACCTCGGTGCCGTCGTCCTCCGCCTCGGCGCTGAGCTCCCAGGTCGCGCCGCCGCACGTGCCGCGCTCGCTGGTCTGGTCCTCGACGACGTTGCCGACGGCCCACCAGGCTCCGGCTCCGACGATGACCGCCGCGGCGACGCCCCCTCCGATGACTGCCTTGTGCACGATTCCTCCTCCTCGTCCGACGCCGTGGTGGCGTCACGACAGGAAGGCTCGTCGAGGCGCGGCTAACCGCGCTCCAGCCCGCCGCTAAGGGCAGGCAAAGTCGTCCGGAGCGGTGCGTGAGGCAGGTTCTGCGCCTCGAAAAGGTGCCTCACGCACCGCCCCGCCCCCAACCACCCGAGCAGCGGTGAGTCACGCAGGTTCCGCGCCCCGAAAAGCTGCCTCACGCACCGCCCCGCCCCCAACCACCCGAGCAGCGGTGAGTCACGCAGGTTCCGCGCCCCGAGAAGCTGCCTCACGCACCGCCCCGCGCCCGCCCACCCGAGCAGCGGTGCGTCACGCAGGTTCTGCGCCCCGAAAAGCTGCCTCACGCACCGCCCCGCACCCGCCCGCACCCGCCCGCGCCCCGAAGAGCTGCCTCACGCACCGCCCCGCCCCGCCCCCCCGACGAGCGGTGACTGACGCAGGTTCCGCGCCCCGAGAAGCTGCCTCACGCACCGCCCCGGCGGGTCAGGACGCCGGGACGTCCCGCTCGATCTCGGCCAGCCACGCCGTGCCCTTGGCGTCGCTGGGCATCCGCCAGTCGCCACGCGGGCTCATCGTGCCGCTCGGGCTGACCTTGGGCCCGTTGGGCAGGGCCGAGCGCTTGAACTGGTTGGCGAAGAAGCGGCGGACGAACACCTGCAGCCAGGTGCGCACCTCCTCGAGCGTGTACGCCACGCGCGCGTCCTCGGGGAAGCCGGGCGGCCACTCCCCCGACTCGACGTCCTTCCACGCGTGCCAGGCCAGGAACGCGATCTTGCGCGGCCGGAAGCCGTGCCGCACCACCAGCGCCAGCGTGAAGTCCTGCAGGTTGTAGGGACCCACTGTGTCCTGGGTCGCCTGCGGCTTCTTGCCCTCCTCGATGGGCACCAGCTCGGGGGTGATCTCCTGCTGCAGGATCTCCCTGAGGAGGTCGTTGGCCTCCTCGAGCTCGCCGTGGCTGATGACCCAGCGGATCAGGTGCTGCACAAGCGTCTTGGGGACCCCGGCGTTGACGGTGTAGTGCGACATCTGGTCGCCGACGCCGTACGTGCACCACCCGAGCGCCAGCTCCGACAGGTCACCGGTGCCGACGACGATGCCGCCGCGCTGGTTGGCCAGCCGGAAGAGGTAGTCGTAGCGCAGCCCGGCCTGCACGTTCTCGAAGGTGACGTCGTAGACCTTCTCCCCGCGCGAGTAGGGGTGCCCCATGTCCGCGAGCATCTGCTCGGCCGCCGGGCGGATGTCGATCTCCTCGAAGGTGACGCCGAGCGCCTGCGACAGCCGGGTGGCGTACGACTTGGTGGTCGACCCGGTCGCGAAGCCGGGCATCGTGAACGCCAGCACGTCGCTGCGCGGACGGCCCAGCCGGTCCATCGCCTTGCACGCCACGATCAGCGCGTGGGTGGAGTCGAGGCCGCCGCTGACGCCTATCACGGCCTTCGGCGTGCCGATCGACGACAGGCGTCGCTCGAGGCCGGAGACCTGGATGTTGTAGGCCTCGTAGCAGTCGAGCTCGAGCCGCTCGGCGTCGTCGGGGACGAACGGGTAGCGGTCCACCTTGCGCAGCAGGCCGATGTCGCCGGCGGGCGGCTCGAGCTCCCACTCCACCGTGCGGAACCGCTGGACGCGCTCGGCGTGGGTGCGGCGGTTGTCGTCGAAGGTGACCTGCCGCATCCGCTCCTGGCGGATCAGGTCGAGGTCGACGTCGACCACGGTGCGCCGCGGCCCGTCGGGGAACCGCTCGCTCTCCCCCAGCAGCGACCCGCACTCGTAGACCATGGTCTGGCCGTCCCAGCTCAGGTCGGTCGTCGACTCCCCCTGGCCGGCCGCGGCATAGACGTACGCCGCCGCGCACCGCGAGCTCGCACTGCGGACCAGCAGCCGACGGTCCTCCGCGCGGGCGATCGTGATCGGCGACCCGCTGAGGTTGACGAGCAGGGTCGCGCCCGCGAGCGCGGCCTCCGCGCTCGGCGGCACCGGCACCCACAGGTCCTCGCAGACCTCGACGTGCATGTCGAGCCCCGGGACGTCGAGGCACCGGAAGATCAGGTCCGGTCCGAACCGGACGTCCTGCCCGGCGAGGGTCACCCACTCGAGCTCGCGGTCGTCGCCCGGTGCGAACCACCGGCGCTCGTAGAACTCGCGGTAGTTGGGCAGGTAGGACTTCGGGGCGACGCCCAGGATCGACCCGCGGTGCACGACGACCGCGCAGTTGAAGACCCGGTTGTCCTGTACCACCGGCGCGCCGACGACCAGCATCGTCATCAGGTCGGCGCTCGCTGCGACGATCTCGGCGATCGCGTCCTCCACGCCCGCGAGCAGGGTGTCCTGGAGGAACAGGTCGTCGGCCGAGTAGCCCGTCAGGCCCAGCTCGGGGAACACCGCGACAGCGACGTGGTCGTCGTGGCAGGCCCGCGCCTGCTCGATGACGGCCGCCGCGTTCGCGGCCGGGTCGGCGAGGTGCACCGGCAGCGTGCAGGCCGCGATGCGGGCGAATCCCTGGGCATAGGCGGAGTAGAAGTCCACGGCGTCACTCTAGGGACCGCGGCACCGCCACGTGTGCCTCCCTCCGGGCGGTCGGTCGGGCACGGGGCCGGGCTCGACCGCGAGCTCGCGCATCCTCGGGTCGCCCACGACGACCGGTCCGCGAGCGGCGGAAAAGGTGGGGACGAGCTGCCGTGGCGCGTCCTACGGTGCGGTCATGGCCCTCGACATCAGCCCCTGCTCCACCGACGAGGACCTCGAGGCCTGGCGCCGGGTGCGGATCGCGGTGGTCCCCTACGAGCGCACGCAGTCCGTCGCGGAGCTGCGGGCCGCCGACACCCCCGAGCGACTGCTGGTCCTCGCTCGCGAGGACGGCGTGGTCGTCGGATCGGGGATGGCCAACCGGTCCGACCTGTCCGGATCGGGCAGCGTCGCCCCGCGCGTCCTGCCCGAGCACCGGCGCCGCGGCGTCGGCACCGCGATCCTGCAGCGCCTGGTCCAGCACGTGGAGGGCCTCGGCTACCCGATGCTGCGTGCCGGCGCGGACGACGAGGGATCCCTGGCGTTCGGGCGGCGTGCCGGTTTCGCCGAGGTCAACCGGGAGGTGGAGCAGACGTTCCGCATCGAGGGGCCGGTCGAGGTGTCCCCGGTGCCGGACGGCATCGAGGTGGTCACGGCCGAGGAACGCCCCGGCCTGTGGGAGGCGGCCTACGAGCGCTTCGGGCGCGAGGCGCTGGCCGGCTTCGCCGTCGACACGCCGCTCGACGTCACGCCGCAGGGCTGGGTGCAGTCGTGGCGCGTCGACCCGACGTTCCTCGCCCTCCACGACGGCGAGGTCGTCGGGTGCGCCGGCCTCGGGCTCGACCCCGACCAGCCGGACCGCGCGGAGAACGGTCTCACCGCCGTGCGCGGCGACTGGCGTGGCCGCGGCCTCGCCGTGCACCTCAAGCAGGTCGCCCTCGCCTGGGCCGCCGACCACGGGGTCCACGAGGTCTACACGTGGACCCAGGACGGCAACGCCGCCATGCGCGCCCTCAACACCCGGCTGGGCTACGCGACGACGAGGGTCGGTGTCCAGCTGGCCCGCTCCGTCCACCCGGGCTGAGGCACCCTTTCGGGCACTGTCACCCGACGTCCGACGCGCCGTAGCGTCAAAGGGTGCGCCCCACCCCTCGCACCACCCCGCGCCCCCTGTCCACCGCTCCTGCCCCTCGGCGCGCCGCGCTCGCCGTGTCCCTCGCCGCGCTGGCCGGGAGCCTGCTCGCCGGCCTGCCGACCTCGGCGGCCCAACCCGAGCCGGCGACCAGCGCCGCTCCCGGCGCGACGGCCGCGCCGGCCGACCGGTCGGCCGCGCAGGCGCCCGTCCTGCGGGTGCGCACGGTCGCCCGCCGCCTCGCGCACCCGTGGGACGTCCAGCAGGCGCCGGGCGGGCGGCTCGTCGTCTCCGAGCGCGACCGCGCCCGCCTCAGCGTCGTACGCAAGGGGAAGCGGCGCACGCTCGCCGACCTGAGCCGGTCGGTCTGGGTGTCCGGCGAGACCGGCCTGCTGTCCCTCGCGGTCGACCCGGGGTCGCGCACGCTGTGGGCCTGCTACGGCGCCACCCGCAGAGGTCGCCACGAGGTGCGGGTGACGCGCTGGCGGGTCGACCCCGCCTGGCGCCGCCTGTCCCACCGCGCCGTGGTGCTCGGCGGGATCCCCGCGACCTCCGGCCGCCACGGCGGCTGCCGCCTGCTGCTCGACCGCGACAGCGACGCGCTGCTCATCGGCACCGGTGACGCCGCCGTCGGGACCCATCCGCGCGACCTCGACTCGCTCGGCGGCAAGGTGCTGCGCGTGCACCGCCGCACCGGCGCGGCGATGCCCGACAACCCCTTCGCCGGCGCCAGTGGCAAGCGGCGGTTCGTGTGGACCTACGGCCACCGCAACGTGCAGGGGCTCGCCCAGCGCGCCGACGGGTCGGTGTGGTCGGTCGAGCACGGCAGCTACCGCGACGACGAGGTCAACCGTCTCGTGCCGGGCGGCGACTACGGCTGGAACCCGGTGCCCGGCTACGACGAGTCCGTCCCGATGACCGACCACTCCCTGCCCGGCGAGCAGCAGGCGGCCGCCTGGTCCTCCGGGAGGCCGACGATCGCGACGTCCGGCGCCGCGTGGGTGAGCGGCGCGCAGTGGGGCAGCCTCGACGGCACCCTCGCCGTGGCGGCGCTCAAGGGCTCGCGCGTGGTCTTCATGCGCTTCGACCGCGACGGTGTGCTCCGGGACGTGGTCCGGCCGCGGCGGCTCACCGGCCTGGGCCGGCTGCGCTCGGTCACCAGCGCACGCAACGGCGACCTGCTCGTGACGACTGACAACGGCGCCCGCGACCGGGTCCTGCGGGTGTCCCCGCGCTGACGCCATCCGTGCAAGGACACCCCCGAATCTGGGGTTGCCCGGTGGGCGCCGTGCGCCGCTAGCGTCGATGACGTGCGCCTCCACCTTCGGACGACCCTGCTGCCCGTTGCCCTCGGCACCTCGCTCGCGCTGGCCCTGCCCGCGTGCAACGCCTCGGCCGGTCCCGATCCCCAGGCACGGACAGCGAGCTCGTCCCCGAAGGTCGGAGAACCGGCGGACGGGCGGTCCTCCGGGCGGTCCTCCGAGCGGTCTTCTGCGGCTCGAGGGCTGCGCGTGCGCGTCGTCGCGCGCGGCCTGGAGCACCCGTGGGACGTCCAGCAGGCGCCCGGCGGACGGCTCGTCGTCTCCGAGCGCGACCGCGCCCGCATCAGCGTGGTCCGCAAGGGAAAGCGTCGCACCCTCGTGGACCTGTCCGGGCAGGTCCGGGTGGAGGGCGAGACCGGCCTGATGTCGCTCGCGGTGGACCGCAGGCGTCGGGTGGTATGGGCCTGCCACGGCGCTGCGGCGGGCAACGCGTACGACGTTCGGGTGACCCGCCTGCGGGTCGACTCCCGGTGGCGCCGGGTCACGGGATCGCGGACGCTCATCGCCGGGTTCCCCGCCACCAGCGGCCGGCACGGCGGCTGCCGACTCCTCCTCGACCGCGTCGGGCCGGCGCTGCTCATCGGCACGGGCGACGCCGCCGTCGGCACCGTCCCGCAGGACCTCGACTCCCTGGGTGGCAAGGTGCTGCGGATACACCGGGACTCCGGTGCTGCCCTGCCGGGCAACCCATGGGCCTCCGCGGCGACTGCCCGCCGGTTCGTCCTGACCTACGGCCACCGCAACGTCCAGGGCCTGGCGCAGCGCCGGGACGGGTCGTTGTGGTCGGTGGAGCACGGCCCGTCGGAGGACGACGAGGTCAACCGTCTCGTGGCCGGCGGCAACTACGGCTGGAACCCCGTGCCGGGATATGAGTCCTCAGTGCCGATGACCGACCACTCGCTGCCCGGGACCCAGGTCGACGCCCGGTGGTCCACCGGCTCCCCGACCAAGGCGATCGCCGGGGCGGCATGGGTGCGCGGCCGGCAGTGGGGCGCCCTCGACGGCACGCTCGCCGTCGCTGCCCTCAAGGACGAAGAGCTGCTCTTCCTGCGCTTCGACGCGGATGGTCGCTTCATCTCCGTCCGGATTCCGGAGGAGCTGACGGGGTTCGGGCGGCTCCGCTCGGTCACGTCCGCACGCAACGGCGACCTGCTTCTCACGACCGACGAGGGCGACGACGACGAGGTGCTCCGCGTCTCCCCGCGCTGACGTCGCGCTGGCCGACCCGCTCCCGACCGCGCGCGGTGAGCCCCGCACGGACCGTCCGCGCACGGCGCGTGACCGGCGACACACGGTCCTACCGGCGGGTTCGCCACTAGCCTGAGACGCGGTCCGTGGACTCCACCGGGGAGCCGCGAGATGACGAGGAGCACCGCATGTCCCACGAGTCCGCCCCGCCCGAGGAGACCGCCCCCTACGGCACCGGCGCCGCACCCACCACGCCGGCCGCCACGCCGGCCGCCGCGCCTGTGAAGCGGGTGCGCACCCACCACCTGCGCGAGATGAAGGAGCGCGGCGAGCGCATCACCATGCTCACGGCGTACGACATGTACACCGCCGCCACCTTCGACGAGGCAGGCATCGACCTCCTGCTCGTCGGCGACTCCGCCTCGAACAACGTCTTCGGCAACGAGACCTCGTTGCCGGTGACGGTCGACGAGCTGCTCCCCCTGACCCGCGCGGTGGCGCGCTCGGTGACGCGGGCGATGGTCGTGGGCGACCTGCCCTTCGGCAGCTACCAGGCCTCCCCGGAGCAGGGCTACCTGACCGCCGTCCGCTTCATGAAGGAGGCCGGCGCGCACTGCGTGAAGCTCGAGGGCGGCGCCGAGATGGCCCCCGTGATCCGCAGGTGCACCCAGGGCGGCATCCCCGTCATGGCGCACATCGGCTTCACCCCGCAGTCCGAGCACACCCTCGGCGGCTACCGCGTGCAGGGCCGCGGCGACGCGAGCGACCGGGTCCTCGCCGACGCCCACGCGGTGCAGGAGGCCGGCGCGTTCGCCGTCGTGATGGAGATGGTCCCCGGCGACGTGGCCGCGCGGATCAGCAAGGAGCTCACGATCCCCACCATCGGCATCGGCGCCGGGGCCGGCTGCGACGGCCAGGTGCTCGTGTGGCAGGACGCCTTCGGCCTGCGCACGGGCAGGATGGCGCGCTTCGTCAAGCAGTACGCCGACGTGCACGGCGTGCTCCTCGAGGCCGCGAAGGCCTACGCCGACGACGTGCGCGGCGGCACCTTCCCCGGTCCAGAGCACACGTTCTGAGGGCCTGCGGCTGCGGTCACGACCAGCCGAGGTAGCGGGCGCCGCCCACCACCGTCGCGAACCAGACCACCGCCACGACCACCGGCAGCAACGCCACCGTGCGGGGACGGCGTACGAACCAGGCGACCGCCAGGGCCAGGGCGACCAGCCACACGAGCGCGAGCCCGGCGAACGCCCACCGCGGAGCGGCGACCGCGACGCTGGTCGCGCCGATCAGGAAGGCGACGCACGCCAGGCCGACGAGCCCGGCGACGGGCCACGGCGAGATCGGGGTGCGCCGGGCCGGCGGTCGAGCGGGGGCGCTCAGCGGCCCGGGGTCCCGTCCGCGCCGTCCGAGCCGTCGTCGTTCCACCTCGGGTCGTTGTCCCAGGCCTCGTTGCGCTCGGCGACCTTGTCGAGCGCGCGGGACGCCTCCGCCGGGCTGGCGTAGGGGCCGAGGCGGTCGGCGTTCTTGCAGCCGTCGCGTCCCTCGACCGTGTGGTGGGTCAGGCAGAACCAGTATTCGTCCTCGCTCATGCCGCGAAACTACACTCGCGCACGTGCCCGCCGTAGCCCCTGCCGTGATCTCCCCCCGGCGGGCCGTCCCGTCGCACATCGCCCGTCCCGAGTACGTCGACCGGCCCGCCCCGCAGCGCTTCACCGGCGAGGAGGTCAAGGACGCCGAGACCATCGAGCGGATGCGGGTCGCCGGCCGGCTCGCCGCCCAGGCGCGCGAGCTCGTCGGGTCGCACGTGGCGCCCGGGGTGACCACCGACGAGCTCGACCGCATCGGCCACGAGTTCCTCTGCGACCACGGCGCCTACCCATCCACCCTCGGCTACCGGGGCTTCCCGAAGTCGCTGTGCTCCAGCGTCAACGAGGTCGTCTGCCACGGCATCCCGGACTCGCGCGTCGTCGAGGACGGCGACATCGTCAACATCGACATCACGGCCTACATCGGCGGGGTGCACGGCGACACCAACGCCACCTTCCTCGCCGGCGACGTCGACGAGGAGTCGCGCCTGCTCGTCGAGCGGACCCGTGAGTCGCTCGACCGCGCGATCAGGGCCGTGAAGCCGGGGCGCCGCGTCAACGTGATCGGCCGGGTCATCGAGGCCTACGCCAAGCGCTTCGGCTACGGCGTGGTCCGCGACTTCACCGGTCACGGCATCGGCACCGCGTTCCACTCCGGGTTGATCATCCCCCACTACGACGACCCGCGGTACGACGACGAGATCCGCGTCGGGATGACCTTCACCATCGAGCCGATGCTCAACCTCGGCACGCCCGACTACGACATGTGGGACGACGGGTGGACCGTCGTGACCCGCGACCGCCGCCGGTCCGCGCAGTTCGAGCACACCCTCCTCGTGACCGAGGATGGCGCCGAGGTCCTCACCCACCCCTAGACTCGTCCGCGAGTGGGTCGGCCGGGCGGCCGCGGTCCGCCGCCTCCGGGCGGTGGGTCGAGGAAGGTCCGGGCTCCACAGGGCAGGGTGGTGGCCAACAGCCACCCGGGGCAACCCGCGGGATCAGTGCCACAGAGAACAGACCGCCTCCCCTCCACGTCCGCGTGGCGGGGCGGCAAGGGTGAAACGGTGGTGCAAGAGACCACCAGTGCGCCGGGCGACCGGCGCAGCTAGGCAAACCCCACCCGGAGCAAGATCAGACAGGATGCGTCCGAGGGCGGCCCGCCCGAGCATCCGGGTAGATTGCACCAGGCGGCCGGCAACGGTCGTCGCAGATGGATGGTCGCCCCTGCGCAAGCAGGACAGAACCCGGCCTACAGGCCGGCCCACTCCCAAGACCCTATTGACCTGCGGAAACGCGTCGGTCAGCCCTCGTCAGTCCGCACAGAGTCCGCAGGACGCTGTGTCCATATGCGGTGGGCGATCCGCCAACCGTCCCCTGCGTGATGATCGAGCCGCTGCCGATCCGCATCTATGGATTCCGGATTAAGCGGGCGCACATCTCCCGACCTCAGGTGGACGGCGTGCCACTGGCGGTGCTCGTCGTAATGGGCCAGTCCATGCACGATTGGGTGTCGAACCGTTTCGAGCAGTGCCTGGGCCTGGTTGATCCACTTGGTCGCCTCACGTCTCAGATCCTCGTCAGCGAGCTCGCCGACGGTCTTTCGCGCTGCAGCCAGAGCTGCTCCTGGGCGTCCAGCCAGTCTCATGGCGTCCTCGAGGCCGCGTGCCGACATGCTGGCGGCAACGATCTCGACCCAGACCGACTCGACGGCGATGCCACCGATGGCAGCCAAGACGTCATCCGGCACGTTCATCGGACGACCTCCAGTGTCGAGCTTGCACCGAGTACTGCGTCGACAGCGTCCCGGGTGCGATCGTCGGAGTCGGGCCACAGGTGGCTGTAGGTGTCGAGCGTCTCGGCGGCAGAGGCGTGCCCCAGCCGGGCCTGCACCGTCTTCACCGACTCGCCGTGCCGGATCAGCAGCGACGCGTAGTAGTGCCGCAGCGCGTGCAACCCTTGCCCAACCGGGATGCCCGCCGCGCGCGCCGGCGTACGCCACTGGTGCCCGAACGCCTGACGGCTGATCGGCAGCCCGCCGAGGGTGAACAGCAGCCCGTCAGGTCCGGCGTCGTGAGCCGCGAGGTGGTCCTGCAGAGCCTCAAGCACGACGTTCGGCAGCGGGACGGTCCGGTAGCTCGCCTCGGTCTTCGGCGGGCCCCAGACAGGCGTAGCGCCGTCGACGCCGACGAGCTGGCGGTCAATGGTCACCTCGCGCTTAAGGAAGTGCACGCGGTCGGAGGTGAGGCCACGAAGCTCGCCGCCGCGCACTCCGGTCCCGGCCGCGAACGTCACCAGGGCGCGGAGCTCGTCGGGCATCGCCGCGGTGAGCGCCTCCACCTGATCCGTCGTGATCGGGACGACGCGGGTCCGTTCGCGCTTCGGGAGCCTCGTGCCCTCGCAAGGGTTGGCGGGGATCCGGCGGTCGCGCACCGCGGCCTTGAACACGGACGAGACAATCGAGTGCACAACACCGACCGTTGACGGGGCTAGCGGCTTGCGGTCCGCGCCCCCGACGCAGAGGCGCTTGACCCACGCCTGCACCTCGCTCGGCAGTATGGCGGACAGCGGCCGGTCGCCGAGCGTCGGATAGGCGTGGCGCCGGAGCATCATCTCAACGTGCGCCTGGCTCGAGGGTCGGTGCACTTGAGCCTCACGCCACTGCTCCGCGTAGGCGCGGAAAGTCATCCGGCCGGCGTTGGGGTCGACGTACTGACCCGTGACGACAGAGGCTGCCACCTCGTCGAGCCATCGCTGCGCGTCCGTCTTGCGGTCGAAGTGCTTCGCGTGCTCGCGGCCATTGTTGTCGCGGTAGCGGGCGCGCCACTTGCCGTTTTCACGCTTCTTGATGCTGGCCATGGCTATCAGCCTTTCTTCTTGCCTGGAGTCGTTTTGGGTAGCAGGCCGGCCGCGCGAGCCTGCTGGATTCGACGCGCAGCAGTGCGACGGGAGTAGCCGAAGCGCAACTGCACCGCCTCGGTCGGGCGATGATTGATGGCCTCCCTGTAGATGCGGGCGACGTCCTCGAGCTCGGCCTCCGATGGCCCGCGCCTGGTCGCTCGCGCCTCGGTCAGCAGGTTGTTCACCTGCCAGAACTCCCGCTCGCTCTTGGGGCCTGGCCTCGGGTCGCCCTCATCGGGGTCCGTCGCGTGGGCAAACTGTGTGAACGCGTTCAGCGCCAGCCCTTCTAACTGCCATGCCGCGAAGTCGGCTGTCCGCACGGCGCGACCCTTCGCGCTGGCCGTCATCCGGAAGTCGACCACTTCTGGCACCGCATCGCGCACCTCGAACTTGATCCGCACGTCGGGGGCGCCCTTCTGGCCCTCTGCCAGCAACTCAACCGCCACTGGGAACGCGTGAGTCTCCCTTCCTTCCCAGACCACGTAGTCCGCGAGTGGGGTGAGCGACCTCCAGCGCAACAAGTACTCCGCCATTCCCTGTCTCCTTGCCAGAAGTTGGGTGCTGTGTGGCAAGGACAACCTTGCCACCAACTTGGCACAGTTGTCCATAGCAGCCCGCAACGTCACTTAGCGAGAGGAGCGGAAGATGGTTGACCGAATCGTTGGAGTACCCGAGATCGCGGCCATGACCGGCAAGCCCGTGGACACCATCAGGTGGTACCGCCACCGACAGACCGCTGGCTACGACGAAGGCCCCCGCATGTTCAAGCTGGGCCGGAATGTCGTTGCCAAGGAGTCCGATGTGTTGGCGTGGATCGACAGCCAGTACATAGCTGCCGGCCACCTCGCAGGAGCGCGGTGATGCTGCGTGCGAGACTCCGAGGACACCCCCCGCTGCCGCCAGTGCGGCCACCTCATCACCGCTGAGGAGTCGATCAGCAGCGGCCTGGGCCGCGACTGCCGCAAGCGTCTGCGCGTCGCTCTCCGTGGCGCCAAGCCTGAAGTGATTGCCGCCTTCGCAGTCGCCCTAGGGGCAGCGTGAGTACGCGCGTGCTCCAGGTCGCGCACGTCACGCCGAGCTGCGACCTGTGGCGAGGCTTCGGTGCCTATGAGTTGCTCCGCGAGATCGCTGGCCGAGCACCGCTGTTCTCATCACGCACCCGCGCTTGGACGTGCGGGCCGTGGCGGACGGCCGATGCGATCGCCCTTTGGGAGTCGCGAGGAGGCCTCGTCGAGATCGTCGATGAGGTGCACCTGCTGAGGCTCGCAGGCCATGAGGTCGACCGACTCAAGGCCGCTCACGCTGAGTCGCGGGGGGAGCTAATCTGATGGCCCCCGAGACGCTCGAGCAGATCGCCCACCGCTTCGTCATCGACATGCTCCTGCAGGCGCAGGAGTCCTACTGGCTTCGGCGCGCTGAGGACTTCGCCAAGGTCGGCACTCCGCACGCGGACGAGATCGCCCAAGCCTGTCGCAACAAGGCCATTCTCTGCCGTGAAGAGAGCACTGACGAGTGGGCGGAGCTGCTCGCCGTCGAGCTGGGTGATGTGGCGTGACGTGGACGAAGCTGTCAGACGACTTCAGCGATGAGTGCCACACGCTGAGCGACGCGGCCTTCCGCACCCACGTCGAGGCGTTGATCTGGGTCATGCGGCGCGAGACGGGCGGCCACATCGAAGCGCGCGACCTCAAGAGGTTTGCGGAGTCTCCCCACGTCGATCTGGCGGTGACCGAGCTCGTCTCCTGCGGCTGGTGGAGCGTCGAAGCCCAGGGCTACCGCATCCGGCACCACATGGAGCACCAGCCAGAACCAGACCTGATCGCGAAGCGGAGAGAACTGACCGCCGAGCGAGTCAAGAAGCACAGAAGGAAGAAGGCGGGACTCGACCAGGAATCCGCCTCTGTAAGTGCTTCCCGTCCCGACCCGTCCCGACCCGTCCCGGGTAACCCATCTAGTAACGCCGTTACGCCGGGCTGGCCCGAAGTCATGGAGGCCCGCTGATGACTGACCCCTACCTCGACATCCCCCGGCCATCTCGCGGCCAGGTCGCCGGCGCTGGCTGGCCGACTCACAAGCGCCGAGCGAAGAACTCGCGCGCCCGACTGCTCAAGCGCCGCCGCGACACTCGCCGCGGCCTGACACCGAAGGACGACCGATGACCTCCACTGCCCAGGCGCCCACCATGCCCGACAGCGTGCACGAAGGCGCCCAGGACCTCATCCGCTCGCTAGCCGCCGTCGCAGGCGATGAGACGGCGATCTACGCGCTTCTCACCGCCAAAATCCGCGGCACCGACCACGAGAGCGCACTCGGGGGCCTCGCCGCCGCACTGGTCGTGATGTTCACCGAGTGCATCACCACACCGACCAGCCCTGGGGAGTTCACCGAGGTCGACCTCCCGGACGGTGACGCCTCTGATCTCGACGACGAGTTCGACGAGGAGTTCGACGAGGAGTTCGGCGATGAGTGACGACGCGTTTCGCGAGCTCGCGCGCCGCCTGCTCGGGAAGCCCGACGCCGATTCGCCGCCTGCCGAGGAGCCGCTTAGCGGCAACTACTCGCCGCGCGGAGGCTTCGCACCGCCCCGCCTTCACGACCCGATGCGCGAATTCATCCGCGACCTGTTCACCACCAACGACTGACCCTTAGGAGATTCCCATGTCTGACCTCGCAACGCGCACCGCCGCCCCCCTCGTCACCGCCGCGTCGCGCAAGCTCGGCATCGACCTGCCCGCCGACCTCGCGACCGCCCTCGCCGAGGCCGACCGCGTCCGCTCCGGCCGCCACCTCCACCACGAAACGCCGGACGTCGCCGCGGCCGTCGCCGACGCGATCCTCGCCAACAAGGACCCGCTGAGCTCAAAGGACGTGCATCGCGCAGCTCTGGCCGCCACCCTGCTCGACCTAAACATCGACAACCGCCTCGACGGACACGCCACCAAGCTGGCGGCCGCGGCCCTGCGCGAGCACGCCGACGCGGTGATCGATACCTGGCGGCCCGTCGTCGAGCGCATCAACGCAGCCCTCCAGCGGTTCCGCGAGCACGTCCCCGCCGGCGACCCCCGCGCGGACGGACTTCCCACCGGCCTGCCGGCCAAGGCGCTGACGCCATGGGGCGAAGCGCGGGAGGCCCTCGACAAGCTCGACACCATCGCGCAGGGCTGGATCGCTCTCGCCAACGTCGGTGCCCCCTACGCCGGAGGCATGAACGTCACACGCCCGCTGATCGTCGCCGACCTCAACCTCGAGCAGCTCGACAGCCTCGGCACGAACCCGAAGTGCCCCGACGTCACACGCCTCGACGTCCCGCTCGAGCTCGCCAGCACCGCCGCATATGCCGAGCGCGTGGCCCGCATCCAGCGCGAGAAGACTCAGCGGCAGGCGTACGAAGCCGCTGCACCCGAGCGTGCCCGCGAGCAGCGGCGCGAGCAGGTTCGCGCGTCCTCGCGATTCGCGGCGCTGATCCCGTGAGCGCCGTCCACCCGCACATGGAGGGGCGGGGACCCCTTCCACCCCCCTGCCGGCAGGACTGCGGGACTAGGTCAGCGTCTCCCTCTGCCGAAAACCACTGGCTCGGAAGGAGCTTGACATGACCGCTAGAACGACGACAAAGCCCCTACGAAGCGTCGACAAGACCGCCGCGTCCGGCGACCGCCGGGAGCTGCTCGTGGCGCTTAGGGACAAGTTGTGGGCGGCGTTCCACGACGAGCGCACCCAGCCGCGAGATCTGTCGCCGCTCACCCTGCGGCTCAAGGAGATCCAGGCTGAGATTGAGGCCATCGACCTCCGGGACGAGCAGTCGAGGGACATGCCCGTCGAGGACGGCATCTTCGATCCGAGCGCCGTCTGATGCCACGACGCAATAACCGACCTCGACGCAAACACCTCACCTACCCCGCCCGGCGTCCCGTCACGGTCAGCCAGAGACGACGACAGCTACGAGGCCATCGCCCGGCGTCTTGTCCTCTCTGGCGCCTGCTCGCCGCTGATGCTCGAGAGCCCCGCACGCGTCGCCGGCCAACTGGCAGCGGAACGTGCGTCCCACCGACAGAAGGAGAACGACCAGTGACCGACCCGGACATCAAAGAGGCCATCCGGCTTCGCGACACCGACCCCGACGCCTACGACCGGCTCTCCCCGTCGACGCACATGAGCGTCGGCTACTACGAGGCAGCGAAGGCCGCTGCCGGACAGGAGCAGTGACCATGCCGACCAAGACCGCAGAACTGACCACCCTTTCAGCCGACGACCTGGCCGCCGAACTCGCGCGGCGTGCGGCCGAGGAGCAGCAGCGACAGCAGGAGCAGGCCGAGCGCCTCGACAACGCTCGCCAAGCGTGGGACGCCGCGACGGTCGACGCCTACCGCGGCACTGACCAGCGGCTACTCGCCGAAGCTGAGCAGGCACGCGCCTCCTTTTCAGCTGCTGTTCGAGGCGGCGACCTGACCACCGCGCTCGCAGCCTGGACCGAGGAGCGACGCATCCGCTTCACCCGCACCAGCCTGCGCGACATCACCCGGCAGTCGGCCCTCGCCATCGGTGCCTCGACCGCAGGGCTCGAGGCTGACATCCGGTACGTCGACCCGGACTTCCTCGCGCGACTTGAGGTAGAGGCCGACGACATCGCCCGCGAGGCCGGCTACGCAGCCGTCGGCGACCTGATCGGCGAGCGCCCGACCGAGGTCGCCTGATGACTAACCGTGCCGACGTCAACGTCACCTCGTCGGGGCTCGCCATGGCGCCCGGCCGGGGATCGAAGGTCGCGAGCGAGGTCCCTTTTCTCCCGCCTTGACCGGCCTGCGTCGGCACGGCGCCCCAGGGGAGGTGACCGAGCCACCCAAGCGGCAGGACCGCGGGTGAGGCTCCTCGCATGTGTGAAGGGTTCAGAAGTCCTTAGTGCACACCGATCTGCGACCGCAGGCTTTGCCACTCTCAGTGGCGTGCGCCAAGGCTACTTACGGGGCTGGCGGCGTCGCTCGAATCGCGCTCAGTTGAAGTCTCGCGTGACCGATTGACTCAGTGCCGTGCGGTGAAACACGAGGGTCGCCTCAAATGACGGAATCGCAAGCCCGGGTGCGCTCCACTCCTGCGGACGGCACAACGCAGTGACCCTGACAGGCTGAGCGACCTCAGTCGTTTGGGCGACAGTGTTAGACGGCGCAGCCACCATGGCGGAAGCGTTGTAACTGTAGGCACCCGCGATGAATTGGCCGCTCGGAACTTCGGCTGTGACGTGAGCTTCGAAACACGTTGAGAAATTCCCTTGGATGTCGAAGTCGACAGCCCGAACAGCACTGAAGGGCGGGATAGTGGCGCTAGAAGTGAACACCGTTACCGGCTCGTTAGTGCCTGCTCGACCGTCCGCCTCGAACGTCATGCGCAGCCGCAAAACCTCGTCTGGCCCAGCGGTGCCGGCGGGTCCAGCCGGCCCTGCTGGCCCTTGCGGCCCGGCGGGTCCCTGGGGTCCAGCCGGTCCGGGCACTCCGGCGGTGAGCAGCCCGCCTGCGATGTCTGCGGTCGTTATCGACCCGTCCTTCACATCTTTGGAAGTGATCGTGCCGTTCTTCAGGTCTTTGCCCAACAGCGAGTTGTCGGCCACATCTTTGGAGTCGATCAGCCGCTGCGCCACAGCTCCGGTTCCCGCTGAAACTACAAGAGCCGCAGCCAAACAGATTGCTGCGAAGGGCGCGCCCGCTCGTTTCGACATTGAGTTCTCCTTTGGGGTGAGGTCGTCGCCAAGCGTGTCAGTCAGAACGCCCGCAACGCAGTGAAAACGAGAAAGCGACCCTTAGTCGACTAGGGCGACCGCGGCCGCCCGAGCCAACGCGAGGCACGTCACCAGCAGTTGCTCCACAAGCCCCGGGAGTTGCTGCGGGCGTTCGCAATGGCGCGGACGTACTGGCCGTCCCGGGCGACCGGCTTGCCGCCGAACACATACCGCTTGGTGTAGCCGTTCCACGCCTGTCGGTACGACAAATCCTTGAAGCCTCCGCGGCGTGCGACATACCGCAGCAGCCGGCCGTATCGGTCCTTGGCGGCCTGGGTGCGGTCGGACACCATGTCGACAGTTGAGCCGACGGGCGCGAGCCGCCTCAGATTGTCCGTAGCTTCGCCGGCGCCGCAGCGGCCACGCTCCGGGGTGTTGATACCGAGCATCCGGACGTCGACGATGCCGCCCCTGCGCAGTCGCACCTTGAGGGTGTCGCCGTCGACGACGCGAACGACGTTGCCGGCCTCCCTGTAGATGGCGGGGCCGGGGTTGGCCGGTGGCGGGGTGTTGCGGACGCCGCAAGGGCAAGGCAGCGTCTCACAGGCGCGGCCGTCGCCGTCGTCGTCGAGGCGGTGCGGGTCCCCGGCGCCAGCGTTGACGAAGAAGGTCTGTGCAGCCGACTGGTTCTGGAAGTCCGAGCAGTCGCGGTCAATGACGGCGTTTGAGGGCGCTTGAACCCAGCCGACCAGGCCAAGGGTGGCTAGAAGCAGAGCAAGTGCTCGCGCGGTACGCCTAGTCATGGGGACTCCTATTGTCGGGTCATGTTGACGCCGCCACGGTGCCACCGCTGGCCGGTCCTTGAACATAGAACCAGCTGTTCATGCTACGAACGGATGAAAACAAACTAAGCCGGCAGGCGCCACCGGAACGCTACTTTGCAGTTGTGGATGAGATCACGAGGATGCTTGAGGCCAAGCGGGCAAGGGTGGAGGCCAATTGGGAGGCCCTGCGCGCCCAATCCGAGGAGGCCTTTCGACGCGCCGAGGGCTGGGATGCGGAGACGCTCGACGCGATAGCCGCTGACGCTCGAGAGGCCTGGGAGGCCGGTGAGCTGTTTTACCTGCCGATCATCAACGCTACCGCGCGACCGGACCAAGGCGTGCGACGAGCACGTGGGGCGGAGAAAGCACTCGCGGTCATCACGCAGCAGGGCTGGCGATTGCACACGTGGGACTGGGCAGAGTCCGGTCAGCTTGGGACGGCGACCGCACGGCCGGTGTTCACGAGGCCGCAAGTGTAGCTTGCGCGATGCGCCCACTGAGCTGCATGGCGGAGGCATTTCCGTAGCGGCTCTCGAGTCGGACGGCCGGCATCGCGAGGATGTGGGTCGACCACGGGACCCTGCCGCAGCTTGGACAACTCCAGGACAACCTCATGAATGTCCGTCAAGAAGGCTCGAACGCGAGCCGACGACGCCTCGTCCGAACTAGCCTCCGATCATGAGGAAAACTCTTCGCGCCATCGGGCTGAGCCTCGGCCTCGTCCTTCCGGTCACGGCGCTTCCGCTCGGGTTCCCTAGCTACGCCAATGCCACAGCAGCGATCGAACCCGACATCGACGATGTACAGATCGCGCGCAACCTGTACGACCCTCGGCTCTTCGTCGGCAACTACAGCGAGATGGTCGTTCGCGTCGACTTCACGGACCCGGTGTACGGGCAGCAGAGCGTGACGCTGGCCCCGGGCCAGGATAACGAAGCAGCTCCGATGTGCGCGGTCCCAGTGAAGCAGAATCCGACGCCGGACGCGGTGATCACGTTTGGCGTTGACACAGCCAGCCCGGTCGTCCGTCGCAAAGGGTACGGCGAGGGCGGTATCCCGGGACGGGATCTTGAATTCTTGCGCGCTTTGGTCGTTGACAGCAGGACCCTGATGGCGAAAGCGCGCGTCGCAGTTCGCGATGCACGCGTGATGCTGATGCGAGCCAAAGCCAGTGGTCGCAGAGTCTGGATCAGGCGCACAACACTTCGTCTCGCAAAGGCAAGAACGCGGTTCGCCGAGGCGAAATCTCGGCACATGTTTGCGCTTGAGGACCTCACCCGGCTCGAAGAGGGCTTGGCGTACTGCAACGCCCGGCGGGTCAACTAGCCTGACGCTTCCGCTCATCGGCAGATCCGCGTAACCCGACTACCCTGCCTCGCATGTCCGGCTGGGTGACGCAGCGCGAGGCTGCCGAATTGCTTGGCGTCCACATCAGCGCAGTACCGAAGATGGTCCGTCGCGGCGACCTGACGCCGCGGCGTAGCCGGCCGTCCTTGGCGCGAACGCAGGTGCTGGAGCTCGCAGCTCGGCGCGCGGCGACGGCAGAGGAGCGTGAACGGCGGCGCGCGAATCCGACGCCTATAGGTACGAGGCCGCAACCTCCTGACAGTGAGCATGAGTGGCTGCCTGCAGCCGCCGCCGCGGCCGTGCTCGGGTGTACCGAGATCGCGTTGGGAGGGAGAGCGACCCGTGGCCAGGTGCCGTACGCAGTCCACGATGGGCGGCGGTGGTTCCGGCTCGACCATCTCGAGCTGTTGGTGCGTGCCAGAGCCGCCCAAGACCGTAGGCAACGCCTCCGTTGGAGGAAGCGTCACTCGTGACGGTGCTACCGACAAGGCGCTGGACCGGCGCGACGCCGATCAGGGGCGTTGCGCGTCGGGCTCGCTCGGGCGCACACTAAAAGGTCAGTATCAAGGCCAGGGAGCAAGCGCCATGAGCATGATGCGGAGAGTTGGGTGCCACTTGGGATGGCACGCTTGGGAACCGCTAGTTGGGGACGTCGGAGGCGCCCACCACGAGTGCCTCTACTGCGGCAAGGTCAAGAAGGTCGACATCGGGCGACCGCCCGATGCTCACGACCGTTCAGACATTCACACGTGACCGCCCTGCGATGCTCTGCGCTGGGTAGCACCTCTAAGGTTCCCCCTCGCGCCACGATGCTCTCGGCTTCCTAGCCAGGTTGAGGGTTAGGCCTCATCGGGTGCGGATTCACCCGGTGGGGCCGGCTTCACTTCTACGTGCCGCGACCGACGTCTGCGGTCGCTCTGGACAGTCCTCTCAGTCCGCAGACAGTCCGCAAGACCTCCAAGAACACTCGGCAGTCGTCAACGACTCATTGGGTCAAACTCGCAGGTAGAACCGCACTTGCCACCACTCGTCAACCATCACCACTTAGGCGGGGCCCGTTCCCGGCCTACAGGCCGGCCCACTCCTCACCATCCCCTCCGACCTGAGGGGTGTGCACCTGGTGCGCCGGACCGAGGTCCTTGTCCGACGAGTCAGGCAGGCGACAGCATCGCGGCGCTGACCCACATCTCCACGATCCCCCAGCCGACACCGGGCTCCTGGGCGGCCACCGCGATCCGACCGTCGTAGTGACCACCGGTGTTGCGCCACCCGAGCAGCAACGCCGGCTGCCGTCCGTGCGGGCCGTCGTACCAGCAGTGGCGGACAGGCGGAGCGGTCTCGACCGGCTCCGGAACCGAGTCCGCCCCCGGGAACCAACCCGCTGGCCGCTGCCCGTGGAGGTCCGAGGTGCCGTGGCCCTGGCGCGCTCGGGTGTTCGCGACCCGCTGCGCCAGCGTCTCGTGCCCGCCGGGTGTCATGCCGCCCGCCATGGGACAACTCTAGAACATGTGTTCGACTGAGGCCCCGCAGGCGGTGACCGTCACGGCCGCGTCCGGCGCGTCGGACGACCGCGACCCGCGTCGTGGCCGGGCACCTGTCGTACGGGCCGGGCCGCGCACGACTTCGGGTCGTCCGGCGCGCCTGTGGACGGACGATGCGCCGACTCAGCGGTCGAGGGCAGTCTGGCGCAGTGGATCCCGTGACGGCCCTCGAGCGCCTCGGCGGCGTCGCCCGAGCCGAGGAGCTGTTGCGCCTCACCACCCGCCGCACGCTGCGCCGGGCTGTCCACGACGGCCGCGTCGACCGCTGCGCCCTCGGTCGGTACGCCCTCCCCACCGCCGCCGCGGCACAGCGGGCGGCGACTGCACTGACCGCCGTGGTGTGCCTGCGCAGCGCCGCTGCTCACCACGGGTGGGAGCTCAAGCTGCAGCCGCCCGCTCCCGAGCTGGTGGTGCGGCGCGGGCGCAAGCTCGCTCCCGGACAGCGCACAGGAGTCACCATCCGGTGGGCGAACCTGGCTGACGACCAGGTGAGGGACTGCGTCACGAGTCCCGTGCGCACGGTCGTCGACTGTGCGCGCGTCCTGCCGTTCGACGAGGCACTCGCCGTCGCCGACTCGGCGCTGCGGTCCGGGGTCCTCTGCCGCGACGACCTCGAGGGCCTGGACGTGCGCGGTGCGGGCGCCGCTGCCGTGCGCCGGGTGCTGCGGCAGGCCGACGGCCGCGCGGCCAACCCGTTCGAGTCCGTCCTCCGGGCACTGTGCCTCGAGAGCGGGCTCGACGTGGAGCCCCAAGCCATCATCGACCTCGGCACCGGGACGGTCCGCCCGGACCTCGTCTGCCGCCCGCTGCGCGTGGCCCTCGAGGCCGACTCCTGGACCTTCCACGCCTCGCGGAGCGCCCATCGCCGGGACTGCGCGCGCTACAACCTGCTCGTGCTGCGCGACTGGCGGGTGCTGCGCTTCACGTGGGAGCAGGTCATGCACGACCAGCCGTACGTCCGGTGGGTGCTGTCGGAGCTCACCCGGCGCGTCGAACGACCGGAAGTCAGCGACACGCTCCCGCGCTCCGCGTGAGCGGTGTCGACCCACGTCCTTCTGGTCGTCCGGCGCGCCGCAGCACGTACGCCGCTCACCCCAGCCGGAACTCCACCTTCCGCGTCCGGGGGTCGGCGTGCACCAGCTCGACGGTGACCTCCTCGCCGAGCGGCAGCGCGGACGAGCCGGTGACCGGGGCCTCGATCGCCGGGTCCTGAATCGTGATCTCGCCCTTCGTGCCGTCCTTCTCGTCGACGTCGACGACGACCGCGGTGAAGCGCTCCCCCACGCGGTCGTGCAGCAGCTCGGCCTCGCAGAGGTCGATGATGGCGTTCTCGTACTGGTTCGCGCGGCGCCCGGAGCGCGTCATGGTCTCCGGCAGCTCGGTCATCGCGGCCAGCACCCAGTCCGGCACCTCCGTGCCCGCGCAGAGCGCGACGCAGATCTCGAGGGCGTAGCGGTCGGCGAGCCGGCGCAGCGGTGCGGTGACGTGGGCGTACTCCGAGGCGAGCGCCGAGTGCTGCGCCTGCTCGGGCAGCTCGCCGTTGAACGTCACGTAGCCGGCGCCGCGCAGCAGCCGGGTGCACGCGACGATCATCGCGGCGTGTGTCGGCCTCGACGGGTCGAGGGTACGCACGAAGTCGGGGTAGAGCTGCTCGGCGGGCCAGTCGATGCCGAGCGCCCGCGCCGTGCGGTGCAGGCGCTGCACGTCGCGCGGGTCGGCCGGGGGCAGGGTGCGGAGCACGCCGACGCGGGCGTAGACCATGAGCGAGGCGGCGGCCATGCCGGTGAGCAGCGAGATCTGCGCGTTCCAGGTCTCGACCGGGAGCAGCTCGCGGAACTCCAGCTCCCAGTGGCCGTCCCCGGTCTCGACCAGCTCCTGCTCGGGCAGCGGCAGCGACACGCCGCCGCGCGCGGCCTCGCGTGCGAGCCGCAGCTCGCCGACCTCCCGGAGCAGCCCGATCAGCTCGCTCTCGGTTCCCGCGTCGACCTCGGCCTGGACGTCACCGTAGGAGAGCTTGGCGCGCGAGCGCACCAGCGCCCGCTCGACCGTGACGTCGGTCCCCTCGCCCGTGGCGTCGACCCGGATCGTCCACAGCAGGGCGGGGCGCACCTCGTCGGGCAGCAGCGAGGCCGCCCCCTCGCTCAGCACCTTCGGGTGCAGGGGCACCTTCGAGTCCGCGCCGTAGAGGGTCTCTCCGCGCCGGTTGGCCTCGACGTCCACCGGGTCGCCCGCGGTGACGAAAGCCGCGACGTCGGCGATCGCGTAGTGGACCACGTAGCCGTCGCCCGACCGCGAGATGTGCATCGCTTGGTCGAGGTCGCGGGAGGACTCGGGGTCGATCGTGACGAGCTCGATGTCGGTGCGGTCGAGGTCGGGCAGCCTGGGCTCGGCCGCCGCCCGGGCGGCGGCCCGCTCCACCGACTCGGGGAACGTCGGCGACACGTCGAGCTCCTGCTGGATCGCGGCGATCCCGTCGCGCATCTCCTGTGCGTTCACGCTGTCACCCGTCGACCGGACCTTCACCACGCGGTTGCTCGGCATACGGCGACCCTAGCCACACCACCGGACTCCGCGCTCCCTACGCTTGCCCGCGTGCTGATCCTCCTGCCGCCCAGCGAAGGCAAGTCGGCCCCGCGTCGCGGCAGGTCGCTGGACCTCGCCTCGCTGTCGTCGCCGGCGCTGACCCCCACCCGGACCGCCCTCGTGCAGGCGCTCACCGAGCTGTGCCGCGACGACCCCGAGAAGGCGGTCGCGGTGCTTGGCCTGGGTCCTGCGCAGCACGACCTCGTGCAGCGCAACGCGGTGCTCGGGTCGGCGCCCACCGCCCGCGCCGACGCGATCTACACCGGCGTGCTCTACGACGCGCTCGGGTTCGCGACCCTCTCCCCCGCCGCGCGCCGCCGGGCGAGCGCGCGGCTCGCGGTGACGAGCTCGCTCTTCGGCATCGTGCGTCCCGGCGACCGGATCCCGGCCTACCGGCTCTCGGGTGACGCGGTGCTGCCGGGTGTGGGCTCCGTCGCCGGCGCCTGGCGCGAGGTCCTCGGCGGCGCGCTCGCCGACGCGCTGCGCGGCGGCCTGCTCGTCGACCTCCGCTCGAGCACGTACGCCGCCTTCTGGAGGCCGGTGGGTGACGTCGGTCGCCGCACCGCCACCGTGCGCGTGCTCCACGAGTCGGGCGGCAGGCGGACGGTGGTGAGCCACTTCAACAAGGCGACGAAGGGCCGCATCGTGCGGGCGCTGCTCGAGGACGGGGCCGACCCCCGCACGCCCGCGGCGCTCGCCGACACCCTCACCCGCCTGGGGTGGACCGTCGAGGTGGGCGAGCCCACGCCCAAGGGGACGCAGCTCGACGTCGTCGTGGCCGAGGTCTGAGCAGCGGCGCTCCTGCGGTCGAGGAGGGTGGCGGGCCGGCCGTGCCGGGAGCACACTGGACGGATGATCCGGACCGAGCCGATCGACAAGTGGGTGCGGGGCCGTGTCGGCGGCCGGGTCGTCGTCGAGACGCGCGAGCCGCTGCTGGTTTGGCAGGGAGGCTTCCCGCCCGTCTACGCGTTCCGCCGTGACGAGGTCGCGGACGGCCTGCTGCAGCCGTCGGACGGGGACGCGTACGACGGCTTCTTCTTCCACGGCCCGCACGCCCCGGTCGAGCGCTGGTACGACGTGGTGCTGGGCGAGCAGGTGCTGCGCTGCGCCGCGTGGAGCCTCGACGACGACGCCGTGCGCGACCGCGTGGTGCTCACCTGGGAACCCGGGCGGTTGCAGTGGACGGAGGAGGACGAGGACGTCACCGGCCACCCACGCGACCCGCACAAGCGTGTGGAGGCGCTGGCCAGCTCGCGCCACGTGGAGGTCGCGATCGGCGGCGTCACCGTCGCGAGCAGCGACCGCCCGGTCCTGCTCCTGGAGACGGACCTGCCGACCCGCTACTACCTGCCGCGCGAGGACGTGCGGCTCGACCTCCTCGAGCCCACGGAGAACACCTCCGTCTGTCCCTACAAGGGGTGGGCCGAGGACTACTGGACCTGGCCGGGGCCGCCCGCGGTGGCCAACGTCGCCTGGTCGTACTCCTCGCCGTCCCCGGCGGTCGGCGCGATCGCCGGCCGGGTGGCGTTCTACGACGAGCTGGTCGACGTCAGCGTCGACGGGGTCCCGCGGCAGCGGCCTGAGTCGCCCTTCTCGACGCCGGCCCAGCGGCCGGGCGCCGACGGCTGAGCCGCAGGACAGCCCGCCCGAGCCACGTCAGCGGGGAGGGATCACATCGGTCGCCTCGAGCGGGTCCATCCCGCAGAGCGCCAGCAGGTCGGCGATGATGGAGCGCACCTGCGCCAGGATGACCTCGGCGGACAGGTCGTCGCTGTGCTCGACCGTGGCGGTGGCCCGCCCGAGTGCGACGAGGTCGTCGATCACCGCGACCGCCATCCGGTCGGCCACCAGCTCGTCGGCGACCCGGTCGGTCAGGCCGGCCAGGTCGCGCAGGAGCGCGGCGTACGACGCCGGGACGGGCTCCCGGCGGTAGCAGGCCACCGCCACCCGGCGCACGACCACGCGGGTGTTGCGCAGCGCGACGTCGAGCGGCTCCACGAGCTCGGCGAGCTGCCGCTGGTGCTCGCCGTGCCGCCTGCGGAACGGCGAGGAGCTCACCACGGACAGGCCCTCCGCCGAGGCGGCGCGGAGCTCGTCAATGAGGGCGTCGGTCGACCGGGCGTCGCGCAGCACGGCCAGGGCGGCGTCCGCGTCGCCGTCGCCCAGCCGGTCGGCCGACGAGCGCAGCAGCTCGGCGATCTTGCGCACCACCACCGCCGCCTGGTCGCGCGGCTTGCGCAGCGCCGCTCGCGGCACCACCGTCGCGGCGACCAGGGCGACGGCACCGCCGACGATGGCGTCGGTCCACCGCAGGAACGCATCGCCCGGCGCCGGCGCGAGCGCTGCCACGACGATCCCCTGCACGGCCGCCTGGATGACCAGCAGCTGCCCGGCGTCGAGCAGCAGCGCGATCGACATGCCGGCGGCCACGATCAGCGCGATCTGGGGCCCGCCGGAGCCGATGAGGTGCGTGGTCACGTCGCCCAGGAACACCCCCAGCGCGACGCCGACGGTCACCTCGGCGACCCGGCGCTGGCGCTGGCCGTAGGACATCCCGAGCGAGACGACCGCGGCGATCGGCGCGAAGAACGGCAGCCGGTGCCCGAGCACGTCGGCGGCCAGCCACCACGCGACACCGGCCGCGACCGCGCACTGGCCGATCACCCAGCCCTTGGCCCGCAGCCGGGCGACGCGGGCGCGCACGGACGTACGACCGCGGGCTGCGACCAGCTCCGCGTCGATGAAGCGCATGGGGGTGCGGCTCTCAGAGTCCCGACTCGTCGGTGCGCACCAGGATGCGCTGGCACTCCTCGCACCGGATGACCTCGTCGGCGTCGGCCGAGCGGATCCGGGCCAGCTCGGAGGCGTCGAGCGTCATATTGCAGCCGCCGCACTGGCGCGCACGAAGCAGCGCGGCCCCGATGCCCTTCTGCTCGCGCAGCCGCTCGTAGAGCCCCATCAGGTCCGCGGGCATGCCCTCGACGGCCGGCCCGCGGGCCCCGGCGACCTCCTGCAGCGTGGTGTCGATGGCGGCGCGCCTCTCGTCGCGGGCGGCCACGAGCTCGGCGAGCCGGGCGTCGATGTCGTCGGCGCGGATCGCGAGGCCGTCCAGGACCTGCTGGGCCTCCTCCAGCCTCTCCATCACCTCCAGCTCGGCGTCCTCGAGGGTGCCGATCCGGCGCTCGAGCGAGACCAGCTCGTGCTGCATGCGCTCGAGGTCCTTGGGGTTGGTGATCTGGCCGGAGTCCATCCGCGTGCGGTCCCGCTCGCGGCGCGCCCTGACCTGCTCGACCTCGCGGTCGGCCTTGGCCTGCTCCGCCGTCAGGTCGTCGACGACGATCCGCGCGTCGCGCACCTGGTCGGTGAGCTCGGTGCGCTCGGCCTCGAGCGCGCTGATCTCGGCCAGCTCGGGCAGGTGCGCGCGCTGGTGTCGCAGCTGCGCGGCCCGCGCGTCGAGCTCGGCGACGTCGAGGAGCTTGAGCTGGTGGGAGGGGTCGGCCTTCAACGGCTCTCCTGCTGGTTCAGGGGCGGAACGTCCACGGGTCGGTGCACCGCGTGCTGACCCGGGTGACGACCCTATCGCCCGTCGCCTCGCGGAGCCGAGCCTCGACCACCGGCAGCCAGGTCCACTCCGCGGCCCAGTGCGCCACGTCGACGAGCGCCGGCCCCCCGTGCTCGAGGAACTCGCCCGCGCGGTGGTGGCGCAGGTCGCTGGTGACGAAGGCGTCCACGTCGCTGCCGGCCAGCTCGTCGAGCAGGAAGTCGCCCGCGCCCCCGCACACCGCCACCCGCCGCACCGGCCGGTCCCGGTCGCCGGCGACCCGGACGCCGTGGGCGGTGGCGGGCAGCGCCGCCGCGACCCGTGCCGCGAAGCCCTCCAGGGTGGTGGCCTCCACCGTGCCGATGCGGCCGGTGCCGGTCCGCTCGAGTCCCGGGTCGGCGAGCGGGAGCACGTCGAAGGCCGGCTCCTCGTAGGGATGGGCGGCGAGCAGCGCCCGGACGACGGCCGTACGCCGCGCGCGGGGCGCCACGACCTCGATCCGCGCCTCGTCCACCACCTCGAGCCGGCCGACGCAGCCGATCGCCGGGTCGGCGCCGTCGAGCGGGCGGAAGCGGCCCTCGCCGGTCACGGTGAAGGACGCCGCGTCGTAGTCGCCGATGCGGCCCGCGCCGGCCTCCTGCAGGGCGGCGCGCACGACGTCCGCGTCGGCGGTGGGGACGAAGGTGACCACCTTGTCGAGCGGCGCGGCGGGCGCCGGCCTGATGGGGGCGAGGTCGGTCAGCCCGAGCGCGAGCGCCAGCGACTCCGAGACGCCGGACACGGCCTGGTCGGCGTTGGTGTGCGCGGCGAGCAGCGCGCACCCGCCCTGCGTCAGTGCGTGCAGGGTGCGGCCCTTCGGGGTCGTCGCCGCGACCGAGCTGACCGGCCGCAGGAAGAGCGGGTGGTGCACCACGAGCAGGTCGGCCCCCCACTCGACGGCCTCCCGGGCGACCTCGACCGTGGGGTCCACTGCGAACATCACGCGCCCGACCTCCGCCGCCGGGTCGCCCGCCACCAGCCCGACCGCGTCCCAGGAGTCGGCGGTCCCCGGCGGGTACCAGGCGTGGAGCAGGTCGACGACGTCCGCGAGGGAGGGCATGCGGCCGATTATCGCCGCCGCCCTAGTTGACCTGCCGCGTCCGGCCCTCCCAGTAGGGCTGGCGCAGCTTGAACTTCTGCAGCTTGCCGGTGGCGGTGCGCGCCAGCTCGTCACGGAACTCGACCGACGTCGGCGCCTTGTAGCCCGCCGCCCTGTCCTTGCACCACGCGATCAGGTCCGCCTCGGTGGCCTGCTCACCCTCGGCGAGCACGACCAGCGCCTTGATGGTCTCGCCCCACCTCTCGCTCGGCACGCCGATGACCGCGACCTCCGCCACGGCCGGGTGGGAGAACAGCACGTCCTCGACCTCGATGGAGGAGACGTTCTCCCCTCCGGTGATGATGACGTCCTTCTTCCGGTCGCTGATGCTGAGGTAGCCGTCCTCGCCGATCACGCCGCCGTCGCCGGTGTGGAACCAGCCGTCGACGAGCGCCTTCCCGGTCTCGTCCGGGCGCTCCCAGTAGCCCTCGAGGATCACGTTCGAACGGGCCAGCACCTCACCCTCGTCGTCGGTGCGCAGGCGTACGCCGATCGCCGGGGCGCCGGCCCGCACCAGCCTGGCCGCGCGCTCCTCGGCGGGCAGGTCGTCCCACTCGGCACGGCTGCGGTTGACCGTCAGCAGCGGCGAGGTCTCGGTGAGGCCGTAGATCTGCACGAACTCCCAGCCAAGCTCCTCCTCGACCCGCACGACCGTCCTCGTGGGCGGCGGCGCGCCCGCCATGATGATCCGGACCCGGTCACGGCCGGGGATCTCGCCCTCCCACGACTGCGCCGCCTCCAGCACGGCGGCGGCGACCGCGGGAGCCGCGCACATCACCGTCACCCCGTGCTGCTCGACCCGCCGCAGGATCTCGGCCCCGTCGACCTTGCGCAGGACCACCTGCGGCACGCCGAGACCGGTCATCGTGAACGGCATGCCCCAGCCGTTGGCGTGGAACATCGGCAGCGTGTGGAGGTAGACGTCGCGGTCGCTGACGCCGGCGTGCAGCCCGAAGGTGACGGCGTTGGTCCACAGGTTGCGGTGCGTGAGCTGGACCCCCTTCGGACGCGCGGTCGTCCCGGACGTGTAGTTGATCGTCGCGGTGGCGTTCTCGTCGGGCTGCCACGCGCGCGGCTCGGCGCCGGGCGCGGCGAACATCGACTCGTCGTCGCCGAGCACGAAGGTGTGCTCCACGTCGATGCCGCGCAGCGAGTCGACCAGCTCGGGGTCGACGTAGAGCACCCGCGCCCCCGAGTGCGACACGATGTAGGAGACCTCGTCGGGCCGCAGCCGGAAGTTGATCGGCACCAGGACCCGGCCCGACCCGCAGACGCCGAAGAACGAGGTGAGCAGCCGCGCGGAGTTGTGGCTGATGATCGCCACCCGGTCGCCGACCTCCATGCCGAGCTCGTCGAGCCGGGCGGCCTGCCTGCGGGAGAGGTCGTACGCCTCGGCGTAGGTCAGGGTGCCCAGCGACCCGGCCGGCTGGTCGGGCTCGTCGATGAAGCCGGGCCGCTCGCCGTAGACGGCCGCTGCGCGCTCGATGAAGTCGGTGACGCTGAACGGGACGATCATGGGTTCACTGTGGCATGCGTCACCCGGCGCGGCGAGGTGCCGACGGCGTCGTGCGGCGGACGGCGCGTGGGCGTCGGCGAGCGGACCCTAAGAAGCTTCTCATCCGCCTCTCACGCGGTCGCCACGATGCTCGACGAGCCTGCCGCCCATGGGTCCGGTGTCCAAGGTGCTCCTGCTCCTGGCGGTCGTGGTGCCGGTGACGGCGTACGTCGCCGGCTCCCTCGCGTCCCCCGGTCCGCCCGCGCCGGCCGACCACAGCCCGGTCATCCTCCAGGACCGCCCGGGCGGGTCCCCCACCACGCCGGCTCCCGAGGCGCCCCCGCAGGGCACGTCCCGGCCGCCGACGTCCCCCGCATCCCCGGCGCCGCCCACGACGACACCCCGGCCGCCCACGTCGAGCCCGTCCGACGGCGAGGAGCGGTCCGGCCGCGGGGAGCGCGACGACGGCGACGGGGAGCGCGAGCGCGACGGCGGCAAGGCCCGGGTGGTCACGCCCCAGCCGACGCCGGTCGGGGAGGATGACGAGGACGAGTGGGACGACGACGGGCCTGATGATGACGAGACCGACGACGATCGGGACGACGACGGGGACGACTGACGGTGCCCGCCGCCGCTTCGCCCGCGTCTCGGTCCGCACGCGGATCACGGTCGTCATCGCCGTCCTCACCGCTGCTGCCATGACCGGCGCCGGACTGCTCGTGTACGCCCTCGAGTCCGCCCGCATCGAACGGGCCGTGAACGCGCAGATCGACCAGGAGATCAACGAGTTCCGCAGGCTGAGCATCGACCCGCTGACCGGCGAGCCGTTCGACGACGTCGGCCGCGTGCTCAACGTGTTCCTCACCCGCAACGTGCCCGACGACGACGAGATGCTCGTGGGCTACGTGCGCGGCGAGATCCCCGAGCGCACGGTCAACCGCTACGGCCAGGAGGTCCTCGACGAGCCGGCCTACCAGGACGCCCTGGCCGACCTCGCCGAGGTGGGGGGCACTCGGGTCATCGAGTCGCCCACCTTCGGCGAGACGTGGGTGACCGTCGTCCCGGTGACCAACACCCAGGGCGAGGGGGCGTTGGTCATCGTCAACTTCCTCCGCGACGAGCACGAGGAGCTCGTGCGGACCCTGCGCACCTACACCCTCATCGCGCTGCTGTCCCTCGGCCTCATCACCACGATCGCCGGGTTCCAGTCCGGCCGGCTGCTGGCGCCGTTGCGCACCCTCGAGGAGACGGCGCGCGAGATCACCGCCACCGACCTCTCGCGGCGCATCCCCGAGCGGGGCAACGACGACATCACAGCCCTGACCCGCACCATCAACGGGATGCTCGAGCGGCTCGACGCCGGGTTCGCCGCCCAGCGGCAGTTCCTCGACGACGCGGGGCACGAGCTCAAGACCCCGCTCACGGTGCTCCGCGGCCACCTCGAGCTGCTGGACCACGGCGACGCCGAGGAGCTCGCGCAGACCCGCGACCTGCTGCTCGACGAGACCGACCGCATGTCCCGGCTGGTCGGCGACCTGATCCTGCTCGCCAAGAGCCGCCGCCCCGACTTCCTCGTCCTCGGCGAGGTCGAGCTGACCCCGTTGACCCAGTCCGTGCTCGCGAAGGCCACGGCGCTCGGGGACCGCCGCTGGCGGCTGGACGCCATGGCGAGGGGACGCGCCGTGCTCGACGAGCAGCGCGTCACCCAGGCCCTGCTGCAGCTGGCCGACAACGCGGTGAAGCACACCGACCCGGGGGCCGAGATCGGCATCGGCTCCGCGGTGCAGGACGGGACCGTGCGCCTGTGGGTGCGCGACACCGGTGACGGCATCCCCCCGGAGGACCGCGACGCCGTGCTGGAGCGCTTCGGCCGCAGCCACGTGCGGGCCGGCGACGACGGCTTCGGGCTCGGCCTGAGCATCGTGTCCGCCATCGCCGAGGCGCACGGCGGCGAGGTGCGCATCCGGGACGGCGAGCCGCGCGGCGCGCTCGTCGAGATCCGCCTGCCCCAGCGGACCATGACGCGATGACCACATCAGGTGGACGCATCCGGCGAGGAGAGGAAACGACATGGCCCAGATCCTGATCGTGGAGGACGAGGAGCGGATCGCCTCCTTCGTGGCCAAGGGCCTGCGCGCCGAGGGCCACCAGCCGACGATCGCCGGCGACGGCCCGCGCGGGCTCGACGAGGCGATGTCGGGCCGCTTCGACCTCATGGTGCTCGACATCGGGCTGCCCGGCATGGACGGCTTCGAGGTCCTCGACCAGCTCCGCTCCCAGGGCAGCCGCATGCCGGTCATCGTGCTGACCGCCCGCGACTCCGTCACCGACACCGTGACGGCCCTCGACAGCGGCGCCGACGACTACATGGCCAAGCCGTTCCGCTTCGCCGAGCTGATGGCCCGGATCCGGCTGCGGCTGCGGGCGCTCGCCCCGCCGGACGCGCCGGCGGGCGGCGGGGACGACCTCGTCGTCGGCGGCCTGCGCCTGGACCGGCGCACGCGGCGCATCTCGGGGCCGCGGGGCGAGTCCGAGCTCTCCGCCCGCGAGTTCGCCCTGGCGGAGATCTTCCTGCTCAACCCGGGCCAGGTGCTGACCCGGGAGCAGCTGCTCGACCTGGTGTGGGGCTACGACTTCGACCCGGGATCGAACGTCGTCGACGTGTACGTCGGCTACCTGCGCAAGAAGCTCGGCGCCGGCGCGATCGCGACGGTGCGGGGCGTCGGCTACCGGCTGGACGCCTGACCGGGCGGTCCGAGCGTCCGACCGCGAGCGCTACCCGCGGATCCTGAAGCCGGCCAGCGAGCCGCGCGGGAGCCCGGCCAGGACGGGCTCCAGGGCCTCGGCCACCTCGTGCGGCAGCGGCCGGTCGTCGGGGTCCGGGCGCAGGCAGCCGTGGACGACCTCGGCGACCACGGCGGGCACGTCGTCGGGCAGCGCGGCGGGCTCGGCGACCAGCTGCGGGAAGCGGTCGCGCACGTCGCGCGCGTCGGGGTCGCCGTGCTGGAAGGGCCGCCGCCCGGCGACCGCGTGGAACAGCGTCGCGCCCAGCCCCCAGACGTCGGAGGCGAAGGACGGCACGCGCTCCCCCGGCCCGGTCGGGTCGCACTGCTCGGGCGCCATGTAGGCGTCGGTCCCGATGGGGTGGCGCAACCGGCGGGCGTCCTCCTCCGGGCGTGCCACGGAGAGGTCGATCAGTCGCGCGGGCGCGCCCATGATGACGTTGCTCGGCTTGATGTCGAGGTGGGTCCACCCGATGTGGCGCAGGTAGTGCAGCGCCGCCGCGACGTCGATCGCGAGGGGCAGGTACTGCTGCTCCTGCAGGCGGCCGTAGCGACGGATCAGGCTCGACAGGCGCGGCCCGTCGATGTGCTCGAGGACCACGTGCGGCCGGTCGCCGTCCTGGCCGTCGCGCAGTCCGCGGACGACCACGGGGTGGTTCACGGTGGCGAGGGCGAGGACCTCCCGGCGCAGGCCGCGCCGGGAGGACTCGTCCTCCACCTGCGAGGGACGCAGGACCTTGACGACGACCGGCGACCAGGTGACCTCGTCGAAGCACAGCCAGGCCTCGTAGGCCGCTCCCCCGCCGAGTCGGCGCAGGGCGCTCAGCCCGGGCGCCAGGAGCTCACCCTCGGCGAGGTCCCAGCCGTCGTCCCGCTTGCCCATGTCGGTGTCCCTCCCGCTCCGCGTCCCACCGCTCCGCGCTCAGCGACGCGTGTCGTTGCGGCTGCGGTCGTTGGTGGCGTTGGCCGTCTTGTCACGGGTCTTGTCGCCGCCGTCGCGCGTCCAGTCGCGGGTCCTGTCGCCGCGGCTGTTGTCGCGGTCGCGGCTGACCGCGCTGACCCTGCTGTTGGTCGAGTCGTTCGTGTCGCGGCTCTGACCGGTGTACGACGGGCTGTTGGTCCGCGTGTCGTCGTCGTCGTCGAAGGTGTCGTCATCGTCGTCGTCGGAGACCAGCACCAGCGAGGGCGCGTCGTCCTCGCGCTTGGTGGCCTCGTCGGGCGTCGAGGAGACGAACGGGGACGACATGGCGACGACGCCGACGGCGGTGAGGCCGGCGACGCCGAGCAGCAGGGTGGGAAGGATCTTCCGCATGGTGGTTCCTCTCGTCGGGGGCCGTGCGGCCCGGTTGAGAGGGACTCTGCCGACGTGGCGTGAGCCGACCGTGAGGCCTCCGTGAGAGGCCTCTCATGGAATGCCAGGAGCGCGGTGCGTCGGGACGGTTTCGAACCGCCGACCGCTCGGGTGTAAACCGAGTGCTCTACCGCTGAGCTACCGACGCGCGCGGCACAGACTACGGGACCACCCGCGTCGTGCGGACCGGGGCGGCCATTGCCGCTGCCGGGCGGGGCGACCCGTGGGAGAAATGAGTTGAGCCGCTGGCGTCTCGGGTCACCAGCGGCTCAACAAGAAGAAGATTACACCACCGCGCAACGGCGTCCGGAGAATCCGGAAATTGCCGCTTTCCGGTCTAGACCAGGTGCGACTCGAGGGCCGCGTGCAGCTGGCGCAGGTGCTCGTCCAGGTCGCGTCCGTCGGGGTTGGCGTTGTGGACGGCCCAGCGCAGCCGGCCCTCGCGGTCGACGACGTACGACGACCGCCGTGCGGCGCCCTTCGTCGTGTCGAACACCTCGTAGGCCTGCGAGACGGCGCCGTGCGGCCACCAGTCCGAGAGCAGGGGGAAGTTCAGGCCCTCGGTCTCGGCGAAGCTGCGCAGCGAGTAGACCGAGTCGCAGGACACGGCCAGCACCTCGGAGTCGAAGGTCAGGAACTCGTCGAGCCGGTCGCGCACGCCCGAGAGCTCACCGGTGCACACGCCGGTGAAGGCGAACGGGAAGAACATCAGCACGACCGCCTTGCGCCCGCGGAAGTCGCCCAGCCGCACGTCCTGCCCGAACTGGTCGCGGAGCGCGAAGTCCGGCGCCTCGTCGCCGATGCGCAGTCCGTTGCCCGTCACGCTGTTTCCTCGCCGTCGCTGTCGTCTCGTGCCCGGCCGTGCGACCGGTCCTGCCACTCGGCGAGCTCCCGCTTGAGGACCTTGCCGGTGGCGTTGCGCGGCAGCTCGTCGAGGAAGACGACCTCGCGCGGCACCTTGAACCTCGCCAGGTTGGCCCTGACGTGCTCGCGCAGCTCGTCCGCCGACACGCTGCCGCTGCGCACCACGAAGGCGCGCAGGCGCTGACCATAGTCGTCGTCGTCCACGCCGACCGCAGCGACCTCCTCGACGTGCGGGTGCGCGACCAGGCAGTCCTCCACCTCCTGCGGGAAGACGTTCTCGCCGCCGGAGACGATCATGTCGTCGTCGCGCCCGGCGACGTGCAGGCGACCGGTGTCGTCGAACCAGCCGATGTCGCCCGACGACATCAGCCCGTCCACGACCTCCTTGGACCCCCCGCTGGTGTAGCCCTCGAACAGGAGGCCGTTGCCGACGAAGATCCGCCCGGTCTCCCCGGCGGGGACCTCCCGACCGGCCTCGTCGAGGATCTTCACGACGGTCCCGTGCGGCGGCCTGCCGGCGGACGTCGGGTCGGCGCGCAGGTCCTCCGGCGTCGCGATGGACGCGTAGGCCACCTCGGTCGAGCCGTAGATGTTGTAGAGGTTGTCGCCGAAGCGGTCCATCCACTCCTGCGCCAGCGTGGCCGGCAGCGCCGAGCCCGAGGACGCCACGACCCGGACGCGCGAGAGGTCGGTCCCGGCCAGCTCGTCGGGACCCAGCGCCAGGATCCGCTGCAGCATCACCGGGATGACGACCATCGACTGGCAGCGCTCGTCCTGCACGGTGCGCAGCGCGGCGGCGGGGTCGAAGCTGCGGCGCAGCACCACCGTCGAGCCGAGCAGCATCGCCAGGGCGAGGTGCGCGAACCCCCACGTGTGGAACAGCGGCGCCGCGATGTGCGTGCGCCACCCGGCCCGCAGGGGCATCCGGGACAGCAGCGAGACCGCCGCGTCGATGCCGGCCTCGTTGCGCGGCGCCCCCTTGGGCGTGCCGGTCGTGCCGGAGGTGAGGATGACGATCCGGGAGTGGCGCCGCGGCGGCGTCAGGTCGCTCTCGTCGTACGCCGTCACCAGCTGCTCGAGGGTCTCGGTGCCGCCGTCGCCCGAGCCGGCCCCGCCGTCGGTCCAGGCCAGCAGCCGGCGCTCGACGTCGGCGCCCGCGAGCAGGCCGGTGAACTCCTCGTCGTGGATCACCATGCTCGGCGCCTCGCGCTCGAGCACGTCGACCAGCTGGGGCCCGGCGAACGCGGTGTTGAGGTAGAGGATGTCGGCTCCGAGCCGCGCGACCGCGATCGAGGCGTCGATGAAGCCGCGGTGGTTGCGGCACATCACCGCGACCGAGTCACCCTCCGCGACGCCACGCTCGGCGAGCGCGCGTGCCAGCGAGTTCGCGCGGCGGTGCAGCTCGCCCCACGTCAGCTCGCCGAGCTCGTCGACGACGCCCACCCGGTGGGGCGCGCGGGCCGCGAGCGTCGCGAAGCCGCCCGCCGGTCCGGTGCCCCAGCGCAGCACCGTGCGGCCCACGTCGAACAGGGTGCGGGGGCCGTAGGGCCGGATCACGCCCGCGCGGCCGAGGACGCGGACGGTCGTCGCGGCGCCGGACGCCCGCGCCCCGAGGGTCGACCGGACGCCGCGAGGGCTCACGCGGGAGTCTTCGGGGCGACCAGGCGGGTGGCCTGCCAGTCCTTGCTCACCGCCGCCGTGGTCGTCTGCGAGAGCCCGGCGATCGGCGCGGCCTCGGCGATGTCCGCCGGGTCGACCGTGCCCGGCCGGCCCACCTTGGGCGTCAGCAGCCAGATCGAGCCGCCGCCCACGAGGTCGGTCAGCGCGTCGACGAGACCGTCGACGAGGTCACCGTCGTCGTCGCGCCACCACAGCACGACGGCGTCGACCACGTTGCCGTAGTCGCCGTCGACCATGTCGGCGTCGATGCGGTCCTCGATCGCGACGCGGAGCTCGTCGTCGGTGTCGTTGTCCCAGCCGAGTTCCTGGACGACCATGCCGGGCTTGAGCCCGAGCCGGTCCCCCACGCCTGTCACCGGGGCGGAGTCGCCCACCGTCGAGCTCACGCAGTGCCTCCAATGTCCGGGTACGCCTGCCGGGTGTCCGGGTCAGGCATGGTGCGCACAGTCCACAGGAACAACCGCAGGCGCCGCAACCCCGTCCGCCTCCGCTCCCGACGGGTGGGCACCCCGCCGTGCGCGGGGGCACGCTGCATGGGACTACCCGTGGGTAGATTTCGTGGCGGGAGGACGCGTGACACGATGAGCGTGTGAGTGACGCCGAGAAGTCCACCAAGAGCCCCGTCGCGTCGGTGATCCACGAGGGACTCCCCACGCAGCTGCCCGACATCGACCCCGACGAGACCCAGGAGTGGCTCGCGTCCTTCGACGCGATGCTCGACGACCGGGGCCGCGACCGGGCGCGCTACGTGATGCTGCGCCTGCTGGAGCGGGCCCGCGAGAAGCAGGTCGGCGTCCCGGCGCTGCGCTCCACCGACTACATCAACACGATCCCGCCGGAGCGGGAGCCGTGGTTCCCCGGCGACGAGGAGGTCGAGCGCCGCATCCGCGCGTTCATCCGGTGGAACGCAGCGGTGATGGTGTCCTCGGCCAACCGCAAGGGCCTCGAGGTCGGCGGCCACATCGCGACCTACCAGTCCTCCGCCAGCCTCTACGAGGTCGGCTTCAACCACTTCTTCCGCGGCAAGGACCACGAGGGCGGTGGCGACCAGATCTACATCCAGGGCCACGGCTCGCCGGGGGTGTACGCCCGCGCCTTCCTCGAGGGCCGGCTCAGCGAGGAGCAGCTCTACCGCTTCCGCCAGGAGGTCCAGCACGGCAAGGGCGCCGGCCTGCCGTCGTACCCCCACCCCCGTCTGATGCCCGACTTCTGGGAGTTCCCGACGGTGTCGATGGGCCTCACCGCCATCGGCTCGATCTACCAGGCCCGGTTCAACCGCTACCTCGACAACCGCGGCATCAAGGACACCACGCAGCAGCGGGTGTGGGCCTTCATGGGCGACGGCGAGATGGCCGAGCCCGAGTCGCTCGGCGCCATCCGGGTCGCGGCCCGCGAGGAGCTCGACAACCTCACCTGGGTCATCAACTGCAACCTCCAGCAGCTCGACGGCCCCGTCACCGGCAACGGCAAGATCATCCAGGAGCTCGAGGCCAACTTCCGCGGCGCCGGCTGGAACGTCATCAAGGTCGTCTGGGGCCGCGAGTGGGACGCCCTCCTCGCCCGCGACGTCGACGGGGTGCTGGTCAACCAGATGAACTCCACGCCCGACGGCCAGTTCCAGACCTACTCCACCGAGGACGGCGCCTACGTCCGCGAGCACTTCTTCGGCGGCGACCCGCGCCTGCGCAAGATGGTCGAGCACATGTCGGACGCGCAGATCGAGAAGCTGCCGCGCGGCGGCCACGACTACCGCAAGGTGTACGCCGCCTTCGACGCCGCGAGCAAGCACACCGGCCAGCCGACGGTGATCCTCGCCCACACCATCAAGGGATGGACGATCGACGCCCTCGAGGGCAAGAACGCCACCCACCAGATGAAGAAGCTGACCCTCGCGGACCTCAAGAAGTTCCGCGACCGGCTCTACCTGCCGATCAGCGACCGCGACCTCGAGGAGTCCTACGAGTCCACCGGCGGCGCGCCGTTCTTCCACCCCGGCGCCGAGGCCCCGGAGATCGAGTACATGCTCGAGCGCCGCAAGGCCCTCGGTGGCTCGATCCCCCGCCGCGTCAACCGGGCCACCGCGCTGAAGCTGCCGGGTGACGAGCTGTACGCCGAGCTCAAGCAGGGCTCGGGCAAGAACAAGTTCGCCTCGACGATGGCCGTCGTCCGGCTGCTGCGCGACTGGATGAAGGACCCGGAGATCGGTGACCGCCTGGTGCCGATCGCGCCCGACGAGTACCGCACGTTCGGCATGGACTCGATGTTCCCGAGCGCCAAGGTCTACAACCCGGGCGGCCAGCAGTACGAGTCCGTCGACCGCAAGATGCTGCTCTCCTACAAGGAGTCGGCGCAGGGCCAGATGCTCCACGAGGGCATCTCCGAGGCGGGCGCGATGGCGTCGGCCACCGCCGCCGGGTCGTCGTACTCCACGCACGGCGAGCACATGATCCCGTTCTACATCTTCTACTCGATGTTCGGCTTCCAGCGCACCGGCGACTCGATCTGGGCGATGGCCGACCAGCTCGCGCGCGGCTTCCTCATCGGTGCGACCGCGGGTCGCACGACCCTGACGGGCGAGGGCCTCCAGCACGCCGACGGCCACTCCCCGCTGCTGGCCTCGACCAACCCGGCGGTCGTCCACTACGACCCGGCGTTCGCCTACGAGATCGCCCACATCATGCAGGACGGCCTCGAGCGGATGTACGGCTCCGGCGGGCCTGACGGCCAGGGCGAGGACGTCATCTACTACCTCACCGTCTACAACGAGCCCGTCTCGATGCCGGCCGAGCCGGCCGACGTCGACCGCGAGGGCATCCTCCGGGGCATCCACCGGGTCTCGACTGCCGAGGGCGATGGCCCGCGGGTCCAGCTGCTCGCCTCCGGCGTCGGCTACCCGTGGATCCACGACGCGGCCCGGATGCTCGCCGAGGACTGGGGCGTGCAGTCCGACCTCTGGTCGGTCACGTCGTGGAACGAGCTGGCCCGCGACGCCGTCGCCGCCGAGGAGTGGAACCTCCTGCACCCCGGCGAGGAGCGGCGCACGGCCTACGTCAGCGACAAGCTGGCCGGCGTGCGGGGTCCGGTCGTCGCGGTGTCGGACTACATGCGGGCCGTCCCGCTGCAGATCGCGCGCTGGGTGCCCGGCGACTACCGCGTCCTGGGCGCCGACGGGTTCGGCTTCGCCGACACCCGCCCCGCCGCCCGGCGCTTCTTCCACATCGACGCCGTCAGCGTCGTCGTCCAGGCCCTCCAGGCCCTGGCCGACGCGGGCGAGATCGCGGTGGAGAAGGTCGTCGAGGCCGCGCAGCGCTACAAGATCGACGACCCCACCGCGACGAGGGACATCAAGCAGGAGGGCGGGGACGCCTGAGGTCGCTCGACCTCGCGTCCCCTCCCCCGACGGCCGCGGGCCGGGGAGTCCTCAGCCCGCCTCGGGCACCGGCTGCAGCGGGCGCTCCCCGGCCTCGGCCTCGACGGGCTCGGTGGCGGCGCCCTGCAGCAGCAGGCGCCGCCACCGCTCGGGGTCGTGCCGGCTCGGCTCGGTCGTCCGGATGAAGTCCCGCACGATCTTGGCGAACCGCTCGGGGTGGTCCTTGTGCGGGAAGTGCCCGGCGTTGGGGACGACCTCGATCCGCGCGCCGGGCGCGAGCTCACGGGTGTTGTCGGCGTGCGAGGCGGGGATCACCCGGTCGTCCGCGCCCCACACGACGCAGATCGGCATCGCCTCGGTCAGGTAGGCGCGGTCGGCCATCGTGATGACCTGGCCCTTCCAGTCCACCACCGCCCGCACGACGTGGCGGATCGCCGCCCGCGCGTGGCGGTCGCGGAACGAGTCGTACACGTCGGCCGCCTCACCGAGGTCGCGCAGCCCTCGCACCCCGCTGCGCGCGAGGAGCCGCATGGTGGTGCCGGCCAGGTGGCGCACGCCCGGAGCGGCCAGCACACCCATGGCGTGCTGCCAGCCCGGCGTCGTGTTCGCGCGGATGGCGGGTGAGACCTCCGGCCCGAGGCCGCCGGAGCCCACGAGCACCAGCCGCTCGGTGAGCCCGGGGAACTGGTAGGCGAACTGCATCGCCACCCCGCCACCGAAGCTGTGCCCGACCACCGTCGCGGAGTCGACACCCAGCACCGTCAGCAGGTCGCGCACCCCGTTGGCGTAGCCCGCGACGCTGTAGTCGCCCCGCGGCTTGTCCGAGGCGCCGTGGCCGAGCAGGTCGGGGGCGATCACGGTGTGGGTCCGGGCGAGCGAGTCGATGACGGCGTCCCACGTGGTGTGGTCGCAGCCGAGGCCGTGCAGCAGCAGGACGACCGGACCCGAGCCGGCCCGGACGTACGCGCGCCGGTGCCCGTGCACGACGACGTGCTCCAGGTGCGGCGTGGCAGTGCGGCGCACGAGACCTCCGATCGGGACGGCTGCCGGGTCCGACCGGCGTGGCGCCCGTACCCGGCGAGCGAGCCTGCGATGCGCCGCGGAGCGGAGCGGGGCGACGCCGCCGCGCTTCGTGGGAACCCCACTACGGGTGGGATCCCACTACAGTCGTGCCATGCCCGCCTCGAGACGCCGCGCCGCCGAGGCGCTGCGCAACTCGACGGGAGCGCTGAGCACGGCGGCCACGGCCCGGATGTCGAGCGACCTCCCCTGGTTCGACGACCTCAGCGCGGAGGACCGCTCGTGGGTCGGCCTCATCGTGCAGGCCGGCATCCGGGGCTTCGTGGACTGGTTCGACCGCGAGGTCGAGGCCTCGGCGCACGACCCGCTCGACGTCGTGGTCTTCGGCGCCGCGCCGCGCGAGCTGACGGGCGTGATCTCGTTGCAGCAGACCGTCGAGCTGGTGCGGCTCAGCATCCGCGTGGTCGAGACCACCATCGACGCGCTCCTCGACCCCGAGGACGCCGGCGAGGTGCACGACGCCGTGCTCCGCTACGCCCGTGAGGTCGCGTTCGCGACCGCCGCGGTGTACGCCCGCGCCGCGGAGTCGCGCGGAGCCTGGGACGCCCGGCTCGAGGCCCTCGTGGTCGACGCCGTCGTACGTGCGGAGGCGGACGAGACCGTGCTCTCGCGCGCCAGCGCGCTCGGCTGGGGCGCCCACGGGGACGTCGCCGTCGTGCTGGGCGCGGTGCCTCCCCACCGTGCCGAGCTCGACGTGTTCGAGTCCGTGCGCCGCTCGGCGCGCGCCGGCGACATGGACGCCCTGTGCGCCACGCAGGGCGACCGGCTGGTGGTGGTGCTCGGCGGGGTGAGCGACCCGCTGAAGGCCGCCACCCGGCTGCTCGACCACTTCGGCGAGGGCCCCGTGGTGGTCGGCCCGGTGACCGCCGACCTCGCCCACGCCAGCGCCTCGGCGCGGGCGGCGCTGTCCGCACACCGCGCGGCCAGCGGCTGGCCCGACGCGCCGCGGCCGGTGGCCAGCCGGGACCTGCTCCCCGAGCGCGCGCTGGCCGGCGACGGCCACGCCCGGCGCCACCTCGTCGAGGAGGTCTACCTCCCGCTCATGGCCGCCCGGGGCACCCTGATCGAGACGCTCGGCGCCTGGTTCGAGCACGGCTCCTCGATCGAGGCGACGGCCCGCGCCCTGTTCGTGCACCCCAACACGGTGCGCTACCGGCTGCGACAGATCTCCGACGCCACCGGCTGGTCGCCGACCCGACCGCGGGAGGCCTTCGCCCTGCAGCTGGCGCTCATCCTGGGACGACAGTCGGGCCGCACGCATTTGTAGGGAACCTCCAACGTTCCGGGGGTGAGTTTCGTCGGCGCCGGACCCGCGACGAGCTGCCCAGACCCGGCACAGTGGTGGTGTGCTCGTCATCGTCGCTCCCGGTCAAGGGGCCCAGACCCCCGGTTTCCTCTCGCCCTGGCTGGAGGACCCCACCTTCGCGGCCCGCTTCGACTGGCTGGCCACCGTCGCCGGGATCGACCTGGCGCACTACGGCACCGAGGCCGACGCCGAGACGATCCGCGACACCAAGATCGCCCAGCCGCTGCTGGTCGCCACCGGCCTGATCGCCGCCCTCGACCTCTTCCCGCACCCCGCCGACGCGTTCGCGCGGATCGGCGCCGTCGCCGGCCACAGCGTCGGCGAGCTCACCGCGGCCGCGGGCGCCCGTGCCATCACCGCCGAGCAGGCGATGGTCCTCGTCCGCGAGCGCGGGAACGCGATGGCCGACGCCGCGGCGACCACGGCCACCGGCATGACGGCCGTGCTCGGCGGCGACCGCGAGGAGGTCCTCGCCTCCATCGAGCGCCACGGACTGACGCCCGCCAACGACAACGGCCCGGGGCAGGTCGTCGCCGCCGGCACGATGGAGCAGCTCGCCGCCTTCGCCGAGGAGCCCCCGGCGAAGGCCCGGCTGATGCCGCTCAGCGTGGCCGGCGCGTTCCACACGAGCCACATGGCGCCGGCCGTCGACCGCCTCGCGGGACTCGCCCGGTCGGTCTCGACCCACGACCCCCGCACCCCGGTCATCTCCAACCGCGACGGGCAGGTCGTCCACGACGGGCGCGAGGTGCTGCGCCGGATCGTCGGCCAGATCGCCAACCCGGTGCGCTGGGACCTCTGCATGGAGACCATGGCCGACCTCGGCGTGACCGGCATCCTCGAGATGCCGCCCGCCGGCACCCTCACCGGCATCGCGAAGCGGGCGCTCAAGGGCGTGGAGACCTTCGCCCTCAAGACACCCGACCAGCTCGACGCGGCACGGGAGTTCTGCGACAAGCACGGCGAGGCGTCGATGATCGAGACCACGCCGACGTGGCGCATGGTCGTCTCGCCCGCCAAGGGCACCTTCCACATCTCCGCCGAGGCCGCTCAGCTGCACCTGCTCGCCCCGGGTGCCACGATCGGTGCCGTCGCCAGCCTCCGCGACCGCACGGAGATCACCGCCCCGCACGGCGGCTCGGTGGTCGAGTGGCTCGTCGAGGACGGCGACCTCGTCGCGCCCGGCCAGCCGCTGCTGCGCCTGCACCCCGAGGCGTCCCTCTGATGGCCACGATCAACGCCCCCGCCGGCGCGGCGCACGCCCGCATCCTGGGACTCGGCGTCTACCGGCCGTCCCGCCTGGTCCCGAACTCCGAGGTGGTCGACGCGATCGACTCCAGCGACGAGTGGATCCAGCAACGCTCGGGCATCAGGACACGGCGCTTCGCCTCGCCCGAGGAGACCGTGCAGATGATGAGCGTGGCCGCCTCCCGGCAGGCCCTCGAACGCGCCGGCGTCACGGCCGCGCAGGTCGACTGCGTCGTGGTCGCGACGGTCAGCCACCTGCTGCAGACGCCCGCCATCGCCCCGGCGATCGCCACCGAGCTCGGGACCGACCACGCCGCCGCGTTCGACATCTCCGCCGCCTGCGCCGGCTTCTGCCACGCGGTCGCACTCGGCTCCGACATGGTGCGCGGCGGCAGCGCCCGCCACGTCCTGGTCATCGGCGTCGAACGGCTCTCCGACATCACCGACATGACCGACCGCGGCACCGCCTTCATCTTCGCCGACGGGGCCGGTGCGGCCGTGATCGGCCCGAGCGACGTCCCGGGTGTCGGGCCGGTGGTCTGGGGCTCGGACGGGGAGCAGTACGACCTCATCCGCCAGCGCGAGGACTGGCGCGACGTCGTCGGCAGCGACCAGGAGCCCGGGTCCGGCGTGATGCCGCACCTCACCATGCAGGGCAACCCCGTGTTCCGCTGGGCCTCCTTCACGATGGCGAAGGTGGCGCAGCAGGCGCTCGACGCCGCCGGCGTCAGCGCCGAGGAGCTCGACGTCTTCGTGCCCCACCAGGCCAACATGCGCATCATCGACGCGATGGCCCGGTCGATGAAGCTCCCCGAGCACGTCCGCATCGGCCGTGACATCGCCGACCAGGGCAACACCTCGGCCGCCTCCATCCCGCTCGCGCTCGACCGGATGATGCTCGAGGGCGACGCCCGCAGCGGCGACACCGCGCTGCTCATCGCCTTCGGCGCCGGCCTGGCGTACGCCGCCCAGGTCGTCACCGTCCCCTGACCCCTGCACCACCCACAACAAGAAGGGAAGGCCCATGGCCACCACCGAAGAAATCCGCGCCGACCTCGCCGACATCGTCAACGAGGTCGCCGGCGTCGACGCCGACGACGTCCAGCTGGACAAGTCCTTCGTGGACGACCTCGACGTCGACTCGCTCTCCATGGTCGAGGTCGTCGTGGCCGCGGAGGAGAAGTTCGGCGTGACCATCCCCGACGACGAGGTCAAGAACCTCAAGACCGTCGGCGACGCCGTCGCCTACATCGAGCGCGCCCAGGGCTGACACCCCGGCACGTCGCGGGGGCCGGCGTCGACGCCGGCCCCCGCGCCCCGGGCCGCTCCTCCACCCCTGCGAACCACCCACCGCCGCGAGAAACGGAAACCCATCTGATGCCCTCGACCCGCGTAGTCGTCACCGGCCTCGGCACCACGTCCCCCGTGGGAGGTGACGTCGCCTCCACGTGGCAGGCCCTGCTGTCGGGGACCTCCGGCATCGCGCACCTCACCGACGAGTGGGTCGAGCAGCTGCCCGTGCGCATCGGCGGCCGGGTGGCCGTCGAGCCCTCCGAGGTCCTCGAGCGGGTCAAGGCACGCCGGCTCGACCGGTCCAGCCAGTTCGCCATGGTCGCCGCCGACCAGGCCTGGGCCGACGCCGGCCTCGACGGCGCCGGCCTGGAGCCCGAGCGCCTCGGCGTGGCCGTCGCCTCCGGCATCGGCGGCGTCACCACGCTCCTCGAGAACTACGACGCCCTCCTGCAGAAGGGGGCGCGGCGGGTCTCGCCGCTCGCGGTGCCGATGCTCATGCCCAACGCCCCGGCCGCGAACGTCAGCCTCAAGTACGGCGCCCGCGCGGCCGTCCACGCCCCCACCTCGGCCTGCGCCTCGGGCAACGAGGCCATCGCGATGGCCGTCGACCTGATCCGGCTCGGCCGCGCCGACGTGGTGATCGCCGGTGGCACCGAAGCCGCGATCCACCCGCTGCCCATGGCGGCGTTCGCCAACATGATGGCGCTGTCGAAGAACGCAGCCGACCCCACCACCGTCTCCCGTCCCTGGGACACCGCCCGCGACGGCTTCGTCCTGGGCGAGGGCGGCGCCGTGCTGGTCCTCGAGTCCGAGGAGCACGCGCGTGCCCGCGGCGCGAAGGCGTACGCCGAGGTCCGCGGCGCCGGCATCAGCAACGACGCCCACGACATCGCCCAGCCCGACCCCGAGGGCCGCGGCGGCACACGCGCCATCGCGATGGCCCTCCGCGAGGGCGACGTCGACCCGGCGTCGGTCGTCCACGTCAACGCCCACGCCACCTCCACGCCGAAGGGCGACATCGCCGAGGGCCTGATGCTGCACGCCGTCCTCGGCCAGCACGTCGACCGGTGCGTGGTGACCAGCACGAAGTCCATGACCGGCCACCTGCTCGGCGGGGCCGGGGCGCTCGAGGCCGTGGCCACGGTCATGGCCCTGCACGACCGGGTCAGCCCGCCGACCATCAACCTCGACGACCTGGACCCGGAGGTCGAGCTGGACATCCCCACCTCCAGGCGCGACCTCCCGCAGGGCGACATCGTCGCGCTCAACAACTCGTTCGGGTTCGGCGGGGCCAACGTCGCGGTCGCCTTCGGGAGCCTCTGATGACCACCACCACGGCCACCGCCGGCAAGCCCGCCAAGCTCCCGCGCGAGCAGGACCCGCGCAACCCGGTGCACCGGCTCACGGCACTCCTCGACGAGGGCACCCTCGAGCTCATCACGCCCGACGACGAGTCCGGGATGCTCGCCGCCGTCGGCCGGGTCGACGGCACGTCGGTCGTCGCCTTCTGCAGCGACGCGACCGTCATGGGCGGCGCGATGGGCGACGTCGGCTGCCGCGTCGTGGTCGACGCCTACCACCGCGCGATCACCGACGGGGTGCCGATCATCGGCCTCTGGCACTCCGGGGGCGCCCGGCTCGCCGAGGGCGTGCTGTCCCTCCACGCCGTCGGCCGCATCTTCCAGGTCATGACGCAGGCCTCCGGGGTCATCCCGCAGGTGTCCGTGGTCCTCGGTCCGGCCGCGGGCGGCGCCGCCTACGGCCCGGCGCTCACCGACGTCGTGATCCTCGGTCCGGAGGGCCGGATCTTCGTGACCGGACCCGACGTGGTCCGCTCCGTGACCGGTGAGGACGTCGACATGCTCCGCCTCGGTGGTCCGGAGCCGCACGGGCGCCGCTCGGGCGTGGTGCACATCCTCACCGAGTCCGAGCGCGAGGCGCTCGACAAGGCGCGCACGGTCGCCTCGCTGCTCGGGGCCCAGGGCAGCCTGGCCGCCGACTCCGTCGAGGACCGCGACCTCGGCGCCCTCCTTCCCGAGTCGAAGAAGCGCGCCTACGACGTGCACCCCCTCGTCGAGGGCCTGCTCGACGAGGGCACCATGCAGGAGCTCCACGCCCGCTGGGCGCCCAACATCGTCACCGCCCTCGGCCGCTTCGGCGGCCGGACGGTCGGTGTCGTCGCCAACAACCCGCTGCGCCTGGGCGGCTGCCTCGACTCGCTGTCCGCGGAGAAGGCCTCCCGCTTCGTGCGGATGTGCGACGCCTTCGGCGTCCCCATCGTCGTGCTGGTCGACGTGCCCGGCTACCTCCCCGGCGTCGGGCAGGAGTGGGACGGGGTGGTGCGCAGGGGCGCCAAGCTGCTGCACGCCTTCGGCGAGTGCGTGGTCCCCCGCGTCACGCTGGTGACCCGCAAGACCTACGGCGGCGCCTACATCGCGATGAATGCCCGCTCGCTCGGAGCCACCCGCGTGCTCGCGTGGCCGGGCGCCGAGGTCGCCGTCATGGGCGCCGTGGCGGCCATCCGCATCCTGCACCGCCGCAAGCTCGCCGAGGTCTCGCCCGAGATCCGCCCGCAGGTCGAGGCCGAGCTGGCCGCCGAGCACGAGCGCATCGCCGGCGGCGTGGACAAGGCCGTCGAGATCGGGGTCGTCGACGAGGTGGTCGAGCCGACCCGCACCCGCAGCGCCATCGCCCAGGCGATGCGCCACGAGATCGACACGGCCGGCGTACGCCGGGGGCGCCACGGCAACATCCCTCTCTGAACCGGCGGCGGGCCGGCACGTAACGTACGTCACATCCCGGTCGTTGACCCTCCGAACCCCTCGGAGGTGCCATGTTGTCGACCCTGCTCGCCTCGGCGGTCGTCACCGCGGGCGGCGTGCTGCCGGTCCCGCTGCCGCCGCTGCCGACGGACCCGGTGCCGCCGCCCACGGCCGAGGTCCAGCAGGTCGAGGTCTCCGGGACGCTGAGCGCAGCGGACGGCCGCCTGAGGCGGGGGTGCAAGGACTACCGCTACGCCTACGCGGTCGTGTCGGAGTCGGAGGACTGGACGTTCGACATCACGCTGCAGGACCGCTTCGACAGGGGCGTCAACTCGCAGTCGCTCCTCGGCCCCTACGACGACGAGGCGGGCGTGCTCACCTACCGGCTCTGCCGGCGGGCCACGTCGCCGGGGCGCTTCAGGCTGACGGGTCGGCTGACCGCCTACGAGGGGACGTCGAAGGAGACGTCCGTGACGGTGACCGAGAGCTTCCGGTTGCGTAGGCGGAACCGCTGAAGGTCAGACCACCTGGTGCAGCCACCGCACCGGTGCGCCCTCACCGGCGTGCCGGAAGGTCTCGAGCTCGTCGTCCCACGGCTTGCCGAGGAGGTTGTCGATCTCGACCAGGAGCGTCGTGTCGCCCAGGGCGGCCTTCACCACGGCTGCCTTCAGCCGGTCCTCGGGGATCAGGATGTCGCCGTGCGGGCCGGTGATGGCGTGGAAGATGCCCAGGTCGGGCGTGCACGAGAACCGGGTGCCCTCGGTCGAGCTCGTCGGCTCCTCGGTGATCTCGAAGCGGAGGTGGTTCCACCCCCGCAGCGCCGAGGCGACCGCCGCGGCGGTGCCGGCCTGACCGCTCCACGACAGCTCGGCGCGGTAGGTCCCCGGCTGGGCGGGCTGCGGCGTCCAGTCGAGCGACACGGCGACGCCGAGCACCCCACCGACCGCCCACTCGATGTGCGGGCAGAGTGCGGAGGGGGTCGAGTGCACGTAGAGGATGCCCCTCGTCGCCGGACCGTCCGGGCGGGAAGCAATGCGTGTGGTCACCTAGACCTCCTTGAGTTCCGACGCTCCAGATGCGCCTTCCCCAGCGTTCTGTCGTCAGTGCTCAACGAGAGTCGAGTGACACCTATGTGATTATGGGCCCCATTGTGACCGAAGTGGCGCCCGAATGCCAGCGCCCGGGCCGATCAGTCCTGGCGGCGCTCGAGGAGGTCGGCACGAGCCGCGGCGTCGGTGAGCTCCTCGGAGTCGATCGCGTGCGTGCGGTGGAACCACGCCAGGGCGTCGGCCTCGCGGCCCGCCGCCTCGAGCGTGTCGGCGTACGCGTAGCGCAGCCGGACGACCCACGGGGCGCGGCTCTTCGACGTCAGCGGCGCGAGCTCGAGCGTACGGAGCGCGGCGTCGAGCTGGCCCATGTCACGCCGGGCTCCGGCCTCCACCAGCGTCATCTCCGCCTTGGCCTCGGAGCTGAAGTTCGCGACCGAGGGGCTCTTGGCGAGCTTGATCGCCTGCTCCGGGTTGCCGAGGGCCCGGTGGCAGTCGGCCATGATCGGCAGGTAGTCGGTGGCGCCGTTCATGCGCTTCGCCGCGCGCAGCTCGGCGAGCGCCTCGGCGTAGTGGCCCGCGGCGTACGCCGACTCCCCCGCCGCCTCCCGCACCACGGCGATCCGCGAGGCGCGCGCCCGCGCTGCCAGTGCGTGCTGGTAGGCCAGCTCCGGGTTCTCGTCGATGTACATCCCGGCTGCAGCGAGATGGCGAGCCACCCGTGCCGCGAGCTTCTCGGGCAACCCCTTCAGCTGCGCCCGGACACCGTGGTCGAGCTCGGCGCCGGTGATCCCCTCGGGCAGGTCGGGGCCGTCGTAGGCGGCCTGGTCGGCGGTCCGTGGCCGCTCCTCGGCACGCGGGCGGAACGCCCGCTGCTGCGAGCCCGACGGCTTCCGGCCGTCGGACGGCCTGCCACCGCTCCTGCCGCCGGCGGGCTTGCCGCCGGCGGGCTTGCCGCCGGTCGGCTTGCCGCCGGTCGGCTTGCCGCCGGTCGGCTTGCCGCCGGTCGGCTTCCCGCCGGTCGGCTTCCCGCCCTGCTCTGCACCGCGCGAGGGCGCGCCCCGGCCGCGGGACGGCTCTCCGCCGGACGGCCCACGCCGGCTCCCGCCCGAGCCACCTCGTGCCGGTCGCTGTCCTCGACGGTCCTCGGCCACAGCCGCACTCTCCTTCTTCAGCTCGACGACGCTCCGCCCGTCCCGGGTGCAACGGTACTCACCTGCGCCGCCAAATGGCGCAGGGGCCACCAGATCACTGGTGGCCCCTGCCA
>NZ_JAFMSW010000003.1:0-2717 GCF_017916385.1 Nocardioides xinjiangensis
GGTGACGGCGTGCCTTTTGAAGAATGAGCCTGCGAGTTTGCGGTGTGTTGCGAGGTTAACCCGTGTGGGGAAGCCGTAGCGAAAGCGAGTCCGAACAGGGCGATTCAGTAGCGCGCTCAAGACCCGAAGCGAAGTGATCTATCCATGGGCAGGTTGAAGCGTCGGTAAGACGACGTGGAGGACCGAACCCACTTAGGTTGAAAACTGAGGGGATGACCTGTGGATAGGGGTGAAAGGCCAATCAAACTTCGTGATAGCTGGTTCTCCCCGAAATGCATTTAGGTGCAGCGTTGCGTGTTTCTTGCCGGAGGTAGAGCACTGGATAGCCGATGGGCCCTACAAGGTTACTGACGTTAGCCAAACTCCGAATGCCGGTAAGTGAGAGCGCAGCAGTGAGACTGCGGGGGATAAGCTCCGTAGTCGAGAGGGAAACAGCCCAGACCATCAGCTAAGGCCCCTAAGCGGTGACTAAGTGGAAAAGGATGTGGAGTCGCATTGACAACCAGGAGGTTGGCTTGGAAGCAGCCACCCTTGAAAGAGTGCGTAATAGCTCACTGGTCAAGTGATTCCGCGCCGACAATGTAGCGGGGCTCAAGTCATCCGCCGAAGCTATGGCATTCAACGAATACATCAGCACGGACTCGATCCGTGTTCAGTGCGTTGGATGGGTAGGGGAGCGTCGTGTGGGCAGTGAAGCGCCGGAGTGATCCAGGCGTGGAGGCCACACGAGTGAGAATGCAGGCATGAGTAGCGAATCACGGGTGAGAAACCCGTGCGCCGAATGATCAAGGGTTCCAGGGTCAAGCTAATCTGCCCTGGGTAAGTCGGGACCTAAGGCGAGGCCGACAGGCGTAGTCGATGGACAACGGGTTGATATTCCCGTACCGGCGAAGTTGCGCCCATGACGAACCCGGTGATGCTAACCACCCGAAGCATCATGGACCGGACCCTTCGGGGCGAGGCCGTGGTGTGGAGCGTGGGACCCGAGCTGGTAGTAGTCAAGCGATGGGGTGACGCAGGAAGGTAGCCCAGCCACAGCGATGGTTGTCTGTGGGCAAGCGTGTAGGACGTCTGGTAGGCAAATCCGCCAGACACGTGTCTGAGACGTGACGCGGAGCCAATATGGCGAAGTGGGTGATCCTATGCTGTCGAGAAAAACCTCTAGCGAGCAACGAGCCGCCCGTACCCCAAACCGACTCAGGTGATCAAGTAGAGAATACTAAGGCGATCGAGACAACCATGGTTAAGGAACTCGGCAAAATGCCCCCGTAACTTCGGGAGAAGGGGGGCCGGATCCGTGAACCCACTTGCTGGGGGAAGCGGTGATGGCCGCAGAGACCAGGGGAAAGCGACTGTTTACTAAAAACACAGGTCCGTGCGAAGTTGTAAGACGATGTATACGGACTGACTCCTGCCCGGTGCTGGAAGGTTAAGAGGACCGGTTAGACACTTGTGTCGAAGCTGAGAATTTAAGCCCCAGTAAACGGCGGTGGTAACTATAACCATCCTAAGGTAGCGAAATTCCTTGTCGGGTAAGTTCCGACCTGCACGAATGGAGTAACGACTTTCCCACTGTCTCAACCATGGACTCGGCGAAATTGCACTACGAGTAAAGATGCTCGTTACGCGCGGCAGGACGGAAAGACCCCGGGACCTTTACTATAGTTTGGTATTGGTGTTTGGTACGGCTTGTGTAGGATAGGTGGGAGACTGTGAAACCTCGACGCCAGTTGAGGTGGAGTCAACGTTGAAATACCACTCTGGTCGTACTAGATGTCTAACCTAGGTCCGTTATCCGGATCAGGGACAGTGCCTGATGGGTAGTTTAACTGGGGCGGTTGCCTCCTAAAATGTAACGGAGGCGCTCAAAGGTTCCCTCAGCCTGGTTGGCAATCAGGTGGCGAGTGTAAGTGCACAAGGGAGCTTGACTGTGAGACAGACATGTCGAGCAGGGACGAAAGTCGGAACTAGTGATCTGGCCACGGCACGTGGAAGCGTGGTCACTCAACGGATAAAAGGTACCCCGGGGATAACAGGCTGATCTTCCCCAAGAGTCCATATCGACGGGATGGTTTGGCACCTCGATGTCGGCTCGTCGCATCCTGGGGCTGGAGTAGGTCCCAAGGGTTGGGCTGTTCGCCCATTAAAGCGGCACGCGAGCTGGGTTTAGAACGTCGTGAGACAGTTCGGTCCCTATCCGCCGCGCGCGCAGGAAACTTGAGAAAGGCTGTCCCTAGTACGAGAGGACCGGGATGGACGAACCTCTGGTGTGCCAGTTGTTCTGCCAAGAGCACGGCTGGTTGGCTACGTTCGGAAGTGATAACCGCTGAATGCATCTAAGCGGGAAGCACGTTTCAAGATGAGGTTTCCCACCACACAAGTGGGTAAGGCCCCCCACAGAACATGGGGTTGATAGGCCGGAGGTGTACAGCAGTAATGCCCAGCCGACCGGTACTAATAGGCCGAGGGCTTGTCCCAACCACGTACACAACACCACACACACCCGAACAACCTCGGGTGCACATGTCTCGCGTCCACTACGCAGTTCCCAACCAACAAACCCAACAGGGGTTTGCAACAGGTTGAAAGAGTTACGGCGGCCATAGCGAAACGGGAAACACCCGGTCCCATACCGAACCCGGAAGTTAAGCCTTTCAGCGCCGATGGTACTGCAACCGAGAGGTTGTGGGAGAGTAGGACGCCGCCGGACATACATT
>NZ_JAFMSW010000005.1:0-847 GCF_017916385.1 Nocardioides xinjiangensis
CGCACAAGGCGAAGCTCCGACGGATTGTAGGCACACGGTTTCAGGTACTATTTCACTCCCCGCCAGGGGTACTTTTCACCTTTCCCTCACGGTACTTGTCCGCTATCGGTCATCAAGGAGTATTTAGGCTTAACGGGTGGTCCCGCCAGATTCACACGGAATTTCAGGGGTTCCGTGTTACTTGGGAACACGCTCCAGAGCCAGCGCTTTACGTCTACGGGCCTATCACCCTCTACGGTACGGCTTTCCAACCGGCTTCGACTTCCACACTGGTTTCTCACTCTGCACCGGACCGGCAGATCCGATTGAGCGGTCCCACGACCCCGCGACTGCAACCCCTGCCGGGTATCACACAACCGCGGTTTAGCCTCATCCGATTTCGCTCGCCACTACTCTCGGAATCACTGTTGTTTTCTCTTCCTGTCGGTACTGAGATGTTTCACTTCCCGACGTTCCCTCCACACACCCTATGTGTTCAGGTGCGGGTAACACGACATGACTCGTGCTGGGTTTCCCCATTCGGACACCCCCGGATCACAGCTTGGTTGCCAACTCCCCAGGGCTTATCGCAGGCTCCAACGTCCTTCATCGGCTCTTGATGCCAAGGCATCCACCATGTGCCCTTCATAGCTTGTCTCAACAACGTCAAAACAACACACACCAACCCACCCGACAATCAACGGGCGAGCCGGCCGACACGACCAGCCAGGAAAAGCCGGCCATGCCATACGCAACTTGTCACGACCCGCCACCCAGACAACCCGAAGGCCACCTCGTGCAGGTCAGACGAGCTACAAAGATGCTCGCGTCCACTATGCAGATCTCAAACAACAACCCCACCAACCCC